>CAVUUX010000009.1:0-280498 GCA_963744705.1 Ilumatobacteraceae bacterium
CTCCGCCGTGAGGTAGTTGAGGACCCAGGAGTTCGTGACGACCGGATGCGCCGCCGAACCGACCCGCTCGATCGCCGGCGCCAGCGACGCAACGGCGTCACCGGCGAGGATCTCGGGTGGCGTCGTCGGGCGATCTCGATCGCTGCGACCAGGCGATGGAAACGATCGGGCTGGTCGGGCCACACGCAGGCCTCCAGCCAGTGCGCTTCGTCGTCGTCGGTCACGTCGATCGGTCGTTGATCGATGCCGCAGCGCGTCGACGATCACGGGCATCGCGGCGGGAACCGGGACGGGCCCGTCGTGGCGGCCGTGGAGCACGACCGACGACGGCCCGCCCACCGTGGCGACGGCGCCGTCCTGCGACTCGTAGCGGTACTCGTAGCGGTCGAGCAGCAGGTTCAGCCCGCCGCTGGCGCCGACGTCGAGCAGCCCGAGCGGACCGACCTCGTCGCCGAGGAGGCCGAGCGCCGGGCAGGAAGATCGCGCAGCGTCCGACCTCGTTCGTCTGCGTCGTGCGGGTGGCCAGGAGCGTCCGCAGCCGATCGGCGTGCGGCTCGACGAAGCGCTTGAACGTCGGCATCAGCGACCGGATCGTCGGGCGGCCGAGGCGACGGCGGTCAGGTTCGGGTACCAGCGCGCCAGCTCCTGGTGCGGGATCGTCGAGCAGCAGGTCGTGGACGCAGGCGAACAGCAGCACCGGGAGTCGCTGCGTGGGTGGCGCGTGGAGCAGGAGCCGGTACAGATCGGGGTCGCGGGAGATCCCGGCCGACAGCGCGGCGTACAGCGGGGCCCGGGGGAGCGACGTGGTGGCCGAGGCGGCGAACTGCCGCGCCATTTCGGCGTCGACGGCTCGAATCGTCCACCGGGTCGGGCACGGCGCGACAGTACCCTTGCGTGCCGTATGGCTGGTACCGATCTCATCGCCGAACTCGAGGCTCGCAACCTCATCCACGACTCGACCGACCGTGACGCGCTGCGTGACGCGGTCGCCGGCGGCCCGGTGGCGATCTACTACGGCTGCGACCCGACCGCCGACAGCCTGCACGTCGGCAACCTGATCGGGCTCGATCATGCTGCGGCGCTTCCAGGACGCCGGGCATCGCCCGATCGCCCTGGCCGGCGGCGCGACCGGCATGGTCGGCGACCCGAGCGGTCGATCCGACGAGCGCAACCTGCTCGACGACGACACGCTTGAACCACAACGTGGCGGCGATCAAGGAGCAGCTCGGCCGGATCGTCGACATCGGCGACGGGCGGGGCGAACTGGTCGACAACCGTGACTGGACCCAGCCGATCACGATCCTCGAGTTCCTCCGCGACGTCGGCAAGCACGTCACGGTCAACCAGATGCTGGCCCGCGAGAGCATCAAGCTGCGGGTCAACTCCGAGCACGGCATCTCGTTCACCGAGTTCAGCTACATGCTGCTGCAGGCCAACGACTACCTGTGGCTGCACGACAACCTGGGCTGCACGATCCAGATCGGCGGCTCGGACCAGTGGGGCAACATCATCGCCGGCGTCGACCTCATCCGCCGCAAGCGCGGCGAGCACGTCCACGCCTTCTCGTGGCCGCTGCTAACCGCATCCGACGGCTCGAAGCTGGGCAAGACCACCGGTGCCCGGGTGTGGCTCGACGCGGCCAAGACCAGCCCGTACCAGTTCCGCCAGCACTGGATGCAGACGCCCGACGACGAGGTCGGCGCCCAGTTGCTCACGTTCTCGCTCCAGCCGATCGAGCAGATCCGTGACGATCGTGGCCGAGCACGCCGACGCGCCGCACCTGCGATTCGCCCAGCGGGCGCTCGCCGACGAGATGACGGCGCTCGTGCACGGCGCACCGGCCGCGGTCGCCGCAGCCGAAGCGGCCGATCTGCTCTTCAGCGGCGATCCGACCACGGCGTCGGAGGCGGCCTTCACGACGCTGGCCGCCGAGATCCCGTCATCGCACCATGTCGGCGGCGGAACTCGACGACCCGATCGCGGTGTTCGTCAAGGCCGGACTCGGCCTCGTCGAACGGCGACGCCCGACGATCTGCTCGCGCAGCGCTCGTTCTACGCCAACGGCGTCCAGCTCGACGAGAACTCCCAGCTCAGCGACCTCGAACTCGTCCACGGGAGGTACCTCCTGCTGCGCAAGGGCAAGAAGTCGCACCACCTCGTCGAAATTTCTTCGTGAGGCGGGTTGCATCCGCTACCGGAGCTGCTATCTTTCATACTCCGCCTCACGGAGCGGTTCAACCCTCCGGAAAGGCCACTCGGCACCAACGCCGACCGACGGACACCCGCAAGGATCTCCACGGTCCATGGTGCGTGCCTGAGCTTCGGCTCCTTGAAAACGGAAGAGAAGACAGAACGCCAGTGCGGGCAGTACGCGCCCACCCTCGGGTGGACTCGGAACTGTCTGTCAATTTCGCTGTCGGCTACCCTGCCGGCAGCAACACGGTTACCGGTCGGCTCGCGCTTTGTACCTCGGGTCGACCACACAGCAAGGACGCATCGTCCACATGAGTCTTTCCCGACTCGGATGGTGCGCTCGCTGACTATCGTTGCCGGCTCGAAACGCTCACTTCGGTGAGTCGGAGAGTTGGCCACGTTTTTGTTGGAGAGTTTGATCCTGGCTCAGGATGAACGCTGGCGGCGTGCTTAACACATGCAAGTCGAACGAGGTCCATGGAGCTTGCTCCGGAAGACCTAGTGGCGAACGGGTGCGTAACACGTGAGAAACCTGCCCCGATCTCTGGGATAACAGTTGGAAACGACTGCTAATACCGGATGCCGTCACACCGCTTCATGGCGGAGTGACGAAAGATTTATCGGATCGGGAGGGTCTCGCGGCCTATCAGCTAGTTGGAGAGGTAACGGCTCACCAAGGCATCGACGGGTAGCTGGTCTGAGAGGATGATCAGCCACACTGGGACTGAGACACGGCCCAGACTCCTACGGGAGGCAGCAGTGGGGAATCTTGCACAATGGGCGAAAGCCTGATGCAGCAACGCCGCGTGCGGGAAGAAGGCCCTAGGGTTGTAAACCGCTTTCAGTAGGGAAGAAAATGACGGTACCTACAGAAGAAGGTGCGGCCAACTACGTGCCAGCAGCCGCGGTGACACGTAGGCACCAAGCGTTATCCGGATTTATTGGGCGTAAAGAGCTCGTAGGCGGTTCGGTAAGTCGGGTGTGAAAACTCTGGGCTCAACCCAGAGACGCCACCCGATACTGCTGTGACTAGAGTGCGGTAGGGGAGCGGGGAATTCATGGTGTAGCGGTGAAATGCGCAGATATCATGAGGAACACCAGCGGCGAAGGCGCCGCTCTGGGCCGTAACTGACGCTGAGGAGCGAAAGCATGGGTAGCAAACAGGATTAGATACCCTGGTAGTCCATGCCGTAAACGTTGGGCACTAGGTGTGGGTCTCAACCAACGAGATCCGCGCCGTCGCTAACGCATTAAGTGCCCCGCCTGGGGAGTACGGTCGCAAGACTAAAACTCAAAGGAATTGACGGGGGCCCGCACAAGCAGCGGAGCGTGTTGCTTAATTCGATGCAACGCGAAGAACCTTACCTGGGTTTGACATGTACCGAAAAGCTCTAGAGATAGGGTGTCCTTCGGGGCGGTACACAGGTGGTGCATGGCTGTCGTCAGCTCGTGTCGTGAGATGTTGGGTTAAGTCCCGCAACGAGCGCAACCCTTATCCTATGTTGCCAGCACGTAATGGTGGGGACTCGTAGGAGACTGCCGGGGTCAACTCGGAGGAAGGTGGGGATGACGTCAAGTCATCATGCCCCTTATGCCCAGGGCTGCAAACACGCTACAATGGCCGGTACAGAGGGCTGCAATCCCGCGAGGGTGAGCGAATCCCACAAAGCCGGTCTCAGTTCGGATTGGAGTCTGCAACTCGACTCCATGAAGCCGGAGTTGCTAGTAATCCTGGATCAGCACGCCAGGGTGAATACGTTCCCGGGCCTTGTACACACCGCCCGTCACACCACGAAAGTCGGCAACACCCGAAGCCGGTGGCCCAACCCGCAAGGGAGGGAGCCGTCGAAGGTGGGGTCGGTGATTGGGGTGAAGTCGTAACAAGGTAGCCGTACCGGAAGGTGCGGCTGGATCACCTCCTTTCTAAGGAGTGCTTCTCCACTCGATGATCGACATTCGTTCGATCCGGGTGCGAGACACACCTGTTGGTGCACTGGTGGACTGTCGTCGCAACGATCAACGGTCGCAGGGATTCGGTCCCTCTCGTTGACACGTGCTCGGTCGGTCACCGTCTTCTCTTCCGTTTTGAGGGAGTTGTTCCCTCACACCACAGCGTCGAGCTGTGTCGCGTCTCTCGAGAGTCGCAGTCGCCGCACCGCTGTTCGGTGGCTCCTTGAGAACTGCAGAGCAAGCACGAGCATCTTTTCGAAGCGATCTTCGGATCGCTTCAATGAACGAGATAACTTGTTCTTTCCAAGCTAATAAGAGCCAACGGTGGATGCCTTGGCGCCAAGAACCGATGAAGGACGTGAGTGACTGCGAAAAGCTGCGGGGAGCCGTCTACTAGGCCTCGATCCGCAGATGTCCGAATGGGGAAACCCAGCACTCGTCATGGAGTGTTACCGCTGCCTGAACACATAGGGCAGTAGGAGGGAACCGGGGGAATTGAAACATCTCAGTACCCCGAGGAAAGGAAAGCAACCGCGACACCCTGAGTAGCGGCGAGCGAAAAGGGTAGAGACCAAACCGTGCCAGTGCCAAGCCTGATGGCGTTGCTGGTGCGGGGTAGTGGGACCAGGAGACACAGCATCAGATGTGTCACGGATTACAAGTGCTGCATAGGAGAACGACTCAGGAAAGGGTCGGCCAGAGTGGGTAACAGCCCCGTATCCGAAATGTACGCACTATCCGCCTGTCATCCCAAGTAACGCCGGAACCGTGAAAGCCGGCGTGAATCTGTGGGGACCACCCCATAAGTCTAAGTATTCCTTGGCGACCGATAGTGAACCAGTACCGTGAGGGAAAGGTGAAAAGTACCCCGGGAGGGGAGTGAAATAGTACCTGAAACCGTTGGTTTACAAACAGTCAGAGCGTCGTCACCTTCGGTGTGGCCGCGATGGCGTGCCTTTTGAAGAATGAGCCTGCGAGTTACGGTGTGTGGCAAGGTTAACCAGTGATGGGGAGCCGGAGCGAAAGCGAGTCTGAATAGGGCGTAGAGTCGCATGCTGTAGACCCGAAGCCAAGTGATCTATCCATGGCCAGGTTGAAGCGGAGGTAAGACTCCGTGGAGGACCGAACCCACGTCAGTTAAAAATGGCGGGGATGAGCTGTGGATAGGGGTGAAAGGCCAATCAAACTTGGCGATAGCTGGTTCTCCTCGAAATGCATTTAGGTGCAGCGTCGTGTGTTCAGTACCGGAGGTAGAGCACTGAATGGGCTAGGGGACCTACAAGTTTACCGAACCCAATCAAACTCCGAATGCCGGTACTCCAGAGCACGGCAGTGAGACCACGAGGGATGAGCTTCGTTGGTCGAAAGGGAAACAGCCCAGATCATCAGCTAAGGCCCCTAATTCAGGACTAAGTGGAAAACGATGTGGGATTGCACAGACAGCCAGGAGGTTGGCTTAGAAGCAGCCACCCTTGAAAGAGTGCGTAATAGCTCACTGGTCGAGTGATCCTGCGCGGACAATGTAACGGGGCTCAAGTCCTGAGCCGAAGCTATGGGCTTCTACGTAAGTAGGAGCGGTAGAGGAGCGTCGATGGTGCAGCGAAGCGGCGGTGGAAACCAGTCGTGGAGCGCCATCGAGTGAGAATGCAGGCATGAGTAACGAGAGAGGGGTGAGAAACCCCTCCGCCGAAAGCCCAAGGGTTCCTGGGGAAGGCTAATCCCCCCAGGGTGAGTCGGGAGCTAAGGCGAGGCCGAAAGGCGTAGTCGATGCACAACTGGTTGATATTCCAGTACCACCGTGCCCGCGCCAGGTCCAAGAGCCGCAACGTTGGGGCTGTTTCCTTCGGGAAGCGAACCGACCGAGTAGCTGGCGGATAGTTGACGGGGGACGCAGGAGGATAGGTGAACCCGGGCGATGGTAGTCCCGGGGTAAGCGTGTAGGCGGGTTCCGATGAGAGTTGGAGCCGTAACGCTGAGACGTGATGCCGAGCGATATACCGCGAAGTCACTGATTCCATGCTGCCAAGAAAAGCCCAGCAATGAGTTGGCACGGTGCCCGTACCCCATACCGACACAGGTGGGCGGGTAGAGAATACCAAGGCGAGCGGGAGAACTATGGTTAAGGAACTCGGCAAATTACCTCCGTAACTTCGGAAGAAGGAGGACCCTTTTTGGTGAAAGCCTTTACGGCTCGAGCTGAGGAGGGTGGCACAGACCAGGGGGTAGCGACTGTTTACCAAAAACACAGCAGCGTGCGAAGCCGCAAGGCGCTGTATACGCTGTGACGCCTGCCCAATGCTTGAAGGTCACGGGGAACGGTTAGCTCTTCGGAGCGAAGCTGTGAACCTAAGCCCAAGTGAATGGCGGCCGTAACTATAACGGTCCTAAGGTAGCGAAATTCCTTGTCGGGTAAGTTCCGACCTGCACGAATGGCGTAACGACTTCCCCACTGTCTCAACCATAGACCCGGCGAAATTGAAGTACGAGTAAAGATGCTCGTTAGCTGCGGAAGGACGGAAAGACCCCGTGGACCTTTACTATAACTTGGTGTTGAGTTTTGAATTGCGTTGTGTAGGATAGGTGGGAGACTTGGAAGCATTGGCGCCAGCCAGTGTGGAGTCATCGTTGAAATACCACCCTGCGTACTTTGGAGCTCTAACCTCGGTCCGTGATCCGGATCAGGGACAGCGCCAGGCGGGTAGTTTGACTGGGGCGGTCGCCTCCTAAAGAGTAACGGAGGCGCCCAAAGGTTCCCTCAGGCTGGTTGGCAATCAGCCGTCGAGTGCAATGACACAAGGGAGCTTGACTGCGAGACCTACAAGTCGAGCAGGTACGAAAGTAGGGCATAGTGACCCGGCCATCACGTGTGGAAGTGTGGTCGCTCAACGGATAAAAGGTACCCCGGGGATAACAGGCTAATCTTCCCCAAGAGTCCATATCGACGGGAAGGTTTGGCACCTCGATGTCGGCTCATCGCATCCTGGGGCTGAAGCAGGTCCCAAGGGTTGGGCTGTTCGCCCATTAAAGCGGTACGCGAGCTGGGTTCAGAACGTCGTGAGACAGTTCGGTCCCTATCCTCCGCAGCCGAAGGAATACTGACAACTGCTGTCCTTAGTACGAGAGGACCGGGACGGACGTAGCTCTGGTGTGTCTGTTGTTTCGCCAGAAGCATCGCAGATTTGCTACCTACGGAAGGGATAACCGCTGAAAGCATCTAAGTGGGAAACCCGGTTGAAGATGAGTATTCCCATGCGGTCAACGCAGTAAGGCCCGTGACGAGACCATCACGTTGATAGGCCGGAGGTGTAAGCGTGGTAACACGTTCAGCTGACCGGTACTAATCGGCCGAGGGCTTGGTTTTGAACAGCTCGTGCTTGCTCTGGAGTCCTTGAGGAGTCACACCCTCATTGACAACTGATTTCGGTGACCATAGCGACAGGGTCACACCCGTTCCCATCCCGAACACGGAAGTTAAGCCTGTCAGCGCCGATGGTACTTGGGGAGTAGATCCCCTGGGAGAGTAGGACGTCGCCGGATTTCGATCGAGGAACGCACTGACCGGGTTTGCCGGCGGTGCGTTCTTCGCGTTTTCGGCCCGATTCGGCCGCGGTTCGATGCCCATCGGCGCCGTAGCATGGTCGAGCCATGTCTTCCGGCTCGTCGTCCCGTCCACCGCGCCGAGACGACCGTCCCTGCGGGCGCTCGAGTGGCCGTCCGACGGTCGTCGGACGTCGTCGGGCACAGGTCGGGCAGTCGTCGACGGGCAGCCGTCAGGTCGGTCACGGGGCAGCGGTGCTCGACGACGGCCGCTCCGGGGTCGCCCCGACTCCCGAGGAGGGCGAGGTCGCCCCGACGCTCGACCCGGCGCACGACGTGACGCCAGCCCGGCACGTCCCAGACCGAGGCCGAGCGTCGCTCGCTCGCGGTCAAGTCGCGTCGGCTGCCCCGCGAGCCACGCGGATCCCGATCCTCGAACGTCCAACGCATCGAGGAGCGCACCACCGAGCAGTGGATCGACGAGGGGTCCGTTCGTCGTGCGGCAACCGGCGCCAGCACGGCGTGCCGCCGCTCGGCGCCGCTGAGGACGCACCACCGCGTCGTGCGCCGAAGCCCCTCGATCCCGAGGTGTCGGCCGAGCTCGTCGAAGCGCTCGGCCAACAGCGAGGCGCCCGTCTGTCCGAGCGGCTCGCGCAGGCGTCGGAAGCACTCGATCGCGAGCGGTTCCAGGAAGTCGCGTCGGATCGCCACGTGCGATCGCGAAGGAGGCGCCCGGGCGTGTCGGCGGCGCACGAGATCGTCGGGCTCGTCGTACTACCGGCTGGGTATGTACAAGCAGGCGGTCGCCGCGCTCGCAGGCCGCTCAGGACCTCCACGACGAATCCGGCACTGCTGCCGGTGATCGCCGACTGTCAGCGCGCGCAGGGCCGCTGGGCTGCCGTCGAGCAGGTGTGGCAGCGAGATCAAGGCCGCCTCGCCGAGCCAGGACGTCATGGCCGAAGGGCGCATCGTCGCCGCCGGCGCACTCGCCGATCAGGGCGATCTGCGTGGCGCGCTCGAACTGATGGAGCCGGCGACCAAGCGGCCCAAGGTCGGTGCGCGAGTTCCATGTGCGCCAGTGGTACGTGTTCGGCGACCTGTACGACCGCGTGGGCGACCCGATCGCGCTCGGCGTTGGTTCGGCGCCGTCGCCGAGTACGACGACGACTACGCCGACGTGACCTCGACGCCTGCGCGGCCTCGGTCGCTGACGGTCGCCCCGCTACCCTCGGCACCGATGGCGAGTTCGAACTTCCGTGCGGGCGTCGTCGCCGTCGTCACGAACTCCCGAGGTCAGCTGCTCGCATTCGAGCGCAGCGACGTGCCGGGCGCATGGCAGCTTCCGCAGGGTGGCATCGACGTCGGCGAGGCGCCACGCGAGTCGGCCTGGCGGGAACTCGAGGAGGAGACCGGGCTCGGTCCTGACCGACGTCGAACTCGTCGGACGAGCATCCGGACTGGGTGGTCTACGAGTTCCCCGACAGTGCGATCCGCAGCGCGGGCAAGCGACTCGGCCAGGCGCAACGCTGGTACCTGTTCCGGGTCCGTTCCGACGACGTGATCCCGACGCCCGACGATGTCGAGTTCGTCGCCTGGAAGTGGGTCGAGCCGACCTGGTTGCTCGAGCACGTGGTCGACTTCCGACTGCGCCGCCTACCGGGCCGTGATCCCGCGGCTCGTCCCGTGAACGACGATCTCTTCGCCGTCGCCGCCGAGGAGCAGCGCCGAGCCCGCGCGCCGCTGGCGGCGCGGCTGCGGCCCCGCACGATCGACGACGTCGTCGGCCAGGACCACCTCGTCGGGCCGGGCAGGCCGCTGCGTCGCCTCGTCGAGACCGACCGGCTCACGTCGGCGCTGCTGTGGGGTCCGCCGGGAACCGGCAAGACCACGCTGGCGCTCGCCGTCGCGGGCAGCACGGATCGGGCGTTCGAGCAGCTCTCGGCCGTCATCGGCCGGGGTGAAGGACGTCCGCGAGACGATCGAACGGGCTCGCCAACGACTCGGCGAGCGCGGGCAGGGAACGATCCTGTTCCTCGACGAGATCCACCGGTTCTCGAAGTCGCAGCAGGACGCACTGCTGCCCGCGGTGGAGGACGGCACGCTGACCCTCATCGGCGCCACGACCGAGAACCCGTTCTTCGAGGTGAACCCACCGCTGCGCAGCCGCTCGACACTGTTCCGCCTCGAGCCGCTCGACCGCTCGGCGATCGAGACGCTCGTGCGCCGCGGGCTCGAGGCCGAGGGTGCCACCGCCGACGACGACGCGCTTGCTCTGCTGGTCGACCGAGCCGGAGGTGACGGACGCCAGGTGCTCACGGCGCTCGAGGTGTCGTGCGCGCTCTCGGGCTACGGCCACGTCGAACTCGCACACGTGGAAGCGGCGCTCGGGACGACAGCGCTTCGCTACGGACGCGACGACCACTACGACGTCGTGAGCGCATTCATCAAGTCGATGCGCGGGTCCGACGCCGACGCCGCCGTCTACTGGCTGGCGCGGATGCTCGAGGCCGGCGAGGATGCCCGCTTCATCGCCCGACGGATGATCATCTTCGCGTCCGAGGACGTCGGCCTCGCCGACTCCGACGCGCTCCAGGTCGCCGTCGCGGCCGCCCACGCGCTCGAACACGTCGGGCTCCCCGAGGCCCAGCTGAACCTGGCGCAGGCCGCGATCCACCTCGCCACGGCACCGAAGAGCAATCGCTCGGCGCTGGCGATCTGGAACGCCCGCCAGGATGTGCGCGACGGTGCGGTCGGCGAGGTGCCGGCGCATCTCCGCGACTCGCACTACCAGGGTGCGGCGACGCTCGGGCACGGAACCGGGTACGAGTATCCTCACGACCATGCGTCCGGTTCCGTCGCCCAGCAGTACCTGCCCGACGGTCTGCGTCGATCGCCGCTGGTACGAACCGTCCGACCACGGTGACGAACGCCGAGATCGGCGAACGAGCCGACCCCGAGGGGACGGATCTGACGTGACCGCCGGCGAACTCCTGCTCGTGATCGCAGCGGTCCTGTGTTCGATCGGCTTCGCCGCGCTCGTGGTGGTGCTGATGCGTGTGCTCGACGCGCTGCGTGACGTTCGGCGCGAGCTCGACGATCTGCGGGCCGAGACCACACCGCTGATCCAGGAACTGCAGGACACCACCGACGAGGCCCGAGCGACGGTCAACGAGGCCCGGGCCGACCTCGAACGATTCGATCGAGTCCTGGGATCCGCCGAGGCGATCGGTGATGCCGTGGGGAGCACCGTGGCGCGCACCTCGTTCTCCGCGCCGATGATCAAGGCCGCCGGGTTCGCCCGCGGCACCTCGCGCACGGTCGCCAGATTGCGCGGCGCCCCGCGAACGCCGGCGATCGGCCCCGCCGGCGATCGAAGCGATCGAAGCAGGAACTCGCAGACCGACCGACGACGGAGACGACGAGCATGATGAAGCGTGTGACCTGGTTCGCCGGCGGAGTCGTCGCTGGGCGTTGCCACAGCCGGCTATGCGAAGAAGAAGGTCAAGGAGACGGCGGCCCAGATGTCGCCGGCGCAGGTGGCGCGTTCAGCTGCCGACTCGGTGCGCGCGAAGTCACGAGACGTCGTCGATGCCGTCCGCGAGGGTCGTCAGGTGATGAAGCACACCGAGGACGAGCTGCACGCCCGTCGGGAAGGTCGTCTCGTGTCGCTCGACGAGCACGTCAGCCCCGGCGATCAGGTGTACGTCGACGGTGTGCCGGTCGAGAGCGGCCGTGTGATCGTCATGCGCGAGCGCCAACCCAAGGGGCGCCAATCCAAGGGGCGAAGGCCGGGCAATGAGTGTCGGGGCCGTCGACCGCCACGACGTGACGGCGACCACCGGTACGACACCGCTGGTCGAGCGACTGCGCTCACGACTGCGACCCGACCAGGTACGCGACGGCGCGGCCGAGGTCAACCTGTACCGGCGCGACGCGTCGAACATGGCCGGCCACGCCGCGGTGGTGTGCTTCGCCGAGTCGACCGACGACGTGCGCGCCGTCGTGCAGGTCGCCAACGAGTTCGGCGTGCCGTTCGTCGCCCGCGGATCGGGCACGGGTCTCGCCGGGGGAGCGGTGCCCATGGGTGGCGCCATCGTCGTGTCGACGTCGAAGATGAATCGGATCCTCTCGGTCGATCCGGTCAACCGACTGGCCTGGGTCGAGCCGGGCGTGCTGAACCTCGATCTCGTCGAAGCAGATCGCCCACCTCGGTGTTCACTTCGCCCCCGACCCGAGCAGTCAGCAGACCTGCTCGATCGGCGGGAACGTGGCGAACAACTCCGGTGGGCCGCATTGCCTGGCCGACGGTGTCACCAGCGCCCACGTCCACGCCGTCGAGGTGGTGCTCCCCGACGGTTCGGTGACCGTGCTGGGCGGCGAGGAGCCCGAACCGGCCGGCTACGACCTGCGGGGCGTGTTCGTCGGCAGCGAGGGGATGTTCGGCGTCGCCACCAAGGTGTGCGTCAAGCTCATGCAGAACCCGCCCGACGTCGCCACCATGCTGCTCGACTTCGCCGCCGTGGCCGACGGTGCGCAGCTCGTGAGCGACATCATCGCCGACGGGATCGTGCCCGCCGCGGTCGAGATGATGGACCAGCTGTGCCTGCAGGCCGTCGAGGAGTTCATCCACGCCGGTCTGCCGGTGGACCAGGCAGCAGCGTTGCTGATCGAGGTCGTCGGCCTGCCGGCGGGCGTGGCCGCACACGTCGCGCGGATCCGCGAGCTGGCCGCCCTGCGCAACGTCGGCACGGTCCGGGTGGCGGCCGACGACGCCGAGCGGGCGCTGCTGTGGAAGGGCCGCAAGTCGGCATTCGGCGCGATCGCCCGGATCAAGCCGAACTACTACCTGCACGACACCGTGGTGCCGCGACACAAGCTGCCCGAGGTGCTCGAACAGGTCTACGAGATCGCCGCCCGCCACGAACTCCTCGTGTTGAACGTGTTCCACGCCGGCGACGGCAATCTCCATCCGCTGCTCGTGTACGACGCTCGCGAGCCCGGCGTCATCGACCGGGTGCACGCGGCCGGTGACGAGATCGTGCGCGTCTCGGTGGCTGCCGGGGGGGTGCTGAGCGGTGAACACGGCATCGGCCTCGAGAAGCGTGACCTGATGCCGCTGATGTTCTCCGAGGTCGATCTGGCCGCCCAGGGCGACCTTCGCCGGGCATTCGATCCGCGACGGCTCTCGAACCCCGACAAGGTGCTGCCGAGCCCGGCGGGATGCGGCGACATCCACAGCGTTCCCGACGGGGCGTGGGTGTGAGCCTCGACGACGCCGTCGCGGCATTCGCCGACCGAGGTCGGCGCAGTGGACCCCGTCACGATCACGGGTCTCGGCACCCGGGGCGGGCCGGTCCCGGATTGTCGTGTGCGTCTCGGCACCCGCGCGGCATCGAATGGATCCAGCCGGCCGAGATGACGATCCGGTGCGGGGCCGGCACGTCGGTCGCCGATGTCGACGCGGCGCTCGCCGAGCACGGCCAGTGTGTGGCGATCCCCGACTTCGGCACGATCGGTGGAGCGCTGGCGGTCGGCCACAGCGGTGTCCGCCGTCTCGGCTGGGGGCCGGTTCGCGACACCGTGCTCCAGGTCCGGTACGTCTCGGCGGCCGGGACAGGTGGTGAAGGCCGGAGGCCCGACGGTGAAGAACGTCAGCGGGTTCGATCTGTGCCGGCTCCTGGTCGGCTCACACGGGACGCTCGGGTTCCTCGCCGACGTCATCCTGCGGACCCGGCCCCGACCGATCCACGAGCAGTGGTACTCCAGCGATCGCGACCCGTGGGACGCTGCTGGGAGAGCTGTATCGACCCACGTCGGTGCTGTGGGACGGGACGACGAGTTGGGTGCTGCTCGACGGGCATCCCGACGACATCGCGAGAACAGGCCGGAACCGCCGAGCTCGTCGCCGTGGACTCGCCGCCCGAGCTGCCACCCCATCGGTGGTCGGTGCCGCCATCGTCGCTGGCCACGCTGCGGGACGAACCGGCGGGAACGTTCGTCGCCGAGATCGGCGTGGGGATCGTGCACCATTCGCATCCTGCGCCGACCGCAGAGCCCGACCGCGAGACGATCGAGCTGCACCGCCGCATCCGCCACCGAGTTCGACCCCGGTGGGCGGCTCAACCCGGGACGTCGACGTCTTCGCCGGCGCCTGATGGTTGCCGACGTCCGGGCGTACGTCGATCGGCCGATCACCGACACCGACGCCGCCACCTCGAGCCGCACGCCTGGCCGCCCGCCAGTGGGGTCTTGCTGCGCCCGATGCGCTGCGTTTCGGTATGAACGCGATCTTCGTCACCGGGAACGAGGTGCTGCGGGTGAGCGCACCGACGGTGCCGGCGTCGGCGTCGCTGGAGTTGGCTTCGTTCCTCGCCGACGCCGGTCTTCGCGTGCCCACCCCGGCGCGGGACGAGGTCGTCGTGGTCGGCGAGCTGAGCGTCACCTCCTGGGTGCGACTCGAACCGGTCGACGCACCGATCGACTGGGCGCGAAGTGGGCGCGATGGTTCGAATCGTGCATTCGACTCGATCCGGTCGACACTGCCCGATCCGGTCCCGCTGCCGACGCCGGCGAGCTTTCCGTGGTGGGACTTCGACGTGCTGCTCGAGCGCACCGCTGCCGTGCTCGACGAGGCGGCCCGACACGGTCATCGTGTCGACGATCGAACGCCATCGGGGATGGAGCGACACTCGGCGGGCAGGTGGTGTGCCACGGCGACGTGCATCCGGGCAACGTCGTGATGACCGCCGACGGACCCGACGCTCCTCGACTGGGACCTGCTGTGCTGGGCGCCACCCGGATGGGACCACGGCCCGATGCTCACCTGGGCGACCGGTGGGGTGGCGACGGGCACGAGTACCCGGCGTTCGCGGCCGGGTACGGCCGATCACTCGCCGATGACGCCGCGGCTGTCGCCGTCGCGGAACTCCGCTTGGTCGCCGCAACGCTCATGCGGCTCGTCGCGGGCATCGCCGACCCCGGCAGCGATGCCCGAAGCGCAACTGCGGCTGCGGTACTGGCGTGGCGAACCGACGCGCCGGCGTGGACGGCCCAGTAGCGAGCGTCAGAGGAACTTGCGGAGGATCTTCTGCTTCAAGCTCGTGTAGGGCGGGTACATCAGCGCCGGGTCGGGCCGGGTCGGCTTGTTCAGCACTGCCTTGTAGTGGCGTGAACGTGTCGAAGCCCGCCTTGCCGTGGTACGCGCCCATGCCGCTCGCGCCGACGCCGCCGAACGGGAGGTCGGGCACGGCGAGGTGCAGCACGGCGTGGTTGAGCGTGACGCCACCGGCCGAGGTGTTGGCCACGACGTGGTCGAGCACGTCGTCGCTCGCGCTGAAGGCGTAGAGAGCGAGCGGCTTGTCGCGGTCGTTGACGAAGCGGATCGCCTCGTCGACGTCGCCGACCGTGAGCACCGGCAGGATCGGCCCGAAGATCTCGTCCTCCATCACGGCGGCATCGGGCTTGACGCCGGCGAGCACGGTCGGGGCGAGGTACCGGCTGTCCGCGGTCCCCGGTACCGCCGATCACGGTGGCGTCGTAGCCGCCGGCCTCGAGCAGTTGCCATCAGGCGGTCGTGGTGGCGCTCGTTGACGATGCGGGCGTAGTCGGGCGACTGGCGGGGATCGGCGCCGTAGAACGCTGGTGACGGCGTCGGCGAGCGCGGTGACGAGCTCGTCCTCGACGCTGCTCGTCGCACGAGCACGTAGTCGGGCGCGACGCAGGTCTGGCCGGCGTTGAGGAACTTCGCCCAGGCGATGCGCTTCGCCGGCGACCTCGACGTTGGCGTCGGCGGCCACGATCGCCGGGCTCTTGCCGCCCAGCTCCAGCGTGACCGGCGTCAGGTGCTCGGCCGCCGCACGCATCACGACGCGGCCGACCTTGCCGTTGCCGGTGTAGAAGATGTGGTCGAAGCGCTGCTCGAGCAGGGCGGTGGTCTCGTCGACGGCGCCGGTGACGACGGCGACCGCGTGGCGGCTCGAAGTACCGCGGCACCAGCTCCTCGATCGAGCGCAGACACCGGTCGGCGTGACCTCGGACGGCTTGAGCACGGCCGTGTTGCCCGCCGCGAGCGCCGGCACGAGCGGAGCGAACAGCAGCTGGACCGGGTAGTTCCACGGGGCGATGATGCAGACCGTGCCGAGCGGTTCGGGGTGCAGGCGTGCCGAGCCCGGCTTGAACGTCAGCGGCACCTTGACCTTGGCGGGCTTGGTCCACGCGTCGAGGTGCTTGAGGGTGTGGTCGATCTCGTTGATCGTGAAGGCGATCTCGGTGGTGTAGGCCTCGATGCGCGGCTTGCCGACGTCGGCGACGAGCGCGTCGATCAGCCGGTCCTCCTGTTCGACGAACAACGTGCGCAGGCGACGGAGCTGGGCCGCGCGCTGACTCGATGTCGCGCAACACGCCGGCGCGGAATCCGTCGCGGAGGTCGCGGACGATGTCGGGGATGTGGTCGAGGGCGGTCATGGCCCCAGGCATCGTACGTCCGGGTGGCCGACGCGGTCGGCGTCAGGCCGGTTGGTGGGTGGGGCAGAAGTAGCAGGTGCGGTTGGCGATCTCGATGCGGCGGATCTCGTCGCCGCACAGCAGACAGCGGTCACGCTTGTAGGCGTAGGTGGCCTCGCCGCGACGGATCCGCTGACGTTGCGGGGCGATGCCGAGGTCGCTGCGGCTGACCGTGACGATCCGGCCATCCTTCACGCCCTGGCGGAGCATGCCCTGGACCGTGGCCCAGAGCGCTTCGAGCTCGGCCGGGTCGCAGCCGGTGCCGGGCCGCAGCGGGTGGATGCCGCGAGACGAAGAGCGCCTCGGCCCGATAGACGTTGCCGACGCCACACACGACCGACTGATCCATCAGCAGGTCGCCGATGCCCCGCTTGCTCCGCGCGATCTTGTCGATCATCCGGTCGGGCTTCGAACCCCGACGGATCGGGTCGGGTCCGAGCCGGGCAAGGATCTCGCGTGCGAACCGACGGGCGGATCGATCGAGCACGCGGTCGGCCCGCTGAGATCGACCGTCACGTACTCGTCGCGTTCGCTCGTCGGGCTCGGTCTGGAGGCGCATCCGGACCTCGCCGATCGGGTCGGGCGACTCGTCGGTTCGCTGCACCCGGTACTTGCCGAAGAGCCCGAGATGGACGTGGCCGACCTCGCCGGTCGACCACTCGTAGAAGAGGTGCTTGCCGAACGGCTGGATTCGTTCGAGCACGGCGCCGTCGACCCGGTCGGCGTCCGCGCGAAGCGTCCCTGCGGGCTCGACACCCGGATGGTGCGCCCGGCGAGGAGCCGGCCGTGGTCGCGGGCGATGCGGTGGATGGTGTGGCCTTCGGGCATGGGCCCGAGAATGCCCGTGGACGACCGGCCCTGTGTCCGATCGACCGTCGCATCTGGCAGTTCCGAGTGGGACCAGATCCGCCCAGTGGCGGCGGCTACGGTTGCGCGCGATGGACACCCTCGCGGCGACCATGGCGCTGTCGGTGCTCGGTCTCGACGCCGAGCTGTTGTCGACGTGCGTGAGCTGCGGGCTGTGCCTGCCGCACTGTCCGACGTTCCGGGTCACGCGGCGAGGAGAAGTACTCGCCGCGCGGCCGCATCGATGCGATGCGGGCGGTCGACAGCGGGGCGACTCCCGATCGACGACTCTTCGTCGACTTCATGGAGACCTGCGTGCAGTGCCGCGGGTGCGAGCCGGCCTGCCCGAGCGGGGTGCAGTTCGGTGCACTGATGGAGGAGACCCGAACTGCGCTGGCACGCAGCGGCACGGATCACGCCGTGGTGGCAGCGCCTCGGCTTCCGGGTCCTGGGTCACCACCGGATGCTGCTGGTCGGGTCCGTCGCTGCTCGCCGGCCTGCCAGCGTCTGCGAGTCGTCCCGCGTCGGTTCGGGCTGGCCGAGCTGCCGCTGCGGCGCCCGCCGCCGCGTCGAGTCGACCGGCACCGACGTCTGGCTGTTCACCGGCTGCGTGATGGACGCATGGCAGCGCGACACCCACCGCAACTCCGCCGAGCTGATCACGCTGACGGGTGCCACCTTCGCCGTTCCCGGGTCGCAGGGTGCATGTTGCGGGGCACTGCACGTCCATGCCGGACTCCACGACGACGCCGTTGCACTCGCCGAGCGGGTGATGGCGTCGATGCCCGGGGAGGCGCCGATCCTCGTCAACTCCGCGGGCTGCGGCGCAGCGATGAAGGACTACGGCGAACTGCTCGGTACCGACGCTGCGAAGCGGTTCAGCGCACGGGTGTGCGACATCAACGAGTGGCTCGCCGAGCGCATCGACCTGCTCCCGGCACCGTCGGGCCGACGCCCGGCCGTGATCGTCCAGGACCCGTGCCATCTCCGCCATGTCCAGCGGGCCCACGAACCGGTGCGGGTGCTGCTCGGCCACGTCGCCGACATCGTCGAGCTCGACGACGACGGTCTCTGCTGCGGCGCCGGCGGGGCGTATTCGGCGCTGCAGCCGGACCTGGCCGGCGACATCCGCGACCGCAAGGTCGCGTGCGATCGACCGCGCACGTGACCGCGTCCGGCGCGTCGCTCGTCGCGAGCGCCAACCCTGGTTGTTCGATGCATCTCGGCGCGGTGCTCGACTGCGACGGTGCGCCACCCCGTCGACATCGTGGCCGAGGCGCTGCGGCGTGACGGGGGAGTACGACGAGTTCGATCGAACGGCTCGAGTCGATCGCCGCGGATCTCGACGAGCTCGCCTTCGACCGGCTCCGCGAGGCGGTCGCCGACGGCGAGGTCGCCCGGCCGCCGCGACGACAAGAAGCTGATGCAGGCGCGCCGGGCGATCGAGAAGGCCGCGGCGGTGCTCCGTCAGCTCGACGAGACGTAGCCGTTGAGCACCCGGATCATCGCCGACGAGGTCGCTGTAGCCGCGCTTGGCGAACACGAGCGAGATCCGGTCGAGATCGACCTTGTCGTCGTCGCGTCGCTCGACCTTGAAGGGCTCGGCCCGCTCGATCGCGCCCGTCGACGGCGAGGTGACCGAACCGCTCGTTGAGTTCGGCGAGCTGCTGCGTCGGTCGGGCCCTGGCGCATCCGGATCACCAGGTGGTCGCCGACGTACCGGATGGAGTCGTAGTTGGCGTAGAAGCCCTCGATGATGCTCGGCGGCCTCGTTGCACGCGTTGGTGATCGTGTACAGGTCGACGTCGGTCGGCCGACACGAGACCGCGGGCGATCAGCTGCTCGCGCACGAACGTGTCGACGCCCTCCCAGAACGGATCGCCCGGCGCGTCGAGCAGCACGATCGGCACCGGGACGCCCTTGCCGGTCTGGGTGAGCGTGAGCAGCTCGAACATCTCGTCGAGCGTGCCGAACCCGCCGGGCAGGCAGACGAAGCCCTGCGACTCCTTGATCAGCATCAGCTTGCGGGTGAAGAAGTACTTCATGCTGACGTGCTTGTCGTCGCCGGCGATGATCGAGTTGGCGCCCGATCTCGAACGGCAGTCGGATCGAGACGCCGATCGACGTTCTCCCGTCCGGCGCCCTCCATGCCGGCCTGCATGATCCCCGGGCCCGCGCCGGTGACGGTCATCCAGCCCCGCTCGGCCAGGGTCCGAGCGAGCGCCGCGGTCAGGTCGTAGAGCGGATCGTCGGTGCTGGTGCGGGCCGAGCCGAAGATCGACACCTTGCGGCGGTGCTTGTACGGGGCGAACATCGCGTACGCGTCGCGCATCTCGGTCGAGCGCAGCAGTGGCGATCTTGAGATCGAGCGTGTCAGGCTGATCGGCGATGAGCCCGAGCGCTTCGGAAACAAGTTCTTCCGCGAGTCGAACATTCTCGGAAACACCGAGTTCGGCGACGATGGAACGCGCACGGGACGGCGTCGGCGTCGGATACATCTGGGTCCATGAATCAAGGATCGTACGGCCCGAAGATGGCAGGGTCCTGTGCTGGGCCTGCTGGCCACGGGCGCCGGCCTCGCCGCAGCCGAACTCGTCGTCGGGCTCGTTCGAGGGCTCGTCGTCGCCGGTGGTGCCGGTCGGTCAGGTGTTCATCGACTGCGTGCCCGAGCCGCTCAAGAACTGGGCGATCGAGACGTTCGGCACCAACGACAAGGCGGTGCTCGTCGCTCGGCGCGCTCGATCGTGGTGCTCGGCATCGGCATCGACGGTCGGCATCCTGGCGATGCGCGGGCGCACGAGCGGCGGCGTACGCGCTGACCGTGCGTCATCGGGCTGCTCGGCGCGTTCGCCGTGCTGACCCGGCCCGAGCCGACGCTGGCGAAGCTGCTGCCGACGATCGTCGGGACGGCGCGTGTCGATCGCCGTGCTGTGGTACCTCGCGCCACGGCCGACCGGGCACGACGCCGGGCTCGAGCCCGGATGGCGCGCAGCCGACCGCCACAGACCATGGGCGTCGACCGGCGACGGTTCGTCGGCGGGGCGATCGGGATCGGGTCGGCGGCGGTGCTCGCCGGCGGCGTCGGACGGATGCTGCAGCAGCGCTTCGACGTGAGCGGCGAGCGCAGCGCCATCGCGCTGCCGGCGCCGAGTCGACGCAGCGTCGGCGCTGCCCGCCGACGTCGAGCTGCCCGTCGAGGGACTCACGCCCGTTCGTCACGCCGAATCGCCGACTTCTACCGCATCGACACCGCGCTCGGTGGTCCCGCAGGTGTCGAAGGACTCGTGGCGGCTGAAGATCGGCGGCATGGTCGACAACCCGATCGAGCTCACCTTCGACGATCTGCTCGCCCGGCCGCAGGTCGAGCGGTACATCACGCTGTCGTGCGTGTCGAACCCGGTCGGCGGCGACTACATCGGCAACGCCCTGTGGCAGGGCGTGCTGCTGAAGGACGTCCTCGACGAGGCAGGCGTCCAGCCCGGAGCCGACCCAGATCGTGAGCCGGTCGATCGACGGCTGGACCGCCGGCACGCCGACCGAGGTGATCATGGACGGACGCGACGCCATGCTGGCCATCGCCATGAACGGCGAGCCGCTTCCGGCCCGCAACGGCTATCCCGTCCGGATGGTGGTTCCCGGCCTGTACGGCTACGTGTCGGCGACCAAGTGGGTGACCGAGATCGAGCTGACCCGGTGGGAGGACTACGACGCCTACTGGGTGCCCCGGGGCTGGTCGAAGGAGGGGCCGATCAAGACGATGGCCCGCATCGACACCGACCGTCGGCAACGCGACCACGTCGGCGACGTCGTCGTCGGTGGCGTCGCCTGGGCGATCCACCGCGGCGTGTCGAGGGTCGAGGTGCGTGTCGACGGCGGCGAGTGGATGGACGCCGAACTCGGCGGCGTCCCGTCGAACGACACCTGGGTGCAGTGGGTGCACCGGCTCGACCCCGACCGCCGGGCAAGCACCTGATCGAAGCCCGGGCCTTCGACGGCGACGGCGTCCCCCAGACCGAGGAGTACGCCCCCGTCGCCCCCAACGGCGCCCAGGGCTACCCCCGCCTCACGATCAACGTCAAGCCGCCTGACCCGACATCACCCGCCCACCCGAAATGTGCGCCCGATTCGTGCACTCAGCGCACACGAGGCGCATTTCGGAGCGGGGAGGTCGGGGGTCAGAGGGTGTCGGACTTGGTTTCGAGGGCGGCGATCAGCTCGTCGAAGGACTTCTGGAAGCTCGACGACACCCTCGCGTTCGAGCTGAGCCGCCACGTCGTCCATGTCGACGCCGACCTCGGCGAGCGCATCCCAGACCGCCCGGGCCGTCGTCGACGTCGGCGTCGACGCGGCGGGCGAGCGTGCCGTGGTCGGCGAACGCCTCGAGCGTGTCGTCGGGCAGCGTGTTGACCGTGTCGGGGCCGATCAGCTCGTCGACGTAGAGCGTGTCGGGGTAGGCCGGGTTCTTGGTCGACGTCGACGCCCACAGCGGCCGCTGCACCCGGGCCCCGCGTGCAGCGAGCGCCTCCCAGCGGGGCCCGGAGAACGCCTCGAGGAACAGCTGGTAGGCGAGCTTGGCCTGGGCGACGGCGGCCTTGCCACGCAGCGCCAGCGCCTCGTCGGTGCCGATCGCGTCGAGGCGCCGGTCGACCTCGGAGTCGACCCGGCTGATGAAGAAGCTCGCCACGCTGGCGACCGTCGACAGGTCGGCGTCGGGGTCGGCGGCGAGCCGCTCCAGGCCGGCGAGGTAGGCCTCCATCACCCTCGAGTAGCGGTCGAGGCTGAAGATCAACGTGACGTTGATGCATCGACCCTCGGCGATCATCTGCTCGATCGGGGCGAGGCCCTCCTCGGTGCCGGGGATCTTGACCATCAGGTTGCGGCGGTCGATCTCGCTCGTGGAGGTCGCGGGCGGCGGCCTCGGTGCCCGGGCCGTCGTGGGCGAGGCCGGGGTCGACCTCGACACTGACGTAGCCGTCGACGCCGTCGGAGTGGTCGTACACCTTGGAGAACACGTCGCAGGCGCTGTGGATGTCGCGGATCACCAGCGCCCAGTAGTCCTCGATCGATCGAGTCGCTCGCGGACGCGGAGCTCGGCGAACTGCTCGTCGTAGTCGGTCGAGTCCTGGATCGCCTTCTGGAAGATCGACGGGTTCGAGGTCAGCCCCCGGACGCCGCCGTCGCGGATCGCGACGAGCTGTCCCGAGGTGATGTAGCCGCGCTTGAGGTTGTCGAGCCAGGCGCTCTGGCCCTGCTCGTCGTAGAGGGCGACGATCCGGTTGCTGTCGGCCATGGCGTCCTTTCGAGATCGATGTCGTTCGAGCGGACGTCAGCGAGCATGAGCGTCGAGCGCGCGCTCGACGACATGGTCGACGTTGATGCCGAGCTTGTCGAGCACCAGTTCGCCCGGTGCGCTGGCACCGAAGCGGTCGATGCCGATCGAGTCGTCGGCGTAGCGCTCCCAGCCGAACGTCGTGGCGGCCTCGACCGACAGCGACGGGCACGCCGGGCGGCAGGATCGCGTCGCGGAACGATCGTCGTCCTGTGCGGCGAAGCGATCCCAGCTCGGCAGGCTGACCGACCCGGGCGGCGATGCCACGGTTCGTCAGCGCGTGCGGCGGCGTCGACGCACACCTCGACCTCGCTGCCGGTGCCGACGAGGACCACCTCGGGGGCGCCGTCGGAGTCGGTGACGATGCCGGCGCCACGCTCGACGGCCGAGCCGTCGGTGACGACCCGGATGTTCTGGCGGCTGAGCACCAGCGCCGACGGTCCGTCGTGGCGGACGACGTCGGCCCAGGCCTGGATCGTCTCGTTGCCGTCGGCCGGGACGGATCACGTGCAGGTCGGGGATCGCCCGCAGCGTGGCGAGGTGCTCGACGGGCTGGTGGGTCGGGCCGTCCTCGCCGACGCCGACCGAGTCGTGGGTGAAGACGAAGCAGCACCTTGGCGTTCGAGAGCGCGGCGAGGCGGATCGGCGGGCGCATGTAGTCGGAGAACACGAAGAACGTGCCGCTGATCGGCAGGGTGCCGCCGTGCCGCGCCATGCCGACGAGCGCCGCGCCCATGGCGTGCTCGCGGATGCCGTAGTGGACGTAGCGGCCGGCTGCGGTCGTCGGCGGTGAACGCGGTCGTGCGGGCGAGGCCGGTGCCGTTGCTGCCGGTGAGGTCGGCCGAGCCGGAGATCAGGCCGGGAAGCCGGTCGTAGGTGGCGTCGAGCGCCTTCTGGATCGCCTTGCGGGTGGCGACCGACTCGCCGAGCTCGTAGGCGGGCAGGTCGGCGTCCCAGCCCGGCGTGCCGGTGCCGCGCCCACGCGGCCTGCCACTCGGGCGTCGAGGTGACCGGCGGCGCTCGCTGCGATCCACGCGCCGCGCGCCGCGGCGCCACGGCTCGCCGACGTGCGGTCCGGTAGGCGGCGACGAGATCGTCGGGCGCCCAGAACGGCTCGTCGGGGATGCCCATCACGGCCTTGGTGCGCGTGACGTCGTCGGCGGTGAACGGGTTGCCGTGGGCGCCGTGGGTGTCGGTGTGATCGGGCGAGGGCTCGCCGATGTGCGAGCGCAGGATCAGCAGCGACGGCTTGTCGGTCTGGCCTTGGCGGCGTTCAGCGCCGCTTCGAGACCGTCGAGGTCGTCGGCCATCTCGCCGAGGTCGACGACGTCCCAGCCGTAGGCGCGGAACCGCGCCGCGACGTCGTCGCTGGTCGACAGCTCGGTCGGTCCGTCGATCGTGATCCGGTTGTCGTCGAAGACGCAGATCAGCTTGCCGAGGCCGAGATGACCGGCGAGCGAGGCCGCCTCGTGGCTGATGCCCTCCATCAGGCAGCCGTCGCCGGCGATCACGAACGTGTGGTGGTCCTGGGCCTCGGCGCCGAAGCGGGCGCGCAGGTTGCGCCTCGGCGATCGCCATGCCGACCGCATTGGCGAAGCCCTGGCCGAGCGGGCCGGTGGTGACCTCGACGCCTGCGGTGTGGCCGGCCTCGGGGTGGCCGGGCGTCGCCGAGTCCCACTGGCGGAACTGCCTGCAGGTCGTCGAGTTCGAGGCCGTAGCCGCGACAGGAAGAGCAGCGAGTACTGCAGGATCGAGGCGTGGCCGTTCGAGAGGACGAACCGGTCACGGTCGGGCCAGGCCGGATCGGCCGGGTCGTGCTCATCACCCGGCTGTAGAGGACGTGGCCGAGCGGGGCGAGCGCCATCGCCGTGCCCTGGTGGCCGCTGTTGGCGGCGAGCGGGCCGTCCATGGCCATCCCCCGGATGAGCGAGACGGCGAGCTGGTCCTGTTCGGCGGTCAACGACACGGCGGCGACAGTACCCGACAGCCGGTCGACCGAACCCGACGACCGACCACTGTCACACGAGTGGTCAGACCCCTGGTCGTGATCGTCAGGCGGGCGGGAGGAGGGTGAACGGGACGAGGTGCCAGGGGCCGTGGTCGATGCGGCAGTGGGCGAACACCTGGCCGTAGTCGGCGAACTCGAGCTCGCCGCGCACCAGGCGGTAGGTGAACTTGCCCGGCTCGACGCGTGAACGGGCTGACGTTGCGTGGCGACCTGCTCGCTGTCCTCGTCGATGCCCCGCCGGAACACCACCTCGAACACGCCGCTGCCCGACTCGCCTTCGGGACAGAAGATCAGCCCGATCGAGGTGCGGCGTGATGGTGACCGGCGCCGGCTCGGGGCGGCCATGCGAGAACATCACGCCGGTCAGGTCGATGCGCGTCGACGGGCCCGGCGCCTGGCGCATCTCGAAGTTCTCGACGAACAGTGCGGCGACGATCTGCATGGCGCCTGAGGCTACGGTCGGCCCACGAAGGTCTGGACATTCGAACGCAGCAGGGGAGTGCCATGGAGCTGTCGGGCAGGGGAGCGATCGTCACCGGTGCCGGGACGGGAGTCGGCAGGGCGACGGCGTTGGCGCTGGCGGCGGCCGGCTGCTCGGTCGCCGTCAACTACAGCCGGTCGAAGGATGCCGCGGAGGCGGTGGCCGCCGAAGCGGCGAGCCACGGCGTGCAGGCGATCGCCGTGCAGGCCGACGTGGCCGACGACGACGACTGTCGACGGCTCGTCGAGACAGCCGTCGACGCGTTCGGGCGCCTCGACGTGCTGGTCAACAACGCCGGCACCACCAGCTTCATCCCGCACCACGACCTCGACGTCGGTCACGGCCGAGACCTGGCACGACGATCATGGGCGTGAACCTGATCGGGCCGTTCCAGATGGCTCGGGCGGCGGCGGGCGCCCTCAAGGCGGGCGGCGGCGGCCAGATCGTGAACGTCTCGAGCGTGGCGGGCGTGTACGGCACGGGCAGCTCGATTCCGTACTGCGCCTCGAAGGCGGGGCTCAACAACCTCACGGTCACACTGGCCCGGGTGATGGGGCCGGAGGTCCAGGTCAACACGGTGTGCCCGGGCTTCATCGACGGATCGTGGTTGCAGGAGGGTTTCGGCGACGCCTTCGAGGCGATCAAGCAGTCGGTCGTCGACAAGTCGTTGCTGCGCGCCGTGTGCACCCCCGACGACGTGAAGGACGCCATCTTCGGCTTCCTGCTCGGCTCGAGGTTGACGACCGGCGAGATCGTCGTCGTCGATGGTGGGGTCGGTCGGAGCGCCTGGTGAGCACCACAACCGGATCTCACATGAGCCGGCGGGGAACCCGGAGCACGACCGGTAACTGTCCTGCACGGGAACCGGTCCGAACGAGCGAGAGTCGGCCCGCGTGCTCTCGCGGTTGTCGGACAGCACCGACATCGTGCCGTCGTCGTGCACCTCGTCGACCCGCTTGACCAGCCAGAATCCCGGTCGGTCCGGGTGCTCGAGGCAGCGGATCTGCCCGACGCGTGCCGATCGGCCACGGGACGGCGACAGGCCCTGGCCGTCGACCAGCGTGGGCTCCATCGAGCGATCGGCGACCACGAATCGACGTGGGAACCATCGGCGCCACCGGGCCGGAGTCGACGAAGGTGGCATGGGCACGTTCACCGACGCGGAGTGTATGTTTCCGCTCGACGACCTTCGGGAATCGTGCACACCACCACCTGCACACCTGAGGAGCCACCATGTTCGCCAAGTTGTTCGCTTCGGCCACCGTTGCCCACGCCCACTGCGACCTGTACTGCGGGGTGTACGACCCGGCCCAGGCCAAGATCGAGGCGCTGTCGGTCGTCAAGACCGCGAAGAAGTACGCCGAGTCCGACGACGAGGTGTTCCGCACCCGCTGCATCATCATCAAGGAGCAGCGCGCCGAGGAGACCAAGCATCACCTGATGGTGCTGTGGGCCGACTTCTTCGCACCCGACCACTTCGCCGCGTTCCCGCAGCTGCACGAGCTGTTCTGGAAGGCGATCCACCAGGCCGGCGAGGCCAAGAAGTCGATGGATCCCGCGGTCGGCGAGCAGCTCGTCGCCTACATCGACGAGATCGCCGACATCTTCTGGCAGACCGACAAGGCCAAGCAGATGGGCGTCTACCCGCCCGCCTGAGCCACCGGCTGACACACGTGGCGGCGAGGAGCGTCCCCGCACCGGCACTAGCGTTCGTCGGCACCATGTCGGATGTCGACGTCGCTTCCATCATCGAAGCTGCCCGTCGAGGGTCGGTCCACACGCGACCAGATCCTCGACGCGGCGCTCGGGTGCTTCGCGCAGACCGGCTACAGCGGCACCTCGCTGAACGACATCGCCGCCGAGGTCGGAATTCGCCGCCCGAGCCTGCTCCACCACTTCGCGCTCGAAGGAGGCGCTCTACGGCGAGGTGTTCGAGCGGCTGCTCTCCGACTGGTTCGCCCGGCTCGCCGGGGCGATCGAGTCGACCGCGACGGGCTGGCCGAAGATCGAACAGGTGCTTCGCGCCGGGTTCGGCTACTTCGCCGACAACCCGCGTACGTCACGCTGATGCGGCGCGAGGCGATCGACGGTGGTTCTCACCTCGGCATCGACCTGTCGGCGGTGCTGCGGCCGATGTTCGACCAGGCCGCCGACTACTTCCGGCCGCGAGATGGATGCCGGCACGTTCCGCCAGCACAACCCCGAGCAGCTGCTGCTCACCGGCTATGGCGCGCTGCTGAGCTACTTCTCCGACGCGCCGTTCCTCGAGGGCCTGCTCGACGAGGATCCGCTCGCGCCCGAAGCGCTCGATCGTCGCAGCGAGCACATCATCGGGTTCTTCCGCGCCGCGCTCATCCCCACCTGATTCCGGCAGGTTGCCCTCACACCTCGTCGGCTGAATGTCGATGGTCGTGGATCGCGTTGAACTGCATGGGAGCCTCCTCGTGCCTGCCAGTCGTCATGCGCCGGACGACCCAGTGGGTGGCGTACTGTTGTCGTGGGGTTGCGGTTCCGTCGCCACATTGGGGGCCGCGAGCGAATGGGAGGAGTGTCATGGCGATGTTCCGTGCCGGTCTGCCGCAACTCGGTGGGGGGCTGTACCTCACCGACGCCGGGATCGAGACCGATCTGATCTTCAACAAGGGGATCGAGATCCGTGAGTTCGCAGCTCACACCTTGCTCGGAGATGAGACCGGACGACAAGCTCGTCGACGAATACTTCCGCGGCTTTCTGACGTTGGCCGCCGAGATGGGTGCCGGGTTCGTGCTCGACAGTCAGACGTGGAAAGCGCACCCTCATTGGGCCGACGACCTGCAGGCCAGCGAATCCGAACTCGCCGAGGCCAACCGCGACGCGATCAGATTCATCGCCGGCCTCCGTTCCGAGTTCAGCGACAACGCCGCACCGATCGTCCTCAACGGCCTCATCGGTCCACACGGTGACGCTTACGCGCCCGATGTCGCCATCGCTGCTGCCGAAGCCGAGGAGTACCACGCCAGCCAGATCGGATGGCTCGCGAACACCGAGGTCGACATGGTGACAGCGATGACGTTCACGCAGTCCGACGAGGCGGTCGGCGTGGTCCGAGCTGCTGGCTCGGTTGGGTTGCCGATCGTGGTGTCGTTCACCGTCGAGACCGATGGGTCGCTCCCGACGGGCGAGTCGCTCGGCCATGCGATCGACGCCGTCGACGCGGCGACGAACGGGTCAGCCGCGTATTTCATGGTCAACTGTGCCCACCCCGACCACTTCGCCGATGTCATCGTCGACGCCGCATGGGCTCACCGCATTCGCGGAGTTCGCTGTAATGCCTCGCGCATGAGCCACGCCGAACTGGACGAGGCAGAAGTGCTCGACGATGGTGATGTCCACGAACTTGCCGCCGGATACCACAGCCTCGTCGACGCGATGCCGTGGCTCAACGTCTTCGGTGGATGTTGCGGCTCGGATCTCCGCCACGTCACGGAGATCGCCCACATGCTCACGAGTTGAAACGCTCCGCGCCGTCATCGAGCGGCGACGAGGAGTTGCTTGATCTGGTCGGCCGGAGGGACGCGGCCTGACAACACGACGTCATCGTCGATGACGAGCGCTGGTGTGGACATGACGCCCCATGACGACGATCTCGCCCGGGTCGGTGACCTTGTCGATCTCGACCGTGAGGCCGAGTTCGTCGAGCGCCGTACGTGTCAGTGTCTCGAGGTTCCTGCAGTTGACGCATCCGGTGCCGAGGATCTTGATGTCCATGGTGGTGCTCCTTGTGATTTCGGGAGTGATCAGAGAACGAGGTTGAACAGGAAGCCGATGGCGAGGATGCCGGAGGCGACGACGGCGACGTAGGTGACGATCAGCTTGGGCATCAGGACCCGCCGCAGCAGGATCATCTCGGGCAGCGACAGCGCGACGACGCTCATCATGAACGCGAGCACGGTGCCCATCGGCAGACCCTTGTCGTGCAGGACCTCGACCAGCGGCAGCACGCCTGCGGCGTTGGAGTAGAGGGGAACGCCGATGAGTACGGCGATCGGGACGCCGAGGATGCCGGTGGCATGCTCGGCGAACCAGTCTTCGGGCGTCCATCCGTGGATCAGCGGCGCCGACGCCGATGCCGACGAGCAGGTACGGCCAGACCTTGCGCAGGATCGACACGACCTCTTCTCGGCCCATCTGGATGCGGTCGTCCCATGACAGGCCCTGTGACGGGTCGATCGGCTTGCCGCGGAGTTTGGTCTCGAACACGAACGGCTCGACCCACCGGTCGAGATTCATCCGGCCGAGCACCATGCCGGCGGCGATGGCGATGACCAGCCCTGCGAGCGATGTACAGGGCGGTGACTTGCCAGCCGAACAGGCCGAACAGCAGCACGATCGCGACCTCGTTGACCATCGGGGACGCGATCAGGAAGCTGAGCGTCACCCCGAGTGGGACACCGGCGGCGACGAACCCGATGAACACGGGCACCGCCGAGCACGAGCAGAACGGGGTCACCACACCGAGCCCGGCCGCGGCGACGTTGCCGACACCTTCCCGGCGACCGCCGAGCAGTGCGCGGGTGCGTTCGACCGACATGAAGCTGCGCAGGATCGTCACCACGAAGATGACACCGGTGAGCAGCAGGGTGATCTTGGTGACGTCGTAGAAGAAGAAGTGGATCGATTCGCCCAGCCGACTCTCCGGGTCGAGGCCGACGACGTCGTAGATGACCCAGTCCCAGAACGGCAGGTTGTAGTGGTACAGCACCCACCAGATGGCCGCAGCGGCCGCGACCGGCCCCCAGCGGCGAATCGCCGAACGTCCAGTCGGTTCGGTGAGAGTGGCAACCTCCACTTCCTTCATCGTCTATCGACGATACGGAATTCACGATCGCGTCGCGAGGGGAGAAGGTCCACTCCTCGATCGCTCGAGCCCGTCCACGCGAACCTGCCGGGCTTCCCGTACGACCGGCCCCGCCCTCGTCGGCCTCGTGTACGTGTTCACTGTGGGCACGCCGGCGCTACTGTCCGAGCGATCGGACCCAACTCTCCCGAGGAAGCGGCTCATGACCACCACGCCAGCCACCCGATCCTCTGCTCGACAGGATCGACGTGTTGATGTCGAGGAATGTCATGTTCCACCCGTCATCGACGGCCAGGTACCGCCGCCACCTGATGACGAGACACTCGCGGCGATGGCCAAGGCGGTCGCGCACCCTGCCCGGCTGGCAATCCTGCGACTGCTCAGTAACCGAGAAACCTGCGCAACCGGAGACGTGGTCGCCGAGCTGCCCACTCGCACAATCGACGGTGTCCGAACACCTCCGGATCCTGCGCGAAGCCGGGCTGATCCAGGGCGAGATCGAAGGACCGCGTACCCGCTACTGCATCAACGCCACCGGCCTCGCGATCCTCAAGGCCGGCATCCGTCGCGACTCTGAACGTGTTCGGGGAGCGCTCCTGCCCCGTCTCGGGAGAGGCCATGGCGGTACGGTGGGGGCCGCATGGCGACCCCAGACGTGACCTCACCCGGAACCAGCGCGCACACGACCCTGTCGGAGCGCGACTCGAAGGCACTGCTGGCCGAGTTCGGTGTGCCGATCGCCGCCGGAACGACTGGTCGCCGACGCCGGCGGCGGCCGGCGACGCCGCCGACGAACTCGGCTATCCGGTCGTCGCCAAGCTGAACGGCGACGCCATCGCCCACAAGACCGAACGCGGACTGGTCAGGCTCCGCCTCGCCGACCGGCCGCCGTCGAGGCCGCCGCCGCCGAACTGCTCGCCGCTGCGACGCCCGACGACGGCGACGTGTCCGTCCTCGTCGCCCCGATGATCTCGGGCAACCGTGAGCTGATCGCCGGCGTCGTCCGCGATCCGCAGTTCGGGCCCACCGTGATGCTCGGCGTCGGCGGCATCCTCGCCGAGGCGATCGCCGACGTCGTCTTCCGACCGGCCCCGCTCGACGCGGTCACCGCCGCGGAGATGATCGACGACCTCGCCACGCAGAAGCTGCTCGGAGCCGTTCCGCGGCGAGGCGGCGGTCGACCGGGCGCAGCTCGTCGACGTCCTGGTCGGCCTCGGCCGGCTGGCTGCCGAGCGAACCGACGTCGCCAGCGTCGACATCAACCCGCTGATCGTCCAGCCCGACGGTCGGCTCGTCGCGGTCGACGGCCTCGTCGAGTTCGGAGCCGACGCCGATGCGCCGCGATCCGCACGAGCCGTCCCCGCCCGACCGACGAGCAGTTCCGGGCGCTGTTCGACCCCACGGGCGTCCTCGTCACCGGCGCATCGACGCACCCCGGGCAAGTTCGGGTTCGTGTCGCTCCACAATCTCCTCGCCGGCGGCTACGCGGGCGGCGTGTACGGCACCAACCTCAAGGGTGAGGAGGTGCTGGGCATCACGGACCGTCGCCGACATCGCCGACCTGCCCGACGACGCGATCGACCTCGTCTTCGTCTGCACGCCCGCCGCGGCGAACCCCGATCTGCTCCGCGCCTGCGCCGCCAAGGGAATCACGCGCGGCGTTCCTGACGTCGGCCGGCTACGGCGAGGCCGGCGACGAGGGACGCGTGGCCGAGGCACGAGCTCGTCGCGCTCGCCGACGAGCTCGGCATCCTGCTCGCCGGCCCGAACGGGCAGGGCGTCGTCAGCACCCCGGTCAACCTGTGCGCCCAGATCGTGGCGCCGTACCCGCCGGCCGGCGGCATCGGCGTCGCCAGCCAGAGCGGCAACTTCGTCTCCAGCTTCATGAACCTCGCCCGGTCGACGCGGCGTCGGCATCAGCCGCGCCGTGTCGGCCGGCAACGCCGCCGCGGTCACGGTGGCCGACTACCTCGACTGGTACGCCGACGATCGACGCAACGGCGGTCGGGCTCGCCTACGTGGAGGGCATCGTCGACGGTCGCGGCCTGATGGACCGCCTCGCCGATGCTGCGGCCCGCAAGCCGCTCGTGCTCGTCAAGGGCGGCGCCACCGAGGGCGGCGCACAGGCAGCGGCGAGCCACACCGGCGCGCTGGCCGCGAACGACAAGATCTTCGACGGCGAGTGCCGCGCGGCGGGCATCACGCGTGCCGCCACGGTCGACCGAGGCGTTCGAGGCGGCGGCCACGTTCGCCACGCAGCCGCTGCCGAAGGGGCCGAACACGATCGTGCTCACGACAGCCGGCGGCTGGGGTGTGGTCACCGCCGACGCGATCACCCGTGACGCCGACATCGTGCTGATGGAGCTGCCCGCCGACCTCCGAGGCGGCCATCGACGACGAAGCTGCCACCGCGGTGGAGCCGCAACAACCCGGTCGACTGCGCCGGCGGCGAGACCCGCGACACGATCCCCGAGGTGATGGAGCTCATCGCCACGCATCCCGACGTCGACGCCGATGATCTACCTCGGGCTCGGCATCCAGAGCAACCAGGCGCGGATGATGCGCGAGGGCCGGTTCTACCCCGACCACGGCCTCGAACGCATCGTCGCGTACCACGAGCGCCAGGACGAACGCTTCGCCGAGGCGGCCCACGAACTGAGCGTGAGAACCGGCAAGCCGATCCTCGTCGCCACCGAACTGGCCGTGGCCGATCCGGACAATGCCGGACCGGCCACGGTTCGTCGCCTCGGCCGACTCTGCTACCCGAGCGGCGGCGATGCCGTGACGGCGCTCGGTCATCTCGTGCGCCACGCCAAACACCGCGAGGCCCGCGGCGGGTGACGTCGACGCTCGCGCGGTCGCCGACGTGGCGCCCGGCCCGTGGATCGTCCTGGGGATCGTCGCGCTCGTCCCTGCGCTGGTCGCTCCTGGCGGTGTACCGATGGTCGTCCGAGCCAGACCGAGGCCGACACCGCGGCTCCACCGGTCGATCCGGCCGCGACCGTCCCCACGCCGACGCCCGCACTCTCGACCGGCGTCATGACGTTCCGTCGGATGCCGACGATCGTCTCGCGTGACGTCAACAGCGCCGCGTTCGCGGCCGAGGTCGAGCCCGTTTCTCGCCACGCTCAACGACCGCTCGTGTGCGGTGATCTCGGTCGACGGCGAGGAGATCGGCGACCCGCAACGCCGACATCGCCGTGATCCCGGCGAGCAACCAGAAGCTGCTGGTCGCGGCGGTGGCCTTGGAACGACTCGGACCCGACTTCACGCTACACCACCACGGTCGAGGCGGCCGCGGCACCGGTCGACGGCGTCGTCGCCGGCGACCTGTACCTCGTCGGCGGTGGCGACCCGCTGCTGTCGTCGGACTGGTACGCCGACTCGAACCTCGAGCTGTATCCGGTCACGTCGCCGACGTCGCTCGATTCCCTCGCCGACGGCGTGGTCGCTGCGCGGCGTCACTCGTGTCGCCGGCGGGGTCGTCGGTGACGGATCGCGTTACGACGACGAGTTCTTCGCGCCGGGCTGGGGCGTCGGCGTCCAGGGCCTGGAGGGTGGGCCCTACGACGCGCTGATGGCAAACGACTCGCGGGTGCTCGGTGACGATCTCCGCGCCGCACGATCCCAACGCGGCCGCGGCCAGGGAGTTCATCCGTCTGCTCGAGGAGCGGGGCGTCGCCGTGGATGGCGAGGCGACGTCGGGTACGTCGCCCGCCGGCGCCGTCGAGATCGCATCGATCGACTCGGCGCCGCTGTCGGCGGTGGTGGCGGAGATGCTCGGCAACAGCGACAACAACACGGCCGAGATGGTCGTCAAGGAACTCGGCGTCAGCGACGTCGGGACCGGGCACCCGAGAGGGCGGGCTCGCCGTCATCCGCCAGCAGTTGGTCGACTGGGGTGTCGACGTCGACGCCGGTCGTGCTGGCCGACGGGTCGGGGCTGAGCCTCGACAACCGGATCACCTGTTCGGCGCTGGCCTCGGTGGTGCAGCGCTACGACAGCGATTCGCCGATCGGGCAGGGGCTTCCCGTCGCCGGCCAGACGGGCACGCTGTCCGACGTGTTCGTCGATCACCCGGTCGCCGGTCGGCTGACCGGCAAGACGGGCACGCTCAACAACCCGCCGTTCAACGTCGATCCGCCCGCCGTCAAGGCACTGGCCGGGTACCTGCCGTCGAGGGCGGCGGCGAGGTCGAGTACGTGCTGATCCTCAACGGTCCGACGATCTGCGACCAGAGCGAGTACCGGCCCGATCTGGAACCAGCTCGCCGACACGCTCGACACCTATCCGGCCGGACCGACGCCGGCGGAACTGGGCCCACGATGAACGACCATGCGCGTCGACGTCGTCGACCGGCGTCCGGTGCGGTATCGCGTGGCGCCGTTCGTCGCGCTCGTCGCGATGCTGCTCGTGCCCGTCGCCGCACTCACCGCACTGCTGGTGTGGAGCGACGCCCAGGCCGACGAACACGAGGCTGCCCGTGCGGTCGCAACCGACGGAGCTCGACGACGCCGGCACCGCCGCCGGTGAGCGCCGCACCCGAACTCACGACGCGAACTGCTGAGCTACCGTCGCATGCCCGACCAGATGGCCACGGTCGGGCGACGACGACCGGCTGGCGACGGCGATGAACGAGTTGGCGTCCTTCGTCGATGACCGTTCGTGTCTCGTCGGTGTCCGTCGACGGTCGCCCGGTCGATCGCGCACAACGCCGACGTCGCCGTGATCCCGGCCAGCACCCACAAGCTGCTCGTCGCCGGCGGCCGCACTCGAGGTGCTCGGACCCGACCACGTGTTCACCACGTCGGTCTCCGCTCCGCACCGCGTCGACGGCGTGATCGACGGCGACCTCGTACCTGGTCGGAGGTGGTGACCCGCTGCTGGTGGCGGACGACTATCCGATCGCCGACGACAGCTACCCGGCGTTCAACACGACGTCGCTGGACCGACTGGCCGACGCCGTCGTCGCTGCCGGGGTCACGACCGTGCAACGGCTCGGTCCTCGGCGACGGCGGACGCGTACGACGACGAGTACGTCATCCCGTCGTGGGGCCCGGGGTCGCCTACGTCGAGGCCGGCCCGATCGACGCACTCGTCGTCAACGACGGGCAGGATCGTCGGCCGTTCCGGACGCCAGACGCGATCCCGGCGAGGCTGCAGCACGCGAGTTCGCCCGACTGCTGCGCGACCGCGGCGTCGCGGATGTCGGGCGGCTTCGGGTCGGGCGCCGCCGACCCGGCCCAGCCGGTGCTGGCGTCGATCGAGTCGCAGCCGCTGACAGCGGTGCTCGCCGAGATGCTGACCACGCAGCGACAACGACACCGCCGAGATGCTCCTGAAGGAACTCGGCGTGGCCGACGCGGGCGAGGGGACGGTGGCCGCCGGCCTGCCAGTGCTCGACCGCACGCTGCGGAGTCTGGGGCGTGCCGATGGACGGTGTCCGTCTCGTCGACGCGTCGGGGCTGAGCAGCGACAACCGGCTGACCTGTGCGGCGCTGATCGCCGTGCTGCAGCGCGTCGCGGGACCCCGCAGTCGCTGGCGCACTGCCGGTTGCGGGGCGCACCGGCACCCTGGCCGACGAGTTCGTCGGAACACCGCTGGAGGGCCGGCTGATCGCGAAGACGGGCACGCTCGGCAATCCGCCCGTCGACGCTCGATCCGCCCGCGGTGAAGGCGCTCGCCGGCTATCTGGAGACCGCCGAGGGCCGACACGATCGAGTTCGTGATGATCCTCAACGGTCCGGACATACGTCGACCCCGACAAGTTCGCTCCGTACTGGACGCGTTCGGGGAACGACTCGCGGCATACCCGAGCGGACCGGACCCGTCGACGGTCGGTCCGCGCTGAACACCTCGCTCGTTGCACCGGTGCTCTAGCGTCGAGCGTGGCCGTCATGCCGATGTTCCCGCTGGGGTCCGTGCTGCTGCCCGGGGGCATCCTGCCGCTGCACGTCTTCGAGCCGCGCTACCGCGACATGGTCCGCGACTGCCTGCGTGCCGACGGCGAACCCGAGTTCGGCCAGGCACTCATCACCCACGGTTGGGAGACCGGCGGCGGCGACGATCGAGCGATGGTCGGCACCGTTGCCCAGATGCTGCAGGTCGACGCGATCGACGAGAACCGCTACGCCCTCGTCGCCGTCGGGACTCGGCGCATCCGGATCAACGCATGGCTGCCCGACGATCCGTATCCGATCGCCGACGTCGACGACTGGCCCGATGTCGACCCCGATGCACGCGGGCCTCGCCGTCGACGTGGCGGCCAGTCGCATGCACGGGTACGCGCCGCAACGGCGCTCGCAGCACGAGTCGCCGATCGGTCGTCCGACGACGACGAGCGGCGAGTCGACGCGATGCCGGTCGATCGGCGACGACGAGATCTCCGACGATCCCGCTGCTGGCGACCTATCACCTCGCGACCCTCGCCCCGATCGGGCCCGCGGACCGCCTCCGGCTGCTCAGCGCAGCCGGGCCGATGCATCGCCTCGATCTCCTCGACGAGATCCTCGACGACGTCGAGGCCATGCTGAGGTTCCGCCTCTCGTGATGTCATCGGTCCGGGGCGGCCTGGCTGCGCTCGGACGTCTCATCCGCCACGTCTCGCTGCATCCGGCCCTTTCGTGATAGAAACGATGCCCGTGTCAGACACCAACGATCTCGAACAGCGCCTCGCTCGCAGGGCCGACAAGGCCAAAGAGGCCGAGCAGGAAGCATCGGTCGGTGACATCGTCGACTACGTCAAGGCCTACGCCAAGCAGGAGACGCTCGGTCCGCTGAAGGGCGCCGGAGCCTGGCTCGGCTACGGCGCCGCAGCGGCGCTGCTCGCTCAGCCTCGGCATCGTGCTGCTGCTCGTCGGACTGCTGCGCATGCTCCAGACCGAATGGGTGCGCTCGGCCAGCGGGAATCTGTCGTGGCTCGCCTACCTGATCATCCTGCTCGTCGCTGTCGGCGTGATCGCGCTGGCGATCTCGCGGATCAAGAAGGCGACCCTGTACAAGGAACCGAAGTAAGGAGCCTGCGTCATGGCGAAGAACACCGATCCAGTGGTCCCCGACAAGATCACCCCGCAGGACCTCGAGAACAAGTTCAAGGCGCTCCAAGGCGACATCCAGGGCACGGGTCGACGACAAGAAGACCTCCATCGCCACCGTTGCCGCCGGCGAGCGGCATGGTGTTGCTGGTCATCTTCTTCCTGCTCGGTCGGCGCTCCGGCAAGCGACGCAGCGCCGTCGTCGAGATCCGGCGGGTCTGATGTCGCTGGTTCCCTACGCGCTGCGACCGAGGTACCTCCTGCGCAGTTCGTGCTGCGACGCGGGGTCGCTGCACCCCAATCCGCTGGTCCGACCGATCGCCATGCTCCTGGTCGGCCAGGGCGACTTCCTGCGAGTCAGGGCATTCGTCAGGGGCTGATCCTCGGGAACCCGTACTGGCGAGCAGTCGGCAGTGCGGCCTCGATCGGTCCGCGAGGTCAGCAAGCGAGTGCTGCAGAAGCCGCCCGAACGCCTCGCACGCGAGCGGCTCGGCGCCGGGCCGTCGGCGTCACCGTCGCGGTCAGCGCGCCACGACTCGATCTGAGTCGCCGTGCGCGGCGAGCCGAACTGAAGCGCCTCGAGACCGAGGCCGTCGCGAGCGTCAGCGCTCCAAGCGACGATCGTGAAGGTGCTGCTGCGCAACCCGCGGCGCGAAGTCGAATTCGACGGACCACGATCGGTCGACCGGCTGCTCGAGGAGCTGGGGCTCAGCCGGGAGGCGCACCTCGTCATCTGCAACGGCACGCTCGTGCCCGGGCGATGCCGACTGACCGACGACGACGTCGATCGAGGTCCGGCCCGTCATCTCCGGTGGCGCCCGTGATCGAGGTCGAGCGATGACCGCCGTCGGCAGCAAGTGCCGGGTCTGCAAGGAGCCGGCGGTCATCGACCTGCCCCGCCACAACGCCCACTTCTGCGCCGAGCACCTCCAGCAGCTGTGTCGGCGTCAGATGGCCAAGGCGATCGAGGACTTCGACATGTTCAGCACCGACGACCGGATGCTCGTCGCGGTGAGCGGCGGCAAGGACTCGCTCGCCGTGTGGGACATGCTGATCGAGGCCGGCTACCAGGCCGACGGGCTGTACATCGGGCTCGGCATCGGCGAGTACTCCACCGACAGCGGCGGGCTACGTCCGGCGTTTCGCCGCCGAGCGGGGACTGACGCTGCGCGAGATCGACCTGCGCGACGACTACGGCTACGACGTGCCGACGGCGTCGCGGGCAACCGGGCGCGTGCCGTGCTCGGCCTGCGGGCTGTCGAAGCGACGCCTGTTCGACCAGGCGGCCCTCGACGGCGGCTACGACGTCGTCGTCACCGGCCACAACCTCGACGACGAGGCGGCGGTGCTGTTCGGCAACACGCTGCGCTGGGACATCGACTACCTCGCCCGCCAGCTGCCCGTGCTGCCGGCGACGCAACGGGTTCCCGAAGAAGGTCAAGCCGCTGGTCCGCCTGACCGAGCGCGAGATGGCGGCGTGGTGCCTCGTGCGCGGCATCGACTACGTCGTCGAGGAGTGCCCGATCGCGGCCGGCAACAGGCACCTCGTCGTACAAGGAGTCGCTGAACGCGCATCGAGGCGAAGTCGCCGGGCGCGAAGGCGGCGTTCTACCTCGGCTTCCTCGAGCGGATGGCGCCGCTGCTGGCCGGGCACTCCGCTGCTGCGGCGGGCGACGCTGAACGAGTGCATGCGGTGCGGATCGCCGACGACGGGCGAGATCTGTGCGTTCTGCCGGCTGGTCGAGAAGGCCGCACGCGCACGAACCGGTGCCGGTCGAGATGGTGCTGGCGAAGGGACGACGACGATGACCGGAGTGTTCGCAACGGGGGAGAAGGCGCTGCTGCTCGACTCCAAGAAGCGGCGCTACCTGATCGACGCTCGCCGACGGCGGCGAGTTCCACAGCCACAACGGCTTCGTCGCCCACGCCGACGTCGATCGGCCAGCGCGAGGGCGTCGTCGTGCGCTCGACGAAGGGCTCGGAGTACACCGCGCTGCGTCCGACGCTCGAGGACTTCGTCGTCGAGATGCCGCGCGGCGCGCAGGTGATCTACCCGAAGGATCTCGGCCCGATCTGCATGCTCGCCGACATCGGGCCGGGCGTGCGGGTGTTCGAGACCGGGATCGGGTCGGGGGCGCTGTCGATGACGATGCTGCGCTACGGCGCCGACATCGTCGGCTACGAGATCCGCGAAGACTTCGCCAACCGGGCACGCAAGAACGTCGCAGAGCTTCCTCGGCGAGGCGGCGCTCGACCGCTACGACGTCCACATCGCCGACAGCTACGAGGGCATCGACCCGGCACTCGGCATGTTCGACCGGGTGGTGCTCGACCTGCCCGAGCCGTGGCAGGTGGTCCCGAAGGCCGAAGCGGTGCTGCAGCCCGGCGGGCTCCTCGTGGCCTACACGCCATCGATCACCCAGGCCGTCCAGGTCCGCGAGGCGCTGCAAGGGCAAGTGGATCGACGCCCGCACGATCGAGGTGCTGCACCGCGGCTGGCACATCGAGGGCCAGGCCGTGCGCCCGGACCACCGCATGGTGGCCCACACCGCCTTCCTGACGCGTCGCCCGGTTCCTCGGCCGCAACCCGGACTGACACGTGCGACGGCCCCGGACGGCGTCCGAGGCGTCACGGAACGGTCGACTCAGGGCTCGATGTAGATGCACTCGCCGGGGCATTCCTCGGCGGACTCGATCACGGCTTCGAGCTGGCCGTCGGGGATCTCGGCGAGGCCCTCGGCGCCCTGGGGGTTGCCCTTGGCGGCGGCGAAGATCTTGCCGCCCTCGACGACGTAGGCGAGGCCGTCGTCGAGCAGGGTGAAGACGTCGGGGGCGATCTCCTCGCACAGGCCGTCGCCGGTGCACAGATCCTGGTCGATCCAGACCTTCATGTCAGTGGGCTCCTCGTTGTGATGTGGGAATCGTCGCAGTCGTCCATCGGACGCATCGTCGATGTCCTGAAGTTTACACGGCCATGCACGTGCAAAGACGATCACCGCGACGTGCGTGTACATTCGGCTCATGGCAACTCGATGGTGACGATCGCTCCGGTCGACCCGACGACGACCGGAGCGACGCGACGACGAACGCGCCGAACTCGTCGCACTCCACGACGAGATCGCCCACCTGCGCGCCCGCCTCGCCGATGCGCCCGAAGCGGGTGCACTCGCTGGAGGAGCGGCTGCTCGAGACCAAGGGCCAGCTCGCCAGCGCCGTCGGCCAGAACGAGAAGCTGTCGCTACACGCTGCGCGAGGCCCGCGAGCACATCGCCACCCTGCGCGACGAGGTCGACAAGCTCACCCAGCCGCCGTCGGCCTACGGCGTGGTGGTCGGCAAGAACGACGACGACACCGTCGACATCCTGACCAGCGGACGCAAGATGCGGGTGGCGCTGCACCCCGACATCGACCACGAGCTGCTCGACCGCGGCGCCGAGGTGGTGCTCAACGAGAGCTTCAACGTCGTGATGGCCCGCAGCGCCGGAGATCACCGGCGAGGTCGTCACGGTCAAGGAGGTCATGGACGACGGCGTCCGCATCGTCGTGGTGGGCCGAGCCGACGAGGAGCGGGTGTGCGAGCTGGCCGACGCGATCCGCGGCATGCACATCCGCGCCGGCGACCACCTGCGCCTCGACGCGCGCTCGAACCTGCTGCTCGAGAAGCTGCCACGACCCGAGGTCGAGCACCTGCTGCTCGAGGAGGTGCCCGACATCTCCTACACCGACATCGGCGGCCTCGACGACCAGATCGAGCAGATCGCCGACGCCGTCGAACTGCCGTTCCTGCACCAGGACCTGTTCGCCGAGCACCAGCTCCCGGCGCCGAAGGGCATCCTGCTCTACGGCCCTCCCGGCTGCGGCAAGACGCTGATCGCCAAGGCCGTCGCCAACAGCCTGGCCAAGAAGGTCGCCGAGACGATCGGCGAGGGCAAGGGCCGCAGCTACTTCATCAACATCAAGGGCCCCGAGCTGCTCAACAAGTACGTCGGCGAGACCGAGCGCCAGATCCGCCTCGTGTTCCAGCGGGCGCGGGAGAAGAGCGACGAGGGCTGGCCGGTCATCGTGTTCTTCGACGAGATGGACTCGATGTTCCGCACCCGCGGGTCGGGCATCAGCTCCGACATGGAGTCGACGATCGTGCCGCAGCTGCTCGCGGAGATCGACGGCGTCGAGGGCCTGAAGAACGTCATCGTGATCGGCGCGACCAACCGCGAGGACCTGATCGACCCGGCGATCCTGCGCCCGGGCCGACTCGACGTGAAGATCAAGATCGAGCGGCCCAACGCCGACGCCGCCGCGGCGATCTTCGCCCGGTACCTCACCGACGAGATCCCGATCGCCGCCGGCGAGTCGATCGCCGACATGATCGACGCCACCGTCGACGAGATGTACCGCGACGACGAGGCCAACCGGTTCCTCGAGGTCACCTACCAGAACGGCGACAAGGAGATCCTGTACTACAAGGACTTCTCGTCGGGGGCCATGATCGAGAACATCGTGCGGCGCGCCAAGAAGCTGGCGATCAAGCGGGTGATCGGCGGCGGCGCCAAGGGCGTGTGCACCCAGGACCTGCTCGACTCGATCAAGCAGGAGTACAAGGAGCACGAGGACCTGCCGAACACCACGAACCCGGACGACTGGGCGAAGATCTCGGGCAAGAAGGGCGAGCGCATCGTGTTCATCCGCACGCTCGTGTCGGAGACCGCCGAGACCGACGTCGCCGGCGGCCGGGCCATCGAACGCGTGCGACCGGCCAGTACCTGTGACGCGGCCGGCGCGAGCACGACGTCGTCGTCTACGGGGCGACGAGCTTCGTCGGCCAGATCCTGTGCCGGTACCTGGTCGCGGCGCCACGGCACGACGGCGAGTTGCGCTGGGCGATCGCCGGTCGTGACGCCGACCAAGCTCGACGAGGTCGCCCGCTCCACCGGCGCCGACGTGCCACGGATCGTGGCCGATGCCGCCGACCGCGCTGCCCTCGACGAGCTTGACGGCGTCGACCAGGGTGGTCGTGTCGACCGTCGGCCCGTACGCGCTGTACGGATCCGAACTCGTCGCCGTCCGTCGTCGAGGCCGGCGATCGACTACTGCGATCTCACCGGCGAGGTGCAGTGGATGCGCCGCATGATCGATCAGCACCAGGCCCGCGCCGAGCAGACCGGTGCACGCGTCGTCCACGCCTGCGGGTTCGACTCGATCCCGTCCGACCTCGGGACATGGTTCACCCAGCAGCGGGCCATCGAACAGTTCGGCGAGCCGTGCGTCGAGGTCCGCATGTCGGTGCCGGGCGCGAAGGGCGGCGTCAGCGGGGGCACCGCTCGCGAGCGGCATGAACATGTTCGAGGAGATGGCCGCCGACCCGGAACTCCGCGCGATCACCGCCGACCCGTACGTGCTCGCTCCGGTCGACCTGCGTCACGGGCCCGAAGCAGCCCGGGCTCGGCCGCCCGACACGCGACGATCGATTCCAGAGTTGGGTCGGCACCGTTCGTGATGGCCCCGACCAACAGTGCCGTCGTGCTGCGAAGCCATGCACTGCTCGGCCAGCCGTGGGGGAGGGACTTCACCTACGGCGAGACGATGATGACCGGCGACGGAACCGACCGGCGCGAGTCAAGGCCTGGGCGATGACCGCAGGACTGGCGGCGTTCGCCGGTGTGGCGAGCTTCGGCCCGACCCGCACGACTGCTCGGCAAGGTGATCCCGAAGCCCGGGTCGGGCCCGAGCGCCGCCACGCAGCAGGCCGGCTGGTTCGACATCCGATTCGTCGGGCCGCACCGCGTCGGGTCGAGACGATCCGCACGAAGGTGACCGGCGATCAGCCGACCCGGGCTACGGCTCGACCGCCAAGATGCTGGGCGAGTCGGCCGTCGGCGTTCCTCGATCTCGACCCGTCCGACTGTGGGCGGCGGATTCTGGACGCCGGCGAGCGCCTTCGGTGACGCGCTGGTCGAGCGGCTCGAAGCCCACGCCGGCGTCCGCTTCGACGTCGTCTGACTGAACGATCCGGGCAGCTGAACATCCACCTGAGCCCGACTGGCTCCGCTAGGTTCAGGACATGGCGCTGCCCAAGGTCTGCGGGATCGAGACCGAGTACGGCATCGTCGTGCGCGGCGGCGACAACAATCCGGTCTCGGCGTCGTCGATGCTCATCAACGCCTACGTCGCTGCGACCAACCGTCGAGCGGGGCCGGATCGGCTGGGACTTCGAGGACGAGCAGCCCGCCAACGACGCACGGGGCTTCTCGCTCGACGACTCGCTCGCACCCGAGGTCGAGACGATGCTGGTCAACGCCGTGCTCACCAACGGCGCCCGCTACTACGTCGACCACGCCCACCCGGAGATCTCGACCCCCGAGGTGACCACCGCCCGCGAGGCGCTCGTGTGGGATCGTGCGGCCGAGGAGATCGTGCGGGCGTCGATGCAGCACGTCCGTGCGCTGCTCCCCGACGGCGGCGAGATCATCGTCCACAAGAACAACTCCGACGGCAAGGGCAACAGCTACGGCTGCCACGAGAACTACCTGCATCGCCCGCGAGGTGCCGTTCGGGCGGCTGGCGAGCCAGATCACCCCGCACTTCGTGACCCGGCAGGTGTTCTGCGGGGCCGGCAAGGTCGGCTGCGAACTGCCCGGCCGCCCCGACGATCACGTGCCGTACCAGCTCAGCCAGCGCGCCGACTTCTTCGAGGAGGAGATCGGGCTCGAGACCACGCTGAAGCGCCCGATCGTCAACACCCGCGACGAACCGCACGCCGACGCCCAGAAGTACCGCCGCCTCCACGTGATCGTCGGCGACGCGAACATGAGCGAGGTCGCCACCTACATGAAGGTCGGCCACGACGGCGATCGTGCTGGCGATGATCGAGGACGACGAACTCGGCGACGACTGGCTGCTCGGCAACCCCGTCGCGGCGATCCGCCAGGTGAGCCACGACCCGACGCTGCGCCAGACGATCATGCTGCGCGACGGCAGCCGGGCGACGGCGCTGGAGATCCAGTGGGGGCTGCTCGAACGGGCCCGCAAGTACGAGCAGTCGCACGGGCTCGGCTGCGTCGGCGACGACGTCGGCGCTCGACGTGCTCGACCGATGGGAGGCCGTGCTGACCGGCCTCGAAGCCGACCCGGCGACCGGTGGCGGACCAGGTCGACTGGGTCGCCAAGCAGCGCCTCGTCGACGGCTACGCGGCCCGCCACGGCATCGAGCCCGGCTCCGCCCGGCTCAAGGCGATCGACCTGCAGTACCACGACCTGCGCGCCGACCGGTGCCTTGCGCTGCGAGCCGGGCTCGACACCATGGTGTCGACGCCGACGAGGTCGACCGCGGCGATGACCGAGCCGCCCACGACGACCCGCGCCTACTTCCGGGGCCGATGCCTCACCAAGTACCCCGACGAGGTCGTCGCGGCGAACTGGGACTCCCTGGTGTTCGACATCGGGCGCGACCCGCTCCGGCGGGTGCCGATGATGGAACCATTGCGCGGCACCGCCGAACACGTTGGTACCTTGATCGACGAGAGCGAGACGGCCAGGGAACTCCTCGACCGCCTCGGTCAGTGAACGACGACCGACGATCCGACATCTCGACCCGACAATCGAGCACTGCGAAGGGAAGCACTGATGGCAGAACGCACCCAGAAGTCGAAGAACACGACGAGCCGTGACACCGAGGCGACCGTCGAGGCCGCTCCGGCGGTCACCGAGACCGGCGAGAAGCTCAAGGCCGAACTCGACGACCTGCTCGACGAGATCGACGAGGTGCTCGAGACGAACGCCGAGGACTTCGTCAAGTCCTACGTGCAAAAAGGCGGTCAGTGATCCGTGACGATGCCGTTGTTCACCACCGGGGACGATCCCGGGTCGAGCTTTCCCGAGCTGCTGCGGCGGGTCGGGCTCTCACCCGTCGGTTCCGACGGGGATGTCGACCGATCTGATGCGTGATCTCGCGGTGCCGCACGCCACCACCTGCGTGGCACTCACCTACGCCGACGGCGTGGTGATGGCCGGCGACCGGCGGGCGACCTCCGGCAACCTCATCTCGCATCGCACGATGGAGAAGGTCGTGCGAGGCCGATCGCCACAGCGGCGTCGCGATCGCCGGTGCGGCCGGGCCCGGCCATGGAGATGATCCGGTTGTTCCAGCTGCAGCTCGAGCACTACGAGAAGGTCGAGGGATCGTCGCTCAGCCTCGAGGGCAAGGCCAACCAGCTGTCGATGATGGTCCGCGGCAATCTCCAGGCCGCGATGATGGGCATGGTGGTCGTGCCGATCTTCGGTGGGTACGACCTCCGTCGCGAGTGCGGGCGGCTGTGGGACTACGACGCCACCGGCGGCCGGTACGAAGAGCGTGACTACGTCGCGACCGGGCTCGGGAAGCCTGCACGCCGGCACGGTCATCAAGGTCGGCTACCGCGAGGACATGACGCCGCGACGACGCCGTCAACCTTGCCGCACGGTCGCTGTGGGAGGCCGCCGACGCCGACTCGGCGACCGGCGGCCCCGATGCGCTGCGGGGGATCTATCCCGTCGTCGCGACGATCGACGCCGACGGGCTGGCAGCGCCTCGCCGACGACGATCTCGCCACGCGTTACGAAGCGATCGTGTGCGGAGGTGCGTTCGCGATGAGCATGCCGTTCTACGTCGCCCCCGAACAGATGATGAAGGACCGTGCCGACTTCGCGCGCAAGGGCATCGCCCGAGGTCGGGCGCTGGTGGCGCGTCCGGTACGCCGACGGCATCGTCATCGTCGCCGAGAACGCGTCGGAGACGCTGCGCAAGGTGAGCGAGATCTACGACCGCATCGCCTTCGCCGGCGTCGGCAAGTACAACGAGTTCGACCAGCTCCGTGTCGCCGGGGTCCGAGCCGCCGACCTCAAGGGATACCAGTACTCGCGCGACGACGTCGATGCCCGCAGCCTCGCCAACAGCTACGCGCAGATGCTCGGCACGATCTTCACCCACGAGATGAAGCCGATGGAGGTCGAGATCCTCGTCGCCGAGGTCGGCCTCGACGCCGCCGGCGACCAGATGTTCCACATCCTCTACGACGGCACCGTGATGGACGAGCGCGACTACGCGGCGATCGGTGGCGACGCCGAGACCATCAGCAGTCCGTCTCGCCGAGACCTGGACCGACGGGCTCGACCGCGCTGCCGCGATCGCACTGGGCATGAAGGCGCTCGGAGGACCCGATCGCGAGATCCCGCTCGACGAGCTCGAAGTCGCCGAGCTGTCACGCACCAACGGCCGCCGATGCTTCCACCGCCTCGCCGCATCCGACCTGACCTGACGCGCCCCCACTTTCTCCCCGCCCCCTCCCTCCATTTTCTGGTTTGCGGGAGATTTCGGTTGGCCCACCCCAATGGTTCTGTCACGCAAACGGGCGCGCGTCGGCGGGCGTAGGGTGGCGGGATGGTGGCCATCGACGTCAACAGTGACCTGGGGGAGTCGTACGGGGTCTGGCAGATGGGTGACGACGCCGCGATGCTGGAGATCGTCACGAGCGCCAACGTGGCGTGCGGGTTCCATGCCGGTGATCCCAGCGTGCTGCGGGCGGCGTGCACTCGAGCTGTCGAGTGCGATGTGGCGATCGGCGCCCAGGTGTCGTACCCCGATCTGATCGGGCTTCGGCCGTCGCCACCTCGACATGGCACCTGCAGAACTCCGAGACGCCGTCCTGTACCAGCTCGGCGCGCTCGACGCGTTCGCCCAGGTCGGAGGGTCGGAGATCGCATACGTCAAGCCGCACGGCGCGCTGTACCACGCGGTGGCGACCGATCCGACCCTCGCTCGTGCCGTGGTCGATGCCGCGGCCGAGTACGACTCGTCGCTGGCGATCCTCGGCCTGCCCGACTCCGAGCTGCTCCGCGCTGCCGATCGCGCCGGCCTCGAGGCGGTCGCCGAAGCGTTCGCCGATCGGGCGTATCGGCCCGATGGCGGACTCGTGTCGCGTCGGGAGCCCGGCAGCGTCGCTCACCGACCCCGACGAGGTGGCCCGGCGCGCCGTCCGCATCGCCGTCGACAACGAGGTCGTCGCCGTCGACGGCACCATCGTGAGCGTCAGAGCCCGCTCCATCTGCGTGCACAGCGACACGCCCGGCGCCGTCGAACTGGCACGTGCGGTCCGCTCGGCACTCGACGCTGCGGGTGTCGGCGTCTACCGTTTCACCACCTAGCACCGCCACTGTGGCAGGAGATCGAGGGGCCCACATGACCTACGCGCCGGCACATCGGCCGTTCTACGACGCCGACAGCCACATCATGGAGCTGCCCGACTTCCTTCGCGACTACGCCGACCCGGCGATCCGCGAGCAGATCCCGCAGGTCAGCTACACGGCATCGCTCGTCACCGACGAGGAGGTCGAGGTCATCGTCGCCAACGGCAATCGGCACGCACCCGAGCACGTCGAGGCGCAGATCGCGCTCGGTGACCAGCTCATCGCCACGTCGAAGGAGATCCAGGCGCTCGGCGCATTCGACCGCAACGACCGCTCCGTGGCACTCGACATGCTCGGCTTTCGCAAGCAGCTCGTCTTCGCAACGCACAGCGTGGCCACCCCGTTCTCGCCGAGCAGCAAGCTGTCGAACGAGCTCCGGTACGGCGCCACGCGTGCCCACAATCGGGCCATGAGCGAGTTCTGCGCCGACGACGACCGGCTCATGGGCGTCGCCATCGTGCCGCTCGACGACCCCGACCACGCGCTGATCGAGCTGGAGTTCGCGATCGATGCCGGTCTCGAAGCCGTCTGGGTGCCGCACCATCCGGCGGGGGAGCGATCACCCGGCCACGTCGATCTGGCACCGTTCTGGCGGCGTCTCGCCGAGTCGGGGACACCCTTCGTCCTCCACGTCGGTGGGTCGCCGCTGCAGCTCGACCGCCGATGGGCGAACACCGGACGACCTGCTGCACGCGACTGGATGGGCGGCGGCGAGAACATCCGCAGCAAGGACATGGCGGTGCTGCACCAGGGGCCCGAGACGTTCATCTCGGTGATGATCATGGACGGGGTGTTCGAGCAGCACCCGGCGCTCCGTGGTGCCTGCGTCGAACTGGGCGCCGGTTGGGTGCCGAGCATGCTCACCCGCCTCGACTGGGTGGTGCGGTCGTGGAGCAGGGTCGACCAGTACCTCGCCGAGTTGCAGCGCACGCCGTCGGAGACGCTGCGCGAGCAGATGGCGTTCACGCCCTACGTGTTCGAGGACGTCGGAGCACTCGTCGACCAGTCGGCCGCCGACCTCTATCTCTTCTCCAGCGACTACCCGCACGTCGAGGGTGGACGCGATCCGATCGGGCGGTTCGAGGGGTCGCTCGGCGACCGTCCCGACGACGTACGCGATCGGTTCTACGCCGAGAACTTCCTGCGGATCTTCCCCGACGCCCGCGTGCACTGAGGCTGCACTCCACGATGCGACGACGTCCGTACGGCCCCGGGCGTGGCTCATCGACGAACTCGACGGACCCCGATCGGCTTGGGCTGACGTGCTCGCGGCGGCAGCATTGCCCGGTGTCGCGAGGCGATCATCCCCGCCGAGTCGACCGTTGGTCGTGTGCGCACGGCACGTCGCCAGCACGATGCGCTCGGGCCGATGCTCGACGCGGTCGAGGGCCTCGCGACACGCACGCGCCGGTCGGCCGAACCGTTCACGATCGACGTCGTGTACGACGGTGCCGACCTTCCCGAGCTGGCCGAGGCCACCGGTCTGTCGACCGTCGACGATCGTGCGATCTCGCACAGTGTGCGGTCAGTACCGCGTCGCGTTCTGCGGGTTCAGTCCCGGTTTCGGCTACCTGCGCGGCCTCGACCGAACGACTGCACGTGCCACGACGAGCGACGCCCCCGTACCGCGGTGCCGGCAGGGTCGGTCGGTCTGGCTGCCGGGTACACGTGCGTCTACCCGTCGGCGTCACCCGGCGGCTGGCATCTGATCGGACCACACCACTCGCGACGCTCTGGAACGTCGACGACGACCCTCCCGCGCTGCTGCAGACCGGGCGCGTCGGTCCGCTTCCGACAGGCATGACCAGCTCGAGCTGCGGCGTGCGCTGCGGATCGTGCACGTCGGGTTCGCGACGACGATGCAGGACCACGGTCGCGTCGGTCTCGCCGCACCTGGGTGTGCCCACCGCGGGGGCGGTCGATCGCGCGGCCCACGACCTGGTGAATCGGCTCGTCGGCAACCATCCGCGGCGCAGCGACGATCGAGACGATGGGCGGCCTGATCGTCGAGGCGATCCGGCCGCTGATCGTCGCTCGCAGCACCGACGCGAGCCGCCACACCCTCGGCGCCGGCGAGCGCCTGCGAGTCGACGCGCCGACCGATGCGGTGTGGGCGTACCTCGCCGTGCGTGGCGGCATCGAGGTCGATCCGAGTGCTCGGATCGCGCAGCCACGACACGCTCGGCCGGGATCGGACCGCCGCCGCTCGCGACCGGCGTCGACGCTGCCCGTCGGGCCCGATCCCGGCACCGAGCTCGCCGCCGACCACGCGCCCCGTGCGTCGCGACCGACGGAGCGATGCGGCTCTGGACGCGGCCCCCAGCACGACTGGTTCATCGGAGGCACGTGAGAGCCTTGATCGGTCGGACCTGGACGGTGACGCAGCGAGCTCAGCCGGGTCGGCGTGCGGCTCGAGGCCGGGGAGCTTCGATCCGCAGCACGCGATGCGCGTCCACAGATGCCGAGCATCGGGCTCGTCGACGGGCGCGGTCCAGATCACGCCGGCGGGTGAGCCGATCGTGATGCTCGCCAACCATCCCACGACCGGCGGCTATCCCGGTCATCGCCGTCGTCGAACCCGACGATCTGTCGCGACTCGTCGGCGCAGTCGCCGTCCGGGCACGCATCGCTGCGAATTTCGTCGACCGTCGCCTGAAGCGCAGCGCGGCCGCTGTCCCGAGCTGCAGTGGCTAGGTTGCCGGTCATGGAGCGGCGCATCTACGGGCTCGAGAACGAGTACGGCGTCACCTGCACGCTGCGGGGCCAGCGCCGCCTCAGCCCCGACGAGGTCGCCCGCTACCTGTTCCGGCGGGTCGTGTCGTGGGGGCGCAGCTCGAACGTGTTCCTCCAGAACGGCGCCCGGCTGTACCTCGACGTGGGCTCGCACCCCGAGTACGCCACGCCCGAATGCGACTCGCTGTACGAGCTGGTCGTGCACGACAAGGCGGGGGAGCGCATCCTCGAGCAACTGGTCGAGTCGGCCGAGCAGCGCCTCGCCGAGGAGTCGATCCGCGGCACGATCTACCTGTTCAAGAACAACACCGACTCGGCCGGCAACTCCTACGGCTGCCACGAGAACTACCTGACCAGCCGCGACGACGACCTCGGCCACTACGCCGAGGTGCTGATCCCGTTCCTCGTCTCCCGCCAGATCTACACCGGCGCCGGCAAGGTGCTGCAGACCGCCAGGGGAGCGACGTACTCGATCGCCCAGCGCGCCGAGCACATCTGGGAGGGCGTGTCGTCGGCCACCACCCGCAGCCGCCCGATCATCAACACCCGCGACGAGCCGCACGCCGACGCCGAGAAGTACCGGCGTCTCCACGTGATCGTCGGCGACTCGAACATGAGCGAGTACACGGGACTTCGTCAAGGTCGGCGCCGCGGCGTGCATGTTGCGGATGCTCGAGGACCCCAACGTCGTGCTCCGCGACATGACGCTCGAGAACCCGATCCGGGCGATCCGCGAGATCAGCCACGACATCACCTGCCGGCGGACGGTCCGCCTCGCCAACGGCCGCGAGGTGTCGGCGCTCGACATCCAGCGCGAGTACCTCGATCGGGCGCTGCGCTACGCCGACTCGCAGGGCTTCCCGCCGCTCGAGCAGAAGGCGCTCGAGATGTGGGAGCACTGCATCACCACCATCGAGAAGGATCCGCTGCTGCTCGACCGCGAGGTCGACTGGGTGATCAAGTACAAGCTGCTCGAGGCGTTCCGCGAGCCCGCCACGACCTGCCGTTCGGACACGCCACGGGTGCAGCTGCTCGATCTGCAGTATCACGACGTCTCCCGCGCCCGCAGCCCGTTCTACAAGCTGCAGGACCGGGGCATGATCGAGCGGATCTGCACCGACGCCGACATCGAGCAGGCCGATCGACGTGCCGCCGCAGACCACCCGAGCTCGGCTTCGTGGCGATTTCGTCAAGCGGGCCAAGGAGCGCAAGCGCGACTACACCGTCGACTGGGTGCACCTCAAGCTCAACGACCAGGCCCAACGCACCGTGCTGTGCAAGGACCCGTTCAAGAGCCGCGACGAACGCGTCGAGCGACTCATCGAGTCGCTCTGACGACGCGAGCCCATCGCCGTGATTGCCGTGCCGGCGATGCGGTCGACCGTGCGGCGGTTACCGTTGGCGTCTCGTGACCTCGGAGACGACCATCCCGCGCCGGCCGACGAGCCTGACGACGCGCCCGATGCCGCGCCCGCGCCGGCCAAGCTCGCCGTCGGGCGCCCGGGCGTTCTTCGACTGGGTCGTCGTCATCGCCGTCGCACTGCTCGTGGCGTTCGTCGTGCGCACGTTCGTGCTCGCCCATTTCGTGGTCGAGGGGATCGTCGATGTACTCGACGCTGGACACCGGCGACCGGGTGTTCGTCAACAAGCTGTCGTATCGCCTGCACGACCCCAATCGGGGCGACGTCGTCGTGCTGCACCAGATCACCGGGGCCTCCGAACGTGACCTGATCAAGCGGGTCATCGCGCTGCCGGGCGAGACCGTCGAGGTCCGCAACTGCACCGTGCTGATCGACGGACGGGTGCTGAACGAGCCGTATCTCGACCCCGAAGTGGTCACCCCGACCGATTGCGGCGGCGACTACAGCCTCAACGGCCCCGTGCCCGAGGACCACGTCTTCGTGATGGGCGACAATCGGGGCGGATCGCAGGACTCGCGGGTGATCGGACCGATCAACGAGGACGACCTCGTCGGGTCGAGCCTTCGTGGTGTTCTGGCCGCAGAGCCACTGGCAGTGGCTCTGACGAGCCGACCACAGCCACCGACGTCGACGTCAGGGCGTGCCGATCTCGGCGATGAAGGCGTCGATCATCACGTCGACGTGATCGCTGTAGACGGCGTCGAGACCCATGCGCAGCGCCGGCGCGCAGTTCGTGCTCGTGCTGGAGGTCCCAGCCGAACGCGACCAGCCCGAATCGGTGGAACAGCGCCACGAGGCCGCCGTTCCAGTCGGTGCGGTGCAGGTTGATCCCGTCGATGTCGATGACGCGAGAGGTACTCGGCTCGTCGTTCGGCGTCCCCTTGATCCGCTCGAGCCGGGTGGTCTGGAGCAGCGAACCGGATGCGGTCCGCCGTCGTCGAACATCGCCCGCAGCGCGAGCACGCGTTCCAGGCTCGGCTCGCAGAGCCAGGTGCGTTCCAGCATGTCGGCGTCGAAGTCGCGGACCGTCTCGACGATGCGATCGGCGCTGTCGGGATCCTTCAGGTCGAGCGACAGCGAGTAGTCGGTGCCGCACGTGCTGCAGCAGTTCGGCAGCGTCGGAATGTGCGGCGGGAGCTCGTCGCGGCGGAACTCCTTGATCGGACGCTTGCGCAGGCCCGTTCTTGACCACCCCGTCGTGATCGAGCACCGCGACGCCGTCGGCGGTCATCCAGACGTCGCTCTCGAGGCCCGACGCACCGAGGTTCAACCCAGCGCGAACGCCTCGAGCGTGTTCTCCGGGGCGTGGGCGCGCGCGCCACGGTGGGCGAACGTGATCGGCGGATCGAGCAGTGAGGGCAGTCGCTGTTGCACTCCTGACCATGATGGCAGCCCCGTAGACTGCCCCCGTGTTCAATCTGCAGGGCAGCGAGATCATCGTCATCCTGCTGATCGCGCTCGTGGTGCTCGGCCCCGAGCGGCTGCCCGATGCGGTGCGCAAGTTCATGCAGACGTACACCGAACTCAAGAAGATGGGCACCGGCTTCCAGTCCGAGATCAAGAGCGCCTTCGACGAGCCGATGCGCGAGATGCGCGACACCGCCAACATGGTCCGCGACGCGGCCGATCCGTCGAAGCTGATGGCCGAGGCCGAGGCCGAGCAGCGCGCTCCGCGACGACGCCGAACAGCCGCGCAGCACGGCGTCGTCGACCCGGGCTACGACGTCGTGGCCACACCCGGCTCGCCGCCGCCGGTGCCGCCGACCGCCACCCGAGCTCGCGGCATCACGCGCGACGCCGACTCGCGCCGCCGCCGCCGCTCCCGCCGCTACCGGACCACCGTCGCCACCGTCGACGTCGGCCTCACGGCGCCCGAGTGAGTCGGGCACGCCGTGAGTGCCGACGAGGACGGTCGTGGAGTCCGACCGACACGATGACGCTGACGGAGCATCTCGGCGAACTCCGCGTCCGCATCATCCGAGTGCGTTGGCCGTCGTCGATCGGCATGGTGCTGATCATCGCGTTCTACGACCAGGTGCTGGACTTCCTGCATCCAGCCGTACGTCGAACTGTGCGCGCGCAAGCCGGCCGACTTCTGCGACCCCACGCTCAACACGTTCAGCCCGACCGAGGGCCTCGCCACCCGTATGCGCGTCGGCATGTACGGCGGGCATCATCGCCGCGCTGCCCGTGCTGCTGTGGCAGGTCTGGCGGTTCATCGTTCCGGCGCTCAACGCCAAGGAGAAGAAGTACGCGGTCCCGTTCGTCCTGGCGTCGATCGTGCTGTTCGTCGCCGGTGGCACGCTCGCGTACTTCACGCGTCGGCCAGGCGCTCGAGTTCCTGATCTCGTGGTCGGGTTCGGACGTCAACCAGATCTTCTCGGTGACGAGCTACGTCACCCTCATCGGTTTGATGATCTTCGCGTTCGGCATCGGATTCCTGCTGCCGGTCTTCGTCGTCGGGCTCAGTCCTCGTGAACGCCGTGTCGCCGCAACGACTGCTGAAGAGTTGGCGCATGGCGCTCGTGGTCATCGCGGTGATCGCTGCGGTGATCACACCGTCGGGTGATCCCGTCACGATGGCGCTGCTCGGCGTGCCGATGATGGTGCTGTACTTCCTGGCGATCTTCATCGGATGGCTGGTCGTGCGTCGACGTCCGGCCGACGGAGTGACCGAGCGGCGACCGACCGGTGCCGGCTCGGGCCGACTTCGTCGCCCGGTACCCGTTCCCGATCGATCGGTTCCAGAACGAGGCGTTCGACGCGCTCGATCGGGGCGACCACGTCGTCGTCGCCGTTCCGACCGGGAGCGGCAAGACGGTCGTCGCCGAGTACGGCATCGACGCGGCCCGACGCGCCGGCATGCGGGCGTTCTACACGGCGCCGGTCAAGGCGCTCTCGAACCAGAAGTACCGTGACCTCGTCGCCATGTACGGCGAGGACGAGGTCGGCCTGCTGACCGGCGACAACTCGATCAACGGCGACGCGCCGATCGTGGTGATGACCACCGAGGTGCTGCGCAACATGATCTACGGACGGTCGCGGCTCCTGCACGACCTCGGCCTCGTCGTGCTCGACGAGGTGCACTTCCTGCAGGACTCCTATCGCGGGCCGGTGTGGGAGGAGGTGATGATCCACCTGCCCCAGCACGTCCGGCTCGTCTGCCTGTCGGCAACGGTCAGCAACGTCGACGAACTCGCCGAGTGGATCACCACCGTACGCGGACCGACGGCGTCGATCGTCGAGCGCCAGCGCCCGGTGCGCCTCGACAACGAATACCTCGTCGCCGACAAGACGAACGACCGGCTGCGGATGCTCCCGGTGTTCGTCGACGGCCACGTGAACCGCGACGCCGTGCAACTCGACGAGTCGGCCGTCCGCGGACGGTACGGGGCGCACGCGCAACGATCGACGATCGTCGACGTGCCGACCAGGGATCGGGGCGCAAGGTGCTCGCCCCGCCGGGCCGCGTCGAGACGGTCGAACTCCTCCAGTCACGCGGGCTGCTGCCGGCGATCTTCTTCATCTTCAGCCGAGCGCAGTGCGACGCCGCGGCCAAGGCGTGCGTCGATGCCGGGCTCGACCTGACCGACCGGCGACGAGCGCGCGGCGATCTCGCGGATCATCGATGCGCGCCTCGGCGGCCTCGACGACGCCGACCTCGAGCGTGCTCGGCTTCGCCCAGTTCGTCGACACAGCTCGAGAGCGGGATCGCCGCTCACCACGCCGGCATGGTGCCGCCGATGAAGGAGGTCGTCGAGGCCTGCTTCGTCGAGGGGCTGGTCAAGGTCGTCTTCGCCACCGAGACGCTGGCCGTCGGCATCAACATGCCGGCGCGAACGGTCGTGATCGAGAAGCTCACCAAGTTCACCGGCGAGCACCACGAGCGGCTGACACCCGGTGAGTACACCCAGCTGACGGGACGCGCCGGACGGCGCGGCATCGACGAGCTCGGCACGGCCGTCGTGCTGTGGTCGCCGTGGGTCCGATTCGACGAGGTGGCCGAACTCGCCGGGAGCTCGTCGTTCCACCTGCGCTCGGCGTTCCACCCGACCTACAACATGGCGGCCAACCTCATTCGCACCTACAGCAGCGACGAGGCCCACCACCTGCTGAACCTCTCGTTCGCCCAGTACCAGGCCGACCGCGACGTCGTTCGGCTCGAGGCCCGGCTCGAACGGCGGCGCGCGGCGCTGGCCGATCTGCGTGCGGCAGGCCGCAAGCGACTACGGCGACATCGACGAGTACCGACGGCTGCGCGACCAGGAACAGGGACGAGACGCAGCCGGCCGCGACGAGCGACGACCGAGCGGTCGCCGATGCGCTCGCCGCGCTGCGACCGGGCGCCGTCGTCCACATCGTCGAAGGGCACCTACCGGGGCGCGGCCGCCGTGGTGGCAACGCGCGAACCGCAAGGGCGGGCCTGCGCGCCACGCTGATCACGAAGTCGGCCAAGAGCATCCATGCTGACGGCCGAGGACTTCGACGAGCCGCCGTGCCCGGTCGGCACGCGTGGCGCTGCCGCACACCTGCGCCCCGAACCGCAAGGAGTACCGCAACGACGTGGCGCGTCGCCTGCGCAGGGTCAAGCTGAAGCCCGCGCACGAGTTCGAAGCGGCGCAGCGAGCGTCGGGACGCTCGCGCCGACCAGCACCCGGTGGCGAGCGATCCCGATCTCCGGGCCAAGGTGGCAGCGGCCGGCCAGGCCGACCGGATCGAGCGCGAGATCGCCGACCTCGAACGGCGGGTGAGCGGCAAGAACCTGTCGCTGGCCAAGGAGTTCGACCGCGTCCTCGACGTGCTGACGACCTACGGCTACATCGACCGGCCCACGTGGACGCTCACCGAGGCCGGCGAGATGCTCGCCCGGACGTTCCACGAGTCCGATCTCCTCGTCACCGAGGTCGTGCAGGTCCGGGCTGCTCGACGGCCTCGGCGCGGCCGACCTCGCGGCGCTCGTGTCGATGCTCGTGTACGAGCACCGCAGCTCCGATGCGCCACCCGCACCGTGGTTCTCGTCCGACGAGGTCCGCAGCCGCTCGCGCCGGTTCGATGGCGATCAGCGAGGACCTCCGAGCGACCGAGCGCTCGGTCGGGCTCGGCGAACACCGTCCCCCGGATCCGACGTTCGCCGCGATCGCCCATGCCTGGGTCGCCGGGGAGGGCTTCGCCGAGGTCGTCGGCGACGACGAGCTCACCGGCGGCGACTTCGTCCGCACGACCAAGCAGCTCATCGATCTGCTCCGCCAGCTGGCGATCATCGCACCCGAACCCGGAGACCCGCCGTGCGGCCGCCGCAGGCCGCCGAGCAGGCGTTCCGCGGCGTCGTGGCCGACAGCTCGGCCGCTGCACCCAGCCGCGCGCATGACGATCAAGCCGGGTGAGCCATGGGGGCGCACGGTCGACCGCCCGGCCGACCTCGTCGTCGTCGCCGGCGACCCCGAGCTCGCACGGCACCTCGCGTCGACGCGTGACGGCCACGGCGGGCCACCGGTGTTCGCCGTCGACGGCGATCTCGCCCGCACCTCTGGGCGCGCCGTCCGCTCGACGGTCGGCCTGACGGTCAACGAGTACCCGATCGACCTGTCGACATCCGCCTCGACGGCGGGAGCGGTCACGGCAACGGCGTGCGCCCACGTCGTCATCAGGAATCGCCGTGGTGGCGCGGCGGCTGGTGGCGCGGATCGCGTCGTCGTGGTGATGAACGCCGAGTTCATCGGCGACTGGGACGTTGCACCCCGCGGGCACCCGAACGACGGCCGCGTCGAGGTCTTCGAGGTCGGCCCGACGTTCGGTGTGCGCCAGCGCTGGCAGGCGCGCCGTCGCCTTCGCTCGGCGACCCACGTTCCGCATCCCGGCATCGCCACCCGGACGGTCCGCGCCGCATCGTGGAGCTTCCGCGTGCCGATGAGCGTCGTCAGTCGACGGTCGCCGGATCGGCGCGTGCGACCGGCGTCGAGGTCGACCGTCGACGCCCGATGCGGCCGTCGTGTACGCCTGAGCCGATCGGGATCGCGCCCAGGTCAGCGCCGGTCGGAGAGATCCCGAGGGCTCGCTGCTCGGCTCTTCTAGAGTGGTCCTCGTGGCTGTGTACGTCCCCGAGTCCTTCACCGCGGACGAAGCCGATGTGCTGCGCCGGTACTTCACCAACCTCGACGGTCCGGTGTTCGCGCTGGTCAATCTGCCCGAAGTCGTCAAGGGCGCGCTGTTCGCCCGGTACAGCCGCAGCCACAAGTCGCTGCGGCGCCTGTTCCTCGACGAGTTCGTCGGCGACCTCGACGTGAGCGGCGACCATTCGGTCGATGCCACGATCGGCCTCGACCGCGCGGAGGAGCTGTACGAGCGGGTGTTCTTCGACTACGGCGACGACTCGGTCGCCCAGCTCGGCGGAGTCCACCTGGCGTGCGAACAGGCCTCGAACCTGCTCACCAAGATCCTCGAGTGGGGTCGGTTGATGAGCTATCTCGAGCAGAGCACCCGCTACATCTCCTACGACGCCACGGCTCGGTGGGCGGTACCGCTACTACCGCGACCCGGCGGTGCTCGCCGGTCCGCTCGGCACCCGATACGTCGGCGATCTCGACCGGATCTTCGATGCGTACAGCCGCAGCGTCGATCTCGTCACCGAACACGTGCGCTCGACGATCCAACGGGGTCCCGACGACAGCGAGTTCGTGTATCGCACCGCCACGCGGGCCAAGGCGCTCGATGCCGTCCGCGGCATCCTGCCGGCTGCGGCGACGTCCAACGTCGGGATCTACGGCACCGGCCAGGCCTTCGAGGCGCTGCTGCTGCGCATGCGCGCCGAATCCGCTGCCGGAGTCGCGCGAGTACGCCGAACTCATGCTCCACGAACTCCGCAAGGTCATCCCGAGCTTTCTGCGGCGGGTCGATCTCCCCGACCGCGGTGGACGGTGGAGCGAGTACCTCGCCGCCACTCGCAACGACACGGCAGCGCTGGTCGACGAACTCTTCGGCACGACTCCGGTCGATGCGGCCGCCGAGGTCGAGCTCGTCGACTTCGATCCCGAGGCCGAGGACAAACTGCTCGCAGCCATCTGCTACTCGCACTCGACGCTGCCCGAGCACCAGTTGCTCGAACGGGTCCGGCGCCTCGGTGTCGACGAGCGCGTGTCGCTGCTCAAGGCGTACGTCGGCGAGCGGGAGAACCGGCGCCACAAGCCCGGACGGGCCTTCGAGCGATCGTTCTACCGATTCGACGTGCTGAGCGACTACGGGGCGTTCCGTGACATGCAACGCCATCGCATGCTCACGATCGAGTGGCAGCGTCTCACCCCGAATCACGGCTACTCACGGCCGGAACTGGTCGACGAGGCGGGCCTGGGCGACGACTTCGACGAGGCGATGCACCGGTCGGCGGCGCTGTACGACGCGCTCGACGACGACTATCCCGCACCAGGCGTCCTACGCGGTGTCGATGGCGTATCGGATGCGCTACGTCATGCAGTTCAACGCCCGCGAGGCGATCCACATGCTCGAGTTGCGATCGTCACCACAGGGTCATCCGTCCTATCGCCGAGTGGCGCTGGAGATGCATCGGCTGATCGGCCAACAGGCCGGCCATCATGCGATCGCCGCCGCGATGAGCCACATGACCACGCGATGCGCCGGAACTCGAACGGCTCGAATCGGAGCGTCGCGCCGAGGCCCGCCGAGAGGGTTCCTGAGCCGACTCCGCCGAGCGATGTGACGGGTGTCACATGCTCGGTCTCCCGGTCGATCGGTGACCCAGCGCCTATGCTCCCGCCGCAAGCGCCGACGCCGGTACCCGCCGCACGACGAGACCGAAACGACGACGATGGCTGACGACGACATCACCGACATCGAAACCGACGACGACCTCGACGAAGAGGAGACCGAGGACGACGACGACCGACGGTCGACCTCGACCTCGACGATCGACGACCTCGATCTCGACGACGACGACGACGTTCCCGCCGATGACGACGACGACGATGTCGTCGTCACCGACGACGACGACGAGGAAGATGCAGCTCCGCGAGGCGCCGCGGACCAAGCGCAAGAAGCGCGTCGACGACGACGACGACGAAGACGACGACGAGCTCATCACCGACGACGACGTCGAGGAGGACCTCGACAAGATCCTGAAGGATCGCATGGTCGCTGTCGAGCGACGACGACGAGGACGACGAGGACGACGAGCCCGATGTCCGGGGTGAAGGCGGCGAGCGTCTGCATGCCCAAGCAGCAGGACGAACAGCTGTGTCCGTCGTGTTTCCTCCTCGTGAGGTCGAGCGCGCCGAACTGTCCCATCGGCGACGACGACTGCCCGATCTTCAGCTCCTGAAGCCGTCCCACTGCAGCCGACGCTGCTGGATCGAGGTCGGCCCTGCGAGGCGATCGACGTCGTCGGTCCGAGCGTGAACGAGATCGTGCTCGCCCGGTTCCTCGGCAAGCTCGTCGTCGATCAGGGGGTCCGGGAGCGTCCGCTCCAGCGCTGACTCCGAGCCCAGCCGACGGCGACCCGACGCGAGCGAGCCCGACCCGACCGAGACGGCACCGCCGGCGACCGCTGCACAGCCGAGCGGCCGGTCCACCGTCGACGTCACCGACGTCCCCGACGTCACGACGCTGGCGCTCGCCGACTACGACCACCTGTCGCCGGCTCCAGATCGTGTCGAAGCTCGGCGGCCTCGACCCCGACGAGCGGGATGCGATCGAGGCATACGAGCTGCCAGGGCCGGCACCGACGCACGATCCTCGGCAAGCTCGGCGCAGCTGCGAACGGGCACATCGTGATCGACCCGATCGGTCCGAGCCGCCGACCCCGCCGACGGCGACGACCTCGCCCAGCTGGCGCTGCTGGAGCGAGAGGCGCGCGCCGCGCTCGTCGGCCAACGTGGCGGCGAGCGTCTGGCTCGTCGAGCACCCTGCGGTCGGATGACGCATGGGCGCTCGATGCGACGACGTCGACGTGTTCGTCGGCAGCGATCGACGACGTGGTGATCGGCTACATCGTCGCCGACCTCGGGTCGCGATCACGTGGTTCGCGATCGATCAGGTCTGGGTCACGCCCGAGGCCCGCGAGCTCGGGTTCGGCGACGAACTCCTGGCAGCGGCGATCAGTCGGCACGCGCCAGGGGCGCAGTCGCCGTGGAGGGCCAGGCACTGCCCGGCGACCGCCACACCAAGAACCTCTACGAACGCGCCGGCATCGTCGCCCGCCTGATCACCACGTTTCGAAGCGGCCTCTGAGCCGTCAGCGGCCCTTCCACTGCGGGGCGCGCTTCTCGATGAAGGCGGTGAGGCCCTCGGCGAGGTCCTCCGAGCGCATCACGACACCCATGGCTGCATCGGTCATCCGCTTGAGCGTCTCGTCGTCTCTCGGTGGCAGCAGCGAGCACGACCTTGCGGCTCTCCCACACGGCGAGCGGGGCCGCAGCGGTGATCTGGCCGGCGAGGCGCAGGGCCTCCTCGGTGGCCTCGCCGGGCTCGACCAGCCGATTGACGAGGCCCAGCTCGTACGCACGCTGTGCCGCCAAGGGCTCACCGGTGAGGATCAGCTCCATCGCCGCCGATCGCGGCCGATGGCGCGAGGGAGCCGGAAGAGGCCACCGGCGCCGGCGACGAGGTTGCGCTTCGCCTCGGCCAACCCGAAGGCCGAGCGGGTCGTGGCGACGACGAGATCCGCGGCGAGGACGATCTCACAGCCTCCGGCGGTGGCCAGACCGTCGACGGCGACGATGACCGGCTTCTTGCGCTCGCGGTAGGCGAACCCGGCGAACCCGCCGCGCTCGGTCATCAGCGAGCCGCCGGCGCCCGAGTTGATCGCCTTCAGGTCGGCGCCGGCGCAGAAGACCGGACGGTCCTGGCCCTCGGTGTTGGCCTGGATGATGCCGACCCAGATGTCGTCGTCACCCTCCATCTGGTCGATGGCGGCCTCCATCGCCTGGGCGACGTCGCCGTTGACCGCGTTGCGGGCATCAGGGCGGTTGAGGGTGATGAGTGCGACGCGGTCGCGGGCTTCGTAGGTGACGATCTCGGACATGGCCGCGGATCGGTAGGCGGCGCGGCCGGGCGGGGCGAACCCGCTCAGTCGCCGGATGTGACCGCGTCGGCGGTGGCCGGTGTCGGCGGCGGAGTCTCCGTCGGGTGACTCGGCGACCGCGGCTTCGGCCGGCGCAGCCTCGACCGTCGGCGCGGGTGCCTCGGTCGCCGGGGGCTGTCGGTCGACCGTGGTCTCGGTCGGGCGTCGGGATCGACTGCCGGCTTCGCACTCGGCCTTCGGCAGGGCGGGCGGCCGATCTCGGAGCGAGCGTCCTGCGCGCCGTCCGAGTTCTCGTTGCACCCGATCGCTTGGCGTCCTTGCGGCCGTCGTTGCGAGCGTCCTTGCGGGGCGGGCCCGCCCGCAGCGGCTTCGGCTTCGGCGTGCCGGCCGGGATCTCGACGCCGAGCAGCGCGGCGATCTGGGGCAGGGCCGGCCCGAGACGCAGCGTGGTGGCCTTCAGGTCGTCGGTGATGACCGCCGGCGCTGCGGTCGGTGTCACGAGCGTACGAACCGGCGAGAACGCGCAGCCTCGAGCACGGCGATCCAGCGGTCGGCCGGATCGTCCGGATTGCAGCGCCGCCGTGGCGGCCTCGCCGAGGCGTCGGGCCAGGTCCGGCGGGAACATCACACCGGCCTTGGGCGGCTGCGACGAGAGCCGCAGCGCACGGATGACACGGCCGACGCCGATCGCCGCGTCGATGTCGCCGAACCACAGGGTCAGCTCCTCGTCCTGCTTGCGCACCAGCGCCTGCTTGCAGGTCGTCGGCGACCGCGCGCGTCGACTCGTCGCGGGCAACGATCGGGATCCTCGCCGGCGGCGACGACGCTGCGCAGGTCGCGCAGATCGAGGTGTTCCATCTGACGCTGGGCGGCCTCGGCCCGGTCGAGCCATTCGGCGACGCGCAGCTTGGGGAGCATGTCCTCGGCCATCTTGACCACCGACTGCTCGGGCATGGTGGGCTGGCCCGCGGCCTCGAGCTTGGCGTTCTCCTCCTTCACGCGGGCACGAACGGCCGACATGCCCTGCAGGGCCATCTCGGCGATCGGGCGCTGCTCCTCGGGGAGGTCGGCGAGCACGGCGTTGCGGCGGGCCTTGCCCGGGCGCAGGCGCTTCGGCTTCGGGCGCTGCGGCAGCTCGGGCGGAGCCTCGAAGTGGGGGCGCTGGCGGCGCTGGTCGGAGCGACCCTTCGGCACCATCGCCGTCTCGGGCACATCACGGCAGCGCCGTCGCGCATCGTCACGTCCACCGTCACGGCGGCCGCCGTCACGCTTGTCGTCACGGCGGCCGCCGTCACGCTGTCACGGCCGTCTCGACGCTCACTGCGGTCACGCTTGGCGCGTGTCTCGATCACCGCTTCGAACGGCTTCTCGCTCGGGAGCAGCTCGAGCACGTTGGCGTCCTCGGCCTTTTCGCGGCCCGTGCACGATCGACTGCACCTCGATGCCGTCGAGCATCTGCTCGATCTCGACCTTCAGCACGTCACCGACGGCCGATCCGGATGGCAGCAGGCTGGCATCCATCTGCCCGTTGGGCTTGCGGGCGCCAGCGGCGCGCCACGTCCACGAGCCGTCGGCGAGCGCGCTCGTCAGCTCGATATCAATCCGTGCGGGACATTTCGGCAACGGTACCGGTTCCGGACGGGAGAACTCCAACGAGTCTGTGGCGACCGGTCGACCGGGTACCGTGCCGCGCAATGGCTGTCTACGCGCTCGGCGATCTCGTCACCCACCATCGACTCGACGGCCTTCGTCCATCCCGATGCCGTGATCATCGGATCGGTCACCATCGGCGCCCAGTCGTCGATCTGGCCGGGGGCCGCGCTGCGCGGCGACGGCGGAGAGATCCGGATCGGCAGCCGCACGAGCGTGCAGGACAACGCGGTGCTCCACACGACGCCGCAATGGCACACCGTGGTGGGCGACGGATGCGTGCTCGGCCACCTGATCCACCTGGAGGGGTGCACCGTCCACGACGACGTCCTGATCGGCAACGCGGCGATGGTGCTGCACCGATCGGTGATCCACAGCGGTGCCATCGTCGCCGCCAACTCGGTGGTCCTCAACGACGTCGACGTGCCGACCGGGGCGCTGGCGGCCGGCTCGCCGGCGGTGATCAAGCCCGGTCGGGCCGACATCGAGCTCATCCGCAACAGCGCAGCGGCGTACGTCGAACGCATCGAGGCAGTACCGCACCGAGTCTGCGGCGACTCGACTGATGCGCGCATTCGTCGTGACGGTGCCCGCGGCCGAGGTCGACCTCGCATCGGACGTGCTGTGGCAGCTCGGCGTGCGTGCGATCGAGGAACGCGCCGGCGACGATCGGCCGATCGTCGAGCTGTGGACGGCGGTCGGTGACGACGGCGCGGCGCATCGAACGAGCCGCGGCGGCGCTGGGGGAGCGGTGGCCGTGGCGCGCTGGTCGAGGTCGTGGACGGCAGCCGCCGACACGTGGCGGGAGTTCGCCGGACCGATGTGGGTCGACGACGGGCTCGTCGTGGTGCCGGCCTGGCAGGACCACGACGTTCGACGACGGCGTCGTGCCGATCCAGATCGAACCGGGCGGTGCGTTCGGGCTCGGCGACCACCCGACGACGCTGCTGTCGTTGCGGGCGGCTCGACGGCCGATCTCGGCGATGGGTCGCGACGTGCTCGACGTCGGCTGCGGAACCGGCGTGATCGCCGTGATGGCGGCGCTGCTCGGCGCCGGCTCGGTCCGAGCGGTCGATGTCGCGTCGCGCCGCGGTCGAGGCGACGCGCGACAATGCCGTCCGCAACGGCGTCGCCGATCACGTCGATGTCGACACCACACCGGCGGGCGACCTCGACGGGTCGTTCCACCTGGTGGTGGCCAACATCCTCGCGCCGACGCTGATCGAGCTGGCCGACGACCTCCGACGACTGACCGCGACCCGACGGGCGTCTGGTGATCAGCGGCATCCTCGCGGAGCGCCACGACCACGTCCTCGCTGCGCTGGCTCCGATGATCGTGGAGCGGATCGACACCCTCGACGGATGGGCCGCGGTCACGCTCCGCCACGCCTGACGCCCGGTCGACCGCCATCGACCGCCAGCGATGAGCGAAGCGCCGGATGCGGCTTTCGCTCATCGCTCGGGGGAGTTCAGCGAGGGTCTGGCGACGTCGTCGGCGTGGGGGAGCGACGGCACGGCGCCCGGCGACAGTGGTCGCGAGCGCGCCGGCGGCAGCGGCGTAGCGGACGGCGGTCTCGTAGCTCGTCACCTGCGGCCAGCCGAGCAGCGAGCGACCGCAGAACGCATCGCCGGCGCCGGTGGTGTCGACCGGTGTGACCGTGAACGCCGGCTGGTGTCGCTCCAGGTCGTCGACGACGTCCTCGACCGAACCGTCATGGTGACTCCGGCGGCGCCCAGCGTGGTCACGACGGTGCCACGCCCACGACCGAGGAGCGACTCGACTCCGCCGATCAGCTCGAGTTCGTGTTCGTTGGGCACGATGATGTCGCAGAGCTGCGACCAGTTCGTCGGGCAGCGGCTGGGCCGGCGCCGGATTGAGGATCGTGCGAGCGCCGCGTGCCCGGGCGGATCGGAACGCCGCGATCACCTCGTCGATCGGCACCTCGAGCTGGGCGATCACCACCCGGGCATCGGGGACACGCCTCGGCGCGAACGAGCGCGTTCGCCCCGGGGATCACGACGATCGAGTTCTCGGCGCCGGCGTCGACGGTGATGAGCGCTCGTCCGGTCGGCTGAGCCGGCGAGCGACCGCGATGGCAGTGACGTCGATGCCCTCGTGCTGCGGCAATCGATCGGAGGCGTCGTCCCGGCGTCGTCGTCGCCGACCGCTGCCGACCATGGCCACACGCTGCACCGCTGCGAGCAGCAGCGACTGCCTGGTTCAGGCCCTTGCCGCCGGCGTGTTCGGCGTAGCGCGGTCCCGGACACCGTCTCACCCGGGCCGGGGAGGCGGGCCGTGGTGGCGACGAGATCGAGATTGACGCTGCCGATGACGGCGACGTCGAACACTCAGCTCGCTCGGGCGCGGATGCCGATGGGGGCGATCAGGCGGAATCCGGCGGCGTGGCGCTCGTCCTCGGACTCGCCGCCCCAGAAGCCGTACTCGTGGTTGCGGCGGGCGAACGCGACGCACTGCGTCTGGACGAGCAGCCGGCACAGACTTCCTGCGCGGCCGCTTCTCGTCGCTCGCGGGCCTGCGGCCGTTCGGCTGCGGTCGGGAAGAAGAGGTGCGTCATCCCTTTGCAGGCTCCGTCACGCATCCAGGTCCTCATCGGTTGCAATGCGATCAGGAGAATTCGATGGCCGACATGTACTCACACCCCCGTGCGTTTGATTGCATCCCCAGGGACCGAAGCCGGAGTGGTTCAGACTCCGGCGGGCGAGAGACTAAATCGAATCGACCACCGAGTCAATTGTATCGTGCAACTAAATCTTCACGCCCGTGCACCATCCACGAGGATCAGCCTCGACACCCGCCAGCGAAGGTCGTGACATCGTCGATCGTCGTGTCCCACGACGGTCATCCAGCGCACCTCGTGGCGGGTCGTGTCCCAGTCCCAGAAGAAGCACCAGTCACGCAGGGGAGCGATGCAGTCGGGCGGCAGGCGGGGGAACACGCTGTTGACCGCCGGCGGCCGATCGAGCTCCACGCCGGCGAATGTCGACGGTCAGGCGGTGCAGTTCGGTGGCCATGGCGTTGGCGTGGGCGGCGAGGTCGATCCAGAGGTCGTCGTGCGAGTACGGCATTGAACTGAGCGGCGAGGAAGCGCATCTTCGACGGCAGTTGCGTGACCTGCTTGCGGACGTACTTCGAGCCGACCGACGACGGCAGGGTCGAGGAAGATGACGGCTTCGGCGCCGAGCAGGCCGTTCTTGGTGCCTCCGAAGCTCACCGCGTCGACGCCCGCGTCGATCGTGAACGAACGCAACGCCGCACGGGTTCCGCCGAGCGCGGCGGTGGCGTTGGCGATGCGGGCGCCGTCGAGGTGGACCAGCATTCCCGAGTGCGTGCGCCTGATCGCACAGCGCGGCGATCTCGTCGGCGCGTGTAGAGCGTGCCGAGTTCGGTGGCCTGGGTGATCGACACCACGCCGGGCTGCACATGATGTTGGACGCCCTGGATCCCGGCGAGTTCGGCGAGCTGCTCGGGGACGAGCTTGCCGTCGGCCGAGGGCAGATCGATCAGCTTGGTGGCCAGCGCCCGTTCGGGGCGCCGGTCTCGTCGACGGCGATGTGCGCCCAGTCGGTGCACACCACGCCGTGGTGCGGGCCGGGCAGCGACCCGAGCAGCGTCGCCAGGGCCAGGACGTTCGCGCCGGTGCCGTTGAACGTCGAGCCGCGTGGTGACGTCGGCGCCGAACAGGTCGCGGAACCGAGCCGAGCACTCGCGCGTGATCTCGTCGTCGCCGTAGGCGAGCATGTGACCGACGTTGGCGGCGAGCGATGGCGTCGAGGACGCGCGGGGTGGGCGCCGGCGGCGTTGTCGCTCGCGAAGGCGCTCGAGGGCGGGAGGCAGGGTCAGTGGAGGCACGGTCGTTGGTGGCACAGTCATCACCCGCGAGTCTCCCAGACCATCGAGCGTCGTGCGCCAGCGGTCCGGCTACCATTTCGTCATGACGAATTCATCGATGGTGGACGACAGCGGGGGATCGGTACCCGTCACGCACTGCCGGTGGTGTCGACGGGCACTGCCTCCCCGTCGTGGGCCGGGCCGGCCCCGGGTGTTCTGTTCGCAGCGGTGCCGCCAATGGGACTGGGTGGCCCGACACCGCGCCCGTGAACTGGAGCTGAGCGAGAACGAGCTCGTCGTGGCACGTGAGGAACTCGACGCGTTGCACGACGAGCTGTACGTGCTGGCATGTGCCGTCGACGACGTCGAACGTGACCTCGGCGCACATCGTCGGCCGACGGCGACCGAGCTGAGCGACGCCCTCGAGTGGCTCCTGGCTGCCGCCAAACCGTTGCGGGACCGGGAGATCGGCCCGTCGAGCTGATCCGGGCGCCCCTCACGCCGCCCCGCCGGTTCGAGCACAACGCCCATAATCTTCGTTATGTCAGTTTGGACTGAAAGGGGTGGACAGGCGGCCCCCGCTCGGCAAGGATGGGCCCCTTCCCCTCGACCCCCGGCATGCTGGGGCTTCACGGAAACCAGAAGACCGACTGAACGCTGAGGGGAACCTCGACTTCTCGTCGAGGGTTCAGGTGCACATCGGGCGGACCGATCACATCTTCGTGTTGGAAGAGAGGCCGCCCATGTCGTCCACGTTCAAGAAGAGTTCGCCACGCCGTCGACGCATCGTCACGAGCGGGTTGTGCCTGGCAACCGTCGGGGGCCTCGTGCTCGGCGTCGTCCCGACCACCGTGTCCGCCTCCCCCATGGCGATCGAATCACCCCTCGCCCCGTCGATCGTCGGTCTCGGCGAGGGTGCGCGCGGCAACGACGTCAAGACCGTCCAGAGCGCACTGCTCGCCGCCGGCGTGAAGGTTCCCGGAGGCGCCGACGGCATCTTCGGTCCGGCGACCAGGTCCGCGGTGACCGCGTTCCAGTCGCGCAAGGGCCTTGCTGCCACGGGAACCGTCGATGCAGCCACCGCCGCCGCCCTCGGGCTCTCCGAGGCGCCTGCCGCCCCGGCGGCAACCTCCGGCGGGCTCACCATCGGGGCCAAGGGTGCGAATGTCACCGAACTCCAGCAGGCACTGATTGCCTCGGGTGTCTACGTTCCGGGCGGAGCCGACGGAGTGTTCGGCCAGGCGACGAAGACGGCGGTGTCGAACTACCAGCGCTGGAACGGACTGCCGGTCACCGGTGAGGTCGACGCCGCCACGGCTTCGCGTCTGAAGCTCGGCAGCGGCGACCGTGCCCACCGCGGCACCGGCACCGGCCACACCCACTGCGGCATCGACCGCGAACACCTCGTTCTCGGGGATGACCATCGGCGCCCGCGGCGAGAACGTCAAGATCCTCCAGCGCGCGCTCATCGCTGCCGGCATCACCGTCCGCGGTGGCGCCGACGGCGTGTTCGGCGCCATGACGGCCGCAGCACTGACCGGCTACCAGCAGGCCAAGGGTCTCCCGGCGACGGGCGTCCTCGACGACGCCGTCGATCGCCGCCCTCGCCCTCTCCCCCGCACCGGCGCCGGCACCAGCGCCCGCCCCGGCGCCGGCACCGGCACCCTCGAGTGGTGCCGCCCCCTACGTCGGCATGACGGTCGGCGCGACCGGTGACCTCGTCAAGGAACTGCAGCGAGCGATCATGAACACCGGACTGGTGCTGCGCGGTGGCGCCGACGGTGTGTTCGGCAATGCCACCCGCACCGCACTGATCGCCTTCCAGAAGACGAACGGAACGCCACAGACCGGAGCCGTGTCGGAGAAGGATGCCGTCACACTCGGCCTCGGTGGCACGCCGCCACCATCCGCCACCCCCCAGGGTGTGTCCTCCCCCGCCGGATACCCGGTGTACGGCGAACGAGGCGCCCGAGTGACGGCGCTGCAGAATTCGCTCATCGCCGCCGGCATCACGTTCGCCGGCGGCGCCGACGGTGCGTTCGGAGCCGCCACTGCGGGAGCGATCATGGAGTTCCAGCGCCGCTCGGGCCTGACCCCCACCGGCAAGCTCGACGAGGCGACCGCCGGCCGGCTCGGCAGCGCCCCCGCCCCGGCGCCCGCTCCCCCGGCGTCGGTTGCGGTGACCATCGACGTGTTCCCGGTCCAGGGCAAGTGCTGGTTCGGTGACACCTGGCAGGCACCTCGTGGCGGCGGACGCCTCCACGAAGGCCTCGACGTCATCGCCGCCAAGGGCAACCTGCTGTACGCCGCCGTGTCCGGAACGATCTCGAAGATGTACTACGACTTCCCGGGCTGCGCTCGCCGGCAACGGGCTGCGGGTCCAGGCCGACAACGGCACCTACTTCACGTACCTGCACATGGACACCTTCGCCGAGGGGATCGCCGTGGGCACCACGGTGACTGCCGGCCAGGTCATCGGAACGGTCGGCAGTACCGGGAACAGCGCCACCCCGCACCTGCACTTCGAAGTGCATCCGGGCGGCGGCGCTGCCGTCAATCCGTACCCGCTGGTGAAGCCGATCGACGCCTGCAGCACCACCGCCCCTCGGGCCTGATCGCACGATCCGATCTCGCACCGCCGGCCGTCGACGGATACGCTGCGCGCACAACTGAATCGCCGTTCCACCCGAGCGGGAGAGTCGTCGAACCAGGACGGCGCCGAAGGAGCAACCTCCCCGGAATCTCTCAGGCCCACGGACCGCTCGGATGAGGCACGCTGGAAAGTGTCACCTGGTATCAGGTCGACCACCTCGGTCGACACCAGATGTCCACCGACGGGGAAAGCCGAGCCCACACGGTCTCGACGAAACTCTCAGGTACCGATGACAGCCGGGGAAGTCCGACCGATCCAGGAGGCTTCCCCGTGTCCGAACACCACTCCCCCACCGATCCGCTCCCCTGTCGGAGCTGATCGAGCCCGACGAGTTCACCCGCCGCCACGTCGGTCCGTCGCCGGACGACGTGGCGCACATGCTGGCGACCATCGCCATGTCGTCGACCGACGAGCTGCTCCGCGCCACGATGCCGCCCTCGATCGTCGCTCGCGCGCCGCTCGCGCTCCCCGGAGGGGTCGGTCGAACGCGATGCGCTCGAACGACTTCGTGCCATCGCCTCGAAGAACCAGCGGGTGACGAGCCTGATCGGCATGGGGTACACCGGCACCATCACCCCACCGGTGATCGCCCGCAACGTGCTCGAGAATCCGGCCTGGTACACGGCCTACACGCCGTACCAACCGGAGATCAGCCAGGGTCGACTCGAAGCGCTGCTCAACTTCCAGACGCTGGTGACCGAGCTGACCGGCCTCGACGTCGCCAATGCATCACTGCTCGACGAGGCCACTGCGGCCGCCGAGGCGATGACGATGGCGCGCCGTCAGTCGAAGTCGCGATTCCGACTCGATTCGTCGTTCACCACGACACCCACCCGCAGACGATCGCCGTGCTGCGAACCCGCGCCGAGCCGGTCGGCATCGAACTCGTCGTCGGCGACGTCGACCAGCTGACCCATGCCGACGGCCTCTTCGGCGCGCTGTTCAGCCTGCCGACGTCATCGGGATCGGTGATCGACTGGACCGACGCCATCGCCGACGTCCACGCCCACGGCGGAATCGCCGTCGTGGTCACCGATCCGCTCGCCTGCATGCTCACCACTCCCCCGGGACAGATCGGCGCCGACATCGCCATCGGCTCGGCGCAACGATTCGGCGTGCCGATGGGATTCGGGGGGCCGCACGCCGCGTTCCTCGCCGCCCACGAGCGCGCCGCCCGCGCCATGCCCGGACGCATCGTCGGCGTCAGCACCGACACCGCCGGTCGTCCGGCACTGCGACTCGCACTGCAGACCCGCGAGCAACACATCCGGCGCGAGAAGGCGACGTCGAACATCTGTACCGCTCAGGTGCTGCTCGCCAACATCGCCGGGCTCTACGCCGCATGGCACGGACGCGACGGACTGACCCGGATCGCCGAACGAGTCCAACGGCTCACCTCGATCGCCGCCGCCGGGCTCACCGCCGGCGGGGTCGAGCTGCGCAACGCCACGTGGTTCGACACGCTGAGCGTGTCGGTGCCGTCAGCCGACGATCGCCGTGGCAGCCGCACTCGACGCCGGCTACAACATCCGACGGATCGACGACACGACCGTGGGTCTCACGTTCGACGAGACCTCCACCGTCGACGACGTCGCAGCGATCGTCGCCGCACTCGGCGGCTCGCCGGTCGAGCCGGCACGGTACGACGAGGTGCCGGACGGCCTCCCCGCACGCCGGCCGCCGAACCGACGACTTCCTCACCCAGTCGGTCTTCGATCGCTACCACAGCGAGCACGAGATGCTGCGCTACCTGCGCCGCCTCAGCGACCGGGACCTGGCACTCGACCGCACGATGATCCCGCTCGGGTCGTGCACGATGAAGCTGAACGCCACCTCGGAGATGGTGCCGATCACGTGGCCCGAGTTCGCCGACATCCACCCCTTCGCCCCCACCGACCAGGTCGCAGGGCTACCTCGAACTGATCGGCGACCTCGAGCAGCGTCTGGCCACGATCACCGGCTACGACGCCGTGAGCCTGCAGCCGAACGCCGGCAGCCAGGGCGAGTTCGCCGGGCTGCTGGCGATCCGTGCCTACCACCGCTCACGCGGCGACGACCAGCGAACCGTCTGCCTCATCCCGTCGAGCGCCCACGGCACGAACGCCGCGAGCGCCGTGATGGCAGGCATGGACGTGGTGGTCGTGGCCTGCGACGACTCGGGCAACGTCGATCTCGACGACGTGCGCGCCAAGATCGCCGAGGTCGGTGATCGCCTCGCGGCCACCATGATCACGTACCCGTCGACCCACGGCGTGTTCGAGGCCGAGGTCGGCACGCTTGTGCGAGATGATCCACGCAGCGGGTGGCCAGGTGTACGTCGACGGCGCCAATCTCAACGCGCTCGTCGGCCATGCCCGACCCGGCGAGTTCGGCGCCGACGTGAGCCACCTCAACCTCCACAAGACGTTCTGCATCCCGCACGGCGGTGGCGGGCCCGGCGTCGGCCCCATCGGCGTGCGGGCGCACCTCGCCCCGTTCATGCCCGGGCATCCGCTGCGCGACGACCAGCCGGTGGGCGCGGTGTCGGCGGCCCCGTACGGCTCGGCGGGCATCCTGCCGATCCCGTGGATGTACATCGAGATGATGGGCGGCGAAGGCCTGACGACAGCGACGACGGTCGCCATCCTCGCCGCCAACTACATCGCCGAGCGCCTCGACCCCTACTTCCCGGTGCTGTACCGGGGCGCCAACGGTCGCGTCGCGCACGAGTGCATCCTCGACCTGCGCCCGATCACCAAGGCCACCGGAGTGACGGTCGACGACGTCGCCAAACGCTTGATGGACTACGGCTTCCACGCCCCGACGATGAGCTTCCCGGTCGCCGGCACACTCATGGTCGAGCCGACCGAGAGCGAGTCGTTGCGCGAGATCGACCGGTTCTGCGAGGCGATGATCGCCATTCGAGCCGAGATCGATCGCGTCGGCGCAGGAGAGTGGGCCGCACGAGGACAGTCCGCTGCATCATGCGCCGCACACCGCCGAGGATCTGCTGGGCGAATGGGACCGCGTCGTACTCACGTGACCTGGCGGCCTTCCCGGTCGCCGGACTGCGATCGGCGAAGTACTTCCCGGCCGTGTCGCGCATCGACGGCGCCCAGGGCGACCGCCATCTCGTGTGTTCGTGCGAACCGCTGGAGGCCTACGCCACCGCAAGCCGGTAGCCGTTCGGCAGCGCCGAGTAGCGTGACTCCATGGCCGAGGACCGAAACGACCCGCTCGCTGACCTGTTCACCCTGTTCGCGACACCGCTGTCGGCGACGGTGCGCTCGCTCGAGCAGTTCCGCAAGGGTGTCGACGAGTTCTTGAAGGGTGTCGAGAACTTCAATCGCACGATGGCCAACCTGAACGAGACGACCGAGCGGATCAACTCGTTGCTCGCCGACGTCGAGGAACCGATCCGCGCAGCGATTCCCCAGGTGACCCGCACGGTCAAGGATCGCCGACGAGATGATGCAGGTGGTGAGCGGTCCGGCGATGGCCGTCGCGCCCGGGCTCAACCGTCTCGCCGAGACGCTCAGCACGCCGGCGTTCGCTCAGCTCCCCTCGCAGATCGGCCAGTTCTCCGAGCTGCTCGGCGAGGTGTCGCACCGCCTGAGCCCGTTGACGCAGCTGGCCGAGTCGGCTGGTGGTCTCTTCGGTGGATTCCGGGTACCGGGAAGCCGCAGCCAGTCCCCTCCCCCGTCGACACGCACGATCACCACCGAAACCAAGGTGGTCCACCCGCCGGCTCCACCCGACCGAGAAGCCTGCGGCGAAGAAGGCTGCGCCCAGGAAGAAAGCCGCGACGAAGAAGGCTGCCGCTGCGAAGAAGCCTGCCGCTGCGAAGAAGGCTCCCACCAAGAAGCGAGCAGCCAAGAAGCGGCAGCCAAGAAGCCGCACCGACCAGGCCTTGAGCCACGGCCGACCCCGTCGATGAGGTCAGCGCTTCACGAAGGGCGTCTCGACGACGGTGCCCGCCACGGGCTTGCCCCGAACGTCGACGACCACGACGGTCCCGAGTTCCGTCCGGGGCGGCAGGAACGCCAACGCGATGCCGTGACCGAGCACCGGCGAGTAGTTGCCGCTCGTCACTTCGCCCACGGCGGCACCGTCGATCGAGACGACACAGCCGGCACGCGTCGGGCGTCGGCCCTCGGTCGCGATCCCCATCAGACGTCGGGTGATGCCCCGATCGCGTTCGGCGACGGCCGCATCACGTCCGACGAACGACGGCTTGTCCCAGGCCACGACCCAGCCCAGGCCGGCTTGCAGCGAGGTGATCCCGGGACCGAGCTCGTGACCGTGCAGCGGCAGCGCCGCTTCGAGCCGCAGCGTGTCACGCGCACCGAGGCCTGCCGGCATGATCTCCGCATCGAGGAGGGCCCGCCACAATTCCGGAGCCGCATCGGCCGGAACAGCGATCTCGACGCCGGCCTCGCCGGTGTAGCCGGTACCGGCCACCGAGCACTCCACGCCGCGCCAGTCGACCCGTCGCGACCCGGAATCGGCCGATCGCGCCGGCATCGGGGAAGACGGACGCCACGAGCTCCTTGGCCTGCGGGCCCTGGACCGCGATGACGGCCCGAGAGCTGCGTCGTGTCGATGCCGCCGATGGCCGATCGAACACCGCTCGTGTTGGATGCGTTCGGCATCACGTCGAACACTCCGTCGGCGTGCCACCAGACGATGATGTCGTCGACCACCGACGCATCGACAGGGTCGAGCAGGTGGGTGTACTGGGCACGGCCGGGCCCGATCTTGGCGAGATCGTTGGTCAGCGTTGCCTGCAGTCGGTCGAAGGCGTCGGAGCCGTCGACGCGCACGGTACCGAGATGTGACACGTCGAACATGACGGCTCGGTGGCGGCACGCCAGGTGCTCGTCGATGGTGCCCGACGGATATGCGATCGGCATCTCCCAGCCACCGAACTCGACCATCGTCGCGCCGAGCGACCGGTGCTCGGCATCGAGGGGCGAACGCTTGAGCGTCATCCCGTGCGGCGGTGGTTGTCGATGTCGATCGGATCGGCCGACATCGGGGCCAGATCGGCTTCGAGTTCCTCGCGGACCCCTCCGAGCGACAGCACGTTCAGCACGCCCTGGCCGTTCTTGAGGACGTCGACGAGCTGGTCGCCGTCGCACAGCATGACACTGCCGCCGTCGATCACGATGTGGGCCGCAGCGATGTCGGTCGTGACGTGCTGGCGGAGGTACTCGAAGACCTTGCGCACCTGTTCGAGCTTGATGCCCGCGTCGAGCAGCTTCTTGATCGCCTTGAGTTCGAGCAGGTCGTTGTAGGAGTAGGCGCGCCGGCTCCCACTCCCCGTGGCATCGCTCAGCGACGGTCTGATGAGATCGGTCCGCGCCCAGTAGTCGAGCTGCCGATACGAGATCCCGACGACCTTGGCCGTCTGGGTTCCGCTGTATCCGAGTTCGGCAGCGGTCGCTGCGGAATCGTCTGGCGTGTTCTGCACGAGGTTCCTCCGGTTCGTTTCGCCCAACATCACGACCTGTCCGAACACGTCGCACGTCTCACATGACCGTAGTTACGGCTGTGTGAGATGTTCGACACTACGGAGTTCAGGCCTTCACGTCAACAGGAAGTAGTCTCGGCCGTTCCGACTGCGAGGGAGCCAGCGATGAAGAAGAACGACAGTGCAGCAGTGAAGTCACTCCGGAGTGTCGGCCTGTTCCGTGGGCTCGACGACAAGACGCTCGCACGGATCGCTCAGCAGACCAAGCCGTATCATTTCGCTTCGGGTGAGCCGGTCATCGATGCAGATGCGTCGGGACGCTTCGGTCGCCTGTACATCGTTGTCAGCGGTACCGCCGAGGCACGGATCCGCGACGAGCCCGTTGCCACGTTCGGACCGGGCGACCACTTCGGTGAGATGAGCGTGCTCGACGGCAGTCCACGTTCGGCGGCGATCGTCGCGACCAGCGAACTCGACACACTCGGGTTGTCGGCGTGGAACATGCGAACGCTGCTCCACGAAGAGCCCGACATCGCCATGCACGTCATCGACACGTTGGTGGCCCGGCTCCGCAAACTGAACGAGGCGCTCTACGACTGACGCGTCAGTCGTAGATCCACACGGTGGATCGCAGCGGGAGCAGGTTGTCGCCCCAGATGAGATCCATCACCGGGTTGACCACGCGGATGCAACCGTGTGACGCCGGATAGTTCGGAACGCTCCGGGCGCCGTGCACGGCGATTCCACCCACCACGAACTTGGGCCGGTACAGCGTGCCCAGGTCGCTCTCGTATCGAGCGACATCGCTCTCTCGATAGGTCCGGAACGTACCGGTCGGTGTGGTGGCGATGCCGATGACTCGGCTGCCTGCGTTCTTCTGGTCCTCTTCGTCGTAGCTCTGGCCGTTGCCGGTGGAGACATTGAAGATGAAGCGCGTCTGACCGTCCTGGACCACGTAGGCGATCTGCTTGCCCTTGTCGACCTCGAAGACGGTGCCGCTGGTCGTGCGAGCTCCGGGGCGGCAGACCTGCAGGTTCAACGCAGCAGCCGTCGCGACGTCGACGACGGTGGTCGCCGGCAGCCCCTTCCACTTCTGGAAGGCCATCACCGCCTGGACCGTCGTGAGGCCGTACCCACCGTCGGCGCCGGCATTCCAGAACCCCAGTGCCGAGAGTCGGCTCTGCAGCGTCGCCACCGAAGCGCGCGACGATCCCCACACGATCGGCCCGACCGGAGCCGCCGGGTAGCCGACCTTGGGTGTCGCGCACGTGGGTGACGGGGCATTGACGGGACCACCGAACGGCGCCGCCGAAGGACTCCCGAGGAAGTACCCGGCGAGGTCGGCGATCATGTCGCCACCCGCTTCGGTGAACATCGAGAACCCGCGGGTCGACACCGGGACGATGGCGTGATTGGCGAGGATCTGCCCGGGACGCACGACGTTCATCGTCGACGTCGAGGGCCGTTCACCGGGAGCCGTCGTTCCGGCGGTTCCCACCGTGACATATCCGGTCGTGAGGGTTCCGGCGCTCGTGGCATTGAGCACGACCGCCGAGACGTCCGACCTCCCGATCGCCGGGTTGCTCGACACGGGAACCTCGAAGCTCCACGCCGGTTCGGGGCGCGTCGTACCACCGAGCGGGTTGAGCAGCGGGACGCGGGTGTCGACGATGCGAGTCGGCGACGTGGTCGGCACGAACAGGCCGACCGAACTCGCCGGTGCACCGGCGCCCGTGTAGGTGCCGACGAGGTCGATGATCAGGTCGCCGCCCTGCTCGGAGTAGATGTTGATTCCTCCGCCGGCATCGACGGTGACGATCGCCTGGTTGGCGGCGACGGCGTTCCAGCCCGGCGGCGAGTTGAGGTTCGACGTTGCGGGCACGGCGCCGCCCATCGGATACACCTGCCAGTAACCCGGCTGTGTCGTCACGGAGGTGAGGTTGACGGCAACCGCGTTCGCTCCGACCGCACCCGGGATCGTGAACCCACGCGTCTCTCCGGGAGCGAACGTGGCGACGCGGCGCGTGTCCATGACCCGAGTCGGCGCAGGCAGCGACTGGAATCGGCCCGCGGTCGCAGTGTCGGCCGCCGTGTAGTAGCCCAGGAGATCGACGATGACGTTGCCACCGCCGCTGCTGTAGACGTCAACTACACCGTCAGGCCCCACCGGCACGGTCACCAGGTTGGGAACCGCTCCCCCGGCCAGCGACAGGAGTTCGTCGATGTTGAGGTTCGACGCCTCCGGCCGAGCACTGGTGTGCGGCCACACGGTGAAGTAGCCGGCACCGAACGGTGCTGTCACCGTGAGATTCAGCACCGCTGCGGTGACCGTGCCTGCTGCAGGCAGCGGAGCGGCGCCCGTGACGCTCACCGAGAGTGAGCCACCGGGTGCCAGCGGTGCAGCCAGGCGAGTGTCAACAAGACGTTGAGACACGGGCATCGCCACGTACGCACTGGTGGCACCAGCGGCCGAGACAGGACCGACGGGTTCGACAACCGCCGTGACGACCGTGCTTCCGACGACGGCTGCGACCAACGTCGCACGGGCGAGAACAGATCGAAGACGCACGCCGCAATGCTAGTGACCCGAACCGCGCGCACACTCGCGGTCTTTCGGGGTCGGGTCCGGAAAGACCGCAGGCTCCCGTGAGTCGAGTGCTACTGGAAGTCTTCGGGGCTGACGTTCTCGATGAAGTCCTTGAACTCGTCGATGATCTCGGCCGCGTCGTCCTCCGGCTCGATCACCGGCTCCTGGCCGACCTCGTCGATCAGGGCGTCCGAGGCGAACATCGGCGCACCGCAGCGGACGCGAGGGCGATCGCGTCGGACGGGCGAGCGGAGATCACCTTGTCGCCGACTCCGGTCGTCAGGTGCAGCTCGGCGTAGTAGGTGCGATCGCGCATCTCGGTCACGACGACCTTGGTCAGGGTGGCGCCGAGCTCACCGAGCAGGATCAGCAACAGATCGTGTGTCAGCGGACGTGGTGGCACGACGCCTTCGAGGGCGTAGTGGATCGCCGACGCCTCGGGGTTGCCGATGTAGATCGGGAGCAGGCGGTGACGACCCTCGGCTTCGCGCAGGAGCAACATCGGCGTGTTCGCCGGCACTTCGACCCGGACACCGATCAATTCCAGAGGGACCACGGTCGCCACTGTACCCGGGCCGGCGGTGCGCAGCGGCGTCGCGTTCAGTGCCGCGCCGTGTTGACGCAGCGACGAGCGCATCATCGCCGCGCGCAGTCGCCCACCGATCGGCTCGAGCTCGCTCGAGCTGGGCAACGGCCTGCGCGCGTGCCTCCGGGTTGCGTTGGCGCAGGAGCGGCTGGATGAGCTGCTCGAGCAGACCGACCTCCCGATCGGCAGCGACACGCCAGCCACGAAGGTGCCGCGGCTCGAGACCGGCATCGAGGAACCGCTTCGACACCGTGGCGATCTCGACGGCGTCCTCGTCGAAGAGCCCGTCGGGCCGATTCGACTGCGCGATGACCACGCCGTACGACTGCAGATCGGCGAGCTGCGCACGAGTCAGACCCGCCATCGCGCACAGCTCGTCGGCGGTGAGCAGCAGCCCCGGGAGCACGGCCCCGGCATTCGGCGCCGGCTGCTCGGCAGCCGGAGGCGGCGGCGCGGCAGCGGGCGCTGCGGCGGCCGGCGCGGCCGATCGAGGCTCCACCGGCGCATCGGTCCGCTGGAAGAGCACCGCTGCTCCGGTCACCGGCGTCGCCGTCCGCCGACGCGTCGGCGCCGTTCGACCGCCGGGACTCGACGGACTCCGCCGGCGCTCGGGTGCGTGTCGGGCCGCGGGATGTCGGACGGTCTCCGACACGTTCTTGATGCCACGCGGTCGTGGATGCTCGTCGGTCGGGTCGATCTCGCCGGAGTCGATGCGATCCTTGATGACCCGCAGCGGCAGGTAGTTCTCGCGCTGTTCGCGCAGGATGCAGCGAAGCAGTTCGACGTCGTCGGCGTAGAACTTGCGGTAGCCCGACGCCGTGCGCTCCGGATCGATCAGGCCCTGACTCTCGAGGAACCGGATCTTCGAGATCGTGACGTCGGGGAACTCCTCGAGCAGCAGCGCGAGCACCTCGCCGATCGACAGGTGACGCCGAGCGTGGCGGGCTGCCCGACCACCGGCGTCGACGTGGGCGGCACGGAATCAGGCATCGGGCCGTTCGAAGAACACGAGGCGGAACTTGCCGATCTGGAGCTCGTCGCCGTGACGCAGCAGCATCCTGTCGATGCGCTCCTGGTTGACGTACGTGCCGTTGAGCGATCCGGCGTCGGTGACCACGTGGCCCTCGGGCGTGCGCTCGATCTCGGCATGGCGTCGCGACACGGTGATGTCGTCGAGGCTGATCTCGGAGTCGGGATGGCGGCCGAGGCGGGTGACCACCTCGTCGAGCGGGAACCGGGCGCCCGCCTGCGCGCCGGCTCGCACGATGAGGACGCCGACCTCGTTGGGCAGTTCTCCGATCGCCACGACCACGTCGTCGTCGGTGCCCGGGAGCGTCCTGCAACGGATCGACCGCGCTGAGCGTGATCGTGCGGTCGTCGAGCGAGTCGAGCGGCGATCCGCAGCTCGAGCAGAAGCTGCTCGTCGGCGGGTTGCGGTGCCCGCACTGGTTGCAGAAGACGTAGGAACTCAAGGCGTCAGCCCTCCGTCAGTGCTCGATACGCCTCGGCGTCCATCAGGGCGTCGAGTTCGGCCGGGTCGGTCATCTCGATCCGACAGATCCAGCCCTCGCCGTACGGGTCGCTGTTGAGCAGCTCGGGCTGCGACTCGAGCACGTCGTTGACCGCGCTGATCGATCCGCGTCACCGGCGCGTAGATGTCGCTGACCGACTTGGTGCTCTCGACCTCGCTGAACGTCTCGCCGGCCGCGACCGCGGCGCCCGGTTCGGGCATCTCGACGAACACGACGTCGCCCAGCGCGTCCTGGGCGTACTCGGTGATCCCGATCGTGACGGTGGCCCCCTCGACGCGCACCCATTCGTGATCGGTCGAGTAGCGGAGTTCGGAAGGGATGTTCATGGTGCCACCGTACCTGGGTTCACGTGTCGGCTGTGACCGCTTCGGCGACGAGCGGATGCCACCAGCCGCGATCGCCCGTCGCACCTGCGGAATATAGGCGATGCCGGTCCAGTAGCTCAGAATCAGCCCCGGGATGCCGACGATCCACGCGGCGAGCTGGAACAGCCCGGCGTACGACTCGTCGCTGCTGCCGATCAGGAAGCCGGGAACGGCGAACATCAGGAGGCACGTTGCCACCTTGCCCAGGTAGGTCACGTCGATGCGCGGCATCTTGTACACGAGCGTGGCGACCGCCATCATCAGGCCCACGAGGACCTCGCGGGCGAGCACGGCGATGGCGAACCACAGCGGGATCGCGCCGTCGATGATGATGGCGGTGATCGCGACGATGAACAGCAGCCGGTCGACGGTCGGGATCGAACACCTTGCCGAACTCGCTGACCTGGCCGAGCCGTCGGGCGAGATAGCCGTCGACCCAGTCGGTGGCGCTGAGCGCGCCGAGGATCAACGCCGCCGCCGACCTGGTTGTCGAGCCCGAAGAGCACGTAGAGGAACACCGGCAGGCACAGCAGCCGGACGAGCGTGAACAGGTTCGGTACCGTCCACATGCCGTCGAACATCGACGGTCGACGTCTCGACGGTGCCAGTGCGTCCGGAACGGCGGGATCGGTCACTGGGCACAGCGTATGGTGCGGGCATGACCACGGTGTTCACCAAGATCATCCAGGGCGAGTTTCCCGGCACGTTCGTGTGGCGCGACGAGCACTGCGTGGGGTTCCTGTCGATCAATCCGATGGCGCCCGGCCACGTGCTGGTCGTGCCGATCGAGGAGGTCGACCACTGGATCGACGCCCCGCCGGAGCTCGCCGCGCACCTGTTCTCGGTCGCCCACACGATCGGCGCTGCCCAGCGAGCGGCCTTCGGATGCGAGCGGGTCGGCCTGATCGTGGCCGGCTACGAGGTGCCCCACACCCACGTCCACGTGATCCCGACGTCGTCGATGGCCGAACTGAGCTTCGCCAATGCGGCGGCATCCGTGAGCCGCGACGATCTCGAGTCGTGGGCCGAGGCGATCCGGGCGCAGCTCCGCTCGGCCGGTGCCACCGGCGTCTCGGACTGACTCCCATCCGAACCCGTGCCGCGTCGCCGCCGGCCGCTCACTACCTTCAGCTCGATGAAGATGGCCGACGGATTCACCCTGCGCTCGGCTGTCGAACGCGACCTCGAACAGATCGGGACGCTGCTCGCTGCCCGTGGTGACGAGGCCGATGCGGAGGACCTGCACCTCGTCGTCGACGACGCTGACGAAGGACTCGACGCCGTGATGGTGGTGGTCGACGGCGATCGGGTCGTGTCGACGGCGACGCTGCTGCGCGAGTCGGTGTCGATCTCCGGCGTCGACGTGCCGACCGGCCAGGTCGAGATGGTGGCGACCGCCCCGTGCCCACGAGGGCCGCGGGCTGGTGCGCGCCCTGATGGACGAGGCGCACCGGCGATCTGCCGACCGCGGCGACCTGCTCCAGGTGATGATCGGGATCCCGTACTTCTACCGACAGTTCGGTTACTCGTACGCGATGCCGATACCGCTGCCCTGGGACGTCGTCGACGTTCCCGTCGCCGATCCCGGCGATCACCGTTCGCGTGCCGCGAGGCATGGACGACATCCACGCGATGGCTGCGCTGCAGACGGCCGCCAGCCGTCGCCGACGTCCGGATGCCCCACTCCGCCGGGTGCTGGCGGTGGCTCGTGCAGCGCTCGGGTTCGACCCAGCTCGTCGCCGAGCACGACGGCGCGATCGTCGCCACCGCCCGCCGGACGCCGCCTGGGGAAGGTCTCGTGCTGGGCGAGGTGGCCGGCAGCGCGACGGCGTCCGCGCGCTGGTCGCGGCCGGCGCTCGCGAGGGCGAGGTCGCGGTGCTGGAGCGAGCCGCGGCCGGCGTCGGCGCAGCTGCTCCACGAGATCGCCGAGGCACCCGAGGCACCCGAACGGAGACCGGGAGTGGTTCTACGGACGCATCCCGGACTGGCGCCCCTGCTCGAACATCTTCGTCCCGTACTGCTGGAGCGTTTCCGGTCCGCCGGGCTCGGCGGCCACCACGAGGTGCTGTTGTCGTCGTGGCGCAGCCACGTCCGGTTCTCGATCGACGAGGACTCGATGTCCGAGTGTCGTCGCCGGCGGGCCCGAGCAGGCCCCGATGTCGAAGGGGGGTCGGGCGTGCCACCCGACGCGTCTCGCTCCCCTGCTGCTCGGACCCGTTCGGAGCGGCAGGGCTCGAGGCCCGCCACGGCGACGTGCTGCTCGGCCGCCAGCGCGACCTGATGGAGGCGCTGCTTCCCCCGGTGACCAGCGATCTGCTGACCTTCTACCTCGCTCTGTGAGACCGAGCCTCGACATCACTCCACCGGTGCGATCAGGTCGGGCCGGTTGTTGCGCACGTTGTTGACGTCGGTCGACACCTCGTGCATCGCGAGCAGGTCGTCGGCGCAGTCCCCCGACGAGCAGTCCGGCGAGTTGCGTCGAGATCCTGGTTCGGCGGGTCGAGCCAGGTGGCCCACTGCTCGAGCGTGAGCATCGCCGGCATCCGATCGTGAACGGGCTGCATCGTGGCGTTCGCTGCGGTCGTGATGACCGTGGCGCTGTGGAGGAAGCTGACCCTCGGGATCGTCGGGGTCCTTCCACGCGGTCCACAGTCCGGCCACCGCGAGCGGTTCACCGTCGCCCCGATGGATGTACATCGGCTGCTTGAGCGGTTGCCCCTTGGCGTTGAGCGGGCCATCCGCGACTGCCGGGCTTCCACTCGTAGAAGCCGTCCATCGGCACGATGCACCGCTTCGTGGGAGCAGCCCTTTGAACGCCGGCTTCTCGGCGAGCGTCTCGGCGCGGGCGTTGATCATCTGCGAGCCGATCTTGCGATCCTTGGCCCAGCTCGGGATCAGGCCCCAGTGGAAGGCGTCGACCCGGGCGCTGCCGTCGCCGCTGGCGACCACGGCGTAGATGTCCTGGGTCGGAGCCACGTTGTAGTTCTCGCCGAGCGACTCGGCGACCGCCTCGGTCGGCAGCACCGTGTCGAAGTACGCAGCGATGCGGTCGGGGTCCGGCGGTGGAGACGAAACGGCCGCACATGAACGCCAGGTTAGCGGTGCGGCTCGACCGGCGACGTCACGGCCCGCGGCGTGCGACAATGCGCTGCGTGTCCGATCTGCTCGCCCAGTGCGCCGAACTCCCCCGCCGACGTTCCGACGCCGGCACGACGATCATCGAACAGGGCGAGGTGGGCGGCACGATCTTCGTCCTGGTGGAGGGCACCGTGTGCATCGAACGTGACGACACGGTGCTGGCCGATGCTCGACACGCCCGGCGCGCGTGATCGGCGAGATGTCGACCGTGCTCCAGCGTCCCGCGTCGGCGCCGGTGCGGGCGGTGACCGACATCACGCTGCTCGAGGCCGACCGACGGTGCGGCGTTCCTGCGCGAGCATCCCGACGTGCTGCTCGAGGTGGCCGAGGCACTGGCGACTCGGCTCGACAACCTCACCGGGCACCTCGTCGACGTGAAGCGGCAGTACGGGAACGAGACCGGCCATCTGGGCATGCTCGACGACGTGCTCAGCTCGCTGATGCACCACCAGGGCCGGCAGGTGTCGCCCGGCTCGGCCCGCCTCCCCGACCCCGAGTACTGAGCCGACGTCAGGGCGCGAACGGCATCTCGATCAGGTCGCGGTCAGGCAGTGCGACCCACTCGGCGGTGGCGTGGCCGGATGCCGGATCGAGGTCGATCACGACGTGCGCCGGCATCGGCCCCGGCTGGTGGCCGGCGTTGACAGCCAGGTCGAGCCGCGCCGGTCGACCCAGGCGCCGCCCGACACCCAGGGCGCCTGATGGATGTGACCGCAGACGACCAGATCCGGATGCCACCGATCGATCCACGCGGCCAGGTCGGGGTCGGGGAACAGCGCTTCGACCCGCATTGCACAGCGGCGAGTCGGCCGGCGGTGAGTGATACACCCAGATCCAACGGTGCCGGACGGTCGACCGCGGCCGCTGCCAGCTGCTCGTCGACGAGTGCCCGGGTCAGTGGGCCGTCCCACCACGGACACACGGTGAACCGCACGCCGTCGACGTCGATCGAGCCGCCGTCGACGATCAGCCGATCGGCAGCGAGTTCGCGCAGCCAGTCGTGGCCTGCTCGCCCGTCTCGCCGGGTCCGTCGAGGTCGTGATTGCCCGACGAGGCGAGCACCAGCGTGTGCTCGGCGAGACGCTGCAGGTACTTGGAGACGACCACGATCTGCACCTCCAACGCCGCGGCACCGACGACCTGCAGCAGGTCACCGGGCATCACGACCACGTCGACGTCAGCCGGCCTGCTCGACCAGCCAGTCGAGCTGCGGGAGGCGGTAGTGCAGGTCCGCCGTACAGAGCAGCTTCACGCGACTGGGAGACGGTACGCCGCGGTACAGCGACTCGAAGTTCGCGCGGTAGAAGTTGTCGACGACAAGGTCATCGCTGGTGTCCATCGTCGACTCGAATCTGCTCGATCGGGTCCTTGGTGCCCTCGGGATGAGGGTAGTCCGACGAGAACATGAACAGCTCGGCGCCGGCCTGTTCGATCATCCAGCCGACCGGTTCGCCGGCGAACGGAGTGAACCGGAGGTGATCGTGGACGTAGTCGCTCGGAGTCCTTGGTGAGCTCCCGCAACGGTGCCTCGGTCTTCGCGAACTGCATCGCACGGTCGAGTCGACGGATCCACGGCACCACCCACATCGCGCCCTCCTCGACCGACGCCCCTCGCAGGCCGGGGAACTTCTCGAACATGCCGTCGAGCACCATCGCCGCCCAGAACACCTCGGGTCGCTGGTGGATGGCCATGAAGTCCTTCGCCCGCACGTTCTCGCCGCCGCCGAGGAAGTCGGTGACCGTGTGGCCGTTGTCGTGGAAGCCGGGCCGCACGGGCCGGCCTCCGCCGCCGATGTGCGAGACGACCGGAACGTTCTCGCCTTCGAGCATCGCCCACAGCGGGTGGTGGTCGGGGTGTGTCGGCGACACGACGCCCCTGGGGATGTCGGTGGCCACCATCACAGCACGGCATCCGTCGTCGATCGCACGACGCGCGCGTTGCGGCCGTGCGGACCGGATCGCCCCAGGGCACCGTCGCCACGGCGAGCAGCCGCGGGTCGTCGGCGCAGAACGCCGCCATCGCCCGGTTCAGCGCCGCCGCGCCGCCGTACAGGAGGTCGAGGTCGCTCCCGGCGAACTGCGTGGCCGCGAAGGTCGGGAACACCAGCTGCGCGGCGAATCCGAGCTGGTCGAGCACGAACGACCGTTCCGTCGCGTCGAAGGCGCCGACGGCACCCCAACCCTTCGAGCGCAGCAGCTGCGTCGGGGTCGGCGTCGATCGTGGCCACTCCCCCGGCTCGACGGCTCGCGGCCTCCTCGACGGCTCGGTCGGCGAGCGCTCCGGCGCCACCGAGGGCGAGCGGCCGCAACGCATCGGCGGTCGAGGTGTCGGCGAACTCCTCGAGCCAGCCAGGGAGTTCCATCACATGGCTGTCGGCGTCGAAGACGAGACGATCACCTACGTACGTCATGGCGACGAGCACGAGTAGTTCATGCTGGCTCGTGCCAGTGCTCTGCGAGATGGACCCGAGGACTGACCGACACCTACGCCGAATCGCGAGCAGCGTTTCCTCGACTCGGCCAGCCGGGCCGGCGCCGAGGTGGTCACCTACGAGCCACCCCATGCGGGGCATCGACGGCGAGGAGCTGGCGATCGACGTCGCCTCGGTCGGCCCGGACCGACGCCGACGCGGTGTTGCTGATCGTGTCGGGCACCCATGGCGTCGAGGGATTCACCGGGTCGGCGCTGCAGCACGAGTGGCTCGACGCCATCGGCGGCCGACCGTCCCGGCGACCTCCGGGTCGTGCTGGTCCATGCGTTCAACCCCTACGGGTTCTCGTGGGTCCGTCGGGTGAACGAGGACAACGTCGACCTCAACCGCAACTTCGTCGACTGGTCGCAACCGCCGCCGGCGAACGAGGACTACGGCGGCCTGGCCCACCTGCTGGTGCCGGACGATGGGACGACGACACGCAGCAGATCGACCACGCTGCAACTGCTCGCCTACGCCGAGGAGGTCGGATTCGCCCGCCTCCAGGAGGTCGTGAGCGGCGGGCAGTACACGCCATCCGACCGGGGTCTTCTACGGCGGCGCCGGACCCGTGTGGTCGCATCGCTGGCTCGGTCGAGCACCTCCCGGACCTCGTCGGGACGCCGCACGACGGCTGGGCCGTGATCGACCTGCACACCGGTCTCGGCCCGTGGGGCCACGGCGAGCTGATCTCCCACGAGGGCGCGCGACGATGCCGGGTACGAGCGAGGCACGGCCTGGTGGGGTGACGTCCGGTCGATGGTCGACGGCGAGAGCGTGTCGGCCAGCTCTAGCGGCGACTGGCTCGGGCGCTCTCGATCGGCTCCTGCCCGGTGTCGAGGTCACCGCGGTGGCGCTCGAGTTCGGCACCGTCGACATGGTCACGCGTGCTGCAGGCGTTGCGGGCCGACGCGGTCCTCCATGCCCACGGTGACCCCCGAAGCGACGGTGCCGACGCCGTTCGCGCCCAGGTTCGAGCGGCGTTCGCCGACGACGACCCGGCCTGGTTCGATGCGGTGTCGGCGCGCTTCGACGAGGTCGTCGGGGCAGCGACGACGGCTCTGTCGTCGCGTCCTGAACTCGGTCGCATCGACCTGGTTCACTCTCCGAGTAATACCCACTAGGGTATCCACGTGATCGAGATCGGCGAGCTGCCTCCGACCGCTCGACGCCGGCGCGTTCGACACCATCTCGGACGTGGTCGCGTCGCCACGTCGTGGTCGCCGGCGTCGCCGCCGTGCTGGTGGCGCTGGCGATCGGCCTGCCGACCGATGTGATCCCCAATCCGGTCTTCGGCCGGCCGGTTCCGGTCACGTGGTGGTCGTACCCGACGTTGGCCGATCACCGCCGTCCTCGGCGGGCTGCTCGCCGCGACGTACGTCAGCGACCGCGCCGGCGCCGCCGACATCGCTCGACGACATGGACGCACCGACCCGGCGCGGCGGCATCGCCGGCCTGCTGTCGTTCTTCGCCGTCGGCTGTCCGGTCTGCAACAAGCTGGTCATCGTGGCGCTCGGCACAACGGGTGCCCGGCAGTGGTTCGAGCCGATCCAGCCATTCCTCGCCGTCGCGTCGATCGTGCTGCTCGCCTGGGCGTTGCGGGCCCGGCTGCGCTCGAGCGAGGCCTGCTGGATCTGACGTTCAGCCCTCGGCGGCGTCGAATTCGGCGCGCACCCGATCGGCCTCGGGATGCGTGGCGATGTACGCCTCGACCTCTGGGCGGATCCGTTCGGCGTGCGAGGGCGGGCTGCTCGACGGTCGCCCAGTGCACCATCCCGTCCCAGAACCGGTCGATGAGTTCGCTGCCGCTGACGGTGCCGCCGTCGTCGGTGCGGAAGGTGACCGATCGCAACTCGCCGAGGTACACGCACAGTGAGCGGACGTGGATGAGTTCGTCGGTACGGATCCGCTCGATGATCTCGGCGGCCAGCTCCGCCTCGTCACGGCGATCGACGAACACATCGGGCGACCGCAGGATCGCCTGGGCCTCGGCGAAGCCGAGTTCGGCGCGGAACTCGATGATGAGCAGGTTGGCGAGCAGCGAGATCAGCCCTTCGATCTCCGGCGGGAGCTCGGGCATGAGGCGGGTGCCGGCATCGGGGCGGCCGATGTTGTCGGGCGGTTCGGCGTCGGGGTAGGCGTCCTCACCGAATGCCAGGTCGCGGGCGAGGAACCACATCACGTCGTGGCCGCCGATGCCGAGATCGGGCTGGCCGCCCTCGTCGAGCCCGTGGGCGACGAGCAATCCGCCGCCGAGATGGCCGATCGCCATCTCGGAGATGTCGTCGACGATCACGGGCTGGAGGTCGGGGAAGGCGATGTCGGCGAGCAGACGTCCTCGCGCCTCGATCTTGCCGGTGATCGTGAGTTGGTCCCAGAACCACCTGCCGAGGCCGTTGCGAAGCAGGACGCGCTGCTGCGTCAACGTTCACGACGCGGGCACCGGCGAGCAGCGACGAGTTCGCGTCGAACACGTCGCCGCCGCGATCGCGGAGTGCCTCGCTCCACGCGTCGAGCGCTCGTTCGCGGACGAGGGCCCGGGGCGGTCGATAGGCGCCGCTGTCGTCGAATCCGCCGTGCACTCGTTGGCCGAGGATCACCTGCGGTTGCAGGTCGGGATGATCCTGCATCAGTTCCTGCTCGGAGTAGGTCAGCTGCATGCACCGACCCTACGACCACCGGTCTGTCGGGGTCGGGTCCGGAAAGACCGGTGCGGTCAGCTTGCCGGGCGGCGGCGAGCAACGGCGAGCACGAGGAACGAGCCCAGACCGAGCAGGATCGCCCCGATCAGACCGATCCCGGTGTTCGTCCCTGTACCGGTCTCGGGGAGCAGGGTCACCATCGAGGTCGTCGGAACGGCCGCGGCAGGCGCAGTGACTGCCGGCGCGGTTGACTCGATCGGCGCCACCGTCGTGGTGGTGCTCGTCGTGGGTTGAACGGCTCCGACCTCGACCGCCCCGGAGTCGCAGACGGCGACGGCGTCGCCATCCCCGTCCGCTGGGCGCCCGAGGCCACGCTGGTCGACCGCAGGGCAGCCGGCCGCGACGCCACCGTCGATGACAGGGCTGCCGGCCTGCGGGAGCAGCGTCCTCGTACGGCCGCCGTTGTCGGCGAGCGCGCCCAGGAGCGGATCGGTGGTCTGGAGATCGCCCGGCTGGGTGAGGCCGCAGGTGGCGTCATCGGTGATGTTGCCGCCGCCGGACGTGACCACGAGCGAGCCGAAGCACGAAGCGTCGCCTGGTGTCGTTGATGATGGTGTTCGTCAGCGACACCGGGACGTCGGCGACCTCGCCAATGGGGAGGATCCCGTAATCCTCGATCGCCGGAGAGGGTGACGTTGACGAGCGTCGTCGGCCCGCCGACGCGAATGCCGTCCGTGCCGTCGCCGATCCCAGTGACGGTGCTGTTGCGCATGGTCAGCGTCGCACCGTCAGTGCTGGTGACAGCAGCGCCGTCGATGTTGGCGATCAGCGATCGCTCGACGGTCAGCGAGCCACCGCGCACCACGGATCGTGAGGGCGTTACGGAACGACCCCTCGATTCGGCTTTCCGTCATCGTCGCCGCCAGCGTTCCATCGAGGGCCGTGAGCTCGATCTCGGCGTTGTCCAGGGCGTCGACGTGGTGAACCCCACCGTCACGGCACCTGTCGACTCGACGAGGACGATGCCCGCCTGAACCGTGAGATCGTTGAGCGCGAACGTTCCCGTTGTTGCGTCGATGTAGAGCTTCCCCGGATCCGCATACCCCGGCTCGATGATCGTCTGGCCGACGCCGTTGCCCTGGATCGTGAGCGACTCGGTGATCGCCGGCAGATCGATGTCGACGATCGGCACGGTATTCGTCGCAGGGTCGAAGGTGATGATGTCGGCACCGGCCGTCGCGTTGGCATCGAGGATCGCCTGCTGGAGCGAGCCGGCCCCGCTGTCGGCGGTGGTCGACACGACGAAACTCGCTGCTTCCACCCGAGAAGCCGATAACGGCAGTGACCGTGCTGAAGGCGACGAGGGCTACGACCAGCCCGATTCCACGAATCCTCATGTTGCAGCATCCTCTGTTGTGTCGAGCGGCCCCACGGCCCCGATGAAAGCTGCCGCACGGTAGCAGTCGTCGGTGACGTGATGGCGCTTCTTGCGAGGCGGGGTCGGGTCCGGAAAGACCGGTCAGTCGGTGGCGAGGAGACCGTCGACGTTGGCGAGCAGATCCTGCGCGTCGTTGTGCGAGTGCGTGAAGCCGAGCGCTCGTTCCTGACGGACCGTCTCGATCGAGCGGAACGCGGTGATGTACGCCCGCCGACGACTGGTCGTCGAGGTGTTGCCTCCCGACCCGTGCAGCACCCCTTCGTTGTGGACGGTGATGTCGCCGCGACGGATCTCCACGGCGACGAGCACGTCATCGGGCCGCAGGTCGGTCACCAGCGTGTGCTGGTCCTCCCGGCTGCCGGTGAGTGGGCGATGCGGTCGAACCGATTCGCGATGGCTCCCGGGAAGGAACTGCATGCACCCGTTCTCGATCGTGGAGTCGTCGACGGCGAGCCAGCACGTCGCCGTGCGGCGGTCGTCGGTGTTGATCCAGTAGGCCTGATCCTGATGCCATGCGAACACGGCGTCGTCGCGGCCGGGCTGCTTGGCGAGGAGCTGGTCGAAGTCGAGCACCATGCCTTCGCCGCACAACTGCTCGGCAATCGACAAGCCGACACGTTCGAAGATGTTGTCCTGCCAGTCGGGGTGGTAGCGCCGCGGCAGCATCACGTTGAAGATCGCATAGTTGCTCGGGTCGGTGCCGTACTCCCCCGTCACCATGTCGTAGAGGTCCTTGCCCGGCACGTCGATCTCGCCCCGCATGAACGTGTCGTAGACGACCTCGATGGCATCGACCTCGTCGGCGGTCAGCACGCCACGGGAGATGGACGTAGCCGTCCGCTGCGAAGCGGACCTGCTTCGTCGTCACTGACCACATACCTGTCGCCGATGCGCTCTCCCACGGTTCGACTGTACGACGCCGATCGCCGTACGAATGCACTTTCGATCACGGCGGACAGCGGCTGACATGATCGAGCGGTGACCCATTCGGGACGACGTCGCTGGGCGATCGCAATGATCCTCACCGCGGCATGGGGCGCGAGCTCCTGCGACGACGTGCTGCATCCGCCGACAGTGGCCGAGTGCAACCAGGACGCCCTCAGCGGCGACGACGAGACCTTGGCGTTCAGGTCGGCATACCGGGTGGTCGACGGCGACCTCGGCGAGCTGTGCTTCGGGACACCCGACCCCACGATCGTCGCCGCCTGGGACGACCTGGCGACGATCGCCCCGCAGGCACAGCTGTCGGATCTCGCGCTGTTCGCCGGCTTCGAGCCCAACGGCGAGGAAGCAGCCGAGACGCTCGCGTTCGTGAACCCGATCGACGACGAGGCCAGTCAGTTCCAGATGTCGGTGAACACGGTCGAAGCGGAGGCCGACCCCGACGAACTCCTGCTCACACTGGCTCACGAGTTCACTCACGTGTTCACCGCAACGCCGGAGCAACTCGAACGGACCGACGAGGCCATCGACGGGTGTTCGACGTACTACAACGGCGACGGCTGCTATCTCGAGGACGCGTTGATCGTCGCATGGATCGACGAGTTCTGGCCCGCCGACGTGCTCGACGACGTCGATCCCGAGGTGGACTCCCCCGAAGGCGCCGACGCTCGCTGCGCGATCGATGACGGCTTCTTCGGACCGTACGCCGCCACCAACCCCGAGGAGGACTTCGCGGAGGCCTTCAGTGCGTTCGTGTTCAGGGTCGACCCTGCAACCGACGGGCAGGCCCGACGTCTCGACTGGATCGCCGCGCAACCCGGCCTGGCGGAGTTCCGCGACCGTGCCGACGCCGCAGCGATGATCCCGCTCACGAACAATTTCGAACCGTGCGGCGCGTACCCTCACGATCCGTGACCGACTCCACCGAAGAACATCCGACGACGCTCGTTCTGATCCGCCACGGCGAATCGAACGTCACCGTGAACCGGGTGATCGGTGGATTCCGCACGTGCACGGGCCTCTCGCCGCTGGGACGTCTGCAGGCCGAGCGCCTTCGGGAGCGACTGATCGAGACGGGCGAGCTGGCCCCCGACGTACTGATCGCCAGCAATTTCCAGCGCGCGATCGAGACGGCCGAGATCATCGCTCGATCGTTCGCCGACGTCGGGCTGGAGATCGATGGCGGCTTCGGCGAGCACGATCCGGGTCCGGAGATCGACGGCATGAGCTTCGGCGGCTACGTCGAGCGCTTCGGGTCGCCCGATTGGAGTGGCGATCCCCACCACGACGTGTTCCCCGGTGGTGAGACGACTGCGGAATTCCACCTCCGTGTCGGTGCCGCCATCTCACGAACCGTGCGCGAACACGCCGGCCGCACGATCGTCGTGGCGTGCCACGGCGGTGTGGTCGATGCCGCATTCCGTCAGCTCCTGCGCGCCGCCCCGACAGGATCCTTCGAGCTGCAGACCCTGAACACGTCGATCACCGAATTCCGTCGGGCACCATCGGGAACGTGGCAGCTCATCCGCTACAACGACGCCGCTCACCTGAGCGGCCTGCCGGCAGAGTCGCCCCGAATCGATCCGACACCGACCTGACACCTGCGCTCCCTGGCGGCGCTGCCTTCAGCGTTCGCGGAGTGCGGCTCTTGCCGATGCGAGCGGGTCGGACTGCACGGTCGGAAGCCGGACGAACGACGATTCGTGACTCCGCATGGTGCCCACGAGCGAGTCGTGGACGGCGACATCCCAGACGAGGTCGAGGTGACTCGACTCGGAGACGTCCACACAGGTGAGCCGTCCGGCGTCTCGATGGGCGCCGAGTCGGGCTTCGACCACGTGACGATCCCCGACACCCATGGCCGGCCCGAGCACCGGCTGCCACTGCGACGCGGCCTCGCCGGGATCGACCCGAAGTTCGGGGATGAGCCGGAGGAACGACCGGTCGAGGGGTCCGACACGATCGGCGGCCTCCGCTACTGCATCGAGGGTCACGACCGCCAGATGATCGAGCCGACCGCGGTCGAGCAGGGCGCCGTACACACCCTCGAAGGTCGGCACGGCCGTCGCCGGGGCGAGAGCGGTCGCCGTCGAGATCGGCTGTGGCAGCAACCCGGCCAGTTCGGTGGCGAGGAGGTCGCCGGCGCCGTGGGACACGAGATGGAGATCGAAGGGGCCGCGCCGGGGCGTGGGTGGTTGGCTCCGCTTGATCGCGATCGCCTCGGCGAGCAGCCTGGCGCCACCGGCGGGTGACGCGCACGCGGCCGATGACCGGCGAACGATCTCGTACCAGAGGAGTCCCGCGATCGACCGATCGATCGCCGCGCGTTCGACGTCGACATGATCCGGTGAGCCTTGGAAGCGTTCCAGCCATTGGCTCAGCTCGTCCTCGAGATCCGACCACCACGACGTCTCCCAGATCACGAAGATCGGGTAGATCTCTTCGTTCATCAGCCGGTCGCGTACGGCTCGTTGACGCTCGATCGTTTCGGCGGTCGGGAGGTATCCACCGTCGACCACGATCGCCAGGCGTCGGCGCTTCCACTCGATGGTCGCCTCCTGGAACAGGAAGAGCATGGTGCCGACGGATCTCGCGTCCATCTCGTAGAGGCCGTCCGACGCCAGCCTGCCGTCGTCGCGCAGCACCACCAGATGCGGCCACATGTCTCGGTACGAGCGGGTCTCGGCGGCAGTCGCCGATCCCCCGCCCGCCGGCGCACCGCCTGCCGCCGCACCGCCTGCCGCGTCGCCGTCGCGCGACAGCAGTGGTTCGATGTCGACGACCCACGCGTCCTGACCGCGGGCTTCCCAGTCGGCGTAGGGCAGCAGCGCGTAGCCCTCGACACCCCACTCGGGGCCCCACGAGTTGTGCACCCAGAACGCGGCCCGATCGTCGTCGTACCCGACGATCACGAACGCGTGGCCACCCAAGGGTTCCTCGCCGGGCAGGATCGTGATCACCGGGTGATCGTCGTCGTCGCGGAGGAACAGCCGGTACCACCCGGCATGCAACCTGGCGCTGACGTAGAGGACATGTCCGTCGGCGAGGGCACCCTTCATGGCGGCGACCCGGTGCTCGCGGATCTTGCGGTACGACCTCAACGGACGCGTCCGGGCATCGAGCAGTCGGGCCAGCGTGAGGGTTCCGTGAACCGAGTTGTCCTCGTCGTGCGGGTCGTATGGCCACAGCTCGTCCCGGGCGGCACCGGTGCGACTCCAGCCCTTGAGTGCACCTCGCAGGGTCGAGGTCTCCTCCCACGACTTCCCGGTGTTGCCGTCGTATCGCTGCGCCATCTCGTAGAGCATCCGACGGCTCACCGAGGGAGCACGCTCGTCTCCGAGCTGCCTGCGCGTCAGATAGTTGGCGATCGCGGCCAGGGCGAATCCCGTGCATTCCTGCCCGCGTTGGTGCCACGTCTCGCCGACGTAGCGCCGGTACTCCTCCGGGCCGATCCGCGACGGGCCCGCCGTGCCGTCGGAACCCTCGAAGAACAGGTCGTGCTCATCGGCCGGGTCCGGAACTACTCGTGCGACGATCTCGATGGCGTCGGGGATCAGATGCCATGGCCAGGGTCTCCGCGGGAGTCCGGCCCACCGACACGGGCGATGAACGATTCGAGGGCCTCATTGGTCGCCTGCAGCATCTCGGCTCTGGTCCGGCGACCACCGGCACGATGACAACGGCCGAATTCTTCGGGCCCGAGCACGCGCTGGAGCGTGTCCGTGGTCTGTTCGAGTTCGCGAGCAATCGACACCGACTGCGGGATGTTGCTGCGCTCGTAGCGCGCGGCTGCTGCTCCGATCAGCATCGCCGCAGTGGAATGGTCGTCGATGATCGACGCGGTGGTCTGGGCGACCCAGTAGTCCGCTTCGTCGTACCAGGTCTCGCCGGGCGCATTGAGCGCCATGTGCAGTCGGCGTGCCGACTCGGCGTACGAGCCGACCTCGCGTTCCACCAGGGCCAGGAAGAGATCGGCATCGGCGACCCCCGGATTGACGTTGAGCTCCTCGAATCGCTCACGGGCCTCGACCAACTGCGACCTCGCCTCGTCACACTTGCCGATCGACAGGAGGCACTGGCCGAGCCCTCCCATCGCAACAGCGATGGCGTACGCGTCCTCGGCGGCTCGAGCCTCGGCCAGTGCCTCCCGGTAGCGACGTTCGGCGTCGTCGTAGTTCCCGACCCACCACGCCCCACCGCCCAGGGTGCTCAACATCAACGATGCGCTCTCGCCGCACTCGTGGAACTTCGCGATCGCCTCCTCGAGGACCGGCTGTGCGCCACTGTGGTCACCGATGTCGAACATCAGGTTGCCCAGATTGTTCAGGGCGGCACCGAGTCGGAGCGGATCACCGAGTTGCCGACGCAGCGCGATCTGCTCGTGGCTCACCTCGATGCCGAGGTCCGGTCGTCCCGTCACCCCGAGCAGGCTCGCGTAGCTGTGCAAGGCCCCGGCGCGGACAAGATCCGGGAGGTCGGGGTCGGCATCGAACAGTTCCCGACACCACTGGACTCCCTCGCGGTGGGTTCCCGCGGCGTACCACAGGTACCCCAATCCTCCGACGATCGCGCGCCGCCAGTTCCCACTCGGCGGCGTCGAGCGCGAACCGCAACGAGGCACGGAAGTCGTCTTCCGATTCGTCGAGCAGGACGAGTCCCGTGGCCAGCTCGCCCCGGCGGTGCATCGCTTGCAGTGACTCGGCGAAATCTGCGTAGTACCCGGCATGGCGCCGATCGGTTGCATCCCGCTCGTCGGCGTCGTCGAGTTGCCTGACCGCGAACTCGCGGATGCTCTCGAGCAGTTGGTAGCGGGTCGCACGGTCGACGCCCGACTCGGTCGTGACCATCGACTTGTCGACCAGCCCCGTGATCACGTCCAGCACGTCGAGCTCGTCGACCTCTCCGTCGGCGGCCACCCGCTCGGCCGCCTCGAGACTGAAATCCGAGGCGAACGCGCCGAGGCGGCGAAAGACCATCCGTTCACGCTGATCGAGGAGATCGTGGCTCCATTCGATGGTCCGCAGCAGGGTCTGCTGGCGGTGGCTGCCGGAGCGTTCGCTGGCGGTGAGGATTCGGAATCGTTCGTTCAACCGAATCGCGATCTGCGCCGGCGACATCGATCTCACCCGCGGCGGCGAGTTCGAGCGCCAGCGGGATGCCGTCGAGACGACGACAGATCGCAATGACGTCGGTGACGTTGGCCGGTCCGATCTCGAACGCAGGGTCGGCGAGCAGGGCGCGGTCCGCGAAGAGACGGATGGCGTCGTACTCCATGCTCGTCGCGGCGTCGGCGTCGGCCGGCGGCAGCGACAGCGAAGGCACCCGGTAGACGACTTCGCCGGCGATGGCCAACCGCTCGCGACTGGTCGCGATGATGTGCAGGTTTGGGCACGCCAGCAACAGGTCGCGACTCAACGATGCAACGTGTTCGACGATCTGTTCACAGTTGTCGAGGATCAGCAGCATCTCGCGTCCGCCCACCGCGTCGGCGATGGTCGTGGCCAGCGGGACATCGGCCACCGGCGTCGCGCCGAAACGTTCGGCCACCTCGTTCTCGAACAGGTCCTTGTCGAAGAGGGCGGCCAGTTCTGCGAAGCGGAGCCCATCGGGGAAGGCAGGGACGAGATGTTCTGCCACCTCGAGCGCAAGACGTGTCTTGCCCGCCCCACCGGCGCCCGACAGGGTGACGAGGCGGTGGTCGGCGAGGAGCGCTTCGACGTCGCCGATCTCACGCTCGCGGCCGATGAAGCTGGTGAGTTGCCCCGGAAGGGTGTCGCCGGGACCCTCGAGTGATCGAAGCTTGGGGAACGAGGACTGGAGTTCGGGGTGACTCAGCTGATGGATGCGCTCCGGTTCGGCCAGGTCACGGAGACGGTGCACGCCCATGTCGACCAGTTCCACGCCATCGGGGAGCGCGCCAGCGACGAGCTCCGTCGTGGATGCCGACAGGAGGATCTGACCGCCGTGCGCAGTCGATGTGAGACGCGCGCACCGGTTCAGGGCTCCACCGAAGTAGTCACCGTCTCTGCTCGATGCCGATCCGGTGTGGAGCCCCATGCGGACCCGCAGGTCGAGACCGAGGGCCGGCTCACGCATCGCAAGTTGGATGGCGATGGCTGCGGCCACGGCATCGGTGGGCGATCCGAAGGCGACCGAGAAGCTGTCACCGGCGGTGGTGAAGACGTAACCGGTCCACGTTTCGACGACAGCACGCACGCGCTGATCGTGTTCGGCGAGCGCTGCTTCCATGATGTCGGGCCACTGGTCCCAGAGCCGCGTCGAGCCCTCGATGTCGGTGAACAGGAAGGTCACCTCACCGGTCGGCGGCTCGGTCACCGGCGGTTGCCTCGTGAACTCACACGTGGAACACTACGTGACCAGTCGGGGGACGGTTTTCTCGTTCGCCATGGCACAACAGGGGGCGATCATGATCACCGGCAAGAGTCGTAAACGCGAGATCAGGGATCTCCAGCGGCTGCTGTTGTCCGTGGGACTCATGGAGCTCAGCAGTGAGGCCGAAGACGGCAAGTGGGGCATCGGGACGCAGGCTGCCGTACTCCTCGCGTACTCGCGTCTCGGCTGGGATCACCCTCCCGACGGCCGATGGATCAGCGCACCGGCACTGGCCGCCATTGCGAGTGCGATGCACCAACACTCGATCGATGGGAGTGACGCACCGACCGGCGGCGGCGTCGGTGGGGGCGGTTCACACATCGGTGGAGGCGGTTCGCACATCGGTGGAGGCGGTTCACACATCGGTGGAGGCGGTTCGCACATCGGTGGAGGCGGTTCGCACATCGGTGGAGGCGGTTCGCACATCGGTGCTGACAGCACTCCGGACTGAGCGGAGCCCAGGCCTCGTCGGACGTCACACGCTGTCGTCGAGTGGCAGTGGTGCGGACAGGGCGAGGCCGATCATGGGTGGGCGGATCGGGCGGGTGTTCCCGTTGGCGTCTCGCAACACGAAGTGTCCGGCCCCGGAGGGCTCGAGACTCCAGTGTTGTTCGTGCAACAGGTGGTGGTGATACCAGCACAGCAAGATGAGGTCGTCGAGGTCGGTGTTGCCGTCGTTGGCCCAGTGGATGCTGTGGTGGGCGTCGCAACCACCCGGCGGTATGGGACAGCCGGGGATGCGGCAGCCGTGGTCGCGTATGGTGAGCAGGTCGAATTGTGCGTCGGACACGCTGCGCGTCTGGCGGCCGTAGTCGATGATCACACCGTCAGCACCGACGATGAGCCGGTGGATGCCGGCGTCGCAGGCGATGCGCCGGATGGCCTCCGCGCCGAGCGTGATCGGCCCGGTGTTCGTGTCGAGCGTCCCGCCCAAGGTGGCGGCGATCAGGTCGGTCACGTTGATCGTGGCGATCAGCTTGGGACGGTTGCGTTTCACACCCGGGGTCGGCTCCAGGTTGGCGAGTACTTGTTTGGCCATCGTCACCAACGCATCGGCACGACGCTGTTCGGGGGTGCGTTCGTCGTCGTCGGCGCGTGTCGACAGGATCCGGATGGCTTCTTGGACGAGTTTCATGCCTTCGGGATCGAGGAGCCCGTCGAGGCGTCCCATCCCGTCGAGCAGCTCGGACAGGTGCAGCTTGCGTGACTCGAACCGGTCCTGCGCCGACCGGGCGGCTCCGTCGGGGTCGGCATGCAACCGCCACGTGGCGAGCACCATCTTGAAATCACGATGCGTCAGGTTCAACGCCCAGCCGACCAGCATCTGTTCGTCACGGGCGAACACGTCGGCCAGATCGGCCCGCCACGTGTCGGCCAACAACCGCAACGCCGATTCGGCCAGGATCCCGCGAGTGAAACGATCCTTGACGATCGGCATGTGCTGGATCCGTTCCGCCAACTGCAACGTGAGCGAACACGCCCCCGGTGCCTCACCCGTGGTCGTCGCGAGCCAAGCCTGCGGCGACCGGAACCCGTGCACATACCAGCGACCTGATTCCACCACCTCGTGCACCCGATCCAGCTGCGCCGCCCGTGCCCGACGCAACGTCACCGTCGCCACATCAGCCGAATCGAGCACACCGAGCGGCGCGTCCGCCGCCCTCCCCGATGCGATCCCCACGACCATGACCCCATCATGACAAGGGGGTCATACAGAGTTGCCCGGCTCAACGCTGGTTCGATCCGTTCCTCGCGGGCGCCGTCGGGTTCAGCGGTGATGAACGCCGAGCCCGGACGTCTCGGGGCCAGGACCACACCGCACTGATGAGCATCCCGGCGCCACACGACCGGGCGACACCACGGTCCCGGCTGGGCACCTACCCGGTCGGGCACTCGCTCCCCGGCCCCTGGCCACTGCGCGGCGGAATGCCGCTCACCGTGCTGTTGACCTGCTCGTCTGCCTTCACGGTGAGGACCGTCACGCAACCCGAAAGCGAAGGGCTGTCAGCCGGCACGAAGTCGCTGAAGCAGCACAGTGGGGGCTCTCCGAGCCAGAGTTACAGAGAGTACGTACCCGGCCCTACCGTCGTCGTCGAGAACGGATCGGCGTCCACGGCCACCCTGAATCCACCGACGATGTCTCGCGATGAGCGTGTCGTCACCTTCGAAGAGAACTCCTGCCAGGTCGTCTTCGACGGCGTCTTCGATGTCTGCGACCGTCCCGACCTCGCTGTTCGTCGAGGCGATCCCGATACCTGACACGCCGATCAAGCGCAGCGGACCAGGTCTCAGACGGCCCAGTCGGTCGACTCGAATCCTCCATCCTTCATCCGCGCCGGCTCGAGGTTGCTGGGGTGTCTCCTTCGGGACTGCGCGCGACCCAGGTCGATGACAGCCTCGGCCCAGCAATCGACCATGACCGGGCGCTTCGAGGTCTGCGGTCCGCGGGTGTTCTCCGACGCTCCTTCGACAAGACACATGGCAGCCACCATGACGAATCTCGCGGCTCCGCCGGTAGGGACCAAGGTCACCCCGTCCCTCCCTGCTCTACGTGGCTGGTGCGTTCATCGCATCCCGTCAGAGGGCACCGACACCGATACCGGAACCCATGTCTCACCGCGTGCTCACCATCGGCCTCCCATGCTGCTCGGGAGCGTCGCCGTGACCGGAGCCGACAGTCCGCCGGAGCGATCACGTTCGGCGAGCCCGATGCCGGACGTCACCCCAACGTCGGCACCGTGATCGGGACCGTCCCCGACGGGCGGTCGTTCCAGTGGTGCACCGGCACCCTGATCAGCCCGACGATCTTCCTCACCGCGGCTCACTGCTTCGTGGGCTTCGACGACGTCGAGTTCACCGTGTCCTTCGACGAGAACCTCGACGCCGACCTGGACGGCGAGGTCGATCGAGGCGTCAGACGACTCGCCGGCGAAGCGCGACGACAAGAACGGCGGCATCAACTCATTCCTGCCTGACGATGTCGACCGAGATCTCGACCGCCGTTGTCGTCCCCCAATTCTCGAGCCAGTGAGTGGTGTTCTTGTCCTCAGGCCACCCGAGTCCCGGGCCATACACCTTGGCCAGCCCATCTCGATGGTCCGTGATCTCTCCTTGCATGACGTACACCACGCCTGGCCGACCCTTGTGGTCGTGCAGCGGTCCGAAGACACCCCCAGGATCGATCGTGACCTACCTTGCGCATTCTGAGCTGGAGTCCCGCCATGCCCTCGATTTCGGAGCCCAGGTCGACGGTCGCCAGCAGCTCGACCGTCACACCCTTGGTGTCGGGTGCAACATTCTCCGTGTCCATGGTCGCCTCGTTTCCACACGTCATGGGCCACCGGTACCGAACGGCGAGCCCTCCGATACACACCAGTAGAACACCAGGACGCATCGGGCGCACGGCGCGTCCACTGCCGGTAGGGCGTCGGACGGTGGGATCCGGGTGCGCGTTCTCAGTCACTCGGCGTGGGGCACAGGCGTCTGGGTCTGCGAGGCTGGGTCAATGCGTTATCGACGACTGGGCCGCACGGCTCTCCAGGTCAGCGAGCTGTGTCTCGGCACGATGAACTTCGGGCCGCAGACGCCCGAGGACGAGTCGTTCGCGATCATGGATCGCGCGGTCGAGCTCGGGATCAACTTCTTCGACACAGCGAACCGCTACGGCGGCGACCTGGGCGCCGGCGCCACCGAGTCGATCATCGGACGCTGGTTCGCCCAGGGCGGCGGCCGGCGGGACAAGATCGTCCTGGCGACGAAGCTCTTCGGAGCGATGTCCGAGTGGCCGAACGACGGCCGGCTGTCGGCACGTCACATCCGGATGGCGTGTGAGGACAGCCTTCGGCGGATGCGGACCGACCACATCGACCTCTACCAGATGCACCACATCGACCGGACCGCGCCGTGGGAGGAGGTCTGGCAGGCGATGGACACCCTGATCCAACAAGGCAAGATCACCTATGTCGGCAGCAGCAATTTCGCCGGATGGCACATCGCTCGAGCGAACGAAGCCGCCGCCCGCCGGAATACGCTCGGCCTGGTCAGCGAGCAGAGCCACTACAACCTCTTGGTGCGCACCGTCGAACTCGAGGTGCTCCCGGCATGTCGCGAGTACGGCGTCGGCGTGATCCCGTGGAGCCCGCTGTCGGGCGGGCTGCTCGGCGGCGTACTCGGCGACTCCGACCGTGCCCGTCGCCAGTCCCCGCAATCGCTGAAGCGGATCGACAAACTGCGCCCTCGACTGGAGCAATGGGAGAAGCTGTGCGCTGAACTCGGTGAGGAGCCTGCAGCTGTGGCGTTGGCGTGGCTCCTCGCTCAGGACGGCGTCACCTGCCCGATCATCGGCCCACGCACACGCGGCCAGCTCGACGGCGCCTCACTGCGCTCCCTCGAGATCACCCTCGATCCAGACACGCTGACATCGATCGACGCCATCTTCCCCGGCCCGGGCGGCACAGCACCCGAAGCGTACGCCTGGTAGCCCGACGGTGCGGCCTCAGCTGCCGCCGCCATCGTCAACAACCGCACCTGCCCGGTCAGTCGGTCCCTGGGAGCTCATCCCTGATGGGCCTCGGCCGTGTCGGTGACGAACTGGATGATGCTCTCGACGTCGCGGGCTCGCGGCAGCATGACCAGGCGCGCCACGCCGAGTTGTCGGTACTTGTCGACCGTGTCACCGTCGACCGGCCCGGCCGGCGGGGTGACCGTGAGCTCCAGTTCGCCGAGCTCCGGAGCCCGGTCGATCTCGGCGGCTGCGCGCTCGAGGCCGTCGATGCACTTCGCCACCGCGTCGGGTGGCATGGCGAACCCGTACCACCCGTTGGCGCGGCGCACGGCTCGCCTGAACGCCGGTGGACTCTGACCTCCGACAATCAACCGGGGGTGCGGCCGCTGAACGGGCCGTGGGTGGGCATCAATCCCGCTGAAACGAACGGTCTCGCCGGCGAACGTGGGCGACTCGCTGTCCCACAGCTCGAGCATCGCGTCGAGGAACTCGTCGCAGCGCGCACCACGGTCGTCGAACGGGATACCCAACGCGGCGAACTCCTGATGCAGGTATCCCGCCGCATAGCCGAACCACAGCCGTCCCTTCGACACCACGTCGACGCTCGCAAGCTCCTTGGCCAGCACGAGCGGGTTGCGCTGCGGAAGGATGATGATCCCCGTGGCGAGCGCGATCGTCGACGTGTGGGCTGCGACGTAGGCGAGTGCCACCGCCGGGTCCAGCATCGGAACATGCGGAGGCGCCGGCGACGGCGGCTCCTGTGGGTCGGGGAGCACCACGTGCTCGCCGGTCCACACCGAGTCGAACCCGACAGCCTCGGCCGCCTGCGCAGCGCGAACGGACGAGTCCGGATCGGCGAGCGCGCCGTTGTTGATACCGAACAGTCCGAATTTCATCATGCACATGATGCCGGACACCTCGACGGCGACTCGCAGCGTGGCCCCACGCGGCACGACCGCAGCCGCCAACCCGGGCAGTGCCGACAAACGGCGGGATGTTGGCGCGATCACCGAATGCGCTGCTTGGCCGCAATGCGGCGCGTTCCACGAGATCCAGGCGTTGATTCTGGGCGGCGAAGTGTGCGCGTCGGGCCCGTGGGCAGATCATGTCGAGGAACGATCTGGTTGGAGGCTGCACAGCCAGCACTCGACGTCGTTGCTGCTTCGAAGTCGGACGAAGTCGATGTGCGAGAAGTCAGGCGACGCCATCGCCGCGCTGTACCGATCGCAGTACTTGGCGTGTTGAGTCCACGACCACCGGATGATCGATCGTTCCGGGTCCCAAGCGAACAAATCGCGCCAGGACTCCTTGTTGCCGTTCCACAACTCCTCCCGGCGAATCACGCGTCGCACGGAGCGACCTATCACTCGACGCATCACTGTTCGGCGCGGGAGATCAAGCCAGACGACCGTGTCGGCGCGGGCCCACACGGGGCCATCGACAACGACCGCTCGGTAGTTGCCGTCAATCACCCACCTGTCAGACCTGGCCCACGCCGCGACCTGTTCGAGGAAGGCCTCGCTGTTGATGGGTGCCCATCCCGGAAGATGATGAATTGCGTCGAGCTCGACGTAGACAAGCCCCAAACGGTCGGCGAGACGTCGTGCGAGCGTGGACTTGCCGGCACCCGAGTTTCCGACGACTGAGACACGCTCCACACCAACATCATGGCGAGCGGTCGCGGCAGCCGCCACAGGTCGAGAGTTGCCGAAACGCTGCTCGATCGTCGACTTCCCGCTCTCCAGCAGACCGTTCAGCAACGAGTACCACCATCCACCTCGGTGTACGCGCGTTCGAGCTGGGATTAGGCGATGCCGGACTTGGGCCGTTCCCGAGTGGCTGCTTGGCGCCGTACAGCGGGTTACCGACCGGCGTTATCGAGTGCCTCGGTCGACACGTCGCAGATGTCGGGCGAGTTCGTCGCGTTGTTCAGCGCTGTGGCGTTCTTCCGATGATGAGATGTCCGGCGACGAAGGTGTTCACCACGTTGTCGAGGTCGTGTGTGGGTGTCGGAACTCCGGCTTGTCAATCGAGACTTGATCCATCTCGATCGGTGGTGTCAGACGTAGCGGACGGAATAGACGGGTGGGAGGTGGTTCGCGACCGACTGCCAGTGGTCGCCCTGGTCGTCGGTGACCCACAGGTTGCCGGTGCTGGAACCGAACGCAAGGTGGTCGCCGTCGTCCGAGACGTCGAGCGCGTGGCGCAGGACGAGGTCGTAGGCGTGCCGTTGAGGCAACCCGTCGGTGAGAACGTCGAACGAGCTGCCGCCATCGCGGGTGCGCGTCACGATCACGCGGCCGTCGATGGGTGTCCGCTTCTCGTCGGAGTGCGCCGGCACGAACCAGGCCGTGTCTGGATCGTGAGGGTGCACGGCGACGACGAACCCGAACGACGATGCAGCCGGCTCGGCGTGGATCTGCTGCCATGACGCGAGGTCGTCGGTCGACCGCCAGATGCCCATGTGATGCTGGCACCAGAAGTGTTCGGGGCGCCGGGGCACTGCTCGACGTGGTGGGCGTCCTGGTGCTCCGGCCACTCGGCCTGCTCGGGTGGCACGTAGCCGGCGACCATGCCGCGGGTGTGCGGAGTCCAGCTCGCACCCGTGTCGCCCGAGCGCCACACGCCGCCGCTCGACACGGCGATGGTCACGGTGTTCGGGTCGCGCGGGTCGACGCAGATCGAGTGAAGTGCCGGCTGGTCTCCGCCCGCCGCCATCCCACGTCGGCCGCGACGGTGGACCACAGCGACTCGACAGCTGCCACGAGTCGCCGCGGTCGTTGGAGCGGAAGAGCCCGCCCGGGATGGTGCCGGCCCACAGCGCACCGTCGCGGTCGAGTGCCGGCTCGAGCGCCCAGATGTTGGTGAGTGCCCACGCTCGTTCGTTGCCCCACATGTCGACGTCGACGAACCCCTCGGGCTTGTCGGGGTACTCGGGGACGCCGACCTCGAACCACGTGCCGACCCGCGTCGTCAGATCGGTGCAGCTTGATCCCGAAGTGTCCGTGGTCGAGCACGACGTACCAGGCCCCGTCACGGGGGTCGGCGGCGGTGAGCGCGACGTTGTCGCCAACGAAGTGCTCCCCGATGATCGTCGCGTCGGCTCCGTCCCCCTCGACGACGAACAACCCCTTGCGTGTGGCCACATGAACGAGACGTTTCATTCTCAACCTCCGGACAGTGCTTGCATGACGTAGATCTCGCCGTCGGGGTTGACCGCGTCGGACAGCGTCGACCGGTCGACGAGCTGGTGGCCGTCGACGAACACCACCATGTGCTTGCGCAGCGCGCCGCGCTCATCGACGACGTAGCCGCGTAGGCGGTCGTTGGCCGAGAAGACAGCCTCGAGCACCTCGGCAACGGTGGTCCCGTCGACGGTGGTCGGCGGACACGGAACGTGCCGCTGGAGGTTCCGGGTGAACACCACACGAGCCACAGCGACACGTTACGCGACCAATCGTGGGGATGAGCCCGACAACCACGAATTGCACGATGACCGTCTTGGACGACATCGACCGGTCCATCGTGGATCGGTTCGTGGAGCTGTTGTCGTCGATGTCGTTCGACGATCCAGACGTGCGACCATGGTACGGACCAAAGAGCATTGCGTTCACCGGCAGCGCCGATGGCGGATCCGTCGTCGTCAAGTGCGACGGCAGGGTGGTGTCATGGGACCTCGCTTCCACCGACCGGGCTCCTCGATGGACGCAACCGGTGCCGAACCAGGCGTACACAACCTCACTCCTGGTGAGCCCGGACGGGTCCCGGGTCGTCGCCCCCACGGGCAACTCGCTGCAGCTGCTCGACGGCGCCACCGGCGAACTCATCCGCGAGAGCCCGGGCGTCGCGATCAACGTCGCGTTCTCGCCGGACGGAACTGTGTTGGCGGCGGTCTCGTGGCCCGGCGACGTCACCTTGTTCGATGCCGACGATTTGACCGTCATCAAGACGCTCGAGCCGAATGGCGGGGCCGCCAACGACGGCGGACTCCCAGATCAGGGCTCGCCTGCCCTCGCCCTGAGCCCCGACAACGGCTACCTCGCTGTGTGGCACTGGGGCAGCGGTGTCGAGGTGTGGAACGTCGAGTCCGGCGAATCCATCGTCGTGCAGACCTTCTCCACCGAGGGCGGCTCCGGGTTCCACCGGGCGCTCGGCACGCAATGGTCGCTGGGCGACGACACCCTGACCGAGACCGCCTGTCGGATCGTCGGCCGTGACCTCACCGAGGACGAGTGGACCAAGTGTTCGCAACTTGGTCCCGACCCCGCCTCAACGTCGACCACAGGCTCCAAGCGGCCCCGTCGAACGACCATCCCCTCCAACCTGAGATCGAGGACGACTGGAGAAACCACGACGGGTTTCCCCGCAACTTCCCCCGCACTTGGGCCCGCTCGCGAACCAGGGGCTCCTCGTTGCCGAGAAACCCCTGGTACATCCGTCGGGCTGGGGAGATTCGAACTCCCGACCTCTTGTCCCCCAGACAAGCGCGCTAACCAAGCTGCGCCACAGCCCGTATGCATGTGGAGCGGCAACTCTATCGAGCCGAGACGCAGTTCATCGCAGGTCGAGCCATCTCTGATGCTCCTATGTCAAGGCGGGTGCGAGGTCTTGAACGAGGAGGCGGTGGAAGCGGCGGAGACACTCGTGAGCGGGTTACGCGACGACTCCGTCTGCGAGTTCGATGACGGCACCGATGTCCCGGTTGCGACCATGCGTCGACTCGCGTGCGATGCCCACATCTTGCCGGTGGTGCTCGGCGGCGACGGCGTCGTCCTCGATGTCGGGCGGAGCCGACGCCTCGCCACCGACGATCAGCGGCGAGCGTTGCGGGCGATGTACCGCACCTGCGGCATCGGCACGTGCGACGTGTCGTTCGATCGCTGCGAGATCCACCACGTCGACGAATGGGATGCCCACCAGGGCGACACCGACCTCTGACCGACTCATTCCGAGCTGCAGCCGCCACCACCACCTCGTTCACGAAGGCGGATGGCGGCTCGAACTGGATCCCGACACGAGAGAACTCACGATCACGCTCCCGGACGGAACGATCCACGAACGAAGTCGACCCCACTCCGCGACGGCAACGACCGTCAGGCGAGCAGCCGTAGGAGACGGCGTCCCGAGCGGCCGATGGACCGGCCCACGAAAATCGGGATCAGGTGACCATCTGGACGAAACGCCAGCCGAGGTACACGACGAGCACGGCCACCATCAGCTTGAAGTGCCACGGGCGTCTTCTCCTCGTCGGCGGCTTCCGACGTCGGCTCCTCGACGACGCGACCGCACTGGGGCACGTGCCGTCGTCGTTCATCGAGTTGGGCGTCCAGTACTTGGCGCACTCCTCACACCACGGCATCGAGCTTCTCCGTCCACGTTCACCGGGCCGACGTCACTGGCGCTTGCGCACGCGCAGCTTGAGCGCCGTCGAACCGAGGCCGAACTCCTCACGGATCGTGCGCTCGATGTAGCGCAGGTAGTGCTGCGGGATCTCGCGGTTGACGAACAGCGTGAACGTCGGCGGATCGATCGCGCCCTGCACGGCGTACAGGATCTTGGCGCCGCCACCGGCCGGCTGGCGCTGCTGCGCTGCGGCGATCACCTTGTTGACGTCCTTGGTCGGCACCCGCGTGTGGTACTGCGAGATCGCCTCGTGCAGGCGCGGGTGCAGCTTGTCGACGTTCTTGCCGGTCAGCGCCGAGATCTTGAGCACCGAGCTGTCGGCGACGAACGCCAGCATGCGCGGCGACCTCGGCCTGCACCTCGCAGGCGCTCCTCGGTGCCCGACCAGATCCCACTTGTTGAGGATCAACACGATCGGGCAACCGGCCGCGTCGACGCGCTCGGCGAGGCGCTGGTCCTGGGCGGTGACGCCCACGGTGGCATCGATCACCAGCAGGGCGACGTCGGCGTTGTCGATCGAGCGCAGCGCCCGGACGAACGAGTAGTACTCGGCCGCGTCGTCGATCTTGCCCTTGCGGCGCATGCCGGCGGTGTCGATGAACACGATCGGGCCGTCGTCGGTCTCGACGAGCGTGTCGATCGAGTCACGGGTGGTGCCGGCGAGGTCGTGGACGACCGAGCGGTCCTCCCCCACCAGCCGGTTGAACAGCGTGCTCTTGCCGACGTTCGGGCCGCCCGACGATCGCGACACGGGGCACGGCGGGCTGCGTCGTCGTTCTCGACGGGCGCTTCGGTGGCCCACGGGTCGGGCTTGGAGAACGTCGGGCTGACGAAGGTGCTCGGGGAACAGCTCGATGCACTCGATCGAGCAGGTCGCCGGCGCGCCGGCCGTGCAGCGCGCTCACCGGGACGGGCTCGCCGATGCCGAGGCTCATGAACTCCCACATCTCGGCCTCGCGGCGGTCGTTGTCGGCCTTGTTGGCGACCACGATCACGTGGGTGCCCGACCGTCGGATCCAGTTGGCGATCGCTCGAGTCGTCGTCGGTGAGCCCGACCGAGGCGTCGACGACGAACAGCACCACGTCGGCGCCCTTGACGGCCGCCTCGACCTGGCGGCTCACCTTGGCGTCGAGTTCGTCGCCGCCGGGCATCCAGCCGCCGGTGTCGACCACGCGGAACGGGATGTCGAGCCACTCGGCCTCGAGCTCCTTGCGGTCGCGGGTGATGCCGGGCCGGTCCTCGACGATCGCCTGCTGGCTGCCGACGATGCGGTTGAACAGCGTGCTCTTGCCGACGTTCGGGCGCCCGATGATGACCACCGTGGCCAGCTCGCGGTCGGGTCGGTGTCGACGTCGCTCGTGTCGTCGGTCGGCTCGTTGGAGGTCATGGTTGTTCCGTTCCGGCGTCGAGCCGATGGTTGCTCCAGGGCAGCTGCGCAGGGCGATGCCGTCGGTGTCGATGATCTCGACGACCGGGGAAGGTCGTCGAGCGTGGTGCCGTCGAGGAAGCGTCCCTCGTCGGACAGGCAGACGTCGGGCAGCAGGTAGCGATGGCCCTGCGGCTCGGCGGCGAGCGTGCGGCGCGACGTCGTCGCCGGTCATGCAGGCCGGTGACGCCGGTGTTGCCGCCGAAGAAGTCGTTGCGCACCGGGATCACCCGGACGTCGTCGCGTCCGAGCGACTCGATGAGCGGGGTGAGCACCGGCGCGCCGAGCTCGCCGGTGAGGACGCCGATCGGAGCCGACGCGGCGGGGCCGCAACGAGATCGCCGACGCGCCGGCAGCCGCGCCGCTGCCCGCACGCCGACGCCGCTGCGCAATCCGGTGTAGGCCGCCGGGTTCGGCGGGGCGTCGACGGCAGCGAAGAAGCCGCGCCGCACGCCGGTGGCCTCGTCGGCACGACCGTGGAACTCGGCTCGAACGTGCGGGCCATGCCGATGCCGTCCTCGTGCATCGGGAAGCCGTCGTAGCGCTCGGCGGCCGGGAACGGCCGCTGCGGCCATCAGGTAGTACTCGTCGGCGGCGTAGACCATCCGCTGGCCGAGCGTCGCCAGGAACACGTCCTGCCAGTCGTCGACGATGTCGACGACGGCCGCGCGCCTCGGCCAGCGTGTGGAGCCGCATGGCCGCCTCGCCGTTGAACTTCGAGATCCCGAGCGGCACGACGGCCACCGAGTCGAGCTCCGGGTACTGGTCGAGGATGCCCGGCCAGCGTGTCGTCGAGCACCGCACCGTCGTTGACGCCCGGGCACACGACGATCTGGCCGCGCACCTCGATGCCGTGGTCGAGCAGCGCCCGCAGCCAGCGCAGGCTCATCGCGCCCCGCGGGTTCTTGAGCATCTCGGCTGCGGACGTCGGGGTCGGTGGCGTGGATGCTGACGTGCAGCGGCGACAGCCGCTCGGTGACCACCCGCTCGAGGTCGGCCTCGGTGAACCGGGTGAGCGTCGTGAAGTTCCCGTACAGGAACGACAGCCGGTAGTCGTCGTCCTTCAGGTACAGGCTGCGGCGCATGCCCTTGGGCAGCTGGTAGATGAAGCAGAACTCGCAGTGGTTGTCGCAGGTGCGAACCCGGTCGAACACGGCGCTCGACACGTCGACGCCGAGCGGCTCGCCCGCCCGCTTCTCGATCGAGAACGCGAGGTCGAGCCCGCCGCGGCAGCACGTCGAGCTCCACCTCGGCCTCGTCGGTCGGCCAGCTGCCACTCGATGATGTCGCGCGGCACGTCACCGTTGACCCGCACGATCTCGTCGCCGGCGCGCACACCGGCCAGCATCGGCCGGCGAGCCCGGCAGCGACGGCGACGACGATGGGCGCGAGCGATCCGTCGACGCGCGGTCGACTCGCGCTCGATGTCGGACGTGGCGGACATGGGTTCGTCAGGCTACCGGTCGCGAGTCGCGGGTAGACTTGCGCCAGATGTCTCCCGCCGCGACAGCGACGCTCGCGTCGACGTGGTGCTGCTCGCCCAGCCCCGCGGGTTCTGCGCCGGCGTCGAGATGGCGATCAAGGCGCTGGCGTGGATGGTGCGCACGCTTCCAGCCGCCCGTGTACTGCTACCACGAGATCGTGCACAACAAGCTCGTCGTCGACCGCTTCAAGGCGCCAGGGCGTGGTGTTCGTCGACGACATCGCCGAGGTGCCCGTCGGGCAGCCCGATCATGCTGTCGGCCCACGGCTCGGCCCCCGAGGTGCGTCGACGCCGCCCGCAGCCGCGGCGGCTACGTCGTCGACTCGGTGTGCCCGCTCGTCACCAAGGTCCACCACGAGGTGAAGGTGCGCGCCGGCAAGGGCTACCGCATCGTCTACGTCGGCCACGAGGGCCACGAGGAGGCGGTCGGCACGATGGCCGTCGCACCCGACTCGATCGACCGGGTCGAGTCGCGTCGCCGAGGTCGACGCAGCTCGAGCCGTCGGACGAGCCGGTGGCGCTGCTCGCCCAGACCACGCTGTCGCACCGCGACTGGGAGGGCGTGGCCGTGCGCGGTCAAGGAGCGCTTCCCCGACGTGTGGACGCCCGGGCGCAGCGACCTGTGCTTCGCCACCACCAACCGCCAGTCGGCGCTCATGGAGATGGCCCACCGGTGCGACGTCGTCGTCGTGATCGGCTCGGCGAACTCGTCCAACACCCGGGCGCTCGAGCAGCTGGCCAGCGAGGAGGGGTGCGAGCGGGTCTACCGGGTCAACGACGTCGACGAGCTGCCCGACGACCTCTCCGGCATCGTCGGCGTCACCGCCGGCGCGTCGGCGCCCGAGGAACTGGTCGACGCGGTCATCGACTTCCTCGCACCGCGCCGACGGCGTCGAGCTCGTCGACGTCACCGACGAGGACGAGTACTTCCCGCCGCCGCGCAACATCCGCGAACTGCAGAACTCGATCGAATCCGCCACGACCACGCATGCTCGGCGGAAGCATGCTCGATCGCCCGGTGATGGACGACCGCAGCCTCGGTGCGAGCGACGTGCTCGTCGCAGCGCTGACCGGCACCTGAAGCGCGGCGTGCTCGACCACCGCAGTCGGATCGGACCGACCAGCGTCAGCTGCGCGGCACCTCGGACCACGGCACGTCACGGTCGACGCGGACGTCGCCGGGCAGGCCGAGCACCCGTTCGCCGAGGATGTTCTTCATGACCTCGGTCGTGCCGCCCTCGATCGAGTTGGCACGGCTGCGCAGGAACGCCTTCTGGAGCGTGTCGGAGCCCATCGCGGTCTCGGGCCGGATCATCTCGTAGCTGCCGTACAGCATCCCGTCGGCGCCGAGCAGGTTCACGACCTCGTCGTAGATGTCCTTGTTGAGGTCGGCCGACGCCATCTTGCCGATCGAGCCCTCGGGGCCCGGGATCGCCCATCTTGCGGTTCTGGTTCGCGCGGATGTTGGTGAGGCGCAGCACCTCGGCCCGCGCCCACAGCTTCATCACCTCGTCGAGCGCAACGGGGTCCTTCGCCGACTCCGGCAGCTTCTGCCACGTCTGCACGAGCGCCGAGATGGTGCCCGAACCCCGCGGCCGGAATCGTTCCGCCGATCGACACCCGCTCGTTCATCAGCGTCGTGAGCGACACCCGCCAGCCGTCGCCGGGGTCGCCGAGCATCTCCGCGTCGGCGATGCGGGTGTCGGAGAAGAACACCTCGTTGAACTCGGCTTCGCCGGTCATCTGGCGCAGCGGGCGGATCTCGACCGTCGGGATCCTGCATGTCGACGACGAACGCGGTGAGCCCGGCGTGCTTGACGGCGTTCGGGTCGGTGCGCACGACGAGCAGACCCCAGCTTCGACAGGTGGGCGAGCGTCGTCCACACCTTCTGGCCGTTGACGATCCACTCGTCGCCGTCCTGCACGCCGGTCGACGACAGGCCGGCGAAGTCGGAGCCGGAGCCCGGCTCGGAGAACAGCTGGCACCAGATCTCCTCACCGGTGAACAGCGGCCGCAGGTAGCGCTGCTTCTGCTCGTCGCTCCCCCACGCCACCACCGTCGGGCCGCACATGCCGTGGCCGATCGGGTTGCGGTACATCGGGTTCGGGCGCACCGGCGGCGTACACCCGCTCGTTGACCAGCTTCTGCAGCTTCGGGTTGAGGCCGAGGCCGCCGTGGCCCTCGGGGAAGTGGACCCAGGCGAGGCCCCGGTCGAACTGCTCGCCGAGGAACACCTTCGGCTCGGTCGACGCCGGCGGGAACGACGCGAGGAGCTCGTCGACGAGCTCGCTGACACGCTGCTCGTCGGCCGTCAGGTCGGTGCTGGAATCGGTCATCGTCATGGCCCGCAAACGTACTTCGACGACTGCAGCGACGCCGCAGCGTGCTCGTGCTCCGGTCCTGATGGTCTGGCATGCGTCAGCCGGTTCTAGATTGTCGCCGCCATGAGAGAGACCCACCGTCTCGAGTATCAGCCTGCCCTCGACGGCGTGCGCGCGCTGGCGGTGCTCGCTGTGCGTGCTGTTCCACGCCGGGACACCCGGCTTCGGTGGCGGCTACCTCGGTGTCTCGCTGTTCTTCACGCTCTCCGGCTATCTGATCACGAGCCTGCTCCTCCGAGAACACGACGGAACCGGTGTCGGTCGGATTCCGGGCGTTCTACGGCCGTCGGATGCGACGTCTGATGCCGGCGAGCATCGCCACGGTGGCTGCCGTCGTGGTCATCGCCGCCGTCTCGGACGTCTTCGACGGGGTGGCCGGTCTGCGCGCCCAGGTCGTCGGGGCACTGCTGCAGGTGTCCAACTGGGTGCTGCTCGCGGGCAACACGTCGTACCAGGATCTGCTCGCGGAGGGCAGCGGTGCGGTCTCCCCGTTGGAGCACTTCTGGTCGCTGGCGATCGAGGAGCAGTTCTACTGGCTGTGGCCACCGCTGGTGGTGCTGCTGCTGACCCGCGTGCGACGCCCGGCCCGGCAGGACGTGGGCGGTCGGCGCCGTGACCGCTCGCGGCCATGGTGGCTGCGCCGGTGATCGCGCACGTCTGGGGACCCGATGCCGCGTACTGGGCGACCCCGGCGCGTCTCGGCGAGATCCTCGTCGGCGCATTCCTCGCGTTCGTGCTCACCGGCGCGTCGCTCCCGAGGCACGTCTCGTTGCTCGCTCCGGTCTGCCTGGCCGCCCTCGCAGTCGGCCGTCGTGCTGTTCCCGGCGTCGAGCGGCCCGGCATACGAGGGATTCCTCCCACTGGTCGCCGTGGTGTCCGGCGGCCTGATCGTGGGGCTCCAGGCGGACAGTCGCGCTCCGACGCGCGCTCTCGCTTCGACCGCTCGTGGCGGTCGGGCATGATCTCGTACGGCATCTACCTCGTCCACTGGCCGGTCTTCGTGATCGTCGACGCCGACCGCACCGGGCTCGACGGGCCGACGTTGACCGTCGTTCGGTTCCTCATCACGGCCGTGATCGCGATCGCCAGCTACTTCCTGCTCGAGCGCCCCATCAGGTCGCGTCAAGCGACGCCGTGCGTGTCACGGCCGGCGCAGCTGCGGCTGGCGTCGCTCGCGGTGATCGCCGTTGCCATCGTCGATCGTCCCCGCCGGACCGGCCAACTACTGGCAGGTCGAGACCGACGCGCTCGAGGCCGCTATCCATCGAGGTCGACGCCCGACCCCGTCGCGCTCACGGTCGCTCCCACCAGCTCGACGACGACCCCGACCCGACGGCAGGTGCCGTGACCGGATCCACCGTCGAGGTCGGGGTCGAGCGTCACGCCATCTGTGCCCACCACGGCAACGACCACGCGCTGCCCGAGCTCGCGCGTCCGGTACGGATCGTCGTCACCGGCGACTCCACGGGCGATGCGCTCGGCACGGTGTCGTGCTATGGGCTGCGTCGAATCCCCAGCTCGCCCAGGCCGAGGTGCACGCCGCACTGGGCTGTGGGTTCGTGATGGGGGGCGAACGAAGCTGGGGCGACGACATCGTGTCGACCGCCAGTTGCGACGGCTGGACCAGGCCCAGCTCTACCCCGAGGTCGAACGGACCCAGCCCGATGTGGTCGCCGTGATGACCTCGACGTGGGACATCATCGACCAGCGATGGGACGGCGGCGAACTGCTCGCACCGAGCGATCCCGAGTACCGCGCTCGGCTGGTCACAGCGTACACACAACTGGTCGACGACCTGGTCGCCGCAGGCGCCGGCCCGCGTGGCGTTCGTCCGCGAGCCGGTTCCCAACGTGTGGTGGAACGACGCCACCGAGGGCGAGGGCGACCCGCGCACGCCACACGGTCCTCGCCGACGTGTACCGGGAGATCGCCGACTCTCGCCCGGACACCGTGCGCGTCGTCGACCTCGCATCGTGGTACTCCGAGCGAGGGCCTCGACAGCGACCGCGACGCCCGACCCGACGGGATCCACCTGGCACCCGACACCGCGACGTCGATCGTCAGATCGATTCCTCGGCGAGCAACTGATCAGCCGCCGCCCTCCGCTGACACGTCGACGCGACACCCCCAACCCCGAAATATGCCTACCAGTGCGGCGACTCGTGCGCGCACATCGGTGCACATATTTCGGCGCGTTGCGGTGGGTTGACGTCGGACGGTCAGTTGAAGATGGCGGAGGCGGTGGCGATCTCGTCGTCTTCGGCGTCGGCGAGCTCGGGGATCGTCGCCGCGCAGGCTGCATGACATCCCGAGGCGGACCGCGTCGGAACGACCGGCGAAGACGCTCTTGAGGTTGTTCAGCATCCTGATCACGATGTCACGGTTCGGCGTCGGGTCGAGGTAGCCGCTCGTCCCACGGAACCTGCCGGTGTGTCAGATCCTCGAACAGGGCCTCGCGCCTGGGCGCGATCGAGGCGGCGCCCACCGGTGAACGGGTCGAAGAAGACCTCCGGGTCACCGGCGACGCCGACCAGGAAGTGCGTCGGCATTCCGACACCGACGAGCTTCACACCGACCCGTCTGGCCACCTCGATCATCAACACCGACAGGCTGATCGGGATGCCCGTGCGGGTGGCGATCACCCGATCGAGACACGAGTTGCGCCAGTCGTAGTAGGCCGTGCGGTTCCCGACGAAGTGCCCGTCGTCGAACAGGTAACGGGCCACACCGACGGCGGTCGGCGTCGGACACTCGCCTGCGAGCATGTCGAGTGCCGCCAACCACTCGATCGAGGTCGAGCCCGGGCTGCAGCTCGGACGAGATGAGCAGCGCCGCCTCATCGAGCGGCACGTCTCCGGCATCGACGGCCATCAACTCGGCGAAGCGGTCTCGACCCATGGGCGCAAGGTACCGGTCGACTACGTTGCCCGGGCATGTTCCCCGGTGCACATCTCGAACAACACGGCGACAAGCCCGCCCTCATCATGGCCGGGTCCGGCTTCACCCAGACCTTCGCCGAACTCGACGCGGCGGCCAACCGGCTCAGCCGGCTGCTCCGCGCCGCCGGCCTGCAGCCCGGCGACCACGTCGCGATGTGCATGGAGAACCACGACCGCGTATCTCGAGATCGTGTGGGGCTGCCACTACGCCGGGCTCGTCTACACCTGCGCGCTCGTCGCGGCTCACGAGCCGCGAGCTCGAGTACATCATCAACGACTGCGGCGCCCGGGCGTACATCACCTCGAAGTACAAGGCCGACCAGGCGGCCGAGATCGTCGCCGACCACGCCGAACGTCGAGCTGCGTCTGATGCTCGACGGCACGATCGACGGCTACGAGAGCTACGAGACGGCCGTCGCCGCGCAGTCGCCCGAGCCCGCTCGACGAAGCCCGCGTCGCCGGCACTCGACATGCTCTACTCCTCGGGCACCACCGGCATGCCCAAGGGCATCACGCGGCCGTTCCCGAACGCCCCGCTCGAGGACGACGCGCCGGCGGCGTGCAGGCCGCTGCTCCAGCTGCTGTTCGGCATGGACGACTCGAAGCGTCTACCTCTCGCCGGCGCCGCTCTACCACGCCGCGCCGCTGCGGTTCTGCCTCGGCCACGCATGCGCTCGGCGCCACGGTCGTCGCGATGGAGCACTTCGACGCCGAGGAGTACCTCCGCGCTCGTCGAGCAGCACCGCGTCACCCACAGCCAGTTCGTGCCGACGATGTTCGTGCGCATGCTCAAGCTGCCCGACGAGGTCCGCGCGCAAGTACGACGTGTCGTCGCTCGAGTGCGTCATCCACGCCGCCGCGCCGTGCCCGGTGCCGGTGAAGCAGCAGATGATCGAGTGGTGCGGCCCGGTCATCCACGAGTACTACGCCGGCACCGAGGGCAACGGCTTCGTGTACTGCAACAGCGAGAGTGGCTGGCCCACCCCGGCACGGTCGGCATCGCCGATCGGCTGCGTCGTGCACATCTGCGACGAGGACGGCGACGAGCGTGCCGCCGGGCGAGTCGGGCACCGTCTACTTCGAGGGCGGCGCCGAGTTCGAGTACCACAACGACCCGGAGAAGACGAAGAGCTCGCGCCATCCGAAGGGCTGGAGCACGCTCGGCGACGTCGGCTACCTCGACGACGACGGCTTCCTGTACCTCACCGACCGCAAGGCCTACATGATCATCTCCGGCGGGGTGAACATCTACCCGCAGGAGGCCGAGAACGTCCTCGTCACGCACCCCAAGGTGGTCGACGTCGCCGTGTTCGGCGTGCCCAACGACGACTTCGGCGAGGAGGTCAAGGCCGTCGTGCAGCCCGTCGAGATGCCCGCCGACGACGCGGCGGCGGCGGCGCTGGCGTCCGAGCTGATCGAGTTCTGCCGCAGCGCAGCTGGCCGACGTCAAGTGCCCGCGCTCGATCGACTTCCGCGACCGAACTCCCCCGCCACCCCACCGGCAAGCTCTACAAGCGGCTGCTGAAGGACGAGTACTGGGAAGCAGGCCGGCCGCAGCATCTAATCTGTCTCGGCGTCATCCCAAGACCGGGGTGGCGCCGGGAAGTTGGAGCATCGTGGCCGGAACCAGAGGGGATGGACCAGGCACGGTCCAACTGGTCCGCGTCCGCAAGGCCTTCGGCGACGTCGTCGCCGTCGAGGATCTCGACCTCACGATCGCCGACGGCGAGTTCTTCTCGCTGCTGGGCCCGTCGGGCTCCGGCAAGACCACCGTCCTGCGGATGATCGCCGGCTTCGAGAAGCCGACTGCCGGGGCGATCCTGCTCGGCGGCCAGGACGTCACGTCGCTGGCGCCGTACGACCGCGACGTCAACACCGTCTTCCAGGACTATGCACTGTTCCCGCACATGACCGTGCAGCAGAACGTCGAGTACGGCCTCAAGGTCAAAGGCGTCGCTCGGGCGAGTCGCCGCGGTCGGGCCGGCGAGATGCTCGAGATCATGCGCCTGTCGGGGTACGGCGCACGGCGACCCAACCAGCTCTCCGGTGGACAGCGCCAGCGGGTGGCGCTCGCCCGTGCACTCGTCAACGAGCCGCGGGTCCTGCTGCTCGACGAGCCACTCGGCGCACTCGACCTCAAGCTGCGCGAAGAGATGCAGGTCGAGCTGCGCACGATCCAGCGCGAGGTGGGCATCACGTTCGTCTTCGTCACCCACGACCAGGGCGAGGCGCTCTCGATGAGTTCCCGGGTCGCCGTGTTCAGCCATGGCCGGCTCGAGCAGGTCGGCACACCCCGCGAGATCTACGAGCATCCGGCCACGTCGTTCGTCGCCGAGCTTCGTCGGCTCGTCCAACCTCCTCGACGACGACGTCGTCCGAGCGACTGCTCGGCGTCGGAGGCGCCCACACCGTTCGGCCGGAACGGATCCGCGTTGCTGAGCGAGCCCAGGTCGCGGCTGCCGACGACGTGGTCGCGTCGGGCACCATCGCCGACGTCCAGTACCTGGGCGCCGACTCGCGTGTCCACGTCGAACTCGACGGCGGCGGCCGTCTGGCGGTCACCGTCGCCGAGCGCGACGTGGAACGATGCCGACGTCGGCACGACCGTCGAGCGTCGCGTGGCCGAGGGCAGCGGCCTTCGCCGTCGTCGTCGACGAACCTCCCGAGCCGGAGGACGACACCTCGGATCATCCCAGACGCACACAGCACATCGACCACCACATGGGTCACCACATTCGTCAACAATGAAGGGGAGCACAGCAATGAGAACCAGTAGGAGAATCGGAGCGATCGGACTGTCACTCGTGATCGTCCTCGCCGCGTGCGGCAGCGACGACACGTCGGATTCGACGGTCCGACACCACGCCGCCACGACGGCCGACAGCGACGCGGCGTCATCGACCGAAGCGCCGGCCGGCAACCGAGGCGCCGAGTGGCGACGCCACCGCGCAGCGATGCCACCGAGCTCGGCGAGGGTGAAGGCGAGGTGAACCTGATCGCCTGGGCCGGCTACGTCGAGGACGGCTCGACCGATCCCGCGGTCGACTGGGTGACCCCGTTCGAGGAGGCCACCGGTTGCCAGGTGAACGTCAAGATCGGCAACAGCTCCGACGAGATGGTGCAGCTCATGCAGACGCGGCGAGTACGACGGCGTCTCGGCGTCGGGCGACGCGACCACCGCGTCTGATCGCCGGCGGCGAGGTCGCCCCGGTCAACACCGACCTCATCCCCAACTACGCCGATGTCTTCGAGGATCTGAAGCTCAAGCCGTGGAACAGCGTCGACGGCGTGCGCCTACGGCGTGCCCCACGGCCGCGGAGCGAACCTGCTCGTGTACAACACCGAGCTGTACACGACCGCTCCGGATTCGTGGGCGGAGATGTTCGAGGCCATCGTCGGCGGCGACGGCGCGGTGTCGGTGTACGACTCACCGATCTACATCGCCGACGCGGCGCTGTACCTGATGGCCACGCAGCCCGATCTCGGCATCACCAACCCGTACGCGCTCGACCAGACCCAGTTCGACGCCGCGATCGAGTTGCTCACGCAGCAGCAGGACCTCGTCGGCCAGTACTGGGCGTCTGTACACCGATCAGCAGGCAGCGCTCGAAGACGGCAGCGTGCTCGCCGGCACCACCTGGCAGGTCATCGTGAACCTCGCGCAGGCCAACGGCGCCAAGATCGACGCGGTCAAGCCGGTCGAGGGGGCAACGGGCTGGTCCGACACGTGGATGATCTCGTCGAAGGCCAAGAACCCGAACTGCATGTACATGTGGATGGACCACATCATCTCGCCGCAGGCGAACGCCGAGGTCGCCGAGTGGTTCGGTGAGGCGCCGAGCAACGCGACTCAGCTGCGACCTGACCGCCGACCCGGACCACTGCACGACGTTCCACGCCGAGGACGACCGAGTACTGGACCGACGTCTGGTACTGGCAGACCGCCACCGAGGAGTGCCTCGACGGTCGCACCGACGTCGCCTGCGTGCCCTACACCGAATGGGTCAATGCGTGGAGCAAGCTGCGCAGCTGATCGACTCCGGATCAGACCGACGACGCGCCGGCCACCGGTCCTCCCCAGGGAGGGCCGGTGCGCCGGCTGGCGCGCGTCTTCACGCATCATCCGCGTCTGCAGCCTGACGGCCACACTCGGCGCTCCGGTGACGTGGCTGCTGGTGGTCTACGTCGGCTCGCTGCTGCTGCTCGTGGTCACCGCGTTCTTCAAACTCGATCGCGACCACCCAGAAGCCGACGAGTGAGCTGACCCTCGACAACATCAACGTCGCGTTCACGACATCGGAATTCGTCTGGACGGTGATCCGCAGCGTCGGCGTCGCGCTGGCGGTGACGCTGCTCTGCCTCGTCATCGCGCTGCCGATGGCGTTCTACATCGCCAAGGTGGCCAAGCCATGGGCACGACGAGGGCTCGTCGTGGCCGTACTGCTCCCGCTGTGGGGCGGCTACCTGGTCAAGGGCTACGCCTGGCGGGCGATGTTCAGTCCCGGGAAGCGAGTTCTCCGCGTCCGGTAGCGGAGGCGTGCTCGATTCGACGCTCGGATGGACCCCCGGATTCGGTCAGACTGCGCTCGTCATCACGCTGGCCTACCAGTGGCTGCCCTACATGGTGCTGCCGATCTATGCGGGGCTCGATCGGCTCCCGGCGTCGCTGCTCGACGCGTCGGCCGATCTCGGCGGACGGCCGCTGCGCACGTTCCGCTCGATCATCGGCCCCGATGATCATCCCGTCCATCGCCGCCGGTTCGATCTTCACCTTCTCGCTGTCGCTCGGCGACTACATCATGCCCAACATCGTCGGTGGCACGACGCAGCTCATCGGCAACCTCATCGCCCGCACGCTGCTCGCCCCGAACCAGCCGCTCGCTGCTGCCTTCACGCTGTGGCCGATCATCATCATCGTCGTGTACCTCGCGACGATGTCGCGCCTGAAGGCCTTCGACAACCTGTGATGAGGCGCCGATGAACCTCGGCCGCGTTCACCCGGCTGGTCGCTGCGGGTCTGGACCTGGCTCGCACTCGCGTTCCTCTACGTGCCGCTGGTCGTCGTGGCGATCCTGTCGTTCAACACCTCGACGTCACTGTCGTGGCCCCCGGCGCGGCTTCACCACCGACTGGTGGACGAAGGCGTGGGAAGCCGAGGGACCACGCGAGGCGTTCGTGACCTCGGTCAAGGTCGCCCTCGCTGCGACCGCGGTGGCGCTGGTGCTCGGCACGCTCGCAGCGTTCGCGCTGCAGCGCTACAAGTTCTTCGGCCGGTACTCCATCTCGTTCCTGCTCATCCTGCCGATCGCCCTGCCCGGCATCGTCACGGCGGTGGCGCTGCAGAACACGTTCAGCCGACGCATCGACCTCGGGCCGTTCGATTTCCAGGTCGGGTTCGGCTTCCACTCGCTGGTGATCGCCCACGCAACGTTCTGTGTGGTCCTCGCGTACAACAACGTCGTGGCCCGCCTGCGTCGGATGTCGCCGAACCTGCTCGAGGCCTCGGCCGATCTCGGCGCGCACGGCGTCCAGACCTTCCGTCACGTGACGTTTCCGCTCGTCCGATCGGCGCTCCTGGCCGGCGGCATCCTCGCCTTCGCGCTGAGCTTCGACGAGATCGTGGTCACCACCTTCACCGTCGGGGCCGGGCATCGAGACGCTGCCCCAGTGGATCCTCAACAACCTCACTCGCCCCAACAACGTGCCGCTCGTGAACGTCGTCGCCACCGTGACGATGCTGCTGTCGATACCGCTCGCCTGGCTGGCCCAGCGGCTCTCCGACGGCGCGACCGCCGCGATGTGACCGCCATCGGCGCGTACAGTCGGCGCCGTGTCACCCTCGCACCCGTATCTCGACTGGCCGGGGCCGATCCCGTTCGCGCATCGCGGCGGCACCAGTCAGCGCACCCGAGAACACGATGCCGGCGTTCGAGCACGCGGTCGCACTCGGCTACCGCTACCTCGAGACCGACGTGCACCTCACCGCCGACGGCGTGCTCGTCGCCTTCCACGACCCCGACCTCCAGCGCACGTGCGGCGTCGACACCACGATCGCCGCAGAGCACCTGGAGCGAACTCCGCGAGCTGCGCGTCGACGGACGCGAGCCCGATTCCACTGATGAGCGAGCTGCTCGATCGGTTCCCCGACGCCCGCTTCAACATCGACTGCAAGTCCGACGCCGCCGCTCCGGCCCTCGTGCAGCTCGATCCGCGAGCGCGACGCTGCTCGACCGCGTCTGCCTCGGCTCGTTCAGCCACGCCCGGCTCACCAAGCTGCGCTCGCTGCTCGGACCCGACCTGCTCACGTGCATGAGCCCGCAGGAGATCGCCCGCCTCCGGCTGACCGGGCGAATCACCGGGACCGCCCAGCGGGTCGCCCAGGTGCCCGTCCACGCCGGCCAGTTCCGGCGCTGGGGCGACGTGTCACCGTCGTCAACGAGCGCTTCGTCCGAGCGCGCACCGGCGGCGGCATCCGCCGTCCACGTGTGGACCATCGACGACCCCGACGGAGATGCACCGACTGCTCGACCTCGGCGTCGACGGCATCATGACCGACCGCCCCGAGGTCCTGCGCGCCGTGCTCGACCGAACGCAACGAGTGGTTCGACTGAGCCGTCGAATAGGGTCGCGTCGATGCCAGCGCCGACCGCACCCGATCAGCACCGTTCGTGCGCCACGCCACATGGTGGCGAGCGCCGACCAGCTCGCCACCTCGGCCGGCATGGAGATGTGGGCGCTCGGGCGGCAACGCCGTCGACGCCGCCATCGCCTGCAACGCCGCCATCGCCGTGACCGGACCGCACATGTGCGGCATGGGCGGCGACCTGTTCGCTCTCGTCCACATCGACGACCGGCGACGACGGGCACGGGCGAGACGTTCGCGCTTGAACGCCTCCGGGCCGGGCCGGCTCCGGCGCCGATCCCGATGCGCTTCGTGCCGAGGGCCGCGCCGACATGCCGTTCAAGCTCGACGTGCGCACGGTGACGGTGCCCGGTTGCATCGACGGGTGGATGGCGCTGCACGACCGGTTCGGGTCGCTCCCCCTCGACGTGATCCTCGCCCCCGCTCGTCGGCTCGCCGCCGACGGGTTTCCCGCGAGCCCGCTGCTCGTCGGCTCGCTCCGCCGCCTCGATGCCGAGAGCCGATCGAACCTGGCCGAGCTGGCCACCCAGGCCACCTCCACCGGCGCCATCGTTCGTCGACCCGGCGCCGCGCTCGTGCTCGCCGGGCTGGCCGTGTCGCGGCCGCGACGGCTTCTACCGCGGGGCGTTCGGCGACGGACTGCTCGAACTCGGTGGCGGCCTGTTCGTCGAGTCCGACCTCGCCGCGAACCAGGCCGACTGGGTGACACCGCTCACGGCGTCGGCGTTCGGCGTCGACCTGCACACGATCGGGCCGAACTCCCAGGGCTACCTCACCCTCGGCGCTGCGCTGCTCGCCGAACAGCTCGACCTGCCCGACGACCCCGACGACGAACGGTGGGCCCACCTCCTCGTCGAGGCCGCCACGGCCGCCGGGTTCGACCGCCCCGATCGGCTGCACGAGGGTGCCGACGGCGCCGCGCTCCTGGCATCGATCGCCGGTCGCGTCGACATGATCGGCCTCGAACGCTCCAGCGGCCGGACCGCGCCGGTCTCCGACGGCGACACCACCTACCTCTGCACGGCCGGCATCGGGCCCGACGGCACCCGGATGGGCGTGTCGCTGATCCAGTCGAACGCGTCGGGGTTCGGCTCCCACCTCGTCGAGCCGAACACCGGGATCAACCTCCACAACCGAGGGCTCGGCTTCAACCTCGATCGCCGGCCACCCCGCCGAGTTCGGCCCCGGCCGGCGACCACCGCACACGCTGTCGCCGGCTCTCGCCACCCGGGCCGGTCGCCTCGCCGCTGTGTTCGGCACGATGGGTGGCGACGCCCAGCCGCAGATCCTGCTGCAGATCGCTGACCCGACTGTTCCACCACGGCCAGTCGCCGACGGTCGCCGATCAACGCCGGGCGCTGGGCCCTCGACGGCCCGCGTCACCGGGTTCGACACCTGGACCGGCGCCGGCGGCCCGTCGTCGGCGTCGAGGGCCACGCTCCCGACGGCTGGGTCGACGGGCCTCACCGCGCGCGGCCACCGCGGCCACGTCGCGACCCGCCTGGGACTCCGCCTTCGGACACGCCCACGCCATCGTCGTCGAGCCCACCGGCATGCTCGCCGGCGCCGCCGACCCCCGCGCCGTCATCGGCTCCGCCGCCGGCTCGTGACCCACGCCTGACCCGCCACCCAAGGCCCGCTCTCTGCGTCAGCACGTACACCGAAACTCGACGTTGTCGCTGACGCAAACCTGGCGTGCGGTGGTGTTCAGTGATCAGAGGAGCGGGAGGACCTCTTCGGCGAAGCGGGCCATCTGCTCGTCGGCCTTCTTGTACGGGTCGCCGATGAGGTGCGGGAACAGCGTGAGGTACTCGAATCCGAGCAGGTCACGCAGGAACGCCACCTCCTCGGCGACCTTCTCGGGCGGGCCGACGAGGATGGTCTTGTTCTCGATCGACTCGTCGAGCGTCGGGATCAGACCCGGCTGCGACGGCTTGCCGTCGGGGCCCATGTAGCCGCGGCTCCAGCCGTACGGGCCGAGGAACTTCCAGAACTCGTCGTGGCCGGGCAGCGCCGACGCCCGGGCCTCCTCCATCGTGTCCTCGATGCGGTACGACACGACGAGCATCCGCTTCTCGTGGGGCGCCAACTCGACGCCGTGCGCGGCGTGCGTACGTCTCGCCGTACTTGTCCCAGAACCGCTTGATGAAGCTGTAGTGCTGGTTCCAGAACACCGCGCCGTGGTCGACGACGGGCACGTAGTCGAGCGTCGGGGGCGAGGTGACCGCCTGCCAGATCTCGAACGGATGGATCGGCTTGGGGACCAGCGTGATCTCCTGCACCGTCTCGCCGCGGTCGGGGATGCCCGGCGATCGGGATCTGGAAGTGCTTGCCCTGGAACGAGAACGACTCCTGCGTGAGCGCCCGACGGATGATCTCCATCGACTCCTCGAACACCTCGCGGTTGTGGATGTCGGCGTCGACCTGGTCGGGGTTGTCCATCGAACCGATCGACACGCCCTTGTCGTTGAGGTGCAGCACCTCACGCGGCACCGTGCCGCGACCGACGCCGAGCATCGCCCGCCCGCCCGACAGGTTGTGCAGCGTGGCGAAGTCCTCGGCGAGGCGCAGCGGGTTCCACTGCGGCACGACGTTGAACATCGCCCCGAACCGCAGCGTGGTGGTCTGCGCGGCGATCCACGTCGAGATCAAGCAGGCCGTTCGGGATCACCTCGTAGCCCTCGTACTGGAAGTGGTGCTCGGTGGTCCAGAACGAGTCGAACCCGAGCCGCTCGGCCTCCTTGGCCGAGTTCACGTAGTCGAGCGTGGCCTTCCAGCACTCCTCGTTGGAGTACCGACGGTCCATCGGGTCCGGCTTGCCGGCACCGGCGTCGTCCATCTCGACGCCTCCGAAGAAGAAGGCTCCGAGCTTGAGGTCGGGTCGTTCGGTCATGGGGTTAGCTTCGCGCAGATGTCGAGCACCCTCCTACGGCAGGCGACGATTGTTCACGGAGCCGTGACAGACGAGCCCGCACGACGTGTTGATCGTCGACGGGGTGATCACCGAGGTCGCGCCCTCGATCTCGACGACCGTGGACGAGACGCGTCGATCTCGCCGGCTACCTCCTGCTCGCCCTCGGCGGTCGAACCGCACGCCCATCTCGACAAGGCGTTCCTCGCCGAGCAGGTCGCCGAACCGACGCGGGCGACCTGATGGGGGCGATCGAGGCGATGTGGGCCGCACCGGCGACCTCCTCGACGTCGACGACATCGTCGAGCGAGCCGAGCGGGCCGCACGCCTCATGGCGGCCAACGGGTTCCGATTCGTGCGAACCCACGCCGACATCACGACCGAGCACGGGCTGCGCAGCGTCGAGGCGCTGGCCGAGGTGAGGCGGCGGGTGGCCGACGTCATCGACCTCGAGATCGTCGCCCTGTGCGGCTGGCCCGTCGTCGGGCCCGCCGGCGCCGACCAGCGCGCGCTGCTCGCGCGACGCGCTCGCCGCCGGCGCCGATCTCGTCGGCGGGTGTCCCCACCTCGAGGACGGCGGTGACACCCGCGGCGCCACCGAGGTCTTCCTCCAGATCGCCACCGATCACGGGGTCGGCGTCGACCTGCACACCGACGAGACCCTCGATCCCGACGTCCTCGGCCTCGTCGACCTCGCCGAGCTGGTGCTGGCCGGATTCGAGCACCCGGTGACCGCCAGCCACTGCGTGAGCCTCGGCATGCAGGACTCGCGGCGACAAGCGCGAGATCGCCGAGACTGGTCGCCGTCCGCCGGGCATCGGCGTCGTCGCGCTCCCCCACACCAACCTGTTCCTCCAGGGCCGCGGCCACGCCCCGATGCCACGAGGGCTCACCGCCGTCGCCGCGCTCCGCGCAGCGGGCGTGACCGTCGCTGCCGGCGCCGACAACCTCCAGGATCCGTTCAACCCGGTCGGGCGGGCGTGCCCGTTCGAGACCGCCGGGTTGATGATCATGACCAGCCACCTGCTCCCCGCCGACGCGTGGGCATCGGTCACCGAACGTGCCGCCGACGTCACCGGAGCGACCCCTGCATCGTGCGCGCCGGGCTCACCCGCCGATCTCGTCGCCATCCGGGCGGCGACCGTCAGAGAGGCGATCGCCTTCGGATCCGCCGACCGTCTGGTCTGGCGTCGCGGGGTGAGGGTCGGGGAAACGCGGAGTTAACAGACCGGCCGCGGACGGGCTCGGGCCACCGACCTATAGTGACGCCCATCATGGTGGAAAGCGCAGGACGCCTCGTGCCGACGGGGACGCGATTCACGGATCGCCGGGTCGTGGTGACCGGCGCCGCACGCGGGATCGGAGCGGAGATCGCGCGGCAGTTCGCCGGTGACGGAGCCCGCGTCGCGATCCTCGACCAGCTCGCCGACGAAGCCGAGGCGCTCGCAGCCGAGATCGACGCACTGGCATTCCGCTGCGACCTCGCCGACGCCGACTCCACCACCTCCGCCATGGAATCCGCACTCGATGCACTCGGCGGCATCGACGTCCTCGTCAACAATGCCGGCGTCTTCAGGATCACCCCGGTGCTCGACATCTCGAGCGACGAATGGGACTGGGTGTTCGCCGTCAACGTCCGAGCGATGCTGCTCACGACGCAGATCGCCGCCCGGGCCATGATCGCGCAGGGCGACGGCGGCAAGATCGTCAACATGGCCAGCATGGGCGCCAAGGTCGGAGCCGCAGGTCAGGCGCACTATGCGGCGTCGAAAGCCGCCGTCGTCTCGCTCACGCAGGTGGCGGCCGCCGAACTCGGACCGCACGGGATCAACGTCAACTCGATCTGCCCCGGCTACGTGCTCACCGAGATGGGAGCCGCAACCCGGACGCCCGAGCAGATCGCCGAGTGGTCGTCGAAGTCTCCGCTCGGTCGTCTCGCCGAGACCTCCGACGTCGCTGCGATGGCACTCTTCCTCGCATCACGCGACTCCGACTACTGCACCGGACAGGCGATGAACGTCACCGGCGGAATGATCACGCACTGAGGACGCCCATGACCGACACCATCACACCAGACGCCACCACGACCGACGCCGCCGTCAGCTTCCGCGACGTGTCGATGACGTTTCCCGACGGGACCCAGGCGTTGAAGTCGACCTCGTTCGACGTCAAGCCCGGCGAGTTCGTCACGGTGGTCGGACCATCGGGCTGCGGCAAGTCGACGCTGCTGCGCATCGCATCGGGGCTCACACAACCGACGACGGGTTCGGTGAGCGTGGATCACACCGGGCTCGGCTACGTGTTCCAGGATGCGACGCTGCTCCCGTGGAGAACGGTCATCCAGAACGTCGAACTGCTCGCCGAACTCGACGGCCTCCCCAAGGACGAGACCCGCCGACGCGCGATCGAGAACATCGAACTCGTCGGGCTGACCGGTCACGAGGACAAGTACCCCAAGCAGATGTCGGGCGGCATGCGGATGCGGGCATCGCTGGCGCGCAGCCTCGTGCTCGAGCCGAAGGTCTTCCTCTTCGACGAGCCGTTCGGCGCGGTCGACGAGATCACCCGGGAACGCCTGAACGACGAGGTGATCTCGCTGTTCATCCGCAAGAAGTTCGCCGGGCTGTTCATCACCCACTCGATCAGCGAAGCCGTCTTCCTCTCCACGCGGATCCTCGTGATGAGTGGGCGCCCGGGCTCGATCGTCGGCGAATTCGACGTGCCGTTCGCCTACCCACGCGATCCCGAGTTGCGTTTCGACCCGGCCTTCGCCGAACTCTGCGGGCAGGTCTCGCACGCCCTTCGTGGGGCCCACTCGTGAGCGCCGTGACCGACAACGACCCCGATCTCGAACCGTCGTACGCGGCACTCGGCGGCGATCCATCGCTCATGGGCGACATGGGACCCTCCGGCCAGCCCACGGCCCGTGCGTTCGTCCACGCCATCGTCGGCCCGATCGATCTTCCTCGTGGCGTTCCTCGCGCTCTGGGAGTACTTCCACCGCGACGGCATGCGGCGGTTCTTCGACAAGCCGGGGTTCCTGCTCCCGTCGCCGACGACCGTCATCGACCAGTCGTTCCTCGACTCGGTCGTGCGTCAGCAGATGATCACCGGTCTCGCGTGGACGACGTTCACCGCCCTGGTCGGGTCTCGCGATCAGCGTCGTGCTCGGCATCTCGATCGCCGTGCTGATGGCCCAGGCCCGCTGGCTCGAGCGATCGATGTACCCGTACCTCGTCGCCGCGCAGGCGCTTCCCGTGCTCGCCGATCGTCCCGCTGATCGGCTCGGTGTTCGGTGGCGGGATCGGCGCCCGCATCTTCGTCTGCGTGATGATCTCGATCTTCCCGATCGTGACCAACACCCTGTTCGGCCTCACGTCGGTCGACGTCGTCACAGCACGAACTGTTCACCCTCCACGGGGCCACACGTTCGACCCGCCTGCGCAAGCTCCAGTTCCCTGCCGCCATGCCGTCGATCTTCATCGGTTTCCGCATCTCGGCGGGTCTCAGCGTCATCGGCGCCATCGTCGGCGAGCAGTTCTTCCGTGCCGGCCAGAAGCCCGGCATCGGCGTCGTCGTCGAGCAGTTCCGCCAGAAGGCACGATTCCCCCAGGTCTACGGCGGCCTCATCGTCGCCGCCGCGCTCGGCATCGCGGTGTTCCTGGCCTTCGGCGCGTTCCGCAAGCTCGCCATCGGTCGCTGGTACGACGAATCGTCCTGACCGCGACGCATTTCCCATCCACCCCGGAATCTTCCTCGATTCCCCGATCCCAGCCAGCGTGAACCCCCAACAAGGAGCAACCATGAAAACCACCCGCAGCGTCAAGCTGCTCGGCCTCACCCTCGCAGCCGGCCTCGCCGTCGCAGCGTGCGGCAGTGACTGCGACAGCGACACCAGCTCGTCGGACACGACCGGTACCGACACGACAGAAGCCACGACCGAGGCCACCGAGGCCACGACCGAGGCCACCGACGCGACGGCAGAAGCAGTGTCGCTCGCCGGCGACTGTCCCGAGACCGTCACCATCCAGCTCGACTGGATGCCCGAAGCCGAGCACGGCTTCCTCTACCAGATGATCGGTGAGGGCTACGAGATCGACGCCGGCAACGCCTACGTGACCGGCCCGCTGATCGACGCCAACGGCAACGACACCGGCGTGAAGATCCAGATCCGCTCGGGCGGCGCTGCCCAGAACTTCTCACCCGTCACCCAGATCATGTACGCCAACGACGACGTGCTGCTCGGATTCGTCTACACCGACGAAGCCATCCAGTTCTCGGGTGACTTCCCGACCATCGCCATCGAGTCGGGCTACGAGAAGAACCCGCAGATGATCATGTGGGATCCGGCGACCTATCCCGACGTCACCGGCATCGCCGACCTCGGCACCGAGGGTGTCAAGGTCCGCTACTTCGGCGGCGCCGCCTACATGGACTTCCTCACCGGAACGGGCGTCCTCAGCGCCGATCAGGTCGACGGTTCCTACACCGGTGACCCGAGCCTGTTCATCGCCGACGAGGGCGCGTCTGCGCAGCAGGGCTTCGGCTCCGCCGAGCCGTACCTCTACGAGGACGAGCTCACCGACTGGGGCAAGCCCGTCGCGTACGAGTACATCAACGACATCGGCTGGGAGAACTACGCCCAGTCGATCGCCACCAAGCCGGAGAACATCGAGACGTACGGTGCGTGCTTCACCAAGCTCGTCCCGATCATCCAGCAGGCCAGCATCGACTATCTCGCCGACCCCGCTCGGACCAACGCGATCATCCTCGATGCCGTCGACCAGTTCGGCGCCGACTTCGGTTGGGACTACACCCAGGGTGCAGCTGACTTCGGTGTTGCCAAGATCATCGAGGACGGCTTGATCGCCAACAGCCCCGAGGGCGTCATCGGACAGTTCGACACCGACCGGGTGGCGAAGCTGATCGAGATCGGCCGTGCCGATCTACACCGCGCAGGGCGCCACGCCGAAGGACGGCGTGACACCCGACGACATCGTCACCAACCAGTTCATCGACCCCTCGATCGGTCTCTGATCGATCACCGCTGAAGACCGAACAACGACACGGGGGACGCTCGTCCGCAGCGTCCCCCGTGTCGCGTCCGCGACCGGTTCGTTCAGCCGTAGGCGCAGAGGTCGAACAGGTTCCCGTCGGGATCGGCGAGGTTGGCGATCGATCCGTACGGCTCCCGGCGTGGTTCACTCAGCAGCTGCGCCCCGAGCCCGATCAATCGTGATCGACTTCGTCGTCGAACACGTCCGGCTCGCACGACAGGTCGAGGTGGATCGATCCCGATCGGGTGGCCCCACGCTGGATTCCGAGGCGTCGCAGTCCGTCGCCGTCGGCGAGCACGATCCAACGATCGACGTCTTCCCGCTCGACCTCGTGCAGATCGGCTGCGTGCCGACCAGAAGCGTGCCGATCGCCTCGGTGTCGGGCGAATCGATCGTCACGAGATCGAACTGTGCCGTCACGATCGATCGGGCGAGCCGGCCAGTTCGAGCACCACCTGGAGCAGGACGTTCGCGCCCGCTTCGATGTCGTCGGCCTCGGTGAACTCGGCGATGTTGTGGCTCAGCCCGTTCACGCTGGGCGTGAAGATCATCGCGGTGGGACACACCCGCGCGAGCATCTGCGCATCGTGACCGGCACCACTCGGCATGCGGCGCGTGGAGTAGCCGAGGCGAGTCGCGGTCGACTCGACCCGGCTCACCATCGTCGTCGTCGAACGAGACCGGCTCGAAGCGGGCCAGCGATCGGGTCGTGATCTCCACACCCTCCGACGCCGCGATCTCCTCGAGGTACGTGGCGAGACGTGACTCCGCCTCGCGCAGCACCCGATCATCGGTGTTGCGCAGGTCCGCAGTCATCACCACACGTGACGGCACCACGTTGGTGAGGTTCGGGTAGACGTCGATCCGCCCGACCGTGCCGACCTGGTCGTTGCCGAGGTGGCGTGTGAGGTCACGGATGTACGTCGCAATGGCACCGGCGCAGTACGCCGCGTCGTGGCGCAGGCGCATCGGGGTGGTTCCTGCGTGAGCGGACTGGCCGACGATGACGATCTCGGTCCACGAGATCCCCTGGACGCCCTCCACCACGCCGATCGTGACGCCCTCGGCCTCGAGGATCGGGCCCTGCTCGATGTGGAGTTCGACGTAGGCATGGGGGGCCGCCGGATGCGGGACACGGCACCGGGCCGGCGTAGCCGATCCGTTCGAGCTCGTCGCCGAGGCGGGCTCCGTCGTCGGCGGCGACGACGTCGAGCGCCTCTTCGATCGGCATGCCTCCCACGTACACGAGGCTGCCGAGCATGTCGGGAGCGAAGCGCGCTCCCTCTTCGTCGGTGAAGAACGCCACCTGTACCGGCCGTCGCGTGGGGATGTCGCCGCGTGCCAGGGTCTCGACGACCTCCAGACCCGCCAGCACGCCGAGGTTGCCGTCGAATCGCCCACCGGTGCCGACGGTGTCGATGTGCGAGCCGACCATCACCGGTGCGAGTGTCGGATCGGATCCCTGCCGCGTCGCCACCACGTTGCCGATCGCGTCAATGGCCACGTCGAGGCCGAGATCGCGCATCCATGTCACGACGAGGTCACGGCCGGCGCGGTCGGCGTCGGTCAGGGCCAGGCGGGCGTTGCCCCACTCGCCGTTCGGGCCGTCGATGCGTCCGATCTCGCCGAGCGCATCGATGCGAGCGAGCAGGTGCTGAACGTCGACTCGCAGGTCGTGCAGTGTCACGTCGGAGGGCACGGTCAACGCACCGGCAGTTCGAAGCGGGACACTTCCGCCAACGCCTCGCAGAAGGCGTCGACTGCAGCGTCGAACAGCATGGCTCCACGTTCGGCGGTCGCAGCGGTCGGGTCGCCGATGTGGCCGTCGGGCCCGAAGTCGTTCGACAACCAGCCGAAGCCGACGGCACCACCGAAGCGCACGTACCGGTTGTCGGCGAGCGAGTCGGGAATGTTGCGCGTGGCCGTCGACATGTCGACGAGTTCGGGGGCGAGATGGAGCATGATCGAGGTCTCGTCGGTGCCGCCGTGGATGCCCATGCCCAGTTCGTGGGCCGGTGATGCGCCACCCTGGTCGGCGGGAACACCCGGATGGGCCAGGAACGTCATGAGACCGTGCGCCAGTCGGATCTCGCGGTTGGCGACACCGACCAGCGCGGAGTTCCCCCCGTGCCCGTTGAAGAACACGAGCTTTCGTGCCGGCGTGGTCGCCACACACCGCCCGATGTCGTCGAGCACCGCCAGCAGCGTCGTCGCCGACAACCAGATCGTTCCGGCCGACCAGGCGTGCTCGTTGGACTTCGTGTAGGCCAGCGGGGGCAGCAGCCACACGTCGAGGTCGGCACCCACCCGTTGCACCGCTGCAGTGGCGACCCGGTCGGCGACGAGCAGATCGGTGTTGAACGGCAGATGCGGACCGTGCTGTTCGACCGCGCCGAGTGGCTGCACGAACACACTGCGCGGCGAGATCAGCTCCTCCACCTGAGGAGCACGGAGGTCGGCCAGTTGTCGCGAAACGATGGACACACAGGCACGTTACGCCCTCGACATCGAAGTGCGGGAGACTCTCCTCCGTGTCTGCAACTGCAACTGCAACGCCCGACTTCGACGCCATCGTCATCGGCGCCGGCCACAACGGGCTGGTCACGGCGGTCTACCTCGCCCGCGCCGGGATGCGAACGCTGTTGGTCGAAGCTCGCGCCGACGTCGGCGGCACGGCGGCCAGCGAGCAGTTCGCCGGCGCGACGGTCAACATCTGCAACTGCGACCACCTCACCTTCCGCACCACCCCGGTCATGGAAGAACTCGACCTTGCCGGATTCGGCCTGCGCTACATCGATGTCGAGCCCGCCCAGCACAACTTCTCGTGGGCGAGCGCCGCCGACGGCAAGGGCTGGTCGCACCACCACGACCTCGACGCCACGCTCGACGACATCGGACGGAACTTCCCTGGCCAGGTCGACGGATATCGCCGCTACGCCAAGGCCGCCATGCCCGCCATCGAGATGGTGTTCGAGGCGGCCTCCGAGCCGCCGACGATCGCCGGCCTCACCAGACTCGCCCTCCGCCGACGCCTGAGTGGAGCCACGACCCTGATGCGTTGGTCACGTCGCAGCGCCGCCGACGTGCTGCGTTCGTTCTTCACCGAGGACGCCATCACCGGCCCGGGCGCCCTGACCGGGCCGATGGTGTGGGGGATCTCACCGGAGACGCCCGGAACGGGGCTCGGCGCTCTCCCCCACGCCATGCGCCACGTCGGCACGGTCGGTCGCCCGGTCGGCGGCAGCGGGCAGGTGCCGCTCGCTCTGCTCGCCGCGTTCGATGCCGCCGGCGGCACGCTGCGCACGAAGAGCCCCGTCGACACGATCACCTGCATCGGCGATCGTGTCGAGCGGCATCGCCCTCGTCGACGGCACCGAGATCACCGCACCGATCGTCGTGTCGGCGTGCAACCCACACGACACGTTCCTGCGTTGGCTGCGCAACCCGCCGGCGTCGGCGGCCGATCTGGTGCGCCGCTGGCAGAACGTCCGCCACGACGAGGGCTACGAGTCCAAGGTCGATGCCGTGTTGTCCGCGCCACCTGCGCTGCGCGGGTTCGACCGTCCGCTCGGGCCGACCACGGCCATCGCTCCGGGCCTCGACGAGATCCACCGCGGTGCCGGTTTGATCTCGCAGGGCCGCGTGATGGATCGCCCGGGCATGCTGGTCAACGTTCCGACGGCGCTCGACCCGTCGATGGCACCCGACGGCCGCCACGTCTTCAGCCTGGAAGCGATCTACACGCCGTTCGGCCTCACGGGAGGCTGGCCCGACTCGAACGAGCCGCTGCGCTGGCTCGAAGCGTTCGCCGAGCTGTGCGAGCCGGGCTTCATCGACTCGATCATCGAGTGGCGAGCGATGACCCCCGACGTGTACGAACGTGACTTCCACCTCCCGGCGGGGCATGCCACGAGTTTTGCCGGCGGCCCGCTCGCTGCGTTCCGGAACGCGAACCCCGAGCTCACGAAGTACGAGACGTCGGTCGACGGGCTGTACCTCACCGGCGCGGCGACGTTCCCCGGCGCCGGAGTCTGGGGCGCCAGCGGCCGCAACTGTGCAACGGTGATCCTCGAACACCGCGCCTGATCGGGCCTCGCGACCATCCGCCCGGCGGAATACGGACTCCGCCCGTACGGTTCCAACTGGTGCTCACCGAAAGGAGCACTCCCCCTCATGACCACCGGTTCGATGCGCTTGGGCACCTACGCCGGGATCCCCGTGCGTGCCCACTGGAGCATGGCGCTGATCGCCGTGCTCTTCGGTGTGCAGTCTCACCACCCAGCTCGGGATCATCGCCGGTGTCGTCGCCACGGTCGCGTTCTTCGGTTCCATTCTCGCCCACGAGTTCGGTCACGCGCTCGTTGCCCGTCGGTACGGCGTCCAGACGCAGACGATCGACCTCTGGGCGCTCGGTGGCGTCGCTCATCTCGACCGGGAACCGCCGACGCCGAAGGCCGACGGGCTCATCGCCCTCGCCGGCCCCGCAGTGAGCCTTGCCATCGGTGTCGCCGCAACCGCCGCCGGCATCGGGCTGCAGTCACAGGCCCTTGCCTGGATCGGCTTCGTCAACCTGATCCTCGCGGTCTTCAACATGCTCCCCGGCGCCCCGCTCGACGGTGGCCGGGTGCTGCGGGCCTACCGCTGGGCGCGTACCGGCGACAGGTACCGGGCGATGCGCGATGCGGGCAATGCCGGCCGGGTCCTCGGATGGGGTATCGCGGCCTTCGGCCTGGCACTCATGCTCAACGGTCAGCTCGGGGTGTTCATCCTGATCACCGGTGTGTTCATCGCGACGAATGCCCGCGCCGAGATCATGTCGTCGTACATCACCGAGCAGCTCGAGGGGATCAAGGTCCGTGACCTCACCTGGTTCGGGGTCGCCCAGGCCGGCACCGACATGGACGCCGACTCCATGATCGAGCAGCGTCAGCGACTCGGCAGTGCGGGCGCTGTTGCCGTCGTCGACGACGCCGGTCGGCTCGACGGCCTCGTGATGGAGGAGCAACTGTGGGCCGTTCCGCACGAACGACGGCCGGCCGTGATGCTCACCGACCTGATGGTGCCGTTCGACGTGCTCCCGAAGGCATCACCCGACGAGGACCTCAGCGCCGTGCTGTCGCGGCTCGACCCACGTCGTCCGGTCCTCACCGTGTGGAGCGGCGAGAAACTCCTCGGCATCGTGCCTCCCCGGCGCCTCGAGGAACGGCTTCGCCAGGCCCAGCGCACCGCCTTCCCCCACACCGCCCGAACATGAGTGTCACGTCTGGGTCCGACCCCGGATGTGACGCGGGTGCCCGGGTTCAGGCGTCCTTGACCGTCCACTCGCGTTTGGCGACGGGATCCTTGTCGCTCCACGGGAAGTTGATCCACATGTCCGTGCGCTTCCAGATGTAGTCGCACTTCACCAACGAGTGCGACTTCTCGTACAACACCCCGGTGCGTACCTCGGCAACCTTGCCCGCACAGAACTCCTGGACCGAGCGCAGGGTGTGCCCCGTGTCCGCCACGTCGTCGACGATCAGGATGCGAGCGTCGGACACGTCGACGAAATCAGGAGCGGGCGGAAGGATCCGTGGGACCTCCAGGCGCTCGTCGACACCGGTGTAGAACTCGACGTTCATCGTGTAGACGTTCTTGACCGACAGCGCGTAGCCGATCGCCCCACCGATCAACAGCCCGCCACGAGCGATGGCGAGCACCATGTCCGGCTCGTAGCAGCTGTCGACGACCATCTGCGCCAGGTCTCGAGAGGCCGCTCCGAAGATGTCCCAGGTCATGATCTCGCGCTCGTCCGGCATGCGAACCGAAGCTAGCCGCACGCAGCATGTCCTCCGACATTTCCCCGGTTCACGACGTGTCGGTGACACATCTGTGACACATCATGGACGTCAGAGGCAGATGTCGCCGGGGCGGACGGGAACGCGATCGAGGGGTCGACCGATGCCGTCGACCCGGCGCAGGGCGTCACGGATCGCGTTGACGATCGCCGGTGTCGACGAGATGCACGGTGCCTCACCGACGCCCTTCGCGCCGAGCGGGGCGTGCGGATCGGGCTCCTCGATCAACGTCGCCACGACGTCGGGCATGTCGAGGAACGTCGGCAACAGGTAGTCGGTGAAGTTGCCGTTGCGGATCACGCCGTCGATCTGGATGATCTCCTCCATGACGGCCAGGCCGAGCCCCTGGGCGATGCCGCCCTCGATCTGGCCGAGCACCGACAGCGGGTTCAACGCCCGGCCGACGTCCTGCGCGGTGGCGATCTGCACGACCTTCACCAGCCCGAGCTCGGGGTCGACGTCGACGACAGCGCGGTGCGCGACGAATCCGAAGGCCGTGTGGCAGTTGCCCTGGCCGTTCTCGTCGAGTTCCTCCGTCGGCGGATGGCGGTACTCCACCGTTTCGTCGAACTCGACACCGGCAGTTGCGTCGGCGACCGGGATGCGCCAGCCGGACACCGTGTCGACGATGTCGGTCTCCTGCACTGCGAGACGGATCGGATCGATGTCGTGCAGCCGACCGACGTGCTCGAACATCCGCTCACGAACCGTTCGACACGCCGCATCGACCGCTCCCCCACTCATCCAGGTCTGACGCGAGGCCGACGTCGAGCCCGCCGATCCGACCTGGGTGTCGATGCGATCGAGCTGCACCTCGTCGACGCCCAGGATCGTGCGGGCGATCTGCGAGGCGATCGTGACGAAGCCCTGGCCGACCTCCGAGGTGGCGAACTTCAGCGTGGCGACTCCGTCCGACAGCCGACACCGGGCAGTGGCGTAGTCGTCGAAGCCCTCCGAGTACATGAGGTTCTTGATCGCCACTCCCCACCCGACGCCCCGCACGATGTCGGGCCGATCCGCGGTGCGGCCCGCACCACCGGGGAGCTGCATCGCGTCGACGACGCCGTCGGCACCGGGACGTCCACCGATGGGCGCGTCGGGCATCGGGAGCGCAGCGGTCTCACGGATGCACTGCTCGACCGGAGCGACGTTCAGCACCGGCTGACCGGTGATCAACCGGTCGCCCGTTCGCATCGCGTTGCGAAGCCTGATCTCGACCGGATCGATGCCGCACGCGAGCGCCAGCTTGTCCATCTGGGACTCGTGGGCGAAGCACGCCTGCACCACACCGAACCCGCGCATCGCGCCGCACGGCAGATGGTTGGTGCGCACGGCGTAACCGTCGACGACCGCATTCGCGCAGCGGTACGGGCCCTGCGTGTGCGTGACGGCATTGATCAACACCGCCGACGACGTCGACGCGTACGCCCCTCCGTCGAGGACCATGCGCGCCTCGATCTTGACGATCTCGCCGTCGGACGTGGCGTGATGACGCATCCAGATCGTCGCCGGGTGACGGTGCACGTGACCCAGGAAGCTCTCGGCACGGCTGTAGGCGATCCTCACGGGGCGACCCAGCCGCAGCGCGAGCAGACATGTGTGCACCTGCAGGCTGATGTCCTCGCGTGCGCCGAACGCCCCGCCGACACCACCGAGCACGAGACGGACCGAGTCGACCGGCAGGTCGAGACACGCGGCGATCTGGGCCCGGTCCTCGTGCAGCCACTGTGTGGCGACATGCAGTTCGACGCCCCTGCCACCAGGGTCCGGGACGGCGAGCGCCGCTTCCAGCCCGAGGAACGCCTGGTCCTGCATCCCGATCTCGTAGGTCCCCTCGACGACGACGTCGCCGCTGAGCGTCGGGTCGCCGCTCACGATGCGCTGGTGCCGGATGAGGTTGCCGTCGGGATGGATCGGAGCATGGCTCCCGTCGATCGCCGCTTCGGGATCGAGCAGCGGATCGAGCAGTTCCCAATCGACCACGATCGCCTCGAGCGCCCGGCGACACGTTTCGGGATGATCGGCAGCGACCGCAGCGACCGGCTCCCCCACGTAGCGAACGACGTCGGCGGCGAACACGGGCTGGTCCTGGCTGATGAGCCCGTAGGTGAGCTTGCCGGGCACGTCGCTCGCGGTGATCACGGCCTCGACGCCGTCGATCTTCCACGCCGCGCTGACATCGATGGATCGGATCCTGGCGTACGGGTGCGGTGAGCGCAGTGTGGCACCCCACAGGCAGCCGTCGGCGGACAGATCGGAGGAGAACTCGAAGCTTCCCTGGACCTTGGCGGTGCCGTCGGGACGCGTCGACGACGTGCCGATCGTGCCCGCACGGGTCGGTGCGCGCACGCTGCCGGCCTCGGTGATCGTCATGACGCCTCACTCCGGTCGAGGGCGACGCGCTGTACTGCGTCGATGATGCGGCCGTACCCGGTGCAGCGACAGACGTTGCCGGCCAGTTCCTCACGGATCTCGGTCTCGCTGGGCCGGCCACTGCGCTCGAGCAGGTCGTGGACCGCCATGATCAGCCCCGGCGTGCAGAAACCGCACTGCACCGCGCCCGCTTCGACGAACGCCGCCTGCACGTCGGAGGGCGAACCGACCGGAGCGATCCCCTCGATGGTGACGATCGGCTGGCCGACCGCACTCGCCGCCATCACCAGGCAGGAGCACACGCAGCACGCCGTCGACCATGACACTGCACGAGCCGCATTCGCCCTGCTCGCACGCGCCCTTCGTGCCCATCAGGCCCAACCGGTCGCGCAACACGTCGAGCAGGCTCTCGCCCAGCCACGAGTCGGTGACCTCCCGCGGTGCGCCGTTGACGTCGAGGACGTAGTGGTCGCTGTCGTGGCTGTTCTGGCCGCTCTGGCTGCTCTGGGTCATGCGGCCACCTCCGTGCTCGACGCGCGTCGTACCAGTCGCCTGGCGAGCACACCGACGGCGTGGCGCCGGTAGTCGGCACTCGAGCGGTGGTCGGTGATCGGCCGGCTCTCCGTCGAGACCAGTTCGGCGAACCGGTCGAGGTCGCTCGGGGCGACCTCGAGGGTCGCGAAGTCGATCGAGGAGGCGAGATGCCGTTCGGCCTCGGGGCAGCGCAGCACGGTCGGGCCGACCGAACCGAGCGCCACGGCGATGCTGCGGCGGTCGGGGTCGAGCACGACGCACGCGCTGGCCACGGCGATCACCATGGCGTTGCGCACGCCGACCTTCGCGTAGCCCTGCCAACCGGCGATCAACGGCAACGTGACCGACACGATCATCTCGCCCGGCATCAGCGCCGTGCGCTTCACACCGACCATGAACTCAGTCACCGGCATCGTGCGACGACCCGCTGCCGACGCGAGCTCGACCGTCGCGTCGAGCGCCGCCAGCACCGGGAGGCCGTCGCCGGCCGGGGAGCACGTCCCGAGATTGCCGCCGAGCGTGGCCGCGTTGCGGATCTGGGGCGACCCGACCGTCCGGGCGGCCTGCCCGAGCGCCGGGAACATCTCGCCGAGGGGGCCGGTCTCGATTTCCCGGTAGCTGACCGCCGCACCGATCGTGACCGACGCTGCCGACTGATCACGCCGCCACGATCGCAGTTCGGTGATCCGGTTCACGACCACGACGCTGCCGGGGCGGCGATGGCCGTCGTTGACCTCGACCATCAGGTCGGTCCCGCCGGCCAGCACGGTTGCCGTCGGATCCTGTGTCAGCAGCGCGACGGCAGTGTCGACGGAGTCTGGGAGGTGAACCGGCATCACGCGTGACTGTACAAAGTGTCGAGCCGCGCGCACGCGTCATCCCTCCCGGATTCACACAGCCGCAACGAACGACGCGCCGTTCGTCCCGATGGTGCTGCGAGTAGCGTTCCGTCGACGCTGTGGGAGAGCCGCGACGTCAACGAGCACACATGTCCCGTCGACTTCCCCACCTCCCGGCTCTGGACGGCCTGCGGGCCCTCGCCGTGGTCCTGGTGGTGGCGTACCACCTCGACCTCGGTTGGGCGACCGGTGGATTCATCGGCGTCGACATCTTCTTCGTCATCTCCGGTTTCCTCATCACGCGTCTCCTCCTCGACGAACGCGCGACCACGGGCCGCATCGCGCTGGGCGAGTTCTGGGTCCGCCGGTTCAAACGGCTCGTGCCGGCACTCGTGGTGATGATCGCCGCGACGCTCGCCGCCACGCGGCGATGGGGACTGCCCGAACAGTGGGATTCGGTTCGCGTCGATGCCCTCGCCGGACTGGCCTACGTCGCCAACTGGCGATTCGTGTTCGACCAGCAGTCCTACTTCGAGGCCGCCCTCGGCCCGAGCCCGCTGTTGCACACCTGGTCGTTGGCCGTCGAGGAACAGTGGTATCTGCTGTGGCCCATCGCGATGGTCGGACTCGTCGCGCTCGCCGCCCGCCTTCGTCGAGGAGCGGGACTCGCGGCCGTATCCGTCGTGGCAGCCGCCGTCGTCTCGGCGGGTCTGATGGCCATCACGTTCGAACCGGCCGATCCCTCACGCGCCTACTTCGGCACCGACACGCGTGCCCAACATCTGCTGATCGGCGCCGCCCTCGCATGGTTCGTCGAACTCTTCCCCGACCTGATCGCGGTGGCGGAGCGTCGCAGACTGCGGCTGCCGTTCACCGCGGCGCTGGTCGTGCTCGTGGGCCTGGCCGCCACCATCCACGACACGAGCGGCTGGCTGTACCGCGGTGGGCTCTTCGCCATCTCGATCGTCGCAGCCGTCGTGGTGCTCGGCACCGCCAGCGCGCGTCCCGATGCAGCCCTCGGCTGGATGGGACGCCAACCACTGGCCTGGATCGGCCAACGCTCGTACGGCATCTACCTGTGGCACTGGCCGGTCATCGTGTTCGTCGGCGCATCGATCGACATCGGGCTGAGCGGCACACCGCTGATCGTCGTGCAGGTCGCCGTCACCCTTGCGCTTGCCGAGCTGAGCTTCCGCTTCGTCGAGACCCCTGTCCGTCGATCGAACGCACCGTCGACGCGACTCGTCGGTGCGTGGAGCCTCGGGGCATGCGTGGTGGCCGGGCTCGGGTTCGTCGCGCTGACGACGCCTGCCGACCGCCGGCTCGCGCCCACGGCTGCGATCTTCCCGAGCCTCGATGATCCGGGGTCGCCGAGCCCATCGAACGGCGCTGTCGTCGACGCAGACCAACCGAACAGGACGGGCGAGCCCGCGGATCTGCCGTCGGACCGTCGACGCGTCCTGCTGTTCGGCGACTCGGCGGCCTACTCGCTCGCCCAGCAGTTCGACGCGTCGATCCGACCTCACTGGGATGCCCAGGCGTTCGCGCAGGTCGGGTGTCCGCTCACCCCGGGCGAGACGATGGACGCGGATTCGTCCACGACCAACGCCATCAACCCCGAGTGTGTCGCGTGGCAGACCGCGTGGCCCGACTTCGGCACGGCCCTGCAACCCGACATCGTCGTCGTGATGATCGGCGCATGGGAGGTTCTCGACCACCGCGTCGACGGACGCGACATCCGCTTTCCGTCACCGCAGTGGGAGGCGTTGGTCGGCCGGACGCTCGGTGATGCCGTAGACGCCGCGGGCTCGTCCGGGGCACCGGTCGTCCTGCTCGACGTCGCCTGCATGGGCGCCGGACCCGACAACCCGGGCACGGACTCGCGCAGCGACCCCGATCGCGTCCGAGCTGTCAACGACCTGATCGAGAACGTCGCGGCGAGCCGCGCCGACGTCACCGTTGCCGACCTGTCGTCGGTCGTGTGTCCCGACGGCGTCGACGGGTTGGAGATCGACGGTGACCCGGTCCGATACGACGGCGTGCACTACACGCGCGCCGGTGGTGCACTCGTGTGGCCGTGGCTCTTCGACCAACTCGACCAGCGGCTCGAATCGCGCGCATCCACCGGCGACGAGTGACCCGGCCCGGCCTGGGCGCTGCTGCTACCTTCTCGCCGTGCCCCCACAGGTGAACGACGCACAGCTGAACGACGCCCCCGTGGCAGTCACCTCCGACCGGAGCAACTGGCATCGGGCGCTGTTCGTGGGGATGGCCGCCTACGTGGTGTCGCGGATGTGCGTGATCGCTGCCGCCGGCGTACGCGCATCACAGATGGCCGTCGACGCTCGCAAGGACGGCATCGCCGAACCGACCGCCTACGAGACCATCACCGACGTGCTGACGTCGTGGGACGGCCGTTGGTACCTGGAACTCGTGCGACGCGGGTACCCCGACTCGGTCCCGGCGGACATCACCTACGAACAACTGGAGGCCCGCGCCGCGTTCTTCCCCGTCTATCCGTGGACGGTGCGCGTCGTGAATGCCGTCCTGCCGGGCGGCGACACGTTCGCGGCGCTCTTCGTCAACTTCGTGCTCGGCGCGGTCGCCGTCGTGCTCGTCGGCCTGCTGGCGCGCCGCCTCTACTCGGTCTCGGTCGCAGCGCGGGCCATGACGCTCTTCGCAGTGTTCCCCGGCAGCTTCGTGTTGTCGTTCGCGTACTCCGAAGCGGTACTGATCGTGCTCGCCGCGGCGTGTCTGTGGTTCCTCATCGACGAACGATGGGTGCTCGCCGGCGTCTTCGCCGCGGTCGCGACGGGAGCGAGACCGAACGGCATCGCGCTCGTGGCCGCATGTGCGGTCGCCAGCTTTCTGGCGATACGACGCAACCGTGACTGGTGGTCGCTGATCGCCCCGGTCCTCGCGCCGCTCGGGTTCATCGGGTTCCAGTTGTACGTCGACCACACCGCCGGTGAGCGCGGCGTGTGGTTCCGGGTCCAACGCGAGGCCTGGTCGGAGGGAACGAGTTTCGGCGCCACGGCGATCACCAACTCGTTCGACTTCCTCACCAATCCCCTGGGATCGCCGACCGACGCGTTGACCGCGCTCTCCGTCGTCGCTCTCGTCGCCATGGTCTACTGCGCCTGGAAGGTGCGGCTCTCCTGGGTGCTCGTGGCCTACAGCGCCATCGTGATCGCCCTGATGTTGGCCCCCGAGACCGTGACCGCTCGCCCCCGCTTCCTGTTCACCGCCTTCCCGCTCTTCATCGCCGTCGCGGCCTGGTGGCCCGACCCCGACGACGACCCCGACCATCATCGGGCCAGCTGGGATCGCGCCGGCTGGGACCTGACGCTCGTGCTGTGCGGTGCCGGACTCGCCGCCGTGACCGGGCTCTACGCCGTGTTCGGCGCCATCCCGTAGCCGTGCGGGCCGCATCGAACACAGCGTCGACAACCGACGTGTCCAGTAGTCTCGGCGCACCGTGCGCACGCTGATCATCGTGCCGACCCACAACGAGGCGGCGAACATCTGTGAACTCCTCGATCAACTCGACGCGCACGCCCCCGATGCCGATGTCGTGGTCGTCGACGACGACTCGTCCGACTCGACGCGTGCACTCGTGCGCGAACGGATGGACGACGCCGGGCGAACGGATGGTGCGGCACGGCTGCGGCTGATCGAGCGGCCCGAGAAGCGAGGGCTCGGTGATGCCTATCGCGAGGCGTTCCGACTCGCCCTCGACGAGGGATACGACGCCGTGGTCCAGATCGACGCCGACCTGTCGCACGACCCCGCCGCGCTCCCGGTCATGCTCGCTGTCGCCGACCGTGGCATTCCCGTCGTGATCGGGTCCCGCTACATCCCGGGCGGCACCGTGACGGGGTGGCCCCGGCGCCGAACGTGGCTGTCACGCTGGGCCAACCGCTACGTCGCGGTGATGTTGGGCCTTGCGATCAACGATGCCACCGCGGGGTACCGCGTGTACCGCGCCGATGCGCTTCGAACCATCGGCATCGACGACCTGCAGGCCAGCGGCTACGGCTTCCAGGTCGAGATGACCTATCGCGCCGTCCGCGCCGGGCTCGGGGTCGTCGAGATCCCGATCGCCTTCCGCGACCGCGTCGCGGGCCAGTCGAAGATGGACGGGCGGGTGGTCCTGGAGGCATTCCGACTCGTCACGGCCTGGGGCATCCAGGATCTCGTCACGCTGCACCGACGCCGACGTGCGTACCGCACCGACGACTCGCGGTGAGACACCTCGGCGGTCGCGCCGATTGCTACGATTCACCCGCTCATGTCACGTCCCTCGCCACTCTCGACTCCGGTGGGACGCTTCGCCGATCGGCTCCTCGCCCGTGACCTGCCGCACCTCGAAGCGCAGCGACGTGCCGACACCGTTGCCTTCATCCAGACCCGAGTCGACGGTCTGGCGTCGTTCACGCGTTTCGGTGTCATCGTCATCAGCCGACTCGTCGATCTCCTCGGGCGGCTCGTGGGCGCCTCGCGGGCGTTCGACGTCGCCGTGAGCGTTCCACTTCCGCTCCTGTCGGAGTACCCACGACTCGTCAGGTCACTCGGCTACACGTACGTGTGGGAGAAGTGGCCCTCGACCGCCGTCGACGGGAGTACACCGTGAGACCCGAGCGCCACCACGACTGCGACGTGCTCATCATCGGATCGGGTGCGGGCGGAGCGACGACTGCCGCGACGCTCGCCGAGGCCGGCCACGACGTGCTGATCGTCGAGGAGGGCTCATGGGTTCCGCAGGGATCGGTGACCCCGTTCTCGTTGGAGCAGATGAACCAGCAGTACCGATCGGGCGGGGTCACCGTGGCACTCGGGCTCCCGTCGATCGCCTACACCGAGGGGCGTTGCGCCGGCGGTGGCACCGAGGTCAACAGCGGGCTGTACCGCCGGCCTCCCGGGTACACCCTCGACCGGTGGCGACAGGACTACGGCATCGTCGACTTCGCCACCGACGACCTCGAGGCGATCTGCGACGAGGTCGAGGACGCACTGAGCGTCCAGACCGTGCCCGGCGAGCAGACGCCGGCCAGCAACATCCTGAGCCGGGGCGCCGAGGCACTGGGCTGGCAGCACGACGAGATCCCGCGCTGGATGACCTATCCCGAGAACGGACGCGCCTCCGACGGCCGTCGCCAGAGCATGACCGAGACCTACCTTCCACGGGCCCTCGCTGCCGGCGCGCGTCTGCTGACCGAGCACCGTCTCGACCACATCGTGATGCACGACTCCACGGCGCTGCGGGCGGAGCTGACCTCGACGACCGACGGCGAGCGACCCGTGACCATCAGCTTCCGCGACGTCATCGTGTGCGGCGGCGCCATCCAGACGCCTGCGATGCTGCAACGCTCGGGGCTGCGCCATCGGATCGGTCGGACGCTCGCCGTCCACCCCACCGTGAAACTCGCCGCCCGTTTCGACAGCGAGGTCAACACCCCGAGCGACGTCGCCGTCATCCAGGTCAAGGAGTTCGCTCCCGAGATCTCGTTCGGCGGATCGGCAAGCCATCCCGGACTCGTCGCACTCGCGCTCACCGACAACTGGCGCGACTTCGGCCACGCCGTCACCGCATGGCCGGAACTGGTGATCTACTACGCGGCGATCACGAGCCAGGGGCGTGGCTGGGTGCAGGCGGTGCCCGGTCTGCGCGACCCGATCGTCACCTATCGCCTCACCCGGCGTGACCGCGATCTCCTCGGCCGGGGTCTGGCCCGCTTGGCGCTGTTGATGCTCGAGGCCGACGCGGTCGAGGTCTACCCGTCGTTCAGAGGGGCACCGATCGTCCGTTCACGCCGAGATCTCGCCGCCATGACATCGGCGTTCTCCGCCAACAATGCGAGCGTCATGACCGTGCACCTCTGTTCCACGGCGCCGATGGGAGAAGACGTTCGCAGGTGCGCGACCGACAGCTTCGGACGCGTGCACGGCTCGAAGAACGTCTACGTGAACGACGCCTCACTGCTTCCCGATGCGCCGGGAGTCAACCCACAGGCATCGGTGATGGCCATCGCCATCCGCAACGCGCGCCGCTTCGTCGACCAGAGGGCAGGATGACCGCACCGTTCATGACATCGGATCCGCCCGACACGACCGTGATCACCGGAGCGGGTGGCTGGCTCGGCACCGGCCTCGTCGCAGCGCTCGACGCCGGGCAGTGGGCACGACCCGGTCGCCTGCGTCTGCTCGTCCACGATCCGGCCGTCACGCCGGTTGCCGGGTCGGATCGTGTCGACGTCGTCGTCGGCGACGTCACGGTCCCGGCCGACGTCGAGCGACTCTTCGACGGCCTGAGCGGGGTCGTCGACGTCATCCACACCGCCGGCGTGATCCACCCGACCGCGATGTCGCAGTTCGACGCGGTGAACCATCGCGGCACCGAGAACATCGCACGCGCGGCCGAGCGCCACGGCGTGCGACGCATGGTGCACGTGTCGTCGAACAGCCCGTTCGGCACGAACCCCTCCCGATCCGACACGTTCCGCAACGACGAGCCGTACCACCCGTATCTCGGCTACGGCAGTTCGAAGATGGACGGTGAGCTGCGCATCCTCGACGCCGCCGAGCGGGGCCTCGACGTCGTGATGGTGCGGCCACCGTGGTTCTACGGGCCGCATCAACCCGCCGCGCCAGACCACGTTCTTCACGCTCGTACGCACGGGCCGATTCCCCGTGCTCGGCGACGGGGGCCAACGGCGTTCGATGGTGTTCATCGACAATCTGGTGCAGGGCATCGTGCGCGCCGAACTCACCCCGACCGAACCCGGGCTCGGCTGGTGGATCGCCGACGCTCGGCCGTACACCGTGCGCGAGATCGTCGAAACCGTCGGTCGGGCCATGCGTGACGAGGGCTTCGAGGTCAAGCCGAACCGCCTCCGGCTTCCGGATTTCGCCGGCACCGTGGCCGAGCGCATCGACCGGGCCCTGCAGAAATCCGGCCGCTACAACCAGCAACTGCACGTACTCGGCGAGATGAACAAGACCATCGCCGTCGACATCTCCGCAGCCCGTCGCGACCTGGGCTACGAGCCCGAGGTCGAGCTGTACGACGGCATGCGCCGCAGCATCCGTTGGTGCCTCGACCAGGGCATCGAGCTGTGAGCCTCGTTCTCGTCACCGGTGGGAGCGGTTACTTCGGTTCCCTGCTCGTCGATCGCCTGATCGTCGCCGGGCACCGCGTCAGGGTGTTCGACCTCAACGATGCAACCGATCGACCCGCCGACGTCGAGTTCATGGCCGGCGACATTCGCGACGCCGCTGCAGTCCGCGAAGCAGTCGATGGCGTGGACGTGGTCATGAACAACGTGGCACAGGTGCCACTCGCGCCGCGACCTCGACCTGTTGCGCACCGTCAACGTCGACGGAACCCGGCTGCTCCTCGATGCCAGCATCGATGCCGGTGTCGGCAAGGTGATCCACACCTCGTCGAGCGCGGTGTTCGGCGTGCCCGACACGAACCCGGTCCTGCCGTCGACCGTGCCCGCGCCGATGGAGGCGTACGGACTGGCCAAGCTCGCCGCTGAATGGGCGTGCCTCGACGCTGCCCGTCAGGGGCTCGACGTGTCCATCGTGCGGCCGCGCACGATCCTCGGTCACGGCCGCCTCGGCATCTTCGGGATCCTCTTCGACTGGATCGCCGACGGGCGCGATCCGATCGTGCTCGGCGACGGCACCAATCGATACCAGTTCGTGCACTCCGACGACCTCGCCGACGTCTGCATCCTCGCTGCCCAACACGCCGGACCGGGCTTGTTCAACGTCGGCACCGACCGCTTCGGCACCATGCGTGAGACCCTCGAGGCGCTGTGCCTGCATGCCGGTACCGGCGCCGTCGTGCGGTCGGTGCCCGCCGCTCCTGCGGGCCTCGCGATGCAGATCAGCGCCGCGCTCGGGATCACGCCGTTCGCCCCGTACCACTGGTTGATGTACTCGAAGTCGATGTGGTTCGACCTCGACCACCTCCGTGAACAACTCGACTGGACGCCGACGTGGTCGACCGACGAGATGTTCGCCCAGAGCTACGACTGGTTCGTCGAACACCGGGCGCAGGCTGCCGACGGCGAGGCGTCGCATCATCGCCGCACCGCCAAACAGGGTGCCCTCCAGGTGGTCAAGCGCATGTCGGGCCTCCTGCCACGAGCTCGGTGACCGACGTCGACATGTCGTGGATCCGACGCCACTCCACGTGGGTCTCGGTCGTCGTCCTCGGCCTGCTCGCGTACGTCCCGGCGCTGACCGCAGCGCCCGGTCGCATGCCGTCGGACTCGAAGCTCTACGTCTACCTCGACCCGGGCCGCTTCCTCGCCGACGCGACCACCACGATGGATCCCCGGCAGTTCGCCGGCTGGGTCCCCCATCAGCACATCGCCTACCTCTGGCCGACCGGTCCCTGGTTCTGGCTCTTCGAACAGCTCGGCGTCCCCGACTGGATCGCCCACCGCCTCTGGATCGGCACGCTCCTCGTCGCCGCCGGACTCGGCGTGCGCTGGATGTCACGTGTGATCGGGCTCGCTCCGCTCGCGGCCCTCGTCGCCGCGCTCGTCTACCAGCTGTCGCCGTACGTGCTCCCGTACATCTCCCGCACCTCGGTACTCCTGCTCCCCTGGGCCGGCCTGGGTTGGATCGTCGGGTGCACCGCAGTGGCGGCGACCCGCGGGCGCTGGCGGTATCCGGCCGCGATCGCGCTCATCGTGTTGAGCGTGGGCGCGGTGAATGCAACGGCGCTGGCGATGATCATCCCGGCGCCGGCACTGTGGCTGATCCACGTGGCGTGGCGGCGCGACATCACCTGGATGCGTGCGCTGGCGACCGGCGCCAAGGTGGCGCTGCTGTCGACCGTGGTGTCGCTGTGGTGGATCGTGATGCTCATGATCCAGGGCCGATACGGCGCCGACGTGCTCGCCTACTCCGAGTCGCTCGAGTCCGTCTCGTTCACCTCCACGTCGACCGAAGTGGTCAGGGGGCTCGGGTACTGGCTGTTCTACATCCGCGACTCCTTCGCGGCCACCACGACGGCGTCGCTCGACTACCTCGCGTCGATCAAGATCATCGTGATCGGCGTGGTGCTGCTCGCCTGCTGCCTCATCGGGATCGTGACGACCCGCTGGGCCCACCGACGCTACGCCGCACTGCTCATCGGCGTCGGCACGATCCTCGCCGTCGGCGTCCACCCGATCGACGACCCCTCGCCGGTGATGTCGGTGCTCCTCGGCGACGGCGAGGGCGGATTGGCGCTCGCACTGCGCAGCAGCACCCGAGCGGTACCGGTGCTGGTCCTCGGCCTCGCGCTCGGTGCAGCGATGGCCGTCGGTGCAGTGCGCGGTATCCGCGTGCACCTCCCCTTCACGGATCATCGGCTCCGCGCCGACGCTGTGCTCGCGACGGTCGTTGCCATCCTCGCGGTCGCCAACCTTCCCGCCCTGCGCACAGGAGGCTTCGTCGACCCGGCGCTCGAACGGGACGCCGATCCGCCCGCGAGTTGGCTCGACGCGGCGGCCCACCTCGACGCGCTCCCCGACGGCTTCCGGGTACTGCAGGTTCCCGGGCACAGAGTTCGGCGCGTACCGATGGGGCTACACGGTCGACCAGCCGCTGCCGGCACTGACCGAGCGGCCACTCGTCACCCGTGACCTGCTGCCCCTCGGCAGCGCCCCGGCGATGGATCTCGTGTTCGCGCTCGACGACCGCTTCCAGGACGGCACCCTCGACGTCGCGAGCGTGGCACCCGTGGCACGGCTGCTGGGTGTCGACACGGTCTGGGTCACGGGCGACGTCGACTTCGATCGCTTCCGCCTCGCCCGGCCGGAGATCGTCGACGACCTCCTGACGTCGCCTGCGGCCGCCGAGGCCGGGTTGCTGCCGCCGCTGCGCTTCGGGGAGCCGACCACGATGCAGCCCGACCGGCCGATGGTCGACGAGCAGGCGATCAGCGATGCCCGGGTCGGTTCACCGATCGCGCCCGTCACGCTCGTGCCGGTCGGCGACCCGGTGCCCACGGTGCGGGTCAAGTCCGACGAGGTCGTGCTCTCCGGCGACGGCGCCGGCATCGTCGACGCCGCCGCGGCCGGCATCATCGACGGGACCGAACTCATCCGCTACAGCGCCTCGCTCGACGACGATCTGGTCGACGCGTTGCGGACGGCGTCGCGCCTGATCGTCACCGACACGAACCGCGACCGCGCCCACCACTGGCGCAGCTCGCAGGACGTCACGGGGTTCACCGAATCCGGCGAGCCCGGGTCGGATGTGCTCCGCTTCGAAGGCGCCGATCAGCGGCTCCCCGTCTTCGACACCACCGACGATGCCACCCAGACGATCTCGGTGCAGTCGGGGCCTGTGACGGCAGCCGCGTCCGCCTACGGTGAGCCGTTCGCCTACCTGCCCGAGCACCGCCCGGTGATGGCGATCGACGGCGACCCCACGACCAGCTGGACGGTCGCCGACCGGGCACCGGCCGTCGGCGAGTACATCGTGCTGAGTGCTGACGCCGGCATCGACCACGTCACCCTGCGACAGCCCGATGCCGCCGACGGCGATCGCACCATCACCTCGATCGACCTGGCCGTCGACGACCGCCCCGTGCAGCGGGTGCAGCTCGACACGACGTCGTCGGAGGGAGCAGGGCAACGCATCGACATCGAGCCGACCGACGGCCCCACCGAGATCACCATCACGATCGCCTCGACGAGTGACCCCCAGCCGCCCATCGGGGCCGCCCTGCGAGGCGTCGGCTTCGCCGAGATCGACCTCGGCCTCGGCCCCACCACCGAGTTCATCCGACCACCGCTCGACGCGCTCAGCCGGGCCGACGAGGCACCCGACACACCGATCAGCCTGTTGTTCACCCGACTGCGGACCGACCCCACCGACCGCTGGCGTGACGACCCCGAACCGACCATGCGCCGACGGTTCGACCTCGCCCGCGCCGTCGACGTCGAGGCCGATGTGACGCTACGGCTCGACCGGCGAGCCGAGGGAGAGGTGCTCGCCGAGCTGCTCGGGGAGGGTGCCGCCGACGACGGACACCTCACGGGCGTACCCGCAGCGCGTGGGTCGGCCGCCGTCGACGGCGACCCGACGACGAGTTGGATCACGCCATTCGGCGAACCGACCGGCCACCGCCTGACGCTGCGCGCTCGACGCATCGACGGCATCGACCATCGAGGTCGCCCAGCCCGACGGCGACTTCTCCCCCGTCACCGAGATCAGCCTCACCGACAGCGACGGGACGGTGACCGTCCCGATCGACCCGGCCTCCGCCGGCGTGATCGCGCTGCCGCGCCCGGTCGCCCTCGATGCGCTCACCATCGAGATCACCGCCGTCGATCCCCGCACGACCGTCGATCGCCGGTTCGGTGAACCGGTGGTCCTGCCCGCCGCCATCTCCGAGATCCTGTTCGACGGGGCGTCACCGGGCGTCCAGCCGATCCCGACGATCGCCGCCGAGTGCCGCTCCGACCTCCTCGAACTCGACGGCCGGGCCGTCGCCGTCTCGTTCTCCGCGAGCACCGAGGCGCTCCTGGCCGGCGAGCCGGTCACCGCCGTCCTGTGTGACCCGATCGAGCGCCTCGCAGTCGGAGAACACGACCTGATCGGGGCCGACTCGGCCACCACGGGACTCGCCGTCGACAGGGTCCTCATGACCGAGGGCGGACCCGACGCCGCATCGGAGTTGATCACCCCGGTCGAGGTGACCGAATCGCGGAATCGTCGAGTCGTCGAGGTGCCGCCATGCCCCACCGGATGCTGGCTGGTGGTCGGCGAGGGATACAACACCGGGTGGACGGCCTCGACCGACGACGGATCGCTCGGCCCGCCGGTGCTCGTCGACGGCAATGCCAACGGCTGGTACCTGGAGCCGTCGACCACACCGACCACCGTCACCGTGGCGTGGACGGCCCAGCGTCCGTTGAACATCGCCTTTGCGCTCTCCGCCCTCGGCGCGCTGCTCGCGATCGCCCTCGTCGTACTCGATCGCCGACGCGCCGACGACACCGACGACGTCGCGCCGGCACCGCGGCTCGCCACGCCCGCGGATCGCACGACCACGCGGATCGCCGGCGTGACGGTCGGCATCGGTGTCGTGACGACCGCCCTGTTCGTCGGGTGGGCGTGGGCGCTCGTGGCACTGCTGCTCGGGATCCCCGCCATCGTCCTGCGCCGCAATCGTCTCCTCACGGCGATCGGCGCCGCGCTCGTGCTCGGCGCGAGTCTCGTCGTCGTCGCCGTGGTCCGCAGCGAGCGCCCCTACCCCGGAGCCGGATGGCCGGTCAGGTTCGAGTGGCTCCACGGGTGGACGCTGCTCGGCGTGGTGCTGCTCACCGTGTCGACGCTGTTCGCCACCGACGCGAGGCGCCGGTCGAGGTGACCCACGCCGCATCGACCACGGTGCCGGTGATGCCGCAGGGCGCGTACCACCCGGCCCTCGACGGACTGCGCGCCGTTGCCGTGATCGCCGTGGTGCTGTTCCACGCCGGAGCCACCTCCGAGCTCGCGGGCGTTGCACCGGGCGGGTTCATCGGCGTCTCGGTGTTCTTCACCCTCTCGGGGTATCTGGTCACCACGCTGCTCCTGCGCCAGATCGCCGGCGGAGCGGGTCTCGACCTCGGGCAGTTCTGGACCCGCCGTCTGAAACGGCTCGCTCCGGCGTCACTCGTCGTCGTGCTGGCAACCGTGGTGCTCTCGAATCGTTACTGGCCCGGGATGACGGCATCCGATGCCCTCGCCGGCGCGTTCGGCTACACGAACTGGCACGTCATCTGGAGTGGCGAGGACGCCCTGCTGCGCACCATCGTCGGCCCACTCGGACCGTTCTGGTCGCTCGCCATCGAGGAGCAGTTCTACCTGCTGCTGGTGGCCGTCGTGATCGCCGCCGCCCGCACCGCCCGACCCCTGCGCACCCTCACGATCGTCGTCGCCTGCGGCTGGTCGGCATCGGTGCTCGTGCAGCTGTTCGCCGACTGGCCCCAGTACCAGCTGGAGTTCAGCACGATCACACGCGCCTCGGAGCTGATCGCGGGCTCGGCCCTGGCGGTGCTCCTGCACACGCGGACCGACCTCCCGGACCGCCTGTCGCCGCTGCTGCGACCGGCCGGCGTGGTCGCCCTGGGCGTCATCGTGCTCCTCGCGGCCACGACGGACTACGACCCTCCGTGGTTGCTGCACGGCGGATACGGCGCGATGTCGCTCGTGAACGCCACGCTCGTGATGTCGCTGTTGGCGCCCGGGCCGCTCACCCGAGTGCTGGCGTGGACGCCGGCGGTCGCCATCGGCAGGTTGAGCTACTCGTGGTACCTCGTGCACTGGCCGGTGATCCTGATCCTGACCCCCGAGCGCACGGGTCTGGAGTCGTGGGCCCTGCTGGCGCTCAAGGTCGTTGCGTCACTGGCGGTCGCGGTGATCCTGCATCGAGCGGTGGAACAGCCGTTGCGACGCGCCGAGGCCGCCCGGCGGACCGTGGTCGCCACGTGGGCCGCGGCATCACTCGTGGTCGCCGCTGCCGCCGTCATCCTGCTCTGACTGCGATGAGATTCCGGCGCGAGGGGTGACCCGAAACCTCATCAGAAGGATCGAACCGAAGCGTGCGATGAGATTCCGGCGCGAGGGGTGACCCGAAACCTCATCAGAGCTGCTGGGTGAGCTCGACGCACAGGGCGGATGGGGCGCCGTCGGCCTCCGCGGGCCGTATCGCCGACAGCTCGGCCGGAAGGAGGACGACCGCATCGCCGACACGCGCGGTGTACTCACGCGAGACGCCGTCGAGGACGACCTCGTAGTCGGTCGGCGTCGCGACGTCGACGGGCTGGTCGAATGTCACGGCGCCCGTGGAATCGACCACGCGGAGCGCGGTCACACCATCGGACTCGACCAGCTCGAGTGTCCAGCCCGAACCGGCAGCCAGCACTGCGGGAGCGTCGATCGTCCCGCTCGCCCGGCGGGTTCCGCCTCGGTCGAGGGCCAACCAGTGACCCTGCTCGGCCATGTACACGCCCTGGCACCGCGGATCGAGCGCGACGATGCCGTCGCGGGGCACGTCGACACCGGCCACCAACGGCACGAGCGACGGCGCCGGGGAGCCGAAGAGGGCGTCGTCGATGTCGTAGCGGAGCTGCGTGAAGCCGAGGGTCTTGTACTCGTTGGTCCAGGTGGCGAGCGATGCGTTCACCCACAGACCCCACACCACCAGCACCACGCCGACGATCCTCACCGCTCGCTGCCACGGCACGGCGAGCACGATCCAGATCCCGACGGCACCCGCGACGATCAGCGGTGGCAGCATGTCGATCAGGTAGCGGTTGGCGACGAACCCGATCATGAACGTCGGCACCGCACCGATCAGTGCAGCTGCCACGAGCAGCGACCACGTCCGATTCCGGCGACGGATCATCCAGACGACGCCGACGACCGCGAGAACCAGTAGCAGCGTCGCGCTCGCGGGCAGCGACGACGCCGGGGTGATCGACTCGGCCGGGTAACTCCCCCGGTCGACCGCCAAGGGTCCGAACCGGATGCCGGGAACCAGCCGCTCGAACCTGATGCCGTCAGGTCGCAGGTACTGCACGAGCGTCGTCGGCAGGAATCGATACGAGAAGAAACTCCCGTTGTTGCCGGCGAACCAGGCGGCCCGATCAGGGTCGGTCAACGACAGCAACTGTCGATCGCCCGGTATCGAGGTCAACGTCCCGAACTTCGCGAAGTTGACGGCGACATGTGCGGCAATGGGGAGCACGCCACCGATCAGAGCCCAGCGTCCACGATCGAACCCCGTCCGTCGGCTGCGCCACAACAGCACGACACCGCATGCGATGAGGGCGAGCGAGACGCCGAGCCCGATCGGCGCCCGGGTCAGCGTCGCCGAGAGCGCAGCCGCGCCCGCGCCGAGCAGCAGGCGGCGGTCGGTGAAACCGGATGCCGCCCATTCGGCGATCAGGGCGAACCCGATCACCGCGAGCGTCAACGCCCACAGCTCCGTCTCGTTGTAGACCGAGATCCAACCGGCAGCGAACAGCGCCGGCGAGAACGCCACCGCCGCCGTGAAGAGGCCCAGCGCCCACCTGCCGTCGACAGCCGACGTGGGCCGGACCACCGCACGCGCGGCGCGAGCCAGCCGTGCCGACCACCGACAGAGCACCACCACGGCGATCAGCATCGACAGGCGCACCAACCGCCCGACGAACAGATCGCCCACGAGCATGAACGGCATGCGCACCAGCGAGAGGAACGGCCCGTAGTACAGGTAGGTCCTGCCGTCCACCAGGAAACCTTCGGGGCCCGGGATCGCCGGGTCGACGGCGAGTCGGCCGTGCCAGAACGCCCGCGCCTGCTCGTCGTAGAAGTCCGCGCTGAACCCTGCCCGGTCGAACAGGTCCCACGGCCGCCACGAGGTCGCCACCAGCCAGAACACCACGACGGCGAGCACCGTGACCCCCCAGACCACACGGTTCGCCGAGACCCCGACGTCCACCGACTCCTGCGTGGAACCGCCGTCCGCGACTTCGTCGGTGGCGTGTCCGAGCTGCGACGTCACGTCACGGGCGGGTCGAGCAGGTGCGGTGCTGTCTCGAGCCGAACCACGAACTGGTAGGCGAAGAGCGTGGGCCAGATTCGGCGTGCCAGACCGTCACCGGCGGCGACGACGCTGCCGAGCGCACCTCCGACGCCGAGCACGTCGAGCGGCAGCCCGGCGTACGACTCGGTCGTGGTGACGAGCCCGGTGTTCGCGAGTGTGCGCCGGAAACTCCGCCGGGTGAAGAAGCGCACATGGGTGCGATCGAGGATGCCGCGCTGGTCGTAGTCGAAGAGGCCGGCCATCGTTCGCAGACGCGGATACCAGTGACCGAAGTTCGGCACGCTGGCGATGATCGTGCCGAACGGATCCATCCGGCTCGCGAGATCGGCCAGCAGCTCGTCCGGGTTGCGAACGTGTTCGATCACGTCGGCGGCGATGACGACGTCGTAGCCGTCGCCCACCTCGTCGGGAAGCCCGCCCTCCACGTCGGCGACGAAGAACCGGTCGGTCCGCTCCACGATCGCCTCGTCGGCGACGACATCGACTCCCGTCACGTGATGGCCCCGTCGACGGAGCTCGGCGGCCACCCAGCCGGGCCCGCATCCGACGTCGAGGATCTTCAACGGTCGACCCACCGGCACCAGGTCGAGAACGATCGCATGCGAGCTGTTCGGTGACGGCTTGTACTCGTACGGCTCGCTCTTGTGTCCGAGGTCGCCACGTCCGAATCCGTACTCGCCCAGGCGGTGCCGAACGGTGTCGATCATGATGTCGCGGGCGTAGGCGATGCCGTTCACCCGTGAGATCTCGTCGCCGTAGTAGGTCGGGATCGGCACTTCGACGATGCGTTTGTCGGCACCGAGCAGCTGCAGGATGATCTCGGTGTCGAAGTCGAAGTCGTCGCTGTTGCCGACGATCGGGAGCTCGGCCAGCGCCGCCACCCGGTAGGCGCGATATCCCGAATGCCACTCGCTCAGCCGGGCGCCGGTGATGGCGTTCTGCGCGGTGGTGAGAATGCGGTTGCCCACGTACTTGTACCGCGGCATGCCGCCGCGAAGCGCGCCGCCCGGATCGAGCATCCGCGAGCCGAACACCGCATCGGCGTCACCGTCGACGATCGGCGACAACAGGTCGGCCATCTTCTCCGGGGCGTACTGCCCGTCGCCGTGCAGGAGCACGACGACATCCCACCCGTGGTCGACGGCGTAGCGGTACCCGGCCTTCTGGTTGCCGCCGTAGCCGAGGTTGTGGTCGTGGCGGATGATGGTGATCGGGATGTCCGTGCCCGACGCCACGTACCCGTGAGCGACATCGAAGGTCGAATCCGACGAGTGGTCGTCCATGACCAGCACCTCGGCCAACTCGGCACGGAGATCCGCCGGAATACGGTCGAGCACCCACCGCAGCGTCGATTCCGCGTTGTAGGCGACGACGAGCACCCCGATCTTCACGTCACTCCTCCGGGCTGCACACGCATCGTGCCAACACTACAAAGCCGACGCCACCTCGGGCGTCCCTCTACAGTGATCGACCGGTGAGCAGCGACACACCCTCGAACGGGACCCCCACTCTGCTGGAGCGCCAGCAACTCAACATCCAGGACCCGTCGGCGCACACGTTCTGGCACTGGGTGCGATTCGATCTGGTCGCCGAGGTGGCGACCGGCCGACATGCCACCCAGGTGCTCGACATCGGCGCCGGCTCGGGCATGCTCGGCGACTGGATGGCGACCCACGTGCCCGACGTGCGGTACCGATTCGAGGAGCTGTCGCCGGTCCTCGACGCTGCGCTGGCGGCCCGCTTCGGATCCGAGGCACGCCACGACCCGGCGCGCCCGATCGGCACCGACACCGTGGTGACGATGCTCGATGTCGTCGAACACATCGAGGACGATCTCGGCGCGCTCGCCCATCTCGCCACCCGGATGGATCCTGGTTCCACACTCGTGCTCACGGTCCCGGCGCTGCAGTGGGCGTTCTCCTCGTGGGACGTCGAACTCGGCCACCACCGCCGCTATTCGCGGCGCCAGATCCGCACGCTGCTCGAAGGCGCCGGGTTCGAGGTGCACAGCACGGCGTACCTGTTCCCCGAGATGCTGGTGATGCTGCCCGTGCGCAAGCTGCGTCCCGGCAGCCGCTCCGACGTCGACTTTCCCCGACTGAGCGACCGGATGAACCGGTTGGGCTACGCCGTGAGCCACCTCACGGCCCGCTGGCGGCGGATCTGGCCGGCCGGCACGTCGGTGGTCGCCGTCGCGTCGAGGCGGGCCACGTCGCGATGAGCGAGTCGCCCGGAACCACTCGCTGCTGGGTCGTCAGCCCGATGCTGAACGACACCGAGTCGTTCGTGCGGCTCCGCGGAGACGAACGACGCCTGCCGGGCCGACGGCCTCGACCTCGACCTCCACTACGTCGTGATCGACGACTCCGCCGGCACCGATCCCGACATCCACGCGCTCGACGAGTTCGCCGACGTCGAGGTGTTGCGGCCTCCGTTCAACCTCGGCCACCAACGGGCGATCGTCTACGGGCTGCGACACATCGTGGCCGAACTCGCCGACGACGACATCGTCGTCACGATGGACTCCGACGGGGAGGATCAGCCGTGCGACGTCCCGCGGTTGCTGCGGGCGCTCGAGGCCGACACCGTGGCGCTGGCGCTCGCTCAGCGCACCGAACGGTCCGAGCCCCTGAGCTTCCGTGTGATGTACGTGGTCTTCCGCGTCATGTTCCGGGTTCTGACGGGGACCACGATCCGGTCGGGCAATTTCGCCGCGCAACACGGCGATTCGCTCGCTGTCACCATTCAGCATCCGAGTTTCGACCTCTGCTACTCCTCGACGCTGCTCGCGCTCCGTCGACCGACCGTCACCGTGCCGTGCGCCCGCGGTCACCGCTTCGCCGGCAGCTCACGGATGAACACCTACGCCCTCATGGCCCACGGCGTCAGGATGCTCCTGCCGTTCTCGGAACGGATCGCGGTGCGCATGATGTTCGTGGCCGCCACCAGCGCGGTGACGCTCCTGGTGTTCCTCGTGGCCCTCGCGACGGGGCTCCTCGGCGACTCTCCGGGAACGGCCGTGTGGAGCACGCTCGTTGCCCTCCTGACCGTGTTCGCGGCCAGCTTCGGATCGTTCGTGGTGCTGTTCTCGGGATTCGCCCAGTCGTCGGCCATCGCGATGAAGGGCGTCGGCCAGGCACCGTCGCGCGAGATGACGACATGACCACGACCGACCTCGCCGAACAGCCCGAGGTCGAGACGGCGGTCGCCCCCGTCGAGGGCCCCCGCCGCTCGATCCGGGTCGGACTCGTGATCGTCACGGTGTTGCCGATCCTGTCCGCCGTCGTGCGTGCGCTGCGTCGCGACTGGTTCCCGATCGGCGACAACGCCCTGCTCTACCTCCGCGCCGTCGACGTCTTCACCGAACACCACCCGCTCCTCGGGTCGTGGACCTCGGCATCGTTGTCGGTCGGCGAGAACATGAACAACCCGGGCGCGCTGTACGACCTGCTGATGGCGCCGTTCGCCCTGACGCTCTCCCCGGGGCCCGGCGCGGCGATCGGTGTCGGCGCGCTCAACGTCGCATCGATCGTCGGCATCTCGATCGCCAGCCGTCACATCGGTGGATGGCGCATGCAGCGCTGGATGCTGCTCGCGTCAGCTGCCCTCGCGTGGTCGATGGGCAGCGAGATGCTGATCGACATCTGGCAGGCGCACGCATTGCTGTTGCCGTTCCTGCTGCTGCTCGTGCTGATGGTCGGCTGTACCGCTGGACGGCCGGCCTGCATCCCCTGGGCGGCCTTCGTCGCCAGCGTGTTGATCCAGACCCACATCAGCTACGCCTACGTCCTCAGCGCACTCTTCGTCGCCGCACTCGGTGTCGCATGGTGGACGCATCGGCCCGTCGAGCGCGCCGCGGTGTGGCGGGGTCTCACATCGCGCACGGCCCTGATCACGGCGGGCGTCCTCGTGCTGTGTTGGATCCAGCCGCTGTACGAGCAGTTCTTCGGCGAGGGTCGTGGCAATCTGACACGGCTGGCGTCCAACGCCGGTGGTGGCGACGTCACCCTCGGGCTCACCGACGCCACCAAGATCACGAGTGCGATCATCGCGTTGCCGCCGTGGTGGATGCGGTCGGGCTACTCCACCACGGTCCCGATCACCCAGGTCACTCCCACCACGGACGGCTACCGCCTCGTGCTGACGGAACTCCCCGGCCTCGCCGTCTCGGTGCTCGCACTCGTCGCCGTCGTGTCGCTCCTGGTCGCGTTGACCGTCGCCGCCCACCGGCGCGGCCTGCTCGCAGCGACGTGCGCCGGCGCCCTCTGTGCCGCCTCCGTGCCGATCACCGTGGCCGCGCTCGCCAAGCTGACGATCGGCACCGTGGGCTTCTCGTCGCACCATGTCCGCTGGGTGTGGCCGTTGTCGGTGTTCATCACCTTCACGGTCGTCTGGATGGCGACGGAGATCTGGCTGGCCCGTCGAGCCGAGCCGGTCGAGACGGAGGTCGAGTCAGGTGCCGAGACGCCGGTCGAGACAGGGGTCGAGTCGCGGGCCGGACGGTCGACGGTCTGGTTCGACCGGATCTCGATCGGTCTGATCGTGGTGTTGTCGATCGCCAATCTCGCCTATCTCGAACGTCCCGACGGTCCGGTCGCCGCGTACTCGAAGATGCCGGCGATGCGACGGGCACTTCCCGAGATCGGCGTGCTCGCCGATCACGACCCCGTGGTGTACGACGTCTCGAACCTGCGCGTCTTCGAGCCGTACAGCTCCACGATGATGATGCGCATGCAGGAACTCGGCATCGAGTTCCGCGTGACCGACGAGGGCCTGGTCCGCCAGCTCGGCCCGTCGCGGCGCGCCGACGGCACCGAGACCACACGGGTGTTCCAGCTCGAAGGAGTGGAGGCACTCGACTACAGCGGGCCGGCGTGCACCGTCGCGCTGGTCAGCGCGCTCAGCGCCGACGACGAGGCGGCGACACGTGCGCTCGCCGACCGCCTCGCCGCCGACCTCGTGGACGGCACGATCGTCGTCGACGACGCCAGCCTCACCGAAGCCGACCCCATCGACCAGCTCGCCGCGGCCCGCTCCGGCGACGTCGACGCAGCGTGGTTGCTGGTCATCGACGGTTCGCTCGCGAGATGGGTCGCCGACGACATCGCGACGACCAGTCGCGACACCGACCTCGGTGCCGACATGGTTCAGGTCATGCGCTGGCAGGAGACCAGCTACGGCCTCTTCGCCGAAGGGCCCTGGGACTGCCCGAGCTGAGCGCTGGCGTCAGCCGGCGTCGTCGTACACGTCCGGCGGGACGAGGAAGACCGCCGTCTCCTGGCCGAGCGTCAGCATGCGGTCGACGATCCGCTGCAGCTCGACCGGTACGGCCGGGTCGATCTGCACGCCGAACAGGTTGAAATCGACCGCGGTGACCAGCGCGTCGAGACGATCGGCGTCGATCGGCAATTGGGCGAGTCCGTCCAGCAGCTCGGTACGCAGCTGCTCGAACTCCTCGAACTGTGCGTCCGAGCGTGGCTCGTACGTGGCGACCTCGATCGCCCGGGGCTCGCTGCGCCACTCGTCGATGTACGCGCCGGTCGCGAACTGCACCACGACGTCGGCGTCCTCGACGTCGACCACGCGCTGCGGAGTGATCGGCACCCGCCACACGTCGGGCGCTCCGGCGTCGAAGCCGCGCCGTTCGAGTTCGCTCACCAGGCCGAATCCCTGTGAACCGAACGACGCCGCGTCGTTCCACAGCACGGTGTACGTGCCGTCGCGTCCCGAGGCGTCGCCGACGCCGCCTTCCAGCGCATCGACCGTCGGACCGACGACAGCGCCGAGAGAACGCGACAGATGCTCCTCGGGGACGGCGACGGACGCCGCCTGCGCCACCAGCGTCGCCCACATGACGGCGCCGATCACGACGAGCCCACCCGTCACCACCTGGTCGAGTCGGCGCCGCTCGTCGCCCAACCGGAGCGCCAACGCGGCGATCGCGGTCCAGATCACGGCAGCGACGACGAGCGCGGTGATCGACCATGCCCACAGCGTGAGGTAGTACCAGACCTTGCCGAAGATACGGACCATCGAGAACGCGCCGAGCGCGACACACACGGCGAGCAGACCGTGCAACACGATCAGGCGCCGGTCACGCACCACCCGGACGGCGACCACGGCGGCAACCGCCCACACGATCAGCAGGACGATGCCGGGGATCAGCGACCGCTGGGCCTGGGTGGACGCCACGTCGGCGAACGAGCCCGAAGCGGAGAGGTCAGCGAAGCGGGTGACGTCGAGATGCCGCAACAGCAGCTCGAGCCCGGCGCGTTCACCGATCGCCGCCTCGGGTGGATTGCGGAAGTAGTCGACGATCATCGAGAGGTTCTGCGATCCGAACAGCTGGTCGAGCGCCACGGGCGTCCAGCACACGACCCCCACACCCACGCCGATGGCCAGGCTCCGTCCGGTTGCGGCCCGATCTTCGCCGTCGCGGTCGGCGTGCCACCAACGCCACACGACCACCAGGGTCGCCCCGACCACGATCGAGCCCGCGATCCCCACGTAGGGGAGGTGGGTCTGCGCAGCCAGCGATCCGGCCAGGGTTGCGACCCACAGCACGCCGTTGTCACCGACGATCACGGCCCACACGGCGATCAACGTGGCGAACCAGGGCAGCAGCGGGAGATAGGGATTCCACGGCTGGCCGAGAAGTTCGAAACCGTAGGTCTGCACGACCACGAGCAGCACCACCACCACGGCCCACTGCAGGCGCAGCCCGCCCATGCGGCGGATCACGAGCACACCGGCCACCGCCGCCGCGGCGCCGATCACCACGGCCCCGACCAGGAGGCCGACCGCCGACGCGCCGAAGAGGCGATACACGGGTGCCAGGAGGTAGTAGCCGAGCGGTCCGGGATGACTGCCCTGGTCCGGGAACGTCCCGATCCGCCCCGGGAGCCCGATCAGCGGTGTGTCCGACCCGCCGACGTCGCGGACACGGAACTCGGTCATCGCCAGGTCGAGGACGGGGTACCACGTCCTCGTCGCCACGCGAATCGCCGCCACGACGAACGGGACGAGCACCACCACGATCGGCGACCACACCGACCGAACGGCTCGATCGACGATCGTGTCGTCGGTCACCGACGACCCCGGAGGCGTCCGATCCGGTCTGCAACCCCCCAGCGGGTGACGAGCAGCATCGACTCCACGATGATCCGGCCCGACATCTTCGACTTGCCGCGCAACCGATCGCGGAACACGATGGGTTCCTCGACGACGATCGCTCCCGAGGTGGTGAGCCGCCGGACCAACTCGGTCAGGAAGGCGTATCCCTCGGCCGACGTCGACGTGGGGTCGATCGCCGCCAGCGCCGTTGCCCGATAGGCCCGGTAGCCACTCGTGCAGTCGCGGGCGCTCACACCCAGGATGGTCCTCGTGTACGCATTCCCCCACTTCGACAGCAGTTGGCGCCGCACGGGCCAATCGGTGGTCCCTCCCCCGCGTACGTACCGGGAGCCGATCACGAGATCGGCTCCGGCCTCGACGGCATCGACGAACGCGGGGATCTGGGCCGGATCGTGCGAGAAGTCGGCATCCATCGACACCACGACGTCGTAGCTCCCGTCGAGGACGCGGGCGAACCCTTCGCGATAGGCACTGCCGAGACCTGCCTTGCCCGGCCGGTGCAGGACGCTGACGCCGCCGATCTCGGCGCCGACCGTCTCGGCGATCGCTCCCGTGCCATCGGGGCTGTTGTCGTCGACCACGAGCACATCGGTGGTCGGGGCAGCGACACGAACCGCTCGCAGGAACGGCTCGATGTTCTCGGCCTCGTTGTACGTCGGGAGTACCACCACGCTGCGCATGTCGTCGGCAGGCTACTGACGGCCCACTCCCCCGCATGCGATCCCGTGCAGGACGCGGATGATGCCGAGGGCGCTCGCATCCCAGGTCAGCGAGGCTGCCCGCTCGGCGGCCGCGGTGGCGAGCCTCGACCGCAGGTCGTGGTCCGTGAGGACCCTGACCATGGCGGCGCCGAGTTCGGCGGGAGGCGCCAGGATGCCGGTCACACCGTCGACCACGCTGCTGCGGTGGCCACGGATGTCCGATGCCACCGCCGGCGTCGCGCAACCCGCCGCTTCGGTCAGGCTGAGACCCCAACCCTCGGCGAGCGATGCACTGGCCACGATCCAGGCGCGCCGGTAGAGGTCGACCAGCTCGTCGGGATCGACGTGCCCGGCGAACGAGATCCACTCCGAGGCACCGGCCTGTGCGACCTGGCTCACGAGCGCCTCTCGATCGGGGCCGTCGCCGACGATCGTCATGGTGAGCCCGGGTACCTGTTCGCGTGCGGCGATCGCTGCCTCGATGAGGAGCCCGAACCGCTTGACGGGCGCCAGGCGGGCCACGGCGACGATCGACGGCTCGACCGTCTTGGCTCCACCCGGCGAGAATCGAGGGTCGGTGCCGTTGGGAACCGCAGTGACCAGCTCGGGCCGGAAACCGAGTTCGAGGAGCTCGTCGCGTGTGGCGTCCGACGGCGTCACCGTGTGCGTACGGCGGTAGAAGGGCGGTGCCACGCGACTCTCGAGGCCCCGGCCGATCGCCGCGAGCGGCCCCGGGAGGATCTGGTCCCACATCGGGCCGTGCACGTGGTGCAGGAACGTGATGTGCGGTCGTCGACACCACACCGGCGAGAACCAGGGCACGCCGTTCCAGATCTCGACCAGGGCGTCGTAGCGACCCATCCGATGGGTCAGTTCGGCGGCGATGGTCCTCGGGAAGACCGAGTACCGGCTGCCCCGCCGGACCACGTCGTAGCCGTTGCGCCGCGCCGTGGCCGGCTGCCCGGCGGCCGCCGACGTCCGGTGCAACACCTCGAGACCCGCGGCCGCCCAACGCCGCATGAACTCGTCGGCGTGCACCTCGGAGCCTCCGGCGTCGGGATCGTCGAGATCGCGCCAGGCGAGCGTGTGGACCCGGCGGACGCCGTGAGCGATCAGGTCGTCGACGTACTGCTGGAGATCGCTGTGCATGAGGTCGGGGTCGCTCGCCACCGGCACGTCTGGAGACACTGACACGACGATAGACCCACACCTCTGCATCGCACTGGCTACCATCTCGACGCTTGACCGATCTCGCCACTCCCCCCGTCGAAGAAATCTCGGCGCCCGCGGAAGGGGCTGTGTCGATCCCGTTCGTGGGCGGGGGTCGTCTGCGTTGGTCGCTGCGGGGCCTGCTCGCCGTGTCCACCTTGCTGGGCTTCTGCCTCCTGCCGGTGCGCGGGCTGTACCGGGCGACCGGGTCGTCGATGGAGGAGGGCTTCATGCTCGTCTTCCCGAAGCTCGTGCAGGACGGCAAGGTCCCCAACGTCGACTTCCTGCACCTCTACGGACCCGGATCGCTCGACGTGCTCGCCCTCTGGTACCGGGTGTTCGGCTACACGCTCGAGGCTCAACGCACCTTCGGGCTCCTGCAGAACCTGGCGATCGTCTTCGCCGTCTACGCACTCACGCGCACGTGGGGCCGGGTGACCGCAGTCGGGTCCGGCGTCATCGCCGCGCTGCTGATCATGACCCCGATCGGGCTGTCAGCGCTGGCATGGCACGGGGCGGTCGCCATGGCCATGTGGGCAGTCGTGTTCGCCCTTCGCGCCCGTCACACGGCGCGCACCCTCGACTGGGCCGTCGCGGGCCTGCTCGGAGGCGTCGCGCTGACATTCCGCCCCGACATCGTCCTCGCGATCTCCGCCGCCCTGCTCGTTGCCGGCTGGGCCCACCGTCGCGTCGCGCTCGTGCCCGTCGTGGTCGCGGCGGTCGTCGGGCTGCTGCCGATGTGGATCCATCTCGTCGTCGCCGGACCCGGCGCAGCGATCGACGGCATCGTGCTCGACCCGGTGTTCCGGCTGCGGGCGGGGCGAGAGCTTCCACGGCCGCCGTCGTGGGGTGTGGTCGACGGCGCCCTCCAGGCCGTGGCGGAGGGCGTTCCGCCCTGGTGGGGTCTGCCGGCCCTGTCGGCCAGCCAGCAGCTGTTCCTCTGGTTCTTCGCCGTCGTGATCATCGCCCTGGGCGTGCCCGCGTGGGCCTGGTGGCGGCGGCGGCGGGGTGAGCGTGACGAGCACAACATGGTGCTGCTCGCCGCGGGGGTGTTCGGACTCGGCATCCTGCCCCAAGCGCTCCAACGTCCCGACTCGACGCACCTCGCCTGGGTCGCGGTGGCATCCTGGCCGTTGCTGGCAGCGGCCATCGCCGACGCCCGCAGCCGGCGCACGGGCGGGCGTTCCTGGCATCCCGGCATGACGGGGTTCTCGATCGTGTGCGTCCTCATGCTCGTCGTCACACCGTTCTTCACCTACCGCCAGTACGTCCTGCACACACGGGTGTCTGCCGGCGATCTGCCCTTGCCGTTCCTGGTCGAGCGCGACGGCCGCCGATTCTGGTTCGGTGACGCGCTCGTCGCGTCGGCGCTCAACGAGATGATCGTCGACCTCGAGGAACTCACCGAGCCGGGCGACCGTGTCGTCGTCGGGCCGGCCGATCTGAGCCGCACGATCTACAGCGACGTGGCGATCTACTACCTCTTCCCCGAGCTGGTTCCCGCGACCTACTACGTCGAGATGGATCCCGGCCTCGCCGATGCGCGAGGGTTCGGGACTCGCGGAGGACATCGAGACCGCCGACTTCCTCGTGCTCACCAACATCTGGACGGGGTGGAACGAACCGAACGCATCGTCGGAGCACCTGTCGCAGGAGGCCAACCAGGCCGTCGCCGACAACTTCTGCCTGGTCAGCACGTACGAGGAGAATCTCGTGATGATCTTCGAGCGGTGCGAGGGCGGCGGTGGCGTCAGCCCCGCCGACGTCCCCGGCCGGTATCCGCTCCCCGCGGACCCCGCCTCCTGATCACCCGGTCCGCCGCCCGCCCGCACTTTGTGTGAGCGACAACGCCGACGTCGTGCGTTGTCGCTGACGCAAAGGCTGGTGTCGCTCAGCGATCGAGGCGTCGCCAGATGGGACCCGGAACGAAACGCAGGATCCCGAACACGAACCGCAGGATGCCGGGTACCCACACGACGTCGGCACCCCGGCGCAGGCCCTTCACCGTGGCCTCGGCGACATCGGCGGGATCGACTGCGAACGGCGCCTCGGCGACCCCGGCGCTCATCGACGATCGCACGTAGCCCGGACGGACCGTCAGGACCCGGGCGCCCGAACCGTGGAGCCAGTGGCCGAGTCCGGTGGCGAACGCATCCTGGGCCGCCTTGGTCGAGCCGTAGACGAAGTTCGACGGACGCGTCCGCACCCCTGCCACGCTCGACAGCACCACGAGGGTGCCGTGGCCCTGGGTCTTCAGCTGACGGGCGACCGCGAGGCCGGAGCTGACAGCGCCGACATAGTTGACCTCGGCGAGGCGAGCCGCCGCCTCGGGGTCGTCGCCGTCGTCGGCGCCGAGTTGACCGAAGGCCTGCACGACGATGTCGAGGTCACCGTAGGTGGTCGCCATCGACCGGACGAACGACTCGTGGGCGCCGTGTTCGGTGGCGTCGAACGCAACGGCCACCACCTCGGCGTGGTCGCTGAGACCGGTGGTGTCGGCGTCGTCCGGGTTCCGGCACGCCAGGATCACCCGACGCAGGGTTGGTGAGTCGAGCGCCGCGCACGATGGCACGGCCGATGTCACTCGTCCCTCCGAGGACGAGGATCGATTGGGGTTGGTGGATCGCGTTCTGCACAGAGGCCTCTCGGATGGTGGTCAGATGAGTTCGAGTCGGCGGGCCTGATCGCTCACCCAGAGGCCGTCGGGATCGACTCGATGTCGGATCGCCTTCCACTCGTCGAGACGTGGATAGCCGGCCCGGATCACCTCCGGGGGGCAGAATGCGTCCTTGGCGAGGTAGTGGCGGCCACCTGCCGCGATCACCAACTCGTCGAGTTCGCACAGCAGTCGCCCGAGCCCGTCGACACCGGCGGGAAGGTCGAGGGTCAACGTCCAGCCCGGTTTCGGGAAGCTCAGCAGACCGCCACTCTCGGCGCCGAGGCGTTTCAACACCGCGAGAAAGCTTGCGTGACCCTCCGCAGAGATCTTGCCGACGATCGCGCGCAGCGTGTCGACCGCCTCGAACGGCACGACGAACTGGTACTGGAGGAAGCCGGCCCGACCGTAGAGGCGGTTCCAGTGCCCGACCATGTCGAGCGGGTGGAAGAACGCCGTGATGCTCTCGATGCCGTGATGCTCGCGCTGGGTCTTGCGGTACCAGAACTCGTTGAACGCCCGCACCGCAGCACGGTTCAACACGTTCGGCATGCCGACGGGCACACCCGGCAGCACGGGCGGATCGAAGGCGAGCGGATCGAGCGCAGCCTCGGGCTCGTAGGACCGCAACTCGCCCAGGCTGGCGTGGTTGCCCAGTGACAGCACCGACCGGCCCAACGACGACCCCGTGGCCACCAGGTCGATCCACGCCACCGAGTAGCGGTACTGATGATCGCCGTCCTCCATGCGTTCGAGCAGGACGTCGAGGTTCGGGACGCGCTCGGTGTCGACCAGGAAGTGGCCGGTCTCGATCGGGATGAGTCCGAACGTGGCATCGATGATGATGCCGGTCAGACCCATGCCACCGATCGTCGCCCACCACAGGTCGGCGTGCGTGTCGGGAGTGATGTGCTGGATCGTGCCGTCGGCGAGCAGCATGGTCATTGCCACGACGTGCGATCCGAACGATCGGTCGGCGTGGTGTCCCTTGCCGTGGACGTCGCTGGCGATGCATCCGCCGACCGTGACGAACCGGGTGCCGGGGGTCACGGGCACGAACCAGCCACGGGGCACGATGTCGCGCAGGATCGTGTCGAGGCTGACGCCCGCTCCCACGGTCAGCGTCCCGGCGTCGGGATCGAGGATCATCGGTGTGTCGTCACCGGTCAGGCGCAGCACCGTGCCGCCGCCGTTCTGTGCGGGGTCACCGTACGACCGGCCGAGGCCTCGCATGATGGCTCCTCGGGTGAGCGGGCCGAGTTCTGCCAGCGCGCCCGGCCGGGCGAGTTCCGACGCGCTGACGTCGACGACCGAGGCCACGCTCGGCGAGGTGTTGCCCCACCCGGAGAGTTGTCGTTGCTCGGATTTCACGGGAGTGCCGAGGATAGTGCTGGATCGACGCTCAGTAGGGCCACTCGGGCACCGGCCGACCCAGGCGCTCCAGCAGGCGACCGTATCCAGCTGACAGCATCACCTTGAGCATGACGTTCTTCACGAACCACGGGAGCTGGGCGATCTGGCGGGCGGCGTTGCCGAGCCGCGCACCGAGCCCGGCGGCGAGGTCGGCGCGGTAGATCGTCATCGAGCGCGAGCGCCCGACGTAGCGGAACTTCGACCCGAACAGGAGGGCCCGGAGAATCGCCCCCGTCACGCCGATCGACGAGAACGAGTCGTGGATCAGCATCGTGCCACCCTCGGCGACACGATCGCCCCACGACCGGATGTCGGCGAGCGCGGGCCCGTACCGGTGCGCCCCATCGATGTAGAGCACGTCGACCGGCCCGTCGACGTGCCCCAGGGCCTCGTCGGAGAACATCCGCAGGTGGCGCACCCGGTCGGCGACACCGGCTCGTTCGAGGTTGGCGAGGAACACCGCGTGGTCGTCGCTCGCTTCGTCCTCGAACCCCTCGATCTCCTGCGGTCCACGATCGTTGCCCGCGTGCGGGTCGATGGCGACGATCTGCGCCTCACGAGGGGCGGCACTCGCCAGCACGATCGTCGAGCGGCCCCGGAAGCTTCCGATCTCGACGATCGAACCCGAGGGCGGGCACCGCCGTGCCGCGTCGAAGAGCGTCGACGCCTGCCCCGGTGTCATCCAGCCGTCGACGTCGGCGACGAGCTCCATGACCGAAGCGAGATCGTTCGCGCCGGGAGCGCCCTCAGGAGACATAGACGGCGAGACCATAGACGACGAGCCAGCAGAATCCGAGGAACAGCAGCAGTCGATCGCTCGTGAAGACCTCTTCGGGCGCCGATCCGCCACCCTCCTCGAGTACGAGCAGATAGCGCATCAGCGCCATCAGCATCGGCACGATGGACAGCTCGTAGAGCGGCAGACTGCTCGTCGACTCGGCGCTGGTCTCGAAAGCCCACACGCAGTAGCTGATCAGCACGCCCGCGACGCTGACGGCGAGGATCATCCGGAGATAGTTGATCGAGTAGACCTCGAGGGTTGCGCGGGTGCCGGAGTTGTCACCCATCTCGTTCAATTCGGCGTAGCGCTTGCCGATGACGATGAACAACGACCCGAACATGATGCACAGCACGAACCAGCGCGACATGGGGACGTCGACGGCAACGGCGCCCGCTGCCGCTCGTAGGACGAATCCGGCAGCCACGGTGACCACATCGACGACGGGAACCTGCTTGAGCCGCAGCGTGTAGGCAAGGGTGATCACGATGTAGGTGGCCACGACGGCCACGGTCTGCCAACGTCCCGTGAGGGCAGCGACGCCGAGCGCGATGATCGGGAAGGCCACCCCGGCGACCCGAGCGGTGCCGATCGCGAGCTGCCCCGAGGCGATCGGACGGTTGCACTTGGTGGGATGGCGGCGGTCGGCTTCGACGTCGAGGAGGTCGTTCCAGATGTAGATGCCGCTGGCAGCGAAACAGAACGACACGAACGCCAACAGCGTCAACGCCAGATTGTTGCCCTCGTCCAGTACCCCGGCCGCTCCGGGGGCGGCGAAGACCAGGATGTTCTTGAGCCACTGCTTCGGGCGGGACTCGCGCCACAGACCGCTCAGCACGCGTCGACGCTCGGGAATCGGTGCTCACTCATCGCGTCGGCGACCGTAGTGGCCGGCGATCGCTCATCTGGGCATCTTCCCGGACCCCACCCAGCGGGCATCGTCGGCGTCGGCGAGGAGTTCGCGATCTCCCTTCGAATCCCCGTACGCGGTGACGTGCACCGCCGAGCGGCCGCCGGCGTTCTCGGCGAGCCAGTCGTGAAGCCGTCGGACCTTCTCGGGCCCTCGACAGTTGGCTCCCGTCAACCGACCGGTGAGAACTCCGTCGGCGTCGACCTCGAGGCGGGCCGCGAGGACGTCGTCGGCGCCCAGCAACGTCACGAGCGGACGCAGATAGACCTCGAACGAGGCAGACACCAGTACCACCTTGTCACCGTTCGCCTGGTGGGCTCGGAGGAATTCGACGACATCGGGGCGCAGGCCGGTGTCGAACACCCTGCGGGCGAAGTCGGCGGCCTCGGCCTCGACGTGATCGATCGGCACACCTCGGAACGACGCCATCGCACTGTGCGCCTTCAGCGAATCGCGGTCGCGCCGGGCCACCGCCCCACCGACGGCAACACCCTGGCGGAGCATGCCCTGTGTGAGCCGGCGCGTGCCAGCCGACTCGACGGAGGAACGGCACCACACAGTCGCGGCGCGTGAGCGTGCCGTCGACATCGAACGCAGCGACCCGCGTGATGGGCCGACTCTCGGGAGTGATCGGCGCGCAGTCACAGGAGTCGGGCCGGGATGGCCGCCAGGGCATCCCAGTAGCTCGGCCAACTCTTCGACACCACTGCCGGATCGACGATCTCGATGCCGTCGACGACGAGGCCCAGGAGCCCGAACGCCATGGCGAGGCGATGGTCGTGGTGGGTGCGGAGCCGGGCGCCGTGCAGGAGATCGGTCGGCTCGATCAGCAGGCCGTCGGGCTCGACGGTGACGAGCGCGCCGGTGGCGCGCAGTTCGTCGGCGAGATCGCCGAGACGGTCACTCTCCTTCGCGCGGATGAACCCGACACCGGTGATCCGAGTGGGTGTCACGGCCTGGGTCGCCACGACCGCCAGCGTCGGGACGAGGTCGGAGATGTCGGCCATGTCGACGTCCACGCCCCGCAACGGGGTGTCGCGGCGTCGCATGACGACGGTGTCGTGGGAACCCATCGTGACGAGGCAGCCCATCGATTCGAGGATCTCGACGAAACGGACGTCGCCCTGTACCGACTCGCTCCCGAGACCGCGGACGCTGACGGCCCCGCCGACCATTGCCGCGGCGGCGAACGGGTAGCTCGCCGAGCTGGCGTCGGGTTCGACCCGGAAGTCGGTCGCGACGTACTCCCCCGGCCCGACGATCACGTGACGCTCACGCAGGTCGACGTCGGTGTGACCGAACGCCGCCATCACCGATCGGGTCATCTCGAGATAGGGCCGCGACACGAGACCCGACGACAACCACAGCTTGAGTCCACCGGGTACGTACGGGGCGATCAGCATCATCGCGGTGATGTACTGGCTCGACACGTCGCCGGGCATGACCACGGCGTCGGCTCGGCGCAGTGGGCCCGCAACGGTGACCGGCAGGTGGCCGGCGGTCTCGCCCGGCACCACGCTGGCACCGAGCGCTGTGAGCGAGTCGTGCAGCGGGCCCATCGGGCGTCCACGGAGCGGCGGGCCTCCGTCGATCGTGTACTCGCCGGTGCCGAGCGCCGCCAGTGCCGTGATGAAACGCGAGGTGGTGCCGGCGAGGCCGGCGTCGAGCGTCATCGGGCCGGGAGTCAGCTCGCCCCCCGTACCGATCACGTGGGCGACACGTTCGCCGTCGTCGACACGAACACCCACGCCGCAACCGAGTTGCTGGAGGCAGGTGATCATCGCCGTCGTGTCGTCGCCGGGCGCGACACCGACGATCTCGCTGGTTCCCTCGGCGAGCGCGGCACAGATCAGCGCCCGGTTGACGATGCTCTTCGACGGCGGCACCCGGACCTCGGCGATCACGGGGCCGTCCGCACGGCGCACCCGGTGGGTGTCGTCACCCGGGGTCGTGGCCGGGGTCGTGGATGGGCTCATGGCGTTCCCGTCATGACAGCGGTTGCACGGCGGGCCGGAAGCCGCGAGCGAGCAGACCGCCGCGGAACAGTTCGACGAGCGCCCGGTCGACGAGCACGACGGCGACGCCGCGGGTGCTCTCGGCGACGTGGACGACCTCGAAGCTGGCGATGTTGACGCTGAGTTCGGCTGCGAGGGTGAACACCTCGGCCGCAGCACCCGCCCGGTCGGGAATCGGGATGCGCACCTCGGCGAGTTCGTCGGGATGCACCACCCGGGCGGGGAGATTCACTCTGGCCTGGCGGGCTGCGGTGAGACGGGCGTAGAGCTGCTCGCGATCGTCGGCGTCGACGATGTCGCGCATCTCGCTGAGGCCGTCGATCAACTGGTTCAGCACCTCGACGATCGCCGGCCGGTTCTCCGCACAGATGTCGAGCCAGATGCCGGGGCGCCCACTCGCCACCCTGGTCATGTCGCGGAATCCGCCGGCAGCGAGTCGCAGCAGCGCAGCGTGTTCCTCGGCGCGGTCGCTCGCCAGCCCCATCAGCGTGGCAGCGGTGAGATGCGGGACATGGCTGACGACGGCCACGAGCTGATCGTGACGTTCCGGTGACAGCGCAACGACTTCGGCCCCGAGCGATCCGGTGATCGACGCAACCTTCGCGAACACGGTGTCGTCGCTGTCGGTGCCCGGCGTGAGGACCCAGACAGCACCTTCGAACAGATCGTCCTGGGCGCCGTCGAGGCCGTCGAGTTCGGAGCCTGCCATCGGATGCCCACCGACGAAACGCGGGTCGGCGCAGGCCGAACAGATCGCGGCCTTGACACTGCCGACATCGGTGACGGCGCCACTCGTCTCCGCGAGCGCGCGTTTGACCTGATCGGCCGCAGCCAGCACGGGGACCGCCACGAACGTGATCTCGGCAGTCGGGTCCACGCCCAGTTCGTCGACGACACCCCGCTCGATCGCGGCCTCCGCGGTGCTCCGGTCGACGTCGTCACCGCTCACGTGCCAGCCCAGGTTTCGCAGCCCGAGCGCGACCGACCCGCCGATCAGCCCGAGGCCGATGACATTGGCTCGCCGCGCATCACTCACGGGTTTCGAGCGTACTGGCGGACGCTTCGGCGACCGCCTCGGTCAGGGCTCGCCATTCGTCGGTGGTGAGATCTCGCCACTGGCCCGGACGCAACGATCGATCGACGAGCGGGCCGATACGCGTGCGCACGAGTCGGGTGACCGGGTACCCCACGGCCTCGCACATTCGCCGGACCTGGCGGTTGCGGCCCTCGTGGATCACGAGGCGCAGGACGCCGGGCTCCGGCTGCGACACCCTGGCAGGCGACGTCATCCCGTCGTCGAGTTCCACGCCCTCGCGCAACGACCGGAGTGCACCGGCCGACACCGGGCCACCACGCACCTCCACGAGGTATTCCTTCTCGATGCCGTGCGACGGATGGGCGATACGGTTCGCCAGCTGGCCGTCGTTGGTGAGCAACAGCAACCCTTCGGTGTCGACGTCGAGCCGACCCACCGAGAACACGCGTGGGTCGCTCGGCACGAGATCGAGCACGGTCTGTCGCCCGTGGGTGTCCCGTGCCGTCGTGATCACGCCGATGGGCTTGTTGAGCAGGTAGTACACGAGGCCGGGGCGCACGCCGATCGGCGCACCGTCGACCTCGACCCGATCCACCTCGGGATCCACGCGCCGACCGAGAATCGCCACCGTGCCGTTGACCGTCACCCGGCCCGCCGCGATCAGGTCTTCGCAGACTCGGCGACTGCCGTACCCGGTGGCCGCCAACACCTTCTGCAGGCGTTCGCCCTGTGGCAGCGCCGCGCTGGCGGCAGCCATCTGTTCCCACAGCGGTGGCTCGGGGGTGCGATCCGTCACGGCTCGCTGATCTGGTCGTGGGCTGTCGGCGTGCTCGTCGACACCTCGATGATCGGCGTGATCCGCAGCCCGGTTTCGAGCGCTTCGATCACCTCGGCACTCGGGATGAACTCGGCGATCGGCGGCAGGTCGTCGAGTGAGGCGAGGCCGAGCTTCTCGAGGAACGTACCGGTCGTGCCGAACAGGATCGCCTGGCCGGGCCCGTCGTCGCGTCCGATCTCCTCGATGTACCCGCGCGCCTGCAGGGTGCGAATGACACCGTCGGGATCGACGCCACGGATCGAGGCGATCTGGCCCCGCGAGATCGGCTGCTTGTAGGCGATGATCGCCAGCGTCTCCAGTGCGGCTCCGGACAGCCGGGCGCGCTGGTCGTGGAGCAGGAAGCGTTCGACGTACGGGGTCAGGTCGGACGCGGTCTGATAGCGCCATCCGCCGGCGATGTGGACCAGTTCGAACCCGTGACCGGACGCGACGTACGCCTCGGCGAGTTCCTCACACCACTGCTCGACCATGACCGTCGGCTCCTCGAGCAACTGCGCGAGGAGCTCGGCGGGAACGGGATCGTGGGCCACCAGCACGATCGACTCGATCGCGCGCTTGTACTCGGCCACCCGATCGTCGACGGGTTCGTCTGCGGATTCGTCGTTGACCGCTGAATTCGTCGGGCATGGTGCTCAGCCCTCGTATGCATCGATGAGGATCGACGCGGTGTCGAACTCGGCGTCGGCGGTCCAGATGACCTCGATGTCGCCGAAACGCTCGGGCTGGTCGAGTTCGACCGCGCCCTGCTTGTACAGCTCGAGCACCGCGAGGAACCTGATGATGACCTCGATGCGGTCGGCGAAATCAGCGGTGAGCCGTCGGAAGGTGATGCGCCCGGCGCGGGGCAGTTCGTCGATGAGTTCGGCCACGGCGTCGGCCACCGTCGTGGTGATCGGATTGACGTGGTAGAGGTCGACGACGGGCACGGGCTTGGGTGTGAGCGCCCGAACCGCTGCGTTGCGCAGGCTGGTGACGCTCGTGCCCTCGAGCATGTCGGGAACGACCTCGGCGAAACGTTCGTCGGGTCCGACGACGCGGGGGAACGACAGATCGGCATCGTCGGCGAGGCGCGAGAACACCTGGGCGACGTCCTTGAACGTCTTGGCTTCGAGGAGCCGGGCGAGCAGCATGTCGCGCTCCTCCCACAGCGCCAGTTCGTCGTCGAGGTCGACGTCGGTCATGTCCGGGCAGCAGGCGGCGGGCCTTGAGTTCGACGAGCGTCGCCGCGATGAGCAGGAAGCCCGTGGCCACGTCGAGGTCGAGGAACTGCATCTTCTCGATCTCGACGAGATAGGCGTCGACGATGTGCGACAGGTTCACTTCGTAGATGTCGACCTGTTCGCGCAGGATCAACTGCAAGAGCATGTCGAAGGGCCCCTCGTACACGGGGGTGGAGACGACGTGGGGGGAAGCGTCGAGAGCCATCGGCGCCCAACCTACCGGAGCGCCGGGGGCTCGACGGGGTATCGTCGGCGCCCGTGACCGACCCTTCCAGTAACTCGGCCGGCAACTCGACGACACGTGTGCTGTCGTGCATGCAGCCGACCGGCGACGTGCACCTCGGCAACTACCTCGGTGCCTTGCGGAACTGGGTCGCCGGACAGCACTCCTGCGATGCGTTCCACGGCATCGTCGACCTGCATGCGCTCACGGTCACCGAGGAGCCCGACGTGCTCGGCCGTCAGACGATGTCGCTGGCAGCGATGTTCTTCGCCATCGGGCTCGATCCTGACGTCGCCACGATCTTCGTGCAGAGCCACGTGCCCGAGCACAGCCAACTCGGCTGGATCATGGAATGCACCGTGAGCTTCGGCGAGCTGTCACGGATGACCCAGTTCAAGGACAAGACGGCCAAGCGCGAGCACCAGTTCATCTCGGCGGGTCTGTTCACGTACCCGGCGCTCCAGGCCGCCGACATCCTGCTGTACGACGCCGACGAGGTGCCCGTCGGCGACGACCAGCGCCAGCACGTCGAGATCACCCGAGATGTGGCGATCCGCTTCAATCATCGTTTCGGTGAGACGTTCGTCGTGCCCGAGGCGGTCACCCCGGCCGCCGGCGCCCGGGTGATGAGCCTGCAGGATCCGAGATCGAAGATGTCGAAGTCCGACGACTCCGATGCCGGATGCGTCTATCTGGTCGACGATCCGAAGACCGTGATGAAGAAGTTCAAGCGAGCGGTCACCGACTCCGACACCGGCCCCGACGCCGTTCGCTACGACCGAGCCGACAAGCCGGGTGTCGCCAACCTGTTGGAGATCAACGCAGCGGTCACCGACCGCACGCCGCAGGCCGTCGCCGAGGAGTACGAGCAGTACGGGGCACTCAAGGTCGACACCGGCGAAGCCGTGCTGGCCGTGCTCGACCCGATCCGGGCCCGCTACCACGAACTGATGGACGATCCGGGTGAGCTCGCCCGCCTCCTGCGCGTCGGCGCCGACAAGGCCCGCGAGGTCGCCTCCGCCACGCTCGCACGCGCCCACGCCAACATCGGCCTCCTCCCCGCAACTCCCCCCACCTGACAGCCCATCTCGTGAACTGGTTGCGGCATTATGCCGCAACCAGTTCACGAGATCGGCGGGTGGGGACGGCTCAGGCGTGATCGGAGGCGTCGAGCGCGCGGAAGGCCGGTCCCCGCTGCGCGATCAGTTCGACGGTGGCCGGGTCGGAGCCCGCCGCGCCGGGCCATCGCCGCCCCGATCTCCTCGTGGTCGTGATAGGCACGGAACGACCGGGTCCGCGGCCCGACCAGCGTCGCGACGACCCGTCCGAACGTTCCCAGCCCACATTCGATCTTGCCCACGTCGTGCAGGATCGCGCCGGCGATCTCGGCGCGCGTGGCGTCGGGGCGACACTCGACGAACCGACGGGCGACGGCGGCGCTGTGCCGCCGATCCTGATTCGACAGCCGTACCCACAACTCGCGTTCACCGGCCAGCAGGTGCTCGTCGACCCACACCTCGTCGTCGACGGTCGGCGGTGTCGGTGGCAACGACGTGACGAATCGTGCCGCGAGGTGCCACAACTTGGTCAGCGGGTTCGCGTCACTCATCGCACCAGTGTGGCGCGGGGGTGGGCCGATCGGTAGACGTCCCACAGGCGCTCCTGGCTCACCTTGGTGTAGATCTGGGTGGTCGAGATCGACGCGTGACCGAGCATCTCCTGCACCACTCGCAGGTCGGCGCCGTGATCGAGCAGATGGGTCGCACAGGAGTGCCGCAGTACGTGCGGCGACAACTCCCTGCCGACACCGGCACGAGTTCCGTACTTCTTGATCACTGCCCACGCCGCCTGGCGGCTCAGCCGACCGCCGCGTGCGTTGAGGAACACGGCCTCGGCGTCGCCGCGCGACCGCCACTGATCGGGCACCAGCGCGGCGCGCCCGCTCGACGAGAACCAGTCGTCGAGTGCCGCTGCCGCGCTCGACCCGAACGGAACGATCCGCTCCTTGGATCCCTTGCCGTACAGCCGCACGAGTCGAGCATCGAGATCGATCTCACCGATCGACAGCCCGACCGCCTCGGAGATCCGCGCTCCGGTGGCGTAGAGCAGTTCGATCAACGCGAGGTCACGCCGGTGGATCGGTTCGGTGACCACGACGGCGTCGATGAGGCTCGTGACCTGGGCCTCCGTCAGTGGTTTCGGGATACCGGCGGGCACCCGAACGCCCTCGAGATCCGCAGCGGGATCGTCACGCCGCGCCCCCTCGATCGACAGGTAGCGATGCAGCATCCTGATCGCTGCCAGCTGCCGGGCGATCGACGACGTCGCCCCACCGGCCGCGCGTCGCTCCCCCACGAATGCGACCAGTTGCTGGTGATCGACGTCGAGCGGCGTCGATCCGTGCGCCGAGAGCCAGTCGCAGTAGGCGGTCAGGTCACGGCGGTACGCCGCCAAGGTGTTCGGCGCCCGCCCCTTCTCGGCGACCATCCACGACAGGAACTCCTCGACCTCGAGTGGCAGCATCGGGCGATCGTCGCCCCCGGCTCAGCTCACGCCCGACGGGTGGTCCGACGCGCGCAGACGGCGTTCGGTCAGGAGCAGCGCGATCACCGACTTGGCGTCGATGATCTCGCCCCGCTCGACCATCGCGATCGCCTCGACGAGTGGCACGTGGAGCAGCTCCATGTGCTCCTCCTCGGGCCCGTGGCGGTCGTGCGGCACCGGCGTGCACCCCGTGGCGAGATAGAGCGTCGTGACCGAATCGGTCATCCCCGGCGAGGGCAGGATCTCGGTCAGCAGGTCGAGATGCTCGGCATCGAGACCGGCCTCCTCGATCAGTTCACGACGTGCGACCTCGGCGGTGTCCTCGCCCTCGACGTCACGCATGCCCGCCGGAATCTCGATCACGGCGCGCTCGTACGCGGGCCGGTACTGCGACACCAGCACGACCGACGGGTTGCCCTCGGCATCGAACACGAGCGGCACCACCCCGACCGCACCGGGCGAACGGACGATGTCACGCCGGAACACCGACCCGTCGGGCGCCTCGAATTCCGCGACTGCCAGATTCCAGACGTGTCCCTCGTGGATGACCGACTCCGACACACGTCGGAAGACAGCGTCGTCGTTCACGACGACAACGACGAGACCGTTTCCGCTCCGGCAGGGTCGACGACCGGTGCCGGATCGGTGGCCGCACGTCGTGCCAGCGCTGCCGCGATCAACTCGCGGAACAGCGGATGGGGACGATCGGGACGGCTCTTGAACTCCGGGTGCGCCTGGGTCCCCACCCAGAACGGATGGCCGGGCAGCTCGATGAACTCCACGAGACGGTTGTCGGGCGAGGTGCCGGAGCACCAGAGTCCGGCTTCCTCGAGTTGGTTGCGGTACCGCTCGTTGAACTCGTAACGGTGGCGGTGGCGTTCGCTCACCACCGGCTCGCCGTACGCCGCAGCGACCTGCGAACCGGCTGCGAGCACGGCGTAGTACGCCCCGAGGCGCATCGTGCCGCCCTTGTCCTCGATGCCCCGCTGCTCCAGCATCAGGTCGATCACCGGATGGTGCGTGGTGGGATCGAACTCGGTCGAATTGGCGTCGACCAGACCGACCACGTCACGCGCGAACTCGATCGTCATGGCCTGCAGCCCGAGGCACAACCCCAGACACGGCACGCCCTCCTCGCGGGAGTACCGGGCGGCGGCGATCTTTCCTTCGACCCCCCGGTAGCCGAACCCACCGGGGATCACGATGCCGTCCAGGTGGTCGAGTTGGCCGGCCGCGAGCAGCCCCTCCACCGTCTCGGACTGGATCCAGACGATCTCGACATCGGCCCCGTGGTGGAACCCGGCGTGCTTGAGGCTCTCGACCACCGACAGATAGGCGTCGGGCAGCTCGATGTACTTGCCGATGAGGCCGATTCGCACGGGCGTGGTGGCCGCCTCGACCTTGGCGACGAACTGTTCCCAGTAGGTCAGGTCCGGGCTGCCGTCGAGACGCAGCAGCTCACAGACGAAGTCGTCGAGGCCCTCGTCGTGCAGGATCAGCGGCAACTCGTAGATGTTCTTCGCATCGGCGGCGTTGACGACCGCGCGTTCCTCGACGTCGCAGAGACTGGAGATCTTGCGCTTCAGATCGTCGGACAGCGGCGCCTCGCTGCGGCAGACGATCACGTCGGGTTGGATGCCGCGGCTGCGCAGCTCGGTGACCGAGTGCTGGGTGGGCTTGGTCTTCTGCTCGCCCGACGGGCCGATGAACGGCACGAGGGTGACGTGGATGTAGCAGACGTTGTCGCGTCCGACCATGTTGCGGAACTGGCGAATCGCCTCGAGGAACGGCAGGATCTCGATGTCACCGACGGTGCCGCCCACCTCGGTGATCACCACGTCGACGTCGTCGTGGGCCACCCGTTGGACACGGCGTTTGATCTCGTCGGTGATGTGCGGGATCACCTGAACGGTCTTGCCGAGGTAGTCGCCTCGGCGTTCGGCGGCCAGCACCGCCTGATAGATCGAGCCGGTGGTGGCATTGGAGTTGCGCGACAGGTTCTCGTCGATGAAGCGCTCGTAGTGTCCGAGGTCGAGGTCGGTCTCGCCGCCGTCGTCGGTGACGAACACCTCGCCGTGCTCGAACGGATTCATCGTGCCCGGATCGATGTTGATGTACGGATCGAGCTTCTGGAGCGTCACCCGTAGACCACGCAGCTTCAGGAGCCGCCCGAGCGACGATGCGGTCAGGCCCTTGCCGAGCGAGCTGGCAACGCCTCCCGTCACGAAAATGTGCTTCGGCATCTGCCAATCCTCCGTCTCGATTCCCGATGTCCGCACGACACCATGACGGGAGATCACCATACCCCGCCGTGTCGGGTCCCCGTGCCATTGCGCGCAGCAATCGACCGATTCGGCGCGGGGATCAGCGGTCGAGGAGCTCCCGAGCGTGAACGAGGGCCGAGTCGGTGGACGAACCCGACAACATCCGGGCGACTTCGGCCACACGATCCTCGCCCTCGATGGGCGCGGCGTGGGCGAAGGTTTCTCCGTCGCGCACCGTCTTCGCGACGGAGACCTGCACGTCGGCAGCGGCCGCCACCTGGGCGAGATGCGTCACGACGAGCACCTGATGCGACCGGCCCAGTTGCGCCAGCGCATCGCCGATCGCCTGAGCGGCCGCGCCACCGATTCCGGCATCGACCTCGTCGAACACCAGCGTGCGGCCGTGTTCGGACCGGTTCGAGGCATCGGACAGCACGAGGCGCAGTGCCAGCATCGCTCTGGCCAATTCACCACCGGAGGCCACCCGGGTGAGCGCCAGGAGCGGCGAGCCGGGGTTGGCTGCCAGGAGGAACTGGACGCGGTCGCCGGGGTGGTCGTCGGCATGTTCACCGATCTCGACGCCCACCGACGCGTGCGGCATCGCCAACCGGCGCAGTTCGGTCTCGACCGCCGACGCGAGCAGCGGCCCGACCTCTCGCCGGCGCCGTCCCACGACCTCGGCGGCAGCCGATTCCGCCGCGAGTGCGTCCCGGCGCGCCCGGTCGAGCTCTGCGGCACGCTCGTCGAAGTGCTCGAGTTCAGCGAGCCGGTCGGCCGATTCGCGGTGGAACGCCATGACTGCCGCCAGGTCGTCACCGTACTTTCGTCGCAGATTCTTGAGCACCTGGCGGCGCTCACGGATCTCGGCCAGCCGCTCGGGCGACTCGTCGATCAGCTCTCCCACGCGTCGGATCTCGCCGACCACGTCGTCGAGTTCGGCCAGGAGGTCTCGGAGCCGGGCCACCTGCTCGGTGAACGGTGAGCGCCCGTCGAGCGCTCCGATCCCCATTGCGATCGCATCGTGCGCTCCCCCGTCGTCGGACATCGACGCGACTGCCGCCGCGGCGGCCTCGCGGTGAGCTGTGGCATCGGCCAGCACGGACTCCTCGGCATCGAGACGCTCGTCCTCACCCGCGTCGACGACATCGGCGGCATCGAGCTCGTCGACCTGGAATCGCAGCAGATCGATCTCTCTCGCCCGCGCGATCGTCGCCCCCGAGTGCAGCCAGCTCCGCGTCGATCTCGGTGAGTCGTGCGCGCGCGGCGCGCAGCGGCCCGAGATCGACGGCTCCGTACTCGTCCAGCGCAGCGCGTTGTGTCGCGGTCGACAGCAACGACTGGTGGGCATGTTGGCCGTGCAGGTCGACGGCATCCGCGGCCGCGTCGGCGAGCGACGCAACGGTCGCCAGCCGACCGTTGACGTACGCCCGTGACCGTCCCGACGTCGGGATCACCCTGGTCAACACCGTCTCGGTGCCATCGGGCGCGATGAGACGTCCGTCGACACGCGCCTCGTCGGCACCATGACGGACCATCGAGGCGTCGGCTCGTCCCCCCACCAACAATTCGATCGCTTCGACGAGCATGGTCTTGCCCGCACCGGTTTCTCCGGTGACCGCCGTCAGGCCCGGGCCGAGCACGATCTCGATGCGCTCGATGACGCCGAGGTTCTCGATGTGCAGTTCGGTCAGCATCAGCGGTCGGCGAGGCCGAACTTGGCCTTCAGGATCTGGTGATAGCGCTCACCACCGAAGCGCACGAAGCGGGCCGTGGCGTCCGAGGGTGCACACCGCACGACGTCACCGTCATCGAGGGACGCCGCTGCGTGCCCATCGAGTATGAGTTCGGCGAGCCGATGGCCCGACACCTCGATCTCGATCACCTCGGAGGGATCGAGGACGAGTGTGCGATCGAACAGCATGTGTGGCGACACGGGCGTGAGGAGCATGGCCCGATGCCGTGGCGACACGATCGGGCCGCGAGCGGAGAGCGAGTACGCCGTCGAGCCCGTCGGCGTCGCCACGATGAGTCCGTCGGCGGCGTAATACGTGAAGGGTTCACCGTCGATGCGTGCCAGCAGACGGATGGTGTGGCCGGCCACGGCCTTCTCGACGACGGCCTCGTTGAGCGCGCGCCCCACGTGGACACCGTTGACCGCTACGTCGAGCATCATCCGTTCATCGAGGTGCCAGCCGCCGGTCGTGGCGCCGGCGACGATCTTCGTCAGGGCCTCGTGGAGGCGATCGGGCTCGACCTCGGTGAGATAGCCGAGCGACCCCAGGTTCAGGCCGAGCAGGGGCACCGCTGCACCTTCGAGCAGCCGAACCGCACGGAGCATGGTGCCGTCACCACCGAGGCTCAGCACCAGGTCGGCCTCACCGATCGGCCTGTCGCTCCCCGCGTCGGCGCAATCGAGTTCGGCAGCATCCTCTCTGGGCATCCAGAACTCGATGCCACGATCACGACACCACAGCTCCGCCTCGAGCGCGTACCGGCGGGCCGTGGCACGTTCGTGATGGGCCACCAGGGCGATGGCGCGCATCATGCCGCCGCTGTACGCGCGTGGACGAGGAACTCGACGTTGCCGTCAGCGCCCGTGATGGGTGAGGTGGTCCAGCCCACGATGTCGCAGCCGGCCGCGTGCAGGGCGTCGGTGACCTCGCTGCGTACCCGCTCGTGGACGACCGGATCGGTGATCACCCCGCGCCCCTTGTCGACTTCCTGACGACCGGCTTCGAATTGCGGCTTGACGAGCAGAATCATCGGCGCTCCAGGTTGGCACAGACGCGTGAGGATCGGGATCACGAGCCGCAGCGAGATGAACGACAGGTCGCCCACCACGACCTCGACGGGGCCTCCGATGGTCTCGAGATCGGCGTGACGTACGTTGCACCGTTCGAGATTGGTGACCCGGTCGTCGGCGCGCAGTCGCTCGTGCAACTGACCGTGCCCGACGTCGAGGGCGACCACATGCGCGGCGCCGCGTTGGAGGAGGCAGTCGGTGAACCCGCCCGTGGACGCGCCCACGTCGAGCGCACGCCGACCTGTCACATCGACGTCGAAGACGTCGAGCGCGTGGTCGAGTTTCTCGGCACCGCGCCCGACGAATCTGGCCGGAGGGCCCTCGATCACGACGGCGTCACCGGCGGCAACCTGACGGGAGGCCTTGTCGGCGACCGCGCCGTTCACCAGGACACGATGATCGGCGATGAGGTGTTGCGCTTCGGTGCGACTCGCCGTCAGCTCGCGTCGAACGAGTTCGGCATCGAGCCGTCGACGAGGCGCCACCGAACGATCAGCCGGCGGGTGTGCTCGGAGCCGCGGCCTTCTTGGCCGGAGCCTTCTTGGCAGCGGTCTTCTTGGCCGGAGCCTTCTTCGCCGGAGCCTTCTTGGCAGCGGTCTTCTTGGCCGGAGCCTTCTTGGCAGCGGTCTTCTTGGCCGGAGCCTTCTTGGCAGCGGTCTTCTTGGCCGGGGCCTTCTTGGCCGGAGCGTTGCTCATCTCGGCCCTGACGCGCTCGGCGATCTTGTCGGCGAGCTCCTCGAACCGATCCTCGAGTTCGTCGAAGCGCTCGGAGAGCCAGTTCATCTGCTTGGTGAACTCGCGCTGCATGTTCTCGGAGGTTTCGCGACCACGATCGAGGAGTGTCTGCACCGCCTTCTCGGCGTCGTCGCGCCGAACCTCGCCGGCCTTGACCATCGACTGAACGATGGATTCGGCCTGCTTACGAGAGATGTCCCTGAATTCGACGCCTGCGTCGACCAGTCGCTGCAATGTTGTTTTTGCCATACCACCAGGCTACTGGCCCTGGTCAGGGGTCGGCGCGAGACGCGCCGCGACCGCGGCGAGATCGGCCAGGTCGAGGTCGACCACGATGTCGTCGTCGATGTGTATTTCGGGTGACGACACCCCTGAGCGAACGAGCGCGAAGCGGCAACCGAGACGCTGAGCGAACAGCCCATCGGTCTCCGGACGGTCGCCGACCATCAGCGTGGTCGATGGATCGAACGTCGTCTCGGGCGTCGCCACCAAGCGGGCAATCAGGTCGGCCATGGGTGCATGGGGCTTGCCGCCGATGACTGGCTCGACACCGGCAGCGGTGGCGATCGCGGCGAGGATCGCACCGCCACCCGGCGCCAGGCCCGCCGGCGTCGGGTAGGTGGCGTCGGTGTTGGTACCGATCAGTCGGGCACCGGCGCGCACCGCTGCCGACGCCACCGCCAGACGGTCGAAGTCGAACTCACGGTGCAACCCGACGACCACGGCATCGAAGCCGGCGGGGCTCACCTCCGGTCCGTTGAGCACGACATCGGCCCCTCGCTCCTCGAACGCCTCGACGACGCCGGGGCCGCCCGCGACCAGTACCCGATCGCCCGGCTGCACCAGCTGCGCCGCGGCCATCGCAGAGCTCACCACGTCACCCACCGCCGGGATCCCGATCGCCGCGAGCGCTGCCTCGTGCTGGGCACGAACTGCCATCGAGTTGTTGGTGACGAAGATGACCCGTCGGCCCGACGCGCGCAACCGGGCGATCCCCTCGACCGATCCGGCGATGGGCTCGTGACCGAGCCACACCACGCCGTCGAGATCGCAGAGGACCGTGTCGATGCTCGATTCCCGACGGACGTCCACCGGCCCGATCGTTGCAGGACAGCGGCTCAACGATGGCATCCTGTCGTCGTGCCGCGATTCACTCCGTTCCCCGCCCTGCGCTACAGCGACCGCTCGATCGACGATCTCATCGCCCCGCCGTACGACGTGCTGTCCGATGCCGACCTCGACGAGTTGGGTGCGCGCAGTCCGTTCAACATCACCCACGTCGACGTGCCCCGGGAATCCCAGGGTCCCGACCGATACCTCGACGCCGCGCGCACGCTCCAGGAGTGGATCGACGCCGGCGTGATGGAATACGACGAGGTTCCGACCTTCACGATCTACCGCATGCGGTTCACCGACTCGACGGGTGCGGCACGTGACATCGCCGGCGTGCTGGGCGGGCTCGAGGTGGTCGACGAGGGTGCGGGCGGGGTGCTCCCCCACGAGCGGGTGACGCCCAAGGCCTCGACCGACCGGCTCGACCTCACGCGGGCCACACGGGCCAACATGTCACCCGTCTGGGGCCTCTCGCTCGCCACGGGGTTGACCGACCTGCTCGCCGCTCCGGGTGAGCCGCTGAGTTCGGTGACCGTCGACGGTGTGGAACACGTGGTCGAGCGGGTGTCGGATCCCGCACGCGTCGAGGCCATTGCGGCCCTGATCGCCGCCGACGACGTCCTCATCGCCGACGGCCACCACCGGTACGGCATCAGTCGCACGTACCGCGACGAGATTCGCGCCGGCAATGCCAACAGGCCGTCGCCCGCCGACGAGACACTGGCCTTCGTCAACGAACTCGTGGCCGATCAACTGTCGGTCGAGGCGATCCACCGGCTCTACCACGACGTGACCTTCGAAGATCTGACCACGGCGCTCGACGCCGTGTTCGAGCGCTCGGACGCCGGTGTTCCCGACGCCGGCACGCTCGCAACGATGGAACGCGAGGGGGTGCTCTGCCTCGTCGCCCCCGACGGAACCGCACAGTGGCTGTCACCGCGACCCGGGGCCTTCGACTCGGTGCGAGCGCTCGACGGCGCCTGGCTCGAGCACGCACTGGCGAACCTCGACCATCGTGTCGCCTACCAGCACGGTGTCGACCACGTCGTCGACGCGGTCACGTCCGGTGGCGCCGTTGCCGCCGTGTTGATCAGGCCCGTGAGCGTCGCCGAGATCGAGCGGACCGCCCGTGAAGGCGCCCTGATGCCACCCAAGTCGACCTTCTTCACGCCGAAGCTGCGAACCGGCCTCGTCATCCGCAGCCTGGTCTGACACGGCACCCTCACGAGGGGCACAGCCGATCGATGACCGCGTCGAGCGCCGCCTCGACCTGCTTACGCCGCCTGAGCGGGATGACCGCCTCGGCGACCACCTCGGTACGGCTCTGCGTTGCGCCGCCCACCCGGAAGAAGCGTCGCTGCACCGTGCCGATCACGACCAGTTCGTTGCCGTCGACCAGACATGCCGTCGACGCACTCGACGGATCAACCCACGCGACGGGAACCGACGTGTTGGACACCACGCCTCGAGAACTCACCACGGTGGACACGTCGAACTGCACCACCACGCTGCCCGACGGCAGCACTCGGGTCACCGGCTCCCCGCGGATCGCACCGCGCAACAACGCGATGTTCGCCGGCGTCTCGCTTGCACCTGATTCATTCATGTCTCGCTCCTCTGGTTGCGTCCAGCGGGAGGAGTCGGTCACTGCTCACCGTACACAGGGGTTGTGACAGCGTTACCGAGCCGCACGTTGCTACGGTCCGGCCATGACCGAACACGAACCCCTGCGTTGGGGCATCGCCGCCACCGGCGGTATCGCCGCCAGCATGTGCGAAGCCCTTGCGACGCTGCCCGATGCCCGGATCACCGCGGTGGGCTCACGCACCCAACGAGCCGCCGACGACTTCGCAGCGCGCTTCGACATCCCGAACGCGCACGGCAGCTACGAGGCGCTCTTCGACGACCCTGAGGTCGACATCGTGTACGTCGCCACGCCGCACAGCCATCACCACGCCATGACCATCGCCGCACTCGATGCCGGCAAACACGTGCTGTGCGAGAAGGCGTTCGCGCTCAACGCCGCCCAGGCGCGAGAGATGGTCGATGCCGCTCGCCGCAACGACCGCTTCCTGATGGAGGCGATGTGGACGTGGTTCATCCCGGCCGTGGTCGAGGTCCGCCGGCGGGTGCTCGACGGCGAGATCGGCGAGTTGAAGATCGTGGAGGCCAACTTCGGCATCCCCGTCTTCGATCCCGATGGACGCCACCGCCGCGCCGACCTCGCCGGCGGTGCGATGCTCGACATCGGCATCTATCCCGTCACGTTCGCCCGCTTTCTCGCCGGCGACCCCGTCGAAGCGAAGGTCATCGGCACACTCGGCGACACCGGCGTCGACGCCACCGTCGGAGGCGTCGTGTCGTACTCCGGCGGAGCGATCGGTGTGTTCCACACCTCGCTCGACATGCCCACGAGCCTGCGAGCCTCGGCCTACGGCACCTTCGGCCGCATCGACGTCGACGCGCCGTTCTGGTTCCCGTCGGGCTTCACGGTCCGTATCGCCGGCGAGGAACCGGTGCATATCGACATGCCCAACCACGGCCTCGCCCACGAGGCCCAGCACGCCATGGAGCGCATCCGCGACGGCCACCGCGAGAGCGATGTGATCTCGCTCGCCACGACGGTGTCGACGATGGAACTCCTCGACGACATTCGCGCTCAACTCGGCGTCGTGTACCCCGGGGAACGCTGACGCCCACCGTGAGCGATCAGCTGTCGGCCGGATAGCCGGCGTACGACGCCTTGAACACGCCCTGGTGGAGCAGCACCGTGGCAGCGTGCACCCCGGTGTCGGCGTCGGTCAGCGTCGACTCGGTCCAATACGACTCGACTCGCCTGCTCTGGCCGATCCCCACGAGCGTGTGCTCGACCAGGTAGGGCTGTCCGACGAACACCGGGCCGCCGACGAAGCGGACCTCGAGATCGATGAAGAGCCCGATCGACGGACCGCGCACCGGGAAGTGGGCGTTCGACCGGTGGGCGATGACGCTGACCATCTCCGTGGGCACGACAGGACGGCCCCAGGGGCTGTCGCCGTCGGGGAGGTACCACGACGAGAGCTCCGTGATCCTGGCGAGCTTCTGCGCCAGTGTGAACGGATAGAGGCTCCCGTTGTGGTCGTCGAAGCCCATCGTGACGGGCTCGTCGACCGCGACACGCATGCCCAGCTCCAGTTGATCGACGATGTACAGCTTCCCCGGATCACCGACGGCCCGCCGGCGACGCTCGTCGAGTTCGGTCGTGTCGTGGTGTCCGATCGACGCCGTTCCGGTGAGCACGGGTGTGCCGTCGGCCTTCTCGGCGCTGATGCGCGCCAGTGTGGAAGTGACCGGCTCGAGCGCAGCGCGGACCTCTTCGCCCTCCACCACCATGTTCAGGAAGTGCGAACTGACGCAGCCCTGCTCGAACCACGCGTGACCCCAGCGCTCGACCCCGAGCGGGTCGATCTGGCTGAAGTGCGTCGGCCCTTCGATGGGAGCGCCCGCGAGGCCGAGCTTCGCGGCGGTCTCCTCGTCGTGCACGCTCGTGTGGCCGGCGTACTCCTGCTCGGCCAACATCTGCGCCGGCGAACGCAGCGGCCCGAGCAGCCGCTCGCCGTCACGGGTGATCTCGGTGTCGAAACTCATCGCCCGAGCCTGCCAGATCAGACCCCACCGATGAGTTTCCGGCGCGACAGTTGCGCCACAACCTCATCGCAGGCCGGATCGGGCCCGTCAGGTGGCGGGGGGAAGGACCTTGAGACCGAGTTCGGCCAGCGCCTTGGGATCGCCCGGCACCGGCGAGTTGGTCATCGGATCCGTACCCGACTGGGTCTTCGGGAAGGCGATGACCTCGCGGATGTTCTCCTCGCCCGCCAGGATCGCCACGAGCCGGTCGAGTCCGAACGCGAACCCGCCGTGCGGTGGTGCTCCGTAGTCGAACGGGTTGAGGAAGAACCCGAACTTGCGCTCGGCTTCCTCGTCGGAGATCCCGAGAGCGAGGAACACGCGGCGCTGCAGGTCGGCCTCGTGGATCCGGATCGATCCCGAGCCCAGCTCCCAGCCGTTGAGCACGAGGTCGTACGCGATCGACCGCACCGACAGCGGGTCGGACTCGATCATGTCGACGTCGTCGGGATGTGGCCGGGTGAACGGGTGGTGGCCCGGCTTCGGGCGCCCCGACTCCTTGTCGACGCCCACGAACAGCGGGAACTCCACGATCCAGACGTATCGGTACGGGCCCTCGTGCACGGGCGGACGGCCGATGTCGTTGCGCAGGGTGCCGAGCACCTCACACGTGGTCATCCACTCGTCGGCGACGACGAGCACGAGATCGCCGGCCTCGGCGCCCATCGTCGAGCGCAGTGCCGCAGCCTCGTCGGCCGAGAGGAACTTCGCAACAGGCGACTCGAAGCCGTCGTCGGTGGTCTTGAGCCAGACCAGGCCCTTGGCGCCCAGCGACTTCGCCCGATCGGTGAGCTTGTCGAGCTGGTTGCGGCCGTACTCGGCTGCACCGCCCGGCACCCGGATGCCCTTGATCGCATCGGCGCCGGCGAACGCCTTGAACTCCGTGGCCGAGAAGATCGGTGTCAACTCCGTCAGCTCGAGCCCGAACCGCATGTCTGGCTTGTCGATGCCGAAACGGTCCATCGCCTCGCGCCACGTGATCCGCTCGATCGGTTGCGGCCGCTCACCCGTGGCCGCCTCGGCCGCGTCGAGCACGGCCTCGCTCACGGCGTCGAGCACGTCGTCCTGCGTGACGAAGCTCATCTCCATGTCGAGCTGCATGAACTCGTACTGGCGATCGGCGCGCAGATCCTCGTCGCGCAGGCAGCGCGCCATCTGGTAGTACCGGTCGACGCCGGCCACCATCAGCAGTTGCTTGAACAGCTGCGGCGACTGCGGCAACGCATAGAACGAGCCCGGCTCCTTGCGCGACGGCACGAGGAACTCGCGAGCCCCCTCGGGCGTCGACGGCACCAGCATCGGCGTCTCGACCTCGACGAAACCCTGGGCATCCATGGCGTTGCGCACCGCCGCGTTGATCTTCGAGCGAACCCGCAGGTTCTTCTGCATCCGCTCGCGGCGCAGGTCGAGGTACCGGTGCTGGAGGCGAACGTTCTCGTCGACGTCGTCGGCGCGGGCGTCGATCGGAAACGGTGGTGGCGTGGCCTGACGCAGGATCTCGACCTGGCAGTCGCCGATCTCGACGTGGCCGGTCGGCAGGCCCTCGTTGACCGTCCCCTCGGGACGTTGGCGCACGACACCGGTGATCCGCAGCACGTACTCGCTGCGCACGTCGACGTCGTCGTTGATGACGCACTGGATGATGCCCGAATGGTCACGCAGGTCGACGAAGGCAAGGTGCTCGCCGTGCTCACGGCGACGTCCGACCCAGCCACAGACGCTGACGGTCTGGCCGATGTGATCGCTGCGAAGTTCGCCGCACAGGTGTGTGCGCATGGTCGTGGCCCTGGAGGAAGTCGTGTGGTCGGTCATGGTTCGATTCAATTCTGGTCGGAGTGGACAGCGAGGTGGGTGGAGAGTTCGGACCGGGCGACGGCAATCTGCTCGCCCTCGCCGCGCATCGGCTTGACGACCACGGTGCCGGCCACGAGTTCGTCGTCGCCGATGATCACGGCGAATCGGGCGCCACTGCGGTTGGCGAGCTTCATCTGGGCCTTCATCGAGCGGTTGTCGTACCCCCGGTCGACGGCGAACCCCGCGGCTCGCAGCTCAGCGGTGATGGCAACGGCCTGGAGCCCGCCGGTGACGTCGACGACGAATGCATCGAGTTCGACGGGTTCGGCCGCGAAGACGCCTTCGTCGTCACAGGCGATCAGTGTTCGATCGACACCGAGCGCAAATCCGATCCCGGGCGTGGCAGGCCCGCCGAGCGCCTCGACGAGGCCGTCGTAGCGGCCTCCTCCACCGAGGGCGTTCTGCGCCGAGTCGAGTGTGGCGCCCTGGAATTCGAAGATCGTGCGCCGGTAGTAGTCGAGGCCGCGGACGAGCGTGGGCTCGATCGTGAACGGGATGTCGAGGGCCCTCAGCCCATCGAGCACCGCGGCGAAGTGGGCCGCGGCGTCGGCGCCGTGGAACTCGCCGATCTGGGGGGCGCCGGCGATCAGTTCCTGGTCGTGGTCGCGCTTGGAGTCGAGCACCCGCAGCGGGTTGCGGTCGAGCGTCGCCCGTGACTGCTCGCTGAGCCGGTCGCCGGCTGCCGTGAAGTACTCGCGCAGCGCCTCGACGTAGCGGGCCCGGTCGTCGGGCTCGCCCAGGCTGTTGACGACGAGCGTCACCTGGCGCAGACCCAGACGGGCATAGAACTCCCAGGCCAGCGCGATGACCTCGACGTCGAGGAACGCATCGTCGGCGCCGAGCACCTCGATGCCGACCTGGTCGAACTGACGGTAGCGGCCGCGTTGAGGCTTCTCGTAGCGGAAGTTCGAACCGGAGTAGAACACCTTCCAGGGGACAATCGGACGGTGCTCGGCAAAGGCGCGGCACACGCTCGCCGTCATCTCCGGGCGCAGCGCGATGTGGCGCTCGCCCTTGTCGACGAAGTCGTACATCTCCTTGGTGACCACATCGGTGGCATCACCGATCCGGGTGAAGACACCCAGGTCCTCGAGGAGCGGTGTGATGACCTGCCCGTATCCGGCGCGTTCGACCACGTCGGCGAACACGTCGGTGAATCGACGCCAACGCCCGCTCTCGGGCGGCAGGATGTCCCGCATGCCGGGACTGGTCTGGAACGCTGGCACGGCCGGTCAGGCTACCGGCGTGGCTGCGCCCGGGATCAGGCGATATGCGTCGTACACGGAATCGACGCCCTTGATCGTGCGGATCACCGCATCGAGATAGCCGGGGTTCGCGAACTCGAACTCGAAGCGCATCTTCGCGACGCGATCGCTGCTCGTGACGGTCTGGCACGAGAGGATGTTGACGTGGTGGTCGGCCAGTGCGTTGGTGACGTCGCGAAGCAGACGCGACCGATCGAGCGCCACCACTTCGACCCCGGCGACGAAGGTGGCCCCTCGCTGTACTTCGTGGTCCCACTCGACCTCGATCATCCGCGCCGCCTGCTCGGCCATCAGCGACACGGCATTCGCGCAGTCGGAACGGTGCACGCTCACGCCGCGCCCCTTCGTGACGAATCCGATGATGGCGTCGCCCGGCATCGGCGTACAGCAGTGCGCAACTCGCACCATGACGTCGTCGAGCCCCTCGACGTGGATCCCGACCGGTGACCGCTCGCCATCTGCATGGTCACGCCGTGGCGAGCTGATCGTCGCCGGCATCTGGGCGGCGTCGTCGCCCGTCTGGTACGCCCTCGCCAGACGCTGGGCCACCGACTTGGCCGACACGTGGTGCTCGCCGATGGCCGCGAGCAGCGCGTCGAGATCGACATAGCTCAGCTCGGCGACGACCTCGCGCAACTGGGGTGACTTCCACACCTGTTGTACCGGCAGCCGCTCGCGTCGCAGCTCGGAGGTCAAGTCGTCACGACCGGCTTCGACCATGTCGACACGCCGCTCGCGGCTGAACCACTGACGGATCTTGTTGCGCGCCCGAGGTGATGCGACGAACGTCAACCAGTCCTGCGACGGGCCCGCCGTCTCGACCTTGGAGGTGAAGATCTCGACGTTGTCACCGCTGGCCAGCACGTGGTCGAGCGACACGAGGCGCCCGTTGACCTTGGCCCCGATGCAGGCGTGACCGACCTCGGTGTGCACGCCGTAGGCGAAGTCGACCGTCGTCGAGCCGACGGGGAGCGTGATCACGCGCCCCTTCGGCGTGAAGACGAACACCTCGTCCTGGTCCAGGTCGGTCTTCAGACTCTGCATGAACTGGGCCGGATCGGAGATCTCCTCCTGCCAGTCGATGATGCGGCTCAGCCAGTCGATGTCGGCGGGCTTGTCGGAACCCTCCTTGTAGGCCCAGTGTGCGGCGACGCCCCACTCGGCGCGCTGGTGCATCTCGACGGTGCGGATCTGGACTTCGATCGGCTTGCCGGCGGGCCCGATCACCGTGGTGTGCAAGCTCTGGTAGAGGTTGAACTTGGGCATCGCGATGTAGTCCTTGAACCGCCCCACGACCGGACGCCAGCGACCGTGGATCGACCCCAGGGCCGCGTAGCAGTCCTTCATCGAGTCGACCACCACGCGGATCGCGATGAGGTCGAAGATCTCGTCGAACTCCCGACCCTTCACGACCATCTTCTCGTAGATGCTCCACAGGTGCTTGCCCCGACCCGTGACCTCGGCATGCACGCCCAGTTCGTCGAGGCGGGCGCGCACTTCGGCGAGCGTCTTGGCGAGATAGAGATCTCGCTCGGGTGTTCGAGTGCTGACCAGGTGGTCGAGTTCGGCGAAGCGCTTGGGGTGCAGTGAGGCGAACGCCAGGTCCTCGAGTTGCTGCTTCATCTCCTGCATGCCGAGCCGATGGGCGAGCGGCGCGTAGATGTCGAGCGTCTCCTGAGCGATGCGCTGCTGCTTCTCGAGCGGCATGGCGGCGATCGTGCGCATGTTGTGCAGCCGATCGGCCAGTTTGATCACCAGAACTCGCAGGTCCTTGGCCATCGCCACCAGCATCTTGCGCATGCTGGCGGCCTGCTGTTCCTCGCGCGAATCGAATCGGATCCGTTCGAGCTTCGTCACCCCGTCGACGATCGCTGCCACCTCGGGGCCGAAATCACGCTCGACGTCGGCGACGGTGATCTCCGTGTCCTCCACGGCGTCGTGGAGCAGTGCGGCGGTCACCGAGATCTCGTCGAGGCCGATGTCGGCGACGATCTGGGCCACGGCGAGGGGATGGTTGATGTAGCTCTCGCCACTCGAACGCATCTGCGACTGGTGCGCCTCGGCAGCCACCCGGTACGCCCTGCTGATCGTGGCAACCGGTGACTTGGGGTGCCGACGACGGTACGACGCGAGCAGCGGGGTCAGCTCGGAGTTGGCGACCTCGACGTGCTGTCGCCTCCAGGGAAGTACTCGATCGACCGTCCCCATGTTCAGCAGACCTCAGTAGTGGAGGAGCGACCTCACGGTTCGCTCCCCCACCTGGGCGCGTCCTCCCAGGTCGTCGAGTTCGATGACGAATCCCATCCCGGCGATCACACCACCGAGCGTTTCGACGAGGCGCGCCGTTGCGGCGGCCGTTCCGCCCGTGGCCAGAACGTCGTCGATGATCAGGATCGATTCACCCGGATGGATCGCGTCGCGGTGGATCTCGAGCTTGTCGGAGCCGTACTCCAGCTCGTACTCCTCGCGCACGACCGCCCAGGGAAGCTTGCCGGCCTTACGGACCGGCACGAGCCCGGCCCCGATGCGGTAGGCGACCGCCGAGGCGAAGATGAAGCCGCGGGCTTCGACGCCGACGACCCGATCGATCGACAGGTTCGGGAACTCGGCCACCAGGCCATCGACTGCCTCGGCGAACCTGACACCGTCGCCCAGCAGCGGTGTGATGTCACGAAACGTGACGCCGTCTGTCGGGTAGTCCTTGATGTCGCGAACGAAGCTCCCGAGAGACCCGTGATCGGCTGCCATGGATGGAGGATACCGTCGCGACGACGAGCCGACGCCGACCCTGCCAACCGTGTCAGCGACGCTTCTTCTTGCGCGGACGCGGCGGGTGCGTGAGCAACTGATCCGCGGGCGGACCGATGGAGACGAGTTCGCGTTCGCCGTTGTCACCATCGACCGATGCCTTGTCGACCTCGACAGCGACGTGCACGCGTGCCCCGGCGCCCATCACCATGGCCCGGAGTTCTTCACCGACGAGCCGCTCACGACGAGTCCTGCGCCCGGTGTCACGCTTGAGCACCGCCAACAGCGGCGTGGCGATGAAGATCGAGGAATACACGCCGGAGATCATGCCGATGAGCAGGGCCAGCGCGAACTCCTGGAGGGCGACGGCTCCCATGAGGCCCGCTCCGAGGATCGAGCAGCGACAGCACGGGGATGATCGACGAGAGGCTCGTCATCAACGACCGCATCAGCACCTGGTTCATCGAGATGTTCACGACGTCCTCGTACGGCATGCGAACCGCGGTGAACTTGCCTTCGTTCTCCTCGACCCGGTCGAACACGACGATGGTGTCGTAGAGCGAATAGCCGAGAATCGTCAGGAAGGCGATCACCGTCGCGGGCGTCACGTTGAACTGGAACACCGAGTAGACACCGACAGCAACGACGACGTCATTCACCATGGCGGCGATGGCCGCCACCGCCATGCGCCACTCGAATCGGATCGAGATGAAGATCGACACGATGACGAGAAACACGACCAGCGCGCGAGCGGCCTTCTCGGTGATCTCCGCGCCCCACGTGGAGCTGATGAATGAGAAGCTGACGTCCTCGGCGCTCACACCGGCGGCCTCGGCGAAGTCGACGGTCACCGCGGCTCCCTCGCTCCGGGGAAGTTCCTCCACCTGCACGGTCACGACGTCGGCGGTCTCCGAGCTGCGCAGCTGGATGCGGGCGTCCGATGTGGAGATGCCGTTGTCGGAGAGCACCTGCTCGGCCTCGGCGACGCCGAAGGTCTCGCCGGCGGGGATGTCCCAGGCGTTGCCACCCTCGAAGTCGAGCCCGAGGTTGAGGCCCTGGGTGAAGAGTGACACCACGGTCACGACGAGGATGATCAGTGCGCTGTAGAGGCCGATGCGTCGATGACCGTAGAAGTCGATGGCCGTCTGGCCCTTGACGAGCCGGCCGACGCCGGACTTGGAGATCGTGTTGTCGAGGGTCATGCCGTTGCCACGTTCATGCCGAGGACGTGCTCCTGTTTCTGCATCAACTTGCTCTGAGCGAGGAGCAGCACAGCCGGACGGGTGAAGAAGTAGCAGACGAGCAGATCGCAGATCGTCGTCAGACCCAGGTAGAGCGCGAAGCCCCGCACCGACCCGACGCTCAGCATGAACAGGATGATGGCGCCGATCAGCGAGACGACGTCGGCCGACCAGATGGTCCGCCAGGTCATCTTGAAGCTGCGGGGTGCTGCGTTCTTGATCGTGCGCCCGTTGCGGAGTTCGTCCTTGATCCGCTCGAAGAACACCACGTAGCTGTCGACGGTGACACCGATGGCCACGATGATGCCGGTCACACCGGCCAGGCTGAGCGCATAGTTGGTCCAGCCCGACACGAACGACGCCATGGAGAACACCATCCCCGCCCACACGAAGAGCCCGCCGACGATGACGAGACCGAGCCAGCGGTAGTACGCGATCAGCAGCACGACCACGAACAACATGCCGAAGATCCCGGCGATGATGGCGGCATGCAGCGAATCCGAGCCGGCCGACGCTGACACGGTTCGAGCCTCCTGAGCCTCGACCTGCACCGGGAACGCTCCTCGGTTGAGCACGCTGACGAGGTCCTCGGCTTCCTCCCTGGAGAAGTCGCCGGTGATCGCCACCGAGTCGGTGAAGTTCGGCTGGTTCACCTGGGGAGCCGACTGCACCACGTCGTCGAGCACGATGGCGATCTGCCCGCGCAGGCCCGGCTGCGTCGACGGACAGATCTGCGTTGCGTTGTAGCACTCGTTGGCCAGGGCGTTCCACGTTGCCTGACCATCACTACGCAGGTCGACCGCAACGCCGAATCCCTGATCGAGCGTCAGCGTGGCGCTGCCCTTCGTGAACACCTCGCCGGTCCCCTGCGCCGGCCCGACGCACACGACTGTTCCATCACGGCTGGGCAGCAGCTCTGCGCCCGCCACGGTCGGTACCGGTGCGTCGACGACGGGACCGATCGGCACGCTGTCGGTCGGCACGCTGTCGGTCGGCACGCTGTCGGTCGGCACACTGACCGTCGGCACACTGTCTGTCGGCACGCTGTCGGTCGGCGGCGCCTGCGGGCGGCGCAGGCCCGAGGGCTCGACGGTGGACGTCGTCGGTTCGATCGTCGAACCCGGCGTGTCGGCCGGCGCCGACGACTCGGGAACGGGACAGTCGGAGAAGTTGACGACCGGTCGGAGCTCGACCACACCGGAGACGTCGACAGCACTCAGGGCGTCACCCTGGTCACGCACACCGGGCAGATCGACCACGATGGTCTGGCCCTGGACTCGCACGTCGGGCTCGGCGATGCCCCGGCGCTCGAGTTCGTCGCGTATCAGGTCGCGGATGATGAGGAGGTCCTCCTCACTGGCAGGTTCGACCGGTGCGAGGATCACCGACACGCCGCCCTGGAGGTCGAGGCCGAGGATCGGCGTGTTGTCGGTTGCCACGTTGAAGGCCAACGTGACGAGCACGATCAGCACGACGCCGATCAACGAGGTCCACAGGCGACGACGCATCGGGGCTGGTCAGTCGTCGTCGGCGGGGTTCGCCGACTCGAGTTCGCCGGCATCAGCGACATCGGCCACTGCAGGCTGGCTGTCCGGCGAGGCCTTGCCCTGGATGGCAGCCCTGGCGATGCGGATCTGCACGTCGTCGTCGACCTCGAGCCAGAACCGGGTGTCGCCGTCCTCGCCCGTGATCGTGCCGAAGATGCCCGAGGTGGTGATGACCTCGTCGCCCACCTGGATCGAACGCTGGAGATCCTGTTGCTCCCGGACCCGGCGCCGCTGCGGCCGGATCATGAAGAAATACATTGCGAACGGGATCAGCAGGAGGATGCCGAGCTGGATGAGGGCGCCGCCGCCGCCTCCACCTGATTCCTGGGCGATGATCGTGGAGAGTTGCGCAGTCATGTCGGCGGGCGAGCCTAGCTGCCATTCCGTCGGCGCACCCGTCAACTCCACACATCCAGGACGGAACGTCGCAGCTGATCGAAGGTGCCGGCGGCGATCGCCGTACGCATCCGGGCCATCAGGTCGATGGTCCAGGCCACATTGTGGATGGAGAGCAGGCGCGATGCCGACGGCTCCCCCACCTGCAGGAGGTGACGGATGTAGCCGCGGCTGTGGCGGGCGCACACCTCGCAGGGGCAGTCGCGATCGAGTGGTTCGTCGAGTTCGGCGTTGCGGGCCGCTTTGGCCTGGAACCGTCCGGTCGAGGTGAGCGCCGTGCCGTGGCGGCCGAGCCGGGTCTGCATCACGCAGTCGAACTGGTCGACGCCGAGCGCCACGGCCTCGACGAGCGACGCCGGATCGCCGACGCCCATGAGGTAGCGCGGGCGATCCGTCGGGAGGTGTTCGAGTGCAGCGGCGAGCGCCGGGAGCATCTCGGCACGTGTCTCGCCGACCGACAGCCCGCCGATGCCGTAGCCGTCGAAGCCGATCTCGACGACCTGCTGTGCGCTCTCGCGGCGCATGGTCTCGCTGATGCCGCCCTGGACGATGCCGAAGAGTGCCTGGTCGGGTCTCGTGTGCGCCGCCTTGGCCCGTGCCGCCCAGGCGGTGGTGCGCTCGACTGCCAGCCGGATCACGTCCGGCGGGCTGGGCAGGGGTGGGCAGACGTCGAGCACCATCTGGATGTCGGCACCGAGGCGCTGCTGCACGTCGACGGCGATCTCGGGTGTGAACCGGTGCGACGAGCCGTCGTAGGTGCTCTTGAACGTGACACCGTCGTCATCGACCTTCGGATCGAGCGAGAACACCTGGAAGCCACCCGAGTCGGTGAGGGTGAGTCCGTCCCAGCCGGTGAATCGACCCAACCCCCCGAAACGCTCGACCAGTTCGGCGCCGGGGCGCAACATCAGGTGATAGGTGTTGCCCAACACGATCTGCACGCCGATGCGCCCGTAGTCGGCCGCGCTCAGGTACTTGATCGCTCCACGGGTACCGACCGGCATGAACAGTGGCGTGGTGTAGCTGCCGTGCGCGGTGGTCGCCGTCCCCGACCGTGCGGCGCCGTCGGTGGCCTCGACCTGGAACTCGACCGGATGCATCCGAGCGACGGTATCGCTCCCCGGCGTCACCCCGACCCGGACGTTCTCGTGAACCAGTTGCGCAACTGTTGCGCAACTGGTTCACGAGATGCAGCGGCGTCGCCGATACTCAGCGGGCGTGTCGGTCGAGCAGCATCGCGTCGCCGAACGACAAGAACCGGTAGTCGTCGGCCAACGCGGTCTCGTACAGCGTCCGCCAGCGCGGGCCGACGAAGGCGTCGACCATCATCAGGAGCGTGGTCTTGGGGAGATGGAAGTTCGTCATCATCATGTCGACCACCTGCCAGTCGAACCCACGATGGATGAAGAGATCGGTTCGTCCCGACAGCTCGCCCGACCCGGCCGCGGACTCCAGCGCTCTGACAGCGGTCGACCCCACGGCCACGACCCGTCCGGCCTCGCGGCACGCCACCATCGTCTCGGGCGGCACCCGGTAGCGCTCGGTGTGCATCGGATGTTCGAGCGGATCATCGGTGCTGATCGGCTGGAAGGTGTCGAGACCCACCGCCAGCTCCACCTTCGCCGTGCGCACGCCGGCATCGGCCAGCCGGTCGAACAGCCCCTGGGTGAAGTGCAGCCCGGCAGTGGGGGCGGCAGCGGACCCCGGTTCACGAGCGAACACCGTCTGATAGCGATCGGGGTCGGCCAGGCGCTCGCCGATGTACGGCGGGAGCGGCATCTCGCCGTAGCGGTCCAACAGCTCGACGGGATCGTCGTCACCGACGAGTTCGACCCAGAACGTGTCGCCAGCGGGCGTCCGCTCGCCCACGCGCACCAACGGCGTGTCGTCTCGGTACAGCAACTCGCCCACGCGCAGCTTCCCGCCCGGCCGCACGAGGGCGTCCCACGTACGACGGTCGGCGTCCCACGGTTCGAGGAGCAGGACCTCGGCCGCTCCCCCCGTGGACCGGTGCAGTCGCAAACGCGCGGGAATCACCCGGGTCTCGTTGAGCACCAGCAGGTCGCCTTCGCGGAGCAACTCGGGCAGGTCGTGGACGTGGCGGTGCTCCGGCGGCGCACTCCCCCGGTCGACGAGCAACCGTGCAGCATCACGAGGTTCGATCGGCGTCTGAGCGATCCGCTCGTCGGGGAGCTCGTAGTCGAAGTCGTCGATCAGCACCAGCACGAGGCTAGTGACCGCCCCAACCTGAAACGCCGGGGTCTGACCCCAGCGTTTCAGGTCAATCGAAGAGGCTGGCGCCCGATGTGCGCCGGGGCGGGGTGAGGCCGAGATGCTCGTAGGCGACGTCGAGCACCACTCGCCCGCGAGGTGTGCGGGCGATCATCCCCTGGGTGATGAGGAAGGGCTCGTACACGTCCTCGACCGTCTCGGGTTGCTCGCCCACACTGATCGCCACGGTCGACAACCCGACGGGGCCGCCGTTGAACGTGGTGCACAACGCCGTGAGAATTGCCCGGTCGACCTTGTCGAGACCCCGATCGTCGACACCGAACAGGGCGAGTCCCTCCCGAGCCACACCGGCGTCGATCGTGCCGTTCGCACGCACCTCGGCGAAGTCACGGACCCGCCGCAACAGACGGTTGGCGATACGCGGCGTGCCGCGGGACCGGCGAGCGATCTCCCAGGCGCCGTCACGGTCGATGGTCACGTCGAGGATGCGTGCCGCCCGCTCGACGATCGCCTGCAACTCTTCGGCGTCGTAGTAGTCGAGGCGGGCCACCAGTCCGAACCGGTCACGCAGTGGTCCGGTGATCATGCCGGTTCTCGTGGTGGCGCCGACGAGCGTGAACGGCGGCATCGTGAGTCGGATGCTCGACGCCGCCGGTCCCTTGCCGACCACGATGTCGAGCTGGAAGTCCTCCATCGCCGGATAGAGGATCTCCTCGACGGCACGTGACAGCCGATGGATCTCGTCGATGAACAGCACGTCGCCGTCTTCGAGTTTCGTCAGAATCGCCGCGAGATCACCGGCCCGTTCGAGTGCCGGCCCCGAGGTGACATGGAGGTGCACACCCATCTCGGTGGCGACGATGCCCGCCAGCGTCGTCTTGCCGAGCCCCGGGGGCCCGGCGAACAAGAGGTGGTCGACCGGCTGCTCGCGCCGACGAGCTGCTTCGAGGACGATGCGCAGGTGCTCCTTCAGTTCGCGTTGGCCGATGAACTCATCGAGCGCACGTGGCCGCAGTCCGGCCTCGAGTTCGATCTCGGAGGCCACCACGTCGTCGTCGACACCACCGATGCCAGGATCGAGGAACTCGTCACGCACGGCGCGCCCCAGGGTCTTCAGCGCGTCACGCAGCAGTGTCGCGGAGTCGGAATCGGACGGGAGCTCGCGCAGCACGTCACGAATCTCGTCGGTGCCGTAGCCCAGACCGGCGAGGGCGTCGCGCACGTCGGCCACCGCCGACGCCGAACCACTGGTGCCGTCGAGCATCGGCACCGACAACCGGTCACGCAACTCGATGATCAGCCGCTCGGCAGTCTTCTTGCCGATACCGGGGACGAGTGTGAGCGCCGCCACGTCGTTGTTGGCGACCACGTCGAACAGCGCTGCGGGAGGATGGGTGGCGAGGATCGCCATGGCCAGTGCCGGCCCGATGCCGTTGGTCTTGATCAGGACCTGGAACGTCTGGCGGTCGTCACGCGACGTGAACCCGAACAGCGTCTGGGCGTCTTCGCGGATGTGGTGGTGCACGTACAGGAACACGGGCGTTCCCGGCTCCAACTCTGCCAGGACGCGTGTCGACACCGAGACGATGTATCCGGCTCCGCCCACCTCGAGCAGCACCGTGCCGTCGAGATTTCGTTCGAGCACCGACCCCCGCAGCGATCCGATCATGCGCTGCGCTCCCGTGACGTCACGTCGGGCCCGGCACCGTGTGACGCGCGGGCCCGGGGCGAGAGCACCGGCGACATCGCCAGATGGCACAAGGCCAACGCGGCGGCATCGGCGGCATCGGCCGGTTTCGGCATCATGCTGAGGCCGAGGCGGGCCTGCACCATCTTCTGCACCTGCTCCTTGTCAGCGCCACCCCATCCGGCGACGGCGTCCTTCACCTGATTCGGCGTGTACTGCACGACCTCACAACCGGCGAGTGCCGCCTCGGCGAGCGCGAGTCCGCTCGCCTGTCCGACGCTCATCGCCGTACGAACGTTGACCTGGAAGAACACCTGCTCGACCGCCACCACGTCAGGGGCGAACTCGGCGATCAGCGCCGTGAACTCCGTGCGCAGCGCCGCGAGCCGGTGCGGAAGTGCGTCGGTCGGAGGTGTCGTGATGACCCCCATCGAGATCGCGACCGCTCGCGCCGACCCACGACCGTCGATCACGGCGTAGCCACATCGGGTGAGGCCGGGATCGATTCCCAGCACCCGGCAGGTCGATCTCGACGACCGGGAGTCAACGGCATTGGCGAACACAGGTTCGAAGACTAGTGCGCCGACCGCATCAACTGGTGATCTTCTCCAACTCGCCGATCAGTTCCTTGACCGGACGGAACGTGAGCCCGGCAATGGCCCGGTGCGCGTAACGCACGATGCCGTCGGCGTCGACGATGAAGACACTGCGACGAGGAAAGCCGATGGGTCCGAGCGTCCCGTACTGTCCGGCGACCGCCTTGTCGGTGTCGGCGAGCAACGGGAAGTCGAATCCGTGCTTGCCCGCGAACGCGTCGTGACTCGAGACGTCCTGAGCCGAGATGCCGATCACCTGTGCGTTCATCTCGCTGAACTGCTCGAGATCGTCGTTGTAGCTGTTGAGCTGCTTGGTGCACACCGGCGTGTCGTCACCGGGGTAGAACACCAGAACGACCGGCTGTCCCCTGAACTCCGACAGCGAGTAGTCCCGCCCACCCGTGCCGGGCAGTGTGAAATCGGGAGCCTGGTCGCCGACACCGAGGCTCACGATGCCGCAACTTCCATCAGCTCGTCGCTCATGTCGAAGTTGGAGAACACGTCCTGCACGTCGTCGTTGTCCTCGAGTGCGTCGAGGATGCGCAGGATCGCCTTCGCGTCGGCGGTGTCGGTGACCGGAACGAGGTTCTCGGCCACCATCGGCGAATCCGCCGAGATCACCTCGATGCCCGTTTCGTCGATGGCCGCCTTGACGTCGTACACGATCGACGGATCGGTCATCACGCGGAAGGTTCCGTCACCCTCGGCGATCACGTCGTCGGCACCGGCCTCGATCGCCGCCATCATGATGGTGTCCTCGTCGACGCCCTCGCCGGTGAGGATCACTCCCCGCCGGTGGAACTGCCAGCCGACTGCGCCCGGCTCGGCCATCGAGCCGCCGAGCTTCGAGAAGATGTTGCGGATCTCGGCCCCGGTGCGATTGCGGTTGTCGGTGAGCACATCGATCATCAGTGCCACACCACCGGGCGCATACCCCTCGTACATGATGCTCTCGTACGTACCGCCGTCATCGGCGCCGGTGCCACGCTTGATGGCCCGGTCGATGGCGTCGTTGGTCATCCGACCCGCCTTGGCCTTCTGAACCGCCGTGCGCAGCGTGGGATTCGTGTCGACGTCGCCGCCGCTCTTGGCCGCCACCTCGATCTGTCGGGCGAGCTTGGCGAACAGCTTGCCGCGCGCCTTGTCGGCAGCGCCCTTCTTGTGCTTGATCGTTGCCCATTTGGAGTGGCCGGACATGTCGTCTCTTTCAGGTCACGTCAGTTCGTCGAAGACACGTGTTCGACGAACAGTTCGTGCAACCGGGTGTCATCGGTGAGTTCGGGATGGAACGCCGCCACGGTACAACGTCCGCCTCGTACGAGAACAGGCACACCGTCGTGGCGGGCAAGTATCTCGACGTCGGCACCGACCCGCTCGACCAGCGGCGCACGGATGAACACCGCATGGAACGCCGAATCGAGACCGTCGACGTCGATGTCGGCCTCGAAACTGTCGAGTTGGCGGCCGTAGCCATTGCGTCGCACCGTGATGTCGATCAGGTCGAAACCGCGCTGGTCGGGCCGGGCGTCGAGCACATCGGTCGCACACAGGATCATCCCGGCGCACGTCCCGAACACGGCCATGCCGTCGGTGAGACGGCCCTTGAGGACGTCGAACAACCCGCTCGTCGTGAGGAGCCGGGACATCGTCGTGCTCTCGCCACCGGGCAGGATCAATGCGTCGACCGCGTCCAGCTCTCGGGGCGTCCGGATCAGCGGTGCACGTACGCCGAGCCGATGCAGTCGCTGCTGATGGACCTCGAACGCGCCTTGGAGCGCCAGCACGCCGATGGTCGGCCCGGAACCGCCCGGCCTCGTCTCACCAGCCCCGATCGGCATATCGCTGGTTGATGTCGTCCATCTCGATACCCGTCATCGGGGCACCCAGGCCGCGACTGACCTTGGCCAGAATGTCCGGATCGTTGAAGTGCGTGGTCGCCTCGACGATCGCCTTGGCCCGCGGGGCAGGGTCTTCGGACTTGAAGATCCCCGATCCGACGAACACCGCCTCGGCGCCGAGTTGCATCGCCAGAGCGGCATCGGCGGGCGTGGCGAGGCCGCCGGCGCAGAACAACGGAACCTGGAGCTTGCCGGTCTCGGCGATCTCCTGGACCAGTGGCAGCGGGGCCTGCAGGCGCTTGGCCCACTCGAAGAGTTCGGCCTGGTCGGCCTGGGTGATCTTCCTGATGTCGCCGATGATCGAACGGAGGTGACGGACGGCCTCGACGACGTTGCCGGTGCCGGCCTCGCCCTTCGAGCGGATCATCGCAGCGCCCTCCGAGATGCGCCGCAACGCCTCGCCGAGATTGGTCGCCCCGCACACGAAGGGCACGTCGAACGCGAACTTGTCGATGTGGTGAGCCTCGTCGGCGGGTGTGAGCACTTCGGACTCGTCGACGAAATCGACGCCGAGCGCCTGCAGGATCTGGGCCTCGACGAAGTGTCCGATACGGACCTTCGCCATCACCGGAATCGAGACCGCTGCCTGGATGCCGTCGATCATCTCCGGATCGCTCATCCGGGCGACACCACCGTCGCGACGGATGTCGGCGGGCACACGCTCGAGCGCCATGACGGCCACCGCGCCGGCATCTTCTGCCACCTTGGCCTGACCCGGGGTGACGACGTCCATGATGACGCCACCCTTCATCATCTCGGCGAGGCCCCGCTTGACGGGGAAGGTTCCGGTGCTGCGACTCTCGGTCATCCGGACATCGTACTTTCGTCCGGCGAATTCCCGCAGTGCGGAATCAGGGCGAAGGTGGTGCTGCTTCCAACACCTGGACGCCACCGGCGTCGACATCGACGATGTCGGCGAGTTCGATCCAGGTGTTGCCGGGGGCGAGTTCCATCGGATCACCCTCGGGGGTCAGGAATTCGATCGAGTAGAAGCCGTTGTCACGCTTCCACGTGCCCTGACGGACCTGACCGCCGGTGAGCATCCAGATGGGCCCCTCACCGACCGTTTGTGCTTCCGGACTGTTGCGGTCGACGACACTGCGGCCGTACTCGACGCCCATGACCACGACGTTCGTGGCGCCGATCCGACCGAAGATCTTGTCGTCGTGCGCCCGGCCACGCTGCGAGCGCTCGAACTTCGACACGTCCGGGTTCCACGTCCACTCGATGTTCTCGCTGCCGACGCGCACCTTCACGCCGGTCGTGGGCGCGCCGTCGACGGCTTCGCCGTCGTCGAGATACTGGTACTGCTGCAGCGGCGGCCCCGGCTGATCGGGCGGGGTCTGGAACCAGATGTTGTCGGTGGTGGTGTAGAGATTGTGCGGGGCACTGCCCGGCCCGCGGAAGTAGCCCGTCGCCACGCTGGGGCCCATGTTGATCAGCGTCGACTCGTTGATCAGGCGCGTGACGCCGGGATTCCCGCCGCTCCACACGAACAACGGGCTGTTGAACGACGAGAACAGGGCGATGTCCTGCGTACGACCCGAGCGGATGGGGCCGATCGGGTCCGAACTCTGCGAGTGGAAGACGGCGGCGAACCGGGTGGTGCGGCCCTCGACGATCTCCTCGAACACGATGTCGGCGACGGCGAGGCCACTGTGATTGGGCACTGCGGCGGCGTTGTTGTCGATCTTGGCGACGAGGGCGGGGCGCTGGATGATGTCGTCGGCACTCTCGAGCGGCGCACCGGTGAGCGGCTGACGAATCGTCGCCGGCATCGTGGTCGTGGTCGACGTCGACGACGACGTCGTGGTCGTCGCCTTGACGGTGGTCGTGGTCGTCGAGGACGTGGACGTACTCGTGGAGTCGGCGGACTCTCCCCCACCACCGCACGCGGCGGCGACCAGGGCGAGAGCAGCGAGGCCCATGAACGGGCGGATCAGTTTCATCAGAGTTCTCTCAGCAGGGCGATGCGCTCGTCGAGCGGGGGGTGGGTGTCGAACAATTTGTGGATGCCGCCCAACTTGCCGTCGTCGCCGACGCCACTCATGGGCTGCTCGATCCACAAGTGTGCCGTAGCGGTGGAGGCAGAATGCGTCACCGTCGAATCGGCCTTCAATTTCTCCAGCGCGGAGATCAGCCCGGGCGGATACCGGGTGAGCTGGCAGGCGCTCACGTCGGCCAGGGTCTCACGGCGTCGGGAGATCGTCGCCTGCATCGCCTTGGCCACGATCGGGGCGAGGATGAGCATGATGATGCCGATCCAGGCCAATGGGTTGTTGCCGTCACCACGGTCGCCGTTGCGGGCGACACGCCCACCGTTCCACCACATGGTCCGAATCGCGAGGTCGCTCATGAGTGCCACGGTGCCGACCAACGTCACCGCAAGGGTCGACACGAGAATGTCGTAGTTGCGGATGTGGCTCAGTTCGTGGGCGATCACGCCCTCGAGTTCGACACGGTTCATCATCTCGAGCAGGCCCGTGGTCACCGCGATCGCCGCATGGTTCGGGTTGCGTCCGGTGGCGAACGCGTTGGGTGCGGGATCGTCGATGACGTAGATCCCCGGTTTGGGGATGCCTCCGGCGATGCACAGCCCCTCGACCAGGTTGTGGAGTCGGGCATAGTCCTCGGGCGGAGCAGGACGCGCCCGACTCACCGACAACGCGATCTTGTCGGCCTTCCAGTACGACGTGAACGCGATGAGCGCGCTGAACACCAACGCGGCAACGGTGAAGGCGATGCCGTTGCCGACGACCCACCCGATGGCGGCGCCGACGAGCACCACGACGAGGATGAAGCCGGCGACGAGCGCCACACTCCGGCGCTTGTTCGATCTGATGAGTTCAAACATGGATGACGAGCGTCAGAACTCGACGGTCGGAACAGTTGCGCGCCTGCTCGTCGGCCTCGAAGTACTCGCGTGGCTCGAAGTGGAACATCTTCGCGAGGACCACGGTCGGGAACGACTCGAGCTTGTTGTCGTAGGTGAGCACGCTGTCGTTGTAGAACTGGCGGGCGTACGCCACCCGACCCTCGGTGGCGGTGAGCTCTTCCTGCAGGGCCAGGAAGTTCTGGTTGGCCTTGAGGTCCGGATACGCCTCGCTGAGGGCGAAGAGCTGGCGCAGCGCGCCGGTGAGGACATCATCGGCGTTCGCCTGCGCCCTCGGGGTGTCGGGCGCAGCGAGTGCCGCATTGCGTGCTTCGACCACCGCAGCCAGCGTTTCGCGTTCGTGGGCGGCGTAGCCCTTGACGGTCTCGACGAGGTTGGGGATGAGGTCGAGCCGGCGCTTCAACTGCACGTCGATCTGCGACCAGGCGTTCTCCACCTGGTTCCGGGAACGAACGAGCCCGTTGTACGCGGCGATCACCACCCCCACCAGGATCACCAGGACGATGATCACGATGATGACGGGGAGCATGGCGACCAGTGTACGGGCCGAGCGTTGGTCAACCGGCGATGGCTCGACCGGAGACCAGCGTGCGGTAGATCTCCACGTAGCGGTCCGCCAGGGAGGTCATGGCGAACTGGTCTGCACGCTGCATGCCGGCGTCGCGGAGTCGATCGGCGAGGGCTCGATCGCCGACGATCGAACGCAGCGCGTCGGCGAGCGCTCCCGGATCACCCGGCTCGACGAGGAGCGAATCGACGTTGTCGGTCGCCACGTTCCGATACCCGTCGAGCGCGCTGGCCACGACCGTCGTTCCCGCGGCCATGGCCTCGATCAACACCACCCCGAACGATTCGCCGTGCAGGGACGGCGCACAGAAGATGTCGGCCGATCGCAACCGGGAGAACTTCTCGTCGTCGGTGACCCGACCCAGCCACTCGAATCGCGCGTCGCCGGCCGTCGAGCCGATCAGTTCCTCGGTGTCGGGGCCGTCGCTGCCGATCCACACCCGAACCGGCAGCGAATGCTGCTGCACGGCCTCGACGAGCACACGCAGCCCTTTGCGTTCCTCGTGACGCCCGCAGAAGAAGACGACCGGAACGTCGCCGTCGCGGTCGGTCCACGGTGTGGCTGAGCGGATCTCGTCGAGTTCGACACCGTTGAACAGCACCTCGTAGTCGCCGCCGAGGTAGCTCTGCACGAGTGCCAACGCGTCCTTCGACACGACGACCTTGTGATCGATGCGAGTGATCAGACGGCTGAGAGCCGGGCGAAGGATCCGGTAGCTCGCCGAGGTCCCCGCCATGTGGAACGTGCCGACCGTCGGCGCGCGGTGCACCATCAACGCCGTCGAGGTGGGTCCGGGGGCGAGCGGCTCGTGCAGGTGGATGACGTCGAACTGTTCGTCGTTGAGCACTCGAAGTGTTCGAAGTGCCGCCGAGGGGTCGGGCGCGATCGGTGCCACCGAGCCGTTGGCCGCGAGGGGCAGCGAGTCGCCGAGCGGCGTGATGAAACTCTCCGGTGGAGGACCGTCGCACGGACCCAGTACACGCGTTTCGTGGCCCCGTCGGCGCAGCTCCCGCGCCAGGCCGAGCACCTGCGCCTGGACGCCACCGGGCACCGTCAGACTGTAGGGACTGACCATGCCGATCCTCATGGTCTGATTCTCGTGGTCCGATCCTCGTGTGCCGATCCTCGTGCGCCGATCGTCACCCGACACGCAGGCACCGCTCCAGATGATCCGCTTCCAGCGGTTTCGACAACAGTGATCCCTGACCGAGATTGCATCCCAGGGCCTTCAGAGCCCGAAGCTGCGACGGGCGTTCGATCCCGTCGGCGACACTCACCATGTCGAGTCCGGAGGTCAGCTGCAGGATCATCTGTGCCAGCGTTGCAGATCGAGGATGCTCGTCGAGTTCGTCGATGAACTGGCGATCGATCTTGATGATGTCGACCGGGAAACGCTGCAGGTACGACAACGAGCAGTAGCCGGTTCCGAAGTCATCGAGTGCAATGAGTACACCAAGTTCGCGGAGTTCGCCAAGACCTCCCGTCGCCGACTCGATCTCCTCGACGAGCATCGTCTCGGTGACTTCGAGCGTGACCCGACGCGGGATCGAGTCCGTGGGTCTGCAGCGACCGGCGAAGCTGCTCCACGAATTCCGACGAGCGGATCTGGGCTCCCGACACGTTGACGCTGAGTTGCTGCGGGCCACTCCCCTGCCAACGGGCGGCCGCCTGCACGCTCTGATCCATGACCCACGCACCGATCGGAACGATGAGTCCGGCGCGTTCCGCGATCGGGACGAACTCCTTCGGTGACACCACACCGCGGGTCGGATGGTCCCATCGCAGCAGGGCCTCCGCACCGACGACCCGGTGCGTCTGCAGGTCGACCATCGGCTGGTACACGAGTCGGAGCTGACCACGCTCGACGGCGTGCGACAGGTCGTTGCGGAATTCGAGGTGCCTCGACGCGGTGAGTCTCATGGTCGGGTCGAAGATCTTGATCCGGCTCTTCCCTGCCCGTTTCGCCTCGTACATGGCGATGTCGGCATCACGCAGCAAGCCGGCAGTCGTCATGCCCGGTTTCGACACTGCGACACCGACGCTCGCCAGCACGGCAACGGCGTGTCCGCCGACCGCGACCGGTTCGTGCAGGTCGGCCAGGAGTTGCTCGGCCACGTCGATCGCCCGGTCGACTCCACCCCGATCTTCGAGGAGGAGGGCGAATTCGTCGCCACCGAGGCGCGCCGGGGTGTCGCCGACGCCGGAGACGCGGCGGAGCCGTTCCGCGATCGTTCGCAGCATCTGATCGCCGACCTCGTGGCCGAGGACGTCGTTGACCGACTTGAAGTCGTCGAGATCGACGAACAACACGATGACCGGATCGGAGTCGGGACGAACGACCCGCAGCGCATGATCCATCCGGTCGAGGAACAACGCCCGGTTCGCGAGTCCGGTCAGTTCGTCGTGGAACGCCCGGTGACTCAGCTGTCGCTCCAGGTTGCGCTGCTCGGTCACGTCACGGAATGTCGCGACCACACCGTCGACGGCGTCACCACCGAGCAGATTGGCGATCGTGGCCTCCATGCGGCGACGGTCACCGTCGACGCGGACCAGGCTCGCTTCGAACTTGACCATGCCGCCGTGCCCGAGCTGCACCGCCTTGCTCAGCTCTGCAGCGGCGGCGGCACGGTCCTCGCTCGCCACCAGATCGATCACCGACCGACCTGTCCAGTCGCTCGACCGGTGCCCGAGCGTGCTGGCCAGCCCCGGGCTCGCATACTGGATGATCCCATCGGCGTCGACGAGCAGGACCACGTCGCTGGAATGTTCGACCATCGCGGCGAGCCGATCCTGCCCGCGGCGCTCGGTCAGCCTCTGCACCGTGGCGACCAGGCGCCACATCCTCGTCAGTGCGAGCACCACGACGATGACCGAACAGATCGCGGCGAGCGTCCTGGTGGTGGCACTGCCGAGATCGGTGACCAGCAGGGTGAGCAGCACGGTCAACGGCGTGAGCGCAGCGACGCTCAGCCAGATCACACGGCCGAAGACCGGTCCGGCGTCGACCGACCGGTTCATCTGCGCCATCGTGGGGTCGAGCGCTGCGGCGCCGATGAACAGCGACGCCGGAATGATCAGTGCCGCCACGAAACCACCCGCGCTGTAGTCGACGCGAAGCTCCTCGACGGTGCGCAGCACGTCGGCGACGACGAGCAGGACGACGCCGGTCATCATCAACGTCGGTGCTGCCGAGCGGAACTGCGACTTGATGGCCATCCGAGAAGCCATCGCAACCGACACCGCCCCGAGCATGGGCACGAGCACCGCCCAGATCCGCTCGCCGACTGCGAGTTCCTCGTCCGAGAGGTACGGCTCGACCACGGCGAGCCAGACGCCGAGCCCGACGGCGATTCCCACGACCGCCACCTCGATCCCGCCGAGACCATCACGCTCCGCCTCCGGATCACGCGAGACGATCGACAGCCCGCCGACGAGTGCGAGTGCCGACACGAGGTGCAGCGCATCACTGGCCGACGGGAACGTGTCGTCGCCGCGGAAGAAGAGCACGGCCCACACCAGGTTCGCGCCGACGAGCAGACCCATCGACAGGGCGATCAGGACCCACGGCCGCTTGCGAGGCGGCTGGAATCCGGCGACGCCGACCACGATCGCGCCGACGGCGATCGCCGGCGCCACGACACGGAGCGCCTCGGCTGTGGTGCTCGACGGCACCACGAAGTAGGCGACCGTGAGCACGGCCGCCAGTCCGACGAGCGCACGCGACCGCGCCGACATCGAGAAGTTCCTCACCTGTTCGATGTTCGTTCTTCGGCAGATCGGCCAGTCGCCTTGACGAGCCTGTCGCCTCCCGGGGTGACGGGCGTCGCCGCCGGCGCGTGGATCAGTCCGTCACGCTGGGCGGATGCCCGTACCCGGGGTCGCTCGGCCAGTTCGGTTGGAACATGTGCCATTGCGACGGTGCGCGCCTGATGAGGATCTCGAGTTCCTCGGCCAGGAGTTGGGTGATGCGCTGCACATCGTCGCGGAGTCGCGTCTCGACACGGTCGACCGGCAGCGGCGGGCGCACCCACGCGCGGTGACCATCGACTCGACCGGTGAAGTACACAGCGGTGGGCAGAATCGGAGCACCGGTGCGCAACGACAGCGTCGCCGGGCCGGCCGGCAGCGTGGTGCGCTCACCGAAGAACTCGACCTCGGGTCCACCGCCTTGGAGATCACGGTCAGCGAGCAGGCACACCACGTGATTGTCACGAAGGGCCCGCATCACCGTCGTCCCGGCACCGGAGCCGAGAGCGACGACGTTCATTCCGAGCGCGGATCGCAGCTCGACGAACCAGTCGAAGAGTTCCGGCGGATCGATCTTCTCGACCACCACCGTGATCTGATGACCCTGCTCGGCGATCCACCGGCCCGCCCACTCCCATCCGCCGAGATGTGGCAGCACGAGGATGACGCCGTTTCCCTTCGCCAGTGCGTCGACGATGTTCTCGTAGCCGTCCACGTCGAACCCCCGCTCGACGGTCGCGCCCGACAGGTTCGGGAGCCGGAAACTCTCGAGCCAGTAGTGGGCGTAGGAATCGAATGCCTCCTGCACGGCACGACGCAGTCGGACGCCGCGAAGTGTCGGGTCGACCCGCTGGAGGTGCCGCGAGATCATCGCCCGGCGTTCCCGGCTGGCAAAGCTGGCGCCGAGCCCGAACGGCGTGGTGAGCCCGGCCGCCACCCGCGCCGGCATCAGCTGCGCAGCTGCGGCACCGATTCGGTACGACGACGTGGTCGCCAGGTCGGTCAAACGGCGCGGATCAGTGATCGGTCGTGCAGGCACGGGTCAGGTCGGCCGACGCGGAACGCTCGTACGCCGACGCTCGGTTCGTGCAACGCGCCGGCTCTGGCGCCGTGACCGTCGCATCTCGATGCGGGCCGCGGTGACCGGTGCGACCGCTGCCTGCTTCCAGACCTTCAGGAAGCGCTGAATCGCCGTGATCGTGGTGAGGGCCAGCATGATCCACAGGATCGGGATCAACAGGACCGGGAACAGCAATCCGACGCAGAGTGCGATGATCCGCTCGGCGCGCTCCATCAGGCCGCCCTTGGCCTCGATGCCGAGCGACTCGGCCTTCGCCCGTTCGTAGCTGATGATGCTCGACACCGCCATGACGGCGAATGGCAGGACGGTCATGTACGGCGATTCGGTACTCGCGAAGTACCAGGCGATACCGCCGAGCAGGAACGCATCCGTGACCCGATCGACGGTGGAGTCGAAGAATGCGCCGCGCTGGCTCGAGGCGTCGGTCGCCTTGGCGAGCGCTCCGTCGAACAGGTCGGGCAGCGCTGCGAGGATCACGAGGAGCAGACCGAGTCGGAGCCGTCCGGAGCCGATGGCGACTGCCGCACCGATGCCGACGAGCAATCCGAGGATCGTGAGATGGTCGGGCGTCAGGCCCGTCCTGCGAAGAGCGTTGCCGATCGGCTTGACGGCCTTGTCGACCGGCTTTCGGAACGTACCGTCGAACATCGCCGAAACGCTATCGCGACTCTGGGGCGAGATCGGGGTTGTCCTCGCTCAGGTGTTCGACGACCGTCCCGTCGACGGCATCGATCAGGACCAGTCCGCGTCGGGCTGGCGGGTCCTCGGCCGAGTAGACCATCACGCGCCACGTCGGCCGGCTGCGCAGCCCTCGCCAGACCTGCTGAGCCGACGCGTGCCCGACCGGGAATCCCAACGCCTGCTGGGCAGCAGCGAGTGCGTCCTTCTCGTCGACGTGCATCTTCCAGCTCGAGGAGATCGAGAAGATCCCGACGACGGCGAGCACCGCGGCCGCCACGAGCAGGCCGTCGTTCACGAACGCGGAGTCGGCAAACGCTTCATGGACGACCACACAGAGCGCCGCGATGACCAGATAGATGATTCCCGGCCAGCGCCGACGGCTGTTGTCGGGGAACTGGTACGGACCGACGAACCCGGTGGGGTCGAGGTCGGCGGGCAGTTCGTCACGGATGTCGTCGGTCATCGCCATCAGGCTACGGCACTCCATCCGGAGCGCAGTTTCGCTGCGGTGTCGACCAGTGCCTCGGGCAGGTTCTGTGTGTTGGAGATCGCCGTCATGAAGTTGGAGTCGCCGGTCCATCGCGGCACCACGTGGACGTGCAGATGATCCGGCACCGACCCGCCGGCGGGTCGACCGAGGTTCAGGCCGATGTTGAGACCTTCGGGCCGATAGACCCGGCGAACGACGCCGACGGCCTCGGTGACGGTGGCCCACAGGTCGGTGGTCTCCTCGGGCGTCAACCCGTCGAGATCGGCCACCTCCCGGTACGGCACGACGAGCAGGTGCCCGCTGGCATACGGGAACAGGTTGCACACCGCGAAGCACGTCGTCGAGCGGTGCACGATGTACGTCTCGGTGTCGGGTGCGCCGGAGTTCAGCAGTCGGGTGAACACCGAACCTGAAACAGTGGGGTCTGACCCCAGTGTTTCAGGTTCGGATCGGAGGGGGGTGCCGGTGACGTAGGCCGAGCGCCAACCCGACCAGATGCGCTCGAGCATGTCAGGCGCCGAGCGCCACCGTCTCGGCGTTGGCCGCTTCGGCGCGGAACTGTTCGATGAACGCATCGAGCGCGACGCCCCGCTCGACCTCTCCCCCGCGTGGGTTGACACCGACGGTGCGTGCTGCGACGTCGTCGTCACCCACGACCAGCACGTACGGGATCTTCTCCAGCTTGGCGTTGCGGATCCGCTTGCCGAGGCCTTCGTCGGCCACCACGGTGTCGACGCGGGCACCGGCAGCACGCAGCGCCTCGACGACGGACACGGCGTAGTCCTCGTGCGCTTCGGCCACGGCCAACACCCTCACCTGGACGGGCGCCAGCCATGTCGGGAACGCACCTGCGTAGTGCTCGATGAGCACGCCGAAGAACCGCTCGATCGAGCCGAACAACGCGCGGTGCAACATGATCGGACGGTGACGGTTGTTGTCGGCGCCGACGTACTCCAGACCGAATCGTTCGGGGAGCTGGAAATCGGCCTGGATGGTCGACAGCTGCCACGAGCGTCCGATGGCGTCACGCACGTCGATGTCGATCTTCGGCCCGTAGAACGCGGCGTCGCCGTCCTTGACGGCGTACTCCAGCCCGTGTGAATCGAGGGCCTGACGCAGCGCCTCGGTGGCCTCGTCCCAGATGTCGTCGTCGCCGATGTACTTCTCCGGGTCCTTCGTCGACAGGTTGAACGTGAAGTCCTCGAACCCGAACGCCCGCAGCACGGACAGCACGAAGTCGAGCAGGCTGGCGACCTCACCGGCCATCTGCTCCTTGGTGCAGTAGATGTGGCTGTCGTCCTGCGTGAACCCGCGGATGCGCATCAGGCCGTGCAGCGTGCCGGCGCGCTCGTAGCGGTAGACGTTGCCGAGTTCGAACAGGCGCAACGGCAGTTCGCGGTAGCTGCGCTGGCGACTGCGGAAGATCAGGCAGTGCATCGGGCAGTTCATCGGCTTCATGTAGTACGTGCCGTTGTCCATCTCCATCGGCGGGTACATCCCGTCGGCGTACCACTGGAGGTGGCCCGAGGTCTCGAAGAGCTTGCCGTTGGCCAGGTGAGGCGTGTAGACGAACTCGTAGCCACCGTGTTCGTGACGCAAACGGCTGTAGTCCTCCATCAGCTTGCGCACGATGGCCCCCTTGGGGTGCCACACGGCGAGGCCACCGCCGAGCTCGTGCGGGAAGCTCAACAGGTCGAGTTCGGTCGCGAGCTTGCGATGGTCGCGCTTGAGCGCCTCCTCCAACTGGTGGAGGTGTTCGGCGAGCGCCTGCTTGGACTCCCAGGCCGTGCCGTAGATGCGCTGCAGCATCGGCCCCTTCTCGTTGCCGCGCCAATAGGCCCCCGACACGCGTTGCAGCTTGAAGAATCCGAGCTTGCCGGTCGACGGCACATGGGGACCGACGCACATGTCGACGAACGATTCGGTGTTGCGGTAGGCGCTGATGATGCCGCCCTCGCCGACCTCCGCCGAGTCCTCGCTGTCGACGTGACCGTCTCCCTGGGCCGACTCGACGCGCTCGATGATCTCGATCTTGTACGGCTGGTCGGCGAACAGCGCCTTCGCCTCGGCCATCGACATCTCGGACCGCACGAACGGCTGATTCGCCTTGATGATCTCGCGGATCTCGGCCTCGATGCGTTCGAGGTCGTCGTCGCTGAAGGTCGCGCCGCCCGGGAGTTCGAAGTCGTAGTAGAAGCCGTTCTCGATGGCGGGTCCGATGGAGAACTTCGCGCCCGGGAACAGCCTGGTCACCGCCTGGGCCATCACATGGGCGGTGGAGTGGCGCAGCACGTGGCGGCCCTCGTCCGTGCCGGCGGTGACGATCGAGACGACGGCGCCGTCGTGCAGCGAGCTCGTCAGGTCCGTCTCACGACCATCGACCACCGCGGCGACGGCTGCCTTCTTCAGGCCCGAACCGATGGCGGAGGCGAGGTCGAGCGCCGTGGCGTCGGCGGCCAGTTCGCGCTCGGAACCGTCGGGGAGAGAGACCGTGATGTTCGACATGCGACGATCAGGATACGAGCCAGGGTCACCGACCGCCGGGAGGTTTTCGGGGAACGCCGACGCTCAGCTGCCCGCCACGAGCGTGAGCTCACGCTCGTCGACGCTCGTTCGCGGTCTGATGTCGGGAATCGGGTCGGTCACCGACGACACGCGCCCGGTCACGGTCGGCTCCGCGTCGGCCTTGGCGCCCGCATAGGAGTTGACGTAGTTCTGACCGGTGAGTTCGCGAATCTCGTACATGACCTCGTCGATCATCGAACGCCAGGCGATGTGCTCGGCCCCGCGCCCGCGGTACCGCTCCGGCCGGATCGGTCGACCGATCTTGATCTGGCACGATTCGAACAGCTTCGGCATCTTCGCGTCGGGCGGCTGGATCTTGTCGGTGCCGATCACGCCGACGGGAAAGATCGGGCAGTCGAGCTTCATCGCCAGACGGGCAGCGCCCGTGCGACCCTTGTGGAGATCGCCGTTGCGGCTGCGCGTGCCTTCCGGGAAGATCCCGAACAGCTCACCGCGCCGCAGGACCTCCTCGGCCGCGTCGAGCGCGGCGCTGCTCTTGTCGCCGCCGGAACGGTCGATGGGAATCATCCCCATCGCCGGGAACAGGTACTTCGTCTTCCACGAATCCATGTACTCGGCCTTGCCCACGAACGAGATGTTGCGTGGCACGGTCAGCATCAGGAACGCCGAGTCGAGGAAGCTGATGTGGTTCGGGCACAGGATCGCCGGGCCCGTGGCCGGGAGACGCTCGTACCCGGAGAGTTCGATGTTCCACAGCCGCATGGAGATGGGACGGCCGAGTCGGCGCACCCTGCGCTGCATCGTCCCTGCTCCCGGCGCCTGTGTCACGGGTGCCAGAATAGACGTCGCGAGCGTGCAGGAGAACCACGAGGCGTGAACTTCATGTCAACGTCCGGTGTCCGCGGCTCAGTCGAGGTCGACGCCGAGCAGGGCCGCCGCTTCGCCGACGCCGGCGCCCGAGCGGGCGGCGTCGTCGATGGCCGCGAGCGCACCCGGGGTGTCGAGGTCGTCGTCGAGGCGCCGACGGACCTCGTCGAGCAGATCCGGGTTCGAGCCCGCGCGCTCGTTCCACGCGTCGAGTCGAGCTTGGTTGCGTGGCATGAGATCGTCGTCCCACTCCCACTCGACGCGGTAGTGGTGCTCGATGATCGCCAGACGGATCGCCCGGGCATCCCAGGTCTCGCGGAGTTGATCGATGAACACGAGGTTCCCCAGGCTCTTCGACATCTTCTCGCCGTCCATGTGGATCAGCGCCGTGTGCATCCAGTGCTTGACGAACAGCTGACCAGTGGCCGCCTCCGATTGCGCCCGCTCACATTCGTGATGCGGGAAGATGAGATCGGTTCCACCACCGTGCAGATCGATCGTGGTGCCGAGTTCCCGCAACGCCAGCGCCGAGCATTCGATGTGCCAACCGGGACGACCCGGACCCCACATGGTGTCCCAGCTCGGTTCGTCGTCGGCCGACGGGTGCCAGAGCACGAAGTCGAGCGGTGAGCGCTTGTTCGGGTCGTCGATGTTCCCGCCGCGTTCCTTCGCGAGCACGAGCATCTCGTCTTCGGTGTAGTGGCTCAACGATCCGAACGACTCGAACTTCGACACGTCGAAGTACACCGACCCACCGGACTCGTACGCGTAGCCACGGTCGAGCACCATGCCGATGAAACCGCGGATGTCGGGGATCGCCGACGATGCGCGGGGCGCAACGGCGACCGGGAGCGCGTTCAAGGCGACCATGTCACGCTCGAAACGGGCCTCTTCGCCGGCCGCGAGATCGAGGTAGTGCACGCCGAGTTCACGGGCCTTGGCGAACAGCGGATCGTCGACGTCGGTGACGTTGCGGACGCAACGCACCGTGTGGCCCATGTCGATGAGGCGGCGCTGCAGGACGTCGTAGGAGACGAACGTCGCAGCATGGCCGAGATGCGTCGCGTCGTACGGCGTGATCCCACAGGTGTACATGAGCACGTTGTCGTTCGGTTCGAACGGAACGATGGCGCGCCGCGCTGTGTCGTAGAGCTGCATCACCCGGCGTCAACAGCTCGGGGGTCGCTTTTGATTCCCGTGAGCTTCGGGGCAACCCGCGTCTTGTACCGCACGTTGAGCTGCAGCAGCACAGCGGTGAACGCCTCGATGGCCGTGGCGTTCGACAGCTCGCCGGCGTCGAGCGGCCGACAGCCGGGGAACTTGGCGACGATGTCACTGACCGCCTTCACGGCCGATGCGTCATCGCCACAGATGAGCACGTCGGAGTCGATGGGTTCGTCGATCTTGCCCAGTTCGGCGGCCGGGAGATGATGGAACGCGGCAACGACGCGTGACTTCGGAACTGCCGCCTGCACGTGAGCAGCCACGCTGCCGCGCGGCGGCACCAGTGGCTGGAACTCCTTGTTGACCCGCACGAGTGCGTTCGCCATGGAGATGACGATCTTGCCCTCCAGGGCCTTCCCGTTCTCCTGGGCAGTGCCGGCGGCGGAGTCCCACGGCGTGGCGATCACGACGAGGTCGCAGTCCGCGGCTTCGGCGTTGTCGCCCGCTTCGAGGAGGTCACCCAGCTGAGGCCACTTGCCGAGGAGTTCGTCCCGAGTCTCCATCGCCCGGTACTTCGATCGCGAGCCGATGACCGTGGGATAGCCGATGCTCGCCAGTCGAGCGGCGAGGCCGCTTCCTGCTGGTCCTGTTCCGCCGAAGATGCCGATGCGCATGGCGACAGCGTGGCACAACGATGCGGTGAAGCTTCAAGGCGCCGGCGCGATGATCTACGGTCCGACCCATGGGTTTGCTCGACGGCAAGAAGATCGTGATCACCGGTGTGCTGACCGACGCCTCGTTGGCGTTCGGTGTGGCGCGCCTCGCGCAGCAAGAAGGCGCCGACATCGTGCTCACCGGTGCGGGCCGAGCGCTCTCGCTCACCCAACGGACGGCTCGCAAACTCGGCGACGGCATCGATGTCCACGAACTCGACGTGACGGTGCCCGAGCACGGTGTCGCCGTTCGCGAGGCACTCGCAGAGAAGTGGGGGCACGTCGACGGCGTGGTGCACTCGATCGGGTTTGCCCCGGCGGTGTGCCTGGGTGACGACTTCCTCGCCGCCCAGTGGGACGACGTGGCCGTGGCGATGCACATCTCGGCCTATTCCCTGAAGGCACTCGCCGACGCGTTCCTGCCGCTCATGAGCGAGGGAGGGTCGTTCGTCGGATTCGACTTCGACAACCGTCAGGCCTGGCCGGCATACAACTGGATGGGCGTGGCGAAGTCGGCCCTCCAGAGCGTGTCGAGGTATCTCGCCAAGGAGGTCGGGCCGAGGGGCATCCGCTCGAACCTCGTTGCCGCCGGGCCGATCAAGACGATGGCCGCCAAGTCGATCCCCGGCTTCGCCGTGTTCGAGGACAGCTGGGACGGCCGCGCGCCGCTCGGCTGGGACGTCAACGACTCCGAACCCGTCGCCAAGGCGTGCATCGCCCTGCTGTCGGACTGGTTCCCCGCCACCACGGGCGAGATCATCCACGTCGACGGCGGCTACCACGCCATGGGCGCCTGACCCCCCAGACCCCCACCGCACCCGTTCTCGTGATCGAGGTGCGGCCCAGGTGCGCACGTTGTTCACGAGAACGGGGCGGGTACGGTCGAACGGGTGAATCGCCTCGCCGACGAGACCTCCCCGTATCTGCGCCAGCACCGCGACAATCCCGTCGACTGGTACCCGTGGGGCGCCGAGGCGTTCGCCGAGGCCCAGCGGCGCAACGTGCCGATCCTGCTCTCGGTCGGCTACTCGGCGTGTCACTGGTGCCACGTGATGGCCCACGAGTGCTTCGAGGATCCCGACGTCGCAGCGAGGATGAACGAACTGTTCGTCAACGTCAAGGTCGACCGGGAGGAGCGTCCCGACGTCGACGCCGTCTACATGGACGCCGTCCAGGCGATGACCGGACGCGGCGGCTGGCCGATGACGGTGTTCATGACGCCCGACCGCGAGCCGTTCTACGGTGGCACCTACTTCCCGAAGGAGGCGTTCGTGAAGCTCCTGGACGCCATCGACGACGTCTATCGCAACAAGCCCGACGACGTCCGCCAGAACGTCGATGCCCTCGTCAAGGCCATCGACACGACTGCCGATCTGCGCCCGGCCAAGGACGCTCCGGGCGTCGAGCAGCTCAACGCGGCCCTGCAGGCTCTCGCTGCGGCGTTCGATCAGGAGTGGGGCGGGTTCGGCCGGGCCCCGAAGTTCCCCTCGACGTTCCATCTCGAACTCATGCTGCGCGCCTACATGACCAACGCCGGCGACGGGCCGAAGAACATCATCGCCACCACCCTCGACGCCATGTGTTCGGGTGGGATGTACGACCACATCGGTGGGGGCTTCGCCCGCTACTCGACCGACCGGGAGTGGCTCGTTCCACACTTCGAGAAGATGCTGTACGACCAGGCGCTCCTGCTCGGCACCTACCTCCGCGGCATGATCGTGCTCGGCCGGCCGCACTACCGGCTCGTCGTCGAGGAGACCATCGACTACGTCCTCACCACGCTGCGCCATCCCGACGGCGGCTTCTACTCGGCCGAGGACGCCGACTCGCCCGACCCCGAGGGCAACAGCGTCGAGGGCTGGTACTCCACCTGGACCCCCGACGAGGTGCGCCGCGCCCTCGTCGGCCTCGACGACTCGACGATCGAGACACTCATCGACTGGTACGGCATCACCGACGCAGGGAACTTCGAGGGCCGCTCGATCCCCAACCGCCTGTCGGCACGCGGGCAACTGTTGCGGAGCGCCGAACTCGACGATGCGCGCCGCCGGCTCCTCGCCGCCCGTTCACTGCGGCCCCGACCCGGCCTCGACGACAAGGTGCTGACCGAGTGGAACGCGTTGTTCCTCTCCTCGCTCGCTCAGGCCGCCGCAGTGTTCGGACGCCGTGACTGGCTCGACGCTGCCATCGCCAACGGCGAGTTCCTGCTGCGCGAGTTGCGAGGCGCCAACGGCCGGTGGTCGCGCAGTTGGCAGGCCGACGGCAACCCCCGGGCACGTCACGCCGCGCTCGCCGCCGACCATGCGGCCCTCGTGGACGCGTTCACCCGCCTCTCCGAGGCCACGGGCGAGGCGCGCTGGATCAACGAAGCGGTCGCCACGGCCGAGACCATGCTCGAGTGGTTCTGGGATCCCGAGAACGGTGGTCTCCACACGACCGCCGAGGACGCCGAAGCGCTGGTGGTCCGCCAGAAGGACATCGCCGATGGCGCGACACCGTCCGCGAACTCCTCGGCGGCGATCGCCCTGTTCCGCCTCGCTGCGCTCACCGGCGAACAGCGATACGCGAATCAGGCCGACCGCATCCTGCAGCTGCTCGCCGGCCAGGTCGCGAAGTCGACCGGCCAGTTCTCGAACGCGCTCGTCGCGACCGATCTCCGCCGGCGCGGTATCACCGAAGTGGTCATCGTCGGCGACCGTCCCGACCTCGTGCGTCTGGCACAGTCGATCTGGCGGCCCGACACGGTGCTGGCATGGGGCGAGCCCTACGACTCCCCGCTGTGGCACGAACGTTCCGACGGTTTCGCCTACGTCTGCCGCGAGTACTCCTGCCAGGCCCCGCAGGACACGTTGCAGGGCTTCGCGGAGACCCTCACCGGTCGCAAGGTGACCCTCACGGGCGACACTGCCACCGGCGACACTCCCACAGGCGACACCCGCACCGGCGAGGCGGCTACCAACCGCCCCGATGGATGATCTGAGTCGATCGGCGACGGTCGCGGCCGGCGCTCCGACCCGGGCCCGAGGTCGAGACGGCCGCCAACTCGTCGGTCGGGTCCACGCGATGACCGAGCGCGATGGCTCCGAGCAGCTCGAGGCCACTCGGAATGCCCAGCAGATGACGCAGTTCACGCTCGCCGCGGAACACGCCGAAGAACAGTGCGCCCAGCCCGGCATCCTCGGCGGCCAACAGCAACGTCATCACGGCCATCGAGGTGTCGATCGTCCAGTACGGCACCGGCCAGGCCGATGCACCCGATCCCAGACCCGTCTGGACCTTGTCGGGCTCGGCATACCGATCGACGTACGCCTTTGAATCGGCCAGCGGCAACGCGATCACGGGAGCGTTGAGCAGCCGCTTCCAGCGGAACGAATCACGCTTCACCGGCGGCAGTGTGGTGTCCCAGAAGGACGCCGTCTGTGCCCCTTCGAGCACCACGAGGCTCCAGCCCTGCGTCTTGCCGGCGCTCGGAGCACGAGCGGCCAGATCGACGAGACCGTCGAGGACACCGGGTTCGAGCGGGCGATCGTCGAACGCCCTGGTCATCCTTCGAGCCCGCACGACCTCGGCGAACTCGGTCATGTCACGGACGACTCAACGCTTGCCGAGCTTGAGGAGATCCTCGGCCATGGTCCAGCCGTACACGACCATTGCCCCGCCCTTGGCCACCGGCACGGCCCTGAACATCTCGACCACCGCTGCATCGAGCCTGTCGGGCTTCGAGGACTGGTGATCGAGATAGCCATCGGAGCTGCCGGTCGCCGCGATGAACGAATTGGCGTCGTACTTGGCGTCGACACCGAATCGCTTGGCGAGGCGACGACCCCACGCCCGCTCCTCGCCGACGGCGCTCGTGCCGGGCGACGGCGTGACCTCGCGCAGGTCCTTGAACGCTTCGAGGCCATCGGCGTTGACGAATCGGGAACCGACGACCACGTCTTCGTCGGGAAAGGCCATCAGTGCTCGGTGATATGCCTCGCCGACGAGGCCGCGCAGCACCTGATCACGCTTCGACGACCGTTTGACCGACATCAGACCGATCAGGACGCATGGCGTACCGCCGATGCGCTCGAGGGTGGAGAACGTGAATCCGTGCAGCGCACCGCCGAATCGGGCCGTGGTGATCAGAACCCAGTCCTCCTTGGCCTTGGAGAGCTGGCCGGCGCTGAACGCGTCCTCCATCGACGCCAGTTCGTCGAGGTCGGAATCCGTCAGCGCCGAAGCGTCGTTGGTCGAGACGTCGAGTGCCATTCGTCCTATTCTACAGCAGCACCGCCTCATGTCCGAAGGCCATGCGGAGTTCACCCACCGAACGGTCGAGATCCACCCTGAATTCGTCGGCCAGCTTGAGCACCTTGCCCTGCCCGATGTCGACCATCACCACCGAATCACCCGGATGTTCGCGCAGGATGCGCTTCAGACGCGCGATCTTGAGCTCGTCGAGCGCAGCCGACGGCAGCCGGAGCCGCAGCGGAGCAGCCGGACCGTCGGTGAGCCCCGAGAGCACGGTGACGGTCTGGCCGATGAGGCCGAAACGCGATTCGTCGCGCCGGTCGAGTCGGCCCTTGACGGCCACGATGAGGTCGTCCTCGAGCTTGTGGCCCTGTTCGGCGAGCGTTCTGGGGAAGATGGTCACCTCGATCGAGGCATCGAGGTCCTCCAGGAGGAAGACGGCCATCTGATCGCCCTTCTTCGTGAACTTGCGTGCCAGGTTCGTGATGACACCGCCCACGACCACGTTGGCGCCGTCCTCCATGGTCTGCAGGTCGAGCACCGACTGTTCGACCTTGCGCTTCAGGGCGGCCTCGACGCCGAACAGGGGATGGTCCGACACGTAGAGGCCGAGCATCTCCTTCTCGTAGCGGAGCTGCTCGGTCTTGTCGAAGGCCAGATCGGGGATCTCGGTGCGTTCGTCGAAACCGTCGCCACCTGCGCCGCCGCTGCCATCGTCGGCTCCGCTCTCGGCGCCCCAGTCGCCGAACAGGCTCATCACGCCCTTCTCGCGCTCACGTCGACGCTTCACCGTCGTGTCGATGATGTGCTCGAACACGGTCAGCAGACCACGCCGCGTGTGGCCCAGCGTGTCGAACGCTCCGCCCTTGATCAGCGACTCGATGGTGCGCTTGTTGAGCACGGGCTCGGGGACCCGCTCGACGAAGTCGTGGAAGCTCGTGAACTGGCCGTTCTCCACGCGTTCGGCGATCAACAGCTCGACGAGCGCCTCGCCGACGTTGCGCACCGCCGACAACCCGAACGTGATCGCCCCGGGGCTGCCGACCGACAACGTGACACCCGGCGGCAGTTCTGCCGGCGACAGCGCGCCGAAGTTGGACATCGACCTGTTGACGTCGGGCGGGAGCACCTTGATGCCCATCGACCGACAGTCACTCAGGTAGATGGCGGCCTTGTCGAGGTTGTTCTTGACGCTGGTGAGCAGGCAGGCGATGTACTCGACCGGGTAGTGCGCCTTGAGGTACGCGGTCTGGTAGGTGATCAGTCCGTAGCCGAACGTGTGGCTCTTGTTGAACGCGTAGTCGGCGAACTTCTCGATGATGTCGAACAGGTGCGGTCCGAGCTCCTTGCCGTACCCGGTGCGCTCGACGCCCGCCTCGAACGCATCGCGTTCCTTGGCCATCAGCTCGCGGATCTTCTTGCCGCAGGCCTTGCGGAGGTTGTCGGCTTCGGCGAGGGAGTAGCCGGCGAACTTCTGTGCCACCCGCATCACGCTCTCCTGATAGATCATCAGGCCGTACGTGTCGTGGAGCACCTCCTCGGCGTCTGCGTGGAAGTACTCGACGGGCTTGCGGTCGTTCTTGCGATCGGCGTAGTCGTAGTGCATGTTGACGCTCATCGGCCCGGGCCGATAGAGCGCGAGCACAGCGGACACGTCTTCGAAGCTGTTGGGCGCCATCGCCTTGAGCAGCTGACGCATCGGCGGTGACTCCAACTGGAACACACCGATCGTGTCGCCGCGTGACAGCAGGGCGAACGTGTCGGCGTCGTCCATCGGGATCTCCTCGACGACGAAGCTGCGATCACGTTGGCGCTGGATCATCTCCTCGGTGTCGGTGATGACGTCGAGGTTGCGCAGGCCCAGGAAGTCCATCTTCAACAGTCCGAGGTCTTCCACGCCGTGCATTTCGTACTGCGTGACGACGGGAGCGTCGGCGGGATCCTGGCCCGACTCGGGTTTGCGCTGGATCGGCACGTAGTCGGTGACCGGATTCTTGGTGATCACCACAGCGGCGGCATGGATGCCGTCGGAACGCTTCAGGCCTTCGAGGCCCCTGGCGACGTCGATGACCTTCTTGAGATCGTCGTCGGTGTCGTACATGGCGCGCAGGTCGGCCGCGGCCTTGTAGCCGTCGGCGTACTTCGGGTTCTGCTCGAAGCAGTACTTGAGCGGCGTGTCGCGTCCCATCACCATCGGCGGCATGGCCTTGGCGAGCTTGTCACCGACCCCGTACGGATAGCCGAGGACACGGGCGGCGTCGCGTACGGCGTTGCGGGCCTTGATCGTGCCGAACGTGATGATCTGGGCGACGTGATCACGCCCATAGCGTTCGGCGGCGTAGCGGATCATCTCGTCGCGGTATCGGGAGTCGAAGTCCATGTCGATGTCGGGCATCGAGATGCGGCTCGGGTTGAGGAACCGTTCGAACAGCAGGTCGTACTTGATCGGGTCGAGATCGGTGATCCACAGGCAGTACGCCACCGCACAGCCCGCAGCGGAGCCACGGCCCGGGCCGACCCTGATCCGCGAATCGCACGCGTGCTTGATCAGGTCCCACGTGATGAGGAAGTACGACGCGAAGCCCATGTCGTTGATGGTCTTCAGTTCGTACGCGAGGCGTTCCTCGACGTCGGCCGACAGGTTGTCGCCCCACCGTTTGCGGGCACCCTCGTAGGTGAGGTGGCGCAGGTACTCCGAGTCGTTCTCGAAGCCTTCGGGCACCGGGAACTCCGGCAGCAGCGGATTGCCGAACTCGATCTCGAGGTCGGCGCGCTCGGCGATCCACAGCGTGTTGTCGCAGGCGGAGGGCACCTCGCGGAACAGGTAGCGCATCTCGGCGGGCGACTTCAGATAGTGCTCACTGCCCTCGAACTTGAAGCGCTTCGCGTCGGACAGCAATGCCCCGGTCTGAACGCACAGGAGCGCATCGTGCGACTCGTGATCCTCCTGGTGCGTGTAGTGGCTGTCGTTCGTCGCCAACAGCGGCGCACCGATCTTCCTGGCGATCTCGATGAGCTTCGGGTTGGTGTCGCGTTGTGCCTGCAGCCCGTGATCCTGCAGCTCGACGAACAGGTTGTCCCGTCCGAAGATGTCCTGCAGGCGAGCGGCCTTCTCGACCGCTCCCTTCTCGTCTCCGTTGAGGAGTGCCTGCAGCACCTGCCCGCCGAGACAGCCGGTGGTGGCGATGAGGCCGTCGGAGTACTTCTCGAGCAACTCCCAGTCCATCCGGGGCTTGTAGTAGTAGCCCTCCATGAACGCCAGGCTCGACAACTGGATCAGGTTCTTGTACCCGGTCTGGTTCTCGGCCAGGAGCGTCAGGTGGTAGTAGAGCTTCTTGCCGCCCTCGGTGTCGCCGCCCGAGTCGTCGATGCGCCCGCGTCGGGTCGGTCGCTCGGTGCGGCTGTCGTAGGCCATGTACGCCTCGGTGCCGATGATCGGCTTGATCCCCTGCTTGTTGCACTCCTTGTAGAAGTCCAACGTGCCGTACATGTTGCCGTGATCGGTCATCCCGATCGCCGGCATGCCGTCGTGGACGGCCTTGGCGACGAGTTCGTCCAACCGCGCTGCACCGTCGAGCATCGAGAACTCGGTGTGGACGTGGAGGTGGGTGAAGGAATCGGTCACGGATCTGATCTCTCGGGGATTACACGGATGTGGTTCGACACTAGCGTTCGCGCGCCGGTCGCTGTTCCGCAGCCGATTCCTCCGGAGTGGAGACTCAGAGGTACGTGCCGGGGCGCTCCCGGCTCTGCTCTCCGGGTTGCGGAGGCATCATCTGGCCACCGGGGAGTTGGCGCATCTCCTGCAGTTGTTGTCTCGCGGCGAATTGCTGAGCCATCAACGTGGCCTGGATGCCGTGGAACAGCCCCTCCAACCAGCCGACGAGTTGGGCCTTGGCGATGCGCAGCTCCGACTCGCTCGGCACCTCGCCCTCGCCGAACGGCAGTGCAAGGCCCTCGAGTTCGTGCTGCAGGTCGGGAGACAACGACGCGGACAGCTCCATGACCGAGCGGTCGTAGATCTCCGCCAGTCGCTCGCGTGAGGCCTCGTCGAGCGTCGATCCCCTGACCTCCTCCAGCAGCTGCTTGACCATCGACCCGATGCGCATCACCTTGGCCGGTGACGTCACCATCTCCTCGGGCTCGAAGCTCTCGGCCGGCGCAGTCGAGCCGTTCGTGGTGATCTCGTCGGGAACGATCGGCTCGGCGCCGTCACTGTCGGTCATGTCTGCCTTTCTATCCCGGCGTCACGCCGACGCACCGACCAGCGGAACGTTCACCTCGGCCGACGTCAGCGAACCGTGTCGGCAGATCAGCTCGAACGGACCCGAATCTGCAGGGTCATGGAAGCTCACGGGCTCGAACGCCACGAGCGCGACATCGCCCAGTCGAGCACGCACCGCTGGAGCCATCGACGGGCCGAACCACTGCTCGTCGAGCGTCTGCTCGCGTGTCACCACCCAGGCCAGGTGACCGACTTGTGCGCCGGCGACCGCAGCCACATCGTCGATCGCTCCCTTCGCGACGTGCAGCCACCGAAAACGTCCCTCACCCGACTGCAGGGTCACGTTCGCCAGCAGCTCCGCCGACGGCGTCACGATCCGGTCACCGACGTGGACCTGTCCGTGGTCGGCCGTCACCAACAACGTGGTCCCCGTCGGGAGCGCCGCCAACAGATCGGCCACCAGTGTGTCGGCCGCACGCAGCTCCGCCTCGTAGTAGGGCCCGAAGCCGCGTTCGTGAGCGATCTTGTCGATACCGCCGTAGTAGCAGTACACGAAGCGCTCCCCCGCTTGGACCTGTCGCCGCGCCTCCACGGCGATCGACGACGCAGCGCGCCACCCGGTCGGCACACTCCCGCGCAGGTGGGCCTCACTGAACGCGGAACTCTCCAGCTCGACCGGGTTGACCACCGGCACGGTCTGGCCGAGGAACGGCTCGAACGGTTGCGCCTCGCCCGGAGGATGGGAACGACGCACCGGCTGGTCGCCCACACACCATCGCAGCACGTTCACGATCTCGCCACCGAGCACGATCCGATACCCGATCAAGCCGTGCTCCGCCGGAGTCAGCCCTGTCGTGATCGACGTCAAGGCCGTCGCGGTCGTCGTCGGAGCGACGGTCTGAATGGAGCCACCGACCATCGAGGCAATCGTGGGAAGCAGATCGCGATGCTCCTGCATCTGGTCCCAACCGAGACCATCGAGCACCAGCAACACGACACTGCGAGCACCCCGCACGGGCTCCGGCATCCACGCGGGAAGCCCGGACGTCCACGACGTCGGACCCAGGATGGCCGGCACGATCCCCCGCACATTGGCACCGGCGTAATCCGGAATGATCGGGCCGCCCGTCGTCACCTGTGCAGTCCACCACGTCGACGACACCGGCGACAAGCGCTGCGGAAACCGTCCGGGGGCCGATCACTGAATAGGGTGACAGTGTGCGGATCTCGACTCGCGGTGACTATGCCTGTAGGGCCCTGCTGTCATTGGCGTTGCACGACGACGAGGCGGGACCCACGTCGGTACGCGACATCGCCGAGCGCACTGCACTCCCCCAGCCGTACCTCGAACAGATTCTCCTCGCCCTGAAGGGTGCGGGGCTGGTGCGATCCAAGCGTGGCGTGGGTGGCGGTTACATCCTCGCCCGACCGCCCGAGGAGATCCGGCTGTCCGCGATCGTGTCGGCCGTCGACGGACCGATCACCCTCGGCGACTTCGGCCAACCGCACCAGGACGGCGCCTGCGACCACGAGGGCCAGTGCGTCCTGCTCGGCATCTGGAACAAGGCCGGCGAACACATGCGCGCCTATCTCGACGGCTTCACCCTCGCCGACATCGCCGACATCGCCCGCGGCGACGCCCCCTGGCCGTAATTCCTGCTCGGCCTCACGTCGAGTCGGTGATCCGCAGCTCTGGTCGGCCTCGTCCGGCTCGTCGCTGGCGCTTCCCTCGCCGGGTGTGACGGCTTGCGCTTCTTTCCTCGCCGGTGTAACGCTGGCGCTTCCCTCGCCGGGTGTAACGGCTGGCGCTTCCCTCGCCGGGTGTGACCCTCAGACCTCGGCGGCGGCGAGCCAGGCGGCGAGGTCGGGGGCGAGCGGGCTCGTGAACGTGACGCGTTCACCGGTGGCGGGATGGACGAAGGCCAGTTCGGCGGCGTGGAGGAACGGGCGGGCCAACCCCAGCGTCGGGCGACGCTGGCTGTAGGTCGGGTCACCCACCAGCGGATGGTTGATCGACGCCAGGTGCACACGGATCTGGTGAGTGCGGCCCGTCTCGAGGCGACACTCGAGCCGCGAGACCAACGCCGGGCTCGAGTAGGTGCCGACCACTCGATAGTCGGTCCGAGCGGGTCGCCCTCCGGCAACGACGGCCATCTTCAGCGGATCTCCACGATCGCGACCGATCGGGGCGTCGATGATGCCATGGGGGGCGTCGGGCACACCCCACACGACGGCGTCGTAGCGTCGCGTCGCGCTGTGGTCGGTGAACTGGGCGATGAGATGTTCGGCCGCCTCGTCGGTGCGAGCGACGACGAGAAGCCCCGAACTGCCCGCATCCAGACGGTGCACGATGCCCGGACGGACCGGATCGTCGCCGACCCCCTCGATGTCGGGATAGCGGGCGAGCAGCCCGCTCACGAGCGTTCCGTCGAGGTTCCCGGCGCCGGGGTGCACCACGAGCCCGGCAGGCTTGTCGACCACGATGACCGTGTCGTCTTCGTACACGACGCCGAACTGCACGGCGATGTCCGGGCTCGGCAGCACCGGGGCCGGTACGGCGCTCGGGTCGATCTCGACCTCCTGGCCCTCCACGAGTCGGACCTTGCCCGACGCAGCGGGTTCGCCGTCGACGCTCACACCTCCTGCTGCGATCGTCGCGGCCGCCTCCGCCCTGCTGAGATCGCCGATCAACGCGACGATGCGATCGAGTCGCTCCCCGGCGAGCGCTGCCGGCACCTGCTCGACGATCACGCCGCTGATCCGTTCTCGGCCTGGGACTGCGACGCGCCGTCCACCGATGTTGCCTCGACGTGCTTGCGGGCACACGCCGACAGAACGCTGCCCAGGATCAAGAGCGCTGCCCCGACGTTGACGGCCATGTCGGCGACGTTGAAGATCGGGAACCACTGCAGGTCGATGAAGTCGACCACCGCACCGTTGAGCCATGCGTCGCCGCGGAACAACCGGTCGATCAGGTTGCCCGCCGCCCCGCCGATCAGCAGCCCCATGCCGACGGTGCTGAGTCTGCTCGTCTGATCACGAAGCGACACGAGCAGGTAGACGATCACGACGGTCGCCACCACGCCGATCACCGGGCCCAGCCCACGGCCCTGACCGAACGCCATACCGTTGTTGAACGCCAGGTTGAACCGAAGGGTCCACACGAGATCGATCACTCGATCGGTTCCGAGCGAGGTGACGGCCCAGTGTTTGGCGAGTTGATCGACGACCACGACCGATGCGGCGATGGCAACAGGCGTACGCCATGCGCCGAGTGAGGCCATTCCGATCAGCGCGGCCCGACGCCGCTGACCTTCTCCGCGGCGAGCACCGTGGTCTCCGGGATGGCCTCGAGGCGTTCCCGAGGAATCGGCATCCCCGAGATCGTCGAGTAGCCGTACGTTCCCTGCTCGATCCGGGCGAGAGCCGCGTCGATGTCGAGGATCGTCTGCCGCGCCTGGGTCGAGAGCACCCGGTCGAGGTCGCGCTGCACCACCATCGTGTCGCCTTCGCCACCCTCGTCGTCGAACTGCACGTCACCCATCTCGCCGTCTTCGATGATGCTCGTCGCTTCGTCCTCGAGGCGCGTCGCCCGAGCGAGTTCTGCCTGACGCCGGGCGAGGAGTTCGTCGCGTTGCGCCTTGAGGAACTTGAGGTCGAAGTCCTTCGTGTAGGCGATGCCGTCCTTGCTGTGACCGCGAGGAGGCGGGATCTCGAAGCGTTCGAACTGGGCGTTCGAGAGCAACGACGGTGTCATGCTCGTCAGGCTCGGCTTCCTGGGAGCTGCCGGTGCTTTCGCAACGGCGGGCTTCCTGGCCGGCGCAGTCGTCTTCACCGCCGGCGCGACCTTCTTCGCCGCCGGCGCCTTCTTCGCTGCCGGCGCAGCCTTCTTCGCTGCCGGCGCGGCCTTCTTCGCTGCCGGCGCAGCCTTCTTCGCAGCCGGCGCCTTCGTCACGGGCGCAGCCTTCTTCGCAGCAGGCGCCTTCTTGGCCGGCGCGGACTTCGTCACCGGCGCAGCCTTCTTCGCAGCCGGCGCAGCCTTCTTCACCGGCGCAGCCTTCTTCGCCGGCGCGGCCTTCTTCGCAGCCGGCGCCTTCTTCGCCGGCGCGGACTTCGTCGCGACGGCCTTCTTCGGCGTCGGTGTCTTGGCGGAACTCGTCTTCTTGGCAGCCATGTGCACTCCTCCAGGCGGGGTGAGCGGCGGACTCTACCGGAACGTCCGCCAGATCGAACGGCATTGCCCTCGCAGATCGATCCTCAGACCCGAACGACGGTGATCGCCGGCTCGTCTCCGCCGGCGGCGCGTTCGGGTCGCGATGCTCGTCGCCAACGTCTCGCCCGCGATCAACGCTTCGTCGCGCGGTCACCGCGTCCAGCCACGGCTCGGTCGCAACGATGTTGAGCACGATCCGGTCCGACACGTCGAGTCCGGCGTCGCGTCGCGCCTGCTGGATCAACCTGACGAGGTCGCGTCCGCGGCCCTCCACCTCGAGCTCCGGGGTGACCTCGATGTCGAGCGCCACGACCCCGGCATGGGAGCTGAGCCCTGCGCTCGCCTTGTCGTTCTCGGCGACGAGTTCGAGTGTGTACTCGTCGGGCTCCAGTACGACGCCGCCGACGGTGACCACGTCGCCCTCGACGGTCCAGTCGCCGGACTTGTGCGCGCGGATCACCTGTTGGACGTCCTTGCCGAGACGCGGTCCGAGACGTGCGGGCACCAACTGCAGGCGCTCGGTCGCGACCGAACCGACGTCGTCGGTGAGTTCGACGTGGCGAACGTTCACCTCGTCGGCGATCACGTCACGGAAGTCGACCAGTCGATGGGCGTCGGCCGACGCCACCGTGACGGTCTGCAGCGGCAGCCGGACCCGACGCTGATGGGCCTTGCGCACCGAGAGCGTCGCCGAACAGACGTCGCGCACGAGATCCATGGTCGCGACCAGATCGTCATCGGCCGGAAGCTCGTCGAACGACGGCCAGTCCGTCAGATGCACGCTGCCGGCATCGGCACCGTGCAGACCCGAGTGGATCTCCTCGGCAACGAGCGGCAGGAGCGGAGCGATCGCCCTCGTGAGTACCGACAGGACCGTGTGCATGGTGTCGATCGCATCGGTGTCGCCCGTCCAGAAACGGTCACGGCTGCGACGGATGTACCAGTTCGTCAAGACGTCGAGGTAGTCGCGAACGATCTGGCACGACCCGAACAGATCGAAGGCGTCCATCGTCTCGGTCAGATCGCACACGAGCGCGCGGGTCTTGGCCAACACGTAGCGGTCGAGCACGTTGGTCGAGTCCGTGCGGATGTTGCCCTGGTGGCCGGCCGCATTGGAGTACAACGCCAGGAAGTACCACGAGTTCCACAACGGGAGCAGGACATGGCGAACCGTCTCGCGCATGCCCTCCTCGGTCACCATGCCGTCGCCGCCGCGCAGGATCGCGGACGACAGCAGCGACCAGCGCATCGCGTCGGCACCGTGCGTGTCGAACATCTCACGCGGGTCGGGATAGTTGTTGAGGCTCTTCGACATCTTGCGGCCGTCGTCGCCGAGCACGTTGCCGTGGCTCACACAGTTGGCGAACGCAGGCCGGTCGAAGAGGGCCGTTGCGAGCACGTGCAGCGTGTAGAACCAGCCGCGCGTCTGGCCGATGTACTCGACGATGAAGTCACCCGGGTAGTGGTGCTCGAACCACTCGGTGTTCTCGAACGGGTAGTGGACCTGGGCGAACGGCATCGAGCCCGACTCGAACCAACAGTCGAGCACCTCCGGGACGCGGCGCATCATGGATCGACCCGTCGGGTCGTCCGGGTTGGGTCGCACCAGGTCATCCACCTGGGGCCGGTGCAGGTCGGTGACCGGCACCCCGAAGTCGGCCTCGAGTTCGGCGAGCGAGCCGTAGACGTCGATGCGCGGATGGGTCGGGTCGTCGGACTGCCACACCGGGATCGGCGATCCCCAGAACCGGTTGCGGCTGATCGACCAGTCACGGGCATTCTCCAGCCACTTGCCGAAGCTGCCGTCCTTGATGTGCGCCGGCTGCCAGGTGATCTCCTGGTTGAGCTCCACCATCCGGTCGCGGATGGCGGTGACCTGAACGAACCACGACGAGATGGCCCGGTACACGAGGGGCTGGGCGCAGCGCCAGCAGTGCGGATACGAGTGGTCGTAGGTCGCGTGGCGCACGACGACCCCGCGCTCCTTCAGCTCGCGGATCACGAGCGGATTGGCGTCGAACACGTGCGTCCCCGCCCAGTCGGTGACCTCGGCGGTGTACCGACCGTGCTCGTCCATCGGACAGATGGTCGGGATCCCGGCAGCGTTGGCCACGAGCTGGTCGTCCTCACCGAAGCCCGGCGCGAGGTGCACGATGCCCGTGCCGTCCTCGGTCGACACGAAGTCAGCGCCCAGCACCTGGAACGCCTCGCCCGTTCCGAAACGCTCGGTGTCGGCGAAGTAGTCGAACAGTGGCCGGTACCGACGCCCCACGAACTCGCTGCCCTTTCGGGTCTCGACGATGGTGGCCCCACCGAGTTCGGCCGAATAGGAGCCGAGCAGCGACTCGGCGATCACGTAGCGCACCCCATCGAGTTCGACCACGACGTAGTCGATGTCGGTCCCGACAGCGAGCGCCAGGTTCGACGGCAGCGTCCACGGGGTCGTCGTCCATGCCAGCAGTCGTTCACCCGTGTCGAGTTCGAATCCGACGGTGAGGGCAGGATCCTGCCGGTCTCGGTACACGTCGTCCATGCGCGTCTCGGTGTTGCTCAACGGCGTCTCACACCGCCAGCAGTACGCGATCACCCGGAATCCCTCGTAGATGAGACCCTTGTCCCACAGGGTCTTGAACGCCCACATCACGCTCTCCATGTAGGTGAGGTCGAGCGTCTTGTAGTCGTTGTCGAAGTCGACCCAGCGCGCCTGGCGTGTCACGTACTCACGCCAGTCGTCGGTGTACTGCAGCACGCTGGTGCGGCATGCGTCGTTGAATCGGTCGATGCCGAACTCGGAGATCTCGGGATGCCCGGAGATTCCGAGTTCCTGTTCCGCCTTCACTTCCGCAGGCAGCCCGTGGCAGTCCCAACCGAACCGGCGCTCGACACGACGACCCCGCATCGTCTGGTACCGCGGAATCGCATCCTTGACGTACCCCGTGAGCAGGTGGCCGTAGTGCGGCAACCCGTTGGCGAACGGCGGGCCGTCGTAGAAGACGAACTCGTTGGCGCCGAACTCGCCCGCCTCGCGCTGGTCGATCGAGGCCTGGAACGTGTCGTCCTCGGCCCAACGCGCCAGGACGTCCCTTTCGAGATCGGGGAAATTCGGCCGGGGGTCGACGTCGGGATAGGACACGACGGCGATGCTACCGACGCTCGGTCAGCGAGACGTCGGGCGTTCGATGCTCAGGAGCGTTCGTCGTCGAAGGAGAAACGAAAGTCCTCCGCCGACTCGTCGCCGTCGGCCACAGTCGGCGACGTGTCGGGGTCATCCATGCGGAACACCGGGATCGCCTCGGTGGGATCACCAGCGCCGACGTACTCGTCGCCCACCAGATCGTTGTCCGGATCGGCGTCGAGGTCGACCTCGGAATCGAGGGTCGTGTCGAGCACCTCGCCGTGGTTGTGGGCGGCGATCTCGGTGACGATCACCAGTTCCTCGGATTCGGTGTCGCTCGCCGACCGACTCGTCACCCGCCTCGATGTTCTCGTCGTCGATGCCACGGCCGATGTCGTCGTCGGACGCCGACAACAGCGGTGCGCGCACGTCACCGAGGCCGCCCGGAACCCGGTCGGCGATGTCGATCAGTGAAGTGGCCGCCTCGCGGACCCGCGCGCGCTGGTCGGCGAGGAACGTCTCGAGATGATGGACGTCGGATTCGAGGAAGTCGCGACGCGCCTTGAGCGCCTGGACCTCGCTCGCCACCGAGTGACGCTCGGCCTCACCGGTCCGCCGCGCCTCGACGCGCGCCTCGGACGAGGAGCTGCGCCGACATCTCACGGGTGGAGTCGAGTGTCCTGGCCGCCTCGTTCGTTGGCCTTGCGGAGGATCTGCTCCGCTTCGGCTCGCGCACCGGCAACCGTCTGGTCGGCCGTTCGCTGGGCCAGCAGCAGGGTGCGGCTGATCGTCTCGGATTCCTCGACCGAGGCGTCGACGGTCGGGGCCGCGGCGGCAACCGAGCCTGCCTCGCTGAGTTCCTGCAGCCGAGCCACGGCAGCTCGCGCGCGTGCCTCCATCGCCGTCGACTGGTTCTGCGCCCGTTCGAGTTCGTCGGCCACGTCGCCGAGGAAGACGCGGACTTCGTCGGGATCGACTCCCTTGCGAACAGTCTTGAACTCGGCGCTACGGACGCGTTGGGGGTTGATCTCCATGGTGATCTCCTTCGAGGTCAGTCGTCGTAGTCGTCGTAGCGGGGTGCGCGCTGAGCGACAGGGGGCTTGAGCAGGTACACGCCGGTCGCGACCTTCTCCATCGAACCGTCGAGCGCGTAACAGATCCCGCTCGCGAAGTCGATGAGGCGTCGGGCGACCTCTCGCTCGGTGCCCTCCAGGTTCATGATCACGGGTTGGCCGTCCTTGAACTTGTCGGCGACCTCCTGTGCCTGGTCGAAGCGACGCGGACGAACCGTGTGCGGTTCCATGGACCCTCCCGGAACGGTGCGCAGACTGGCGGACTGGGACTGTGACGGACTGGGGCGGACCTGAACGCCGGAGTCGTCGGGTCGCCCCGACGGACCGTTACCGGACGTACGTCTCGCCGCCGATGCGTCGAAGTCACGCGACGGATAACTCGGACGGGCCGACACCGTACGCACGGCGGGCTCGTCGGTCTCCGCGTCCCACCCACGCTGCGCGCTCGCTCCCGACGGTCCCCGAGTCTCGGCGTCACGCTGCCCGCGTCCCTGCCTGGGTGCAGGCGCGGGTTCGTCGTAGTCGTCGTAGTCGTCGTAGGCATCGTCGGGACCCAGACCCAGGTAGTCCATGGTCTTCTTCCAGAGTGACATGCATTCCTCCTGCGTGGCGCAGGCTAGCCGAGCGCACCCCACACACGGTGGACGGCGTTGCCGACTGCACCCGGTCAGCGACGCGGGGGCCGGGGGCCGAACAGCGCCGTCCCGATCCGGACTTCGGTGGAACCCTCCTGCACGGCGACAGCGAGGTCGCCGCTCATGCCCATCGAGCAGACCTCGAGCCCGAGTTCCTCGACGAGATTCCTCACTTGCCGGAAGCCCATCCGTGCGGATTCCGCCGGCTCACCGGTGGGTCCGACCGTCATCAGGCCGTTCACGACGAGGCCGGCATCACGCGCCCGATCGACCAACTCCCCCACGTCGGCAACCGCACAGCCACCCTTGTCAGGATCGCCGGTGGTGTCGACCTGGATCAGGACCCGCGCTCCGGGCGCCCGTTTGGCAACCTCGTCGACCAGGGCCGATCGATCGAGGCTCGCCCACACGTCGACCAGATCGGCGACGAGCCTGACCTTGTTCGTCTGGAGCCGGCCGATGAAGTGGACTTCCGGTGCCGAGCGCTCGATCACCTCGCGCTTCGACACGAGTTCCTGGGCGTAGTTCTCGCCGATCATCGGGCACCCGGCCGACACCGCTGCCTCGATCGCCCACTCACCGAACCCCTTCGTGACCGCGACGATGCGCACGTCGTGCGTGAACCGGCGCTCGACGTCGGCGATCCGACGCACGATCGCTGCCAGCGGTTGCGAGATGTCGTGCGAGATGTCGTGCGAGATGTCATGGTCGTGATGGTTCATCGTGCGTCCTCGCTCCAGCCGACCAGTGCGTGACGTTCGATGTCGCCCCGGCGGTGCGAGTACCAACGTCCGTCGCACGCCGTGCACGACGCCGCCGACCACGACATCGATGTCGTGGCGTGCGAGGGCCGCAGTGACTGCAGCGGGGACGTCGAGTGCGAGCGCACCGGACGACGTCGTGGCGACGACGACGTCGTCCGAGACGCCGACGCCGGCTGCCACCTGGGCGAGTTCACGCTCACCGAACTCGTAACAGCACGGGTGGATACACGGGCCGAGGACCGCGACGACGGGCCGGCCCGAGGCTGCGACGGCGACGTCGATCACCCCGGCCGCGAGGCCGCGCCACCCGGCATGGCACGCCACCGGCACTCCCTGCCGGTCGAACAGCATCACCACGGCGCAGTCGGCCGCCCAGACCGCGACGGGTCGCGCGACACGACCCTCGATCGGCACCTCACCCACCAGCACGTCGCCGACACCGACCATCGACGTGAGCGGCGTGTCAGGACGGCACTGGTACGTGTCGACGCCGTGCACCTGATCCAGCATGACCCAGCGACTCGCTGTGGCGGCCGCCTGCCGCGCCACGAGCACCTCGTGCGGCACCTGCTCGGGGTGCAGGTCACCGTCGGAGCGTTCGGACACCGTCACGATGCCGCGACGTTCGCCGAGGTCGTAGCGCAGCAGTTCGAGCATGCCGCGTGGCGACCGCAGCGCCTATTTCAGGAACGAGGGAACGTCGAAGTCGTCGTCGTCGGCGGCGGCGGCCAGCGGATCCGGTTCGTCGTCGCTGGCGAAGAGTTCGGTGATCCGCGTGGGTGTCACACGCGGTGCTACATCAGCACCGGTCGTGCGCCCGCCGCCGGCATCGTCGAGACGGTCGAATCCGGCAGCGATGACGGTGATGCGCACCTCGTCGCCCATCTCGTCGTCGATGACGGTGCCGAAGATGATGTTGGCGTCCTGGTGGGCGACGCCATGGATGATCTCCGCTGCAGCGTTCATCTCGAACAGGCCCATGCCCGACGGGCCGGTGATGTTGAGCAGGATGCCGCGAGCGCCGTCGATCGCCGATTCGAGCAGCGGGCTCGAAATCGCCGCCTTGGCTGCCGAGACCGCGCGGTCGTCGCCGCTGGCCTGGCCGATGCCCATGAGCGCGGAGCCGGCATTGGACATGACCATCTTCACGTCGGCGAAGTCGGTGTTGATCAGCCCGGGCGTGGTGATGAGGTCGGTGATGCCCGACACGCCCTGGAGGAGTACCTCGTCGGCCATCTTGAACGCGTTGAGCACGCTCGTCTTGTCGTTGGCGACCGTGAGCAGTCGATCGTTCGGGATGACGATCAGCGTGTCGACCTTCTCCTTGAGCTTCTGGACGCCGTTGTCGGCCTGCACGGCACGACGACGGCCCTCGAAGGAGAACGGCCGGGTGACGACACCGATGGTGAGGGCGCCCGCTTCACGGGCGATCTCGGCGATGACCGGAGCGGCACCGGTTCCGGTACCGCCGCCCTCGCCCGCGGTGATGAACACCATGTCGGCGCCGCGGACCATCTCTTCGATCTCGTCGTGGTGCGCCTCGGCGGCCGACCGGCCCGACCTCGGGGTCGCTGCCGGCGCCGAGGCCACGGGTGAGGTCACGTCCGATGTCGAGCTTGACGTCGGCGTCGCTCATCAGCAGTGCCTGCGCATCGGTGTTGACGGCGATGAACTCGACGCCCTTGAGCCCGGCGTCGATCATGCGGTTGACGGCATTGACGCCACCACCACCGACGCCGACGACCTTGATCACGGCGAGATAGTTCTGCGGAGCGCCGACCATCAGCTGATCCTCCATTGGTTCTGGTTCATGAATCGATTCGTTTCAGACGAGCGAGCGCTGGATTGTACGTGCGCACATCCTGCCAGGTCCGCATCCCGAGAATGGGGACGGTCGATGCGACATCATCGCACGGTCACCTCTGCTGTCGACACGTCGATGACCGACACGGGGTCGTCGGCGATGTCGGCGAGCTTGCGTTCGAGGCGAACGAGCTTCTCGATCTGGGCGTTGTCGCCGATCGCGGAGCCGAATCGCACCTCGACGGGACCACTCGGGCTCGTGAGCACGAGCACCAGATCGGAGCCGTCAGGGGTCACCACCATCGACTCGACCCGCGACCGGATCGTCGGGGTGAGCTTCGTGACCAGCGACGCGGCCGACGAGTAACCGATCGGGCGCGAACTCGCCCGCACCCAGATCGAGTGTGCCCTCACCGCTGATCCACACGAGCGCAACCGGCTGGCCCTCGATGACCGCGAGCACACGACCGTCCGCATCGAGCACCCGCGATCGGGTGTCCTCACCGAGCATCGACGCCACGGGCGTGCGCTCACGGATCTCGATCGAGGCCGAATCGGGGAACGACGTGCTGACACGGGCCGCCTCCACCCAGGGGATCGCCTCGAGCTGCGCCTCGACCTCGTCGGTGTCGACCAGCAGCACCGGGGTCCCGCGGAGGTCGTCGACGATCGCCGCGAGTTCGTCCGGGTCGGTGTAGACGTTGCCGCTCACCGACACGTTGTCGACAGCGAACAACGACGACCCGAGCACGGCAAGCACTCCGACCGCCACGAGCACGACCACTGCGGCGAGCGCGGCCCACCAGAGCCGCTTGCGGCTCGCCGCCCGCCGCACCCCGATACGGCGTTGACGCAATCGCGGCTCGATGCCCCGCGACGTGGCGTCCTTGGGCATGAGCGCATCGCTGCTGCCGTCGTCGTCGATGAACACCGGCGCACTCACCGAGGCGTCGGTCTGCTCGTCGAGGTACACGGCATCGGGGAGGTCGTCGTCACCGCCGATCGTGATGATCGAACGTTGCGGCAGCGCAGGATCGTCGGACGTCGACTCCTCGGTGTCGCCGAACACCCTCGACAGCTCGTCGAGGACGGCCACGTCGGGCTGGCCCGTGTCGCCGGGCACCGTCGTGTCGACCGTCATGTCTCCCCGCGTGTCCACCCGACGTGTCCACCGTCGAGTCGGTCCCGGCATCCTTCGACGGCCGGCGTCGCCACCCCATGTCAGTGACCCCACTCGCCGAACCCGACCAGGCGGATCTCGCTGCGCAGGAGGTGCCCGCTCGTGGATGCGACCCGATCGCGGACGATCTGCATCAACGCACGGACGTCATCGGCGCTGCCGCCGTCATCGACCTGGATGAAGTTGGCATGCTTGTCGGACACGTACGCCGAACGACACGGAACCCGCGGAGGCCTGCGGCGTCGATCAGTGCTCCCGGCGCTCACCTCGCCCGGGATCGGGTTGACGAACACCGACCCGGCGTTCTGGCCGCCGGGCTGGTTGGCCCGCCGCCAGCTCACGATCTCGGAGATCATCCGCTCCGATGTCTCTGCGATCACCGTGCGCGAGTTGCAGCCGGGCCTCGACCACCACTGCCGACTCCGGCAGTTCGCTGTGTCGAAAGCCGAGCCCGATCTCGGACGCGGCGAGGGTTCGCTCGGAGCCCTCGGCGAGGTCGACGATCGTGATGTCCACCAGCGAACCCGCCATGTCCGAACCGTGACCCCCGGCGTTCATCCTGACGGCACCGCCGATCGATCCGGGGACGCCCACGGCCCATTCGAACCCGGTGAGCCCGGCCGCTGCGGTCTTGCGGGCGACCACGGGCAGCGACGCCCCAGCGGAGACGTTCACCGTCCCGCCGGTCGGGTCGATCTCGAGGGTGCTCGGCCAGGTCGACCAGACGTCACCGCGATGCCGTCGAAGCCGGCGTCGGCGACCAGCATGTTGGAGCCGCGACCGATCAGGAGCACGTCGAGTCCGGACACCTGTCCGGCGACGCCGACGCGAACGAGGTCGTCTCGGCGTTCGGGCCCGGACGAACACCGCCGCCGGCCCCCCGACGCGGTACGTGGTCAGCGGACCGAGCGCCACGCCCTGTTGGGCCAGAGCTCCCAACGAGGCCACCGCAGCCGCCACGCGTTCGGCGAGCGCAACCGCTGCATCGTCGCCAGCTGCCGGCGCACGGCACGGTCGCCGTCATCTCCGGCGTGCATCGAGCACCTCACTCGGCAGCGTGGCGATGTCGCCGCATCCCATCGAGATGCACACGTCACCGGCGCGGACCTCGTCGGCAGGAACGTCACCAGATCGTCGCGTCGTGGCAGCCACACCACCCGGAGTTCCGGATGAGCCTCGGTCACGGCGTTCACGATCAGTTTGCCGGTGACACCGGGGATCGGGACCGTCCCGGACGGATAGATGTCGGTCAGCACCACGAGGTCCGCGTCGGCGAACGCATCCGCGTACTCGTGCCACATCTCGGCGATGCGGTTGTACCGGTTCGGTTGGAACACGCCGATCACGCGCTGCCAACCGTCGCCGCTCGCCGCGGGCCGCGGCGAGCACGGCGTCGATCTCGGTCGGCAGGTGCGCGTAGTCGTCGACGAACGTGGCGTTGCCGATCGATCCCCCGGACGTCGAATCGACGGGCAACGCCACCGAACCGGCCGAGGGCCGCAGCGATGTCCCGGACGACAACGCCGAGTGCAGCGCCATCGCGACGACGCCGGTGCGCATTGGTGACGTTGTGCAGTCCGCGCAGCGGCAGCGCGATCTCGCCGACCCGCTCGTGCACTCCGTCGGCACCACGTCGCTCGACGTGAAGGTGAACGCTCCGGTCTCGCCACGACGTCGACGGCGCGGACATCGCACGTCGGCCGAGAGCCCGTAGGTGACCGCGCCGTGGCGGGCCGCGAGCGCCAGCGCACACGTCGTCGTCGCCGCACACCACCTTCGGACCCGGGACCTGGGCCAGGTACCGGTCGAAGCTGTCGACGATCCCGTCGAACGAGCCGTAGTGGTCGAGGTGGTCGGTCTCGACGTTGGTGAGGATCGTGCCGTGGAGCGGCAACTCGAGGTGGGTGCCGTCGCTCTCGTCGGCCTCGACGACGAGCCAACGCCCTCGGTCCACTGGGCTCCGGTGCCCACATCGGTGACGTCGCCGCCGACGATGAAGCTCGGGCGCAGCCCGGCACTCGGCGAGCACGAGCATCAGCATCGACGTCGTCGTGGTCTTGCCGTGGGTGCCGGCCACCGCCACCGAGTCGGCCTGGGCGCAGATCGACGACGAGCATGCCGGCCCGGCTCAGCACCGGCAACGCCGGTGACGTCGGGCCTCGTCGAGTTCGATGTTGCGGTCGGGGATCGCCGTCGACGCCGTCACGGCGTCGACGCCGTGCACGAGGACGCGGTCGTGGCCGATGTGCACGTCGACGCCCGCTGCTCGCACACGTTCCAGCACCGGGTGATCACGCAGATCCGACCCCGACACGCGGTGCCCCATCTCGGCGAGCGCGATCGCCACGGCGCTCATGCCCGGGCCGCCGACGCCGACGACGTGGAGCCGATGCGGGATCGACGAGATCGAGCGGCGGGATCGGGACGCAACCACGAGGAACCGGCCGTGCGTCGAGGCGCCCGACAGCCGCGACGCGGCACCGAATCGAACGGCGACGAGCGCGCAGAGCGGGCCGAGCGGGCGGAGACGAGGGGCGTCACGATGCTGGAGATGTTACGGCGACGCGTTCGATCAGTCTGGCCAATGCACCGGAACGGCTGATCTCTCCGCGGTCGGCGGGCCGCGGCGGACAGTTCGCTGCACCTCGAGGGGTCGCCACGAAGCGCGTCGATCTCCTCACCGAGCCGGCCGAGGTCGCTCTCGGGGAGCAGAACGGCACCGCCGACCTCGCTCAGCCAGCGCACGTTGTCGGTCTGGTGATCATCGGCCGAGTCCGCCCAGGGCACCAGGATGGCCGGCGTCCCGGTGACGGCGACCTCGTGCACCGTGCTCGCTCCGCCACGCCCGATCAGCAGGTCGCACCCGGCGTACACCGCCGCCATGTCTGGCTCGTAGGCGATGACCTGGTGCAACACGCCACGCGTCGCCATCGCCCACCGTCTCGACGCTCTCGAGCGAATCGTTCGCCCGCCACCTGGCGAACAGCGAGCGATCGATCGTCCCGATGGGCACTGCAGGTAGTCCGCGATCGCCCCGTTCAACACTCCGGACCCCAACGAACCACCCATCACCGCAACAGGAACCGATCGTCGGGCGATGCCGAGCGCAGCGCGGGCCGCTCGACCGTCGGGGGCCGGACCGATCGACGTCGAGGATCGACCTGGCGAACCGGAGCACCGGTCAGTTCGGCGCGCGGGAGCGGCGACTCCTCGAAGGCCACGGCGCACGCTGCGGCGCGATCGGGCAGCCAGCCGGCTGGCGCGGCCGGGCGTGCGGTCGTAGGAGACGACCACGACGGGCATATCCAGGCGACGGGCGGCGAACACGGCCGGCATGCTGGCGTACCCGCCGACCGACACCACGACCTGCGGCCGCCAGGACCGGAGCAGGCTCGTCGCCTGGTGGTGCTGCGCACCATCTTCGGTGCGAACGCGACGTTGCGGCCGCGTCACCGCCCGTTGGAAGCCGACGACATCGAGGAATTCGTGCGGGATACGGCGTGGCGGCAGGAGGCGGGTCTCGATGCCGCGCCGGGCACCGATGTACCGGATGCTCGTAGCGTCGTGACCCGGGCGACGAGCGCATCCGCCACCGCCAGGGCGGGCAGGACATGGCCGGAGGTTCCGCCGCCGGTGACGACGGCGAACACGGACCGCTCACCGGTGTCCACTCACGGCGAGCGTTGACGCGTCGGGCGACACTCAACAGCAGTCCGGCGGCGATCATGCTGACGAACAGCGAGCTGCCACCCGCCGAGAAGAAGGGCAAGGTCAGGCCGGTCACGGGCATCGATGCCGGTCACGCCGCCGAGGTTGACGATCGTCTGCACGCCGAACCAGGCCGCCATACCGCCGGCGAGCAGCATGCCGAACCGGTCGGGCGTGGCGAGGCGCGACCTGGACGCCGAGTCCGACGAGCATCACGAATCCGCCGATGACCGCGATGGTGCCGACCAGACCCAGTTCGTCGGCGATGACCGCGAAGATGAAGTCACTGTGGGCGTAGGGCAGGTAGCCCAGCTTGGCCTTGCTCCCGCCGATCCCCGAACCGGCAGATCCCGCCCGACGCCATGCTCAGGAAGCCCTGATAGGTCTGATAGGCGAGGTGGTCCTTCTCCTCCGACACGTTCATGAACGCCGTGAACCGGTCGAGGCGGCGAGGGCTCGACACGACGAACAGCAGCGCTGCACTCGCAGCACCGACCACCATCACGGCCAACGGCGTCGCGGGGACTCCGGCGATCCATGCCACGCTGAACACGATCGCCCCGAGCACCACGGCCGATCCCAGGTCGCCCTGCGCGAGACACAGTCCGGCTCCGAGCATCGCCAGGAGCCCGAGCGGGACGAGCGTGGCACGACGGTCGGCCAGATCGTCGCTGTCGACGCGTGAGGAGGTCGGCGGCCAGGACGACCACCGCGAGTTTGAGGAATTCCGACGGCTGCACGCTGAGCGGACCGAGACGAACCCACGAATGGGCGCCGTTCACGCTGGCACCGATGCCGGGGGCGAACGGCGCCGCCATGGCCGCCGCCGACAACAGCCCGAGGGGGATCACGAACCTGCGCCACGACCGGTAGTCGATCCGGGCGACGACGACGAGGCCGACCAGTCCGATGGCAGCCCACATCGCCTGCTTGGCGAACACCCGGTACGGCGAGTGACCGAGATTGGCCTCGGTGACGGCCGATGCCGACAGCACCATCACGAGACCGAGCATCACCAGCACCGTCACCACGCCGGCGATGGCGTAATACGTGCCCGGCGGCGGACCGAGGATCTCACGCGTGGCAGCCACCTTGGGGGCCGCGCTGCGCCTGGTGGCCGGCTTGGGCCGACGCACGTCGGTACCCCGTTGTGGTCGACGTTGCGGTCCGCGTGGCGGGGCCTCACCCCCGTGGAGGCGGTCGAGTGCCGCTCGGCGCCGGTCGGCAACGGTCAAGGTGCTGGACATGCGTGCTCCTCGTGGGTGATGTCCGTGACGAGCGCCCGGAAGTGCTCGCCACGATGTTCGAAGCTGCGGTACTGATCGAAACTGGCACACCCCGGCGACAACAGCACCGTGGATCCCGGGCCGGCGATGGACTGTGCGAGCTCGACGGCGGCGACCATGTCGTCGACGACCTCGACGTCGCGCCACTCCGTCGAACGCGGCGACGACTGCCGGCGCCGTCGCCCCGAGGGCGATCACGGCGTCGACATGGCCGCGGTCGACCGCCATCGGAGACAGGTCGACGTGCTTGTCGTACCCACCTGCGATGAGCACGATGTGGTCGAATGATCGAATCGCGGCCGCAGCCGCGTGGGGCGTGGTCGCCTTCGAGTCGTTGAACCACGCCACGTCGTTCCAGGTGCCGACGTGTTCGAGGCGATGGGGTGGCCCGGTGAACGTGGCGAGTGCACCGGCAACCGCCGAGCGATCGACCAGTCCCGTCTCCAGGACGAGCGCTGACGCAGCGAGTGCGTTGGTGATGTCGTGGGGCAGGCTTCGGCGCATCGCCTCGATCGCGGCAATTTCGCCGCCTGGTCCGTGCAGCGATCCACCGGCGACGTGGTAGTCGGCGCCGCTCGTCCCGAACGTCACGTGTCGGCCGGGGGCATCGACGAGGCGACGCATGACCACTTCGTCCTCGATGAAGCCCACGGCGACGTCGCTCGGGCGCTGGTTCGCGTACACCTGCGCCTTGGCGCTCTCGTAGGAGGCCATCGAACGATGCCAGTTCAAGTGGTCGGGGGCGAGATTCAACCAGGCCGCACCCTCGGCACGGAACGACGGTGTCCACGCGAGCCGGAAGCTCGTGGCCTCCACGACGAAGGCATCGAGATCCGACGCGATGGCGTCGACCAGCGGCGTGTCGGTGTTGCCGGCGTCGATCGTGCGCAGCCCGCCGGCGCGCAGCATCTCGACGGCGAGCAACGTGGTGGTCGTCTTGCCGTCGGTGCCGGTGATCGCCAGCATCGGACGCGGCTCCGCCGCTGCGTTCCTGCTCCCACCGGTAGGCGAGTTCGATCTCGGACACGAGTTCCACGCCGACCTTCTGCGCCCCGATGATCACATCATGGGTCTCGGGCACACCGGGTGCCGGACTCACGAGATCACACGATCGGATCAACCCGTCGAGTGCTGAGCCGGTCGGCCGCTCGACGATCTCCACGCCGAGTTCTCCGGCCAGCCGACGACGTTCCACGGTGACCTCGTCGTCGGCGACCACGACCTCGACGTCGTGGCGCTGCAGGGCCCGCACCGTGGCGGCGCCGGCGACGGCGAGGCCGTACACGAGCGCGCGCGTCATGATCCACCTGCCGTGATGTCGGTGAAGTCGCCGATGAAGATCGCCAGCGCGGTGGCGACGCAGATCGCCGAGATCAGCCAGAACCGGATGATGACCGTGGTCTCGGGCCACCCGACGAGTTCGAAGTGATGGTGGACGGGCGACATGCGGAAGAGCCGCTTCTTGCGGCCCGACGCCTTGAACACCCCCATCTGGATCGCAACGGAGCCGGCCTCCATGACGTTGATGCCACAGATCAGCACGAGCAGCAGCGTCGTGTTCAGCGTCAGCGCGCAGAATGCCAGACGCGGCGCCGATCGCGAGGGCGCCCACGTCACCCATGAAGATGCGCGCCGGCGCGGCGTTCCACCACAGGAAGCCGAGACACCCACCGGCGAACGCAGCGGCGAACACACCCATGTCGAGCGGGTTGACGACGGTGCCGTAGATGTCGGGGTTGCGGAACGCCCAGTACGCGATGATCGTGAAGGCTCCGAAGCCCATGAGTGCCGAGCCCGAGGCGAGTCCGTCGAGCCCGTCGGTGACGTTCACCGCGTTCGTCGTCGCCCAGATGATCATGCCCGCCCAGATGACCCAGACGGCCGTGGGTACCTCGAGGCCGACCGACCCGCGGGTGACGTTGATCGTCTCCGAGATGCCGGTCGCGACGACGAGCCACCAGGCCATGAGGATGCTGGCGACCATCGTGAGGTAGTTCTTCTGCTTCCAGAAGATGCCGCGGTTGTGACGCTTGCGCACCTTGATGAAGTCGTCGAGGAACCCCATGAGGGCCATGAAGAGCACACCGAGCCAGACGATCATCGTCTGGTCGGAGAACGCCAGGCCCCGCCGCACGTGCGCGATCAGCCAACCGATGAACGCCGCGATGACGATGGCGATGCCGCCCATCGTCGGCGTGCCCTGCTTGACCATGTGGTGCTCGGGCCCGTGATCCTCCTTGCCGAGGATCGGCTGACCCTGGCCGTGGGTGCGGAAGAAGGCGATCAGCCACCGGGTGCCGAACAGCGACACCAGCATGGCGCCGGCGCCGGCGAGCATGATGGCGATCACGCCAGCGCCTCCATGATCTCGGCGGCCACCTGCGTGTCGTCGAAGGCGACGTTCGGTCGGCGTACTCCTGGGTGTGCTCGTGTCCCTTCCCGGCGATCACGACGACATCACCCGGCCGGGCGGACTCGAGGGCGGTACGGATGGCCGATCGACGGTCGGGGTCAGTCACGACTCGGGCACGGTACTCGGCTCCGACTCCCTCGATGATGTCATCGATGATCGCCGTCGGGTCCTCGCGGCGTGGGTTGTCCGATGTCACGACGACACGATCGGCGAGTTCGGCGGCAGCCCGACCCATCTCGGGGCGCTTGGGCCGGTCGCGTTCGCCGCCGCATCCGAACACCACGATCACCGAGTTGCCGGCCGCCACCGATCGCGCCGACGGCCAGCACCTCTTCGAGGCCGTCGGGCGTGTGCGCGTAGTCGACGACCACGGTCAGACCCAGGTGTTCGGCGGCCGGCGTCCGGACCAGCTCGAACCGGCCGGGGACCACCGCCACCGAACGCAGCGCCGCGACCGCGGCTGCCGGCTCGACGCCGAGGTCGACTGCGGTCGTGGGGGCGATGAGCGAGTTGGCGACGTTGAAGCGGCCGCCGATCGGGACCTCGACATCCAGGCCCCGCCAGCGGTATCGGTGCGATGCAGCGTCGACGTGCACGTCGGCGAGATCATGTGTCGACACGGCGACCACTCGGAAACGAGGATCGCTCGACTCCGCCGTGTCGGCGAGGAGGCGGCCGTGGGGATCGTCGACGTTGATCACGCCGAGCGACGAGAAGTCGGGCGAGAACAGCCGGGCCTTCGCTCGGAAGTACTCCTCCTGCGAGCCGTGGAGATCGAGGTGATCGTGGCCCAGGTTGGTGAACACGACGGCATCGAACTCGGTGCCGTCGACCCGGTGGAGCGCGAGCGCGTGTGACGACACCTCGAGTACCGCGACGTCACGGCCGTCGTCGAGGAAGCCACGCAACGTCCGTTGCAGATCCGCTGCCTCGGGGGTGGTGCGCGGACCGTGCAGCGTGCCCACGACCCCGGTCGTGTGGCCACTCCCGTCGAAGATCGCTTCCAGGAACTGTGCCGTGGTCGTCTTGCCGTTCGTCCCGGTGATCCCGACCGTCGTCAGTGAGCGACTGGGATGCCCGGCCACCAGCGCGGCGATCGGACCAACGCGAACGCGGGTGTCGTCGACCACGATCTGGGCGACCTCGGCCGGCACGTCGACGGGGTGATCGCACCAGCAGGGCGACGGCGCCGTCGGCGACGGCCCGGCTCGCGAAGTCGTGACCGTCGAACGACTGGCCACGCAGGCAGACGTACAACGACCCCGGCGTGACTCGCCGCGAGTCGTCGACGACGTCGGTGACCACGATCCCCTTCAGGAGCAGATCCTCCACCTGCCGGACACCGGACGGGTCCGCGACCACGTCAGCCGGCCTCGCAGAGGGGTGCGCCGGGATTCGGCGCGATGCCCAGCTCGTGGATCAGTGTCGGCGACGAGTTCGGCGAACACGGGCGCCGCGGCGGTGCCGCCGAAGCGGTCGTCCGTGCCGGCGGGCGGCTCGTCGACCGACACCAGTACCGTCACCTGTGGGTCCTCGGCCGGGAAGAAGCCGACGAAGCTCGCGTAGTAGATGCGGTCGCCGTTCTCGTCGAAGTAGGTGCCGTTGTCGGCCGCCTTGAACGCCGTGCCGGTCTTGCCGGCGATGGAGAGGCCGTCGACCTGCGCCCGGGTGGCCGTGCCGCTGCACACCACGTTGCGCATCATCTCGGTCGTCTGCGCGGCCGCCTGCTCGGACACGACTCGGCGTTCCGGCGACGGCGGGGTGTCGGTGATCGACCCGTCGGGTCCGACTGTCGCCTTGACGAGTTTCGGCGCGACGTAGACGCCCTTGTTGGCGATCGTGTTGATCGCGGCCACGAGCTGCAACGACGTACTGGCAACGCCCTGCCCGTAGGCAACGGTCACTCGTTCGGAGCCCCACAGTTCGTCGGCCGGCTTGAGGATGCCGGTCGACTCGCCGGGGAAGTCGAGCGCGGTCTTCTCGCCGAGCCCGAACGCAGCCATGTAGTCGCGGTGGCGCCAGCGACCCATTTCCTGCTGCACCATGATCGTGCCGATGTTCGACGACTCCGTGAGGATCTGCGACACCGACAGCCACTCGTCCGGATGCTGGTGCGAGTCCGTCAGCAGGTCGTCGTAGTACTGCTTGCGCCACGGCACGAGGTAGGAGGTCTCGGGTGTGACGAGTCCGTCGCTGAGTGCAGCGGCGACGGTGATGACCTTGGCCACCGATCCCGGCTCGTAGGCGTCGACCGCGGCGTAGTTACCCGACGTGACCTCGTAGGCGCCGGTCTCGTCGTTCTGGCGGACCGATGCCATCGAGTAGATCTCGCCGGTGTCGGTGTCGACGACGATCGCGGTGGCGCCGCGCGCACCGATCTCGGACACCTTCTCGAGCAGCACCTGCTCGGTCGAGTACTGGATCGATCGGTCGAGCGTGAGGACGAGATCACTGCCTGACACGGGCTGCGTCGTGACGGTTTCGGAGCCGGGGATCGAGCGGCCGTTGGGTGCCACCTCGCGCCGCAACTGGCCACCGGTTCCGGTCAGGATGCCGTCGTACTGCAGTTCCAGACCGGAGATCCCGACACCGTCGATGTTGGTGCTGCCGATGATGCTCCGGCCCGTGTCGCCCCCGGGCATCTCGCGGCGACTCTCGCGATCGACGTTGACCCCTGCGAGACGCATCGCCGAGATCTGATCTCCCACGTCGGCGTCGGCCTGGCGCTGGACGAACACGAACCCGCGATCCTTGGTGGCGATCTCGGCGAGCAGCTCGTTGACCTTGTCGTCGGACAACCCGAGGAGGTCGTCGAGCATCTGCACGGTTGCCGGACCGTTCTCGATGAGCTTCGGGTTGATCGACACCGTGACCGCCGGGACCGACATCGCGAGTTCGTTGCCGTACCGGTCGAAGACCGTTCCACGCTGGCCGGGCAGCTCGACCGAGCGGGTCCACTGGTCGGTCGCCGCCGAACGAAGGGTCTCGGCCTCGGTGGTCTGCAGAAACGCAACTCGCACGACGATGCCCACCATGATCGCGGTCACGACGACCAGCGCGAGGATCAGTCGACGCCGGGGAGATCCGACCCGGAATCGGGAACGCCGGCGTGGCTGCGGAGCGCGCACACTCCGACGTGTGGGCGTCTTCGTTCGCGACAACGGTGCGTGATGGCCGGTTGCGCGGCGTGGCCGTGCTGCCGGCGTCGGGCCCGTCGGTGCCCGGCGCGCAGGTGCCGCCGGTCGCTCTCGGGCTGCGCCGGTGGACCCCGAACGTGGGGCGGAACGTGGCGCCGTACCTCGAGATGTCGGCGCGGCCACGCGGCGACGTTGTCCCGTGGTTCCGTGTGTGCGGGTCGCCTGCTTCACGGCAGCCGCTCGGTGACGGCCTTCACGGCACGGAACTGATCGAGTGGGTCGGTGTCGATCGTGATCTGCACGGCCCGATCGTCGATGACCCCTGCCGAGGCGATCTGCGCGGCGAGTAGCTGCGGGCTCACGTCGACGAACTCGGTCGCATCGCCACGCCGCATGCCGAGCTCGCCGGCGGCGCTCGCGAGTCGAACGGGCGAGCGCAGGACGGCGCGTTCGTACCGGAGTTCGTCGAAGCGTTCGCGCTCGGCCGCGACCGAGCGCTCCAGCCGATCGATGTGCAGCTGACGTCCCGCCAACTGGGTGTGGAAGACCGCAGCTCCGAGCAGGCCCAGGAACACCATCGTCCATGCCGCCACGGCGACGAGGGCCGGCCAGCGTCGACGCTGTTCGACCACCGCGAGTTCGGGGCGAGCCGAAGCCCGACCCTGCCGCCGCGCCGAGACCCGTCGCTTGCCGATGGGCTCGACGTCACGGAGCAGTGGGATCGCAGCCATCACTCGCCTCCGCCGTGCTCGTCGCCGGTGCCGGTCACAGCCGTGCCGTCGCTCTTGCGAGTGGCGACGATGCGTTCGACGACGCGCAGTCGCGCCGAGGCCGCGCGGCGGTTGTCGGCGCGTTCCGCTGCACTCGGCTTCTTCGGGATTCCACGAACGATGCGAACCGTCTGGATCGCGCCGCACACGCAGGGCAGGTCGTCGGGACAGTCGCAGGCGCCGGATGCGTTCGCGAAGCGCTCCTTGACGATGCGGTCCTCGCCCGAGTGGTACGACAGCACCGCGATACGCCCGCCGGGACGGGTCGCCTCGACCGCTGCATCGAGCGCGGCGGGAAGCACGCCGAGCTCGTCGTTGACCTCGATGCGGATCGCCTGGAAGGTTCGCTTGGCCGGGTGCCCGCCGGTGCGCCGGGCGGCGGCGGGGATCGCCGTGGTGACCACCGCGGCGAGTTCGGTCGTCGTCTGGATCGGGCGGGCCGCACAGATCGCACGGGCGATGCGGTCGGCGAAGCGCTCGTCGCCGTAGCGGCGGATCACCCGGGCGAGGTCGCGTTCGGAGTAGCCGTTCACCACGTCGGCGGCCGACCACGTCTGGTCGGCGTCCATGCGCATGTCGAGCGGACCCTCGTGGCGGTACGAGAACCCGCGTTCGGCGCGATCGAGCTGCGGCGACGACACGCCGAGATCGAACAGTGCGCCACTGATGGCGTCGATGTGGTGCTCGTCGAGCGCCCCCGCGAGGTCGTCGAATCGACGACGACTCGTACGAACGCGGTCCCCGTACGCAGCGAGCGCCTGCTCGGCCGCGTGCAGTGCGTCGGCGTCCTGGTCGATGCCGAGGATGTCGAGGTCGGCTCGCGAGTCCAGCAGCGCTGCACTGTGGCCGCCGCCACCGAGCGTGGCGTCGACGACGGTCCCGCTGGGAACCGTCGAGAACACCGCGGTGATCTCGTCGCGCATCACGGGGTCGTGGTCGAATGCGTCGTTCATCATCCGCGAGCGATCTCGTGCTGTCCAGCGGCTTCGTTCGCCCGGTAGGCCTGCGGATCCCAGATCTCGATCTGGTCGAGGTAGCCCAACACCACGACGGCTGCCTGTGGCTCGATGCCTGCGTGTTGACGCAGCCGCGGGTCGAGGGTGATGCGACCCTGCTTGTCGATCGTGGCCTGCGTTGCCGACGACGCGAAGGCCCTCAGCCGATTGCGGCTGATCTCGCCACGCTTGGCCTTGTCGACGAGTTCGGCGGCCTGTTCGTCGAACGATTCGACGCTGCGGACACTGACGCAGCCGTCGTCACCGAAGAAGAGATAGCACTGGTCGCCGAGTTCTCCCCGGTACGACGATGGCAGTGCCACTCGTCCCCGTTCGTCGAGCTGTCGCTCGTAGACCCCGACAAACACGCGCCGCGTTCCTCCCGCTTCCTGCCTCGTTCCCCCGCGGCGGACCTGCCGTGCCGGGAACGCGGGAGTCCTCCCCAGCGATCCCCATTGTTCCCCCATTTCCCCCCATTGTCAACCATTCTCCCCCATTTCCCCTCCCAATCGCTCCGCACTCCCCCACTCGAACCCGCGGGGACGGACTCGGCCCCGACGTTCTGCGTCAGCCCAAGCCTCGACCGCCGACGTCATCGCCGACGCAGATCACAGCGCCTTCTTCTGCGTCAGCCACAACGCCGAGTTCGGTGACGTGGGCTGACGCAGAGTGCCAGGCGAGACGGGTTCAGAGGCGAGCGGCGAGCGCGGCGGGGATCGCGTCGGCGACCGAGCGGGGCACGGTGGCGACCGGCCGCAGGTCACCGACCGGCGGCCGGTGAGCGGGATCGAGCAGGTCGACGAGCGCGGCGGGGTCGTACTCGTTGTACCAGCAGCACTGCAGTCGAGCGGCGTGTCGCGTACGACGCTGGCTGACGCCGACCAGCTTGCGGTCGTCGAGCAGGACCTCGCCGGCACCGAGGCCGTCGAAGCACACTGCTGCCGACCATGGCGACGACACCATCGGCCCGTCGTGCACCGAGATGACCCGCTCGCCGACCCGCCCACCGAGCAGTTCGCCCAGCACGGTCGCGAGGTGCCGACCGGCCCACACCATCGGTGCATGGATGTCGTCGGCCCAGCCCGGCGACCCGACGGGCACGATCACGTCGACCCAGGTCACCGCGCCGGGAACGAGCAGTACCGCTCCCCCACCGCTTCGACGCCGGACCACTTCGACACCGGCACGACGACAGGCCTGTTCGTCGACCACGTCCGCGGACTGCGTCGAACCCAGCACGAGCGCCGGCGTGGTGATCTCGTGCCACCAGATCTCGAGTGGTGCGGGATCGGGAACCACGCGGCCGTGGAAGTCCGCTGCAGTCGATGCCGACCTCACCAGCCGGTACGAGTGACCCACGACGTCAGGAAGCGACGGGGAGGTAGGGACGCCAGGTCTCGGGAACTCCGCTCACCGACACGACGACCCACGCCGTCGCGCGTGGCGCCCGACACGGGCGGGCCAGACGCATGCCGGCCTCGTCCGGAGTCCGATCGCGCTTTCCCAGATTGCAGGGCCGGCACGCGGCCGCCACGTTCTCCCAGCTGTGTGGCCCACCCTTCGACCGCGGCACGACGTGGTCGATCGAGTCGGCGCGATCGCCGCAGTACTGACACCGGTAGTCGTCGCGGGCGAAGATCGCCCGCCTCGACATGGCGGCCCTCCTGACGTAGGGAACCTTCACCATGTACCGCAGACGTATCACCGACGGACACGGCAGACAGAGCCGTTCGGAGTGCAGGACGTCGCCGGTGTCTTCGAGCACATCGGCCTTCTCTGCCAGGACCAGACAGGTGGCGCGGTGCGACGACACGACGCTGAGCGGCTCGAAACTCGCGTTGAGGACGAGCGCACTCAGCATGGACTCACGTCCCGAGTCGTTGCCAGTCGCGGCACCATCGCAGATAGTTCAGCACATCATCCGGCTCGGGGCGATGCGAGGTTTCACCGTATTGGGTGAGCAGACGGAACTGCAGGTACGAGCGAGACGGCACCGGCAGGTACGGCGCCCGCGTCCACCAGCGGTTCGGGACGAGACGCCAACCCTGCCTGACCGCGGTCGGCCACAGCCCCGGATGCGCGGCCACGGCGGCGACGACGCGAAGCATGCTCAGGCCGGCTTGGGTTCCTTCGGGAGTTGCAGGATCATCTCGCCGATGATGTTGCGCTGGATCTGCGACGACCCTGCATAGATGGTGCCGGCTCGGGCATTGAGGAACGTACCCACCCAGGATGCCGACGAGTTCGCCGCCCCGGGGTCGTCGGTCTGGAACGCCGAGGACGGCGGGCGACCCTCGGTGTACAAGGCGTCGGCACCGAGGATGTCGACGGCGAGTTCGGTCACCTTCAGGTGGTACTCGCTCCAGTACAGCTTCGAGATCGCTCCGTCGGGACCCGGATGGTGACCGGCGAGGAACTGCGTGAGCGTCCGCTGGCCCAGGTACTTCATGATCTGTACCTTCGAGTGACACCAGGCCAACCGCTGACGGATGACCGGATCGTCGGCGACACCGCGCTCGCGAGCGAGCTCGATCAGACGGTCGAGCTCGGCCTGGTAGCGGATCGGACCCGTGGCGGCGGCTTCACCGCGCTCGAAGCCGAGCAGCGACATCGCAACGGCCCAACCGTTGTTGACGCCGCCGACCACGTTCTCCTTGGGGCACCGTGCGTCGGTGTAGAAGACCTCGTTGAACTCGCTGTCGCCGGAGATCATCTTGATCGGGCGGACCTCGATACCGGGCTGGTCCATCGGCACCAGGAGGAACGAGATGCCCTTGTGCTTGGGTGAATCGGGATCGGTTCGAGCCAACGTGAAGATGTGGTCGGCGAGATGGCCCGCCGAGGTCCAGATCTTCTGACCGTTCAGCACCCACTCGTCGCCATCGAGTTCGGCCCTCAGCCCGACATTGCCGAGATCGGAGCCCGCATTCGGTTCGGAGTAGCCCTGGCACCACGTGTCCTCGCCCGAGAGGATGCGCGGCAGGTAGTACGACTTCTGCTCGTCGGAGCCCCACATGAGCAGTGTGTTGCCCAGCATCTGGATGCCGAAGACGTCGTTCGGGCCGCCGCTCGGAACTCCTGCCTTGGTGAACTCCTCGGCGAGGATGACCTGCTCGGTCGCGCTCAGTCCGGCGCCGCCGTATGCCTGCGGCCAGCCGGGAGCGAGGTAGTTGGCTTCGTACAGCGTCTTGCGCCACTCGGTGACGAACTCGACGATCGCATCACCCTCGAGGGCGCCCATCCCCTTCCAGTCGGACGGAAGCTTCTCGGCGAGGAACGCCTGGACTTTCTCACGGTAGGCCTCGGCCTCGCTGCTGTAGGTCGGTTGCATGGGACCGACACTACTCGGGATCGATTCCGCGGCCCGCGTCCGATGCGGCCCGCAGGGCCACCGACGCCGCGGCAACGAGTGGCTGACCGTACCCCGACAGCTCGACGACACGGAGGTCGGCGAGATGCGTGAGGCGCGATCGCAGGGCGAGTTCGCGCCGGAGCGAATCGAGGACGGGATCACCGAAGGTGTCGATCACCGCACCACCGAGCAGGACGGTGGTGACATCGAACGCTGCGGCCGCTGACGCGATCGCCCGTCCGATCATGATGCCGGTGCGGTCGATCATCGATGGCGTTGCGCGGCGGATCGGCCGATTCATCTCGGCCTCGAGCGCCGTCACCGTTGCGTAGGCGCTGAGGCACCCCGACGCCCCGCAGGCGCACACGGCACCGCCCGGCTCGACGACGACATGTGCCAACGAACCGGCGTTGCCGTGCGCTCCCCGCAACCGCACGCCGTCGATGACGACCGCCGACTCGATCGTCTGGTCGAACAGCGCCAGCAGGAAACTCGCAACGTCGACGGCATCACCGTTCCACTGTTCGGCAGTGGCCGCGGCGCCGGCCAGCGTGTCGAGGTGCACCGGCAGACCGGTCAGCTCCTCCAGCTGGTCGCGCAGTGGGAATGCCCTCCACGCCGGAATCGACGCCGGAGACACCGAACCCGCGTCGACGTCGATCGGTCCCACACAGCTGACGCCCACGCTCGACGGAAGCGCCACGTCGTCGGGACGAGCGGCGAGAACCCGCCGCACGATCTGTTCGAGCGAGCGCCACACCTCGCGACCGGCGGTCCCCACCCGATCTCGCACGAGCACGTCACCGTCGGCACTGACGATGCCGGCCGAGAGTCGTCCGGAGTCGATGACGACCGACAGCACGATCTCCCGGTCGGTACTCACTGAAGACGAAGCTAGCCCGACTCTCACCCTGTCGCCGCTCCGTCTACCCTTGCCCTGGTGACCATCCATACTGCCGACGAGGGCGCGCCGACGCTGACCGGGCCCAACGGCGCCGAGCCCGCAGCGATGCGAGGATTCGCCGATCTCTTCGATGCGATCACCGCCAATGTTGCCCAGGTGTTGCGCGGCAAGAAGGACACGATCGAGCTCGCGGTGATGTGCCTGCTCGCCGAGGGGCACCTGCTGGTGGAGGACGTGCCCGGCGTGGGCAAGACGAGCCTCGCCAAGGCGTTGGCCGCGTCGATCCACTGCTCCTGGAAGCGGATCCAGTTCACGCCCGACCTGTTGCCCGCCGACCTGGTCGGCGTGAGCATCTACCAACGCTCGACCGAGACGTTCCAGTTCGCTGCCGGCCCGCTCTTCGCGAACATCGTGCTGGCCGACGAGATCAACCGCGCCTCCCCGAAGACCCAGTCGGCCCTGCTCGAGGCAATGGAGGAGCGTCAGATCACCGCGGACGGTCGCAGTCGCCTCCTCGAGCCACCGTTCATGGTGATCGCCACCCAGAACCCGATCGACCAGGAGGGCACGTACCGGCTGCCGGAGAGCCAACTCGATCGGTTCCTGTTGCGCATCGCCATCGGCTACCCCGATCGGGCCGCCGAGATGGAGATGCTCGATGCGCAGGGATCCGCCGAGGCGTTGCGGGCACTCGAACCCGTGGTGTCCACCGAGGAGGTGCTCGCGATGATCGCTGCAGTCCGTCGGATCCACGTGGCCAAGGCGTTGAAGTCCTACCTGATCGACCTCGCCGAGACGAGTCGCCGTCATCCCTCGATCGAGCTCGGCCTGTCACCCCGAGCGACGCTGCAGCTCGCCGCCGCGTCGAGGGCCCACGCCGCAGCACGCGGTCGCAGCTACGCGACTCCCGACGACGTCAAAGCGGTCGCGCATGCCACCCTCGCCCACCGCATCGTGGTCAGGTCCGACCACGGCGCACAGCTCTCGCCCGCCGACGCGATCAGCGAGGTGTTCGAGGCAGTTCCGGTCCCGGTGCCCCGGTGAAGGTGCCACACTCGAGGTGTTGACCCGTCAAGGCGTCGTCGTGCTCCTCGCGGGAGCCTCGGCGGTCGTCATCGGGCGCGTCTTCGCCGTGATCGAACTGTTCGTGATCGGCGCTGCCTGCTTCGCGGCGGCGGTCATCGCCGTCGTCTACGTCCGTCTGCGTCGACCGCGTCTCCGGGCGAAGCACTGGATACATCCGACGGTGCTCGTCGCCGGTGACACCGGCCGTGTCGACATCCATCTCGAGCAACGCGGCAGGGTCAGGTCAGCGCCGTGCGTGCTGCGCGAATCGATCCGACGGACGATGGGCGACACGCGCATCGCCCGGATGCCGATCGCCCCGATGGCACGCGGCGTCCGCGGCACCACCGGCTACCAACTGCCGACTGCACAGCGCGGCGTGATCGTCGTCGGCCCACTCGACGTCGAGATCGGCGACCCACTCGGACTCGCCCGTTCGACGACCACGATCGCCGACGCCGACGAGGTGATCGTCGCACCGCGCGCACATCTCCTCGACATGCCCCACCTCGGGCAGGGCGCGCTCGGAAACGAGTTGCTGGCCAAGGCTCGACGCCTCGGTCCCGGCGAGTTCCATGGCCTACGCGAGTACGCCGAAGGCGACGAACCGCGCACGATCCACTGGAAGTCCTCGGCGCGTTCGGATTCGTTGATGGTCAAGGAGCACGCGGCTGAGGGCCTCCGGCGATGCACCGTCGTGTTCGACGCAGCACCGTCGGCCCACCCCGACCCAGCCGCGTTCGAACATGGGGTGACGGCCGCCGCCAGCGTCGTGTACAGCGCGGTGCAGGCCGGGTTGTCGACACGGTTCGTGACCGCCGGCGGCGTCGATCTGCGAGGCCCCGACGTTGTCGTGAACTGCCTGCGCGTACTCGCTCGAATCGAACCGACCGACGAACCGATGCCCGTGATCGATCGCGACACGGGCGAGGGGCTCGGCCTGGTCGTCGTGGTCACCGGATCGACGACCAGCCCCGCCTGGATGGCCGCACGTTCGATCCTGGATCCGACACTGACGACGCTGTTGGTGTCGACCGGCGAGCCGGATGCGGGCCACGCGCCGCATGGCCTCGTCGTGGCCGCGAACGCTGACGACGCTTTCGTCTCGGCGTGGCAGTCGCTGGTGGGCCACGGCCGACTCGACCTGGTGGACGCGTGAGCGCCGAGTCGTCCCGCGTCCGGTCAGATCGTCGATCGGGCCAACCGACGCTCGAGCGAGACATCGCCGCCTCGCTCGCCGTCGCCGCGTTCTCGCTCGCCGTCGCCGCCGGCTTCGCACGAGTCTTCAGCGGTTGGGATTTCATGACGGATCTGGTCGTGGTCGTCGTCGTCGGCCACGGAACCGGACTCGTCGTACGACGACTGTCGTTGAACTCGTGGTTCGCGGTCCCGATCGTGGCCGCCGCACTCGTCTGGGCGATCGCCGTGCTGTACTACCCCGACACGTTGTCGTTCGGCCTCCCCACCGGGGCCACCTGGGAGCTGTTCCAGCTGGAGCTGACCGGAGTCCGCGAGCAGTTCCGCACCGCAGTGGCACCCGTGATCTACGGCGCCGGTTGGGATGTCCTCGCGGCGATCGGCCTGGCCATTGCGGTGCTCCTCGCCGACGTCTTCGCCTTCCGAGCAGCTGCTCGCGCCGAGACGCTCGTTCCGGGTGGCGTGCTGTTCGTGTTCGTGGGCGCTCTCGGTGACGACCGACTGCGCGTCGAGCTCACCGTGCTGCTCGTCGGCGTCGGCGTCGTGACCGTCGCCGTACTGCGCACCTACGGCTCACCGGCAGTGGCCGGCGCCGGCTCGTCCAGGGCGGTTCGCCAACTCTGGCCGGCGGTGATCGCTGTTGCCGTCACCGTCGCCGTCGTGGCAGGGTTCGTCGGCCCGCGCCTGCCGGGCGCCGACGCTGCGCCGCTGTACGAGACACGTGGTCGAGGCGGCGGTGTGACCGAAGTCGTGAGCCCACTCGTCGACATCCGCTCACGGCTCACCAACCGCTCCGACCGTGAGCTGTTCCGGGTACAGGCGTCCGCGGAGTCGTACTGGCGGACGTCGGCCCTCCCGGAGTTCGACGGCACGACCTGGGGCCTGCCCGAACGGCAACTGCGGTCGACCGACGAGGCACTCGCGATCCCACGCAGCGGCACCGAGGAACTCCGCCAGCAGATCACGATCGTCGATCTGGGCGGCTCGCTCGTGCCGGCCGCGCCCGATCCGTTCCAGGCCTCGGGCCCGAACGATCTGCGCTGGGTGGCCGAGACCTCGACACTCGTGACCGTCGACAGCGAACTCGAACTCGGCGATGTCATCGACGTGGTGTCCGCGTCGCCTCGCTTCGATCCCGCCGTACTCGCCGCGGCGACCGCGACCGATGCCGGCGACCCGATCTACACCCAGCTGCCCGACGACCTGCCCGAGGTCGTCGCCGCGACCGCCGCCGAGGTCACAGCAGGCTCCATCAGCGCCTATGACTCGGCCATGCTCCTGCAGGGATGGTTCCGGACCGAATTCGAGTACAGCCTCGAGGTCCAGTCCGGACACGGGAACAGCGCCATCGAGAACTTCCTGCGTGAGCGGGTCGGCTACTGCGAGCAGTTCGCCGGAACGTACGCCGCCATGATGCGCACGCTCGGGATCCCCGCTCGGGTCGCGGTGGGGTTCACGTCGGGCACCCCGACCGAGCCGGGGGTCTACAGCGTGCTCGGAAGGAACGCCCACGCCTGGCCCGAGGTGTGGTTCGACGGTGTCGGTTGGGTGGCGTTCGAACCCACCCCTGGGCGCGGCGCCCCCGGCGCCGAGAACTACACCGGTCTCGTGTCGCAGCAGGACACCTCCGGCGGCGACGGTTCGTCGGGTGACGCCGCACCGGTCGAGGTTCCGGCGACGACCGTCCCGCTGGACGCATCGGGCCGGCAGCTCGGCCTGGACATCCCGGAGGAGTTCGCCGATCCGACCGGCTCCGACCAGCCCGTCGTCGAGGCGTCATCGACCGACGCCAGCGCGGGCCGATGGTTCTGGACGGGGCTCGTGCTCCTGGCGGCGATCGCTGTCGCGCCTGCAGTCGTCCGGCGCAGCCGGATGCGCGGATCGGGTTCGGTCGAGCAACAGCTCGGACGGATGTGGACGCGCTCGCTCGATACGCTGGCCCACGCAGGCGTGCCCGTTTCCTCTTCACAGACCCCGTTGGAGACCGCCGCCGTCACCAAGGTCCACTTCCCGGTGGTCTCGCGGCCGGTGGCGCTGCTCGCCGACGCGATCACCGAGGCGACCTACCGCCCCGAGGGGGCCGCCGGTTTCGACGAGATCGGCAAGTACGGGTCGAGCACGATGCGCAACTGTCGTCACTGGACCGCCCAGATCGATCGCGCCGTGAACGAGTCGGCCACGTTTCCCGACCGGGTGCGCCGCCACTTCACCGACTGGGGCTGATCGTTCCGGGGCTGATCGTCGACGCTTCGACGCGCCGCCCACCGTGGCGCCACCGTGGCGACGGTGGCAATCAGACGCTCAACGGTTGGCGTCGTCGTCGACGCCGGGTCGACGACCGCTCAGCCACGCCGAGATCGGCAACTGCCCGAGTCGCTCGCGACCGAGGAGCCGAAGCTCCGACTCGAGCATGATCGCCATGACCAACACGAGCACGAATCCGGCGAAGGCCACCACGAAGCTGACGGCCAGTCCGCCGATGGTGATGACGAGCCCGAGGATCAATCCGACCGTCAGCAGCAGCGACCGGCGTCGAGAGACCCGATAGCCGCGCTGGGAGAACGCGGGATCCTGTTCGAGCTGTTGCTCGATCTGGCGAAGAATTCGCTGTTCTTCCTCGGAGAGAGGCACGTCAGACATCATCGCACGTTCCGAGCCGTTCCTCAACGCGGCCGACGTAGTTCTCGGTCACCCGCGTCGGCCCCGGTCAGGGGGCGCACGACCGGAGCGGCTTCGTCGGCAGACGTCGTCACAGCCTCCGTCCCGACCTCCTCGGGTGCACGCAGGGTGAGTTCGGTACGGAAGCGGTCGCCCTGTCGTGCCAGCATCACCGCGACGGCGATGATCACCGCACCGGACACCAGGATCAGCAGCGGGGCTCGTCCCTCACCGGGGAAGAATCGGGCGATCGCCCAGGGAACGTTGATCAGCAGACCCAGCGAACCGAGCAGCGAGTAGAGCACGCGGCCCGGCCGTGTGCCGATGACGAGCAGCGTCAGCGCGGTCGCGAGCCCGAACAGCGGGGCGAAGGCCGGCCATTGGGTCGCCGTGAGTGCGGCACCACCGATCAACGCAAGACCGCCGACGATCTCGGCGACGATCGGTGCACGCAGGAGCCGCCGGGCACCAGCGACCATCACCAGACCACCGATCGCCCAGGTCACGATGCCGGTCAGGCCACCCGCTTCATCGGCGAAGTGGACGAGGGTGGGCGGAATACCCTGCAGCGCGGCCATGCCGGCCACGACGACGAGCACCACCCGCTGGAGAGTGCCCATCGTCAGCTGCGGCAGGGTCGCCAACAGCAGCAGGAGTCCAACGGTGGCGGTCACCAGGAGCAGGCCCGCCCCCATCCACTCCGACACGGTGACGAATGCACCGACCACGATCGCGACCGTGCCGACGACGTGTGGAATCAGCGGCTGCGGCGTGATACCACGCAACCCTGCGGTGAGGACCATCGCAGCGAGGAGCCAGGCGGTCAGCCCACCGGCGCCGCTGTTGGTGAGCGCACCGACGAACGTCGCTGCGCCGACGATGGATGCGACGAGGAAGAGCAGTTCTTGAACCGGACGGTCACGCCACCACCAGAGGATCCCGTTCTCGACGGCGACCACGCCCGCACAGGCGGCGACGACGAGCGATGCGGTGTCGACGTCCAGGACGTCGACCATGAGGACGCCTGTGAACAGCGCCGCGGTGGCCGACGAGAGGGTCCAGAGGAACCATCGCAGCCTCGCCAGAGCGGCGTCGACGTGCTCGTGAACGAGCGCGCCGGCCCCGACGAGGGCGAGTGTCGCCACGAAGCTGAGTGCCAGCCGCATCGACGTCGACAGGTCCGGCCAGTAGTTGGCGATGAGGAGCGTCAGCCCGGTGAGCGCGAGCACGCCCCCGAGGTAGCCGAGCGCTTCGGCGAACAGCGGGATCCGGCGCGGTGGGCCGGGAGCCCGGACGCGACGGCCGGGTGCAGGAGCCGCCGCGACGCTCTCGTGGTCGAGAATCGCCACCGCCTGATCAGCTGACAGCAGGCCGTCGGCGACCCAGCCGTGCAGCATGTCGGAGAGGGCTGCCGAGGAAACCGAGCGGCGGGTGCCGGCCGCCGCATCGGACCGGGGAACAGACGAAGGTATCGAGGCATCCTGGCGGGCGGCACTGCGCACTGCCAGGACGATCGCCGTGATGATTCCGGCGAGTACGAGCGGACCAAGGAGGATCATGGTGGACTCCCTTCCATCGATCTGTCTTCAGCATCCGCCCCGGCCCCCGACGCCGACAGGGCCGAAAGCCATCCGGTCCCTCAGGCGTCGGGCCCCCACTGTTGCCCGCCCCGCTTCACGTTGCGGACCCTGCCGCCCTGTACGGCGCTCGCCGGGCCGATCGCATCGGTTCCGAACCGCTCCCGGATCTCGTCCAACGCGGCTTCCTTCGCCCCGTGCACCGGCAGGTCCGCGGCGGCATCGTCGAGTGTCAGTTGGTGATGCACCGGCCCGAGGTTCGATCCGCTCACCCCGACGAGTCGAACACCCGGTGACGGGTCGATCGTGTCGAGTATCGGCTGCAGCATCGCCACGATCTTCTCGGCCTGGTCTGTCGGCTCCGGGCCGGTCGTGGATCGGGTGATCGTGTGGAATCCGTCATCGAACCGCACCTTGAGCGTGAGGGTTCGGGCACCCACTCCTGCCCTGCGCAGACGGGTCGCAACCGCGTCCGACAATCGCACGAGATGGGTGCGCATCTCGCTCGGATGCGTCGTGTTCGAGACGAATGTCTCCTCGTGGCCGATCGACTTCGCCTCGCGTTCGGGCTCGACGGGCCGGTCGTCGAGCCCGCGAGCCAGCGCGGCGAGATGTCGCGCCTGCGACGCTCCGAGCGCAGTCGTCAGCACCGCCTCGTCGACGGCGATCAGATCGGCCACCCGCCGAACCCCGATGCGATGCAGCTTGTCGAGCGTGACGGGTCCGACGCCCCACAGGCGTTGCACGGCGAGCGGCTGGAGGAACTCCTGCTCCCTGCCCACCTCGACCACGACCACGCCGGGCCCGGCGCATACGCCGCTGGGCGTCGCCACAGGTTTGGCCTCGACCGACGCCAGCTTGGCGAGGAACTTGTTCGCAGCGACGCCGACCGAGCACGCCAGCGCCAGTTCGGCATCGACGGCGGCGCGAATCTGCGCGGCGATCCTGGGCGCCGGTCCGAACAGGCCGATCGATCCAGTGACGTCGAGGAACGCCTCGTCGAGTGACAGGGGCTCCACGAGCGGTGTGTAGCGCTCGAAGATCTCGCGCACCTGGGCGCTGACCTCGCTGTAGAGCGCGTGGTCGCCGGGGAGGAACACGGCGTGCGGGCAACGTCGCATGGCGACGACCGACGGCATCGCCGAGTGCACCCCGAAGCGCCGGGCCTCGTACGAGGCGGCGGCCACCACGCCGCGCTGACCGGTGCCGCCCACGACCACGGGCTGCCCCGCGAGATCCGGTCGGCGACGCAGTTCGACCGACACGAAGAACGCGTCCATGTCGACGTGAAGGATCTGTCGGGGACGACCCACCCCCACAGTGTGGCCCAGAGCTGTCCTGGGCACCGGGCCCGACGCGGGCGGCGCCGATACGCTGCGACGCCGTGAGCACACCGGTCCCGAACCAGAACAACGGGTCACTCTCGGCACTGCCGTCGGTCGGGGTGCGGATCACCGCATTCGCTGCCATCTGCCTCAGCGGACTCGCCGGAGCGCTGATCGGCTATTCGCTGGTGTCGCTGCAGTGCGAGGGCGACTGCGGCGTGTGGAAGGGAATCGGCCTGCTCGTCGGCGCGTTGGGCGCCGCGGGTGGCATGGCCGTGGTCGCCGTCCTCGTGATGCGCGCCATGGGCGAGTGGCGCGAGATCGAGGACCGCGCCGGTGCGGGCCATGCGCCCACCGAACCCAACCGCTGATGAACTCGGATCTCTCCGCCCTGCGCAGCCTGGCCGAAGACCTCGCACGACGCGCCGGCGCCGGAGCGCTCGAGGGACGTCGTTCGCTCGGCGTCGGCCAACCAGTCGCCCACGACACGAAGTCGAGCCCCACCGATCCGGTCACGGAGTACGACCGCGCAGCCGAACAACTGATCGTCGATGCGCTGCGATCGAGCCGGCCCGACGACGCCATCGTCGGCGAGGAGGGCGCCGACGATGCCGGCATCTCGGGGCTCGAGTGGCACATCGACCCGATCGACGGAACCGCCAACTTCGTCTACGACCTGCCGAGTTGGTGCACGTCGGTGGCGGTCGTCGACGCCCACGGCCCGCTCGCCGGAGCCGTGTACGTCCCGGTTGCCGATGAGCTCTTCTCGGCGGCCCGAGGCAGCGGTGCCACGCTCAACGGCGCGTCGATCACCTGTTCATCGGTCGCCGAGCTCTCCCCGCGCTCGTCGGGACCGGGTTCAGCTACTCGGCCGAACGTCGCGCCCGGCAGGCTCGACGCCTACCGCGCCTCCTGCCCGAGGTACGCGATGTCCGTCGCCTCGGCTCGGCCACGATCGACCTCTGCTTCGTTGCCTGCGGGCGCCTCGACGCCTATTTCGAGGAACACCTCAATTCGTGGGATCTCGCCGCAGGCGTGCTGATCGCGCAGGAGGCAGGAGCGATCACCTCCGACCTGAGCGGCGGCCCTGCCGGGTCCGTGGCAACGGTCGCTGCGGCTCCGGGGATCCATCGCGAACTCGTCATCACGATCAACGTCATCGACTCCTGAGCGCCGAGCCGCTCCGATGGTCGTCAATCGGGCGCCGGATACGGCATCATGGGGGCGTGGGTACACGCATCCTCGCCGTCGAAGACGATGAACGAATCCGTTCGGCGGTCAAACTCGCGCTCGAGGACGAGGGCTGGACCGTCGACGAAGCCGAGAGCGGCGAGCAGGCGATCGAGATGTTCCAGCGATCGAATCCCGACGTGGTGCTCATCGACATCATGCTGCCGGGCATCGACGGTTTCGAACTCTGCCGCACGCTGCGCCGCACGAGCGACGTCCCTGTCGTCATGGTCACCGCACGCAACGACACCCACGACGTGGTGGCCGGACTCGAAGCGGGTGCCGACGACTACCTCACCAAACCCTTCGCCCCCAAGGAACTGTCGGCGCGCATCCGAGCATTGCTGCGCCGGGTCCGGCCGAGCGTGCACGGTCACTCCCGCCTGAGTTTCGGCGACCTCGAACTGATCCCCGACGAGGGCAAGGTGCTGCGCGACGGCGCCGAGGTCCACCTCACCAAGACCGAGTTCCGTCTGCTGTGTGAACTCGCCGAGAGTCCGGGCAAGGTGCTCAGCCGCGAAGCCCTCCTCGACAAGGTGTGGGGCTACGACTACTTCGGTGACGGTCGACTCGTCGACGTGCACGTGCGTCGGCTGCGCACCAAGGTCGAAGCCGACCCGGCCAACCCCCGGCACGTGGTCACCGTTCGCGGGCTCGGGTACCGGCTCCAGACGTGAGCGAGGGCGGCTGGCTCCGTCGCCTGGTCAACCGTTCCCGGCCCGCCGCGCTCGGGCTCCGACGACGAATCCTGTTGATCTTCACCCTCGGCTCGCTGCTGCTGTCGGTGTTCCTCGCCACCACCACCTACGGCCTCACCCGATCGAGCCTCGTGTCCGAACGTGTCGACACCGCTGTCTCCACGTCCCAGCGCAATGCCCAAGGAGTGGAACGCGACCTCCGCACGCTTCCGGCGAACGCCGACTCGGCGACGTCGTCGCTCGAGCGAATCGGTGTGCAGGACTACCTCATCTGGTACGACGGACGTTGGACGGGCGGGGCGGCGACGTTCCAGAACCCCGACATTCCCCCACCGTTGGTCACCCGGGTCATCGACGAAGCGACGTCGGCGAGCCAGATCATCGAGATCGGCGACGAACTGACCGTGGTGGTCGGTTGGGACATCCCGCGGATCGGCGCGTACTTCGAGGCCTTCAGTCTCGATGAGGCGAATTCGACGCTCTCCAGCGTCCGGCTGTCACTGGTGCTCGCCGCCGCGATCACCACCGGCCTCGGCTTCCTGCTCGGGATCTTCGCGGCGCGACGCGCGGTACGCCCTGTCGGCACCGCCGCACAGGCTGCCTCCGCGATCGCCGGCGGTCAGCTCGACACACGCCTCGAAACGACGGACGACCCCGATCTGCGGGTCCTCACCGAATCGTTCAACGACATGGCCGAAGCGCTCCAGCAGCGGGTGGAGCGCGACGCGAGGTTCGCGTCCGACGTGAGCCACGAACTCCGCTCGCCGCTGATGACACTCTCGGCGTCGGTCGAGGTGATGGAGGCGCGACGTGACGAGCTCCCCGAGCGTGCGCAGGCGGCACTCGATCTGTTGTCGAGCGAGGTGGCGCGATTCCAGGGGCTCGTCGAGGACCTCCTCGAGATCTCCCGGTTCGATGCAGGCGCCATCCGGCTCCACATGGAGGAGCTCCTCGCCGCCGAGTTCGTTCGACAGGCCGTCGCGGTGAGTTCGCTTCCGGAGACGCCGATCACCGTGGACCCACGCGCCGAACTGGCCCTGATCCGTGGAGACCGTCGACGTCTGGCGCGAGTGATCGCCAACCTCATCGACAACGCCCGTGCGTACGGCGGTGGGGAACCCGAGGTCTCGATCGCCGTCGTGAACCCCGATGACGAGCCGATGTCGCACATCCTCATCGCGGTCGAAGACCACGGGCCGGGTGTGCCCGAGGAGGAGCGCGACCTCGTGTTCGAGCGATTCGCCCGCGGCAGCGGCGCCGGGCGACGAACCGGCAGCGAGGGAGCCGGACTCGGATTGTCACTCGTCGACGAACATGTCCGGATGCACGGGGGCCGAGTGTGGGTGGAGGACCGTCTCGACGGTGAACCCGGCGCACGCTTCGTGATCGAACTGATGGCATCGGAGCTGGACGAGTGACCCGAGCACGTCGATTCATGATCGTGGCGCTGTCGATCGTCGCGCTGGGCTCCGGCTGTTCGATCCAGCCGGAATCGGCACCCAACGACCTCTCGGCCGAGCGCAGTGACGTCTTCGGCGATCCGGCGACGGGCGACGTCGCCGCCGGAGCGAACCGCGTCTACCTGCTCGTGCCGGCCGACACCGACCAACCCGAGCGCCTGCGATCGGTCCAGCGCGACGTCCCGATGGAACCCGAAGCAGTGTTGGAGTCGTTGTTCGCCGGACCCAACACCGAAGAGCGCGACGAGGGCCTCGACACCGCCATCCCTGCCGACGTGGAGTTGCTCTCGACCCCGCGTGCCGTCGGCCCGGTACTCACCGTCGACGTCAACGACGTCTTCGGTGCGTTGAACACCGACAGCCTGCAGCTCGCCGTTGCGCAGATCGTGCACACGGCCACCACGATCGATGGAGTGCGAGCGGTGCAGTTGCGCATCGACGGAGAACCGAGGGTGTGGCCGCTCGGCAGCGGTGAGCTGACCGACCGCCCCCTGACGGCATACGACTATCCGGGCCTGGTCGAATCGAGCCAACCGTCATTCCCCGGAATCCCCTCGCCCAGTCCGTGACGGTTGCCATCACCGTCGCCGTGACGGTTGGAACGTCCGGCCGCCGCTGCCATGCTCTGATCCAGGATGGGATGGGACAACAGCCGACCGGTGCCATGGCAGCGCTTGATTCGCGAGTGGTTGGTCTACGCCGCGATCATGTCTGCGGTCTTCGTGATCTTCTTCCGCGGCGACAACGTGATCGGAGCGATCGCCGGCGTGCTGATCTCCGGCCCGATCTACCTCGCTTTCGGTGCGGTGATGGCGAAGTTCGGCTACCAACGCCAACGCCTGAAGGATGTGCGAGCCGCGAGCCGCGACGAGGCGGGCTCGCCCACGTCACCGGCGTCCGACACGTCCTCGCGTTCCAAGCCTGCGCCGACGAGCCGCACTGCGGGCGGCGCGAGCCGACCCCGGTCGGTCACCAAACGCCGACGTTGATCTGACGCACGCGGCGACGCGAGCACGATCTCGGCTACATTCGCCGCCCGTGACAGCGACGTGTGTGATCGCCATCGATGCCGGCACGACCGGGGTTCGCAGCCGGGCGGTGTTCACCGACGGCCGACCCTCGACAGGCTCGTATCGAGAGTTCACCCAGCACTATCCCCAGCCGGGTTGGGTCGAACACGATGCCGACGAGATCTGGGCCGCCGCCCGCGTCACCCTGAACGACGTGATCGGTGACGTCGGGGTCGACGCAGTGGCGGCCATCGGAATCACGAACCAGCGCGAAACGGTGCTCGCCTGGAACCGATCGACCGGTGCGCCCTACGGCAACGCCATCGTCTGGCAGGACCGTCGCACCGCACAGCGGTGCGACGAACTCACTGCGGCGGGCCATCTCGATCTCGTTCGGGAGCGGACCGGGCTGGTGCTCGACCCGTACTTCTCGGGAACGAAGGCCGAATGGCTCCTGGCAAATCGTGACATCCCGATCGACGACGATCTGGCCATCGGCACGATCGACTCCTGGTTGATCTGGAAGCTGACCGGCGGCGAGGTGTTCGCCACCGATGTCAGCAACGCCAGCCGCACGATGTTGTGCGACATCCGCTCGCGAACGTGGGACCCCGAGCTGTGTGCGCTCCTGCACGTTCCGATCGGCGCCTTGCCGACCATCGTGGCGTCGAGCGGACGCATCGGCGTGACGTCGCCGACTGCCGGCGTCCCCGGCGGTCTCGCCGTCAGCGGCGTGGCAGGCGATCAGCAGGCGGCGCTGTTCGGCCAGGCCTGTGTCGTGCCGGGAATGGCGAAGAACACCTACGGCACGGGCTCGTTCGTCCTGCTCAACGTCGGAGAGACCTGTCCAGCTCCCACCGAGGGGATGCTCACCACCGTGGCCTGGACGCTCGCCGACGGCACCACGCACTACGCGCTCGAAGGATCGATCTTCGCGACCGGAGCGGCGATCCAGTGGCTCCGTGACGGCCTCGCCATCATCGACAATGCGACACAGGCCGGACCGCTCGCATCGTCGGTCGCCGACACCGGCGGCGTCTACGTCGTCCCCGCGTTCGCCGGGCTGGGGTCGCCGTGGTGGGATCCGTACGCCCGGGGCACGATCGTGGGCATCACGAGGGGAACCGGTCGGGCCGAGATCACCAGGGCCGTCGTCGAGTCGATGGCATTCCAGACGCGCGATGTGATCGATGCGATGACGGCCGCGAGCGGCACCCCGATCGTCGACCTGCGCGTCGACGGCGGTGCGTCCGCCATGGATCTGCTGTGCCAGTTCCAGGCCGACCAGCTGGGCGTCACGGTTCAGCGCCCCGCCGATCAGGAGACGACAGCGCTCGGCGCCGCCTTCCTGGCAGGTCTCGCCGAAGGCGTGTGGGCCGACCTCGACGATGTCGGCACCCAGTGGGCACTGGAGGCCGAATTCACGCCGGCCGCCGACCGCGCGACCGCCGACGCACTCCACGCCCAGTGGCTGCGAGCCGTCGAGCGCTCCCGTGACTGGGTCCCCCACTGACCCCCTCCCAGCGCTCTCCCTCCCCCACCCCGAAAAATGCCTGGGAGTGCGCGCTGAGCGCGCATCCTGAGGCATGTTTCGGGTGATCAGGTGGCGATGAGGGCGTCGGCGAGCCGGACGAGCAGCGAGAATCGCACTCGCTCACGTTCGTGGATGGGATTGCCCGACCGGCCGGCGGCCACCGTGAGCCCCGAGGTACTCATGGCGGCCCAGAGCAGATCACTCGGAGACGAGTCGTTGAGGCCGTCGAGATGTTCGCTCCCCGCGAGGAATGCCGACAGCCAGCCCAGATCGGGTGCCGGGCCGAGTTCTGCAACCAGATTGCCCGATCGCAGCACGACGACCCAGTCGGTCTCGGAGAAGCGCTGGATCCCGCTGATCATCACGTCGAGCCGCTCGGGCGGCGGGCATTCGGCGATGGCCGCACCCAGAGCGAGCGCCGACAGACTCGCGTCGGTCCGGTCCGGGTCGACGATTCGGATGCTCTCGACCGACACGCCGTCGACGGCATCGACCTCGGCGGTCAGCAGCGCCAGCAGATCCTCGTCGGGCAACGACACCGTCAATTCGTCGATCGCTCGTCCACCACCCTGCTCGAGGATCTCGATCGCCAGCACGTCGCCCCGGACGGCACCGATTCGACTGGCGACTTGACCCAGGGCCCCCGGACGGTCGGGCATCCAGACCCTGATGACGATGGTGATCATGAGCGGGGACCGTAGTGGCACCCAGGTCATCCGCCGGTGACCACATCGTGACCATCGTGTTACACGGTGCCGGGTCAAACGTGACGTTTCGCCCGGGTGTCACATTCCGGCGTCACGTTTGACCCGGCACCGTGTGACGGTCAGCCGAGCTTGGGGAGGCCGCGCTTGAGATTGCGGATGGCCTGCTGGATGCGCTTCTCGTTCTCGATCAGAGCGAAGCGGACGAATCCTTCGCCGCCGGGGCCGAAGCCGACGCCCGGTGACAGCGCGACGTCGGCGTCGCGGACGATCAGTGAGCAGAACTCGACGGAATCCATCTCGGCGTACGGCTCGGGGATCGGCGCCCACACGAACATCGAGCCACCCGGCTTGGGGATGTCCCATCCGATGCGGCCGAGCCCCTCGATCAGCGTGTCGCAGCGCGACTCGTAGATGGCGCAGACCTCCTTGGGGAAGTCGGGCGCCTCGTTGAGCGTCACCGTGGCGGCGATCTGGACGGGCTGGAACATGCCGTAGTCGAGGTAGCTCTTGAGCTTGACGAGGGCCTGCACCACCTCGGCGTTGCCGACGAGGAAGGCGCTGCGCCAGCCGGCCATCGAGAAGCTCTTCGTCATCGAATAGAGCTCGACGGCACACTCCTTGGCGCCTTCGGCCTGCAGGATGCTCGGGGGCTGGTAGCCGTCGAAGCCGACGTCGGCATAGGCGAAGTCGTGCACCACGATCATCTCGTGCTCACGGCAGAAGTCGACGACACGCTGCATGAAGGGGAGATCGACGGTGGCACCCGTGGGGTTGTGCGGGAACGAGATCACGAGGACGCGGGGTTTGGGCCAACCGACATCCCATGCGGTCTGCAGGCTGTCCATGAAGTCGTCGGCGAAGTGCTCGCGCTGGGTCGAGTCGGCCAGGAACCTCATCGGCACCTGGCGGAGGTCGGCCCCGGCGAACAGCGGGCCGTAGATGTGGATCGGGTAGCTCGGGCTCGGCACGATGGCAGCGTCACCTCGGTCGAGCAACACCCACATGAGGTGGCTGAAACCCTCCTTCGAGCCGATGGTGTTCGTGATCTCCAACTCGGTGTCGAGGTCGACGTCCCACTTGTTCTTGTAGTAGCCGGCGATCGCCTCGCGGAGCTTCGGAAGGCCACGGCTGAGCGAGTACCGGTGGTTCTTCGGGTTGCGCGCCGCCTCGGCGAGCTTGTCGACCGCGATCTGCGGCGACGGGATGTCGGGGTTGCCGAATCCGAGGTCGACGACGTCGGCGCCGGCACGGCGTGCCTCGATCTTCAGACCGTTGATGATCGAAAAGACGTACGGGGGCAGATTCTCGATGCGCCGGAACTCCATCGTTCCGAGGGTATCTGACCGACGTGTGCGATGCTGTGGGCAATGCCCAAGACACCATCCCCCGATTGCATCCACGTCGTCATCGAGATCCCCCGTGGCAGCCGCAACAAGTACGAGATCGACCACGAGGATGGCAAGGTCTATCTCGACCGCCGCCTCTTCACCGCCACCACCTACCCGGCCGACTACGGTTTCGTGCCCGACACACTCGCCGGCGACGGCGACCCGCTCGACGCGCTGGTCCTGCTCGAGGATCCGGTGTATCCGGGTGTCATCGTCGAATGCCGACCCGTCGGCGTGTTGTACATGCGCGACGAGGCCGGCGAGGACGCCAAGCTCATCTGCGTGCCCCCCAAGGAGCCTCGCTTCGCGAACGTGAACGACATCACCGAGTTGACCCCGCAGCTCGTCGAGGAGATCCAACACTTCTTCAACGTCTACAAGGCGTTGGAGCCCGACAAGCACTCGTCGTCGGCCGGCATGGGCGGCAAGGCCGAGGCATGGGCCGAGATCATGTCGTCACACGCCAACTACGTTCCACACTGATCAGCCCGCACTGATCAGCGCAGCGTCGGGAGCAGTGCCGCACCCACCGCACCGGCGAGCGGCCCCCACTTCGCGAACTCGACGCGCGGCATCGGTCGCAGGTGCGGCTGGTACAGCAGCTCGCCGTACCAACGCACGATGGGTTCGAGGTAGAGATCGGCACCCGACGCCAGACCGCCTCCGAGCACGAACATCTCCGGGTCGAATGCGTTGGTGAGATTCGACAGGCCGAGCGCGACCCACCGGGCGAAGTCGTCGATGACCGCGAGCGCTTCGGGATCGCCTCCGCGGGCGGCCGCCTGGACGTGCTCACCGCGCACCGCCTGCGGGTCGCCTCCGGCGTGGCGAACCACATCGTGGAGCCGATGACCCGTCGCCGCCTCGCGCGCGAGCATCGCGAGCCCCGAACCGGACGCATACCGCTCCCAACACCCGCGGCGCCCACACGGGCAACGCGGTCCGTCCGGATCGACCACCATGTGACCGAACTCCCCGGCAAAGCCGTTCATGCCGCGCAGGATGGCACCGTTCGCGACGAGCCCGCCGCCGATGCCGGTGCCGAGCGTGACCAGCATCATGTTGTCGGACCCTCGAGCGGCGCCGAGTTGCCACTCTGCGACCGTTGCGCATGTGGCGTCGTTGTCGACGTGGACGTTCGAGCCGCGTCGTTCGCCCAGGAGCCGACCGATCTCGAAGTCGGCAACGCCGTCGAGGTTCGGTGCCGCCCGCAGGACGCCGTGACGCGTGACGAGGCCGGGGACGCCCACTCCGAGACTCCCACACTCCCCCAGTTCGTCGGCCAGTTCGACCAGCGTGTCGACCAGCGCACCGAGGCTGCCGTCGCCCCGCGGCGTCGGTCGCTGGGCGGTCGCCACGACGCTGCCGCTCAGGTCGAGAGCAACACCCTGCGCCTTGGTTCCGCCGACATCGATGCCGACACGCCGGGTCGGGCCGGCGGGCCCGCTCACGCCTCGGCGCGGATTTCAGTTCGCGCACCGTGTTGAGGATGCGCACCTCGGCGCGTCGCTTCACGAAGCCGGGCAACGGAACGGCGAGGTCGATCTGGAGGTCGTAGCGCACCGTGGTGCGATCGCCGTCGTCGGGGTCGAACCGCCACACGCCGTCGATCGATCGCTGGATGTCGCCGCTGAGCATCGTCCACCCCATCTCGTACGGGGCGTTCGTGTAGTCGTATCTCAGTGTGTAGTGCGTGCTGCGCCCGAGCGCCGACGCTCGGAACTCGACCTCGAGCGGTCGACCGAGGTCGTCGGTGGCGCGGATGGTGACATCCTTGATGTCGTGCGCCCACACCGGGTAGCTCTCGAGGTCGAGAGCGATCTGCCACACCCGCTCGTGAGGGGCGTCGATGGTGATGATCTCGGTCGCGGTCTCAGCCATGTCAGCCATTCTTGTCGATCTCGGCGTCGAAAGTGACGACATCGGGACGAGGCGGGAACACGCCGTGGAATGCACACCACAATCCGTTCAGGCCGATGCCGAACATCGGGACCAACACACCGACCGCCAGCGACGTGCCGGGTGAACCGTCCTCGGCCTCCGATCTGGCGATGGCCGTCGCAAGACCCACGACGGTTTGCACGACGAGCATCGACAACATGATCCGACGAACACGCGCCGGCGTCGGTGAGCCCAGCAGCAGGTAGACCTGGGTGACCGAGATCTGCTCCTCACGGCTGCGCTGCACGGCGTTGAAGAACGACCAGATGAACGCGAACACCCCCACGGCGAACAAGGCCATGGCCGTGATCGCGCCGACCCACTGGCTCGCGGTCGAGAACACCACGGCGGCGGTGACCGCAGTGACGACGAACGCGAACGTGCCGATCACGTCGGCGAACACGATGACGTCGCCGGCCGCACGGTTGCCGGTGTGACGGTTGCCGGTGTCACGGTCGGGGATGTCGCTCACGGATGCAGTGTGCCAGCGTGGTCCGTCGGTCAGTCGTACACGCCGAGCGTTTCGCCGAGACGACGAGCGAGCACGTCGTAGGCGAACTCGTCCAACGCCCGTTGCCGCGAGCGCTCGCCCATCGAGCGTCGCAGGTCGTCGTCGTCGAGGAGCCGGGTGAAGGCCTCGACGACCGAGTGCACGTCCTCGGGTTCGGGGATCACGATGCCGGTCTCGCCGTCGGCGACTGCCTCGGCGGCACCACCGGAGTCGCCCGCCACCTGAGGCACGCCGCACGACGCAGCCTCGACGAACACGATGCCGAAGCCCTCCTGTTCCAGTCCGCCCCACCGGTTGCGACACAGCATCGTGAAGACGTCGGCGCATCCGTAGAGCAACGGCAGGTCGGCGTTCGGGATGCGGCCGAGGAACCGGACCGGCGCATCGAGTTCGGCGGCCAGCTTCTCCAGGCGATCGCGATCGCGCCCGCCGCCGGCAATGACGAGGACCATGTCCGGTCGTGTCAGCCGAAGGCGGGCCGCGGCGCGGATGGCTGTGTCGAAGCCCTTGCGTGGGACGAGCCGCGAGATGCCGACGATGACCTCGGCGTCGACCGGGAGGCCGAAGTGTTCGCGTGCAGCAGTGCGCTCGTCGGGTGACAGGGGTCGAAACCTGTCGGGGTCGACACCGCACGGCACGACGGTGATCGGCAGTTCGCGCCCCGCCGCGTGTTCACCTTCGGCCGCGGGATAGCCGCCGGCGGCGATGATCTTGCGGGCGCGACGCAGTGTGTAGGCCAACGTCTGCTTCGCGCCGGGAAGCCGCCCGGGAACCGTGACTTCGGCACCGTGCAGGACGAGGTCGTAGGGAAGCTGCAGCGACGGCCCGATCAACCCGAGTGGAACGGCGGGGTCGATGACGACGAAGTCGGCGCCGAAGTCCTTGGCCAGTTCGTTCACCTGATGGACCATCCAGGGGTGCGGGAGCAGCACGGGCTCACGGGTCCGTTCGATGCGGTAGGGCTCGCCGGCGTCGAACTCGGCCGTGCCCGCGTACGGGCTGGTGAGCACGGCGAACGACTCGGGAGGAAGTCGACGCCACCATTCCCACAGCAACGACTGGATCCCGCCGATCTTCGGTGGAAAGTCGTTGGTGACCAGCAGGTGCTTCACAGCGTGGGCGCGTTCGTCGAGTCGGGCTGCGGCCCAGACGGCGTGCTCGGCGAGGATCGGGTCGATGCCCGAACGGTAGTGGTCGACGACTCCTCGGACGCGTCCATCGGCCGGATCGCCGACGTTGCCGACCACGACCAGTGCATTGCGCCGTACCCATCGCAGATCCCGGTCGGCGATGTACCAATGGCCGTACCGATCGTTGATCCAGTCGTCGTCGGCGTCGAGCAGTTCGAGCGCGTCGACCCACGCGTCGGCACCCGCGTCGAGTTCGATGGCCTCACGGGGCCCCAGACGTACCGAGATCGGGCAGGCGTCCTGACAGTCGTCGCAGCCGTAGATGCGGTCGCCGATCGCCGATCGGAACTCGACCGGGATCGCCCCGGGCTTCTGCAGGACCCAGCTGAGGCAGCGGTTGGCGTCGATCACCCCCGGGGCGACGATGGCGCCGGTCGGGCAGTCGTCGATGCACCGTCGGCACGTGCCACAGCCGTCGGCAACCGGCTGCGCCGCCGGTTCGTAGGTCGCGGTGGTGACGATGCACCCCAGCACGTACCAACTGCCGACTCCCGGTAGCAGCAGGTTGGCGTTCTTGCCGTACCACCCGAGCCCGGCGCGGTGGGCGACTGCCCGGTCGACGATCGAGTTGTCGTCGGCGAAGGCCACTGCACGGTGGTTCGCGCGCCGGATCTGCCGACTGAGGTCACGCAACGCCTCTCGCAATGGTGCGTAGTGATCGACCCACGCGTAGCGGCCGACGCGGGCGTGCGGTCCGGCTTCGGGGGCCGGTCGTTCGGGATCGGTGACGGTGAGGTACGGCCGTGCCGCCACGATGATCGACTGCGCACCTTCGACCGCTCGCCTCGGATCGGTCGATCGATCGGGGTCACGGTACGTGAAGCCCATCTCGCCGTGGAGATCCCGTGCCTTGCGGTCGTGGAGGTCGCGCCGGGCATCTTCGAGGACGTCGGCCGTCGCCACACCCACATGGGTGATGCCCGCAGATGCGAGCGAGGCGCGGATCTCGTCGATCGTCGGAAGTGGCTCGGGGCGCCGCACACGCTCAGGGTACGGCCACGACTCGGCGGGTCGGGCCGGCCAGACCGCGTTCGAAGACGGCCGGATCGACGAACTCGATCGGATCGTCGAGCATGCCGGCTCGTGCGAACAGCGCGATCGCCCGATCGTGCGCCGACAGCGGTGCTGCCACCGCGACCGTCACGAGACCGATCGGGCCGTCGTCGTTGGCGAGGAGGTGTGTGACAACGCAGTCGGTGCAGGCGGTCGTGCCGGTGGCCACGCAGGTGCCGCATTCGATGGAGAAGGCGTCGGTGTCGTTCATGCGTCCCATCATGACCAGGGGCTGTGTCACAGTTGCCCGAGCGCCCCTCCGACTCCGACCTACAGCGCTGCGAGCAAGGCATTGCTGGGCACGACATTGGCGCCGCGGGCCCGTACATCGCCGATGATCTCGGCATCGTTGGTGACCACGACGACGGCTCGGCTCGGGGGCGAGCCGCCGCACTTCGTCGCGGATCACGTCGTCGGCGGTGACCCCCTCCGGCGAGTAGGCGACACGCACCATCCGACGCCGATCGGCATGAGCACCGACGACCGTCGAGCCGTCGAAGATCACGGTGATGTCGGTGCCGTACCGTCGCGCCAGCGTTCTCGAGACCATCGAGCAGACGGCGGCGTTGCTCGTCGAGCCGGTCAGCAGGCCAGCCGAGCTTGGCGACGTTGTAGCCGTCGACGAGCACTGCGGCATCGGATCGCAGCAGGAACTCGGCCGCCTCACGCGAGGTTGCGATCACCCCTCCGGGCAGTCGCATCGGGCGACGGTGCGACGTCGGGCGACGACCGCCGCGGTACTCGTCGCGGACATGGGCCGGGCCGCCACGATCAACGCCTCGACCCGGTCGCCGAGGTCGCGCGCTGCCCTCGGCGATCCCACCGAGTTCGGCGACGTCGACCACGGGACCCGGGCGCTGCGGAACGTGTTCGGGACTCGCCGGAGCTGCAGCATCGCTGCTGCGCGTGCGCCTCGAGTTTCGCCCGAAGCGCCGCCTCGCGGTCGCGGGCGTGTCGAGCCTCGTTGCGCACGTCGACGAGTTCGGTGCGCAACTCGCCAGGGCCTCGTCGGCCTTCGCGAGGTCGGCGCGAGCCTCGTCGAGGTGGCCACGCAGCGAGTCGAGCGTCGCCTGCTGCTCGACGATCGTGGCCTGGGAGCGGATCGCCACCTGTTCGGCGGCCGCCCGTCGCTTCTCCGCCCGCTTCAGCGCGGTCCGCAGGTCGGCGTCATGCTCCTCGGCCGCGCGGACAGCGAGCAGTTCTCGGACCCGATCCTCCCAGCCGGCCGGACGCTGCAACCACAGGATCCCGATCGGATCGACGAGTTCGGGCACCGCTCCGACCGCAATGCGCGCACGGAACGTGTCGTCGGCCTCGATGACCCGGCGAAGTCGGCCAGCGCGCCCGTCGGGATTCGAGCGACACCGAACTGCGCCCGCAGTTCCTTGGGGAACGGAAGCGATCGCTTGCCCTTGTTGGCCTCCTCGGCGACCAGCACGGCGAATTCGATCGCCGAGCGCAGGTCACGGTGCTCGATGTCGAGCGGCTCGGACATACCCGGACGAATACTGCACGAACGCACGTTCTTGACAGCGTACGTCTGTTCGTGCTCTCATGCTCGGGATGTCACCACGTTCGATCGCCGAGTTGCCCCAGCAGCGGTGCTTCGACGACCTCGGCACACCCCTGCACGAGGTCGTGTTCTGCGTGATCGACCTCGAGACCACGGGCGGCAACCGCAACGAGGACCAGATCACCGAGGTCGGTGCCGTGAAGGTGCAGGGCGGCCGATGTCTCGGCACCTTCCAGACGCTGGTGAACCCGGGCCGGGCGATCCCACCGCAGATCACCGTGCTCACCGGACTGTCCGACGTGCTGGTGTCGGCTGCGCCGCGCATCGGCGCGGTGCTGCCGTCGCTCATCGAGTTCGTCGGCGACGCCGTGATCGTCGGTCACAACGTCGGCTTCGACGTGGGCTTCCTGCGCGCCGCCTGCGAGCGCCACGGCCGTCCACCGCTGGCGGGCACCGTGATCGACACCGTCGCCCTCGCGCGCCGACTCGTCCGCGACGAGGTCCCCGACTGCAAGCTGGGCACGCTCGCCTCCCGATTCCGACTCGACCACCGACCGAGCCACCGCGCGCTCGACGACGCGCTGGCGACCGCCGACCTCCTCCACCTGCTCATCGAGCGGGCATCGGGCCTCGGCGTGCTCGGGCTCGACGATCTGCTGGCGCTGGCCAAGCTCGCCGGGCACCCGCAAGCCGCCAAGCTGAAGATGACCGCCGACCTGCCCCGGACGCCCGGGGTGTACATGTTCCGAGGCCAGCGCGACGACGTGCTGTACGTCGGCAAGGCCACGAACCTGCGCCAACGGGTGCGCTCGTACTTCGGCAGCGACGACCGCCGCAAGGTCGGCCCGATGCTGCGCGAGACCCAGTCGGTCACCCACCTCGACCTGCCGGATGCGCTCACCGCCGAGATGATCGAGAGCCGGCTGATCGCCCGGCTCCTCCCCCGCTACAACCGTGCCGGCACCCGAGTCGATCGCTACTGCTACGTCCGCCTCGACGTCGACACACCGTGGCCCCGGCTGGCGGTCGTCAAGAACCCCTCCACCACCGGCGTTCACCTCGGGCCGTTGCCGTCGCCACCATGGCGAACCTCGTCGTCGACGCGATCCAGAGCGCCGTGCCGCTACGCCGGTGCTCGGCCCGTCTCGGTCGCAACTTCATGCCCGCCCCCGACGCGACCTGTGCAGCGCCGCACAACTCGGGTGGCCCACTGCCCGTGCGCAGGCACAGCGGACATGGCCGAGTACGCCGCCGCAGTCGAACTGGCACGGCCAGCACTGACCGGGCACCCCCACCGTGTGGTCGAACTGCTGCACGACAAGATGACGCGGCTGGCACACCAGCAGCGCTTCGAGGAGGCGCCGGCGGCGCGACCGGGTGACGGCCCTCGTCGGCGCAGCCCGGCGCATGCAACTGGTCGAGGCGCTCCGCAGGGCCGGGCGTGCCGACATCACCTACGGCGAGTCGACGTGGACCATCGAGCAGGCGCGCTGTCGATGCTGTGAGGTCGGCGGCGTGTCGCGGGCGCTGCCCGTCGCCGCCCCCGGAGCCGTGCCGCAGCGGTGCTGTCACGGCACAGATCGACGAGGCGCTGTGTCTGGCCCGATTCTGCGAAAGCGCGCCGGCGGCTCACCGTTCGCTGCAGCGGGACTGGACGTTCCCGGTCAGCGATCGGCTTCCGCAGCTGCCTGGCCTTGCGACACCCTGATCAGCGCGTCGAGGCTCGCCTGTGCGTGACCCTCGTCGATGGCGGCCGCCGCCATCCGATCCCGGCGCGGAACTTCGTCGACCCGTCCGGCCACGACCAGGCCGTGCGGCGTTCAGCAGCACGATGTCACGGTGCGGTCCGAGCTCGCCGGCCAAGACCCGTCGGACGGCAGGGCATTCTCCTCGGAGCGCCGCCGCGCACATCGTCGTCGTTGCCGGGCCAGGCCGAGGTCCGCGGGTCGACCGTGAACTCGGTGATCGAGCCGTGGTCCAGCGCCATCACCCGGACGGCCCGCGGTCGTGAACTCGTCCATGCCGTCGCCGTGGACGACCCACGCGTCGGTCAGGCCCTGCGTCGAGCGCCGCACCATCGGCTCGGCGAACCGGGCGTCGGCAACGCCGATCAGCTGGCGCTTCACCCGACCGGGTTCGCCATGGGGCCGAGCAGATTGAAGGCGGTGGGAATGCCGAGTTCGCGACCGGCGGGCCGGCGAAACGGAACGCCGGATGGAACATGGGCGCGTAACAGAACCCGATCCCGGCCTCCCGACGCAGGCAGGCACCGTCGGCGGTGAGTTCGATCGCGACGCCGAGAGTTCGAGAACGTCGGCCGTCCCGCACTTCGACGACGCCGATCGGTTGCCGTGCTTGCACATCGGCGCTCCGGCGCCCGCGGCCACCAGTGCTGCCATCATCGACACGTTCGACCCAGTGCGACCCGTCACCCCCGGTGCCCA
>CAVUUX010000010.1:0-331732 GCA_963744705.1 Ilumatobacteraceae bacterium
GTCATTGTGAGGCGCGGGCTTGCGATGGCGTCGATGCGGGCCGGGCGTGGCGAGGTGTACCCACGGTTGCGGGCCTCGGCAAGCGTGTCGGGTCCGAAGCTGAGCCCGACACCCTTCGGCCACGATCTCGTCGATGATCGCCGGGTCGTCCCACGTGTCGAGGTCGTACACCAACTGCGTGCGCTTGTCGCCGACGAAGCGGCTGTGTTCGAACTTCGGGTGATGCTCCATCGGTCGTCCAACGGTAGCCCGGGGCGCGGTCGACACATCAACGACCTCAGCGCACCCACCAACCGTTGAGGTCGACGACGAGGTTCCCCCCGACTGGGTGAACAGGCACGAGTCGGCGCCGACCCGATCGGCACCGATGCGCCGTTCGCGTTCACCTGGCCGACCGGCGTTGACGGCAGACGTGGTGACGACGGGTGGTGCAGTCGTAGGTCGTGACGAATCCCGGGGCCAGGTGATCGACGGCGGTCACGTTGACGGCTGCCGACATGGCCGGGTCGCTGCCCAGACGACGGGCGACCCGGACGATACGACACCGTCGGCGGCGGGCGCGAGATAGCCGACGGTGTCGCGGGTGTCGAGCAGCCGCGTCGGGGGTGGCGGGTAGGTACGACTGATCCGGTCGGACGCGAGGTAGCCGACGAGATCGACGATGATCTCGGTCGACGTCGAGCTGTAGATGCAGCACCCGGCAGTCGCCGACACCGACGATCGTGTTGTTGGGCCGGGTGTCGCCAGCGACGAAGTTGACCGTCGAGGTCGCCAAGGCGCGCGGCTCCGCACGGGTAGACCGTGGCGAATCCGGGGCCCGACGGCTGCGTCGCTCGTGACGTTGAGCGCGACCACGGTGGATCGAGCGGCAGCGACCGGAAGTCGACCTGCACGCGTCCCACCGCGGCGGGCGGGTGACGCCGCCCAGACCGATTCGGGTGTCGACCGCCGGGTCGGACGTCCGGCGTTGAACCTCGTCGCCGTCCGGGCCCGAGCCATCCGGTCACGTCGACGACGACGTCGGTCGCTGACATCGCCGCACAGATCAGCTGCCCGACGGCCGAGAGCTCGGCGATCGTGGTGTTCGCCAGGATCTGGCCGGCGACGAAGTTCACGGTCGATGCCGTCGGCCGGTCGGCGTGCACGGGGAACGTGGTCAGGAAACCCGCGCCGGCGGGACCGACCGCCACGACGCTGAGCACCGCGGCGGTCGCAGCCCACCGGGAACCCTCCCCGCCCGGTCACCTGCAGCCTCGACCTGGCCGCCGGCGGGGATCCGGTACGGCAACCACCCGTCGCCGTCGACGGGTGTCCAGCAGTCGCGCCGGGGTGATCGCCAGAAGTTGGAGCCGGGGACGGTGGACGGACACGGCAGTGGGGACCCGACGTCACCGGAACACCCGAGTTCCGGTGAACTGCAGACCGTACGCACCCATGGAGCCGTACGCGTGAAATGTCGCCGGTCGTCGGTGGGGAGGGATAGCCGGGACAGCTGGACCCGACCTCGATGGTGTACCGGCCACCGTGGCGGCAGTCGAGCGTCAGCGACGAAGACCGACCAGTTCACCGCAGCCGGACGACGTTGAGACACGCTGCCCGGCGGGATCTCGACGGTCAGCTCCGCGTAGAGATTCGACCCTCGGCGCGCGCCGGCCGCAGGGGGCAGAGAGCGGTGCCGGCAGCAGGAGAGTCGACGGCGAACACGTCGACGTCGCCGCCCGCGCCGATGACCCCGTCGGTGGTCGAGCGTCGGCGCCGATCACCAGCGTGCAGACGTGATCGTCCTGGCGGAAGCCGGTGTACGTCGGCGATCTCGACGACGTCGTCCTCGGGGTTGTCGGCGTTGCGGTGTACTCCCCTCTCGACCACTGGGTGACGCGGGCGCGCGCATGATACTCCGACCCATGATCGACGCCCAGTCGCCGTGCCCGTCGTAGTACTCGGCGCCGTGTCGTGGTCCGTCGTGTTGGAGTCCCAAGTGTGACCTGCCTCGTGGGACACCGCCTCGGCGATCACCTCGTGGCTGCGTGCCCACGGTGAAGACGAACGCCGAGTGGTCGAACCACGTCGAATACGTCGAACGAGAGCGATGCCGACGGGCCATCGCGGACCCAGTTCGTCGGGGTGATCACGATCCGCTGGCCGTAGAGCTGATCAGGTCGGCCAGGTCTTGCGGAGGCCTCGACACCGCGGGTCGACGGTGGTGACGTTGACGTCGAACGGCAGGTAGTCCTCGCGCACCCGTCGCCAGATCTCGTAGAGCATGGCATCGCGCTGATCCGCACTTTCATGATCGCGGACACCGAAGGGAGCCGAGACCAGATCGGAACGCTGACTTGTTGTCGCCAGCCGTCGCCGGTCGTCATATGCCCGTCGAAGTCGAGGTAGAGCCAGCTTGACGCCGCCGAAGGGCACGGACCGCGAGCTCGAGGCGTCGAGGCCGGCAGGTACCGTGGTGAGCTGGGCCCAGCGAGCGGTCGGCGCCGGTGAGTGGCCGGGTCGCCGAGCGACGTCGTGATAGCCGACCATGGCAGGTCGGTGAGGAACAACGAGGGGTCGTCGACCAATTCCTCGACCAGTTCCTCCGGCATACATCCCGGCGTCCTCGGCGGCATCCCGATGAGTGTCCGGAGTCCGTCGAGCAATCTCGACCGCCTCCTGGCCCCGAAGCACATCGATGGGTCGTCACCAGTCGGCCCATGTTGCCCTCGGCACCGAGCTCGGTAGTTCGGATCGTGCCCGGGGCGTCAACGGCGCGTCTTCGCAGGGCCCACGGGCCACGGCGGCGACGGCGCACGACGAGCAGCCCGGCGAGCACGCCGGCCCGCACTCGTGACGCGACGGGCGCTACGAGGCACAGTCGGAACTCACGGCGGAAAAGTACCCGCAGGAGCTCGGGGGACCAGCCGTCATGACAGAGAATTGACGATCAGCGCGACAGTGCCGGAACCGATGATCGATCCCGGCACTGTCGGACTGTTGGGACTGAACGCATCACGACGTGTAACCCCCGGTGTCAGACACCAGGTGTAACGCTCGGACACCGCGGGGACCAGCTGCGGCGATGACGTTCAGCGGGGGTTGGCGGGAATTCGCCAGGCGGTCCAGCCTGTCGGCCTAGCGGCCAACCACCTCCAGGGTCCCGTACGAATTGTCTGGCATGTGTTGGACCACCTCCTTTCTCTGGTGGAGACAGTTCAGCACACCACGTCAGATCGTGTACGACTGGTTTTCCAGAATTCTCGACGCGAGCGTCGAGGTCGCCGTCGATGGCGACCTGATCGAGCAGAGCATCCGGCGCCGACCCGACCGGCACAGCGCCGGGTCATCACGCCGACGGCATCGTCGAGCACACGGTCGCCGGACCCGACAGCGCCGGCACCACCGCTGCCCGCTCGCCGACCTCGACGTGCAGTTCGCGAACGATCGACTCCGCCGTCGGTGAGCGCGAACGTCACCACTGCCCGGTCGTCGCCCCGGCCTTCTTGCCGACGACGAAGCCGAGCGCCGTCGCCATCTCGTCGAGCACCACCTCGACCGCGAGACCCGACTCGTGACCGGGCGGTCCCGACGGCGTCGCGGATGTCCTGTTCGTGGAGCCAGCAGTCGAACACGCGGATCTGCATGAACCGCCCGAACGTGTCCTTGCCCGCCGGCGTGAACGACTCGGCGTTCCACTCGTCGTCGCTCATCGCGTCCAGCGTCGCGAGGCCGTGCGGCGGTCAGCCGACGGAACGCGGTAGAGCACGTCTTCGGGGGCCGGTCGTCGCCGGTAGCGACTCGACCCACTGCTCGTTGAAGACGCCGATGTCGTTGCGGACGTGCGTCGCTCGCCTCGCGGTCGATGTCGATGGTCGGGCCCGGCTCGCCCGACAGCATCGCCTCGGTGCCGACGATGTGCGACACGTTGTCCTGCACCGTCCAGCCGGGCAATGGAGTCGGCAAGGCCCACTGGTCGTCGTGCAGCCCGGCGAGCAGATCGTCCAGGCTCGCCCAGACCTCCCCGAACGCGGCGACGGTTCGATCCTTCGGAATGCTCGATGCCATGACGGCATCTTGGCAGATCGTCAGTCCGAAGCCGTCAGATCACGTCGTCGAGGCCGGCTTGCGGGCCGACGGCGCCGATCGCATCGAGGTAGGCCAGATGCGCCTCGACGACATTGACGGCGTCGACGTCGTCGAGCAGATCCACGCCGTTCTCCTCGGCCTCGCCGAGAGACATGCGGTCAGGTGCATCCTCGGTGATCACCACCGGCTCGCTGATGGACTGCGGGGCGTCGACCACGTCGTCGGGCTGCGAGGCCCTGCTCGTGCAGCCAGCGCATGTGGAAATCAGGAGCTGTGCGACCTCCGCGGGCGTCAGGCCGGGCCTGGCTCTCCTCGGGGAGACGGTCGCAGACGAAGTCGACGGCCTCGTCGAGCTGGTAGACCACCCGCGGAGCGACGGCGTCGAGGCGATGAGCCTCGCGGCCGACTGCCGCAGCCGCGATCGCGAACACCCCGCACGCGGCGACCACAGCGAAGACAAGAGTGATGCCGTCCACGCCAAGAGCCTACGGCGCAGTGGAGGGGAGACTTGGGTGCGACCGGCCGTCGGGCTACGGTCCCGGCATGCACGACTCGTCCTACGAGAAGATGGAGGCGTTCGTTCGCATCCACCTCACTGCGAGCCGGGGTACTCCCCTGGAGATCCTGGACTTCGGAAGTCAGACCGTCGACGACCAGCCGCGTTCGTACCGGGACCTCTTCGACGATCCGTCGTGGACCTACCGCGGCCTCGACATCGAAGCGGGCGCCAACGTCGACATCGTCGTCGCCGACGCGTACGACTGGACCGAGATCGCATCGGATTCGATCGACGTCATCGTCTCCGGTCAGGCCTTCGAGCACGTCGAGTACTTCTGGGCGTCGATGTTCGAGGTCGTGCGCGTCCTGAAGCCCGGCGGCGTCGCCGTGATCATCGCCCCCTCGAACGGAGTCGAACACCGCTACCCGCGTCGACTGCTGGCGCTTCTAACGCGACGGCTTCGACGCCGTCGCCCGCTACGCCGACTGCGAGGTCGTCGACGTGTTCACCGATTGGAACCGGGCCATGTGGGCCGATTCCGTACTCGTCGCCCGAAAGCCGGTGTTCGACGAGGAACAACGAGCACGCTTCCATCGCCGAGCTGCGCTCCGACGCGTCTGCTCTCCGCCGGCACGATCGACGTGGACGCACCCCGGCCGAGTCCGGCGCCCCGACTCCGACGCGGCTGGCGCCGCTGGTCGCAAGGGCCCTCGAGGAGGAACTCCAGCGCATTCGTGACGAGCACCTCGTACGCGAGGCGGCCGACAGCCGCCGCTCGGGCTGCAAACGTCGCGAATGCCGGCGCGACACCCGGCACGCTCGCCGTCACCTACGGCAAAGCTCGGGCGTGGTTCGCCGATCTCGTGGGCGAACACGGGCGCCAGACCTACAAGCGCCTCCGAGGCAGGCGGTAGCAGAACGCGAACATGCAGCACCCCACCTCGGGTGGAATGCCGCATGTACCTCGGATCGGTGCGGATCAGATGCCGATGCGCTGGGCGAGCAGCTCGCGGTGGTAGGTCGGGTCGCCGAACAGCAGCTCGGAGCGTCTTGGCCCGCTTGAAGTACAGGTGCGCCGGGTGCTCCCAGGTGAAGCCGATGCCGCCGTGGATCTGGATGTTCTCGGCGGCGGCGTGGAAGTACGCCTCGGAGCAGTAGGCCTTGGCCAGCGAGGCCACCGACGGGCAGCTCGTCGTTCAGCTCGGCGGCGCACCAGCACGGCGTAGTAGGCGGCCGACTTGGCCGACTCGACCTCGAGCAGCATGTCGGCGCACTTGTGCTTGATGGCCTGGAACGAGCCGATCGGGCGGCCGAACTGCACGCGGACCTTGGCGTACTCGACCGCCATCTCGAGGCACCTTCTGGGCGCCGCCGACCTGCTCGGCGGCGAGGCCGACGGCGGCCAGGTCGAGCACGCGTCGAGCAGCGTGTCCCAGCCGGCGCCGTCGGTGCCGATGAGCGTGGCCGGCGATGTCGGCGAAGTCGAGCTTGGCCTGCTTGCGGGTCTGGTCCATGGTCGACAGCGCGGTGCGGGTGAGGCCCGGCGGCGTCGCCGTCGACGGCGAACAGGCTGACGCCCGGCGCCGGTGCGGGCGGCGACGATGATCAGGTCGGCGGTGTGGCCGTCGAGCACGAACATCTTCGTGCCGTTGATGCGTCCAGCCGTCGCCCGACGTCGGTGGCCGTGCCATCGTGATGCCCGCCTCGTCCCACTTGCCGTTGGGCTCGGTGAAGGCGAGGGTGGCGATGGTCTCGCCGCGAGGCGATGCCCGGGCAGGTACGTCGGCCTTGGCGGCGTCGTCGCCGGACTGCGAGCAGCGTGTTGGCGGCGAGCACGACGGTGGAGAAGAACGGGGCGCACAGCAGCGCGCGGCCCATCTCCTCGAGCACGATGCCGAGCTCGACGAAGCCGTAGCCCGAGCCGCCGAACTCCTCGGGGATGATCAGGCCCTGCAGGCCGAGCTGCTCGGCCATCTGCGCTCCAGACCGCGGGGTCGTAGCCGTCGCTCGGTCTCCATCAGCTCGCGGACGGCGGCCTCGGGGCACTTGGCCTCGAGGAACGGCGCGGACGGTCTTGCGGAGCTCTTCCTGCTCCTCGGTGAAGGCGAAGTTCATGGCGCGAGATCATGGCGCGGTTGCGCCGACCGTCGCAACTCTGCTTGTGTACACATGTGGACACATCGATGCGGTCCGATCGATCGGCATCCGGGAGCTGCGCGCCGAGCTCGCCGACGCCGTCCGGCGCGCCGGCGGCGGGCGAGCGCACCGTCGTCACCGTCGGCGGGCCGACCGGTCGCCCAGCTCGGCCCGCTCGACGCCGAGCGCCGCCCGACCTCGAACGCCTCGATCGGCGCCGGCGCGCGTCATCCCGCCGCGCCGCACCAGCGACTGGCGACCGCCCGCGCCGGTCGCCGGTGTGGGCCGGCGTCCGCATCGACCAGGTCGCTGCGCGAGAGCTCGCGCGGGATGACGCACTCGTGCGATCTGCTCGACACCGAGCGCGCGTGCGTGGCGCTCGCACGTCGACGGCGCCGCAGCGACGCGCGTACGTCGCTCGACGCGCTCGACGGCGATCCGATCGTGGTGCAGCGTCGGCAATGGCGCTCACCGAGGCGCTCGCCGGCGATCGACCGGCTCACCGACGAGCCGATCCTGCGGCTCGACCTGGAGGACGCCATCCGCCTGCAGTGGGACCACCTCCACGTCGTGCCCGTCGACCAACGCTGCCTCGACCGGGCCGCCGCGCTGGTGCGCAGCAACCCGTCCGCCTCACCGACGCCATCCACCTCGCCGCCGCCGACCGCCTCCCCGGCCCGATCCGCTTCGTCACGTTCGACCCGGCGCAGATCGCCGTCGCCCTCGGCTCGGCTTCGACGTCGTCAGTTCATGAGCGAGACCGCTGAGGCTCACGAAGCGTCGCCGACGTGACGACACTCCCACCACCGGCGTGCTGTCCGTGGTGATGCCGTGCTTCAACGAAGAGCAGACGGTCAAGGAGATCCTCGACCGGTCCTCGAGTCGCCGCTGGTCGGCGAGGTCATCGTCGACGACGCGTCGACCGACTCCACCCTCTCGATACTGCGGGCCTACGACGACCCCCGGCTCCGTGCTCGCCCAACCCGTGAACTGCGGCAAGGGTGCGGCACTACGTCTGGGTTTCGCCGAAGCGACGAAGCAGTTCGTGATCGTCAGGACGCCGATCTCGAGTACGACCCGGGCGAGTACCCCAAGGTGCTCGGTCCGCTGCTCAACGACGAAGCCGACGTGGTGTACGGCTCACGATTCAGCGGCGGCGATGCCCGGCGGATCCTCTACTTCTGGCACACGCTCGGCAACCGGCGTGACGCTGGCATCGAACATGGCGACCAACCTCAACCTGAGCGACATGGAGACGTGTTACAAGGCGTTCCGGCGCGAGATCATCCAGGGCATCGACATCGAGGAAGACCGGTTCGGCTTCGAGCCCGAGGTGACGGCGAAGATCGCTGCGCTCCACTGCCGGGTCTACGAAGTGGGATCAGCTACTACGGCCGCACGTACGACGACGGCAAGAAGATCGGCTGGCGCGACGGAGTTCGTGCGGCGTGCTGCGATCGCGGCGTACTCGCTGCGAGCGTCGGTCGTCCGGACGACTCGCTCGTTGCCATCGACTCACCGGTTCGTGAGCGAGCGCGCTATGCGTCGCAACGGCGCACACCGACGACCCGATACCGGACATCCGGACGCGGTCCTCGACCCATCGCACGACCGGAACGATGTACCGGTCGAAGATCTTCACGGTGGTCGGCGACGTGGGTTCCTGACGCAGGAGCCGCACGAGCAGCAGCCAGCTGAACCAGCCCGGCATGTTCACGTAGCGAGAGTCGACCACTCGTAGCCGGCGAGTCGGACGTCGCGTTCGGCCTCGTTCTTGCGGTACCGCCTGACATGGCCGAGCTTCCTGTCGAACGGGCTGTAGAGGAACTGGAAGGCGGGAACCCAGATCACCAGGCAGGCGCCGGGCGCGGCGTTCGCCGATCTCGCGCAGCACGCCCTGATGTCATCGATGTGTTCGAGCACGTTGATCAGCCGAACCGAACACGGACGGCGGTCACCCGATCGCCGGCGTAGCGATCCGTCAGCACCGTCGCGGCGTGGCCGCCGGGCTCGACGGCACGGTCGCTGGTGAAGCCGCCGGTGAACGTGCCAGCGCCGACTTCGAGGATCGGCGACGCTAGGTGCGGCCGTGCCAGATCGACGATCCAGTTGCGAGGTCTCGGCATCGTCGAGCGAATCGAGCGTCGATGTCGGCTGTCGCATCCACATCGCTCTGCTCGAACGAACGAGTCGAACCAGGATCGGAGTCAGCCATCGTGGCCGCAGGCTAACCAGTAGTGCGCTCCGACGACTGCCAGACTGTGCGCATGGCGACTCCCGACACGCTCCACTGGTCGAACTCCGATGCCGAGGTCCACAAGGTGGTGGTCGGGCCGTACGAGAACAACGTGTTCGTCGTGCGCTGCCGCGAGACCGGCGAGGCGGTGCTGCTCGACGCCGCCAACGAGCACGAGCAGCTGCTCGAGCTGTGCCAGCGACTCGGCGTGAAACGAGTGCTCGAGACGCACGGCCACTGGGACCACATCCAGGCCGTGCCCGCCATGCGCGAAGCCGGCTACGAGGTCGCCGTCACCGCCGCTCGACGCGCCGATGCTGAAGGACGTCGGCTACGACGTGTTCATCGACGACGCCGAGGTGATCGAGGTCGGCCGCCTCCGGCTCCACGCGATCCACAACCCCGGCCACACCCCGGGCTCGATGTCGTTCGCGCTCGACGGCACGCCGCTGCTGTTCACCGGCGACACGCTGTTCCCCGGCGGCCCCGGCAACACCTCGTTCGAGGACGGCGACTTCGACACGATCATCACGTCGATCGACGTCGAAGCTGTTCACGTTCCCCGACGACACGATCGTGCTGCCCGGCCACGGCGCCGACACGACGATCGGCACCGAGCGCCCGCACCTCCAGGAGTGGATCGACCGCGGCTGGTAATCGCTCCCGTCGAATGAGACGCAGGGTCTGACCCGCGTCTCATTTACTGGATGATTTCGGCGATCTCCTCGTCGGGAGACCTCACCGGGCATCTTGCCGATGATGATCATCGCCAGGACCTCGTCCTTGGTGACCTCGGCCTTGTTCACCGTGCCGACGAGCTTGCCCTGGAGCATCACGCTGATCCGGTCGGCGAGGTCGAACACGTCGTGGATGTCGTGGCTGATCAGGAAGATCCCGATGCCCTCGGACTTGAGCTGCATGATGAGGTCACGCACCTCCGCCGTCTCCGCCGGGCCCGAGCGCCGCGGTGGGCTCGTCCATGATCAGGATCGTGGCGTTGAAGTGGACCGCCCGGGCGATCGCCACCGACTGGCGCTGTCCGCCCGACAGCGACTTCACCGGCGTGCGGAGGTTCTTGAACCTCGGGTTCAGACGCTTCATCAGCTTCTGCGTCGCGGACGACATCGCCGAGTCGTCGAGCGAGCCGAACCGGGTCTTCAGCTCACGACCGAGGAAGATGTTCCCGGCCGCGTCGATGTTGTCGGCGAGCGCGAGCTTCTGGTAGATCGTCTCGACCCCGTACGTGCGGGCATCGCGGGGATTGTTGATCGTGACGGGCTCGCCGTTGATCAGGATCTGCCCGCCGTCGGCAGGATGCGCGCCGGCGAGCGTGTGGATCAGTGTCGACTTGCCGGCGCCGTTGCCGCCGACGAGGGCGACGACCTCACCGGGGTACAGGTCGATCGTGACGCCGTCGACGGCGTGCACGCCGCCGAACGACACCCGGATGTCACGCAGCTCGACGAGCGGGACACGGGATGCATCACCGGCGTCGGTCGAGGTCTCAGGGGTGGCGAGATCGGTCATGGCGATCCTCCTGCTCACTTCGCGCCCTTGCGGAGGGTCGAGTCGAGACCGACCGCCACGATCAGGACCAAGCCGACCACGACGTCCTGCGTCGGCGAATCGACCTTCAGCAGCACCATGCCGGAACGCAGCGACTGCATGATCACGGCGCCGAGCACGGCGCCCGGGAATCGTGCCGATGCCACCGGCGAACGAGGTGCCGCCGATGACCGCCGCCGAGATGACGTCGAGTTCGTTGGTCACGCCGAGGTTCGTCACGGCCGCATCGAGGCGGGCGGTCTGCACAGCTGCACTCACCGCGCAGAGCACGCCCATCAGGACGAAGGTCAGCATGACGACCTTGCGGGTGTTGATACCACCCAGTTCGGCAGCCTCGGGGTTACCGCCGTAGGCGTACACGTAGCGACCGAACTGACGGCGTTGCGCCAGGTAGGTCATCAGGATCGCCACCATGATGAGGATGACGACCGGGTAGGCGATGCCGGTCGGATTCCCGGTGATCGGAGAGATGTACTTGTTCGCCACGAGGCCGATCGAGGCCACCACCACGAGACAGCCGAGCGCACCGATGCCGACGTCGAGCCACATCGGACGCAGCGGAAGCTCGTAGCGCTGACGACGGCGCCGGGCGAGCACGACACTGACGATGATCAACGCACAGGCGATCCCGCCGACCAGCCAGCTCTTCCAGTCACCGAGCGAACCTCTCGGCCCGCCGCCGATCAACTTGAACGTGCTGTCGAGGGGGGAGAGCGTCTGGCCCTGCTCGAAGCGGAAGATCAGGCCGCGCCAGATCAGCAACCCGCCGAGCGTCACGATGAACGCGGGGATCTTGACGTACCCGACGAGGAATCCCTGGAAGAGACCGACGAGCCGCGCCCAGCGCGAGGCCGACGACGAGGGCCACGATCCAGGTGTACCAGCGTTCCAGGCCGAGGTCGAACGTGTCGGGGATCCAGCGGGTCTGGACCATCGCCATCACGTAGCCGAGGAACCCCAGCAGCGAACCGACCGACAGGTCGATGTTGCGCGACACGATGATCAGCACCATGCCGGTCGCCATGATGGCGATCGAGGTGCTCTGCACCGACAGGTTCCACAGGTTCCGAGCGGTCAGGAAGTCACCGTCGGACAGGAGGTTGAAACTGATCCAGATCACGGCGGTCGCCAGGATCATGCCGACCATGCGGGAGTCGATCTCGGCCGATGCCAGCCCGGATCGCCAACCCGACTTCGAAGCGGTCGCCGGAGCCGGGGCCGCTTGTGTATCAGTCATCGTCACGCCTTCTCTACATCACATTGCAACGAGTACGGAAGTGCCCCCCGCCTTTCGGGCGGGGGGCACTTCCACTACAGGGTGTTCGTCGTCAGTCGACGATCAGGGGCATGCTGCCACGGAGCCGGCTTCGACTCCCTGGCAGAGGTCTTCCGTGCTGATCCATCCGGCGTCGACGACCAGATCGAGGTTGTCCTGCGTGATGGGGATCGGCTCGAGGAAGATGGAGCTGAGCTCGTTGCCACCGGGCGTCGTGAACGCGCGCGGCACCTGCCACAGCGGCGGGGTCCGGGTTGGCGCACAGCGCGATCGCTGCTTCGCCGGCGGCCGTGCCGAGCGCACGGGCGTCCTTCCAGACGTCGACGGACTGCGTGCCGAGGGCGACGCGGTTGAGCGCTGCCTGGTCGCCGTCCTGGCCGGACACGGGCACCTGGCCGGCGAGGCCCTGTGCTTCGAGTGCGGCGATGACGCCACCGGCCATGCCGTCGTTCTGCACGAGTGCGACGTCGATCTCGTTGTTCTCGGCGGTGAGGAAGCCCTCCATCGTCGTCTGGGCGTTTGCGGGATCCCAGTTGTCGGTGTAGTCCTCGCCGACGATGACGATGTCACCGGCCGCGACGGCTGTCACCGATGACCTTCTCGGCGCCACTGCGCAGGAAGTCGGCGTTGGCGTCGGCCGCGTTGCCCTTGATGATCACCCAGTTGCCTGTCGGCTGGATGTCGAAGAGCGCCTGGGCCTGCATCTCGCCGACCAGCTGGTTGTCGAACGTGAGGTAGAGCACGCTGGGATCTTCGATCAGACGGTCGTACGCGATGACGGGAACGCCGGCATCGGTCGCGGCCTGCACCGACGGGATGATGGCCTCGCCGTCCTGGGCGAGGATCACCACGACGTTGGCGCCCTGGGAGATCAGGTTCTCGACGTTGCTGGCCTGCGTCTCCGCCGACGACTTCGCGTCGTTCGAGACGTAGCTGCCGCCGCCGGCTTCGATGGCCGCCTTCATGGCCGGCTCGTCGAACTTGCCCCAGCGCTCTTCCTGGAAGTTGTTCCAGGAGACGCCGACGACGCAATCGCCGCCACCCTCGGCGGCTCGGTGCTTCGGTGCCGGTCAGGTGCTTCGTGGCGGTCGTGCCTTCGCTCGACGAGTCGTCATCGCTGCCGCATGCGGCAAGGATCAACCCGGCGACGATGGCAACGGATGCCACGTGTCGTGCTTTCATGTGCTACTCCCCCTCAGGAATGGTGGATGTCAGGGATTTGGAATCGCTCGCTGTTCACGATGAGCAGCGAGCGGTTCGAACCTTACACCTCTGCACCGGTGCCGACAAAGGACCTACGTCCCGAACTGGCACCGCCGACCCGGCTCAGGGTGTGGCGCGTGCCGTCGAAGTACTGCTGGGCCAGGGCCCAGGCGGCGGTGCCGACCTCGGCTCCGATGATGCGCCCCTCGAAGTCGTCCTGCGAAATGTGGATGCCCATGTGCAGCCGGGAGATCCCCGCTTGATCGGCGGCGTCGTAGTACGTCGCCCACTGGAGTGTCACGTCCGGCGTCGGGTCCTGCTTCGTGGAGCAGGTCGCCCGCCGGAGTGGTCCACTCGAACAGACCGCCGGGGAAGTACGTCGTGCCCGTGATGCCGGTCAGCACCTCGGCCGCCGCCCGACTGAACGTGCTGTGGCCCGACACGTAGCCGGCGAACGCCGGCGTGACGAACGTTCGGCCGCTGGTACGGCACCCAGTCGACCGCACGTATCCAACCCACACCGCTCGTCTGCGTCTCCGGATCCTCCGGCGAGTCCCTGCCATGACGTACACGGCGACCTCACCGACGTGATCCGCCAACTGCTCGTGCCGCTGCCCCGGGCGCACTCGACTCGGGGGTGACCACTTCGACGAGCCCAGCCTCGAGCGGCAGACCCGTCAGGGTCGTACGACGGCCCGTCCGGATCGCTCGACTGACCCAGGCCGCCCATGTAGCGGATCATGGAGATCGGCCGCACCGAGTCGTAGTAGCGCCTTGAGGCCCCACGCAGCGATGGCTGCGTCGTGCGACGCGCCGTTCAACGCGAGGTAGGTCTTCACATCCCACTCCAGCGGATCGACGATCGGGACCCTGTCCCTCGAACCGCCGCTCGAAGCCGGGGGCGTCCGGCGACGCTGTTGGCGATCAGATTCCAGTGGCCCGGAGGCGTCTCCGACTTCGGCCCGTCGGCCCAGTACTCGGCGATCACCCGGTGGAAGTCGGCCCGCAGCGCCGTCGCGGCGTCGTACGGCTCGCCGGTGACCGGGTTCTCGTCGTGCCCGGTCCCGTCGTTCGTCCCGAGCGTGTTGTTGCCGAGCGATGCCGGCGCGTGTCGATCTCCACGCCGTCGGCCGGGTCGAGTTCGTGAGCTGTACCGGAGGACGTCGAGCGGCTGCCTGTTTGAACTCGTCGTCGGTCGCGGGGTCGCCCAGGCGCGGCGGCGGCCCCGGGTCGATCGGTGTGCCGGTCGGCGACGGCGTGAGCGCGAACGGGGTCACGAAGCCCCACTGCGGAGCCGATGAACGTCTGGACCTTGCCCGGGATCGGCAGGCCGTTCTGCGCGATCTGTCGCCGAGCGAGAGTGGCTGCCACGCGTTCGGATCGCTCATCACCGTGCCGGGATCAGCGACGACCATGGGGTCGTTGGCAGGCCGGTACGAACTGTCGACATAGCGATCGTCCTCCAGCGCGCCGTCGGTGCTCCCGTAGGCGATGACGGCCTCGGCGATCCGGTTGCCGAGTGCAGCGGGGTCGTCGCCGTCGGTCGATTCGTAGTCGGTGCGATAGCAGAGCGATGCCATCACGGCCTCCAGCTCACCGGGGGCCGACTCGAGGTCCGACACCGTCGCGTAGCGCCAGAGCAGCAGCCGGTACGCGGCGTAGCTGATCGCCGCCTCACGGGCGGCCGTCACGTCATCGGCCGTCTGCTTCTCGGTCACGAAGTAGCCGTCGGCGTCCGGGTCGTAGGCCGCCCACGCATCCCACATCGCCGCGGAGGTGTGGAACAGGTTCCGAGCGTGAACGGTGGGCGCCGGGATGACTTCGCGGATGAGCTGGAGGAGGGTCTCGTCCCACACCCGCGCCACGGATCGGCCGCCGAGATCCTCACGCGTCGCAGTCCTCGACGGCGTACTCGGGCGCGTCGTCCGACGAGCACGCGGGCACCGCGCCGACGGCGAGCGCGACCGCGGCGATCGGGCCGGCGGATCGGCGCCACAGGTGAACGGGTCGTCGACGCATACGGGCGGAACCTAGCGAAACCAGGCGCCGTACTAGCCTGCGGCCCGATGGGAGGGCCAGCACTTCACGCGCCGCGATCGGCGACGGCCGGAGCCGCGCTGAGCCCGAACGGCCAGGAAGACGCTCGGCGCGGCGGTGCCGGCCGCATGCTGAGAATCGGGGCGAACGCCTACCCGGTGATCCTGCCGAAGATCCGCGATCCCCGACTGCACGTGGCCGCGGTCGTCATCACCATCCACATGCTCGGACAGCTCGGTCTGAACTTCTGGGTGAGCGTCCCGCAGATCCTCGCGGCGATCCTGACCGCGGCGATCATCGAGGTGACGATCACGTTCCGACGGAGCCGCATCGTTCGTGTGGCCGGCGAGCGCGATGCTCGACGGGCAGCGGCGTCGCGCTGATCCTCCGGGTTCCGGGGACGCCTCCGGACGACACGTGGAGCACCCACGCGTGGTACGTCTTCGCGGGCGTTGCCGCGTTCTCGCTCCTGACGAAGTACGTCATCCGCTACCGAGGCTCGCACTTGTTCAACCCGTCGAACATCGGGCTGGTCGTCACCTTCATCGTGCTCGGCAGCACCCGGGTCGAGCCGCTCGACTTCTGGTGGGCGCCGCTCAACAGCTGGATGATCGCGGCCTACACCGTGATCCTGGTCGGCGGGCTGCTGATCACCCGGCGCCTCCGCCTCCTCGCGGTCGCCGGCACGTTCTGGATCACCCTGGCGGTCGGACTCGGGACTGCTCGCCGCGTCCGGCCACTGCATGACGGCGCGCTGGGCGTTCACGCCGGTCTGCGGGTTCGACTACTGGCGGGTGATCATGTTCTCGCCGGAGCTGCTGATCTTCCTGTTCTTCATGATCACCGACCCGAAGACCGTGCCGTCCGGCCGCGTCGGCCGGGTCCTGTTCGGCTTCCTCGTGGCGGTGGCGTGCACGCTCATGATGGCGCCGCAGACCGATGAGTTCGGCACGAAGGTTGCCTTGCTCGGCGGGCTCGTCGTGATGTGCGCAGGCCCGTCCGCTCCTCGACCGGCTCGTGCCCGCGCCGGGAGCGAGCGGACGACACCGTCGGCCGGTTCGCCCACCGCGTCGCGGTCGGCCGTCGAGCCGGGAACCTCCGTCCTCCGGCCGGCCGTTCGGGTGGGCTGCGATCGCCTCCGTCGATGGTGCTCCTCGGGGTCGGCGTCGTCGCCGCCGGGTACCTCGGCGCAGGGTGTCATCGGGCTCGGATCGGACGACGTGCTGGGTCGCGTGCCCCACCAGGTCGACCCGGCGACCTTCCCGACGATCACCGTCGAGCAGGGCGTGCTGGACTGGAACCACGAGATCGCCGGGCCCGGAGCGCGAGGCGATCGTCCTGACGCTGGCGGAGAACCTGGAACTCGAGAACCAGGCGCTGCTCCGCGGAGACGCGTCGATCCTCGAAGCGGTCGACCACGGCGACCGGCTCGACGCGATGCGGGCCCGGCTCGACGACGCTGCCCCGACCGGCACCACCGTGATCGACCGCTACGCGATCGACGAGGTGCACGTGACGCTCCTGGTTCCCGTTCGGGAGGCAGGACGGCCTGAGTCTCGGCCTCGAATCCCGCGGCACGCAGAACCACCGAGACCTACGACGCGGACGGGAACCTGCGAGACGCAGACGTCGTCAGCCGTTCGCCACGACCTTCGCGCTGCGCCGGGCGACCGGCGACCGCTGGCTCAACGTCGACGAACTGCCACTGGCCACCGGCGGCTGACGACCGGATCTCATCTCCTCGCGGGAGGGGAACGCGTCGAGCCCGAGGTCGTCGATGATCGATGCGGCAGCCTCGATCTGTTCGGGACGCAGACGGGCCCCGGTCGCATCGGCGAGACGGGTCATCATCTCGAAGTTCGCGATCACCGCGGAGGCATCGATCAACCAGTCCGGACCGAGGCGGTCGACGAGCATCGCTCGGGCCTCCACGGCACCTGCCGGGATCGTCACCGACCACTGCGGCGACGAACCGTTCCAGGATCTCCGAACGCGTCTCGGTCTCCTCGGCGGAGTCCGGACTCGGTGGCTGGTGGTTGACGCTCGCACGGAGCATCATCGTGTGCGAAGTCGTTCAAAAGAAGCACTCGCGCGACGGCGGAGAGACGCGCCGCGACCAACTCCATCTCGCCTCGGCTGAGCGTGCCACGGCTCCACGCCGAGTTCGCCCATCTCGTCGACCGGGATGTACTGCGCGGCGGCGAGCCCGCAGACGTTGTCCCACTCCGCCGGCGCTGCACTCAGGCCCTGGACGACGGCGGCCACACGATCCGCTGGCGCGGCCACGGGCACCCAGTTCAACGTCGGCCGGCTCGACCGGCGGGTGTCGGCCGTGGGGCTCACCGCGCCACCGCCTCGGGGAGCAGGCGGCCGCTCGAGCCCTGCCGACCGGAAGAATCCGTCGACCGCGGCCACGGCGACCACGACCCCGACCATCTCGACGTACGCGAACGCATCGATGCCTCGTTCGAGTTGCTCCCGATACCAGGCGTCGGTCAGCGTCGAGGCATGACGGGCGATCCGGTAGACGGCATCGACCACCACGTCGGGAAGTGCGACGTCGGTGGGCATGGATCGACCGACGCTCGTCGGCGACACCCACGGCGGCAACGGATCGGTGTCGTCCAGCGCGGCGATGGCCGTCTGGGCGATCGCTCGCCGCTCGGCGCCGGTCCACGACGCTCCCGGTGACGTGACGTGACGCCATGCGGCGGCCTGCGCCGCCAGGAGATCCGGCCGCACCGGTGATGAGGACGGCGCTCGACATCGACCACAGCATGGAGGTGATCCAGATCGGACGTCAACTCACCCCGCTCCCGCGTGCGATGAGCTGACCGGCGTCGCTTGCCATCGGTCGGACGCGATTCCTGCCGGCCGTCGCCAGGTGGTTCAATCGGTGCATGTCCGACGAGCCGGTGGTCCCTGCCGAGGATCGCTCGATCCCAGGCGAAATCCTCGCGGTCGACGGTGGCTGGCCGTCGGCGCGCTCGTCGTGGTGCTCGTGGTGGTCGGCAGGACTGTTGGTCTGGCGCAACGGACGGTCGTCGTCGGCGGCCGCCACCGGCGACGCGCCGCGGTTCGTCGACGACACGAGCGGTTCGGGCATCGACCACTCCTACGAAGGCGCCTACGAGCACTTCGTCGGCGGAGGCGTCGCCGCGTTCGACTGCGACGACGACGGGTTCGCCGACCTCTACTTCGCCGGCGGCACGGAGCCCGCTGCCCTCTACCGGAACCAGAGCGAGGTGGGCGGTGCGCTCCGCTTCGAACAGCTGGCGTCGTCGGTCACCGACCTGACGGCGGTGACCGGGGCATATCCACTCGACGTCGACAGCGACGGGCATGATGGATCTCGCCGTCCTGCGCCGCGGGGCCAACGTCATGCTGCGCGGGCTCGGCGACTGCCGCTTCGAGGACGCCACCGAGCAACTCGGACTCGACGGAGGCGACGATTGGACCACCGCGTTCAGCGCCACGTGGGAGGGCACGAACGCGCTGCCGACACTCGCGTTCGGCAACTACCGCACGCTCGACGAGGACGCCTGCGACGACAGCCAACTCGTGCGCCCGACGTCGGCGGGGACGGCTACGACGCACCGATCGCGCTCACGCCCGGGGTACTGCACGTTGTCGATGCTCTTCAGCGACTGGGATCGTTCGGGCCGTCGAGACCTGCGCGTCTCGAACGACCGGAACTACTACATCGACGGCCGGGAACAGCTGTGGCAGCATCGCCGACGGGCGAGCGCCACGCGAGTACACCGAGGCCGACGGCTGGCGGCCGCTGCAGATCTGGGGCATGGGCATCGCCAGCCGGGACCTGACCGGCGACGGCTATCCCGAGGTGTTCCTCACGAGCCAGGGCGACAACAAGCTGCAGACACTCGAGAACGGCCCGGCCCAGCCGACGTACAAGGACATGGCGCTCAAGGCGGGCGTCACCGCGCAGCGTCCGTACGCGGGCGGCGACGTACTCCCGTCGACGGCGTGGCATCCCGGAGTTCGAGGACGTGAACAACGACGGTTTCGTCGACCTGTTCATCAGCAAGGGCAACGTCGAGGCGCAGCCCGACTACGCGACCCGCGACCCGAGCAACCTGCTGATCGGCCAAGCCGACGGCACGTTCGTGGAGGGCGCGCGAGGCAGCCGGCATCGTCGGGTACGAGCGAGCCCGTGGAGCCTCGCTCGTCGACCTCAACCTCGACGGGATGCTCGACCTCGTCGTCGTCCATCGCGAGGCGAACGTGTCGCTGTGGCGCAACGTCGGCAGCGGCGACGCCGAACAGCCCGGTCCGATGGGCCACTGGATCGCAGTCGCAGCTCGAGCAACCGGCGCCCAACGTCGACGCTGTCGGCGCGTGGGTCGAGGTCAAGGTGGGTGATCGGCACGGTCGTTCGCGAGGTGACCGTCGGTGGCGGCCATGCCGGCGGCAAGAGCGGCTGGATCCACGCAGGTCTCGGCGACGCCGACGAGGCCGAGGTCCGCATCCAGTGGCCCGACGGGGAGACCGGACCGTGGATGACGGTCGGCGCCGACCAGTTCGTGACGATCGAGCGGGGCGCCACCGAAGCGACACCGTGGCTGCCGGGGGAGTGACGACGTGACCGAGTCGAGGGCACATCTGGCGGAGATCACGCTGCCGGACTTCGGCATGCCGGCGACCGAACCGCTGCTGCCGCCGTCGATCTTCGCCGATCGACTCGACCGGCTGCGGTCCGCGATGGACACCGCGCCGCTACGACCACCTCGTCGTGTGGGCCGACCGCGAGCACAGCGCCAACATCGCCTACCTGACCGGGTTCGACCCACGGTTCGAAGAAGCGGTGCTGATCGTCGCGGCGACGGGCGACCCGGCCATCCTGCTCGGCAACGAGTGCTTCGACCTCGGCGCGGCGGCGCCACTCCCCGTGCGGCCGGTCCGCTTCCAGGACCTCAGCCTGCCGGGCCAGGCGCGGGACAACTCGAGACCACTCGACGAGACGTTGCGCGACGAGGGCATCGGGCCGGGCAGCCGAGTGGGAGTCGTCGGCTGGAAGACCTACGCGAACCGCGCGACGATCGAGGCGCCGGCATTCCTCGTCGACGAACTCCGGTCGGCCGTGGGCACGGCCGGGCTGGTGGAGAATGCGACCGACCTGCTCATCGATGCGGCCGACGGACTGCGGGTGATCAACGAGGTCGAGCAGCTCGCGGCGTTCGAATGGGCGGCGTGCCAGACCTCGCGCAGCGTGCGCAACGTGCTGACCGGGCTGCAACCCGGCATGACCGAGCGCGAGGCCGCCCGGCTGCTCGAATGGAACGGTCACCGCTGTCGTGCCACCTCATGCTCAGCGCCGGGCCGCGGGCACGGTACGGGCTGCTGAGCCCCGGTGATCGACCGATCGAGCGGGGCGACCCGTTCACGATCGCGTTCGGGATCTGGGGAGCGCTGAACTGCCGGGCCGGATTCGTCGTCGAGGACGCCGCCGAGTTGCCCGACGGCATCGTCGACTACGTGGCGCGGCTCGTCGCTCCGTACTTCGAGGCCGTCGCCGACTGGTACGGAGCACTCCACGTCGGCCAGGTCGGCGGCGAACTCCAGGCCGTCGTCGACCGGCACCTGGGCGATCCGTTCTTCGGGGTGTCGCTCAATCCCGGGCACCAACTCCACCTCGACGAGTGGGTCAACTCGCCGGTGTTCCCCGGCTCGACGATCGAGTTGCGCTCGGGCATGGCGCTCCAGTGCGACATCATCCCGGCGACCGGAACGCCGTACTTCACGACGAACATCGAAGACGGCGTGGCACTCGCCGACGAGTCACTCCGAGCGGAGTTCGCTGCCGCCTACCCCGATGCCTGGCAGCGAGTTCAGGCCCGCCGCCGATTCATGACGGAGACTCTCGGCATCGATCTGCACGCCGACGTGCTGCCGTTCTCGAACCTCGCCGCCCACCTCACGCCGTTCCTGCTGCGCCCCGATCGGGCCATGACGCTCGCCAGACGGTCAGAGCGTTGATCAGGCGACTGCCGCGCTCATCACGCCGGCCGGATCGTCGAGGAGCGGGCCGAAGGCGAGCTCGGCGGCGCCGACCGTCACCGCCTGCGGGCCGAGGGCCGCACCGACGACAGCGACATCCCGGCGGGCCGCGAGGTAGCGGCGGTCCGCGAGTTCGACGTCGAGTATGTGCTCGAACTGCGGGAAGGATCCGCGCGAACAGACCCCCGAGCACCACGGTGTCGGGATCGAGGACGTTCACGAGCCCGGCGATCCCGATCGCCAGCCAGCGCGCCTCGGACGCGAGCGCATCCATCGGCCCGGCGATCCCCGGCGGCGGCACGGTCGAGCAACTCCTCGACCGCCGCGCGCCCGCCATCCGGGTCGAGGCCGGCCCGCTCGAGGAGCGCCGCTTCGCCGACCTCGGTCTCCCAGCAGCCGATCGATCCGCAACGACATCGCCGACCCTCGGGGTTGACGGGAAGGTGGCCGATCTCGCCGGCGAACCCGAGGTGCCCGACGACCGGCCGACCGGCAGCGACGAGCCCTCCGCCCACACCGACCTCACCGGACACGAAGATCATGTGGTCGGAGCCGACACCGGCACCGAAACGCGATTCGGCGAGGGCGCCGAGGTCGGCGTCGTTGCCGACGTGGATCGGGAGCTCACGGCCGAGCGCCGACGCGAGCGACTCGGCCAGCGACACATCGATCCAGCCGAGGTTCGGGGCGGCGACGACCACCCCGTCGACATCGCGGACCAGTCCGGGCACCGACACGCCGCACCCGATCACGTGATGTCCTGCACGCGGATGGGCCCGAGTCGGCGAGCTGGGCGTCCAGCCGGTCGACCAGCGCCGCAACATCGGCGACCGTCTCGGCAACGGCGACCCGCGCCCGCGGTCGCGCCACTCGGACCGAGCGTGACGATGGAGCCGTCGAGCGCGACGATACGCCGCGCCGATCTCGTCGACGAAGATCTCGATCGCCAGCGCGACGACGCACCGGTCGTCGACGTGCACGACAGGTGACGGACGGCCGGGTCGACCGTCGGGCGTCGGCGGCGCTTCGACGACGAGACCGATCGCCTCCAGCTCGCCGACGAGGCCGGCGATCGCGCTGCGGGTCAGCCCCGTTGCGGCGACGAGCTGCGATCGCGAGCACGAGCCGCGGCGTCGCAACTGGTCGAGCACGAGCGCCAGATTCGACCGCCGCAGGTGGGGCGTGCGAGCGGCCGCGGTCATGGGTTGCACTCTAGATCGAGGTTTGTCATACTTGTCAACAAACATCCCGATGCATGTGACCCGAGGTCAGGTGCAAACAGACCGAGCACAGGACGCGCCCGACATGAGCAACGACTTCTTCCCCGACATCGACACCATCCGCTTCGAAGGGCCCGAGTCGGACAACCCGCTCGCCTTCCGCTGGTACGACGCCGACCGCGTCGTGGCAGGCCGCACGATGGCCGAGCAACTTCGCTTCGCCGTGTCGTACTGGCACTCGTTCAACTCCGAGGGCATCGACATCTTCGGCGCCGGCACCCTCGATCGCCCGTGGCTGGAGCCCGGCCGCGACCCGATGGCCGCCGCGAAGGAGAAGATGGAGGTCGCCTTCGAGTTCCTCGCGAAGCTCGGCGCGCCGTTCTACTGCTTCCACGATCGCGACATCGCTCCCGAGGGTTCGACGTTCGCCGAGTCGTGCCGCAACTTCGACGAGATGGTGGAGCTGGCCGCCGGCCACCAGGAGCGCACCGGCGTCCGCCTGCTGTGGGGCACCGCGAACCTCTTCTCGCACCCGCGGTTCCAGGCGGGTGCTGCCACGAATCCTGATCCGGACCTGTTCCGCTACGCCGCCGCGCAGGTCGCCCACTGCATGACCGCGACCAAGCGACTCGGCGGCGAGAACTACGTGCTGTGGGGCGGTCGCGAGGGGTACGACACGCTGCTCAACACCGACATGCGCCGCGAGCTCGACCAGCTCGGACGGTTCTTCAACATGGTGATCGAGCACAAGCACGCGATCGGCTTCGAGGGCACGATCCTCATCGAGCCGAAGCCGTTCGAGCCGACCAAGCACCAGTACGACTACGACGTCGCCACCGTGTACGCCTTCCTGCAGAAGTACGGCCTCGAGAACGAGGTCAAGGTGAACATCGAGGTGAACCACGCCACGCTCGCCGGCCACGACTTCGCCCACGAGATCGCCACCGCGTTCACCGCCGGGATCTTCGGATCGATCGACGCCAACGCCGGCGACGATCGTCTCGGCTGGGACCTCGACCGGTTCCCGGTGTCGGTCGAGCAGATGACACTCGGCATGCTCGAGATCCTCCGCGGCGGTGGATTCACCACCGGCGGGATGAACTTCGACGCCAAGCTGCGCCGCCAGTCGAGCGACCGCAACGACCTGTTCCACGCCCACATCGGCGGGATGGACACGATGGCCCGGGCACTCGTCGCCGCCGCGGCGATCATCGACGACGGCGAACTCGATCGTCGGCGCGAGGACCGGTACGCCGGTTGGGCCGCCGAGCAGGACATCCTCGCCGGCAAGGTCACCCTCCAGCAGCTCCACGACGCCCAGCTCGGCACCGACAAGGAGCCGACCCGCACGAGCGGCAACCAGGAAGCCCTCGAGAACCTCGTCGCCAAGCACATCGAACGCACCCGCTGAATCCTTCGTTCGGTTCTGTGCGGAATAGTTCCCACCTGATGAGAACTATTCCGCACGGAATGCTCCGTCTCTCATTTGAATTTCTCCTATGGGGATAGGGAGAATTCGTGGCGGGGATAGAATTGGCGAGCCTGATGACGTTCGACCTCGACGCGGTGCGCAAGGAGTTCCCCATCCTGTCGCGTCAGATCGACGGCGCACCTCTCGTGTACCTCGACTCGGGGAACACGTCGCAGAAGCCGCGCCAGGTCATCGACGCCATGACCGAGTTCCTCGAGACCTCCTACGCGCCCATCAACCGCAGCTCCTACCGACTCGCCGGCGAGGCGACCGAGGCCTACGAGGGCGCCCGGCGTGCCGTCGCCCGGTTGATCAACGCGGCGAGCCCCGACGAGGTGATCTTCACCAAGAACGCCACCGAGGCGATCAACCTCGTCGCCCGCTCGTGGGGCGGCGCCAACCTCGGCGAGGGCGACGTCGTCGTGCTCACCCACATGGAGCACCACGCCAACATCGTGCCGTGGCAGATGCTGCGCGACGAGCGCGGCATCGAGATCCGCTGGGTGCCGCTCACCGCCGACGGCCAGCTCGACCTCACCGACCTCGACCAACTCCTCGACGGCGCCAAGGTGTTCTCGTTCACCGCCATGTCCAACGTGCTCGGCACGCATCACGCCCGTCGCCGAGCTCTGCGCCGCCGCCCACGCCGCCGGCGCGCTCGCCGTCGTCGACGCCTGCCAGTACGTGCCGCACAACGCCACCGACGTGCAGGCGTGGGGCGCCGACTTCGTCGCCTTCTCCGGCCACAAGATGTGCGGCCCGTCCGGCATCGGCGTGCTGTGGGGCCGCATGGAGCTGCTCGACGCGATGCCGCCGTTCCTCGGCGGCGGCAACATGATCGACAACGTCACCCTCGACGGCTTCACCACCGCGCCGGTGCCGGCGAAGTTCGAGGCCGGCACGCCGCCGATCGCCGAGGCCGTCGGGCTGCGCGCCGCGGTCGACTTCCTCGAGGACCTCGGCATGGCCGACGTCCGCCGGCACGAGATGGACCTCACCGCGCTACGCGCTCGACACGCTCAACGAGCGCTTCGGCGACGACATCACCATCCACGGCCCCGACAACGTCGACGTGCGCGGCGGCGTGCTCAGCTTCGCCTTCCGCGATCTGCACCCCCACGACGTCAGCCAGGTGCTCGACGAACGCAACGTGTGCGTGCGCGCCGGCCACCACTGCGCCAAGCCGCTGATGCAGGTGCTCGGCGTGCAGTCGACCACCCGGGCGAGCTTCTACATCTACAACGACACCGACGACGTCGACGCCCTGGCCGATGCGCTCGACGGCGCAACCGATATCTTCGGATTCTGATGCCCGGCCTCGAAGACCTCTACCGCGAGATCATCCTCGACCACTACCGCACCCCCGGAACCGTGGTGAGCTCGAGTCGCCGCCCGCCATCGAATCGCGGGCTACAACCCGCTGTGCGGCGACGAGATCACGCTGTACCTCCTCGTCGACGGCGAAGGCGACGACGCCATCGTCAGCGACGTCAAGATCGGCGGCCAGGGCTGCTCGATCTCCCAGTCGTCGGCGTCGATGATGACCCAGGCCGTGAACGGCAAGCCGGTGACGCCAGGCCAGGGCCACTGATCCGCACGCTTCAAGGCGATGATGTCGGCATCGAGGACGCTACGAAGCCGCAGCCGCGGCGACGACGAGGTGCCGACTCGGCGACCTCGAGGCGCTGCAGGGCGTCGTGAAGTTCCCGGTGCGCATCAAGTGCGCCACCCTCGCCTGGAACACCCTCGCCGACGCCCTCGACCGCGCCGTGATCGATCAGCCGCCGCCGAATCGGTGGTCCGCGAGACCCGTGCTGCGGCGAAGCCGTGCTCAGCGTTCGAGCGGGGTCGAGGAGCAGATCCTCGATCGCAGGAAGTCGCCCCAGCCGGCAAGCAGCTCGTCGACGGACGCCACCGGCATCGGCGAGCCGGTGGATCGGTCGATGACGAGAGATCGAGTAGCCCCAGTCGACGAACCGGGCGAGGTGCTCGCGCGGGCTCCTCGCCGACACGCGAGCTGGTCATCTCCTGTCGAGAACTCCATGACGAACGTCGGTCGGTGGCGCTCGATGGTCGCGGACGCACCGTCGATCACGATGGCCTCGGCGCCCTCGACGTCGATCTTCACCACCGACACGTCGTCGAGACCGAGGTCGTCGAGCGCCAGCGTCGGCACGATCATGCCCGCGCCCGGACGCCGACGACTGATCGCCGTCCGGGAGGAATCCACCGTTCGAGCCGACGTGCGATGCCGAACTCACGTAGCCACGACATGCCCGCCAGCGCCACCGGCACCAGCTCGACGTTCGTCGATCGAGTTCGATCTCGATCGTGTGGGCGATCAGCCGGGCATTCTCGGGGTTCGCCTCGACGGCGACGACCCGGCCATCGGCGCCGACACGCGCCGACGCCCGGAACGTGTGGATATCCGACGTTGGCGCCGACGTCGACGAAGACATCGCCGGCGCCGAGCAGCCGGTCGAGCGTCGCACATCGACGTGCGGCTCGTACCCCCCTCGCGATCGCCTGGATCGACACCGAGCGCGTCGGCTCGGTCGAGCGCCACCCGGACGCCGTCGACGTCGACGTCGACGAGGTCGTCGATGCCCCAGCGGATGGTGACCGGCGACGTCGCTCGTCTGCTGATCGAGCGCACCGAGCGCCATGCGGGCTGACGCTCAGTCGATGGCGAGCCGCCGATCGCACGGCGTGACGAACCTGGTCGTGCTGCGCATCGTCGAGTCCGCCGCGGGAACAGCAGCGCGAGGATCGACGTCCCAGGGGTCGTCAGCCGCTCGGATGCCGAGCGGGTCGGCCGACGGCCAACACCTCAGGACCGCCGCCAGCTCGACGACGACGCCACCGCTCGCCGACGACCAGCTCCTGCGGGCGTCAACGAGAACACGTCGTGCCAGGTGCCCGCCGCTGCCCAGACGACGTCGTACTGCAGCAGATCCGGGTCGATGAAAACGGGCAGTGCGGTGTCGTGACCGAACGGCGGCACGCCACCGATCGGGAAGCCGGTCGCAGCCCGCACGGTGTCGGCGTCGACACGGCTGCAGACGGCTCCGCCGGCGGCCAGCGCCAGCTTCGTCTCGTCGAGTTGGTTCGATCCGCTGACGTACGCGAGCACGACCTCGCCGTCGACGGCGAAGATCAGGCTCTTGACGATCTGGCCGACTCCGCAACCGATCGCAGCAGCCGCATCGACTGCGGTCTTGGTGCCCTCGGGGAATCGAACGGGTTGCACGTCGAGCCCGATCGCAGCGCCGGCATCGATCACCCGGACCACGTTGCGATGCGGCGCGTCACTCATCCGTGCGAACCTAGCGGGAACTCACATCATGCCGAGTTCGAGGCGCGCCACGTCGGACAGACGCGATGCGGTCCACGGAGGGTCGAAGACCAGCTTGACCTCGACCTCTTCGACGCCGTTCAGCGCGGCGACGGCATCGTGCAGGTCCTGGCGCAGGATGTCGCCCATGCCGCAGAACGGTGCGGTCACCGACATGTCGACCTCGACGCGCCAGCCGCCGCTCGCCAGTCTGCTCGGCGTCGACGCGGTAGACGAGACCGAGTTCGACGATGTCGACGGGGATCTCGGGGTCGTAGACCGTGGTGGCCGCTTCCCACACCCGGTCGACGCTGAACGGTGCATCATTCGCGACCACAGGGGTGTCGTCGTCGCGGGCCTCGATGAAGCCGAACTCGATCGAGTCGCTGCGGCTCAGGCGCGCCATCTCGCCTTCGCGGGTCTTGACGGTGGCGGTGCCGCCGAGCGCTTGCATCAACGTGACCCGCTCGCCCTTGGGCAACGTGGTCCGGTGGCCCGCTGGGACGATCGTGACCTCGCAGTCGCGCGGCAGGGGGAACCCTTTGCGCACGCCGACGCCGACGCCGACAGCCGATTCAGCCGACGGCTGGTTCGCCGACGGACTGGTCGCTGGTCGTTGCGTCGGGATCAGTCATCGTCGTGTCCGAGTCGGTGGGTGATCCACGAGCGAACTGCGTCGATGCCGACGTCGTCGACGACCTGGTCGGCGAACCCGCGGATCAACAGGCGCCGTGCGTCGTCGGCAGCGATGCCACGCGAACGCAGGTAGTACAGGGCGGTGTCGTCGAGCTGGCCGACGGTGGCGCCGTGCTTGCAGGCGACCTCGTCGGCGAGGATCTCGAGGCGGGGCTGGGTGTTGACCTCGGCCCGGTTCGACAGCAGGAGGTTGTCGTTGGACTGTTCGGCGTCGGTGCCGTCGGCGCCGGGGCACACGTCGATGCCCCCGTTGAACACGCCGACGCTGGCGTCGTCGAGCACCCCACGGAACGACTGCCGGCTCGTGCCGTCCTTGGCGAGGTGGACCACAGTGATCTGCTGGTCGAGGGTCTGCTCACCGACACCGGAGAACAACCCGGACATGTCGGCGACCGCACCCTCACCGGCGAGCTCGATGTGATATTCGAGCCGGCCGTACGACGCACCGAGGTTGAACGACCGGGTTCGCAGCGTGCTGCGCTCGCCCAGCGTCACTTCGACCCGACCGAGGTGGACCTGCGTCGCCGGAAGGTCCTGCACCACGACATGTTCGAACGTGGCGTCGTCGCCGAGATGAACGCTCGTGAGGACACTCGACCCGCCGACATCGTCGCCGTCGCCCAGCCGTGTCTCGACGACCGTGGCCGAGCTGCCGTTGCCGACATGGATCGACACGCCGCTGCACCACATGTTGGTTGCCGCGGCCGCCGTGGTGGTCGAGCCGGGCACGACGACCGTGACGACGTGGATCGGCACCTCGAGCCGAACACCGTCGGCGATCTCGATCACCGCGCCGTCGGTGCCGTACGCCAGATTGAGCGCCAGGTAGGCATCGGTGACGTCGTCGTCGGCGCGCTCGAAGTGCGTTGCGACGAGGTCGGACGATGCGCCGCCAACGGCGTCAACGACACACCTGCACCGGCAACTTCGCCGGTGATGAAACTCGAGCGCTCCTGATCGACGACGCCGTTGACAATCACGATGCGAGGACCGTCGAGCGACGGCAGGCGCTCGTCGAGATCGAAGCCGAGGTCGTCGATCGGGCCCTGCGACGGACCGAAGACCAGCTCGGCGAGCTTGCGGTGCGGGGCGTACCGCCACGCCTCGTCGCGCTTGGTCGGCACACCGATCGAGTCGAGCCGGTCGATGGCGGAGCGCGACACCGGAGGTGCAGTCGGGCTCATCGCCGACGACGGGGCGCCCGCGAGCGGTCGCTCGGGGGCATCGTTGAGGTCGGTGTTGACGAAGTCGGCGTAGCCGTGGTCCTCGAGGTGCAGCGCGAGCGTGTGGTCGCCGGATTCGACGATGCGTCCGTCGACGAGCACGTGCACGAAGTCGGGCATGATGTAGTCGAGCAGGCGCTGGTAGTGCGTGATGACGATCATCGACGCTCGGGTCGCGCGCAGCGCATTGACGCCGCCGGCGACGATGCGCAGCGCGTCGATGTCGAGCCCGGAGTCGGTCTCGTCGAGGATGGCGAGGCGCGGGCTCCAGCACAGCCATCTGCAGGATCTCGTTGCGCTTCTTCTCGCCGCCGCAGAAGCCGGCGTTGACCGAGCGGTCGAGCAAGTCCTGCGTCCATCTCGACGAGCTGCCATCGCTTCCTCGGCCACGGCGAGGAAATCGCATCGGCGTCGATCTCGTCCTCGCCGCGCGCCTTGCGCACCGCGTTGAGCGCCGTGCGCAGGAAGTACATGTTGTTGACGCCGGGGATCTCGACGGGGTACTGGAAGGCCAGGAACACGCCGGCGGCGGCGCGCGCTCTCGGGCGTCCATCTCGAGCAGGTCGGCGCCGTCGAGCGTGACCGTGCCGCCGGTGACCTCGTAGCCGTCGTGTCCGGCGAGCACGTGCGCGAACGTGCTCTTGCCCGAGCCGTTCGGGCCCATGATCGCGTGCACCTCGCCGGCGTTACCGAGCGTGATCCCGAGGATCGTTGCGCCGACTTGCAGGATCGTGCTTGTCCGTACCGATCGGCAGGCGGTCGAGGTGTCTCGAGGCGTGGCACGCATCAGCCGACCGACTTCCCTTCCAGGCTCCGACGCCTCAGCGAGAGCTGCTGCGCTTCGAGGGCGAATTCCATCGGCAGTTCCTTGAACACTTCCCGGCAGAAGCCGTTGACGATCATCGACATGGCGTCTTCCTCGGTCATGCCGCGCTGGCGGCAGTAGAAGAGCTGGTCCTCGCCGATCTTGGACGTGCGACGCCTCGTGCTCGACCTGGTCGCGCGTCGGGTTCTTCGACCTCGATGTACGGAATCGTGTGGGCGCCGCACTCGTTGCCCGATGCAGCAGCGAGTCGCACTGCGTGTAGTTGCGGGCGTTCTCGGCCGAGCGCATCACCTTCACCAGGCCGCGGTACGTGTTCTGTCCGTGGCCGGCCGAGATGCCCTTGGAGATGATCGTAGCTGGTGGTGTCGCGGCCGATGTGGATCATCTTCGTGCCCGTGTCGGCCTGCTGGCGCTTGTTGGCGACCGCCACCGAGTAGAACTCGCCGACGGAGTCGGTCGCCCTGCAGGATCACGCTCGGGTACTTCCAGGTGATCGCCGAGCCGGTCTCGACCTGCGTCCAGGAGATCTTGCGTCCGTGTTCGCCCTGCCGCGCTTGGTGACGAAGTTGTAGATGCCGCCGACACCGTTCTCGTCGCCGGCGTACCAGTTCTGCACGGTCGAGTACTTGATCTCGGCGCGTCCTCGAGCGACCAGTCTCGACGACGGCCGCATGGAGCTGGTTGGTCGTCGCGCTTGGGCGCCGTGCACCCCTCGAGGTAGCTGACACGTACGAGCCGTCGTCGGCGACGATCAGCGTGCGCTCGAACTGGCCGGTGTCGGCCGCGTTGATGCGGAAGTACGTCGACAGCTCCATCGGGCAGCGCACGCCCTTGGGGATGTAGACGAACGACCCGTCGGAGAAGACCGCCGAGTTGAGTGCGGCGAAGATAGTTGTCGCGAACGGAACCACCGAGCCGAGGTACTTCGCGCACCAGGTCGGGATGGTCGCTGCACCGCTTCGCCGAACGAGCAGAAGATGACGCCGGCCTCGGCGAGCTCGCCTTGAACGTCGTGCCGACCGAGACCGAGTCGAAGATGGCGTCGACGGCGACGCTGGTCAGCAGCTTCTGCTCGTGCAGCGGGATGCCGAGCTTGTCGTACATCTCGCGAATCTCCGGATCGACTTCGTCGATGCTGTCGAGACGGCTTCTTCTTCGGCGCCGCCTAGTAGCTGATCGCCTGGTAGTCGATCGGGCGCGATACTGCAACGTTCGCCCAGTCGGGCTCGTCCATCTTCGTGCCAGCGCCGGAACGCCTTCAGCCGCCAGTCGAGCAGCCACTGGGGCTCGTTCTTCTTGGCCGAGATCAGCCGCACCGACGTCCTCGCTCAGCCCGGGCGGCGCGATGTCGGTGTCGAGGTCGGTGCTGAAGCCGTACTGGTAACCGGCGTTGGTCAGTTCCTCGATCTCTCGCAACGTCTCACTCATCGCCGTTCCTCTCTGGGGCCGATTCCGTGGCCGATCGTGTGGCAGATGTTCGTTCCGGCCGCCAGCCACGCTACCGAGCGAGACGAGGGCTCGGTCGGTGTCGGCACCGCTGCTGACTGGTGTCCGATGCTGCATCACGTACCCCTTGCTACCAGCACGGATCGCGTTTCACAAGTTCTTCCTTGCGAAAGTGTGCAAACAAGCTACGCTCGGCACATGGCCGTCACCGATGCAGCGCCGTCGCCCCCGCAGCGGCGCGTGCTCGAGGCGCTGAAACGCCAGGGCGAGGCGACCGCGGACGAGCTCGCAGCCACGCTCGGAGTCTCATCGAGCGCCGTCCGACAGCACCTCGGCGCCCTGCGAGCTGCGGGGCTGATCGAAGCACGCCGCCATGCCGGGCAGACCGGGCGGCCTGCCGACCGCTACCACGCCACCGAACGCACCGAGCCGCTGTTCGTCGCCCCCGACGACCTGTCGATCGAGCTCCTCGAACTCGTCGACGACGAGCAGCCCGAACTCGTCGACCGCATCTTCGACCGTCGTCGCCGTCGGCTCGTCGACGACGCACAGGCGCTGCTGGCCGACACCCCCGTCGCCGAGCGCGTCGCCCGCGTGACCGAATTGCTCGACGCCCAGGGATACCTCTGCGACTGGGAACAGCTGGCCGACGACCACTTCCGGATCAACCTGCACAGCTGCGCCATCTGGAGCGTGGCCAGCCGCTTCCGCAAGGCCTGTGCGAGCGAGCTCGAATTCCTCCAGGGTGTGCTGCCCGACGCCGCCGTGGCGCGGGTGACCCACAAGACCAGCGGCGCCCACACCTGCGCCTACGACATCACCGTCCAGCGCTGATCGAGCTCACCCGTCACACGGTCGTCGCCCGCAGACCCGGCGCATCCACCGAAGTGTCACGTTTGACCCGGCACCGTGTGACGGTTCAGCGTTTGCGCCTGAAGATGCGCTTGAAGATGCCGGCATCGGCGGCGGCCTGCTCGGCTTCGACCTCGGCGCGGATGCTGGAACCCGCCGCATTCAGGATCTCCTCGGCCTCGTCGAGCACGGCCGCAGCGGAACCGTCGTCGAGGCCACTCGGCTCGGGAGGGGTCGGCGGCACCACGAGCGAGCCGTGCGTCCAGGCCACGTCGGCGAGACGACGCTCGTACTTCGGACAGTTCTCCGGGCAGCGCCACGGTGCATCCGGAGCCAGATCGAGGTTGCACTTCCTCACGGTGTCGCCGTTCGGGTACGAACGGCTCTCGAAGTTCTTGCACTCGATCCGCATCGGCATGGGGGGATTCTACGGGACCGGCACCTCTCGGACCCGTGTGCGGCACACGTTTGTCGCCGCAGTCGGGAATGCCCGGACGCGCCTGTACATCCCGGGTCGACAGATGGTTACAGTTGAGTGACGGCGACTCGATCGTCTCGACCGAGTCGTCGGCAACGAACACCGGTCACCCCCGCCAATCAAGGAGCGTTCCTGCCATGTCAGACACAACGATCACACCCGAGCACACGGAAGACACGCCCAACGAACGACGCGCCCTGCTGCGCAAACTCGCCATCGGTGGCGCCGGCGCCGCCGCCGGCGTCGCAATGCTGAAGAGCGGCACCGCATCCGCCGCCGACGGCGACCCTCAATCACCGAGGGCCACGCAACCTGACCACGCGCCCCCGACGATCGTCGACTTCACGCCCGGCAGCCGCCCCGACACGGCGGGCCCGAGCGCATTCAGCGTCGGCGGCTACGTGCCCCGGCCGACTGCACCGTTCCCGGCCGGCGTCGGCGGCTACGGCGACGCCACGATCCCGAACGGCGTCCACGGGTCGACCACGGCGCGCCGCCGGATTCGGTGTCGTCGCGGCCAACCTGTCACCTGCCGCGCTGCAGCAACCGACCCGGTCCCGACCGCCCAGGCCGTCGCCTCGCTCGACGGCGCGCACATGCTGTTTCTCGCCGGCGCAGCGTGACCGGGCCGACGCCCGGCAAGCACGTCGCCGGTGAGTTGTACGTCGACAAGGACGGCACGCTCTGGTTCACCGTCCCGACCGCGACGGCGACGCGACGTCGTCCGCTTCGTCAAGCTGGCCGGCAACCCCGACGTCCGGGTTCGTACAACGCGATCGCCCCGCAGCGCGCCTACGACTCCCGCCAGCCCGAACTACGCCGTCAAGGGCCTCCTGGCACCGAACACCAGCCGGGTGGTCAGCGTCGCCGACGGCCACGACTCCCGGCGGCACGGTCACACTGAAGAACGCGGTACCCGCAGGAGCAACGGCTGTGCACATCAACGTCACGGCCGTCGACACGACGGGCCCGAACTTCCTCGCCGTGACCGCCGGTGACACAGCATCGACCGAGACGTCGCTGCTCAACTGGATCCCGGCCAACCACGTCAGATCGCCAACGCGGTCACCGTGCCGGTCGACGCGGACCGCAAGATCAAGGTGTTCTGCGGCAACCAGGCCGGAAGCACGCAGTTCATCATCGACGTCTTCGGCTACTACCTCTGACATCCCGGTCCGTCCGGCCACCCACCAGTGGGGTGGCCGGACGGGTCAGCCGACGGAGCCCTCCATCTGGAGCTCGATCAGGCGGGACCACTCGACGGCGTACTCCATCGGCAGCGTCTTGGTGATCGGCTCGATGAAGCCGTTGACGATCATGCCCATCGCCTGCTCCTCGGAGAGGCCGCGGCTCATCAGGTAGAAGAGCTGCTCGTCGGCGACCTTCGACACCGTGGCCTCGTGGCCGATCTGAGCGTCGCGTTCCCCGACCTCCATGTACGGCAGCGTCTTCGACACCGAGTCCTCGTCGAGGATCAGCGCGTCGCACTGCACGTGGCTCTTGCGGCCGTCGCGCCTTCCTCGACCCGCACGAGGCCGCGGTAGGTGGTGCTGCCGCCGTCCTTGGAGATCGACTTGGACACGATCTTCGACGTGGTCTCCGGCGCGGCGTGGATCATCTTGGCGCCGGCGTCCTGGTGCTGGCCGGCGCCGGCGTAGGCGACCGACAGCACCTCGCCCGTCGCGCCTTCACCGACGAGGTAGACCGCCGGGTACTTCATCGTGAGCTTGGAGCCGATGTTGCCGTCGATCCACTCCATGTGGCCGTCGGCCTCGACCCGGGCCCGCTTGGTGACGAGGTTGTAGACGTTCGGCGACCAGTTCTGGATCGTGGTGTACGTGACCCGGGCGTTCGGCTTGACGACGATCTCGACGACGGCCGAGTGCAGCGAGTCGGTGGTGTACACCGGCGCCGAGCAGCCCTCGATGTAGTGCACCTTGGAGCCCTCGTCGGCGATGATCAGCGTGCGCTCGAACTGGCCGGCGTTCTCGGCGTTGATGCGGAAGTACGCCTGCAGCGGCATCTCCACCTCGACGCCCGGCGGCACGTAGATGAACGAGCCGCCCGACCACACCGCGGTGTTGAGCGCGGCGAACTTGTTGTCGCCCGGCGGGATGACCGTGCCGAAGTACTCCTTGACGAGCTCCGGGTACTCGCGCAGCGCCGTGTCCATGTCGCAGAACAGGATCCCCTGCTCCTCGAGGTCTTCGCGGTTCTTGTGGTACACGACCTCGGACTCGTACTGCGCGGTGACGCCGGCGAGGTACTTGCGCTCGGCTTCGGGGATGCCGAGCTTCTCGTACGTGCGCATCATCTCCTCGGGCAGGTCGTCCCAGTCGTCGACCTGCTCGCCCGCGGGGCGCAGGTAGTAGTAGATGTCCTGGAAGTCGATGTCGGGCATGTTGACGGCGAACCACTCGGCCATCGGCTTGCGCTCGAACAGGCGCAGCGAGCGCTGACGCATCTGCGTCATCCAGTTCGGCTCGCCCTTCCACCACGAGATCTGCTCGACGACGCCCGGGTTGATGCCCTTCTCGGGCGTGAAGGCGTACTCGACCCCCTCGTCGCTCCAGCCGAGGCTGTACTTGCTGAGATCGAGATCGAAGCTGGTCATCGGAATCCTCCATGAAGAACGGCGGGATGAATTACCACTACGGCCATAGTAACAATTACTCGAACGCTTCCGTCAGCCGTGGTCGATCTTCCCCGACCGGCCTGTCCGGACCCGACCCCGACAGACCGGACCGGTCTTTGCGGACCCGACCCCGACAGACCGTCAGGCGGCTGCGTCGTCGGCGAGGTCGACGAGATCGGGAAGCTCGTCGTCTCCCACCGCATCGGCCTCGACCTCGATGAAGATGCACTCGCCGGGACACAGTTCGGCCGCATGGATCACATCGCCGAGATGTCGTTCGCGTCACCCACGCCAAGCTGCCCGACCCACCGGGATCGTTGAGCACCTGGCCGCTCTCGGCGACATACGCGATGCCGTCCTCGAGCTGCACGAACACGTCGGGACAGTGGTCGACGCACAGACCGTCACCGGTGCACAGGTCTTGGTCGATCCAGACACGCATGGTGCCGAAACGGTACCGCTGGCTGTCTACATTGGCTCGACCGTGACCGAAGAAGCCGAGCCACAGAACGACCACGCCGCCACCACACCCTGCGCCCCGCAGCGGCCCCACACCTGGAGGCGCCCGACCGGCGACGTCGACGACCCCTACGCCTGGATGCGCCAGGTCGACGACCCCGAGCTGCTCGCCTATCTCGAAGCCGAGAACGCCGCCGCCGAACGATTCTTCGCCCCCCACGCCGACACGATCGAGACCATCTTCGGCGAGATCCGATCCCGAGTGCAGGAGACCGACCTGTCGACGCCGGTCGAGTTCGGTCCGTGGTGGTACGTCACCTCCACCACCGAGGGCCAGAGCTACCCGGTCCACCACCGGGGACCGACCGCCGATCGCGCCACCGAACAGGTCCTGCTCGACGAGAACATCGAGGCGCACGGATCACGAGTACTTCGACCTCGGAGCGTTCGACGTGTCGATGGATCATCGCTTCGCGGCCTGGTCGATGGACACCACCGGCGACGAGCACTACACGTTGCAGATCCGCGACCTGGCCACCGGCGCTGACCTCGACGATCGACTCGACGTCACCTCGAACGCCGGCGTCGCGTGGTCACGCGACGGCCAGTGGCTCTTCTACGTGACGCCCGACGCGCAGGAACGCCCGGCGACCGTGTGGCGCCACCGCATCGGCACGCCACGAGCCGACGACGTCTGCGTGTTCGACGAGACCGACGAACGGTTCTTCGTCGGCGTCGGCTCCACCCGCTCCGAGTCGTGGATCGTGATCCACTCGGCGAGCCGCACGAGCAGCGAGACCCGGCTGCTGTCGACCGACCGACCGACCGACGATGCCGTCGTCGTGCTCGAGCGGCGACCGGACGTGGAGTACGGCGATCGATCACTGGGGCGACCGGTTCGTGATGCACACGAACGACGACGCCGTCGACTTCCGGGTGTTGACCGCGCCGGTCGAAGCCGACCTGACGCGACCGGCGAGCTGGACCGAACTCGTCGCCCACATCCCCGGCCGACGAATTGTCAGCGCCGAGGCGTTCGCGACGCACCTCGTGATCCACGAATGGGCCGATGCCCAGCCCCGGCTGCGGATCCTGTTCCGCGACGGCAGCGAACGTGTGGTCGACCTCGGCGACGACCCCCACGACGTCGAACCGGCGTCGAATCCGCAGTGGGACACGAACCTGTTGCGGTTCACGATCCAGTCGCTCACGATGCCGACGACGCTCTACGACGAGGACGTCACCACCGGCGAGCGGACGTTGTTGCGACGGATCCCCACGCCTCGACGTCGACCTCGACCTCTATCGAACCCGCCGGCTCTGGGCGACCTCTGCGGACGGGACCCGGGTGCCGCTCGACATCGTCCACCACGTCGACACGCCACTCGACGGCACCGCGCCCGGCGTGCTCTACGGCTACGGCGCCTACGAGGCATCGATGCCGCCGTGGTTCTCCGTGGCCCGCCTGTCGCTGCTCGATCGCGGATTCGTCTGGGCGCTCGCCCACCCGCGTGGCGGCGGCGAACTCGGTCGCCAGTGGTACCTCGACGGCAGGCTGCTCGCCAAGCAGCACACGTTCGACGACACGATCGCCTGCGCCGAGCACCTCGTCTCCGAGCGGCATCGTCGCCGCCGACCGCCTCGCGATCCGCGGCGGATCAGCCGGCGGCCTCCTCGTGGCGGCGTGCATGACCCAGCGGCCCGATCTGTTCTGCAGCGTCGTGGCCGAGGTGCCGTTCGTCGACGTGGTCAGCACCATGAGCGACCCCACACTTCCGCTCACGGTCACCGAGTGGGAGGAGTGGGGCGACCCTCGCGAGGAGCCGTACTCGACGTGCATGCTCGGCTACTCCCCCTACGACAACACGGTGCCCGCCGACTACCCGGCGGTGTACGCAACGGCCGGGCTCAACGACCCGCGGGTGAGCGTGCACGAGCCGGCGAAGTGGATCGCACGGCTCCGTGACGTGTCGACCGGGTCGGCACCGATCGTGCTGCGAACCGAACTCGACGCCGGCCACGGTGGCCCGACCGGTCGCTACGACGCCTGGCGCGACGAGGCCCGCACCCTCGCCTTCATCCTCGCCACGACCTGACGCTCACGCCCGAGGTTCACGAGGTGGTCAGACACATCGTGAACGTCAGCGCGGCGATGGCGATGACGGCGAGCACCATGAGCACGCCGTTGCGGACGAGATGGCCCGGACCGAGCGGCTTGGCCGACCACGCACCGAAACATGCGCACGGAGGATGCTCCCCTTGTGCGAGACGCCGGGCGATGAGTGCCGTCATGGCCGCCAGCACTGCGAGCGCGACCGACGACGGCGACAACACGGGACAGCTGCACGACGAGCACGGCGCCGAGCGCGATCTCGAACCACGGCAACACCGGAATCACGAGGGCCGGCGCACCGAGCCCACGGGCCTGTTGCGGGCCACGCCTCACCGGCGGCGATCTTCGAACCGCCGGCCACGAGGAACGTCACGCCGAGCAGAACGGACGCGACGACGGCGAGCGACGGCAACGCTTCAGACGTCGACGGTGGTTCGTTCGCGTGCGGCGAACGCCTCGACGCCGAGCTTGCCTGCGCACTCGATCGCTGCGCCGAGGATCGTGTCGAGTTCGTCGTCGTCGTGGGCCGGGTCGTGATGGAACAGCGCGAGACGCTTGACCCCGCAGGTCGCGGCGAGCCACACGGCGTACTCCGGCGTGCAGTGGCCCCAGTCACGCTTGGTCTCGAACTCCTCGGGCGTGTACTGCGCGTCGTGGATCAGGAGATCGGCGCCGGCACACAGCTCGAGAGCCCCGGGCCATGCGGAGTGCGTGCCGTCGGCAGGCATCTGATGATCGCTCATGTACACGACGGAGCGTCCGCCCCACTCCACCCGGTAGCCGACCGTGTGCCCGACATGCGGAATCAGGCGTGTCATGACCTTCGCGTCGCCGATGGTGAACTCGTCGTCGGCGATCTCGTGGAGGTCGACCATCCCGGGGAACATCGAGAAGTGGATCGGGAACAGCGGCGGCTTGATCGTGTCGGCGAAGACGTCGGCGACGGTGATGTCACCGGGCTGGGACGGGGCATAGATCGTGACGTGAGCCCCGGGCCGCAGGAACGGCTTGAAGAAGGGCAGCCCCTGGATGTGATCCCAGTGGAGGTGGCTGAGCAGGCAGGTGCCGCGGAACGGCTCGTCGGGGGGCTGCGTCTGACCGAAGTAGCGCAGCCCTGTGCCGAGGTCGAAGAGCACCGGATCGAGACCGGGGATGTCCACCGACACGCACGAGGTGTTGCCGCCGTAGCGGGCGATCTCCTCGCCATGGCACGGGGTGGACCCACGGACGCCGTGAAAGGTGACCCTCATGCCGCCTGATGCAGCCTCTGGACTCTGTGAACCCCCGATGGACGCACGATAGATCCTTCGGCACATCTCCACGCAAACCCGGCCGAAGTGACCTACGTCGCACCGCCTCGCCGGTTGCTACCGTCGACCCATGGCAGACAAGCTCGATCGACCAGTACTTCCCGACGGGATCGTCATCGTGGTCAAGGAGGAGTGCGCCACCTGCCACTCGGTCGGCTCGGTCCTCGTGCAGCTCGACGAGGCGACGACCCTCACCGTGTACACGCAGGACGACCCCGACTTCCCCGGCGACGTCGCGGCGGTGCACGATCACGACCTCGCCGTCAGCTGGCATCACGAGATCGAGACCGTGCCCACCGTCATCCGTGTCGTCGACGGCGTCGAAGTGGAGCGGACCGTCGGGTGGCATCGCGAGGAGTGGGAACGCGTCACCGGCGTCGGCGGGCTCGGGCCCGATCTCCCACTGATGCGGCCGGGCTGCGGATCGATGAGCGTCGACCCCGACCTCGTCGATGCGCTCAACGTCCGGTTCGGGGCATCGATCCTCGCGTCGCGCCGCATCGACGTCGCCGAGGCCGAGGACGAGATGGAGATGATGTTCACCCGCGGGTGGACGGACGGTCTTCCGGTGGTGCCGCCGACGGAGGAGCGGGTGATGCGCATGTTGACCGGCACCACCCGTGCACCGTCCGACATCGTCGCGACCGTGCCGCCCGATCTCGTCGACGTCACCGTCGAGAAGGTGGCGATCGCTGCAGTCATGGCCGGCTGTCTGCCCGAGTACCTGCCATGGGTGCTCACGGCGGTCGAGGCCACCTGCAACCGGACGAGTTCAACATGCACGGTCTGCTCGCCACGACCATGCCCGTCGGGCCGGTGATCGTGTGCAGCGGGCCGGGTACCCGAGCGATCGGGATGAACTCGGGCGGCAATGCGCTCGGGCAGGGCAACCGGGCCAACTCCACGATCGGGCGGGCCCTGCAACTCGTCGTGCGCAACGTCGGTGGAGGCCGACCCGGCGAGGTCGACCGTGCCACCCATGGCAGCCCGGGAAAGATCGGATTCTGCTTCGCCGAGAACGACGTCGAGTCGCCCTACGGCACGCTCGCCGGCGAGCACGGAATCGAGCCCGGTGTCGATGCCCTCACCGTGTTCGCCGGCGAAGGCACGCGCTGCGTCGTCGACCAGTTGTCGCGCGAACCCGACTCCCTCGCCCGGTCGCTCGCGGCCAGCCTGCAGGCGATGCATCACCCCAAACTCGTGCTCGGATTCGATGCCATCCTGGTGATGGGGCCCGAGCATGCCCGGGTGTTCGCCGACGCCGGGTGGGATCGCGAGCAGATCGTCGCCGGCATCTCGGCGCACCTCAACCGACCGGGGTCGGCTCTCGTCCGGGGTGCCGACGGTATGGCCGAGGGACTGCCCGAAGCATTCGCCGACGCTCCCTCGCTCCCGAAGTTCCGCTCGGGCGGCCTCATGCTCGCGTACGCGGGCGGTGGCGCCGGCCTGTTCTCGGAGATCATCGGCGGCTGGGCCAACGGTGACGTCGGCTCGAAACCGGTCACCCGTGCCGTGACATACTGAACCGATCATGACTGCCACGGCGACTCGCACGATTCTCGATCCCACGAGCGAGCGCACGGTTGCCGAGCGTCAACGCCTCGCCCGACCGGCATCGCTCGACGGTCTGACGGTCGGCCTGCTCGACATCTCGAAACCACGCGGCGACGTCTTCCTGAACCGGATCGAGGAGCGCCTGGTCGGCGTCGGCGCGACGGTCAAGCGCTACCGCAAGCCGACGTTCACGAAGCCGGCGCCCGTCGACCTGCGCCACCAGATCTCGGTCGAGTGTCACGTCGTGATCGAGGCCTTGGCCGATTGAGGCAGCTGTACGTCGTGCAGTGTGCACGACATCAGTGATCTGGAGCTCCGGGGCATCCCCGGGATGTTCATCGCCTCCGAACAGTTCGTCGACGCCGCCGATCGCCCAGTCGACGTCGCTGGGGTTCGCGTCGGTCGCCCGCTTGTTCACCCCGCACCCGATCCAGGACCGCACCGACGACGAGATGGTCGCCTACGCCGACGCGGCCTTCGACGCCATCCTCGCCGACGATCACCTCCCCGCCCTGACCCCCGAATACCGCCGAAATTCTCCTGGCAGTGCGCGCTGAGCGCGCACCTGGAGGAGAATTTCGGCGCGTTCGGAGGGGCTGGGAAGGGCTCAGGAGAGCGAGGCGATGGCGGCGGCGGTTGCGAGGACGCGGCGGGCGTTGTCGACGTGGAGGTTCTCGATCATCCGGCCGTCGACCGTGACGACGCCCTTGCCCTCGGCGACCGCTTCGTCGAATGCGGCGATGACGCGTTCGGCGTAGTCGATGTCGTCGGCCGTCGGCGCCCACATGTCGTTGGCGGGCTCGACCTGGCTCGGGTGGATGAGCGTCTTGCCGTCGAAGCCCATCTCCATGCCCTGTCGACACTCGGCCTCGAACCCCTCGGGGTTCTTCACGTCGTTGTAGACGCCGTCGAGGATCACCTTGCCGGCCTCACGAGCGGCGAGCAACGCCGTCGCGAGGTGCGTCACGAGCGGATGCCGGCCGGGCACCAACGGTGACCGCAGCTCCTTGGCGAGGTCGTTCGTGCCCATCACGAGCACGGCGACTCGAGGGTGCGCGGCGATCGAGCGGACGTTGAACATCGCCGTCGGGGTCTCGATCATCGGCCAGATCATCACGCTCGCCGGTGCGCCGGCCTCATCGAGCAGCGCCGACACCTGGTCGACGTACTCGACCGAATCGACCTTCGGGATCACCACCGCCGACGGCGACGCCGCGCCTGCGGCGAGCACGTCGTCGCGACCCCACTGGGTGTCGAGGCCGTTGCACCGGATCGTGAGTTCCCGGCTGCCGTACAGGCCGGACTGCACGGCCGCCACGGCCTTGACGCGCGCGTCGGGCTTGGCGTCGGGCGCCACGGCATCCTCGAGGTCGAAGATGATCGCGTCGGCCGGGATCGTCTGCGCCTTCTCGAGCGCACGTTCGTTGGCAGCCGGCATGTACAGCACCGAGCGGCGTGGACGGAGGTCGTTGTTCGTGTCGGTCATGTTCACTCCTCGATCATGAGCGATGAGATTCGGCGCGAGGGGTGCGCCACAACCTCATCGGAGCGGTAGCGATGAGACGGCGCAGGGGTCGCACATCATCGCTGGACGGGTTCAGAAGCCGTAGAGGGCGGCGAGTTCGGGGTCGCGTTCGGACAGGGCGTGGGCGAGTTCGACGACGACGCGGCACTGCTTGACCGACGCGTCGTCCTCCATCTTGCCGTCGAGCATGATCGCGCCCGTGCCGTCGCCCATGGCCTCGATCACCCGCTGGGCGTGGGCCACGTCGGCGGGGTCGGGGCTGAACACCTTCTTCGCGATGGCGATCTGCACCGGGTGCAGGCTCCACGCGCCGACGCAGCCGAGCAGGTAGGCGTTGCGGAACTGGTCCTCGCAGGCAACGGTGTCCTTGATGTCGCCGAACGGTCCGTAGAACGGCAGGATGCCGTTGGTGACGCACGCGTCGACCATGCGGGCGATCGTGTAGTGCCACAGATCCTGCTGGTACGTCGTGCGGGGCGCCTCGATGTCGTCGGCCCCCTCGGCATCCTTCGGAGGATCGGCACGCACGAGGTATCCGGGATGCCCGCCGCCGACACGGGTGGTCTTCATCCGCCGGTTCGCGGCGAGGTCGGCCGGCCCGAGCGACAGCCCCTGCATCCGGGGCGACGCGGCGCAGATCTCCTCGACGTTGGCGACTCCCCTGGCCGTCTCGAGGATGGCGTGGACGAGCAACGGCTCGGTCAGGCCGGCCTTCGCTTCGAGCTGGGCGAGCAGCCGATCGACGTAGTGGATGTCCTCGGGCCCCTCGACCTTCGGGATCATGATGACGTCGAGCGCCTCACCGGCTTCGAGCACTGCGGCGGTGAGGTCGTCGAGGCCCCACGGCGAGTCGAGGCTGTTGACCCGGGTCCAGAACTGCGTCTCGCCGAAGTCGACGGTGTTGGCCACCTCGATCAGACCGGCCCGGGCGGCTTCCTTCTGGTCGGCGGGCACGCCGTCTTCGAGGTTGCCGAGCAGGATGTCGACCGTCGGCGCGATCTCCGGGCACCTTCGAGCGCATCTTGTCGTTCGACGGCGGGAAGAAGTGGATCATCCGGCTCGGCGGGAACGGGATCTCGCGGACGGGTTCGGGGGCACCGACGGCGAGCGGGCGGAAGAAGTCTCTGGCTGGGCGCACGGCCCAACCGTAGATCTGGCACGCGACGCCCACCAATCCGCCGGGCGTCACATCTGGGGTCTGACCCCGGATGTAACGGCGGATGTAACAGCGGGGAGGGTGAGAACGTCGTCATCGACGGCGACGAGGCCGTCGGCGACGAGGCTGTCGACGATGCGGGCATCGAACGCGCCGACGCGGCAGCGGGCCGGCACCCAACGCCTTCATGACGCGGCCGCGGGCCTGACGGTCGCTGCCCTCGAACGGCGCCTGACGCGTGCTCACCCCTGCCGAGCCGACCGCCGGGTCCGCATCCGTCAGGCCGCCCACGAACCATGCACACGTCGACGTGAGTGGGCACTCGCCGCACTTCGGCACCGGTCGACACACGGACGGCGCCGAGATCCATGAACGCCTGGTTCCACAGCCACCCCTGCCCGACCGGCACGAGTTCGTCGGCCACGGCCTGGGCCCGCTTCGGGGTCAGACGCTCACCGACGGTCCGGGCGAGGACGCGGGCGATGTTCGTGTCGACGACCGCCACGTCGCGTTCGAACGCGAACGCGAGTACCGCTCGCGCGGTGTACGGACCGATGCCGGGAAGCGCCAGGAGCGCGTCGAGATCGTCGGGCAGCCGGCCGTCATGTTCGGTCGACCACCACGCCCGCGGTCGCATGCAGGTTCCTCGCCCGCCTCGGATAGCCGAGACCCTGCCAGAGCCGCAGGACATCGGCCAGTGACGCCTCCGCGCACGCCGACGGGGTCGGGGAACGCGTCGAGGAACGCCGTCCACTTCGGGATCACCCGATCGACCTGGGTCTGCTGCAGCATCACCTCGGCGACGAGGATCCGCCACGGATCACGTTCACGGCGCCACGGCAGGTCGCGCAGATCCGCAGCGCCCCACGCCAGGACCGCGCCGGGGTCGATCACGCGACCACGCGCCGCCGGCCGTGCAGTCCGGCGTCAGTCGGCCCAGACGTCGGTGCCGTCGTACGGGCGCTTGCGGTCCGGGGCGAACTCCCGCTTCCAGATCATCACCTTGCGGCTGAAGTAGCAGACTTCCTTGCCGTCCTGGTTGAAGCCCTTCGTCTCGACCGTGACGATGCCCCGGTCGGGCTTCGACGACGACTCCTTCTTCTCGAGCACCCGCGTCTCGGCGTAGATCGTGTCGCCGTGGAACGTCGGGAACTTGTGCTGCAGCGTCTCGACCTCGAGGTTGGCGATCGCCGCGCCGCTCACGTCGGGCACGCTCATGCCGAGCACCAGGCAGTAGACGAGGTTGCCGACCACGACGTTGCGACCCTGCACCGACTCGCGCCGCGAACCAGTCGTTGGTGTGCAACGGATGGTGGTTCATCGTGATCATGCAGAACAGATGGTCGTCGTACTCGGTGATCGTCTTGCCGGGCCAGTGCCGGTAGACGTCGCCGGGCTTGAAGTCCTCGAGGTACCGACCGAAGGGGCGTTCGTGCACTGTCATGGATGTGACGGTACCGCTCGGTCGACCGCCGGACGAAAGCCGTCAGTCGTCGTCGCTCGTGACGGTTCGGGTTCGGGCTTCAGCACGGCCTGCAGCGCCGGATCGTCGGCCTCGTCGGCCATCGGACGCTTGCCACCGAACCGCAGCGCGAAGTCGAGGCGGGACTCGCCCTTCTCCGACTCGGCCCGTGCGAGATCGCGCAGTCCGACCAGCCGGTCACGCTTCTCGATCTTCCACGGCCCGACCCGCAGTGAGGCATACGCCATCGCGCCGAGCGCGATCGGCATCAGGTACTGGGCGAGGCGATAGGTGCCGATCGCCGCGACGACGACGCGTCGCGGGAATCCCGAAGCCCACCAGGGTCGTCAGGTACGTGGCGTCGACCACACCGAGTCCGCCGGGAAGGATCGGAATCGCGGCGAGCACGTTGGCCAAGCCGAACGCAACCAGCAGCGCGTCGAGGCTCAGGGTGCCGCCGAACGCTTGGACGAACACCCACAGCGAGGCAGCATCGAGCAGCCAGTTGGCCAACGCCCAGAACACCACCTTGCGCAGCAACGGGCGATCCCTGACGAGCTCCTCGAGGCGCTCCGCGACCTGGTGGAGTGCCGCCGCGAACTTGTCCTCGTCGGTCCGGAACCTGCGGGCGATCCATCGCACCAGTCGTTCGGCCCGGCCCGAGCCGTCCATGATGCCGACGACGAGGCCGGCAGCCACACCGATGATGATGATGCCGGCGACCGCCGCGAGGCTGTAGGCCTCGTTGACACCTCGGAACGGGATCGACATGATGAGCCCGCTCCAGAAGATGACGTTCAGCACCACCGCCGAGCCGATCCCTGCCATCGCGAGCGCAAACCCGGCGTCGGGCCCGCTGATCCCCGACAGTGTGAGGAGGCGGTAGCCGAGTGCCGAGCTCGCGGCATTGCCACCGGGCACGATGTTCGACAGCGCCTTCGTGCTCAGCTGGATGCGGAACATGCGCGCCTTCGAGAGCTGCCGACCGGCGGTGCCGAGCGTCGCGCGGGTGAGCAGCGAGTAACTGAACAGGGCGAGGATCTGGAGCACGAAGCCCGCTGCGAGCAGCCCGGGGTTGACCTCACGGGCTGTCTGGATGGCCTGCCTGAAACCACTGAGGACGGGTGGCAGCAGGAAGACGGCGATGACGACGAACAGCAACGCCTTGATCGTGAGACGGATCGGTCGGATCCTCGGTTTCGACTTGCCGTCGGCCCGGATGAGCGCCGGGAGCTCGCCGGTCGGCAGGACAGCCACGATCCATCTCGTGCGTCGTGTCGTGCACGCCATCGAGCGACCCACGGAGTGCATCCGTTTCGCGCTCGGCCCGATCCATCACCTGCCCTTCCTACCAAGCCATCGATCAGAACAGTCGGATCATGTCGCGCAGACGAGCACGCAGCTCGGCGGTCTCGCCCGAAGGGGTCTTGCCGAGATGCACCACGACCAACTCGCGGTCGGGCACGATCACGACGTACTGGCCCTCGTGGCCGTGACACGCCAGGCTGCCGGGGAGCTCCGGCCACATCCACCAGTGCCGGCCGTACTCGCAACCGTTCTCGGGGTCGAGGGCCGAGAAACCCCGAGCCTGATGCGACCACCCCTCGGGGAGGATGCGAACGCCATCGGAGGTCACACCGTCGTGACGGTACAGCTCACCGAACCGGGCGAAGTCGCGCGCCGTGGCGTACACGTACGACGAGCCGACGAAATCGCCTGCACCGTCGAACTTCGGGGTCGCCGACGTCATCCCGACCGGCCCGAAGAGGCGCCCGTGCAGGAACGACTCGACGGCGGCGCGTCGATCGTCGGGGTCTCCGCCGACTGCGCCGTGGACGATGTCGCCGATGATCCGAGCGATGATGTTCGTCGTCCCGGACGAGTAGTTGTAGAACGTGCCGGGAGGATGATCGAGCGGGAGCGCCGCGGCGTAGGCGGCATGACTCGGCCCGCTCTCGCCGAACAGCATCTCCAGGCAGTGCGACACCCCGTCGTCGACGTAGTCCTCGACGAAACGAAGGCCGGAGCGCATCTCGAGGAGCTGCAGCAGCGTGATCTCGGCCTTGTCGGTCCCCTCCCATTCGGGGACCGCGGCCGGAGCGGCGACGTCGACCACACCGTCGGCGACGAGCAACCCGAGCGCCGCGTGCGTGATGCTCTTGGCCATCGACCAGCTCGTGAGCGTGGTGGCCGCCGAGACGGCCATTTCGGGCTGGAAGATGTTCTCCGGCTGCACGCCGTACCGCTCGGCGACCACCTCGCCGCGCTGCTGGACGACCAACGCCAGACTGATGCCCTCGCCGTCGGGACGAGTGAACAGTTCGTCGATCAGACGATCGAGCCGGTCGGGGAGCCCAGTCACCCGGTCGAGGTTAGTTGGCGCCCACGAGGCGGTCGGCCAGCCCGATGAGACCGGCGACATCGTGAACGTCGACCGACATCAGCGGCAACTCGACCACCACCACATCCTCGGCGAGATCCTCCAGCACGGCGATCTCCTCACGCTCGGCCACCGCGAGTTCCGTCAGCTCGTCGTGCCAGGCCACGTGATCGGCGAGCGGCCCGTCACCGATGTCGGCGAGCGCCGCCCGATCAGCAGGTGCCAGCTCGATCGGCATCGGATGGATGAGGTTGACGACCACGCCGGCGAACGGGAAGTCGCCGTCACGCAGAGCTCCGATCAGATGCTCGGCCTCACCGATCGCCTCGGCCCGCGGGCTCGACACCACGACGAAGGTCGCGGCGTCGGACCGCAGGAGCACCGACACCTCGCCGGCGCGCTGTCGAAGGCCCGGCTCGATGTTGGCGAGCGAGCGGAAGAACTCGACCGTGTCCTCGACGATCTGCGGGCCGGCGAGGCGGCGGACTGCCCACAGGAACATCGACGCTGCCGCGTTGGTCACCCTGGCGAACGCTCGCTGGCCCACGGTGAGCGTGCGGTACACGGGATGGCTGAGGAAGCCGATGAGTCGATCGGGTGCCTCGAGCAGGTCGATCGCATGTCGTGACGGTGGCGTGTCGACGATGACGAGATCCCACTCGCCACTCGTGTGCAGCTGGTGCAGCCGCTCGATCGCCATGTACTCCTGCGCGCCCGACAGCGAGCCCGAGATGGCCCGGTACACCGGGTTCTGGAGGATCGCTTCGGCCTGCTTCGCGTTGGAGGTCTGCTCGTACACGAGCCGATCGAACGTCGAGGCGGCGTCGAGCATCAACGCCCACAGCTCACCGGGAGCACCGTCGGTTCCGATGCCGGGCACACCGGTCACGCGATGCGGTGCATCCGACGCTGCCCCGGGCTCGAGGCCCAACGCGTCGGCGAGGCGACGAGCCGGATCGACGGTCACCACGACGACTCGACGCCCGGCGCGCGCCGCGGCGACGCCGAGGGCCGCCGCCGTGGTGGTCTTGCCGACGCCGCCCGGGCCGCACGTGACGATCAACGCCGCGGTGGCCACCTCGTCGGCGAACGACTCGGCAACGTCGCTCCTGGCTGCACTCATGTCGACACCTTTCGTGTCGACACCTGGTCCGGATCGATGAGCGGTGCGACCAGCGCATCGGCGAGCACACCGAGGTGATGCAGCGTGAGACGCGGTGTCGGCAGGCGTGGCAGCGTCACCATCGGCCGCTCGAGCGTGGACAGCAGCCGGTCGATCTGTTGGTGCTGCCGATCGAGCCGCTCACGTCCGAAGTCGCCCGACGACGCGAGGGCCGCCTTCGCCGCCGGCGACAGGGTGATCTTCTGCGAACGCGCCGCCATCGCCGGGGTCTTGGTCAACCCCGGGCGCTCGGGCCAGCAGGCGTTGACCACGAGCGGCAGGAGCGCCATTCCGATGTCGCCACCGAGCTCGTTCGCCAGCTCGACGGCTTCGGTGATCGGGGTCTCCTCGGGCAGCGTGACGATCATCGCCTGGCAACGCGCCGGATCGCGCAGCATCGCATCGACCTCGACGGCCTGATCGCGGACCGGCCCCGACTGCACGACGTCGGAGAGCCCGGTCGCCGATCGGAGGAACGGCGCAGCATGGCCGGCCGGCGGGGCATCGACGATGATGAGGTCGGCCGCACGCTCACGTTCGAGTTCCTTGATCTTGCCGAGCACGAGCAGGTGTTCGAGTCCCGGCGTGGCGGCGGCGATCATCGGGAGCGATGCTGCCGACGCGGCGCGGCGCAACATGCCACCGACGCCCTTGAGTTCGAGGTAGTCACCGAATGCCTGATCGGCGGGAATCGTGCGTCCACGGACCTGGCCGGCGCCCTTGATGCGTCGCAGGATGCGATCGTTCTGGTCGAGTTCGCGCCCGCCGAGCAACGGCCCCATCCCGGGTCGACCGTCGACGGAGACGAACAGCACATCGGCGCCCTCGCGGGCCGCAGCCAGCGCATACGCCGCAGCCACCGTCGACGATCCGACGCCACCCTTGCCGGCCACGACGGCGACCCGGGTGCTCGTGAGCCAGTCGTCACCCATCACCATCACGGTACCGCCGGGTTGCTCGTGGCGACCGGCACCACGGGCAACGATCGAGTGGCTGGTGTCACCGGGTCACGTCGTGAAACGGGGGCCGGCGAGGCCGACGTGACTCGACACCTCGCGCCCGACGGCGTCGCACGCGACACCCGCCGCGGCGACGAGGCGGCCGACGTCGAGGCCCGTCGAGATTCCCATGGCGTCGAGGGCGTGGGCCAGGTCCTCGATCGGAACGTTGCCGCTGGCGTTGGGCGCGAACGGGCATCCGCCGAGTCCGCCGACGCTGGCATCGAGCCGTGCGGCGCCGTGTTGGAGTGCCGCGATCGCATTGGCGATGGCCAGGCCGCGCGTGTCGTGGAGATGGACACCGACGGGGACGTCGACCACCCCGAGCGTGCGCTCGACGAGGTGAGCCACCTCCGTCGGCACGGCCACACCGATGGTGTCGGCGAGCCCGATCGACGATGCTCCCGCGGCAACGGCACGACGGGCGACGTCGACGACCCGACCGGGATCGACCCGATGCTCGAACGGGCATCCCATCGCCGTGGCCAGCGTCATCTCGACCACGGCGCCGCGCATCGATGGCGTCAGCGGCGAACCGCTCGAACTCGTCGAGCGCCTCGTCGGTGCCGGCGCCCGGCGTTGTGACGACTGTGCGTGTCGCTCACCGACACGACGTACTGCAGGTGTGTGAGGCCGGCGGCGAGCGCCCGCTCGGCACCACGACCGTTGAGCACCAGCCCCCATCGGGTGACGCCGCCTGCCTCGGCGAGCGAGTGGGTCGCCGCGCAGAACGACTCGGCATCGGCCATCGCCGGAACCCGATCGGGTCGGACGAAGCTCGTGAGCTCCAGGTCGCGGACACCCGAAGCGACGAGCGCCTCGAAGATGGCCAACTTGGCCTCGGTCGCGATCGGCGCTTCGTCCTGCAACCCGTCGCGCAGGCTCACGTCACGCAGCACGACCGAGTCGGGCAGGGGCATCACGGCGACAGTCTCTCGCGTGTCGGGCGAGATCATCGACTCGATGGGCAACCGACGGGGACGCGAACTAGACAGAGAGCCCATGACCACCGAATCGGCCCCCAGAACAGGACCGCTGCTCGGCGTGCGGGTGCTGGAACTCGGGAACTTCATCGCCGGCCCGTTCGCCGGCCAACTGTTCGGCGACTACGGGGCCGAGGTGATCAAGATCGAGGCACCCGACGGTGACCCGATGCGCCACTGGGGGGTGAGCGTCGACGACTCCAGCCTGTGGTGGCCGATCATCGCCCGCAACAAGCGCTCGGTCGTGGCCGACCTCAAGAACCCCGACGACCTGGCCTTCGTGCAACGTCTCGCCGCCGAGTGCGACGTCGTCCTCGAGAACTTCCGGCCGGGCGTGCTCGCCAAGTTCGGCCTCGACCACGCGACGCTGTCCAGGGTCAACCCGGGGATCATCGTCACGCACGTCTCCGGTTTCGGCCAGAGTGGGCCACGATCGTCGGAGGCCGGGTTCGGTTCGATCGGCGAGGCGGTCGGCGGAATCCGCCACACCACCGGCGACCCCGACCGTCCACCGGCGCGATGCGGTGTGAGCCTCGGCGATTCGCTCGCTGCCATGTTCGCCGTGATCGGCACGCTCGCCGCGCTGCACGAACGCGCTCGGAGCGGTCTCGGCCAGGAGGTGGACGTCGCGATCTACGAGGCAGTGGCTGCGCTCATGGAGTCGTCGATGGTCGACTACGACGTCGCCGGCGTGCTGCGTCACCGATCCGGTGGCACCCTGCCCGGTGTCGCCCCGGCCAACGCGTATCCGACGCGTGACGGCTCGGAGGTGCTCATCGCCGGGAACGCCGACACCGTGTTCACCCGGCTGTGCGACGCCATGGGACGCGCCGACCTCGCCCGGGACGACCGGTACGCGACGCACGTCGCCCGAGGCAGTCAACGAGCGCGAACTCGACGGTCTGGTCGCCGAGTGGACCCGCACGATCGACGCGGAGGATCTGCTGGCGCTCCTGCGTGAATTCAGCGTTCCCGCGGGGCGCGTGTACACGGCCGCCGACATGCTCACCGACGAGCACTACCTCGCCCGCGAGATGATCGAACGCCACGTGTCACGCACCGGCGTCGACACACCGATGCTCGGCGTGGTCCCGAAGTTCTCCCGCACCCCGGGCAGCATCAGCGACGTCGGCCCCGAACTCGGCGAACACACCGACCTCTACCGCTGATCGCGCATCGGGGCCAGACCCCGATCGCGATCAGAACTCTTCGTCGAAGCTGACGTTGCCTTCGACGCCGGTCTGGTACGAGCTGCACGGTGCGCTCGAAGAAGTTCGACAGGCCCTGCACGTCCTGCAGCTCCATGAAGCTGAACGGGTTCTTGGAACCGAACTCGGGGGCGTAACCGAGCTGCGCGAGTCGCTGGTCGGCGACGAACTCGAGATACGTGCGGGTGTCGCCGAGGCTCATGCCCGGCACGCCTTCGCCGAGCACGTCGGCAGCGAACAGGTGCTCGCAGTCGATCGCCTCGTTGAGCATCTCGCGGATGTCGGCTTCGAGCTGATCGTCGAACAGCTCGGGCTGCTCCTTGCGCACGGTGTCGACCACTTCGAACGCGAAGTTCATGTGGCAGCTCTCGTCGCGGAACACCCAGTTGGTGCCGTCGGCGAGGCCGTTCAGCAGGCCCTTCGAACGCAGGAAGTAGACGTAGGCGAACGCGGCGAAGAAGAACAGGCCCTCGATGCAGGTGGCGAAGCAGATCAGGTTGAGCAGGAACTGCTTGCGTTCCTCGGGGGTCTCGATGCGTTGCAGGCCCTGGATCGAGTCGATCCACTTGAAGCAGAACTCGGCCTTCGCCCGGATCGACGGGATGTTCTCGACCGCGGCGAACGCTGCTTCGCGCTCGGCCATGTCGGGGATGTAGTTGTCGAGCAGCGTGAGGTAGAACTGCACGTGCAACGCCTCTTCGTAGAGCTGGCGCGACAGGTACATCCGAGCTTCGGGGGCGTTGATGTGCTGGTACAGGTTGAGCACCAGGTTGTTCGACACGATCGAGTCGCCCGTCGCGAAGAACGCCACGAGGCGCCCCACGAGGTGCTTCTCGGCGGGCATCAGCTTGCGGTCGAGGTCGACCAGATCGTCGGAGAAGTCGATCTCGTCGACGGTCCACGTGTTCTTGATGGCGTCGCGGTACATCTCGAAGAACTGCGGGTACCGCATCGGCCGCAACGTGAGGTCGTAGCCGGGATCGAGGATGTTGGTCGGGCGCTTGGCGCCGACCGGCGACGCCGATTCGAACGCGTCGGCGAGGGTCTCGCTGCTGGGACGGATGGCGGCCGGCTCGTAGTCGGTGATCGGGTCGATGAGGGCCATCAGTCGCATGCCTCGCAGGATTCGGGGTTCTCGAGGCTGCACGCAACGGCCTCTTCGTCGGTGTAGGACTTCTTCTCCGGTGCGGGCGTCGGAGCACCTGCGCCCGACGGGCCCGACGGCGTCGGGGCGACGGGTGCTGCACTTGTCTTGGCGGCGGCACCCGTGGTGGTCTGGTTGATGCGGGTGGCGGGGCGACTGCGCAGGTAGTACGTGGTCTTCAGACCGGCCTTCCATGCGTGCAGGTACATCGAGGAGAGCTTGCCGATGGTCGGCGTCTCCATGAACAGGTTGAGCGACTGGCTCTGGTCGATGAACGCGCCACGCTCGGCGGCCATGTCGATCAGCGCCCGCTGCGGGATCTCCCACGCCGTGCGGAACACCTCCTTGAGTTCGTCGGGGATGCGCTCGACGTCTTGCACCGATCCCTCGGCGCGCTTGATGTCGGTGATCATCTGCTCGTCCCACAGGCCGCGAGCCTGGAGCTCGCGCACCAGGTAGCGGTTGATCTGCATGAACTCACCCGACAGCGTCTCGCGCTTGAACAGGTTCGACACCTGCGGCTCGATGCACTCGTAGCACCCGGCGATCGATGCGATCGTCGCGGTCGGCGCGATGGCGATGAGGAGGCTGTTGCGCAGGCCGTGGGCGGTGATGCGGGCGCGCAGCGCGTCCCAGTCGAGTTCGGCCGGCGGCGTGACACCGCCATGGGCTCTGTCCCACAGGTCGAACTGCAGATCGCCCTTGGCGGCCCGGGTGCCCTCGTACGCCTCGTGCGGTCCGTTGACCTCGGCGAGTTCGGTCGACGCCCACAGTGCGTGGAAGTAGATGTGGGCGCTGATGGTGCGGCTGAGCTCCTTGGCGTCGGCGGAGTCGAACGCCAGGCCCTTCTTGAAGAACACGTCCTGCAGGCCCATCAGCCCGAGGCCGACCGGGCGCCACTTGTGGTTCGAGAACTCGGCCTCGGAGGTCGGGTAGTAGTTGATGTCGATGACCCGGTCGAGGAACGGCACGACCTGGCGCACGACCGTGCCGAGCTTGGCGTAGTCGAACTACGCCGTCGGTCCGGCGGACGTAGGCACCGAGGTTGAGCGAACCGAGGTTGCACACCGCGGTGTTCTGCTGGTCGGTCACCTCGAGGATCTCGGTGCACAGATTCGACAGGTGCACCACGCGAGGGGTGCCGTCGTCGTTGGTCGCTCCGGTCTGGTTGCACTTCTCGTTGGAGGCGTCCTTGAACGTGATCCAGCCGTTGCCGGTCTGCGCCAGCGTGCGCATCATCTTGGTGTACAGCTGGCGGGCCGGCACCTGCTTCTCGTAGAGGCCCGCCTCCTCGGCGGCCACGTAGGCCCGCTCGAAGTCGTCGCCGAACAGGTCGGTCAGGTGCGGCACCTGCTTGGGATCGAACAGCGACCACTGCCAATCCTTCTCCACCCGCTCCATGAACAGGTCGGGGATCCAGTTGGCGATGTTGAGGTTGTGCGTACGCCGGGCGTGGTCGCCGGTGTTGTCGCGCAGCTCCAGGAAGTCTTCGATGTCGGCGTGCCACGACTCGAGGTACACGCAGGCGGCACCCTTGCGACGACCACCCTGATTGACCGCGGCAACCGACGAATCGAGCGTGCGCAGCCAGGGCACGATGCCGTTCGACAGGCCGTTGGTGCCCTGGATGAGGCTGCCCTTCGGCGCGCACCCGGTGCCAGGCCACACCGATGCCGCCGGCGAACTTCGACAGCTTGGCGATGTCGGTGTAGCGCTTGTAGATGCCCTCGAGGCTGTCTTCGGGCGAGTCGAGCAGATAGCAGCTCGACATCTGACTGTGCGACGTGCCCGAGTTGAAGAGCGTCGGGCTCGACGGGAGGTAGGCCAGCGACGACATGAGGTCGTAGAAGCTCACTGCCTCGTCGACGTCGGTCGACAGACCGCAGGCGACGCGCAGGAAGAAGTACTGGGGGGTCTCGATGACCTCACGACGCGACGGGTGGCGCAGCAGGTAGCGGTCGTACACGGTGCGCAGACCGAAGAACTCGAAGCTGCGGTCACGGTCGGAGTCGATGGCGGCGTTGAGCGCCGGGGCATTGGCCTCGACGAATTCGAGCACGTGATCGGCGACGAGGCCCTCGGCGTGGCCGACCTTGATCGACTCGGAGAACCACGGGATGTTCTGGTTGCGCACTTCCTTGTCGATCACGGTGGCGAGCAGGCGTGAGGCGAGCCGGGAGTAGTTCGGCTCCTCGACGATGAGGCCCGCTGCGGTGCGGATCGACAGGTCGTCGAGTTCGCGGGTCGTCGCACCGTCGGCCAGCGCCGAGATCGTGCGGGTGGCGACACGCATCGGATCGACGCCGAGCAGACCTTCCGACGCGCGGGCGATGGCGTTGACGATCTTGTTGACATCGACCGGCTCGAGCGCACCGCTGCGCTTCTTCACCCGCATCCCGGCGGCTCCGGGCTGCGCGGACGCCGCGACGGCGCCGCCTTTCGCGGTGTCGCGCAACGCTGGTGTCGCTGCGCCGGTCTGCTCGTCGGTCGCTCGCCCTTGCGTCGCTCCGACGTTGTCATCGATCAATGTCACCAGGTTCTCCGAATCGTCTCGTCGTGTGTTCGTTGGGTGTTCGTCGTGGTCTTCGCGCCGCTCGGCGGTGTTCGTCGGTCATCGTCAGCGACCACGAGATGTGGTGGTCTTCCCCTGCTGACAGCACCGTTCGGCACCAGATGTCGTGGTGGCGGGGCACGTAATTACAGCAGTGAAACTACGGGTGTGTCAACCGTCTCGTCGAGAAAGTGTCAACTTGCCTGCGCAGCGGGTGCGTCGCCCCGCTTCACGTCGGCCAGCTCGGCCTGTCGGCGCAGTTTCGCCCACACCTCGTCGACCGACTCCGCCGTGGCCTGGACGAAGTCGACGCCGCGATCTCGGACGCCCGTCGGATCCCGCTCGGCTTCGGCGTGCCAGATCTCCTCGACCTGGAGCAGACGACCGTCGCGCCCACGCACGTTGTTCTCGCGGAAGTCGAGCGTCGTACGCCACCCGGCGCGTTCGAGTTCACGACGATCCGACTGCTGGAGGACGGCGCCGTGCTGGCGCTGACGCAGCAGCCGCTGGCGGGGTGTCGGAAGGGCTCGGGCGACCATGGGGGCCATCTTGAACCACTTGCCCTGTGGAGCGTCAGTGCCGATTGGGTGTGAATTCAGCGCCGAATCCTGGGGACAACCCCGAAATCCTGTGTGCCCGCTGTGAGGACGGGCTACAGATCCCCGATCAGGTCCTGACAGGCGAGGGTGGCTGCGAGGAACGCCGGATCGGACGGATCGATCTGTCCGAGCAGGGTCTCGCCGGTCGGATCGGCCAGCAGGTCGCCGATCGTCACCTCGGGGATGTCGGCGCCGTTCTCGCGCAGACAGTCGAACAGGGCGATCACCTTGTCGAACTCACCCTGGCCCTCCGGCGGGAACGAATCGGACGCCGCGTCGTTGGTGCACGACGCGCCCGGTGCGGGCAGTTCCAGATCGACGAGGTAGTCGACCGACCACGGGCGTCACGCACGGCACCGACAAGAACGCAGTGTGCCCATCGCTCTCCACGGTGTAGAGCTGACCCGACGTCAGCGAGTCCGCCATCTCCACCGACCACTCGTAGGGGGTTGCCGGGTCGCCGGTGTTGCCGATCACGAGGATGGGGGGTGCGCCGTCCGCGCTGCCGATGATGAGCGGGTCGATCGGAAGCGGCCCACCGATGCAACCCGTCGACGCCCGCAGGAAGTCGTCGAACCACTGCGACCTCGACGCGATCTCCTCGGACTCGACCCGAACGACGTCGGTCGGTGGCCTGACGAAGTTGTCGGCGCAGTTGATCGTGAAGCCCGCGTCCTGGCTGTTGTCGTAGTCGCCGTCGGGCTGGCGACCCAGATAACTGTCGGCCAGCACCTGCAGCAGCGTCCCGTCGTTGTCGACGGAGGCGTCGTACATCCCCTGCGCGAGCACCGGCCACAGCTGCGTGCTGTACAACGCAGCGATCACCGCGAGCTGCAATTCCCCCGGGGTCAGGACGCGATCCGGATCGTCGGTCGGAATGCTGCCGCTCTCGGCGATCGACGAGACGAGCGACGAGTACACCTCGAGCGTCGACCCGACCGCAGCGAGATCGCAGTCGGCGTCGGCATCGCATGCTTGCGCGAACTGCTCGAACGCACGGTCGAGACTCGCAGCCTGTTCGGCGTCGAGCTCGGTGAAGTCGTCCGTCGGCTTCACCGCTCCGTCGAGCACCAACGCGCGTACCCGATCGGGGAAGAGCTCGGCATAGGTGGCACCCAGTCGGGTGCCGTACGAGAACCCGACATAACTCAACCGATCGTCGCCGAGCGCGGCGCGGATCTCGTCGAGATCGCGTGCCGCGTTGTTCGTTCCGAGCCACGATCCGATCTCGATCGTGTCGGAGGTGCACGTCGCCGCCCGGGCCTCGGCCTCGGCCACGAGCGCATCCCAACCCGCATCGTCGCCGGCGTCGAGCAGGGTGATGTCGTCGTCGAAGGCGTTGTCGCACTCGACGGCGGTGCTCGCTGCGACGCCACGCGGATCGAACGACACGAGGTCGAACCGTCGGGCGATCTCCTCGGGCATCACGAGCGCCGCCGCCTGCAGGAAGTCGATGCCCGACGCCCCGGGTCCGCCCGGATTGAACAGCAGGGATCCGATCCGTTCGTCCTCGTCGACGGTCGCGACTCTGGCGACGGCGATCTCGATCATGCGCCCGTCGGGTGCGCCGTAGTCGAGCGGCACGGTGATCGATGCGCACTCGAGGTCGACGGCGGCCCCCGGATCGTCGGCGCACGGACCCCACTCGATCGGGCCGGTCGCGGGCCTCGGTGGCGGTGTGGTCGGGCCGGGATCGATCGCCGAGATCTGGTTGGCCTCCACGGTCGAGACTCCCGACGAGGTGGAGCACGACGCCACAGCGAGCGCAGCGACTGCCACCGCCACGATCGAACGTCCACGCACGGGCCGAAACTACTCGTGCGATCGCGAACTGGTGCTTCAGCAACGGCGCTGTCCTGCCGATGCACCGGCATGGTCCGTCGTCCGTTCCTCCTCGCGGTGATCGCTGTCGCGTCGATGCTCAGCGTGTGTGGATCGTCGTCGGGTGACAGCGCCGGCGACCAGGTCGCCGGAGCGGACGCATCGGCGGTGACCACGGATCCGCCGGCAGAGCTCGGCGGTATCGGCGGCGCTGTCCAGGTTGCCGTCGAGGGGCTCGCCGGGGCCGACGCCGCAGCGTGCGACCTCGACCATCGGATGCTCGAGGACGCCTCGCAGCTGTATCTCGCCCTCAACGGGTCGCTCCCGGCGACTCAGGATGCGCTGGTCGAAGCGCAGATCCTCACCGAACCCAGCGCGCGCTTCGAGATCACTGCCGACGGTGCGATCGTGCCCGCGCCGGGCAGTCCCTGCGTCTGAATCAGCCCAGCCATTTGGGCGCGAACGGGGCCGGGGCCGACGTGACGAGCCGGAGCGTCTCGGCCACGGAATCGGCACGCTGCACCGAGCGTGCATGACCGTCGCTCACGAATCCGGCCGCGACGCTGTGATCGATGAACTCGAAGATCGCCCCGAAGTATCCGGCGACATCGAGGAAGACGACGGGGACGGCGACGAGGCCGAGCTGGTTCCACGTGATGATCTCGAACGCCTCGTCGAGCGTGCCGAATCCGCCTGGCAGCACGATCACGCCGTCGGACAGCTCGGCCATGCGGGCTTTGCGTTCGTGCATGCTCGTCACCACCTCGAGCCGGGTGAGACCCGTGTGGGCGACCTCCGCGGCGACGAGCTGTTCGGTCATCACCCCGATGACGTCGCCACCTGCTGCGAGCGCCGCGTCGGCGACCGCGCCCATCAATCCGACATGGCCTCCGCCGTACACCAGTGTGTGTCCGTCGGTGGCCAGCGACCCGCCCAGCGACCGCGCCGTTTCGACGTGACGGGGATCGCTCCCCGAACTCGAGCCACAGAACACGCACAGCGCCACCACGCTCCCCATCGTGACAGCACTGCGTCACACGGTGCCGGGTCCAACGTGACGCTTGCGGCTCAAATGGTCGCGTCCCGTACCGACCGGTAAGTTCTGTGGCATGACTGCGATCGCCGCTCCCGATCTTCCAGCTGCCGCCGATGCCATCGATCTCGCCGACCGCGTGGTCGGCAAGGCCGTGCGGCAACTCGCTGCCAGCGGGGGACCCGACGTCCACCAGGTGCTCGCGTACGACCTCGCGCACGCAGCCTCGGGGGTGGCAACGGCTCGTTCCCTGCTCGACTACGGGGCCAAGGGCGAGCTCGAGGCGAAGATCACCTGTGCCTTCGCCGCCGACATGCTGCACGAGCTGGCCTCGAAGCTGCTGGGACGGGAGGATGCCTGGGGCGTCGAACGAGACCCGCTCGCCGACGCCCACGCGTTCATCTCGAAGTTCCGCGATCCCGAGTTCCTCGCCTCACTCGCCGACCAGCCCGGCCCGCGTCACCTCGACGACGACATGGGCATGGTGGCCGACACGTTCGGCGCATTCGCCGCCAACGTCATCGCCCCGCATGCGGAGCACGTACACCGCACGAACGGCGACGTGCCCGAGGAGATCGTCACCGGCCTCGCCGAGCTGGGCGCATTCGGCCTCAGCGTGCCCGCCGAGTACGGCGGCTACAGCGAGGGTGGCGACTCCGAGTACATCGCCATGGTGGCAGCGACCGAGGAACTGTCGAAGGCGAGCCTCGGCATCGGCGGGTCACTGATCACCCGGCCCGAGATCCTCACCCGGGCGCTCGTCAAGGGCGGCACCGAGGAGCAGAAGCAGTACTGGCTTCCCAAGCTCGCCACCGCCGAGGTGATGCCTGCCGTGGCCGTCACCGAACCCGACTACGGCAGCGACGTCGCCGGCATCAAGGTCACCGCCACTCCGGCTCCCGGCCCCGACGGTGAGGCGGGATGGGTCATCAACGGCGTGAAGACATGGTGCACGTTCGGCGCCCGCGCCGACGCCCTGACGCTGCTCGCCCGCACCGACCCCGACCGGACCAAGACCCATCGCGGGCTCAGCCTCTTCATCGTGCCCAAGCCACGCGGCGACAGCCACGGCTTCCAGTTCACCCAGCCGGGCCCGGTCGTCGACGGCGTGGAGCGGATCGGCAAGATGGAGGGCCGACCGATCGACACGATCGGCTACCGCGGCATGCACTCCTACGAGATCGCACTCGAGAACTGGTGGGTGCCGGCCGAGAACCAGGTCGGCGGCGAGGACGGCCTCGGGAAGGGCTTCTACTACCAGATGGCCGGCTTCGAGAACGGCCGACTCCAGACTGCCGCACGAGCCGTCGGCGTGATGCAGGCCGCGTACGAGGCCGCCCTCGACTACGCCGAGAACCGCAAGGTGTTCGGCGAGGCGATCATCGACTACCAGCTCACCCGCGCCAAGCTCGGGCGCATGGCCGTGCTCACGCAGGCCGGCCGCCAGTTCTCCTACGCCGTGGCCACCCTGATGGCCAAGGGGGAGGGCGCCATGGAGGCCTCGATGGTCAAGGCGTACGTCTGCAAGGCCGCCGAATGGGTCAGCCGCGAGGCGATGCAGATCCACGGCGGCATGGGCTACGCCGAGGAGTTCCCGGTGAGCCGCCTGTTCGTCGATGCCCGCGTGCTGTCGATCTTCGAAGGCGCCGACGAGACCCTCTGCCTCAAGGTCATCGCCCGCCAGCTCATCTCCTCCACCGCCTGACCCTCCCCGACCACCCTCCTCACCGCCGAAAAATGCCTGAGGATGCGCGCTGAGCGCGCATCCTCGATGCACTTTCGGATCTGGGGTGGGGTGTCGCGATGGGTGGTCAGCGGGTGAGTTCCGCGGCGAGGTCGGCGACGGCCCGGATGCGCTCGAAATCGGCGTCCGCATGGTCGTCGTAGGGGTCGAGCAGGATCGGATGAAGCCCTGCTGCCGAGGACGCGGTGATGTCCATCGTGACGGAGTCGCCCACGTACGCGATGCGTGACGGTTCGAACTCGGCGAAGTGCGGCCAACGCGTGATCGAAGATCGCCGGGTCGGGTTTGGCCACACCGACGACCTGACTGTCCACGATGCAGCGCATCTCGACGTGATCGCCGGGCCCGACCTGACAGACCTCGCGTATCAGCACCGCTTCGATCTGGCCGCTCGCATTCGACACGACGCCGAGCGGCACGCCGGCACCGGCCAGCTCGTCGAGGGCGACACGCGTCTCTGGGATCATCCACCGCCACAACCACGCCGTGCGGGTTCGTCCGAGCACGAACGACGCCTCGGTCCTGTCGGCTGCGTCGACACCGACCCGGATGACGTACTCGTCGTCGTACGCCTCCCAGGAACCCTCGGGTTCGTGGGCGTCGGACTTCGCCTTCATCGCCGCATAGTGGGCCCGACGGTGGAGGTCGACGTCGGTCGAACCGCCGTACCTCGCGAGCAACGGACCGATCACCGTCGGATCCGGCAGCACCAGCACGCCGCCCGCGTCGAACAGGACGGCGTCGAATCGGGGCACGCGACCCGCTCAGCCGAGCTTGTCGTGGAGGAAGGCGATCACCTGCGGCCAGATCTCGGCTGCCTTGGCCTCGTCCTGCGTGCCGAGTGCGTTGTGTGGCGCCATGAATGCATGGCCGGTGCCCTCGTGCACGGTGATGGTCGCGTCCTTGCCGAGCGCCGTCAGTTCCTCCTGGAGGTGCATCGCCGCGGACGGCGGGAAGAAGTCGTCGTGCTCGGCCATGTGGCCCTGGATCGCGGCCTCGATCTTGGAGTAGTCGGGCTGGCTGTCACCTGACGGGAAGCCGTAGAACGGCACCGCCGCCTTCACCTTGTCGGGGCGCAGCGCGGCGAGGATGAACGTGAGCATGCCGCCCATGCAGAACCCGACCACACCGATGCCGTCGCCGGTCGTTGCGGCGTGTTCGGCGAGGAAGTCGACGGCGCCGCTCATGTCGCGGCCCGCACGATCGGGCGGCATCGAGTTCATCAGTTCGGCCGCGTGGTCCATCTCGGTGTGCCCGGCGAGTTCGCCGTGGTACAGGTCGGGTGCCAACGCGACGAAGCCGGCCGCAGCCAGCCGGTCGGCCATCTCCTTGATGCCCGAGTCGAGGCCCCACCATTCCTGGACCACGATGACGCCGGGTCCGGTGCCGCCATCGGGGAGCGCCAGGTACCCCGACGCATCGTTGCCGTTGCTTGCGAAGGTGACGATCTCTGCCATACCCGAAAACGTAGACCCAAATCGGGGTTTGCCATACGATCGCAACCATGACCCAGCTCGATGTTCCCCCCTCGGCGCTCCTCGGCGACGCCTACGCCAACGACCGCGCCCGGGTGTTCCACTCGTGGTCGGCGCAGGGCGCGCTCGACCCGACCGTGATCGCCGGTGCGCTGGGGTCGAGGTTCTGGGACGAACAGGGCACGACGTGGATCGACTTCACGAGCATGCTCGTCAACATGAACCTGGGGCACCAGCACCCGAAGATGATCCAGGCGATCAAGGACCAGGTCGACGTGCTGTGCATGGTGGCGCCACCGTTCGCCAACGACCAGCGCAGCGAGGCCGCCCGGCTCATCGTCGAGAAGGCGAACCGCGATGGCGCGGGAGGCCATTTCGAGAAGGTGTTCTTCACGAACGCCGGCGCGGAGGCTGTCGAGAACGCCGTCCGTCTGGCAAAGGGGTACACGGGCCGGATGAAGGTGCTGTCGGCCTACCGCAGCTACCACGGCGGTACGGCGCTCACCGTCGGCCTGACCGGCGAGCCACGTCGCCTGGAGAACGAGCCGTCGGTGCCGGGACTCGTGAAGTTCTGGGGCCCGTACCCCTACCGTTCGGCGTTCCATTCCGACTCGCCCGAGCAGGAGACCGAGCGCGCACTGTCGCACCTGCGAGAGACGATCCTCGCCGAGGGTGCCGACAAGGTTGCCGCCATCGTCCTCGAGTCGGTGGTCGGCACGAACGGCATCCTCGTACCACCTCCCGGCTACCTCGAGGGGCTGCGGGCGTTGTGCGACGAGTTCGGCATCGTGTGGATCGCCGATGAGGTGATGGCCGGGTTCGGTCGCACTGGCCAGTGGTTCGCATGGCAGAACTGGGACGCCCAGCCCGACCTGATCGCCTTCGCGAAGGGCGTCAACTCCGGTTACATCCCGCTCGGCGGCGTGGTGATCTCCTCGTCCATCGCCCACGCGTACGACACGCGCATGTTCCCGGGCGGACTCACGTACTCAGGGCACCCGCTGGCGTGCTCGTCGGCCGTGGCGAGCATCGGGATCTTCGAGGAGGAGGGCGTGCTGGAGCAGGCCCGCCATCTCGGCGACGACATCATCGGGCCGGCGCTGCGCGACATGGCCGAGCGGCACCCCAGTGTCGGGGAGGTCCGCGGTCTCGGCGTGTTCTGGGCGGTCGAGCTCGTCACCGATCGTGCCACCCGTCAGCCGGCGCCGCCGACCACGGTGGCCGCCGTCGTCGCCGAGTGCAAGGCGCACGGGATGTGGCCGCTGTCGGCCGCCAACCGGATCCACGTCGTGCCGCCGTGCAACACCCCCGACGATCTCGCCCGCGACGGCCTCGCGATCCTCGACGCTGCGTTGTCGGTGGCCGACGCCGCCCACGCCACGACGGCCTGACTCGCTGACCCGACCGTTCTCGTGAACAAGGTGCGCACCTGGTGCGCACCTTGTTCACGAGTTGGGCGGCTCAGAGCGACGTGAGTTCGCGGTCGGTGACGCCGGGCTCGAGGACCACATCGGCGGAGCGCTTGGAGTACGCCACGGCGCCGATCAGTACCACGAGCGACACCCCGGCGATCGCCAGGGCAGCCGGCTCCGGGCTCGACACGATCGGGTTCTCCTCGTCGATGTTCGACAGGGCGATGATCGCCGGGAGGATCAGCAGCGACACCAGGTTCATCACCTTGATCAGCGGGTTGAGCGCCGGCCCTGCGGTGTCCTTGAACGGGTCACCCACGGTGTCGCCGATGACGGCGGCCTTGTGCGACTCGGAACCCTTGCCGCCTTCGTGGCCGTCCTCGATGTACTTCTTGGCGTTGTCCCACGCACCACCAGCATTCGACAGGTAGTTGGCCATCAACTGGCCGGTGAGGATGACGGCCGCGAGGAACGCACCGAGCGCGGTGTAGCCGATCCCGAACCCGATGATCACCGGCGTGAGCACGGCCAACAGTGCGGGCGTTGCGAGCTCACGCAGCGACGCCTTGGTGCAGATGTCGATGACCGGGCCGTAGTCCGGCTCCCGCTCGCCCGACATGATCTTGCCGTCGGCGAACTGGTTGCGCACTTCCTGGACGACCACGCCGGCGGTACGCGAGACCGCCCGGATGGCGAGCGCCGAGAACAGGAAGCTCACGGAGCCACCGATCAGCAGGCCGATGAAGACCTTCGGATCGGCGACGTTGATCGGGATGGAGTCGAACACACCGCGTGCGGTTCCGTTCAGGCCGTCGATGACCTCCCGGGGGAGCGTCTCGTTGGCTGCGGTCTCGATGTAGCTGGCGAAGATGGCGACAGCGGCGATGACCGCCGAACCGATGGCGAAGCCCTTCGTGACGGCCTTGGTCGTGTTGCCCACGGCGTCGAGGCTCACCATGATCTTCTCGGCCTCACCCTCGAACTCGCCGGACATCTCGGCGATGCCCGCCGCGTTGTCGGCGACCGGACCGAACGTGTCTTCCGACACGATCACGCCGGTCGTGGCGAGCATGCCCATGCCGGTGAGGGCGACGAGGTAGAAGGAGAACTGCAGGTTGCCGTCGCCGAGCGCGAGGGCCGTACCGATGGCGATGGCGATCGCGATGATGGCGTACACCGACGACTCCATGCCCGACGCCGTGCCCGACAGCACGGTGGTGGCCGGCCCGGTTCTGGTTGCTGCGGCGATCTCCTGCACCGGCCCGTACTCGGTTCCCGTGAAGTACTCCGTGAGGCGGCTCACCACCTGCGCCAGGACCAGACCGATGACGACGGCGCCGAAGCACTTCCAGCCCTCGTTGGCGTTGTCGTTGCCGACGTAGAGCAGCGCCACGAGCGCCGTACCGACGACGGTGATGATGCCGGCCGTGAGGAACCCTCGGTTGATGGGCTTCAGGGCGTTCGTCTCGCCCTCCTTGGCTCGCACGGCGTAGACGCCGGCGATGGACGCGACCACGCCGACTGCACGAGCCGCGACCGGGAAGACCAGGCCGAGTGCCGGGTTGGCGCCGATGGCGGCGAATGCGGGCACGCCGAGGATGATCGAGGCGACCAGGGTGACCTCGTACGACTCGAACAGGTCGGCCGCCATGCCCGCGCAGTCGCCCACGTTGTCGCCCACGTTGTCGGCGATCGTGGCCGGGTTGCGGGGGTCGTCTTCGGGGATGCCCGCTTCGACCTTGCCGACGAGGTCGGCGCCGACGTCGGCGGCCTTCGTGAAGATGCCGCCACCGACTCGCAGGAACAGGGCGATCAGCGAGCCACCGAAGCCGAAGCCGACCAGGATGGCCGAGCTGGTGTTCTGGAACAGCAGGATGATGACCGTGGCTCCGAGCAGGCCGAGGCCCACGGTGAACATGCCGGCGACGCCGCCGGTGCGGAAGGCGACCTTGAGGGCGGCGGGGAGCGACCCGGACTTGGCTGCCGCGGCCGTGCGAACGTTGCCGCGGGTGGCCAGGGTCATCCCGATGAAGCCCGTGAGCGCGGAGAGGAATGCACCGGCGACGAACGCCAGGGTGCGGAACGTGCCGGACTGCGCCCACGTCAGGGCGACGTCGCCGTCCGGCTTCAGTACTTCGGTCGACGTGAGGAACACGATCGCCGCAACCGGGATCATGATCACCGCGATGGTCTTGAACTGGCGTCGCAGATACGCGGCGGCACCGACCTGGATCGCGAGAGCGATCTCGATCATCTTGGGCGTCCCCTGGTCCGCGGCGAGCACGCCGCGCATCAGCTGGAATCCGACGGCGATCGCCGTGAGCGCCGCGACGACCGACAGGATGAGCACGGTCATCTCGCCGCCCCCGAGGACGAACTCCTGATAGCCGCCCTCACTGGCGACGATGCTTGCAATCACGGTGATCTCCCTGCGTCGGTCATACCGGCGGTTGCCGGTTCATTTCCCCCACGGCCATGACCGTGCCTCACGCGGATCCAGCCCCGCTACGTGAGCGATCGAGAAGCTAGCGCACGGCCCCCACGGCAACTGCAATCCGGCGAAGTGTGACACCGTTCGCCGCGCGACGAACCTCAGCGAGTCCATCTCGTGAACGAGGTGCGCACCTGGTGCGCACCTCGTTCACGAGTTGAATGGCACGAGTTGAATGGAAGGTCAGCCGGCGATCACTCGCCGCCTTCGTTGAGCGTGACCTCGATGGGAGCGAAGTCCGGACCGAAGAGGTCGAGGTCCATGTCGGCGAGCATCGCCCACGCCGCCTCGACGATCTCGTTGGTGAACGCGCCGTCGGTCGGCGGCGCGGTCAGCACGGTCGCCCCTTCGAGGTTCGGGGTGTTCTGGCTGATCTCGACCGTGCGATCCCATGCGGCCTGGTCGATGTAGCCGATGCCGTCCGGCGACGGCCAGATGAGCTTGTTGACCTCGTTCATCTGCCACAGCTGATGGCTGGCGCCGAGCGTCGAACCGGAGGCGACCACGATGTCACGGCACTCCTCGACGTTGTCGCGGCAGTACGTCCACCCCTGCATCGAGGCAGCGACGAAACGGGTCGCCGTGTCCTTGTAGGCCGCGTCGTCGGCGAGACGAGCAGCATCGGCCCAGATCGCATCCTGCAGCATGCCCACGCCGATCTCCTCGTAGCTGATGACGTTGAAGTCCTCGGGCGTGTAGAGCTCACCCGTGTCGGGATTGACCGCCTCGAGCACCTGTGCGTACTCGTTGTACGTCATCGCCTCCGCGGCGTCGATCGATCCGTCGAGCAGTGCGACCATGTCGAACTGCTGGCCGACGAGCTCGACATCGGTGGCCGGGTCGAGCCCCGCCTGACCGATTGCCGCGAACACCTCGTACTCGTTGCCGAAGCCCCAGTTGCCGATCTTCTTGCCGGCGAAGTCCTCGGGGGTGGTGATGCCCTTGTCGACGAAGCTCACCTGGAGCGTGCCGGAGCGCTGGTAGATCTGCGCGATGTTGACGATGTCGGCACCGGCCTCACGGCTGGCGAGCGCCTTGGGCACCCACGCCAGGGCGAAGTCGACGTCGCCGTTGGCGAGCTGCGTCTGCGGCACGATCTCGACGCCGCCTTCCACGATGGTGACGTCGAGGCACATGTCCTCGTAGAACCCCTTGTCACGTGCGGCGAAGTACCCGGCGAACTGCGCCTGGGTGAACCACTGGAGCTGCAGGCTGACCGGCTCGAGCGCATCGCACCCGCCCGTCGCCGCAGTGCCCTCGGTCGCGGCCTCCGTCGCTTCGGTCGCGGCCTCCGTGGACTCCGTACCGGAGTCGTCGTCGCTGCCGCACGCTGCCAGCAGGGCCACGGCGACGAGACCCGCCGTCGCATATCTGATCCGTTGCTTGTTCATGTCATTGCTCCCCCGGGGGCGAGGCCCCCTGTGTGTTGTGGTGTTGGTGATGGTGTTGTTGGTGATGGTGACTGACGTGATGCAGGTCGGTGCGACGGTGACGCGAACCGCTCGAGCAGCACCGCCGCCAGGTAGAACGCGAGTCCGAGCGTGCAGGCGCCGATCACGTACGCCCACGAGGCCGCCGTCTTCGAGGTGGCCGCGTTCGACGTGATGCCGTATCCCAGGCCGTTCTGGCTCCCGCCGAAGTACTCGGCCACGAAGGCGGTGATGACGGCGACCGGCGCGGCGATCTTCAGCGCCGTGAACAGGTACGACAGCGCGTTGGGGATCCGGGTCTTGCGCAGGATCTCGGATTTCGACGCGGCATAGGAGTGCATGAGTTCCATGTGGGTCGGGCTCACCTGACGGAGGCCCTTGGCCACGTTGACGAGCACGATGAACGACACGACCAGCGTGACCATCAGGCGTCGCGGCACCTCGGTCGTGCTGGAGAACATGTTGTTGAACACCGGCACGAGCACGATGATCGGAATCGCGTTGAGCGCCACGGCGAGCGGGGTCACGAGTTCGTTGAGCACGTTGAACCGCATGAGGACGAAGCTCAGCGCCACACCACAGATCACGCCGAACACGAGCCCGACCAACGCGTTCGCGCCGGTGACCATCATCGCGTCCCACACCTTGTCCGCGTTCTCGGTGAGGGCCGACCAGATGGCGGACGGTGACGGGAGGAGGAACGGCTGGATGTCGAAGATCCGCACGATCGACTCCCACGTCACGACGAACAGCACGCCGACGATCAACGGTGGCACCATGACCCGCCACACCGATCGCAGCACCCTCATCGGTCCTCGATCCCCCGGACCGTCGGCGTCCCGGCGGACGGCTGACCGTCGGCGCCCCGCAGCGCCTCGCGCACCTCGGTGATCTTCTTGAAGAACGCGTCGTCCTCGCGGGTGTCCTCGTCGCGCTCGCCACCGAGATCGACGTCGATCACGTCCGTGATCCGACCGGGCCGCGCCGACATCACCACGACGCGGTTGGCGAGATAGACGGCCTCGGGGATCGAGTGGGTGACGAACACGACCGTGGTGTCGGCCGCCGCGCAGATGCGCAGCAGTTCGGCCTGCATGTGCTCGCGTGTCATCTCGTCGAGCGCTCCGAACGGTTCGTCCATCAGCAGCAGCGGCGGGTGCGCGGCGAGCGCGCGGGCGATGGCGACGCGCTGTTGCATGCCGCCCGACAGCTGCCAGGGCAGGTGATCGCCGAAGTCGGCGAGCTGCACGAGTTGGAGCATCTCGTCGGCGCGTTCGCGACGCCGGGTCTTTCCCCATCCCTTCAGCTCCAGCGGGAGCTCGATGTTCTTGCGCACGGTGCGCCACTCGAACAGCCCCGACTGCTGGAACGCCATGCCGTAGTCCTGGTCGAGGCGCGACTGGCGGGCCGACTTGCCGTTCACGAGCACGGTGCCCGACGTCGGTTCGATGAGGTTCGCGATGAGCCGGAGCAGCGTCGACTTGCCGCAACCGGACGGCCCGATCAGCGCGACGAAGTCGCGGGGTGCGACGACGAGATCGATGTCGAGGAGTGCATCGACCTGGTTCGACCGACCCTCGTTGAACACCATCGACGTCCGCTCGACGACGACCGCCGCGGACGCCGACGGGTTGATCGACGGGTTGATCGAGGGGTTGACGGTGCTCATCCGATCGCCTCCGGGGGACGGTTGCGCATCATCACGGCTTCGATGAGCACCACGAAACCGAACATCACGAGGCCGAGCACGGCGGCGCCGAACACGGCGGTGTACACCTGGGCGGGATCACTCGTGGCCTTCTGGCCGTACGTGAGTGCCGCGAACCCGACACCGCGGACGCCGGTGGAGATCTCCGACACGATCACGCCGATCACCGCGGCGGTGGCGCCCAGCTTGAACCCCGGCGCCATGGTCGGGAGCGCAGCCGGGAACCGGAGCTTCACCAGCGTCGTCGTCCAACTCGCCGCGTAGCTGTCCATCAACTCGAGCGATGCCGGTGGTGGCGTGCTGAGGCCCTTCAGCGTCGCCACGGTGATCGGGAAGAACGCGAGGAACGCACCGAGCGCGGCCACCCACATCCACTTCGGGAGGTCCCAGTTCCCCCCGAGTGCGGCCACCTGGGGTGCGAGCGCGATGAGCGGCACCGTCTGCGACGCGATGACGTACGGGAGCAGACCCCGCTCGACGACCTTGAACCGAGCCATCACGATCGCCAGCGCAATGCCGAAGACGGCACCGAGCAGCAGCCCGACGAGGGCCATTCGGAACGTGTACCAGCTGTACCCGAGGATCGCCAGCCAGATCGGCGTGTCCTTCCCGCGCACCTCGGGATCGAACAGCCGGCTCCCCATCTCCCACGTGTGGGGCATCGCCTGATCACTCGCCCTGGGGATCACGCGCCAGCCGAACACCTCGGCACCACCCTCGGGTCCGACGAGCTTGTAGAACTCCCAGATGGCCGCGACGAAGGCCAGGGCGAGGACGAAGAGCGCGGCTCGGCGCAACCCTCGCCGGATCATGGCCGTACCGTCACGACCGGGCAAGCGCCTGGTCCCGGAGTGCGGGGATCACGTGCTCGCCGTACTGCTGCAGCGTGTGGTCCTTGCCGTCGTGCTGGAGGTAGATCGCGAACTGGTCCACCCCGAGGTCGCGCAGCGCGTGGAGCCGTTCGAGCTGCGCCTCGACCGGACCGAGGATGCAGAACCGGTCGACGATCTCGTCGGGGACGAACGCGGTGTGGGTGTTGCCCGCCTGCCCGTGCTGGTTGTAGTCGTACGCCTCGCGCCCCTTGATGTACTCGGTCAGCGCCGCCGGCACGTCGGAGGATTCTCCGTAACGCTCGACGATGTCGGCGACATGGTTGCCGACCATGCCTCCGAACCATCGGCACTGGTCGCGCATGTGGGCGAGGTCGTCGGTCGGCCCGACGTAGGCCGGCGCTGCGACACACACGGATATGTCGTCGGGATCCCGGCCGGCGTCGCTGGCCGCGCTGCGCACCGCGTCGATCGTCCACTCCGCTACCGCGAGGTCGGCGAGTTGCAGGATGAACCCGTCGCAGGTCTCCCCGATCAACTGCAGCGCCTTGGGCCCGTAGCCGGCGCCGTAGACGTCGAGGCGGCTCTTGGCCGCCCACGGCAGCGTGATGGTGGAACCGTTGTACTCCACGCTGCGACCGTTGGCGAGTTCACGGATGACCTCGATCGACTCGCGCATGGTGGCGAGCGTGGTCGGCTTGCCGTTGGTCACCCGGACCGCCGAGTCGCCGCGGCCGATCCCGCAGACGGTGCGGTTGCCGTACATCTCGTTGAGCGTGGCGTACGTCGACGCCGTGACGGTCCAGTCACGCGTCGCCGGGTTGGTCACCATCGGCCCGACGATCACGTTGCGGGTCTCGTCGAGGATCTTGGAGTAGATGACGTACGGCTCCTCCCACAGGATGTGGGAATCGAACGTCCAGACGTGGCTGAACCCGTAGGTCTCTGCCCGCTTGGCCAGATCGATGACGCGCGCGGCGGGCGGGGTCGTCTGGAGAACCACCCCGATGTCCATCAGCGCGTCTCCGGGAATCCCAGGTCGATGGTGCTCTTGGCCGGATCCGGCCAGCGGCTCGTGACCACCTTGGCCCGGGTGTAGAAGTTGATGCCCTCCGGACCGTACATGTGGGTGTCGCCGAACAGGCTCGCCTTCCAGCCGCCGAAGCTGTAGTAGCTGACGGGCACCGGGACCGGCACGTTGATGCCGACCATGCCGACCTGCACGTCGAACTGGAACTGGCGTGCGGCGCCGCCGTCACGGGTGAAGATCGCCGTGCCGTTCGCGTACGGGTTGGCATTGATGGTGTCGATGCCCTCCTGGTAGCCCTTCACCCTGACCACGCTGAGTACCGGGCCGAAGATCTCGTCGCGGTAGCACGACATGTCGGTCGTGACGTTGTCGAGCAGCGTGGGGTTCAGGAAGAACCCGTCGGCCGGGACGCCCGCCCGCCCGTCGACGACGAGCGTCGCCCCCTCCTCCGGGGCGTTGTTGACGTAGCCCCTGACCCGGTCGCGGTGCTCGGCGGTGATCAGCGGGCCCATCTCGTTGCCCGCCTCGTTGCCCGGGCCGACCTTCACGCCGGGGATGCGCTCGGCGATCTTCGCGACGAGTTCGTCGGCGATCGACTCCGACGCCAGCACCACGCTGATGGCCATGCACCGTTCGCCGGCCGAGCCGTAGCCCGCGCCGATCGCCGCATCGGCCGCCATGTCGACGTCGGCATCGCTGAGCACGAGCATGTGGTTCTTCGCTCCACCCAGCGCCTGGACACGCTTGCCGTTCGCCGTTCCGGTCTCGTAGATGTACTTCGCGATCGGGGTCGACCCGACGAAGCTCACCGCGGCGATGTCGTCGTGCTCCAAGAGGCGGTCGACGGCGACCTTGTCGCCCTGCACGATGTTGAAACACCCCGACGGGAGCCCGGCCTGCGCCAGCAGCTCCGCCATCAGCAGCGACACCGACGGGTCCTTCTCGCTCGGCTTGAGCACGAACGTGTTGCCGCACGCCAGGGCATTGGCGAACATCCACATCGGGACCATCGCCGGGAAGTTGAACGGGGTGATCCCGGCGACCACGCCGAGGGGTTGGCGGATGGAGTACACGTCGATGCCCGACGCGGCCTGCTCGGAGTAGTCACCCTTGATGAGCTGCGGGATGCCGCACGCGAACTCGATGTTCTCGAGGCCACGAGCCACCTCGCCGAGCGAGTCGGTGAGGACCTTGCCGTGTTCGGCCGTGAGGAGCGTCGCGATCTCCTTGCGGTTCGCGTCGACGAGCTCGCGCAGCCGGAACATGATCTCGGCACGCTTCGACAGCGACGTGGCTCGCCACTCCGGGAATGCCGCCTTCGCCGCAGCGACCGCCGCGTCGACCTCTTCGACCGATGCGAGGTCGACGGCGCCCGTCTGCTTCCCCGTCGCCGGGTCGAACACCGGCGCGCTGCGCCCCGAGGTCGACTCGACGACCCGTCCGTCGATCCAATGCGAGATCCTGTTCATGAGTGAGTCCTTGTGCTGTGGTGAAGCGTCACACGGTGCCGGGTCAAACGTGACGGAAACGTCACGTTTGACCCGGCGACGTCGCGCGATCAGTGGAGATACTTGGAGAGGCCGCGCTTGACGAACTTGCCGTGGCCCTTGGTGCCGACGTAGGTGTCGTTCTCGATCACGACGGTGCCGCGGCTGATCACGGTGTCGACCTTGCCGTCGATCTCGAAGCCCTCGTAGGCGGAGTGATCCATGTTCATGTGATGCTTGTCGTTGATGCCGATCTTCGTCTTCCGAGTCGGATCCCACACGAGGATGTCGGCGTCGGCGCCCGGCTCGATGACACCCTTGTGCTCCAGGCCGAACATGCGCGCCGGCGTGGTGCAACACGTCTCGACCCAGCGCTCCAGGCTGATCTCACCGAGAACGACACCCTGGTAGATCAGCTCCATGCGGTGCTCGACGCCACCGATCCCGTTGGGGATCTTGGAGAAGTTGCTGCCCTTCGGGGATCCCGAGCTCCTTTTGGTCCTTGAAGCAGAACGGGCAGTGGTCGGTCGACACGACGGCCAGTTCGTTCATGCGCAGACCCTTCCAGAGGTCGGCCTGATGGTGCTCGTGCTTGGTGCGCAACGGGGTCGAGCACACCCACTTGGCACCCTCGAAGCCTGGTTGCGCGAGCTGGTCCTCGAGGGTGAGGTACAGGTACTGCGGGCACGTCTCGGCGAACACGTTGAGTCCTGCATGCTGCGCGGCGGCGACTTCCTCCAGCGCCTCCGAGGCCGACATGTGCACGACGTAGAGCGGCACGTTCCCCGCAACCTTGGCGAGCTGGATCGCCCGGTGGGTGGCCTCCGACTCGAGCTCGGCTGGGCGGGTGAGCGAGTGGAACCTCGGATCGACGTCGCCGCGGGCGATCGACTGGGCGACGAGTACGTCGATGGCGATGCCGTTCTCGGCGTGCATCATGATCATCGCGCCCGACTCGGAGGCGTTCTGCATGGCCCGCAGGATCTGGCCGTCGTCGGAGTACAGCACGCCGGGATATGCCATGAACAGCTTGAAGCTCGTGATGCCCTCGTTGTCGACGAGGTACGTCATCGCCTTCAGCGACTCGTCGTCGACGCCACCGATGATCTGGTGGAAGCCGTAGTCGATGGCGCAGTTGCCGGCGGCCTTCTCGTGCCATACGGCCAGCTGATCGTGGACACTGAAGCCGGTGTTCTGGACCGCGAAGTCCACGATCGTCGTCACGCCACCCCAGGCCGCGGCGGTCGTCCCCGTCTCGAACGTGTCGGATGCTTCGGTGCCCCCGAAGGGCAACTCCATGTGGGTGTGCACGTCGACACCGCCGGGCACGACGTACTTCCCCGTGGCGTCGATCGTGCGATCGGCACTGATCCCCATCGCCGCTGCCTGGCCCGGTGCGAGGATCGCAACGATCTTCTCGCCGTCGACGAGCACGTCGGCCTCGCGACGACCGACGGCCGAGACGACCGTTCCGCCCGAGATCAACAGGGTCGCCATGTCAGCCCTCCACCAGTTCGCCGTAGGCATCGGGGCGGCGGTCGCGGTAGAACGCCCAGCCGTCACGCACCTCCTTGATGCGGTCCATGTCGAGCTCTCGGATGATCAGCTCCGGCTCGTACGGGTCGCCCTTGTCGCCCACGTACTGGCCGCGGGGATCGACGAAGTAGCTCTGGCCGTAGAAGTCGTTCTCACCGAGCGGCTCGATGCCGACCCGGTTGATCGCTCCGACGTAGTACATGTTCGCCACCGCTGCTGCCGGCTGCTCGATCGACCACAGGTACTCCGAGAGTCCCCGGTGGGTCGCCGACGGATTGAAGACGATCTCGGCGCCGTTGAGGCCGAGCGCTCGCCACCCCTCGGGGAAGTGCCGGTCGTAGCAGATGTAGACGCCGACCTTGCCGACGGCGGTGTCGAAGACCGGGTAGCCGCCGTTGCCCGGCCGGAAGTAGAACTTCTCCCAGAAGCCCTTCACCTGCGGGATGTGCTGCTTGCGGTACTTGCCGAGGTAGGTGCCATCGGCGTCGATGACTGCTGCAGTGTTGTAGTAGATGCCGGGCTGTTCGATCTCGTACATCGGCAGGACCATCACCATGTTCAGTTCCTTGGCGAGGGCCTGGAACCGCTTGGTGGTCGGGCCGTCGGGGATGTACTCGGTGTAGTCGTAGTACTCGGCCTCTTGGACCTGGCAGAAGTACGGACCGTAGAAGAGTTCCTGGAAGCACATGACCTGCGCACCCTGGGCGGCCGCCTCCCTGGCGGCTTCCTCGTGCTTGACGATCATCGATTCCTTGTCGCCGGTCCAGTCGGTCTGCAGCAGTGCTGCGGTGATGATGTTCGCCATGTTCCCCTCACTCGGTCGACACCCGGCATGCATGTCAGGTGCCGATCGACACTAGTCACGTTCCGAGTCGTGGACAACGGGACCAGGCCGCTCCTACAGTGAGTTCACGCAGCGGCAACAGTCCGCCCGACAGAGAGAGTCACCGAAATGCCGACGTTGCGTTCCGCCTGGCATTGGGTGTTCGGCAAGCATCTCCCGAAACCCCCTGACCCCGACCGGACCGTCGAGGCCGGCTGGATCCCGCAGTGGATGGCCCCGATGATCGTCGAGGAGCTCAAGGCCCAGGGGATCCCTGCGGTGACCTCGGACGACTACAACCTCAATCCACTGATGACCAGCCGTGAACCCATGGCCCGGGTCTTCGTCACCGAGGACCGCAAGGCCGAGGCCCGAGACGTGATGACCGACATCCTCGGCCATCCCCCCGCCACCCGCCAGATCTGACCGCGTCGCCGTCGCCCGATCCCGATCGACGTTGCGCCACGACCTCGCCACGCGGTTTGCGTGACAGTTCCGTTGGCCCGGGCCAACGGAACTGTCACGCAAACGGGGGTTTTCCGCTGAGGTCGGCGGGAGACCCACGGGTGGGCATGAAGCTCGACACCACACTCACCGATCTCGCCGCCGATCAGGACGGCCTCATGACCACCGCCCAGCTGCGTGACGCCGGCATCTCGACGTGGCAGCAGAACCGGATGGTCGCCGACGGAGTGATTCGCCGGATCGCCCCTCGCGTGTATGCCGTGCAGGGCTCGCCGGACACCCATCGACGTCGCCTGCGCGCCGGGCTGCTGTGCCTCGGCGACCGGAGCTGGGTGAGCTTCGAAGCAGCGGCGGCGCTCCACGGACTCGACCGATCGGATCCGCACGCCGTCGAGTTCACCATCGATCGGGGTCGACGGCCCACGATCGTGCCGTTCGTGGTCCACACCACCACGCGGCTGCGGCCGATCGACCAGGTGGTGGTGGAGGGTTTCCGGACGATGTCGGCGACCCGCACGGTCTTCGATCTCGCCCTCGCTCGCGCGCATCCACGACGGATCGAAGCGGCGATCGACAGTGCGGTACGCCTCCACCTGTCGTCGCCGGAGGTGATCCTGCACCGGCTGGCAGATCTGCGCGGGTCGGGTCGGTGGGGATGCCTGCGCGTCGAGGAGATGCTGACCGACGCGGGCGGCCACACCATGCTCGAGCGACGATTCCTCGAACTCGTCCGCGAAGCGGGGTTACCACGCCCTCGCACGCAAGTGGTGTTCCGGGCCGGGGACCACCGCCACGTCGCTCGTGTCGACTTCCTCTTCGACGGGCTCGGCGTCGTCGTGGAGGTGTCCGGCCAGAAGGGCCACGCGGCGCCGAGCGACCGACAACGCGACGCACAGCGACGAAATGAGCTCCAGGACCTCGGCTACCGGGTGTACGAGTACACCTACGACGAAGTTGTGAAGCACGCCGTCATTCGTCCGCAACACCCTGCGACTCCGCCTTCGCCCGCCGACCCATCCCCCGACGGCCGCCTGAAATCGACGTTTGCGTTGCACTTCGGTTGGGGCGGGCCAACCAAACCGTCACGCAAACCGAATGGGGGCGGGGGCGGGGCGGGTGGGGGGCGGGGTGGCGGGGTCAGATGGGGCTGTGGCGGAGGAGTTCGTGGGCCATGGGGCACTCGGCGACGATGGCGGGCGGGCCCATCGGGACCTTGCCGTGTGGGCCCACGACATGGGTGAACATCGACGTGGGGAGCATCTCGACCTCGAGATCCCACGGGTCAGCGTCGTTGCTCATCGACGCCACCTTGGCCACCATCGCGTCGACGTACCCCGACGGCAGGCGTCGGCCGACACCCGCGACCAGCCACACCGGCGTGCCGAACGCCAGCGCCGCGGCAGCGATGGTCGACGATCCGACCGGCACGACCGCCCGACCTGAATCGACCGCCATCGCCTCGACCAACACCACGTCGGCGTGGTGACACACGACCCCGGCAACACCGGCGTCGACCGGCTCGACATCCACGTCGTAGCGCTCCATGCGCCGCACGAACGACGTCGCCGTGTGCCCGGCATCGAGCGCCACCACACGAATGTCGCCACGACGGACGAGTCCCGTGCCGATCACATCGGGATCACCGATGGTGACCACCACGGCGTCGTCGGGAATCGCCGCCGCGAGTTCCGCCCCGGTCGGGTCACTTCGGATCTCGTCGGCCAACTCCCAGACCGCCTCGAACGGCTCCGCCGAGGTCGACACGTTCGCACACAGCCACCACAGAGCGCCGGTGAACGGGTGCCGTTCGACGATGCGCCGGCACGCCACCACCAGACCCGACGGATCGAAGCGCAACGATCCGAGCGCGTGCGCCGTCTCCTCGACGAGCGACGTCGGATCCGCCCCTTGCGCCCGAGCGACGTAGCGGAGATGCTCGATCGGATGCACGTCCGCGACCGTAGCCGCCACTGCGGGTGACGTCTCGCGGGAGGACGAATACCCCGATCAACCATGTCAGTCGCTACGATCGAACCCCGTGGCCGACACGACTTCCGACACCACACGCACCGTCCCGTCGAAGGTCGGCGAGAAGCTCCCGACAGACCTCGTCCTCACGCCGCTCGCCGACGACGGGCTCGGTCGGGGCCGTCCGGTCATGGAATGGCTGACCACCTTCCACCTCGCGTCGGTCGTCCTCGACCCGTACACCAACGAGAGTTCCTGGATCCTGCGTGCCGCCAGCCGGGTGCTCGAGCAGTTCCGCGGCTCCGACGCGCGGATCAATCTGATCGTCACCGCCGGCCCCGTCGAGGCGCGCACGTTCCTCGGCCCGCTCGCCGACCGGTTCCTCGTGTTCTGCGACCCGGACCGCGCTGCCGTCAAGGCCATGGGCCTCGACGAACTCCCGGCCTTCGTCTTCACGCGGGTCGACGGTGTCGTCGCAGCCGCCGCCGAGGGATGGAACCCGCACGAGTGGGAGGCGGTGGCCGACGCCATCGCCGCAGTCACGTGGTGGACCTCGATCCCGGTGCCCGGCCCCGGCGATCCGGGACCATTCCGCGGTTCTCCCTCGCTCGGCTGACCCCGTGCCGAGCCGGCCGTCGCGCGACCTTCCGGATCTCCCCGTCGTCGACGCACTCGACGACGTACGCACTGCGCTCGCCGACCATCGCCGAGCGGTGCTCGTCGCTCCACCGGGTGCCGGCAAGACAACGGTCGTCCCGCTCGCGCTCCTCGACGAAACATGGCTCGGCGAGCAGCGGATCGTCATGTTGGAACCTCGACGCCTCGCAACACGCGCCGCCGCGCGACGCATGGCATCGACGACTCGGACGGCGGTCGGTGAGCTCGTCGGCTACCAGACCCGCGACGAGCGCCACATCGGGCCCGACACACGCATCGAGGTCGTCACCGAGGGAGTCCTGACTCGTCGCTTGCAGAACGACCCGGAACTCCCCGGAGTCGGAATCGTCATCTTCGACGAGGTGCACGAACGCAACCTCACCACCGATCTCGGTCTCGCACTCGCTCTCGATGTCGCGTCGACGATCCGGCCCGATCTGCGGATCCTCGCGATGTCGGCCACTCCCGACGTCGAAGGGCTGACCCGATTGCTCGGGGCACCGGTCGTGGAGAGCGACGGCCGGATGTTCGACGTCGAGATGCACTGGATCCCGCGGGTGGCGACGAGCGGTACACGGGGTCGCGCAGCGCCGCGCAGCAGCCCCGGCCGACCCGATCGGATCGAACCAGCCGTCGTTGCGGCCGTGTCTCGTGCGCTTCGAGAGCAGACCGGCGACGTCCTCGTCTTCCTCCCCGGCATCGGCGAGATCCGTCGCACCGAGTCGCAGCTCAACGACGTCGTCGGGCCCGACACCGACGTGTATCCGCTCGCCGGCGCGCTGACCGCCACCGAGCAGGATCTCGCGCTCGCTCCGTCACCACCGGGACGCCGACGTGTCGTGCTGTCGACCGACATCGCCGAGACCTCGTTGACGGTCGACGGCGTACGCGTGGTGGTCGACAGCGGCCTCGCCAGGGAGCCCCGCTTCGACGCGCGCACGGGGTTGACCCGGCTCACCACCGTGTCGACGAGTCGTGCCTCCGCCGAGCAACGCGCCGGTCGTGCCGGTCGCACCGAGCCGGGCGCCGCCTATCGGTTGTGGAGCAAGATCGAACACGGCACGCGCACGCGTCACCGATCTCCCGAGATCATGCAGGCGGACCTCGCCGGGTTCGCGCTGGAGCTGGCGGCGTGGGGCGGCGGTCACGAACTCCGATTCATCGACGAGCCCCCGGCCGGCGCGCTCGCTCACGCACGAGAACTCCTACGTGACCTCTACGCCATCGACGCCGACGACGGCTCGATCACCCCGCTCGGGCGCACCATGCTCGGCTTGCCGGTCCACCCGCGGCTGGCCCGTATGGTCGCTGTCGACCGATCGTCGCTCGCCTGCGTCGTCGCCACGCTCGTCGAGGAGCGCGACATCTTCCGCGGCCGCCCCGACGATCTTCCGTCCGACCTTGCGCTGCGAGTCGCTGTGTTGTCCGGGCGTGATCGCCACGATGCAGCCGACCGAGGCGCCGTGCAACGGCTCCGCGAGCGTGCGGCCGACCTCGCCCGACGGGCCCGCATCGAGTTCGATCTCGACCGCATCGATCCCGATCGAACCGGGGCCGTCCTCCTGCTCGGGTACCCGGATCGACTCGCCGGCCAACGACGCACGGGACAGTTCCAGCTCCGTTCGGGGTCGGGTGCGTGGCTCGCGGAGAACGACCCCTTGGCCGACGAGCTCTTCGTCGTCGCCGCCGATCTCGACGGCCGACGCGACCGGGCTCGTATCAGGCTGGCGGCCGCCGTCGACGCCGACGAGGTGATCGCCACGTTCGGCCCGGACGTCACCGAGCGCCGCACCGTGGAGTGGGACGCCGACCGCGACGACCTCGTGGAATCGGTGGAACAGCGGCTGGGCGCGATCCAGCTCGGTCGCCGAACGGGGCGCCCCGAGCCCGGCGAGCAGACCACTGCGGCACTCCTGGCACGGGTGCGAACGACCGAGTTGCGCGTGCTTCGATGGACCGACGTCGCGCGGAGCCTGCAGCAACGCGTCACGTTCCTCCACCGGTCGCTCGGCGACCCGTGGCCCGACTGGTCGACCGGCGCACTCGTGAGCACGCTCGACGAGTGGCTCGCGCCGTACCTCCCCGGCGCGACCGGACGCTCCGATCTCGATCGGCTCGACCTCGTGATGGTCCTGCGCAGCCAGCTGCCGTGGTCGGTGGGCAGCCAACTCGACGACCTCGCGCCTGGCGAACTCGAGCTGCCGAGCGGTCGGTCGGTGCCGATCGACTACAGCGGCGAGCAGCCCGATGCGTTCGTGCGGGTGCAGGACCTGTTCGGCGTGACCGAGCATCCCACGGCAGGCGGCGTACCGATCCGGCTGCACCTGCTGTCACCGGCCGATCGGCCCATCCAGGTCACCGCCGACCTCGCCGGGTTCTGGAGCGGTTCGTGGGCGGACGTCCGCAAGGACATGGCGGGGCGGTATCCGAAACACCAGTGGCCGACGGACCCGTCGACCGCCGCCCCCAGACGAATGAAGGACCGTTGATGTTCGGTCTCTCGATCGGGATGGCCCTGGCGTGCGTGTTCGCCGTGTACGTCGGAGCCACGGTGCAGGCCTCGATCGGAATCGGGGTCGGGATGATCGCCTCCCCTGTCCTGGCCTTCGCCGACCCCGCCTTCATCCCGGTGGCCATCGTGCTGTGCGTGCTGCCGCTCACGTTCACCGTGGCGTGGATCGACCGCGCCCACATCGAGCACCGGCAGGTGGGGTTCGCGCTCCTCGGTCGTGTTCCCGGGGTGATCGCCGGGGCGCTGGTGGTCGCCGCACTGTCGGATCAGGTGCTCGCCATCATGGTCGCCGGTTCGGTGCTCTTCGCCGTCGCGGCGTCGATGACCAGCATCAGGTTCCGTCCGACGGATCGTTCGCTCATGGTTGCGGGCCTCGCATCGGGATTCGCCGGGACGACGACCGGCGTCGGAGGGCCTCCGATGGCCCTCACCTACCAGAACAGTGACCCGGCGACGATGCGTTCGACGATCTCGGCGTTCTTCTCGATCGGAGCGGTCCTCTCGGTCGGCGCACTGGCGCTCGCCGGCGAGATCGGCGTTCGCCAGTGGCAGCTCACTGCGCTGCTGCTGCCCGGAATCGCCCTCGGTGTGGTCACTGCCAGGCTGATCAAGGACCGCCTGAACCCCGCTGCGATCCGTCCCGCCGTACTCGCCATCTGCACGATCGCGGCGACCGCCCTCCTCATCGAGACGTTCTGACCGCCCAGCCCGGCCGATCTCGTGAACAACTACACGCTTCCATCGTGGAGATGTTCACGAGATCGATGGGCGGCTGGGCTGCGAAGGACGTTGTCAGTAGCTTGCCGACGTGCGCTCACGCCTCGTCGCCCTCGCCATCACCACGTCCCTCGTCGTCGCTGCCTGCTCGAGCGACGGTGACGACGCAACGGTCGAATCGGTCGCCACCACCGAATCGGCGCCCGAGACCACCGAGGCACCGGTCGACTCGTCGCCGTCGACGTCCGAGGCCACGATCGACACGGCCGACACCACCGCACCGTTGGAGCCGTTCGAGGTGCTGCCGCCGGGCCCGTACGACGTGGGGGTCAAGACGATCACCGTCAACGCCGACAGCGAGCGACCGCTGGCGGTCGACGTGTGGTTCCCGCTCGACGACGCCGCAGGCGCTCCGGCCCACGAGTACACCTTGATCCCGGGCCTGTCCGACATCTCCGACAACGCCGTCGACGCCGAACCGACCTCGATCTCGGCCGACGGCCCGTTCCCACTGGTGATCTACTCCCATGGCAGCGGTGGCCTCCGCTACATCGCATCCGACTACACCGAGGCGATCGCCAGCTACGGCTACATCGTTGCGTCGGCTGATCACACCGGCAACACCGCCCTCGACGACCTGCTCTGCAGCAGGACCGCAGGCCCGGTGACTGCCCTGAACCGCGTGAACGACATCCAGGCGATGATCAATGCGATGCTCGACCCCCAGAGCACCGAAACCGTCGGATTCGTCGCCAACGTCGACCCGGAGAGCATCGCCGTCACCGGTCACTCCGTGGGAGGCTTCACGACGTTCGCCGCGGTGACGGGCTACGAGAACGACCTCGGAGCGGTGCCCGCCGACGATCGCATCGACGCGATCATCCCGCTCGCACCGGCGATCGGCGGCGACCGACCACCGATCGATCAGAGCACCACCACGACGACGGATCCCGATCGGGTCGACCCGTGTGCGAACGCACAGGATCCGGCCACGCCACCGTTGAGCCCCGAGGAGATCGAGGCCGCCCGGAACCGCAAGTCGATCACCGACGAGCAGCTGGCGTCGATCACCGTGCCGGCGATGATCATCGTGGGGACCGACGATGTTTCGACGCCGGTCGAACCCAACGTCACGCGGGCGTGGGAGTTCAGCAACAGCGATCCGCTCTACCGGGTCGAACTCGTCGCCGCCCAGCACCAGAGCTTCACGAATGCGTGCCGGTACCTCGAGCTCCTCCCCACGTGGCCGGCGGACCTCCAGACCCTCACTCGACCGCTCCTCGAATCGCAGGCAGCGCAGGGATGCGGCGAGGGCATCATGGACATCGAACGCGCCCAGGACCTGACCAACACCTTCGCGATCACGTTCCTCGACTCGATCTTCCGCGGCGGCGAGATGATCGACCCCGCCACGACCGAGATCCCCGACGACGTCATCTTCATGTCGAAGTAGCTCCAGCCCGTTCTCGTGAACCAGGTGCGGCCCAGGTGCGCACCTTGTTCACGAGAACGCTGGATTCCTCGGGCTCGGCGAGCGGTCGTAGGCTCGCGGTATGGCTGAGGTCCCCCCGTTCACGCACACCGAGCTGCTCCCGTTGGGGGCCGACGACACCGAGTACCGCCTCGTCACGACCGAGGGCGTGTCGACGTTCGAGACCCCCGAGGGCACGTTCCTCAAGGTCGAACCCGAGGCGATCCGGCGACTCACGGCCGAAGCGATGCACGACATCGCCCACTTCCTGCGCTCCGGGCACCTCCAACAGTTGCGCAACATCCTCGACGACCCCGAGGCGTCCGACAACGACCGCTTCGTGGCACTCGACCTGTTGAAGAACGCAGCGATCTCGGCCGGCGGCGTGTTGCCGATGTGCCAGGACACCGGCACCGCCATCGTGAAGGCCAAGAAGGGTCAGTTCGTGTTCACCGGCGGAGGCGACGAGGAGGCCATCGCCCACGGCATCTACGACACGTACCAGACGTCGAACCTGCGCTACAGCCAGATGGCGCCGCTCGACATGTACACCGAGCGCAACACCGGCACGAACCTGCCGGCGGAGATCAAGATCTCGGCGATCGACGGCGACGCCTACAAGTTCCTGTTCATGGCCAAGGGCGGCGGCTCGGCGAACAAGAGCTACCTCTACCAGGAGACCAAGGCGCTGCTCAACGAGGCCACCCTGCTCCCCTGGATCTTCGACAAGATGCAGTCGCTCGGCACGTCGGCGTGTCCGCCGTACCACCTCGCCGTGGTGATCGGCGGCACGTCGGCGGAGTTCGCGGTCGAGACCGCCAAGCTCGCCTCGACCCGCTACCTCGATTCCCTGCCCACGGCCGGCTCGCCGACGGGACACGCCTTCCGCGACCTCGACCTCGAGCAGCAGGTGCTGAAGCTGTCGCAGACCACCGGCATCGGTGCACAGTTCGGTGGCAAGTACTTCTGCCACGACGTGCGCATCATCCGACTTCCCCGCCACGGCGCGTCGTGCCCCGTCGCCATCGCCGTGTCGTGCTCGGCCGACCGACAGGCACTCGGGAAGATCACCAGGGACGGTGTGTTCCTCGAACAGCTCGAACACGATCCGGCTCGATTCCTCCCCGAGGTCGGCGACGAACACCTCGGCGACGCCGAGACGGTGCACATCGATCTCGACCGACCGATGGCCGACGTCCTCGCCGAGCTCTCCCGCTACCCGGTCACGACCCGCGTGATGCTGACCGGCACGATGGTCGTGGCACGCGACATCGCCCACGCCAAGATCAAGGAGCGCCTCGACGCCGGCGAACCGATGCCGCAGTACCTGAAGGACCACGCGGTCTACTACGCGGGCCCCGCCAAGACCCCCGAGGGGTATGCGTCGGGATCGTTCGGACCCACCACGGCGGGCCGGATGGACAGTTACGTCGAACAGTTCCAGGCTGCCGGCGGTTCGATGATCATGCTGGCGAAGGGCAACCGCTCGACGCAGGTCACCGAGTCGTGCCAGGCCCACGGCGGCTTCTACCTCGGCTCGATCGGCGGGCCGGCGGCACGACTGGCGCTCGACAACATCCGCAAGGTCGAGGTGCTCGAATATCCCGAGCTCGGCATGGAAGCCGTGTGGCGGATCGAAGTCGAAGACTTCCCGGCCTTCATCGTCGTCGACGACAAGGGCAACGACTTCTATGCCCAGGTCCGCGCCGAACACTCGATGCCCGTCAGCCTGCGCTGATGACCAGCGACCCGACCGTCCCACCCGGACTGACCATCGACGAACGGGCTGCCGCGCGCGCCTTCGTCAGCGCGGTGCGAGGTGCGGCTGTCGACGTTCCACCGCATCGCAGTCGGTCTGCTGTCGGGTGCCGGACTACTCGTCGTGCTGCCGGTCGTCGCGCGTGACTCGATCACCGGCATCCTGCGTTCGCTCGTCAGCGGTCATGTCGCCGCAATCGACATCACGCTCATCATCGCGACGGCTGCGATGCTCGCCGTGCCCGCCACCGCTCTCTGGCTGCTGTTCGCGGACCTCACACGTTTCTACTTCTACGCCAATCACATCGCCAGCAACGGTGGCGAGACGTTCACCCCGCGCTTCACGCTGACGTCGCTGCAGCTTCCCTCGGACGAACTCGGAGCGGCCGCCACCGACGCGATCGACCACATCCGGACGGAGCCGCGGATCGTCGAACTCCTCGTTCCCGCCAACGATCGGTCGCGCAAGCGGGTCGACCGCCAGCTCGACGTCTATGGCGGCCTCGGTGCCGGACATGACGACGTGGCCCGCGCGGCGGGGCTGTTCAAACTCGCAGCATCCTCACCGCGGCCACTGCTGGAGGAGGTCGCCAAGCTGGAACACGGAATGGCACGACACGTCCTCCGGCTCCGTGGTCTCGTGCTGCGCTACGTCAAAGCACTCCTCGCGCTGCTGACCACGGCCGTTGCCATCTACGTCGGCGACGCTGTCGTCCAGGGTTTCGAACCGGGCGACGAGCTCACCGCGTCACAACAGGCGTGGCTGGCCGCCGTCGTGCTGGTGTGGGCTCCGCTGGTGGTGCTCGCCGTGACCTCTCCGGTGCGGTGGATCGAAAAGGCGATGCGCGACGAGGGCGCCCCGTCGACCGCGGTCGCTGACGATCCCGAGCTCACGTTCGTCGAGCGTGTCTCGCTGCGAATCGCGGCGGTTGCCTGGATCGCTGCAATCGTCGCCATGGTCATGTCGGCCGTCGACGACACGACATCGAACAGCGGTCTCATCGCCGAGGTCGCAGTGCTCACCGTGTCGATCCTCGCCGTGGGCATCGCCGCGTTCACCGGCCGGTTCAACAGCCTGGCCACGATCTCCTAGCAGCGTTCGACAAGGGCGGAATTCGGCTCGCTGCTCAGCGACGAATCGCACCACGGCGGTTGCGGGAGCCGCCCCACAGCAGGACGCCGAGCAGCCCACTGGCCAGAGACAACAGTACGAGGGTCGCAGGAGACGATCCTGTCTCCGGCAGGGGTCCTGCAGTCGGCCTGAAGGCGTCGCCCGGCGTCGCGCCGTCGGGCACCGGAGCAACGGGACCCGCCGGCGGCGTCGGCTGCGCAACGGCGTTGACATCGCCGACGCGCAGTTCGATGAGCGAGCCGTCGTCGGCGATCACGATGGGAACCACCCAGAGCCGCGCCGAACCGTCCGGCGCCGTGCCGACGACCGTGATGGTGTGCGCGCCGGCCGGGAGGTCGGTGGGAATGTCGATGCGGTAGTCCGCTCCGCCTTCCGCATCGGTGGCGACCTCACCGAGCAGGCGGGGCTCCGAGTTCAGTGTCACCAGTGTTGTCGTCAACGGCTTGAAGCCACTCAGGCTGGTCAGCACCGTGTTGGTGGTCACGCTCACGAGCACCAGCGTCACGTTGACCCGGATCGTGAACGTCACCGTTCTCGAGTTGCCGGCAGCGTCGGTGGCCGTGCACGACACGGTGGTCGTCTGGCCGACCCGGAACTGTGTTCCGGTGCCGGGCGTGCACCTCGGCAACAGCGTCCCGTCGCGGTTGTCGGTCGCTGTCGGTGGGTTGTAGTGGACCGGGATCGAGCCGGTCGACTGCGTGGTGGACACCGTGATGTTGGCGGGGGCGGTCATCGACGGCGGCGTCGTGTCGGGGGGAGCTGCGGAGTCGTCGCCCGACAGGTTGAAGGAGAAGGCTGCGGACTCCGAGACGAACGTGCAGACGATCACACAGACGCTGAACCCGCTGGTACTGCCGTCGAAGTTGAGATCCGATCGCACCGTGCCACGCACCTGGCCGGTCGAGTCGATCGAGCCCGACGACGCCGCCGACAGACCGAGCACCGACACCGTTCCGCTGTAACTGCCCGAGATGCCGGTGTTGCGAACGCGCATGGTCGCCGTGCCGCTCCAGGACACACCGGGGATCGCCCCGCGGGTGGTGGCCGAGCCCGACACGTCGAACTGGCCGTCACTCTGGACGAACCCACTCACGCCGACGCGGAAGAAGCCGAGGTCGATCGTCGCCCGCCGGGTGGTCGGGATCGTGAGACGAAGCCGACCGCTCGACAGCGAGATGTCGTAGTCGCCCGACGCGATCGGTTTGCCGAACAGCGACAGTGACCCGTCGATACGCCCCTGGAACGTGCCGGCAGAGGTGATCAGCAACGATCGCAGCCGCATGTTGGCGCTGCCTCCGAACACCGAAACCGATGGATCGTTGTTGGCGATGTCGCGAAGTTCGAAGCGGGCGCTCGTTGCTTCGATCGTGAGCCGGAATGACGCGCCGTCGGCCTGGAAGAACGTCCCGACGTCGAGATCCGGCAACGAGATGTCGCGCACGATCGGGAACAGTTCGGTCGACGAGATCGAGAACGACGGGATGACGCTCCGGAAGACCACGGTCGTGCCGGACCGGTATTCGAGACCGACGTTCGCGGCGGCGAACGTCACCGCGAGCCCGTCGAGCGCGAGACGGAACGAGCCGAAGGCCACGAGTGGCGACGCCGCCCCGCCGATGCGGATGCCCGACGGTGTCGACACCGAGATCGACCCGGTGCCGTCGGTCGACAGCGATGCCGTGGCGTTGAAGGTGCCGAGACCGGGGATCGCCACGGTGCCGCTCAGCAACGAGATCGACGCCGTGTTGGTGGTGCCGGCACTGAAGGTGATGCGCAGCGTTCCACCGAGTGCGAAATTGCCGAAGCGGACACCGCCCGGTGAGCTGAGGGTCAGGTTGCCGGCGATTCCGTTCGTGCCGATCGTCAAGGCGCCGTCGGCGTCGAGCGTGCTGCCCCACAGTCCGAAGCGGGCATCGGCGGTGAGCCCGATCGTCGAGCCGGTCTTGGTGAGCAGCAGCGAGCCGTCGACGGGGACACCGACGATGGTGAAGCCCGTGCCGGCGACTGACAGGGAGAAGTCGCCACTCGGCTGGATCGAGCCGGCGACGTCGAGGGTCGTGGCGGTGGTACCGGCACGCCGCACCCCGTCGACGCGCACGGCGAGGGCGGCATCGACCCGGTAGCCGGCGCCGACCCGGACGAGTTCCAGCGACGATGACGTCACGGTGATCGGCGCGAGGGCCAATCCGGTCGTCGAGATCGCGAGCCGTTGGACACCCTGCGCGGTGACCGCGCCGGTCACTCGTGCGTCGGTCACCACCCCGGGGATGGTCACCCGGCCGTCGACTGCGAGATCGAACTGGTTCGCGGCGAGCAACCGCAGCGTCGCGCCTCCACGGATCCGGAAGCCGCCGAGGTCGAGGCCACCCGAGTCGAAGTTCACGGCGAGGCTGCCGGTCCCGGCCGTCGAGAGTGACCCGGTGGCACGCAGCAGCGGCAGGCCGCTCCCGGCGATCGTGACCGCCCCGTCGACGGCGACGGTCGTCGTCGAGTTGGCGACCCGCACGACGAGCCGCGCATCGCTGTTGCTCATCCCGAGAACGTTCGGCGGCAGGGTGCACACCGCGTTCGGGTCGATCGCGAGCGCGGCACCCGTGCCGACGAGCGCAGCGGTCCCGGCAGGGTCGAGGTTGATCCGGCCGAGCGCGAGACGGAACTCGGCCGAGCCGTTCGTCCCGACACAGCCGGAAGCAGCGACCGTCGAGGACGATCGGCCGGCCAACCAGTCGGGCAGGGCGACACGCCCGGCGATGCCGACCGAGCCGACGAGGACACCGGCGGTACGCGTGATGCTGAGTGCGAGACCACCCTCGACGAAGCGGAACCCCGAGAACTCGGGGAGCTGGCCACCACTGCCGAGCAGGACGAGTTGGCCGGTGAGGTCAGGGTTCAGGCGCCCCTCGACATCCCACGTCGAGCCGGCGACGGTGGCGCTCCCGCGCACGTCGACGGTCACTGCGGCCCCCGCCTTCTCGACGACGAGCGACGCACCGGTGATCGGCGACTCCGCCGAACGGGCCGATCTGAGCCACCGAGGTCTCGGCGCGGAAGTCGGGTCCCGAACCGGTGCCGACCGGGTCGATCACGACGTCGAGCAGCGCGTCGTCGACGAAACCCTCGGCGTCGACTCTGGCGCGCACCGCCAGGCCGCCGCGGCGGCGCAGTGGATCGCTGCTCGCGGGGTCGAAGCCGGGTGTGAACGCGCGGAATCCCGCTTGCGCATCGATGCCGGCAACATCGAAGACCGGGGGCAGACCGAGGCCTTCGAGTGCCGCTTGAAGTTCGCCCGACTGCATGGCGAGTTCGACGCCACCGACGGGCACCGGGACACCTTCACGTTCGTCGACGCGCAGCACGAACGTGCCGTCGACACCGACCAGCGGCACGGCGGCGGTGACTTCGAGACCCGACGTGGTGGCGAGCAGACGCCCTTCGCCGATCGGCAGCGACAGCAGACGGGCGACGGCCGGTTCGCCGGGGTTACGACGGGTGCCCTCGAACACTCCGGTCACCGAGATGGCGCCGGCCCACTCCTCGAGCGCCGCCTCGGACGGCGCGTCGATCACCTCGCCGAGTCCCGGGATGAACGCCGTGAGTCGGACCGGTGTCTCGGTCTCGGTGATCGCTCCGCCGAATTGATCGAACCAGGTGATCGAGTCGGCCAGGTCCTCGGGGATCGGCGGTAGGTCCTCGACCACGCCGACCGGGTCGGTGAGCAGGCGTGGCACCTCCAGGCGCCCGTCGAGCACGAGGCCGCCGTAGCGCAACAGGTTGTCGTAGTCCTGCTGGCGGGTGAACTGGACCCGTGCCGGGTCGGGCGGCGTCGTGCCGTCGGACAGGTAGCGACGCTCCACGCGGGCATCGACGAAGGCGTTGTTGCCGGCACTGGTGATGAACCCGGTGACCTCGGCTCGCATGCCGAACTGGCTGAACGCCCCCGCAAGCGTGACCGACCAGTTGGGATCGTCCATCGACAGCACCGGGAAGTCGCCCCCGAACACCAGCACGTCACTCAGACCCGGCAGCGGGAGTTGCACACCGACGGTGAGGTCGTCGCGAGCGCCGAGGGTGAACGCCGTGATCAGCGACTCCGCGAACACGCCGGTGCCGGTCAGCAGTCCGGCCTGTGACTTGAGCTGCTCGATGATGCTCGTCGTCAGTGTGAACCCGAGGCTGTCGCGATCGATCAACACCTCGAACGACGTGTCGGGATCACCGAGCGGGAATCCGAGGATCAACGGTTGCAGGGCACCGCGCAACGTCACCGACGGATCGAAGGCGGCGTCGGCGGCGCCGAGCGCCGCGGCGCCGGCATCGCCGACCACCTCGAAGAACTGCCCGGCGAGCGCCTGCGCCTCGGTTGCCGACAGCGAGCCGATCTCGGTCGAGATGGCGGAGATCAGCGGGCCGACCACGCTCGCGGCAGCGGCCGGATCGTCGAGCAACGACGTGAGCCGTAGTCGCAGCAGTCCACCGGTGATCGTCTGGTTGCGTTCGATGTCCGAGACGATCTGGTCGCCGTTGGCGTCGAGCGCGATCACGGCGAGCGGGTTGCCGCGGATCGCGTTCGAGGCGATCGGCGACGCTGGCAAGTCCGGCGCTCGAGAACGCTTCGACGAACGCGTCCAGGCCGGCCGTCACCCCGGCGACGACACCATCGGTGCGGAGTTGGCCGGCCAGCGTGGTACGGGCGGGGAAGACCACGGCGAGCGGACTCCCCGGCGTCGGGCTCACGAAGGCGAAGTCGAATCGCGGAGCGACCGGATCGGTCATGTCGATCAGGAACCCGGCGGTCGCCGCACTTCCGCTGATGTCCACGCCGCCACCGAGCGGGATGCCGAAGATCTCGACGTCGCCCCGTCCGATCAGCTGAGCGCCGCGGCCCGGCGTGAGGCTCGACAGGATCGTCACGCGACCGCTGACGAGTCCCGCTGCGGTCACGTGCGTGAGCTGACCCTCCAACGCCAGCGCGAACCCGCTCTCCCAGGTGGGTACCCCGCGCTGCACCGAGGAGGCGACCGCAGCAGCGATCGAGGCCGCGTCGACGTCGACGTCGGTGGGGAGATCGGCGAGTTCGGTGAGGAGATCCTCCGGAACGCCGTCGCGGGGAGGATCGATACGGACGTCACCGAAGGCGGCCGCACCGGTGACGGAGGTGAGCACGAACCCGGTCGGGCCGAGCGGGATGCCGAGTGGGGCGGTCACCTTCAGCAGCACCGGCCCGTACTGAGACACGACGATGTCGGCACCGGCGTCGAAGGCCGGCGTCGACACCAGGCCGCCGATGCGGGCATAGAACACCTCGACGCCCTCGACCGTCGTGGTGCCGAACCTCAGGCCACCCGACACCCGCGCCACGCCGAGGTCGACCGCCGGGTCGATCTCGAACGCGACGGCGGCCAGGTTGCTGATCGGGAAGGTGGCGAGATCCAGCGGTGCGGTCGGGTCGAACGCAAGCAGGCGCCCCACGTCGACGACGAGGTCGTCGACCGTCGCGGTGATCGGGAAGTCCGCGGTGCCGTCGAGGCCGCCGGAGAAGCTGAATCGGATCTGGCTCAGCACCTCGTCGAGCGAGTCGCCGGGCCGGATCGACTCGGGGAGTTGCAGGCCGAGCTCGTCGACGCGCAGCGGGATGAAGTCGGGCAGCCCGAACTGTTCGCTGTCGGGGACGGACACGTCGACGAAGAAGCCGTCCTGGAACACGAGCCCGAAGTTCGCCGAGACACCGACGTTGCCGATGCGTCCGCCCCAGCCGTCGAGCACCTCGAAGCCGGTGTCGAAGGTCAGCGAGGCGCCCGAGGTGTCGTCGGTGACGTCGCCGTCGATGACGAACGCAACCTCGTCACCGGAGGCCCCGAGATCGAACGCAATGTCGGCCAGACCGATCCTGGCGATGTCACCGAAGGGGATCTCGAGGGCCCCGATCGATGCCCCGGTCAGTTCGGCGGCGAGGAACGGCGTACCTGCGTCGATGCCGAGGCGGAGTGCGAGTGTGGCGGTGAGGTTCTCGATCGACGCCCCGTTGCGAGTCGATGCGCTGAATCCGACCGCGGCCGTTGCCTCGATCTCGACGCCGGTCGGACCATCGACGAACGAGCCGTCGACGGTGGCGTCCACGCTGCCGGTGATGTCTCCGAACCCACCGCGGATCGAGGCCGAACCTCCGACGGCGGGGAGCAGCGCACCGTTCTCGAAGCCGTCGGCACGGATCTCGGCGTCGAGCACGACGCCGCCGACGGTGAGATCGCGCAGACCGAGCGTGATCGGCCGGAGGTCGAGCGGGGTGACGACCAGCGGATCGACCGAGTCGATCGACGCGCTGAACGAGATCGCCCGCTCGGCGGCCGTCGAGGTCGGGGTGATCAGGTCGCCACCGATCTGGAGCACGGGTTCGAAGGGCAGGCCGGCGAAGCCACTCATGTCGACGGTGCCCTCGACCGCGACCTCGAACTGCGACAGGTCGACGACACGACCATCCGCGTCGAGGTTGGTGAACTCGAGCGCGAGTGTGGTGACGTCGACCGGGACGAGCCCTGCGAGACCGACGGACTGCGCGATGCCTTCGGGTTGATCGACGGTTGCCGATCGGGCGGTGAGCCGGCCGTCGGCGAGAACTTCGAGGTCGACGATCGTGACGGCGAGGTCACCGAGTTCCGTCGCGGTGGCCCGGGCCTCGCCGACCGCCACGATCACGCCGTCGGCGCCAGGCGTGCCAACGGCCACATCGACGAGTTCGATCGTCAGCACGCCACCGACGTCGGCGACCGCGCGCGCCGCGACGACGTCGACCACACCGCTCGAGCCGACCGTGCCGACGAGGCCCTCGAACGCGACGATCGGCGCGGCATCCGCGCCGGGGAGTTGCCCGGCCGCGGCCGCGATCCGGACGTCGACGACAGTGGAACCGCCCGGCAGTGTCGCCGCGAGAGCCACCACCTCGGTCGGTTCGCTGTAGGACGCCTCGACGTCGATCGTGACGTCGGTGAGCCGGATCGGGCCGAAGGTGACCTGGTCGACGACACTCGAGGTCGTCAGGTTCCAGCCGGCATCGGTGAGTTGCAGCGAACCGTCGATCGTGACTGCGTCAGGACCATCGCCGATCAGCAGACCGACGTCGACGGTCACGTCGTGGACCGAACCGGACACGAAGCCTGACGCAGCGAGGCGGGTCACCGTGAATCCGTCGAGTGCGAGGCCCTCCTCCGGTACGGCCGTGCCCGAGATGTTCCAACCGACCGCGCCACTGCGCTCGGCGAGCTCGCCCGTGAGCTCGATGACCGTAGGAGCGGCGGTGTCGCCGACCGAGAACCCGGGAAGCTCCACCCTGACGCCGAGCTGTTGGGTGGTGGTGACCGTCGTCGCTCCCGACGCGTCGGGGCTCGACGCCCACGTTGCGTCCCAGTCGAAGGTGGTGTCGTCGACCGTCGCCGTCAGCGACATCGCGGCGTCGCCGTCGAGCGTGCGCACGAGGCCTCGGGGGCTGAGCAGTTCGAGGTCCGATGTGCGGAGACGCTCGTCGAGCGAGGCGTCCATGCGAACGCCGACCGTGACATCGGCGTTCGCGCTTCCCGTCGATCGCCGTGTTCTGGACGCCGGCGACCGTGCCGGACCCCGTCGCCGTGCCGGCGCCCTGCACACGGAGCTGCGCCCCCGACGAGCCGAGCACGTAGAAGCCCTCGAGGTCGACACCGGCGACGAGCTCGACGATGCCGTCGGCCCGCCAGGCGATGTCGCCGTCGAGGTTCAGACTCGGCGGCAAGCCCTTCGAGGACGTCGGGCGTGGCGCCGTTGATGTCGTCGCCGCTGTAGCCGCTCGCTTCGAGGATCTCGCCGAGCGTCCGGCTGCAGCGCACCTGGATGATGTCATCGGGCGCGAGCGCTTCCGGCGCTCCGCCCGCACCTGCCACCGCGAAGTCGGCGGGGCAGCCGGCTGCCTCCAGGTCGGCGACGACGTCGTCGAGCGTGTCCGCGGTCGCGTCTGACGATCGGCGGCGCCACCGCGGCGAACACGTCCCCGAGGTCGAAGAGGGCACCGAGGTCGGCCGGGATCACCGGCGGATCGATCTGGGGAAGTCCGAGCGCCGCCCAGTCGACATCGCCGAGGTCGAACCCCGAGTCCATCGCGATGTCGAACTGCGGTTCGGCTTCGGCACCACCGACGCCGCCGAACCAGTCGCCGATCCCCTGCGCGAGCGCGCCCGCGATCTCCGAGGGCGGCGGGGGCGGTGGCAGGTCGTACATCGTCGTCGACGATCGTCGACCGTCACGTTCGGGACGCCGGGTGTCGGCACCAGCGTGAACGTTTCGCTCGGTCTCCACGAGGTCGTCAGCGGTGGTGAGGATCGTGACCTGCACGATGTTGAAGCCCGGCAGCAGCGACGACGACGTCGTGAGCAGTTGCACGTCGGCCGTCGAGGCGGCGCCGGCAACGGTGCCGACCGGGGCGATCAGAAACGGGGTCGACCACGTGATCGGGACGGGAACGGCATTGGGGTTCTGAATCTGGATCTGCAGTTGGTGCGGGGTCTGGCCGAAGGTGGGACCGATGCCTTCCATCACCACGGTGCCTTCCGTCACCACGGCCGCTGGGGTGAGGACGATCGGGATCTGCAGCGGCGGTGGCGGCGCGGTCAGCGTGTAGTCGACGACGACCGCGTTGGCGGCCACCGTCGCCGAGGCCGTGCCGACCGATGCGCTCACCTGGGCGAACGACCCGCTGATGGGGGACGTCGCCGTGACCACCTCGGCGTTCTCGACCGGCGCCTGGTCGTTCGCAACCGGCAGGACCGTCAGCGCCCCGGCGAGCGACGCGGTTCCCGAGGCGATGAGCCCGACGCCCGGCGCGCCGATCTGGGTGGCGAAGGTGCCGGTCGAGGTCTGCGAATACGCCGACGTGGTCAGCGTGCTGCCAGCAGACAACGCCACCAGTCCGGCGTTCCCCGGCGTTGTCGACGCCCCCGACAGGGCTGAGATCGGCGCCGTCGGCCAGTTCGAGCTTCCCCGAGGCGGTGATCGTCCCGAGGTCGGTCAGCGTCTCGGCCGAAGTTGACGAGGTCGTCGTGCGGAGCTGCGCTTGCCCTCCAGGCGGATCTCGCCAGACAGGGTCGACACCGCCGGCGCGCCCAGCCATCTCGTTCCCGAAGCGACCTCGATCCGTCCGGCGGTGAACGACCCCCCGGCGAATTGCGAGCCAGCGGCATGTTCATGAAGACGTTGCCGGTCGGCGACGCGGATCGTGCCGGTGTTGTCGATCGGCGAGGTGCCCTGAAGAGCGTGCCGTTCTGGCGCGTCGACGACCATGCGCCCGATGTTCACGAACCTGGCCGGGGTCGGGACCGAGATGCTCGCCGTGGTACCGAAGCGTCAGGTCGTCCCTCTCGTTGCGGAACTCCGCCGACCCCGTGACGTTGAGCGCACTGCCGAGATCCGCGGTCCCGCTGCACGACAACGCGGAGCGAGCCGGTGACGTCGAGACGTGGCTCCATTGCGTGGACGATCGTGCGTCCCTCGGGGACGACGATCGTGCCGTTGCCGCCGAACGGGCTGTCTTGAGCCGCAGGTTTCAGCGGTGCCGTCTGGCCAATTGACCCTGCCATCGTCACGGTGCCGGAGTTGACGTTGAGCGTGCCGTTGTTGCCGATTTTCACGTCCGGCAGCGTCCGGTCGCCGGCCACCACCAGGTGCCGACGACGATCCCGATGGCCCCGACAGAGATCGGCACGGCCGCCTGCCACGGTCGCCTGTGCCGCTGGCCCACCGAAAGGCATCCTGGCCCGGTGAACGAGCCGGCAAGGAACGAGTAGACGGTGAACGAGCCCGCTCGCAGGAGGTGAGGCCGGGGGCCGGCACTCGTACCGAGTGGCGCCGTTCGGTGGGGTTCGTGCACGGGGCGTCGGTCGCCGCATTGCCGATCCGCCACGTGCCGCTGCTCGTGACCCCATTGATGATGGCGACGTCACCGGCGACCACCTCGACCGTTCCCGTAGCGGCGTTCTCGAACACGAGGAACGATCCGACACTGGCGGTGGCCGCGGACTGCTCCCGTTGACGGTCTGCCCACCGAGGCGCAGCAGGCCTGCGTTGACCAGCTTGGCCCGCGGGGTCGAGGCGACCTCGGCGATGAACACCCCCCGCTGGGAAAGATCGACGGTCCCCGTCGGTCCGTTCGTGAAGACCCGCTGTGACCCGATGGTCAGGCTGCCACCGGTGTTCGGGCGAAACGTGCCGCCATTGACAACGTCAACGTTGAACGTGAGCGCCGAGAAGTCCTCGACAAGTCCGTCGACGAACAACTTCGGCGGGGTCGAGGTGCTGGCCGTCCCGCTCGGAAAGATCCTGACCGCACCGCCCCCGGTGGTCGACAGACCCGACCGTCCCACCGGGATCGTGACGTCGGCGGTGATCAGCAGCTGCGACGACCTGAGGAACACGCCTGCAAGGCTCGAGGCGAGGTTGAGGGTCAGCGTCGCGCTGTCGAGCAGGACCGCACTGCCATCGGCGACCTCGATCGCACCGACGGCGAACGTCATCCCGGATGTCTGCACGTCGACGCCGGCGGGGAAGCAGACGACCGAGTCGGCCGCAGGGGCAGACCCACCCCAGTTGGCCGCATCGTTGAGGTTCTTGTTCGAGCCCGACCCACCGGTCCAGGTGTGGGTGCAGGTGGCGGCGAAGGCCGTGGGGGCCGAACTCGGGGTGACGGCGACGGTCACGACGGTGGTGAAGAACACCGTCAGGGCGAGCAGAACGGTGCTCCACCGGTGACGTCGCGCTCCGAGGTCCCGGACGCGCCGCGGCATGTCCTGCTTCCCGTCGTTCCCCGGTCCGTTGTGTCCCACCACGGAGGACCTTCGCCCCTCGCGCTGACAGAACGCTGACAGCCGGAAGATCTGCCTTGGGATCGAGCGGGTCGATTCGATCTACATTGCCTGCTGTGATCGACAGCGGGGCGACATCGAGCGTGGTGGTGCGCGTTCTCGGCCCCGTCACGCTGCGGACCGCGAACGGTGACGTGCCGATCGGAGGCGCGCTTGCGAAGGCATTCCTGGCACTCCTGGCGATCGAGTCACCACGTCCGGTGAGCGTCGACCGACTGACGGCGCTGCTCTGGGCCGAGGAGCCACCCAACGCGGTCAAGGGGGCACTCCAGCAGCTCGCCTCCCGAGTACGACGTGCGCTGTCGGCCGTCAACCTCGATGGTGCGCTCCGCGCCGTGCCACCGGGGTATGCGCTTGCGGTCGATGCAGACGTCGTCGACCTGCGCGTGTTCCGCGCACTGGTACGCGGCGCGGGCGACGCCGCTCGTTCCGGCTCGCCGGAGGAAGCCGCCGAACTGCTCGACGACGCGCTCAACCTGTGGCGGGACATCGCACTCGCCGACCTGGTCGATCTGCCGCTGCACACGCTGCTCGCCCCTGCCCTCGACGACGAGCGGTGGCGTGCCGAGGAGCTGCTCGCCCGGACCCTGCTCGAACTTGGCCGGGCCGACGACTGCGCGACGCGACTCGCCGGGGTGACGGCCGAGGCACCGATGCGTGAGCACCTGTGGGTGCTGTACGGCGAGTCACTCGCGGCCAGTGGCCGTTCGGCCGAGGCGCTGCGAGCCGTCCGCACCGGCATGGCTGCCATCTCCGCCACGCTCGGCGTGCCCCCGGGCCCCGATCTGGCGAGGCTGGAGGAGACGTTGCGCAGCGCCGGCGCGACCCGCAGGAGCGCCGACGGCACAGCGTTCGCGCCGCGGACACCGGTGACGACGGGCGCCCGCAGCTCGGTGCTGCGCGAGTCGCTCGGCCGTGCACTCGCGAACGCTGAGGCCGCCGCCGTTGCAGCGACGCGACGGTCGGCCCACGACGAGGCAGTCCGTCAGTGGGAGCGGGCGTTGGAACTCCTCGAGCAGGTGTCACCCGCCGACGACGGCGCCCGGCTCCGGATGCTGCTCGGCCTCGGCGAGGCGCACAACATGGTCAGCCTCGACGTGGAGGCGCAGCGGGTGTTCGGTGAGGCGATCGACATCGCGCGCCGGATCGACGATCCGGTGGGCTTTGCCTGGGCAGCGCTCGGATTCTGTTCCGACCGCGTGGGATTCGTCTCGCCCCCGATGCACCGGCGACTCCTGGAGGAGGCACTCGAACGCGTGCCGAGCGACGAGCTGCTCGTTCGGGGTCGACTGCTCTCCCGACTCGCCATCGACCGCTACTGGTCGGGCACCGCCGACGAAACGCTGGAGCTGGCGATGCAGGCGCTCGAGGCCTCGACCGCTGCCGACGACACGGAGGGTCGGCTCGTCGCGTTGTACGCCGTCGCATTCGGCTGTTGGACACCTGCACGTGCCGAGCGGCTACTCGCAGTGTGCGAGCAGTACCACGACGAAGCGGTGGCCGCCGGCGACCGCAACCACGAGCTGCTCGCCCTTCGGTGGTTGACGCACACCTCGACCGAACTCGGCATGGTCTCGCGAGGCCGAGCCTGCGCCGACGCGACGATCGAACTCGCCGACGACCTCGGGCTCACCGTCCAGCAGTGGATCACCCGGACGATCGCGGCCTCGCAGCTGCTCGTCGAAGGTGACCTCGATCGTGCCGAGCAGCTGGCGACCGACGCGTTGACCGTCGGCAGCGTCTGCGAACCGGTCACCTCGTTCGACTACGTCAGTCTCTTCACCTGGACACTCGCCTGGTTACGCGGCGACCTGGCCGACATCGTCGGATTCGTCGAAGAGGTGGCATCAGCGCCAGGTGTCGACACGGCCCGGCGGCTGGGTCTGGCCCTCACCTATGCCGAACTCGGACGACTGGACGAGGCGCGGGCGATCCTCGACGAAGTCGACGAGAGGGTGGCCGACGCCATCCCGAACGACGCACAGTGGTACATCGCCTTCGCGGCGATGGCGGAGGCATCTGCGCGCTGCAAGCACGTCGAGGCGGCCCGGATCGCCTACGAACGCCTCGCGCCGTACGCGGACCGCATCGCCATCAACTCGGTCACGGCGACCGGACCCGTCGCGCATCACATCGGCATCGCGGCGTGGACGCTCGGCGACCGGGAGACAGCGGTGCGATCCCTCCGCCACTCCATCGAGTTCGCCGATCGGGTGGGTGCGCCCGTCTTCGGTGCGCGCTCGCGCCTCGCTCTCGCCGAGCGCCTGGTGGCGGATCCGACCCGATCCGGGGACGGGGCGTTCGCCGCCGAGCTGGCGATCGCCGCGCTCGCCACGGCCGAGCGCCACGGGCTGACGGGCGTTCGCCGCGATGCCGCCGGTCTCCTCGACCCCGGTGACTGCGCGCTCGCCGCCGGCAACTGATCCCTCCGAGCGACGAGCGAACCGACCGGATGTCGGCGCTTCGTCATCACACGTGGAGCGCCTGGCTCGCCGCTGCTGCACGCGGGGTGGTACGAACGACGAGATGGGGAACTGGAACTTCGCTGACATCTGGGAAGTCGTCGCCGATGAGCTGCCCGACGCTCTCTGCCTGATCCATGGCGATGACCGCCGCACGTGGGCCGAGGTCGACCGGCGAGCTGACGGTGTCGCGCAACACCTGCTCGACGCCGGGCTCGAACGTCAGCAGGCGGTCGCCCAGTACCTGTACAACGGCCCGGAGTACATCGAGTCGATGTACGGCGCGTTCAAGGGGGCCTTCGCTCCGGTCAACACCAACTACCGGTACACCGCGGACGAGCTGCTCTACCTGTGGGACAACGCCGATGCGGGTGCCGTCGTCTTCCACGGAACGTTCGCGCCGACGATCGAAGCGATCAAGGACCGACTCCCGAAGGTGAGGTCGTGGCTCTGGGTCGACGACGGTGGCGGGGTGTGCCCCGAGTGGGCCACACCGTACGAGACGGCGGCGACGAGCGGTGTCGGTCGTGTCGTCCCCACATGGGGCCGCAGCGGCGACGACCTCAACTTCCTCTACACCGGCGGCACCACCGGCATGCCCAAAGGGGTCATGTGGCGCCAGGACGACCTCGTCGTGAAGCTCACCGCATCGCTCGGGCAGCCGATCGACGAACACGGCACGATCGATGGTCTCCGGGGCACGTTCACGATCCCCGGGAGCCGCTTCCTGCCGGCGTGCCCGCAGATGCACGGCACCGGCAACTTCCCGTGCCTCAGCACGCTGAGCGGCGGTGGGAGCATCGTCACGCTCACGAACCGGACGTTCGATCCGATCGAACTGCTCGACACGATCGAACGTGAGGGCGTCAACTCGATGTCGATCGTCGGCGACGCGTTCGCCAAGCCGATCCTGCGCACGCTCGACGAGAACCCGCGCCGTTGGGACCTGACGTCACTGGTCGGCATCGTGTCCTCCGGCGTGATGTGGTCGAAGGAGTCCAAGCAGGGCCTCCTCGATCATCACCCCGGCATGGTGCTCATGGACGCGTTCTCCTCGTCCGAGGCCCTGGGGATGGGGTCGTCGGTCTCTGCGGCCGGCGCCCCCGCCGAGACCGCGAAGTTCGAGCTGAGCCCCGAGACCATCGTCATCGACGACCTGAACCGACCGCTCCAGCCCGGCAGCGGCGAGATCGGACGACTCGCGGTCGGCGGCCGCCAGCCGATCGGCTACTACAAGGATCCCGAGAAGTCGGCGCGCACGTTCCTCGAGATCGACGGCCAGCGGTATTCGTGTCCGGGTGACTTCGCGACGATCGACGCCGACGGCAGGATCACGCTGCTCGGGCGCGGGTCGGTGTGCATCAATTCGGGCGGCGAGAAGATCTTCCCCGAAGAGGTCGAGGAGGCGATGAAGACGCATCCGGACGTGTTCGACGCCGTGGCCGTCGGTCTCGCCGACGAGCGATTCGGTGAGGTCGTGACCGGTGTGGTGGAGCCGAGGCCCGGGGCCACGATCGATCCCGACGCCCTGATCGCTCACGTCAAGGCGCACCTTGCTGCGTACAAGGCTCCCAAGCACATCGTCGTCGTCGACACGATCGGTCGGGCGGCGAACGGCAAGGTCGACTACAAGCGCCTGCGAACCGACGCCGGCGTCGCCCTCGGCGTCGGCTGATCGTCGTCACCGTCGGCGTCATCGAGTTCGCCGGCCAACTCACCGAGGCGACGCTCGCCCTCGGGCGTCTGGCCGCCGAGGTCGAGGAATCGCTGCATCCGCACATGCGTCTCGTCGTCGGCCAGGGTCGCGTTGAACGCCACCGTCTCGGCGAGCAGGTCCGATTCCACGCCGAGCTCTGCTCGCACGACACTCGCCTTCGCCGCGGCGACAGCATGCGGGAGGAACCCTGCGATCCGCCCCGCGAGCCGGTCCACGAACGCATCGATCTCGTCGGCAAGCAGGACCCGGTTGACCCATCCCCAACGCTCGGCCGTGGCTGCGTCGATGTCGTCACAGCCGAGGACGACTTCGAGCGCCCGGCTCCGGCCGATGAGACGTGGCAGTCGCACCGTGCCGCCCGCGCCCGGAAGGATCCCGATGGCGACCTCGGGTTGACTGAAGATGGCATCCGGTGTTGCGAATCGCATGTCGCAGCCGAGCGCCAGCTCGCTGCCGCCTCCACCAACGCGTCCCTCGATCACGGCGATGGTCGGCTTCGGCATCGTCCGCAGGTTCTCGCACATCTGGTCGTAGGGGCCGATCTCGGACGGGATCGGCTGGACGCGCGGGAACTGCTGGATTGCCGCTACGTCGAAATGGGCGAGGAACCACTCGGGATTCGCAGAACGGATCACCACCACACGAACCGAGTCGTCGTTGGCGAGTTCCTGGATCGAGGCCCCCAGTTCGAAGAACACCTCCATCGTGATCAGGTTGATCGGCGGATGGTCGATCGTGATCGTGGCAACTCCCCGATCGTCGACCACCGTCTCCACACTGCTCACGGAACCGACCGTAGCGAGATCGGCTCGGTGGCCACTCAGTCGGGTCGTTCCCTTCGGTGAAGCACCGTGTTACCGATGGTGTCTGACACCATGAGTAACGGGTTCAGCTCATGCTGACGAGGTCGAGCCAGTCCTCGGAGAAGTAGTCCACGTCGCCGTCGGGCATCAGCAGCACCTTGGTCGGTGCCAGTTCACGCACGAACTCCTCGTCGTGGCTCACGAGGATGATCGCTCCGGGCCAGTCGACGAGCGCGTCGGCCACGGCCTGCCGTGACGGTGGGTCGAGGTTGTTCGTCGGCTCGTCGAGCAGGAGCAGATTGTTGCGCCCGACCATCAGCATCGCCAACGCCAACTTGGTCTTCTCGCCGCCCGACAGCGTGCCCGAGTCCTGGAACACCTTGTCGCCCGACAACCCGAACATGCCGAGCAGACCGCGCAGCTGGGTCTCGCCGAGGTTGATCCCCTCGGGAACCGCATCGCGGATGTTGGTCAGCAGCGACTCGTCCGTGCGCAGGTTGTCGTGCTCCTGGGCGTAGTAGCCGGCATGCACGTGGTAGCCGAACTGGAAGTCGCCGAGGTCGGCCTCGGTCTCACCGGCGAGGATTCGCAGCAGGCTGGTCTTGCCCGCACCGTTGAGGCCCAGCACGAGCAGCCGTTCGCCACGGCCGAGGTCGAAGTCGATGTCCTCGAAGATGGTCGGGCCGCCGTACGCCTTGCACAGACCCGATGCACGGATGACGGTCTCACCGCACTTGGGCGGATCGGGGAACCGCACCGTCATCGTCTTGGTCGACTGCGGGCCACGCACCCGCTGGTCCTCGAGGCGGGCGATGCGCTTCTCGACGCTGTGGGCCATCGCCGCCTTCGTGGCCTTCGCACCGAAGCGGTCGACCACGGTCTGGAGACGGTCGATCTCCTTGGACTGCAGGAGCGCCTTCTTCGCGAGACGGGCCTCGTCGTCGGCGCGCGCCCGCTGGTACTGGCTGTAGGTACCGCGGTATTCGACGATCTCGCCGATGTCGGTCTCGGTGGCCCGATCGAGGTGGAGGACGCGGGTGATCGATTCGTCGAGCAGTTCGAGGTCGTGACTGATGACGAGCAGCGCGCCCTTGTACTGGCGGAGGAAACCGAGCAGCCAGGCCTTGGCGTCGACGTCGAGGTGGTTGGTGGGCTCGTCGAGGCACAGCACGTCGGAGCCGGCGAACAGGATGCGGGCGAGTTCGACGCGCCGTCGCTCGCCGCCCGACAGGGTGCTGATCGGCTGGTCGAGCCGTGAGTCGGGGATGCCGAGGCCCGCGGCCATCGCACGCGCTTCGCTCTCGGATGCGTATCCGCCGGTGGTACGGAACGCCTCCTCCGCTTCGGAGTAGCGCCCGACGTTGCGTTCGTCGGGGTTCTCCTCCATCGCGATGCGGAGCTTCTCGATACGGACGATCTCGTCGTCGATGCCACGACCGGACAGCACATGGGTGACGCACGAACGGCCGTCGAGTGCCGAGTCGATCTTCGGGTCCTGCGGGAGATAGCCGAAGCCGCCCTTGCGCACGACCCTGCCCGATTTGGGTTCGTTGGCACCGCCGAGCACCTTGAACAGGCTGGTCTTGCCGGCGCCGTTGCGGCCGACGATCCCCACCTTGTCGCGGGGCATCACGGTGAAGCTGGCGGCGTCGACGAGGAGTCGTCCACCCACTTCCACCGAGATCGCCTGAGCCTGGAGCACGCGTCCAGGCTAGAGGTGCCTCGTGGGATCAGCCGCCGCTCGACGGATCGGGTGGCGTCGGCGTCGGCGTCGGTGACGGATCGAGCGGGGCTGCCGGCTGCGACGCCGCGGTCGTGGTCGGAGCCTGCGTCGTCGGCGTCGGAGCCGGCGTCACCGTGGGCGCCTGCGTCGTCGTCGGAGCCTGCGTCGTGGTCGGGGTCGGAGCCTGCGTCGTCGTCGGGGTCGTCGCCGTCGTGGTGGCGCTCCCACCCGCCACGGAACTCGTCGTGACCGACGACGGGCGCACCGTGGTCGTCGTCGTGGCCCTGGTGGTCGACCCGGTCGAGTTGCCGACACTCGAGCCGCCGCCGGTGCCCCTGTTGACCGCCGAATCGTCGCTGAACACCGACTTCAAGCAGGCTCCGTCGCCGATCGAGACCGGGCCCAGCGCGCCGGCCACCGCCTGGGCGAGCACCTCTCGACCCATCTCGGTCGGATGGAGCCGGTCACCGCTGAGCACGCCGGGCGTCTCCGCGATCGCCTGCCAGTCGATGATGGTCACGTTGTCGTACTCCGAACCCAGTCGGCGCACGACCTCGTTGACCTCGGCGTAGTCCGGCCGGTACTCGGTGACGGTGAACAGCAACGTCGGCCGGGGTGCGAGCCGGTCGAGAATCCTGCGCAACTCCTCTTCGTACTTCGCCTCGTCACCGCCGTAGTTACTGCCGAGGAACACCACGGCGGCGTCCCAACCGGTACCGGGGGCAGGGTTGCGGACGAGCAGCTTGTCGAGGACGCGGTTGCCGAAATCGATGAAGCGGCTGGGCTCGGCCTCGACGGCGACCTCCCAGCCCAGCGGAACGAGGGCCTCGCACATCTGGCCGCCGTACCTCGATGACGTCGACGCCATGATCGAGTCGCCGATGATCAAGATGCGGTTGCCGGCGACGATCTGGCCGACGAGATCGGCGGTGGTGCCGTCGGCGTTCACCGGCGGCGGCACCATCACCAACGGTTCACGATTGGCCGGGACGGTGTCGGGCAACTGGCCGACACCGGCGATCGTCGACACCGGGGTCCCGCCCGGGACGGTGTCCGCCCCGGCGTCGCCTCCGATCGTTCCGCAGGCGGTCACCGTCAGCGGCAGCGCCATGAGCGCGACGATCAACGGGCGGCGGAGCATCTCCCCATTGAAGCCGATCGCAGCTCCCGGTGGGCGTCGGGGATTCGACGGACTCAGGAGGAGCGCGAGCGCAGTTCGTCGCGGATCTCCATGAGGAGGTCCACTTCGCTCGGGCCCTTGTCGTCGGCGACCGGGCCCTTCATCTTGTTGTACGCCTTGATGATCAGGAAGCAGACAAGGGCCACGATCAGGAAGTTCACGATCGCCGTGATCGCCGTGCCGATCAGGATCACACCGTCGCCGATGTCGATGGTGATGCTGTCGAAGTTCGGTTCGCCGAAGATCGCCGCGATGATCGGCATGATCACGCCGGCGACGATCGAGTTGACCACCAGTCCGAACGCTGCGGCGAGCACGAAGGCAATGGCGAGTTCCACCAGGTTCCCGCGATTGACGAATTCCTTGAACTCCTGGATCCAGCTCTTCACCACGATGCTCCTCTCGATCAGGCGTGTGACGAGATCATCACAACGGGCAAACCGTAGTTCCCCTGCAGCGGACACCTCGACGACGCGTCAGGTTCGGCGGATGCCCGGTCCCCCCGCCCCCACCCCCCCTGGCCGTTGTGAGCGTTGTGCGCGGGAGGTGCGCAGATCGCTCACAACGTTGGTGGGGGCGGGGTGAATCGGTACCGTCGGCACTGCCGACTCCCTCCGACGACTGCGTCTACAGCGTTGACACGGAGGATTCGTGGACACCACAACACTCACCCGGCTGGCGCACACCGCAGCAGGCCAGTTCGGCATCGTCTCGCGAGACCAGTTGCTCGAACTCGGAGTCGGTCCTGACCGCATCAATCGACTCGTGTACGCCGGCCTGTTGGAGCGCGTCCTCGACGGCGCCTACCGCCTGGTGTCGCACACCGAATCCGAATCCGGCCGGAGCCTTGCCGTGTCGCTCTCGCGGCCAGGGGTGGCAATCGCCGGGCCGACAGCGGCTCGGCTGTGGGGTTTCCGGCGCGTACCCCGTGACGGACTCGTTCATGTCATCGTCAAGCCCCACGGGCAGCCGGGACGCGCGCCTTGGCTCCGCACCTACCGGACTGCGATGCTCCGCGACGAGGACATCGTCACTCGGGCCGACGGCATCAGGTCGACATCGAGAAGTCGAACGGTCGTCGACATGGTGCGATACGCCACCGATTCTGCCGTCGTCTCGATGATCGAGCAGGGCCTCGACCAACGATGGTTCACCAACGAGGCGCTCCACGAGGCGGCTGAGCACACGCGAACCCCCGGCCGCCCGTTCGCGTCTCGATTCTTGGGACTCCTCGACACGCGACTGGCGGGAGGCCCTGCCGGGTCCGACTGGGAATCCGTCGTCGGTGAGCATCTCGCTCGTCGAGGAATGGTCGGCATCGTGCGCCAATTTCCCTTGACCGTGCGCGGGTACGGCACGCTGCGTTTCGATCTTGCCGTTCCGTCGCGTCGTTGGGCCCTCGAGATCGACGTCCACCCCTCGCACTTCAGTCGGGAAGGAGCTGCTCGTGACAAGTTCCGGGATCGTTGCTGCGCAGAGATCGGCTGGCTCGTTCAACGCGTCGGCGAACCCGACCTCCGCTACCGCCTCGACGCAACGCTCGATTCGATCGAGCAGACACTCGCATCGCGACCACAGATCGATGCACGATTCCGTCCCACAGGTTGAGCCTCGGCGAGCGCCAATCCACCGACCCATCTGGCCCATCCAACGGTGAGCAATGTGCGCGCCTCGTGCGCAGATCGCTCACAACGGAGCTACCGACCCATCCAACGGTGAGCAATGTGCGCGCCTCGTGCGCAGATCGCTCACAGCGGAGCGGTCACAATGGAGCGGTCACAAGGAGCGTCACAGCGGAGGGGTCAGCGGGCGGTCCAGCCGCCGTCGACGATGATGCTCTGGCCGGTGAGGAAGGTGCCCGCCGGCGACGCGAGCAGCAGGAGGGCGCCATCGAGTTCGTGGAGTTCACCCATCCGCGGGATCGGCGAGTTCGTGGTGATGAATCGTTGGCTGGCCTCGTCGGTGTCCATCCCCGCCGTCATCTCCGACGGGAACCAACCCGGACACAGCGCGTTCACCCGGATGCCCTTGCGAGCCCACTGGAGCGCCAGCTCACGCGTCAGGTTCACCACTGCGCCCTTGCTCGCGCAGTAGTGCGCCTGCTTGACCGGAGTGGACCCGACGTGACCGAGCATCGAGGCGACGTTGACGATGGCGCCCGCCCCGCGTTCGATCATCGACGGCGCCAGCAGCTTCGACAGGTGCCAGACCGCCGTCACGTTGACCTCCATCGCCGTGCGGAACCACTCCAGCTGCTCGTCTTCCACACCGACCGCCTCACCCACACCGGCGTTGTTCACCAACACGTCGACCCGACCGAATCGATCGAGCACCTCGGCGACGAGACGTTCCCGGTCGTCGTCCGATGCGAGGTCGGCGGTGATCGCCACCGCGCCGGGCAGCTCGTCGACGAGCCGCTCGAGTCGGTCCGAGCGACGGGCGGTCACGACCACTTGCGCACCCACCGAGTGGAGCACGCGAGCGAAGTGATCGCCGAGCCCGGACGACGCTCCGGTCACGAGGGCGACCTGGCCGTCGAGGCGGAACAGGTCGAGCGGGGTGGATGACTGGACGATCGACATCCACGTGACGTTAGAACGTCACGCTCCGACGCCTCGCTGTCACCTCGATGTCACCTGCTCGTCATCTGACAACGCGCGATTCGGTGTCGAACATGGCAGTCGGATGACAACTCCTTGTCGAGGTGTTGTCACACGAGATTTCGCCCGATCGGGGAACTAGGAACGTGTGCGTGGAACTCAGCCGTCGCACCTGGAACGCCGCCGTCAAGCTCGCCGTGATCATCTCGATCTCCGCGGTCGTTCTCGCCGTCACGGTCTCGGCTGCGGGCGACGTTCCGCAGGTCGCCATCGTGCTCCCCGTGATCATCGTGGCGTTCGTCGCCAGCTGGATCCAGACGGGTCGCGTCCAGCGCGAGCAGACCCCCGCGCGCGTGCACCATCACCACGGCTGACCCCGGCGGCTGACCCCGTCGCCGGACCGTTGTGTCACGATCGACGCATGAAGGTACGCATCGGATACGGCCTCGGCACGTCGACCGACCTGCACGGTCCCTCCTACGCCGTAGTGGTCGACACTCTGGAGCAGCTCGGTTTCGACTCGTTGTGGTTGTCGGAACGAATCAGCGCGCCGGCACCTGATCCGCTCGTCGCCATGGCATTCGGGGCCGGCCGAACGACGAATCTGAAGTTCGGCACCTCGGTGATGGTGCTGCCGGGCCGCAACCCGGTCGTTCTCGCCAAGGAGTTGGCGACGCTCGCCACGATGTCGAACGGCCGACTCCTTCCCGCTTTCGGGCTCGGCGCTGTCGACCCGGTCGAACAGCAGGCGTTCGGAGTCGAGCGCTCGGAGCGCGCCGCGTTGTTCGACGAGATGCTGAGCGTGATGCGCCGGTGCTGGACCGGCCAACCGTTCACCCACCACGGAGACCGATACCACTACGACGAGGTGACGGTGCTGCCCGCGCCGAAGCGGATGGACGTGTGGTTGGGCGGCATCGCACCGTCGGAGCTTCGCCGCGTCGGCCGGCTCGCCGACGGTTGGCTGCCCTCGTTCGTGACCCCCGCCGACGCCGAGGAGGGCCGCAAGGTCATCGAGGCAGTGTGCACGGAGCACGGCCGCGAGATCGACGACGACCACTACGGCGCACTCATTCCGTACTCGTTCGGCCCGATCCCCGAACGCCTGCAGCGACTGCTCGCGAAGCGACGGCCCGATCTCGACGACCCCGGCGAACTCGTGCCGACGTCGTGGGACGACCTGACTGCTCTGATCAGACGTTTCGTCGACGTCGGGACGTCGAAGTTCGTCGTGCTCCCGCTCGTCGAGCCAGGTGCGCCCGACGCCTGGGTCGAGCACCTCACCGAGGCCGCCGACGTCCTCCTCCCACTCGAAGCCGACGAATGAGACGCGTGGTCTGACCCGTCGCTCACCCGAGTCCCATTCGGGCATGGAACAGAACGGTGGGCTGTGACGTCCAACACACATGAAGCGTGAACTGCTCATCCCACTGGCGCTTGCGGGCGCGCTCGTCGCCATCACTGCGTGCAGCAGCGACGGGACGACGTCGACCGATTCGACCACCCGGCCCACGACCGCGGTCCCGTCGACGTCACCGGCGGGCCCGACAACGACCACGCCCAGCGTCGCGGCCCCAGGGATTCTCCGCGCGGCTGGAGTTCTTCGGTGACTGTCCCGCGCTGCTCGACTACATGCAGACCGAGGCCTCGGCACGAGTCACTCCGTGGGGTCTCGGCGGATACGGATACGCCGTCGCGGAAGACGCTCGTCTCGCCGAAACCGGTTCCGACACCGAGAGCGCAGGGGTCCCCGACGCTGCCGTCCCGGCCGCGCCGACCGCCGGAGTCGACTACTCCGGCACGAACACCCAGGAGCTCGGCGTCGACGAAGGCGACATCGTGGAGACCGACGGGACGTTCGTCTACGTCGCCAACACCGACGGCCTGCGCATCGTGTCGGTCGCCGACGCCGAGGTGGTGGCGCAACCCGAACTCCCCGGCGGATCGCACCAACTGCTCCTCGACGGCGACCGGCTGGTCGTGGTCACGTCGAGTTACGCCGGTGCTCCTGACACGATCGTGTCGTTGTTCGACGTGTCCGATCCGGCGAATCCCTCGCTGCTGCGACGGACACATCTCGAGGGCAACGTGGTGGCCACGCGTTCGGTCGACGGTGTTGCCCGGCTCGTGATCTCCACGACATTCGATCAGCGCCTACCGTTCGTCCAGCCGAACCAGTTCGGCCTCGACGAGGACTCGGCGCTGGCCCGCAACAAGCAGATCATCGCCGAATCGAGCGTCGACGACTGGCTCCCCCGCCAGTTCGACGAAGCGGGCGACGGCAGCTTCGGCCCGATGTCGACCGTGCTCGCGTGCGAGACCGTCGCCGCTCCCGGCGAGTTCGCGGGGCTGGGCGTGACGTGGATCGCCTCGATCGACGTCCGCGGCGATGCCACGCCCGTCGGATCGGCGGGCATCGTGTCCACCGGTGACACCGTCTACGCCTCGACCGACAACCTCTACATCGCCACGCAGAACTGGGACTGGCAGTGGGGCGGCCCCGTGCCGGTGCCACTGGAGGGCGACGTGGCCACGGCCGAGCCGTCCACCGGCGCACCCGAGATCGCGGTCTCACCGTCCGAACCACCCTCGGGCGCGACGAGCGTGCCGGACACGACGGAAGTGAGCGGGACCACAACGGTCACCGAATCAACGGTCACCGAATCGACGGTCACCGAATCGACGCCGGCGCCCGACACGACCGAGGTCGCACCGTCGACCACCGAGCCCGACGATCTGCAGGGTCCCCCACCGACCTTGATCCACCAGTTCCGACTCGACGAGGGGACCGGCGCCACCTACGTCGCCTCGGGGGAGGTCGAAGGCCGCCTGCTGAACCAGTTCGCCATGAGCGAGTACAACGGGGACCTGCGTGTGGCGACCACCACCGACAACTGGGGGAACTTCGGCGACCAGAGCGAGTCGACCGTCTACGTACTGCGCCCGAACGGGACCGATCTGGAGCAGATCTCCTCGATCTCCGGCCTCGGCAAGGGCGAGCAGATCCAGGCCGTTCGTTTCATCGACGATGTCGGCTACGTGGTGACGTTCCGGCAGGTCGATCCCCTCTACGTGCTCGATCTGGGCGACCCTGCCAACCCCGTGCTCGACGGTGAGTTGAAGATCCCCGGCTACTCCGCGTACCTCCATCCGGTGGGCGACGGTCTGCTGCTGGGTGTCGGCCAGGATGCCACCGACGAAGGCCGCACGACCGGCACCCAGCTGAGCCTCTTCGACGTGAGCGATCCGAGCAATCCTCAGCGCATCAGCACCCTGCCGATCGGTGGGCAGAGCGAGGTCGAGTGGGATCACAAGGCGTTCCTGTACTGGGAGCCCGACGGCACGATCGTGTTGCCGGTGTCACCGGGATGGGGTGACTGCGGCCCGGCGGTCGACTGCCTCGCCAAGGGCATCACCGGTGCGGGCGGCGGCGCGGTGGTCGCCGAACTCGACGGCCGAGAACTCCGCGCCCGCGGGACGATCAGCCACGGTGACCCGAACCTGCAGGGCTGTTGGAACCCGTTGCAGCGCTCGATCGCGATCGGCGACGAACTGGTCACGATCGGTCTCGACCAGATGAAGTTCTCCGACCGCCAGACCCTCGAGCCGCGCGACTCGGTCAGCTGGGGCGACCCCGAACAGTACGGCTGCTACTGGTACTGGGAAGGCTGACCGTTCAGGGCAGTGTGATCTGGGTGCCGCCGGCGGTGGCGCGCAGCCTGTTCACGTCGAAGTCACCGGGTGCGTACTTGACGGTGCGGTACGACGAGGCGCCGGGAATCGTGATCGACATCAGGCGTGTGCCGTTGGGCGCCAGTTCCTCGATGATCGGCTGGAGTCCCTGCGACCAGTTGACGAGGATCGAACCGTCCGTCGCCTGGCGCACGCTCCCCAGTGTCGCACCGGGGTTCGGCCCGCTGTTGCGGAACTCCCACAGCATCGTGGCCGTGTCGAAAGCCCGGACCTCGTCGATCCGGTACGCGACCGCACGGGATTGCCGCCCGGGCATGCCGGCCTGGTTGTCGAAGACCGTGAGGACGTCGCCGACCATTCGGGCGTCGTGCGGCCGCTTCGGACCACCGTAGGGATCACCGATGATCTTCAGCTGCTCGGGTCGACGGGGCGGCGCGTCTTCCGGTCGTCCAGTCGTCGACGACCCAGTCGATGTTGCCCGACGCGCGATCGACGCGGAACACCGCATCGAGGTGCCGGGCCGACACGACGTAGTCACCGTCGGGCATGCGGTCGAGCGAGTTGAGGTGGAACACGTCCCACGCATCGAATCGCGCGTCCAGCCCGTTGCTGACGGCGAAGTTGATCGGGAAGGTCGAGGAGCTCGGCTCGAAGTGCTCGCTGGTGTCCCACCTCCAGATCTGCCCACCCGCACCGTCCACCTCTTGGATCACACCGTCGGCATAGGTGTCGGAACTCGAGCCGAACGGCGTCAGGTCCACGTTCGACACCAGCGGGTAGCTCAGCAGGGCGTGTCCGCCCGGGATCTCGAGGAAGTCGTGGTGATCGGTGGGGAGCTCCACGGGATCGGTCGTCTGGAAGGGTCCGCTCTTCGAACCCTCGAGATTCGTGGCCCAGTACCCCTGTTCCGGCACGACACCGAACGGCCCGAGCGTCGGGGTGAATGCCACTCTGCCGTCCGACAGACGCTTCGCGTCGATGACCTCACGCGAGATCCGCTTGTACCAGACCGGCGCTCCGTGATTGTCGAGAATCGCCACGAACTCGCCGATCGCCGGGCTGCTGAAGCCGAACGTGGTGAGATACCAGCCGGGGGTCGGGTTGCCGGGGCGGCTGACCGTGAGCCTCGGGAAGTCGAGCGGAACACAGCGGAAGTGGTAGTCGCGCTGGATTCCGTTGCGGGTCGTGGCCACGACCAACGAGTCGTCCGTCCGCATCGGCACGGTCACCGACCCGTTGCCGACCGGAATGGGCGCGCCCCCGGCGACGATCACGTACACGCCCGTCGACGGCATCAGTCCGAGCCCGATCGTCACGTTCGAGACACCGGTACCGGCACCGCACTCGATGACGTAGTCGGTTGCTGCCGGATCGAAGTCGGGCCAGGTCGGCTTGTCGAACGTCAAGCGCTCGAACGGTGAACCCGCGGGGGCGTTCATCACACCGAACACGTCGACGATGACCTCGGTCGGCGCCGACGCGAGCACACACACCTTGCGTCCGTCGCCGATCTTGACCGTGGCGAGGTTGGTGGCGTCCTGGCGCGCCGTGAAGTTCAGTGACGACACGTAGGGCACGGCACCGCCACACGGGAACACGGTCAGGTACCCACTCGCCGAGGAGTTCGTCGAGATGAAGTTCAGCATCACCGCCGACGCGTCGTCCGCGTTCGCCAGTCCGGCAACGGGATCGAACGATCGGATCTCACCGGCTGCGAACGGAGCTCGCGGTCCACCGATCCCGTTGCGGGTGTCGACGACCCGACGGCCGCTGTCGGGCTGCAGCGAGGCGCTCGGGCTGAACGGCGGCGCCGGCGCGTAGTACCCGGTCACGTCGACGATCACGTTCGTCGGCACCTCGGAGATGAGACACAGTGTTCGACCCAACCCGAGGCCGACGATGGCCCCCACGGCACGGTCCTCGCCGGCGATCCAGTTGAGGTTCGACGACGGAGGTGCGGGCTCCCCGCACGGAAAGGCCGCCATGTAGCCCCCGCGGGTGGACCCCGTCGTCGTGAGGTTGATCACGGCGGCCGTGGCGTCCGCGGCGATGGTGGTGGCCGGGATCACGACCTCACGGACACGAAACGCTGCGAGCGGGGTGAAACCCGGACGGCGGGTGTCGTACACCCGCTCGGGTTCGATCGACGCGAAGCGGTCGGGGCCGTCCGACCACCAGCCGGCGAGGTCGATGATCAGGTCCGACCGGCCGTGGCTGAACACGCAGATCTCGCGGTTGGCGTCGGGAATCGCGACCACGAGGTTCGGCGTGGGGACACCGGCGCGCGAGTTCAGGTTCGACGTCTGCGGCAGACCGGCCGCGCACGGATAGACCGTGAAGTAGTCGGCCTCGAGCGACACCGCGGTCATCGACAGGGCGACTGCCTGCGCCGACGAAGGAACGTCGGAGCCGATGCTCACACGGATCGTGCAGCCACGGTCGATGGGTCCCCGGAACCCGCCGATCGCGCTGCGGGTGTCGACGAGGCGTACGGGGTTGATGGCCGTGTAGCTGGCCAACGGCGGCGTGGCGGCAACACCGCCCACGGGTTGTGGTGTACAGGTCACCGACGCCGATGCCGCCTGCACAGGCGCCGGCGTCCGGCTCGCGACTCCGACGGGAACGATGATCGTCATGGCGCCCGCGACTGCGAGCAGGCGACCGACTGCACTCTTCATGGCCGTGACAGTACCGACACGTTGGCCGGTTGGACCGTCACGTTGAGTGGTCGGTGACGTTCGGGCGTGCCGCAGCAGACCTTCGGCCGTCCGAACGCTCAGGACCGTTTCTGGATGTTCGCCCATTCGTCGCGGAGTCCGACCGTCCGGTGGAACAGCATCGGTTCGTCGGGGTCGACGGCGAAGTAGCCGAGCCGCTCGAACTGGACGACCTGGCCGGGTTCGGCGTCCGCGAGCGCTGGTTCCACCTTCGCACCGCCCAGCAGTTCGAGCGAGTCGGGATTCAGGTCGTCGAACGCATCACCCGTCGCTTCGCCCGGGATCTCGGCGACGAACAGCCGGTCGTACAGCGCCACCGACGCGTCGACCGCGTGCGCCGCCGACACCCAGTGCATCGTCGACTTGACCTTGCGGCCGTCGGGCGCGTTGCCGCCCCGGGTCTCCGGATCGTAGGTGACCTGCACTTCGACGACGTTGCCGTCGGTGTCGGTGTCGAAGCCGGTTGCGGTGACGAAGTAGGCACCGCGCAGACGCACCTCCTTGCCCGGCGAGAGCCGGAAGTACTTCGGCGCCGGCTCGGCCATGAAGTCCTCGTGCTCGATGAAGAACTCGCCGGTGAACGGCACCATCCGGGTCCCGTCGTCGGGGTTCTCGGGGTTGTTCGCCAACTCCACCATCTCGACGACGGGCTCACCGTCGTGCGTGGTCGGCCAGTTGGTGACGACGACCTTCAGCGGGCGCAGCACCGCCATCCGGCGCAGCGCCGAGCGGTTCAACTCGGTGCGAACGAACGATTCCAGCAGTTCGATCTGATGTCGGCTGTTGGTGCGTGACACGCCGATGAAGTTGCAGAACTCCCTGATCGCCGAGGCCGGGTAGCCGCGTCGGCGCAGGCCTCGCAGCGTCGGCATGCGTGGGTCGTCCCACCCGGCGACGGTGCCGTCCTCGACCAGCTTCGCCAGGCGACGCTTCGACGTGACGGTGTGTGTCAACTCGAGCCGGGCGAACTCGATCTGGCGCGGCTGCTCGAACGGCAACGGGAGCTGTTCGAGGTACCAGTCGTAGAGCGCACGATGGCTGTCGAACTCGAGCGTGCACAACGAGTGGGTGACGCCCTCGATCGCGTCGCTCTGGCCGTGGGCCCAGTCGTACGTGGGATAGATGTTCCACAGCGCACCTGTTCGATGGTGGTGCACACCACGGATGCGGTACATGACCGGGTCGCGCAACTGCATGTTCTCGTGCTGCATGTCGATCTTGGCTCGCAGCACCGCACCGCCCTCGGCGAACTCGCCCGCACGCATGCGGCGGAACTGCTCGAGGTTCTCCTCGACACGCCGGTCACGGAACGGGCTCTCGACACCCGGTCTGCCGTAGCCGCCGCGCTGTTCGGAGATCGTCTCACTGTTCTGCTCGTCGACGTAGGCGAGACCCTTGGTGATGAGGAGTTCGGCCCAGTCGTAGAGCTGCTCGAAGTAGTCGCTGGCGTAGAGCGGTTCGCCCTCGATCGGGAATCCGAGCCACGCGAGATCGGCAACGATGCCGTCGACGTAGGTCGTGTCCTCGGTGTCGGGATTGGTGTCGTCGAAGCGCAGGTTGCAGACGCCGCCGAACTCCTCGGCGATGCCGAAGTCGACCGTGATCGCCTTGGCGTGCCCGATGTGCAGGTAACCGTTCGGCTCGGGCGGGAAACGGGTCTTCACGCGGCCACCGAAGGTGCCACGGTCGTTGTCGGCGATGACCAACTCGCGAACGAAGTTGGCGGCGGCAGGGAGATCGTCGGGGCGTGGCATGGCTGACAGACAGTATGGACGACGGTCCACCCGGCGACTCGAACGATTCACGATCCGCCGTCAGGCGTAGGGTGGAATCGTGAGTCCGGATCCGGTCGTTCGTTCCGCCGTGGTGGGGATGGACGCATCGGTCGCGTCGCGTGCGGCCCTCGAGTGGGTCTGCCGCTCGGCCCCGCCCTCCGGCGTTGTTCATGCCGTCCACGTCCACACACGCGGCACTGCCGCCGACACCTCCGCGGTTCGACGTGATCTCGATGCGTGGGTGGGAGCAGCGGCGACCGGCGAGACGACCGTTCACACCGTGGCGAGCGTCGGCGAATGTGCCGACGAGTTGCTGCGAGTCGTCGATGACGTCGACGCCCAGCTGCTCGCGGTCGGTCACCGCACCGGCCACCTGGCGAACCGACTCGGGCGAACCACGATGCAACTGCTCGAACGCGCCCGGTGCCCGATCGCGATCGTCGGTGAGGGCGTGGCTCCTGCACCGTCGACGACGGTGGTGGCCGGGGTCGGACACGGCCCCGCGACCCACGCTGCGATTCGGTGGGCCGCCGAGTACGCCGAGGCGCACGGCACGGCGCTCAGGTTGATCCGCGCGGTACCGAACCGACCCGTCTTCCGAAGCGATGGTCTCCTCGACGTGATGGCCTGGTACATCGACCGCGACATGGCGACCGGTTGGGCGCTCGACGATCTGCAATCAGCGGCGGATTCGATCGAACGATCGACGCGCGACGGTGTACCGATCTCCTGGACCGCGTCCCCCGGATCGCCTGCCCGGGTCCTCACCGAGGAGAGCACGTCGGCCTCACTGCTCGTCGTCGGCTTGCACCAGGACGCGGACACACCAGTGGGAGACGCCGATCACGACGTCCCCCACTGGCTGCATCATGCGATCACCCACGCGCCGTGCCCGGTCGTGGTCGTGCCGGTCACCGGTTGACGACTCAGGGTTCGCCGTCACCTGCCTGCAGCAGGCCCACCGCACCGCGGCCGGGGAAGTTGAAGGCGTGCGTCACCATGGGGTACAGCCCGTCCTCCATGGCCTTCAGTTCGATCACGGCACCTTGCGCCGGCGCCAGGTCGACGGCCTGGGATCCCCAGTTGCCCTCGTTGCCCCGCTCCAGGTGGATGCCTTCCTTGATCACGTTGTCGAAGATCGTGCCGACGATGTGGAACGAGGAGTCGATCGACGGGCCGACGTCGAGGACGAACAGGCGGACCTCCTCGCCGGTCGGGATCTGGATCGGGTTGTCCTTGTACTGGAAGGCCGCGCCGTTGAACATGACGAAGTCGGGAGCCGGCGCCGCCTGGTTGGCCTTGGCGTAGGACGACACCTCGCCCTGGGGGCCGAGGTACCACTCGTGCTGCACGACGAAGAACTCGTTCTCCATCGGCGGCAGACCACCTTCGGGTTCGACGATCACCATGCCGAACATGCCGTTCGCGATGTGGTGGAGCACCGGGTCGGTGCCGCAGTGGTACATCCAGACGCCCGCGTAGTCGGTCGTGAACTCGTAGATCAGCTCCTCACCCGGAGCGATCGACCGCATCTCGTCGTTCCATGCAACTTGCGAAGCGTGGAAGTCGACGGAGTGTGACACCGTCGCCTCCGCCGGATTGACCAGGTGCACACGCACGGTGTCGCCCACCTGTGTGCGGATCACCGGACCCGGCATGGTGCCGTTGAACGTCCAGATCTGCTGGACGAAGCCTTCGGCGACGGTCGCCAGCTTCTCCTCGATGACCATCTCGACGTCGATCAGATCGCCTCCATCGGGAGCTCCGCCCGGTGTCAGCGTGAAGCCCTCGCCCTCACCGCGTGCGGGTGCCCTCGGGTCGCGGTATTCGTACGGTGGCGCATCGGGATCGGCCTCGACCGTCGTCGCGGCGTCGCCAACGGCGCCGTGGCCTTCCATGGGCGCTGCGGTCGCCTCGGCCGCCGATGCCGATGCCGATGCCGCCGTGGCGATCATTCCTGACATTCCGGCGTCCTGGTGGCCCGGGATCGAGCACCAGTACCGCACCCCCTCCTCGGGGACCTCGAACTCGAATTCGACGGTTTCGCCTGCTGCGGCGACCACGGCCTCGCCGTTGTCGAACATGATGTCGTGTTCGATGGTTCCGTCGTTGACGAGTGAGCCCGTGTAGCTGCCCGGCTCGGCCTGCAGCTGGGATGGAGTGAAAGCGAACTCGGTGGCGATGAACTGAACGGAGTCGCCGGCGACGAGTTCGTCGGCAGGAGCAGCCACTGCTCCCGCGGATTGCGATGCTGCACCGACGGCACCGGCGGCGCCGGGCGCATCCGGAGCGTCGGTTCCACAGGCCCCAGCAGCCAGCACGAGGGCGACGGCGCATGCGCCTCGCACGATCGATCGAGTGTTCATCCGGACCTCCTGTGTCGTCCGACCGTCTGGGCGGTCGGCTCTGATCCATTAATCTATGACTGTGCAACTCATGGATATCCAGGGTCGAAGGTCCCCCAGGATGAAGTGCGTCGAGCAGCGGCGTCAGGCCAGGGTGAGAACGCCGACGGCGGTCGCGAGGACCACGGCGAGGCCGAGCAGCATCTGGCGAACGCCGATCCGCACGGCGGGAGGCACCGGGCTGCGTCGCATCGACATGGCCTGCACGATCGCGAGCACCGCGACTGCACCGGCGCCCACCACGACCGAGAAGTCGACGACGACACCGACCAGAGCGACCGCAACGCCGACCATCTGCATCGTGTCGGCGACTCGGAGCGATGCGTCCCCATGTCGGAGACGTTGAATCTGGGTGCGCACGAACGGAATCGACGCGACCACGCGTCCGGCCAGGATCAGCCAGGCCGCAGCCGCAAGACGGGCCGAACCATCACCGGCCACGATGATCGCGGCGGCGATCGACGACACACCGACCGCGCCACACAACTCCGGGACCAGACGACGGCTCCGGCTGCGCACGTCGTACCAGAACTCGACGGCGACCAGCGGCAACGCGATCGCCACAGGGACGAGCCAACCCCAACCGGCACCGGCGGTCGCCGCCGTGACGAACACGGCAAGCAGCACCGTTTCGACGACGGCGACACGCCGGGCCCGACGATCGCGTTCGAGGTGACGTCCACGTCGGTGATCGACGGCGAGCAGCTTCACGGGCGTTCGCAGGAGGAAACCGAGCAGTGCGACCACGCCGATCGCCAGCCCCGACCACGAGAACGCGACGAGCAGTCCGAGCAGCACGGGTTCGGCGGTGAGCCCCCATCCGCCGTGCTCGCTCGGTATGGCGATCCCACGCCAACCCGCCCGAACCTGCCGGTCGTCGATCGTGCCGTCGATCGTCACGACGTCAGCATCCCCCCGCGACGTTGTCGAGCGTGAGACCGGCGAGCGACGTTCGGAGTTCGCCACGCGCTCGGGCCCACGCGACGTGCAGGGCACATGGTTCGGAGGCGTCGCACGCGCGTTCCGCGACGACGCACCTTCCGGTGTCGGTCGGGCCGTCGATCTGCTCGATCACCTCGAGCACGCTGAGCGCTCCGAGCGCAACGAGCGGCTCGTACCCGCCGGTCGGCCCGGGAACCGATCGGATCCACCCGGCTCGCACGAGCGGTCCCATGACCTGCGGGATGAAGCCGGGGGTCGTGCCGAGTTCCTCCGCCAGCGCTGCGCTCTTGACGCGATCGGACGAGCAGTCGAGCACGGCGAGAGCTCGAACCGCGAGGTCGGCACGTTGGGTGATTTCAAGTCGCACAGTACGAGACTTGTCGATCGGTGGGCCCATGCGCCAGGGACCATCGACCCGAAGACGCCGCGACGCACGATCATCTGCACTCCCGGGTCGAAGTCCTCGATGTCTCACCGGTGATACGTTGAGGACTTGGCTGATGTGTCGATCCGAGACTTGCGGAACCACGGAGGTGAGGTCATCGATCGCGTGGCTCGTGGCGAACGCGTCACGGTGACCCGTCGCGGCAAACAGGTCGCCGAACTCCGTCCCCTGCGCTCGAGCGCGGTTGTCACCGCAGAGCTGGTGCGTCGGCGCGCCCACCTTCCTCTGGTCGATCCTGCCTCGCTTCGCCGCGATCTCGATGCCGTGATCGACGCATCCCTGCGTTCGGCGGGGTCGCGGCATCGTTGAGGCGCAGCGGCCGCAAGGCGACGGCGAGGGCGTACGACGCGATGATCGCTGCGACCGCGATCGCAGCCGAGCTTCCCGTGTACACCTGCAATCCGAGTGACTTCATCGGAATCGATGGGCTCGAGGTCGTGGAAGTACCCCATCCCGATCACGACTGACCACTCGAGATCACGGGCGACGGCGCCCGGCAGTGTCGGATCGAATCGATGTCTGCGGCGATGCTGAGAGCGGGCGTGCTCAGGCGGCGGCGACGAGAAACGGAAAGAGACCCTCCGGAGAGGGTCTCTTTCCGTTTCTTGCTTGGCAGCCCGTACGGGATTCGAACCCGTGCCGCCACCTTGAGAGGGTGGTGTCCTAGGCCACTAGACGAACGGGCCAAGTAGCGATCGGCAACGTTATCAGCCGGGCTCGCGATCCCACCCGTCCGCGAGAGCGAAGCAAGCCGAAAACGACGAGCGCCGACCCTGGTGCTCGCTGCGTGCGAGCGGGTCGGCGATCGATCAGAGCTGGGGCGAGAGGACTTGAACCCCTAATGACAGTACCAGAAACTGCAGTGTTACCAATTACACCACGCCCCAAAGCGTGACGGTCTCACGACCGGTGCGGCACGGAATTGTATCGGCATCGATCGGTCGGGCCACTCAATCCGTCAGCTCACTCAGACGATCGAAGCCGATGATCCTCCCGATCGCCACACCGGCCGCCTCACCGAGCTCTCGCCGGAACTCCCGGGATCCCGAGACCACCGACGTGGGGGTGGGTGACACGTAGGCCTCGAACCCGACGCTCTCGGCGATCAGTCGACTGCGCAGGGCGTGGTACGGATCGGTCACGATCAACACCGACTCGATCTTCCCGTCCATCTGAGCCTCGACGTTTCTCAACGATTCCCAGGTCGTGGATCCGTCACCCTCCAACACGATCGCGTCGGCGGGGATGCCCCGCTCGACGAGATACGCGGCCGAAGCGTCGGCTTCGGTGAATCGATCGCCGGGCTGATTGCCGCCGGTGACGACGACGACCGGGGCGAGGTCCTCGGACCAGAGATCGACGGCATGGTCGAGGCGGGCTGCGAGCTGGGGAGACGGTCGACCGTCGTACTGGGCTGCGCCCATCACCACGATCGCGTCGACCGGACGCGCCTCGTCGGAACGGCCGGTCGCCCACACCTGCCAGTAGGAGAACGCCAGGTAAGCGAGTCCGAGGGCGAACAGCACACCGGCGACCTGCGCGATGCGCCGACCGATCCGACGGCGCGGCTGCGACAGCAACTGCACGGGTGTCGGATCCCTCACCACCGCGGCCTTCGGATCGGGACGTGTCGTCGGCTCGCGATCCACCGGCACCGGGACCTCGCCGGTGCGGGCGTATCGCTGACCCACCGGTTCATGACTCTCGACGGCCTCGATCAGTTCGCGGTCACGAAGTCGCTGCTCGTCGGAGGGGAGCTGGAACTCTCGGTCCGACATGGCTCACCCGCTTCGGGCGGCTCGTTCACGTGCGGCGACGAGCCGGCGGATCGTCTCGGAGCGTCCCAGGACCTCCAACGATTCGAACAACGGCGGGCCGACCGAGCGCCCCGTGACCGCGACCCTGACCGGTGCCTGCGCCTTGCCGAGCTTCAACTCGTACCGAGCCATCACGTCCTCGAGCGCCACCTTCAGCGCGTCGGCAGTCCACTCGGCCAGGGCCTCGTAGGCGCCGATCACGTCGTCGAGGAGGGGCTGTGCCCACTCGGGCGCGAACGCTTTGTCCCACGACGACTCGTCGTAGTCGATCGGCACACCGTCGGGCCAGAACAGGAAGTCGACCTTCTCCGGCACCTCCGCGAGCGTTGTCAATCGCTCCTGGATGTGCGGGGCGATCGCCGCGAAGCGTGATCGATCCCACTCCTCCGGCAACACGGCGCCGGCCCGCTCGACGAACTCGTCGAGTGGCAGCATCCGGATGTAGTCGCCATTGAACGCGCCGAGCTTCTTGAGGTCGAAGAACGCCGGTGAGTGGGTGACGTCCTCGAGCCGGAACGCCGCCTCCATCTCGCTCCACGATGCAATCTCGGAGCCCGACTCCTCGGCGCCCGGTGGCGTCCACCCGAGCGTCATCAGGTAGTTGACCATGGCCTCGGCGAGATACCCCTCGTCGCGGTACTGCTCGAGCGCCACCTTGTCGCGACGCTTCGACAGCTTCTTGCGCTGCTCGTTCACGAGCACCGGCACGTGCGCCCACTGGGGAGGCTCGTGGCCGAGTGCCCGCCACAGCATCTGCTGCTTCGGTGTGTTCGGGAGGTGCTCCTCCGCGCGCACGACGTGGGTGATCGCCATCTCGATGTCGTCGACGACGTTGGCGATCAGGAACACCGGTGAACCGTTGCTCCTCAGGAGCACGAAGTCCTCGATGGTGGAGTTGTCGAACGACACCTCCCCACGCACGAGGTCATCGACCACCGTGGTGCCCGCAGGTACACGGAACCGCAGCACGCGTCCAGGTCCGGGGCCCAGCCCGCGATCGCGTGAATGCCCGTCGTAACCCGAGATGCCCAGGCCCTTGGCGCGCTCCTGGATCTGCTCGCCGGTCAGGTCGCAGTAGTAGGCATCGCCCTGCTCGAACAGTTGCCGGGCGGCGGCGACATGAGCGGCGGCGAACTCGCTCTGGAAGTGTGGGCCCTCGAAGTGAGGATCATCCGCGGAGATCCCGATCCAGGCGAGTGCGTCGATGATCCCCTGGGTCCACTCCGGGCGGTTGCGAGCCTCGTCGGTGTCCTCGATGCGCAGGACGAACGTGCCCCCGAGGCGACGAGCGAGCGCCCAGTTGTAGAGCGCCGTGCGAGCGCCACCGACGTGGAACGAACCCGTCGGCGACGGGGCGAAACGGAATCGGGGACCGCTCGTCATGATGGCATGACGCTACCCGGCGGCCGTCGTCACGAGGTTCGGATCGACGGAGGGGCGACGGCCGTCAGGGTGAGGTTGCGCAGTTGGCGCAACGCGACCGACAACGTGGTCAGGTCGAAGCTCTCGGCGCGCCTGATCTCGGTGTGCATGCCCAACGCCCGTGTGACGACTCGTTCATTGGCGGCGATCCATGTCGCCGGCGAGCCGTCGCCCAACCGCATCACGTTGCGGGTGAGATCGGCCAACACCGTCAACAAGTCGTCGCTCAGCGCCGATCGCGCCTGCTCCTTCCACCGGTCGGATCGAGGCAGCGCACCCACACCGTCCCACAACCAGCCGAGGTCGAACGCGTCGAACACCGCCCAGTACGCGGTGGCGGCGTCGGCGACATTGCACGCCTCGGTGTGGGCGATCTCGACGATGTCGAATCCGGTGTGGAGCCACGGCCATCTCGCCGAACGCGCTGCGAGCGCCACCGGCACCCCGGCTGCAACCCGCTCGGTGCGGAGCCGATCGACGTCCTCGCGGACCCGGCCGCGCACGACGTCGTCGAGCGAGTCGCAGAGGAACGCCAGGCCTGCAGAGAAGGTGTCGATGGCCTCGCCGACATCGAGCGGCGGGCGGCGATGACGCAGCAGCCAGAAGGTGCCCCGTTCCGTCATGCGTCGCGCATCGAGGAACAGGGAGATCTGCGTGTCGAGGCTGATCGAACTCCCCAGCTCGTCGATTTCGCGCCACACGTCGGCGAACCCGAAGACGTCGCGGGAGGCGAGGAACGCACGAGCCACATCGGAAACCGACGCACCGGAATCCTCGGTCATGCGATGGTCGAACGAGATCCCCGCGAGGTTCACCATGTTGTTCACGATGCTCGTCGCCACGATCTCCCGGCGGAGACGATGGGAGCGGATGGCTTCGGGGAAGCGCTCGCGGACGCGGCGTGGGAAGTACGCCATCAGGTCGGGCTCCAACGCGGGGTCATCGGGGAGGTCGGAGTCGAGCACCTCGACCACATCGGCGTTCTTCGTGTAGGCGATCATCACGGCGAACTCCGGTGCGCGCAGCCCACTGCCGCTCGCCTGACGTTCGGCGATCTGCTTGTCGGTCGGGAGGAACTCGAGGTGCCGATCGAGATAGCCCTCCGCTTCGAGTGTGTCGAGGTACCGGGCGTGCGTGTTCACCATCGACAACGACTGTGTGCGAGCGATCATGAGCGCCAGAGTCTGCGCCCGGTTGTCATCGAGCACCAGTTGCACGACGTCGTCGGTCATCTCCACGAGGAATTCGTTGCGCTGCTTCGCCGTCAGCTCGCCGTCGCGGACGAGCTGGTCGAGCAGCACCTTCAGGTTCACCTCGTGATCGCTGCAGTCGACGCCGGCCGAGTTGTCGATCGCATCGGTGTAGATCAGCCCGCCATTGATGGCGTACTCGACACGTCCCAGCTGTGTCAGGCCGAGGTTGCCGCCCTCACCGACGATGCGAGCGCGCAGGTCGCGACCGTTCACTCGCACGGCGTCGTTGGCCCTGTCGCCCACATCGGCGTGACTCTCCGACGAGGCCTTGACGTACGTGCCGATTCCTCCGTTCCACAACAGGTCGACCGGAGCACGCAGGATCGCCGAGATCAGTTCGTCGGGACGCATCGCGGTGACCGTGTCGTCGAGCGCGATCACGCGACGGACCTCATCGCCGATCGGGATCGACTTGAGTTCGCGGGAGTACACGCCGCCGCCGGCGGAGATCAACGTGCCGTCGTAGTCGGCCCAACTCGATCGTGGCAACTCGAAGAGCCGGCGGCGCTCGGCGTGGGAAACCGCCGGGTCGGGATCGGGGTCGATGAACACGTGGCGGTGGTCGAACGCCGCAACGAGCTTCAGGTGCTGCGACAACAGCATCCCGTTGCCGAAGACGTCACCCGACATGTCGCCGATGCCCACCACCGTCAGTTCGTCGGTGTCGACGTCCTTGCCGATCACACGGGCGTGACGCCGAACGCTCTCCCATGCACCCGCGCGGTGATCCCCATCGCCTTGTGGTCGTAGCCGTGGCTCCCCCCCGACGCGAACGCATCGCCGAGCCAGAAGTCGTGGGCGATGGCGAGTTCGTTGGCGATGTCGCTGAATGTCGCCGTGCCCTTGTCGGCGGCGACCACGAGATACGGGTCGTTGCCGTCGTAGATCACCATGTCGGGTGGGTGAACGACCTGGTCACCGACGACGTTGTCGGTCAGATCGAGGAGCGCCTGCACGAACCTGCGATAGCGATCGATGCCCTCGGACCGCACCGCGTCGCGATCGGCATGATCGGCGATGGATCCCTTGATCACGAATCCACCTTTCGCCCCGGTCGGCACGATGACCGCATTCTTCACCATCTGGGCCTTCACCAGTCCGAGCACCTCGGTGCGGAAATCCTCGGGACGGTCACTCCAGCGAATCCCCCCGCGCGCGATGCGGCCACCGCGCAGATGGACGCCCTCGACCTTGGCCGAGCACACGAAGATCTCGAACTCGGGTCGCGGGAGCGGGACGAAGGGGATCTCGCTCGGGCGCAGCTTGACCGAGATCTCGTCACGGCCGAGAAAGGCGGTGGTCCGGTCCGTGGCATCGATGAGGGTCAGCAGCGCGCGACAGATCCGGTCGTCGTCGAGTGACGGAACCGCGTCGAGTTGTCCGAGCACTCGTGCCCGTGCGGAGCCCACGTGGGCGAGCCGAGCGGCTGCGTCGAGGTCGAGTCGCGGATCGAACTTCGCGTCGAACACCTCGGCGAGCGTCCGGGCGATCTCCGGGTGCCGAACGACTGCCGCGGCGACGTACACGGCGCTGAACGGGAACGTCGTCTGGCGGAGGTACCGGTTGTAGGTGCGCAGCACGGCAATCTGTCGCCGGTCGAGTCCGCCGGCCAACACGAGCCGGTTGAGGGCGTCAGCTTCGATGTCACCCCGCATCAGCCCGGCGAATGCCCGTTGGACCTCGGCGTGCTGATCGTCCGAGATCGTCGGGACGTCCATCACGACGCCGATGTCGTCGAGGTGGACGGTGGTGTGTTCACCGGCGAACACGTACGGACGCTCGTCGACCGGTGAGAGCCCGAGATGTTCGAGGATCGGAACGAGCTCGGCGATCGTGGCCGCCCGGTTGCGCAGGAACACCCGGAAGCGCCACGAGTCGTCCGCGGCATCGATCGATCGACTGAACGACGTCGACATCTCGTCGTGGCCCGACAGCATCGCCTCGACGTGGACGAGATCGGCGATCGCTGCGCTCGGGCGGACCCGCGCTTCGTAGTCAGCGGGCACCGACGGGCCGACCACCGACCAGACTCGGTGCCCCTCGACCTCACCGAGTACGTCGGCGAGTGCCTCACGAGCACGCTCACCCCAGGTCCTCGACACGTCGTCGATGCTCTCGGTCAACGGCGAGGGATCAGACGATGGAGCGGCGCGCACCGTCATCGAGATGCGAGCGAGCGAACTCGTCCCGACGAACGTTTCGAGGTCGCGTGTGTCGCCGCCGTAGTGCTCGGCGACGAGCGCCGCGACCCGCTCCGGAAGTGCAGCCGTGAATCGTGAGCGAGGGACGTACACGAACACCGTGGTCCACGGCCCGACGGGTTCGGCGACGTCGAAGACACGCACGATGCGTCGCTCCTGGAGGCCGACGATCTCCTCGACGAGATGTGTCAGGTCGTCGACGTCGAGTTCGAACAGCACGTCTCGCGGCAGCGTCTCGATCACGTTCCTGACCGCCCGGCTCGTGTGGCTCTCGACCGGACCGGCCACCCGGCTGACGACCTCGCCGGCGCGGCTCGCGATGACCGGAATCGCAAAGACGCTGTGGCGGTACGCGGCGCTGCCGAGCAGCCCGACGAACCAGGCCTCGTCGTCGGTTCCATCGGGGCGCACGGCGATCGCTGTCATTCGAGCCGGCCGGTGGATGTCGGCCACCGCATCGGTTCGCCAGATCGCGTACGACGAGCCACCGTCGAACGACGGCTCGTCGATCCGGCCGGTGTCGAGCTGCCCTGATCGGTACTCGCCGAGCAGACTGTCCGGATCGACGACGAGCCCGTACACCGAGTGCCGGTAGGTCGCCGCGCCGAGGAACACGAAATTCCCGTCGGCCAACCACATCAGGAGTGGGTCGCCACCCGCAACCGAGCGCAATCGCTCCTGCATCGGCGCGAAGTCCGTGACCGCTCGCAGCACACTCTCGATGGCGGTTCGGATCTCAGCTTCGAGGAGCGCGAGCCTCGGGGCCGCACCAGTCGATCTCGATCAGGGTCCACGCCTCGATCGGACCGTCAGCGGCATCGACATCGACGAGCACGCGACGATCATCACGACGCACACGCAGCATCGGATGCACGAGCAGATGGATGCCGAGCTCGTTGTGATCGAGCACCATCCGAACCGAATCGACGAGGAAGGGCGCGTCGTCGGTCACGAACATGAGCACCGAGCGATCCGACTCCCAACCATCGCGTTCGAGCTCGGGCGACAGCACCTGCACGAGCGTCTCGCCGCGTTGGCGCACCCGGCCGAGGTGCAGATGGGCCACAGCGGCGGCGTAGGCGAGTTCCAGGTGACGGCCCCCTGCGTCGTCGTTCGGCATCTCGCGGAAGTACTCACCGATGAAGGACGCCAGGAGCGGGTCGTCCGGTCGACGCTCGGCCGCCATCGCCTGCAGCCGGTCGATGATGTGGGCCACGTCCTTGTGAGCGCTCATAGGGTCCAGACTCGGGTCGGAAACGCCGTTGCACCTCCAACGTAGCCCCGGCCGAGTCGGGTCGTGACGACATCTGCCATCGCAGCCATCGCAGCCGACTCCACCGCTAGCGTTCACCGCCATGAAGCGCGACGAGCTCCACGGAGGCCATCGCCCGGTGGCAGGTGGACTCGCTCGAGCGGCTGTGTTCGGGGTCAACGACGGCCTCGTGTCGAACGTGTCGCTCATCCTCGGATTCGCCGGCTCGGGTGTCGACTCCTCGGTCGTGCGCCTTGCCGGCCTCGCCGGCGCGATCGCCGGAGGCATCTCGATGGCCGCGGGCGAGTGGATCAGCATCTCGGCCCAGAACGAACTCGTCGAGCGTGAAGTCGCCGTCGAGCGACGCGAGTTGGCGGGCAACGCCGCGGCCGAGACCGCCGAACTCGCTGCGATGTACGAGTCGCACGGCATCTCGCCCGACACCGCACGAGCGGCCGCCGAAGACGTGATGACCTCACCGGAGACGGCACTGCGCGTGCACACCCGTGAGGAGATGGGCATCGACCCCCACGACCTCCCCTCGGCGTTCCAGGCAGCGGCCATCTCGTTCGTGTGCTTCATGTTCGGAGCGCTGCTCCCCGTCATCCCGTGGTTCACCGGTGCCAGCGGGTTCGCCCCGGCCGCCGTCTCGGTCGCGATCGGCGTCGTCGCCGCCGCATTCGTCGGTGCTGCGATCGGTCGATTCGCGGAACGCTCGATACCGACGTCCATCGTTCGACAGGTCGCCATCTTGTTGGTGGCGTGCACGGTCACCTACAGCATCGGCGAACTCGTCGGTGTCAACGTCTGAGTCTGGAGTTCGACCATGCAACTGAACGTGTTGGGAACCGAACTCCAGCCGTGTTCGTACGATCCGATGACGGGATACCGCCGCAACGGGTGCTGCGAGAACCACGGCGACGACCCGGGGATGCACACCGTGTGCTGTCGTGTGACCGCCGACTTCCTCGAGTACTCGCGTGAGCAGGGCAACGACCTGATCACACCGATGCCCCAGTACGGGTTCGCCGGGCTGGGTCCGGGCGATCAGTGGTGTGTCTGCGCCGACCGTTGGAAGCAGGCATTCGACGTCGGCCGTGCCTGCGGCGTGATCCTCGAGTCGACGCACATGTCGACGCTCGAGTACGTCGACCTCGCCGACCTGCAGGCGCACGCCATCACGGCGTCGTGACCGACGTGACGGCGCCCTGCGAGGCCCGGACGAACCCGAGAATCTCGTCGATCTGTCGGTCACCGAGCCCGCCCGTCGCCGGCATCGGTCCGAACTCCCAACGGGTCTCCTCCACGCCGTTGCGGACCGCACTGCGGAACGCCTCGTCGCTCAGCTGATCGGACGCGTACATCGGATCGAGCAGCGACGGACCGCGATCGGTGCCCTCCAGCGCCGCACCGTGACACGACGCACAGTTCGCCCCGTAGATCGCCCCGCCGCGTCCGCCCGCGGCATCGTCGTTCGTGTCGGCTCCACAGGCGCTCGCGGCGGCGAGTAGGGAGGTCACCAGGAGGGCCATCGACCACTGCACCACCCTGCTGCCGGCGTCCTGATGCGCGCTCATGGCTCCAGTATCCCGCCCCGCGCCGAATTTGGGTGAGCGACAACGCATACATCCGCGATCCGCGCTCGCTCGAACGCCGGCAGCCGGCGATGACTCGCGCCTGACGGTGACCGCCGGGACGGTGACCGCCGAGCATCCGGGATCGTGGGGTACCTTCGACACGTGCTTCACCGGACCGTGCTGGCAATCGGGATGCTGGCGGTCGCAGTGGTCTCGTGCGCCGACGACTCGGCCACGACGGTCGACGCCGTCGCCGCTGCGACGGTGGGCACCGACGTCGGGACCACGCCGCCCACGCCCGACTCGACGAGCTCCACGACGTCATCCACCACGAGCACCACGACGTCATCCAGCACGAGCACCACGACGTCATCCACCACGAGCACCACGAGCACGACGACGACCGTTGCGTCACCACCCGGCCCGCTCGACCTCACCCAGGACATCGTCGGCCTCGGCTACTCCGTCGAGGGTCGCCCGATCTTCGCCGAGCGTTACGGCACACCTGGCGGACGCCGCGTCCTCGTGATCGGGGTGATCCACGGCGACGAGGACGACGGCATCGCCATCGTCGAGGAACTGCGTCGTCGACCGATTCCCGACGGGGTGGAGTTGTGGTTGGTGGAGTCGATGAATCCCGACGGAGTCGCCAACCAGGTCCGCCACAACGGCAACGGCGTCGACCTCAACCGGAACTTCCCCTACAAGTGGGGGCCGATCGGGGTGCCGGGAGACAGTCAGTACGCAGGCACCGGCCCGGCGAGCGAACCCGAGACGCAGGCGATGGTCAACTTCATGGGTCAGCTGCAGCCCGACATCACGACGTGGTACCACCAGGACCTGTTCGTCGTGAATCCTGCCCAGGGTCGCGACGGGAGGATCCGCGCTCGCTACGCCGAACTCACCGGTCTGCCGATGGGTGAGATCACGGGCGGCACCTACACCGGCATCGCCGCCACATGGGCGCGCAACGAGTTCCGCCCGGCCGACGGCGTCGCCTTCATCGTGGAGCTCGGCCCGACGCTGTCCGCACAGGAGGCCGCCACCCACGCCGACGCAGTCCTCACGATCGCCTCCGAAGGCTGACATCGCGATTGGGGTCTGACCCCAATCGCGATGTTGCGACTTCAGTGCATCCAGGCGAGGATGGCCGCGACGACGTCTTCGCCGCGGTCGTCCTGGAGGAAGTGGCCACCGGGTTCGAACGTCTGGTGCGGTTGCCCCGCGGCGCCGGGGATGCGATCGACGAACGTGTGCTGGAGGTGGCCGAGCACCATGTCGCCGGGCGTCCACAGCGTGAGGACCGGCTTGGTCCACTGCTCCCACACGCGCCAGGCCGCGCGGTTCGCCGGGACCGCCGGATCGTCGGGGCCCGTCGGAACGAGGAGCGGAAACTGGCGGGCGCCGGCCATGAACGACTCGTCGGGGAACGGTGCGCGGTAGGAGTCGGCCTCGAGATCGTTGAGTTCGCGAGCGAGGCACGCTCGCTGCAACAGGGCTCCGCAGTCCATCGGATCCATCGTCTGCGACACCTGCTGCCACAACATGAAACCGTCGCCCATCGGCTCGCCCTCGGGCAGTGCCGTGTTGCCGATGACGACCCGGTCGAACCAGTCGGGGTTCTCGGCGATCATCCGCAGCCCGAGCAGGCCGCCCCAGTCCTGGACGAACACCGAGAGGCCCTGTGAGAAGCCCGGTGAGACATCCGGCGAGGTGCCCGGTCGATCGAGGCCGCCGACGAACGTGGTCAGCCAGCGAACATGGTTCGCGTAGGTGTAGTCGTTGCGGTCGGTCGGTTTGTCGGACCGACCGAACCCGATGAGGTCCGGTGCGATGATGCGATACCCGGCCTCCACGAGCGGCGGGATCATGCGCCGGTACAGGTAGCTCCAGGTCGGCTCGCCGTGCAGCAACAGCCACGTGCCCCGTTCGCCGGACCCCTCATCCACGTAGGCCATGCGAAGGCCTTCGACGTCGACGTACTTCGGCTCGTAGGGAAACTCGAACAGGTCGCCGAAGCGGTGGTCGGGGGTGCGGACGAACGGGACGGTCATGATGCGCTCCTCATGCAGCGAGCATGCCAGACGTGTCGAGAGAGTCCCTGCCGCGAGTTCGGCGCGCAGTGTCAGCTCCGGGCGCGCAGCACCACCGCTTCGTTCGGCTCGAGCGTTTCCCGCGTCCGTCGGTCATCGGTTGTCGAGAGCAGGACGTCGACCTCGCCCACGTCACTCGGCCACCGATGGGCCTCGTCGGAGAAGTTGACGAACACGGTGATCACCTCGTCGTCGGCTCGCCGCTCGAAGCGCATGACTGGGCCGTCGGGCTCCACGATGTACATCGAGCCGCTGCGCAACGCCTCGTGGTCACGACGCAGCCCGAGCAGCTCGCGGTACAACGAGTGCAGGGATGACGGATCACCGACCTGGGACTCCGCCGAGTGCGTCGACGCATTGGCCGGGAACGGCAGCCACGGTCGAACGGGCCAGCCGTGCCCGGTCTCGTCGTCACCGTCCGGCTTCCACGGGATCGGAGCCCGGCAACCGTCGCGCCCATCCGGATCGACGATGCGCTCGTCAGGGACGACTGCATCCTCGAGACCCAGTTCCTCACCCGCGTACAGGAACGGCGTGCCGCGGGAGGTCAGCGCCAGAACGGCGGCAGCCCGAGCGCGCCCTTCGGAGCCATAGCGAGTGCGGTGACGGGGTCGGTCGTGGTTCGACAGCACGAACGTCGGCCAGCGCGGTTCGGCGAAGTCGGCCTCCATCTTCGACAGGGCGGCGTGCATCGGGCCGATCTCCCACGGCGAGTGCAACGGGCGGAAGTCGAACGACAGGTGCAGCTCCGGCCGATCCGGCTCACCGACGTACGACGCGCTCTCCCCGTCGCGCAGGAGGTACACCTCCCCCACCATCATCGGCTCGTGCTCGTAGCTGTCGAGCAACGACCTGATCCGTCGGAGCAGCTCGTGGCCGAACGGACGGTCGGTCGCCAGCAACGGGAACCTCCAGAACGGATCAGCCAGATCGGGAACGTCCGTGCCCTTGCCGATCAGGTTGACCACGTCGGCCCGGAATCCGTCGACACCCCGATCGAGCCAGTAGCGCAGCGTGGCGTGCATGGCCGCTTCGACGTCGGGATTCGCCCAGTTGAGATCGGGTTGCTCGGCGAGGAACAGGTGCAGGTACGACTGGTCGGTCGTCTCGTCGTGTGTCCACGCCGGCACCTGGTTGAACATCGAGTTCCAGTTGTTCGGGGGTGAGCCGTCGGGCCGGCGGTCCTTCCAGACGTACCAGTCACGCCTGGCGTTGTCGCGCGACGATCTCGACTCGACGAACCAGGGATGCTGGTCGGATGTGTGGTTGGGAACCCAGTCGAGCAGGAGTCGCAGACCTCGCTCGTGACACCCGGAAACCAGGTCGTCGAAGTCTGCATCGGTGCCGAACACCGGGTCGATGCCGCAGTAGTCGGCAACGTCGTAGCCGAAGTCACGCATCGGCGAGGTGAAGATCGGCGAGAGCCAGAGCGCGTCCACGCCGAGGTCGGCCAGGTAGTCGAGCTTGCCGGTGATGCCCGGGAGGTCACCGATGCCGTCGCCGTTCGAATCGGCGAACGACCGCGGATAGATCTGGTAGACGACCGCTTCGCGCCACCATGGAGTGCTCACGGGGTCAGACGAACTTGGCGAAGACGTCGAGGGGCTCACGGTCCGTGGTGAGCGAATTGATCGGCGCATCGGGGTCGGCGTGGCCGATGGCGACACCGCAGAAGATGCGCTCCTCGGGCGGCGCGCCGACGAACTCCGACACCGCCTGCTCGTAGACCGCCCAGGCCTCCTGCGGACAGGTGTCGATGCCGGCCTCCTGCGCGAGCAGCATGAAGGTTTGGAGGAACATGCCGAGGTCGGACCACTGGGGCGGCCCCATGATCCGGTCGATGAAGCAGAAGATCGCTGCGGGAGCGCCGAAGAAGTCGAGATTCTTGGCGAACTGTCCGAGGCGGCCCGCCTTGTCGTCGCGCCCGATACCGAGCGTTGCGTACATGTCCTCGCCGATCTTGTAGCGCGACGACCGGTACGGCTCGTGGAGCGGCGACGGATAGATGTCGTAGGCCGGCGCTTCGACGGGTCGGTCGGCGAGGAACGCTCGGAACCGAGTCATCGATTCACCGTTGACCACGTAGATGCGCCACGGTTGGACGTTGCCACCCGAAGGCGCACGTGATGCGGTGGTGAGCAGCTGCGCGATCGTCTCGTCGCTGACCGGGTCGGGCAGGAACGCTCGAACGGACTTGCGGGCGAGGACGGCGTCGGTCACGTTCATCCCGGCAGTCTGGCGGGTCGGCGTCGCGATGGTCGAACCACGGTGCGGGCTCGACCGCCGTTGACCATCGATCAGATCCGGATCGGGAGCACCGTGATCGAGGTGAATCCATTCGCGAAGGCGTCGACGTCGTCGATCGGTATCTCCAGCGTCGACGCACAGTCGAACACGAGGGCATCGCGTCCGTCGAACGCTCCGAGCGGAACTTCGACGACACCGCGGACCCCGAGCGCGACAGGTGGGCGCATTGATGCTGACCAGACTCACCGTGCCGGACTCGTAGTCGGCTCGATGGGCGCCAATCCACTCGATCGCTGCGCGAACGCTGTCGTCGAAGAGAATGTCACCCTCCGGCACGAGGCCCTGGCTGACGGCGACCGCAGGGATGCCCTGCTGCGCCGCGTATCGCGCCGCCCCGACGGTGCCGGAGAGGGCCGAGAAGTCGCCGATGTTCTGTCCCGAGTTCGAACCGGACACGACGAGGTCGAATTCGGTGGCGAGATTGTCGAGCGCCCACGCCACCGAATCGGCCGGGAAGCCGACGACGGCGGTGGCCTCGACGCCGCTCGCTGTCGCTGCATCACTGGACACCAGCTCACCCTTGCTCAGACTCATCGAGGTGCCGCTCTGGTCCTCCGCCGGCGCGACGACCGTCACCTCGACGTGGGGGATCGCCGACACCGCACTCACCAACGCGTCGATGCCCGGCGCCCCGACGCCGTCGTCATTCGTGATGAGAACCTGCAGTGGATCGACCGCGGTTGTCGGGGCGGCGATCGTCGTCGGCGCCTCCGCGAGGACCACGGAGGTCTCCTTCGACGTCGAGTCGTCGGTCGCGCACGCGGCACACGCGATCAGGAGAAGCGAGGCCAGGACGACACGGGCCGACACGGTCAGCGGTCGGATCCCTGCACGCTCCCGACGAGCGGTTCGCCGTCGCCGTCACCCACCACGCAGATGATCTCGCGATCGTCCTCACGGTCCCAACTCGTGAGTGTCGGCACGAGCCACGAGTAGAACAGGGTCGAGTCGAAGGCACTGATCCCCACGAAGTCCTCGAACGCACCGAGGCACGAGGCTTGCGCCGTTGCCTCGAGCGCCTCGAACCCGGGATACACCGATGCCGGGCTCACGACGACGGCGAAGATCTGGTGGCTGTGCGGCTCGTCGCACGGCACGACGGGGAGATCGGTGACCTCCGCGCCGACGGACTCGTCGAAGTCGAGACACTCGCCGACCGCGCTCGACCCGAGGTCCAGGATGGGTGCGCCGTCGTCGCCTGAGCATGCAGTCACAGCGAGCGCTAGTGTGACCACGCAGAGCGCTGTCGCGAATCGAAAACGTCCTGCAGAGCCGATTCGACCGACTCTACCGCATCGACATCGTCGGGTCGGTTGCCATATCAGGATGCCCAGTCCCGACCAAGTAGGGTGCGACCAGCCGGGCGAGCAACAGGGAGGGGGAACGGATTCTGTGCTGGAGTTGATCGACGAAAGCCTCGAATCCTTTTTCCGAGCCACCGTTCCCCTCAATGCCGTCGACGTCGACGTCGCCTTCGATGCACCGGACCACGAGTGGAGCGCCAAACTCACGCGGCCCACGGTCAGCGTGTTCCTCTGGGACATCCGCCGATCGGCCACACGGGCGAACGCCGGTATCCGCACCGTCGAACACGACGGCCAGGTCGTTCGCCAATCGGCGCCGCCCATGCTCGAGCTGCGCTACGTCGTGACCGCGTGGACGTCCGACCTCGGCGACGAACGATCACTGCTCGCCGGATTGGTGCGGTCCCTGCTGGCTCACGGCGAAATTCCACGCGAGTTCATCCCGCAGGCGCTCGACGACCTGATGGCTCCCACCATCGCCATGGCACGTTCGGGCGAAGATCACATGGATGTCTTCAAGGCGTTGGAGGGCCAGCTCAAGCCCGGCATCAACATGGTGGTGACGACCGAGTTCGACACCGGTGTGCTCGTCCCGGCCGGCCCGCCGGTTCGGGAGATCGGCACGGCGGTCGGTCGCATCGACGGTACGGGTGTCGTCCGTCGCCGAGTCGCCGGCGAGATCGTCGACGCCGAGCGCCGACTCGCCATCGGTGCACTCGTCACGTCGCCGACCCACGCCACGCGGGTCAATGCCCTGGGCCAGTTCCTGCTGAGTGCGACCGCCGGCGACGAGATCACCGTCGAGATCGATCCACCGCTCGTCGCCACCGTCCCGGCCATCGGTGGGATCCGCTTCGAATGACATCGCCCACGACACGTTCCCCGTGGGCCGACTCCGGCCGGATTCGTCGATGAAGACCGAACTCGCGATCTCTCACCTCTCGGTGATTCCGGGTGAGCAGGGATCGGTCTCCATCGACGTCGTCAACAACGCCGACGTGATCGACGGCGTCACCGCGATCGTCGACGGCATCAACCCCGATTGGATCCGACTCGAACGACCCGTCGTCAGCCTGTTCCCGGACTCGAGCGACCAACTCGAGTTGATCTTCGACATCCCGAAGGAATGCCCCGCCGGCGACTACCTCGTGATCGTTCGGATCGTGTCGACGATCGAGGCCGACCGCCAGAGTGTCCACGACTTCTGGTTGACGGTCGAACCACAGCCCGGACTGGAGATCGAACTTCGTCCGAGCATCGTCAGCGGTGGGCTCGAGGCCACCATCACCGCCACGGTCGTCAACACCGGCAACGCCCCGATCGACGTCACCGTGGAGGCGCTCGAGCCCACGCGTGAGGTCGACTGCGTCGCAGATCCGATCGGCGCTCGTCATCCCCCAGGGCGAAGAAGCGCTGATCGACATCCACCTGCGCGGCCCACGACCGTGGTTCGGCGATCCGCGGGTACGCACCATCCTGGTGACGGCGACGGCCGATGACGTCGTCGCCGAACACGTGGGCACGTTCCGTCAGAAGGCGAGAATCCCGCGTGGCCTCCTCACGGCGCTCATCCTCGCCGGCATCGTGCTGCTGTGGGCTCTGATCTTCCTGTTCGTGATCACCGGACTCCAGCGCGGCGAGCCTGCGGCGAAAGCCACGGGCACGAACCTGATGACCGGCGACGACTACATTCCGCTCACCGCGGTTGCCGCAACAGCGCAGGGAACCGTCACGGCCTCGACGACGGGTGACGGAATCCCCCGGATCACCGTGGAGGCGCTGCGCACCACCTCGGACGGGACACTCGAGTCCGTCGGGTCGGCGGCGACCGACGACGACGGGACCTACTCGTTGAAGAGCCTGATTCCGGGGACATACGTGTTCCGCTTCAGCGCCGACGGCTACAGCGAGGTCTGGTATCCGGCGAGCCCTGACGCGGCGGGTGCCGAGGAGGTCGTACTCGATCCCAAGCAGGTTCGAGACGACCTCGACGTGGTCCTCAGCGGCCAGGCCGGCCGGCTCCTCGGCAGCATCGCACTTCCGCCGGACGCGCCGGCGCAGACGCTCACGGTGACGGCGACATTGACCGATGGACCTGCCGATCAGCCTCCCTTCACGATCACGACCGAGACCACCGACGGCACGATCGACCTGAGCGGCTTGCCGACCCCCGGCACGTACCAGGTCACCGTGACCGGGCCAGGCTTCCAGACCCAGCAGTTCGAACAGACGCTCGACGGTGGCCAGGCGAGCGTGATCAACACGGTCGATCTGACCGCAGCCGACGGCTCGATCACCGGCACCGTCCTGAACGGTGCCGGACAACCTCTGGGCGGGGTGTTCGTCACCGCACGATCCGGCGACGTGGAACTCAAGACGGTCACCCCGACGGCGGGCAACGTCGGTCAGTTCTCGCTCGTCGGTCTCACCACGCCGCAGACCTATGTCCTCACGTTCTCCCTTCCGGGCTCCAGCAGCGCAACCGCGGCGTTGAGCCTCGCTGCCGGCGAGAGCCGCAGCGGTGTGGTCGCAACGCTGGTCGGCGGCAGCGGCACTGCGACCGGCACCGTCGTGTCCTCCTCGGGCGCGCCCCTCGGGGGCGTCACCGTCACCGTGCTCGGCGACAACTTCGACTCGACCACCTCGACGCTGACCACCAGCGGGACCGCCGGCGCCGCCGGTTCGTTCACGATGAGCGGACTCCCCGTGCCCGGCAACTACACGTTCAGTTTCTCGTCACCGGGCCTGCAGACCGAGACCGTCGGAGCATCGTTCCTCGCGGCGGGTCAGCAGTCGGTGGGGACCGTGACCCTGCTCCCCGAGACCGCTGTCATCCAGGGGACGGTCAGTGGCCCGTCGGGCGCGCTCGGGTTCCGTCACCGTGACGCTGTCCGACGGCACGGCGAGGACCCGGGTGACGACCAGCGCGACCAATCCGGCGGGAGCGTATGCATTCGCCGACGCGCCGGCAGGCTCGTACACGCTGACGTTCGCGAAGAGCGGCTATGCCACGCGCGTCGTGCTCGTGAGTGTCGACGGCGGCGAAGTCCTCCAGCAGAACGTGACCTTGTCGCTGAGCGTGGCTCCCTGACCATGCGCACGCTTGCCTGGCCGGAAATCGTCGAGGTCAGCCCCGGGGCCGACGGTCTCGTGTCGGTTGCCATCACCAACACCTCCAGCGTGATCGACGCGTACCGCGTGCAGGTGTTCGGCCTCGACCCCGAATGGGTCGAGGTCGTTCCTCCACGACTGTCGCTGTTCCCCGGCGAAACGTCGAACGTCGACATCCATGTGCGGCTGCCCGAGGACTACCCGGCGTCACAGCGCATGCTCACGGTGAACGTCACCTCCGACGATCAGCCGGGATCGTTCTCGCTCACCCAGGTCGCACTCGACGTTCGTCCGGCGACGAAGACGACGGTCGCCCTCGATCCGACGATGATCACGGGCGGCCGAGCCGCGACGTTCGGACTCGTGGTGAGCAACGTCGGCAATGCGCCGGTGACGGCAACGGGCTTCGCCAGCGATCCCGAGGATCTCGCGAGTTCACCTTTCAACCATCCCATGTCGTCGTGGCCCCCGGGCGCGAACAGGTCATCGAGGTCACCGCCGAGGGCGGACGCAACTGGTTCGGCGCTCCTCGTGCACGGACCTTCACCATCGGCGTCGAGCCCGACGGTGAGCAACCGGTCGAGACGATCGGTGTCTTCGTGCAACGGCCGCGCATCGGCCGCTCGCTCCTGATGCTCCTCGGCCTGCTGACTGCCGCCGCCGTGTTCGCCGCCGTGCTGAGCCGGAGTTTCGACCGTGTCGTGGAGGAAGCACGGGTGTCGACCGATGTCATCAATGCTGCCCTGGAAACCGACCAGGCCGGCGGTGCGGTGGTTCCCACCAACCCGGGATCGGTCGTCGGCGAACTCATCTCGTTGACCACCGGGCAGGGGCTGTCGGGCGCCCAGGCAGAACTCTTCCTGACCGACGACACCGAGAATCCCGTGGCGTCGGCGGCCAGCGACGACACCGGGGCGTTCAAGTTCGCCAACCTGGGCGCCGGCGAGTACCTGCTGCGGTTGAGCGGTTCAGGCGTCAACGTGCTCTGGTACGGCAACACCCCGACGCCCGCCGATTCCACACCGATCGAGGTCGAGTTGGGCGCCGAGACCGTTCTCGAACGCATCGAGATCGGAGGAATCCCGGTCGAGGTGTCCGGGGCGATCGACGTGGGCGATGCCACCGACGTGACCGTGAGCCTGGTCGTTCCCGGACAGTTGAACCCCGACGGTTCCTCCGTGATCGCCACCGTACCGGTGGGGCCCGACGGGTCGTTCTCCTTCCCCGAGGTGCCGTCTCCGGGCGTCTTCCAGCTGATCGTCGAGGCTCCGGGATTCGCGCCGGAGACCCGTGACATCGTCCTGCAACCGGGCGAGGAACTCGGTGGAATCGAGATCTCGCTCCGACCCGGCAACGGCATCATCAGCGGCACCGTCTCCGGGCCGGGTGGGGCACTCGGCGGCGCGCTCGTGGTCGCCACCGACGGCGCGACCGCCATCGAGACGGTCTCGTTGACCGAAGGGGCCGTCGGCACGTTCACGCTGCGCAACCTCGCCACGCCCGGGCAGTACACCGTGACGGTGTCGCGCGACGGGTACACGAGCGAAGCCAGCGCCGTCACCCTCGACACCAGTCAGACCACCGCCACCGTCGACGCCCGTCTGATCCCGGCCACCGGCTCGATCCAGGGTCGATCCCTCCTCGAAGGCCAACCCGGTCGGGGACTCACCGTGTCGATCAACGGCGGCGACGTCAACCGCACCACCGCCGTGATCAGCCAGGGTCCATCGGCCGGGAGCTACGGGTTCTTCGGCCTGCCGGCACCGGCGACGTACACCTTGACGTTCTCGGGCGCCGACACCATTCCCCAGGTCCGGGTCATCGACCTCGACCCGGCCATCGGCACCGAGAACGCCACGGGCGTCGACGTGTCACTCTCGCCGGAGCGCACGTCGGTGAGCGGCATCGTGCGAGACGAGAACGGCAACCCGGCCGCGCAGGCAGACGTGACGCTGAGCAACGGCGCGGACTCGTTCTCCTTCCTCGCAGCGGACGAACCGGCCGGCCGGTTCGAATTCTCCAACATCGCCCCGGGTGCCTACACACTGACGGCCAGCCGTGTCGGATCGGTCGCCGTCACGAGCCTCGTGAACGTCTCGGCATCCCAACCGACGCCACCCCTCGACATCCAGCTCGGTGCCCAAGCCGGTCTCACGGGTCGAGTCACGGGCTTCAACCCGGCCGTCCGCTCCGTCGTCGTCAAGCTGTTCCTCCCCGAGACCCTCGCCAGCCGCGTGCCGCTCGACACGACGACAACCGATTCCACGGGCAGCTACACGTTCACGTCCCTCGAAGCGCCGAAGAGCTATGTCATCGCCGTGTTCGACACGCTGATCAGCTTCGATCCGCTGAACGTGAAAGTGGTGACGACAGCACCTGGCGTAACCTCCACCGTCCCCGACATCCCGATCGTGCTGCCATGACCACCATTCGCCTCCTCAACCCGACGATCGACACGGCGCCGGGTGAGATCGCGCTGGGACGTCTCGAGATCAGCAACGAGGCGAACTCCGACGCCACCTATCGGGTGAGTGTGGTCGGCGTCGGGTCGGAATCGACCCCGTTCCACGTCACCGTGGCGGCCGGCACCACCGTGATCTGCGACGTCCCGATCCAGGTCGCAACGGTACTCGGGATCGGTCAGCACGCTGCGGCGTTCGAGGTCACGTCGAGCCGTCTCGACGACCCGGCGTTGCTCAGCCCCTTCACCATCTCGATCGCCTCGGTCGAACGGGTCGTGTTGACCGCGACCCCCTCGACCGTCCGTGCACGGCGTCGAGCGTCCTTTCATCTCGACGTCGAGAACAACGAGGCCGCTCCCGTCACGGTGCACCTCGACGGTTCGGCTCCCGACGTCGAGATCGCATTCACGCCCGACCGGTTCGATGTCGCTCCGGGCCAGCGGGTCGTCTCGACCGCCAAGGTGAAGGGTCCGCGCCACTGGTCGGGGGAGCCGACCCAGCACAACCTGCTGGTCACCGCACGCGGTCGGGCATCGTCGACATCGATCACCACGCCGTACATCCAGCGACCGGTCTTCGCCCACCGCGCACGCATGCTCATCGCGGGGTTCACCGTGATCGCGTTGTGGCTCGGGGCCATCGGTGGCGTGGCGTTGTGGCTCTCGAACCGTGACGCCGACGAGGCCGATGCGTCGACCACCATCGTGGCGGTCGACACCAACGGCGACGGAATCCCCGACGCCTTCTTCGACGTCGACGGCAATCCGCTGGTCGCGGTCGACACCGACGGCGACGGCGTGCCCGACTCGTTCACCGACGCCGACGGCAACCCCATCACCGGCACCGACACCGACGGCGACGGCGTGCCCGACTCGTTCGTCGATGCCGACGGCAACCCCATCACGGGCGTCGACACCGACGGCGACGGCGTGGTCGACACGTTCCTCGACGCCAACGGCAACCCCATCACCCCTGCTGACGACGCACAGACCACGGCGCCGGCACCGACCTCGACGGTGCTGCGCGGCACCGTCGAGGCCGACGGCAACGTCGACGACGTCCAGATCGCGCTGGCGCCGATCGCGCTCGGCGCACCACCTGCCTCGCCGGGCACCGTCCAGGCATTCTCCGGTGTCGGAAGCGGGACCAGTGCACCGACCAAGATCTGGTCGGCTCGATTCGCGCGACTCGACACCGCCGTCAGCCGGCGTATCACCCAGCCCGTGGCGCCGTTGGCCACCACCCCGCAGGCCGATGGCATCTGGCTGTTCAGCGACGTGCCACTGGGCCAGTCCTACGAGGTCGTGTTCTCCAAGCCCGGGTTCGACACACAATCGTTCATCGTGACGCCGCCAGCCGACGGGAGCGCGGTCGAACTCGAGGTGAAGCTCGTCGCATCGGTGGGATCGATCAGCGGACGCATCACCGGCCCGACCGGCGGCCTCGGAGGCGCCGAGGTCACCATCACCGATGGCACACTCACGTTCACGACGACGTCGGCGACCGACGGTGACGTCGGGAGCTGGTCGCTCGACGGCGTGAGCACCCCCGGCGTCTACACGGTGTCAGCAGCCCTGCGCGGGTACGGCACCGAAGTACTCCAGGTTCGCCTCGACGCCGGCCAGGATCGGACCGACGCCAACCTGGTCATGCGCCAAGGCGTCGGTGCGGTCAGCGGTCGGATCCTCGGCGAGTCGGGCGAACCCCTCGGCGGTGTCACCGTGACGGCCACCGACGGGGCGACCTCGACCACCACGACGTCGTTGACCGAAGGCAACATCGGGTTCTTCAGCATCCCGCAACTCGCCGTACCCAGCACGTACACCGTCAGCGTCGAGCTCGACGGGTACGTCACACAGACCCGACGGGTGTCGCTGGGTGGATCGCTCGCCGGCCTCGACTTCAACCTCGTCGGTAGCTCCCTGCGTCTCACCGGGCGCGTCACCGACACCGACGGCACCGGCATCGTCAGCGCCGGAGTCACCCTGTCGACCGGCGACCTGCAGTTCAAGGTTCCCACCGCGGCAGCACCCGATGCCGGCGCCTTCGTCGTCGACGACCTCCCGCCAGGCCTCTACACGGTGACGTTCGATCACTACGAACACATCTCCGAGACCGAGTTCCTCACACTCGAGGCCGGTGTTCCTCCCGCGCCGGTCAACGTCGCACTCGAGAAGTCGTCGGGGCCACCCCCCGTCGGCAACGGCACCCTCCGGGTGGAGGTCATCGATCCGAACGCGAAGGATCCGGTCCCGCGTGAGGTGAAGAACGCCACCGTCAAGGTGTACGACTACACGACCAAGGAACTCATCGCCGAGTCCACGCAGGAAGGGAACAACTTCCGCTTTCCCGACCTGCCGATCGGCACCTACTCCGTCGACACGACGGCACCGTCGTACAACGCCTCGATCGGTCGGCTCGTGACCATCGGCATCGAGACCCGCAGCATCGACGTGTTCCTGCAACGCCTCGGGGCCGCCTCCGGCAAGCTCGTCGACCCGACCGACGCCAGCAAGATCTTCCCGAACTCCCGGGTGAACCTGTTCCTCGAGCCCCGTGATCCCGGCGACGCTCCATACGCCTTCGCGGTGGCCAATTCGCTCGGCGTCTGGCAGACCGCTCCCGACGCGCTCCAGACCGGCACGTACTCGATCGAGGTGCTCCAGGGCCCGGCGATCAGGGGGTACTTCATACCCGGCGATCAGATCCTCGATCCGGCCGTCACCGGAACGGATCGCGCCATGAAGTTCGTGGTGCCCGATGATGTGGTCGAGCCGATCGTCGTCACGCCGATCATCGCCAACCCCTACCCGACGATCTCCGGCAACGTGTACCGACCCGTCACCGACAGCGGCGGTGACCCCGCCGGCCGGCTGACCGCGATCGACAGCGACACGCTCACCGTCGAGATGGCCTGCAAGGTCGGCGGGGTGCTCGGTGCGCCGACGAGCGCCACGATCACCGACACGCTGACGACGGTCGGCGGCGACCGCTACGACACGTTCCTGATCACGAAGGAAGAGGTCGACTCCAACGACCTGACCGGCGATTGCGCTCTCAGCTTCGCGGCGGGCGGCTATCAGCCCGTCTCGCACGACCTTCTCGGCGTCCAGCCGAGCACCGGCGCCACCCGCAGCGACCGCCAGCTCAACGCCGCACTCACCGCTCCCGCACCGAACATCGCCGGAACGGTGTTCTGGATCGACGAGGGTCTCGACCCCGACCAGACGAACTTCCTCGACAACGTGACCGTCACCAGCGATCGAACCACGGCGTACACACCCGGCATCGGTGCCGCGTTGCCACAGGCGAGCAACACGATCGGCTCCGACACGAGCAAGAACGGTGGCAAGTGGTCGCTGCCGGGTCAGGTCTACGGCCAGGCCGACTACGACTTCACCTCACCCGCCTTCGATCCCGCCCGAGTGACGATCACCATCGACCAGACCGGGGTGCTTCCTGCGACCACCGACTCGAACGCCGTCGTGACGGGCAACGTCAGCCACCGGCTTCGCGGTCCAACTCAAGGCACCGCGGAACGGCAGGATCACCGGGTCGATCGCCATCGAGTCGAGTGCACCGAAGGTGTTCACCGACGTCGTGATCACGGCGACCAACCCGGCCGGCGCCACGATCACCGAGTCGAGCACCCCGGTCAGGATCACTCGGCCGACGGCGAACACCTACGAGATCGCCGACGCGATGGCCGGCACCTGGACCCTCCGCTTCGCCGAACCCGCCAACTACGACTTCTTCGGCACGGGAACGCCGACGGTGACGAGGCGACTCGATCCGGCGGGCGCAGTGACCAACGCCAACACCAGCCTGGTGAAGCTCGGCACGCTCGAGCTCACCCTCACCGGGATCCCGCCGTCGAACACCCCGATAGCGACGGCACCGAGGGTGACACTGACGCCGACGGGTCCGACGCCCGGCGGTGTGCTCATCTCGGACAAACTCCTGACGGCAAAGCCCGGCGGGCCGAACAACGTGTTCGTGCTGGACGACATCAAGGTGGCGACGACGAATCCCGCCACCTCGGCTGTCGACTACCTGCTGTCGATCGACCTGCCCGGCTACGACGTCACCGGCGCCAGCGGCGTGAACAGCATTCCGGTGAGCATCAGGGCCGGTGAGATCGTCCTGAAGACCGTGGCGCTCCCGAAGCAGGGCACGGCCAGCGGCACCATCGTCGGAGACGTCGGCGGCGGGTCACCCGAGAACCTCCCGATCGGGACGACCACCAAGGTCACCGTCACCCCGCTCGACGGCCAGAAGCCGGTCGTCGTCTCGGTGCCCTCCGCGGTCCCCGGCGGCCCCGGCGGCGCGAACAGCTACAGCTTCGGCGGCGCGGCCGGTCGTTACCGGATCGATGTGGCGAGCGTGGGATTCGCTCCGACGAGCGACATCGTCGTGATCGCCAACGACGCGAACACACCCAAGGACTTCACGCTTTCGATCATCCCGGGCAGCATCGATCTCACCGTCGTGCGCTCGCTCGGCAAGATCCCGATCACCCCGATCACCGCCGCGACGTACGAGCTGTACAGCGGTGCGTGTTCGGTTCCGGCTCCGGTCCCGGTGAAGTCAGGGCCCGTCGGCAGTACCGCCAACACCGACATCGGCGGCCTCATCCCCGGCGCCTACTGTCTCCAGGTCCGCGAGGAGTCCGGCGCCGTCGAGCTGGCATTCCCGGCCATCGCCACGATCATGGTCGACCGGAGCACGACGCCGATCCCGGACACCGGGGCCCACGTGCCCGTGGGGGACCTCGTCGAGGTGACGGCGCCGCTGCCGACCATCCTCCCGTCGGTCACCGGCACGGTGCGAGCCGTCAGCGGCACCGTCAGCGGTGCCCCGGTGCCGTTGCCCGACTCGGTACTGCTCACGATCGACTACACCGGAACCTCCGTCCAGATCGACGGCACATCGACTCCGAATGCCGAAGTGCTCGCTGACGGCACCGACACGGTGACGCGGCCGAGCCCGACTGCCACGTCGGCCCAGTACGAGTTCACGAACGTCCCCGCGGGCAGCCACGTCATCAAACCCCAGACCGGCATCGCCGGTTACACCCCTGCGGCGACCCAACTGCCGTTCACGGTCGGCACCAACGGCGAGGCCTTCGGACCCACGACGGGTCCCGACGTCGTCTACGTCGTCAGCGCCGTCACGGTGGTCGTCCAACTCACGCCGGGCGACAAGTTCTTCTTCGCCTCTGCCCCCACCCTGACGTCACCAGTGAACGGTGTGGTCTACACCGCCCAACCGTTCAACTCGACGAACAACACCCTCACATTCCTGAACGTCGCGTCGGAACTCGGGAACTTCACGCTCACCATCAGCGATCCGTTGCACACCTACAGCCCCACCTCACCGGTGTTCGCTGTCCCCGTCATCACGACGCCGCCACTCGTCCAGACCGTGAATCTGACGCCGGCCGCGACCAAGGGCCGCGTGACCGGTTCGCTGACCCAGTTCAACACGAACACCTCCTCCGGCGACATGGCCGGTAGTGCCGTGATCACGCTCACGCGTACCGACACCACCCAGGCCGATCTGACCTTCACGACGACCGGTCCCACGGCGTCGTACTCCTTCGACGCCCCCGCCGGGAGCTACGACCTCAGCGTGAGACTGGCCGGGTTCACCGAGCCCGTCTATCCCATCACGATCACCAACGGCCGACAGACCGACCAGGATCTCCGCATCGACAAGCTCGCAACGATCACTGCCACGATCCTGAACCCCACCGTGCCCGCGTCGACCACCGTGGTGCTGGTCACCAACGACACGATCGTGCCCGAGCGGGCGCTCGCACGTGTCGGCTCCACGAACGTCTACACCTTGCAGGTCGTCGCGGGAACGTACCGGTACGTCGAAGCGAGGTCGCCGGGCTACATCCCGGTCAGGAATCCGTCGACCTCCAATCCGGTTCTGGTCCTCGGCATCGGCGGCAGTACATCACCGAACTTCACGCTGAATCCACGAACGGTCACCGTGAACCCGATCAACCAGTCGACGAGCGTCGCGATCCCGACGGCGACCGTCTCGGTGACCGTCGGGGGTGTCACACCGCCAGCGAAGACCGCTGCTCCCTACGTGTTCAGCTCGATCGACGCCGGTACGGCGATCCCCGTGTCCGGAACCGGCACGGCCACCGTGTCGGCTGCGGGTTACCGCACCCGCACCGCCCCCATCCCCGATCCGTCGCCGACCGCGATCACCGTCGCCCTGAATCCGACCGTCACCGTCACCGGCTCGATCACCGCGAGGTCCGGTGCCGGACCAGTGCCGGCCGACCGGTCATCTGGGCCGAGAACGGCTCGACCAAGCTCTACGGAACGATCAGCGGATCGCAACCCCGCACCTACACGATCGCGGGCTGACCAACGCGGCGAACGGCGGCGACCTCACATGGACGATCAGGTACGACAAGCTCAGGGTCGGGACCAACGAGACGACCGCCCCGACAGGTCGTCGTCTCGGCGACCGTCGGCACTCGGCGGCGACCCCGATCACCGTGGCACCGAAGAACATCGCCGTGACGTTCACCGTCAACAGCAACCTCACCGGCGCCGGCCTGGTCGGCGCCACGGTGACCGTCGGCGCGCTCTCGGGAGTGACGCGTGCAGCGCAGGCTCCATCCGGTCCCGACCCCGGCTGGGCTGCGGGCACCGTCGTGATCAACGTGCCAGAGAACACCGGCACACTGGAGGCCGCAAGGGTCCCGGATTCGTCAGGGCCGCGTCGAGGACTCCGGGGCACAACCGTCGCGACGTTCACGAGCCGAAATCCCGTGAGCTGCCGGCCCGGTAACCGTGCTCGCCACGTCACGATCGAGGTACAGAACCGGAAGTACACCGCCGCCACCGCTGCCAACAGTCATCGCGTGTGTCCGCGGGAGCGACATGTCCGACCCCCTGCCACCGGAAGCCGACCCGTCGGGGCTGTTCACGTTCGCAGCCCGCCGCTGCGGGCGTCTACCCGATCACTGCCACGAAGCGCCGGAAAGTCAGCGAATCGACGACCGTCACGGTGACGTCCGCGGGCGGCCTGGGCGTCATCGCAAGTCAACCCATTAAGATCATTCCAGCCTGACGCGAGCCGTCGGCGCGAAGTCGACGCTGTCCCCGCCACCCCTCTGGGGCGGTTCCGCGACCCCTACAGGGCGACGAGGATCGGGATCAGGATCGCGGCGGTGAGGACGCCGGCCGCCGGCCACCACCACCACGGGGTGACGATCGGCTCGGGCTCGGGTTCCGGTTCGGGCGGGGGCGGCGGCGGGGGTGCCACGACGATCTTGGGCGGGGGCGGCGCCGGCTTCGGATCGAGTTCGGCGGTGCAGCGCAGACAGTTCGTCTCACCCAGCGGGTTCAGTTCACCGCACGCGGGGCACACCTTGCTCCCCACACGGTGACGGCCACCGGCGCCGGGCAGACGTCGCAACGTCGAGTCGCTGTTGGCGCCCCTCGAGGTGGCCGGGATCGCCGAGGACACCCAGAACAACGGGTAGTCGCAATGGGCGCAGAACTCCTCCGACGAACGACGGATCGACACCAGTTCGGTGCGCTGGCCACACTCGGGACAGACGATCTCAGCCACGGTCGGACTCCTGCGCTCGCGGCGGGCGCCGGGAGCTGGACCGGTATCGTACCGCGGCGGCTCTCGTCGGTGGGCCATGCCCGCTCTCCGGCGATCCACAGGTCGAACGTGACCGTCGCCGGCAGTTCGTCACGGATGATCCGAACGAGGTCGGCCACCGAGTTCCAACCGGGCGCGTCGATGTCGAGGCGCACGTGCGGAGGTGCTGCAGGTGACTCGCCCTCGGGGAACACCCCGCCGGAGTCGCGCACCGTGGCCGGGCCTCCGCTGAGCAGCTCCAACAGCTGCTGGATCCCCCGCTTCGTGCCCCGCCACTGGATCATCTGGGCGTATCCGAGCACGATCTCGCGCTGGAGTCGGCCGTCGAGCGACGAGTCGAGCCAGTCGACACCCAGCCAGTTCGCCATGGTCTGCACCATCGGCTCGGGGGCGACGGTCGGATCGAACATGTGCGGCAACGTGTCGATCTGGTGAACGACCGTGTCGGACACGCGCTGGAAGATCGAGACGAAGCGGAACAGGAAGTCGTCCTCGGCCATCCCGACCGGGAGTTGATGGAGGAGCCAGTCGTCACGTCTCATGTCTGCATCACTTCACGATCACCTGGTGGTTGGTGGACAGGAACAGGGAATCGGGAGCGAGCTTCACGAGTTCCTTGCCGAAGCCCATGCGTTCCTGATTGCGCAGGTCGTACTCGAAGAAGAGCACCTCGTCGACGCGTTCGACGCCTTCGACCGCTTCGAGCAGCTGGAAGATCGACGCGGCGTTGAGGTCGACGTCGAACGCCCAACCCAACCCTTCGGGGCCACCGCTGAGCGGATTGATGAAGTCGTACAACGCCCGCATCGCGCGATCCTGCACCAACGAGGGCGGCCGGCCGGGCCGAGCCGACACCAGCGCCGCCACGGTGACGCCCTGGTAGTACGGGGTGCCCACCTCGATCTTGCTGCCGAGGATGCGCCGGCCGTCGAGGTAGTCGGCGATGCGCTGGATCATGTCGTCGGGCAACGCGAAGTGATCGAGCTGCAGGTGCTCGGCCGGTTGCCTGATCGCCGGCACCACCAGGAGCCGCACCGGATCTCCGGGATGGACCGGAGGGAGGCACCGGACGCGCCCGACGCGGCTGTCGGCCTGGGCCGTCAGACGTTCGAAGTCCGACACCGTCACCGCGCGTCCACCGGAACGCAGCGACTGGGGTCCGCGTCGCTTGACGTTCTCGACGGTCTCGGCATCGACGCCACCGCGGGCCGGCGTGAGGTTCTGCACACGCGCGATGTACGGCAGCGACGTGCGCAACGCCGTCAACGTGCCGGCACCGACATTGCCCGCCGCCCCGCCACCGGTGCGGTAGGCGTTGGCCCGGATGCGGGCGCCCTCGGGCGGAACGGCGCCGTGCTGGCGCATGCTGCCGTCCGGGTAGCGGATCAGTGGACCGAACCTGATCTCGCCGGTGAACGAATCCCAAGCGAAGTGGCGGTCGTTGCGATCGGAGTCGACGAAGTCCGACACCTCGGTCCACTCCACGTACTCGCCGTCGTGTTCGATCTCGATGGTTTCGTTGCCCTGGCGGGGAAGCACCGGCGTCCGGCTGCAGCGGAACGACTGGTCGGGTTTGCCCGTGCTCTTGCCCAGCACGTCGTCGGTGACGAGTTCGCTGTGTTCGGCGACGACCGTGCCCCCCATGCTGTCCACGGTGACTCGGCGCACCTGCGGTGTGGCACGGTAGGCCGGGCGCTCGGGTGTCGGTGGGAGCAGCCGGGCCCGGATCCAGTGGGCCCGCACGCCGCCGAGCGTGAGCGGCTGATGTTCCGCCGCGAGGAGCAGCACGATGTTGCCGTCGCGGTTGAGTCCGCCCGTGCTGTCGGCCACCTCGCCGGGACCGAGCAGCGACGGGATGGTCGCAGCGACCCAGCCCTCGCCCTGCCACGACTCCCAGACGAGCGGTGGCCGCCCCGGATTGACACCGATGCCTTCGACCGACGCCTGGATGTTGAGCCTGATCGCATTGCCGGCGAGTGAGTTCTCGAATCCGAGGTAGAAGCAGTCGCCTGCCACCATCGGCTCGCTCGGGAACACCTTGACGCTGGTGAGTCCGACGCTCAGGTCCTCCCAGATGTCGGTGAACCGGTCGTCTCCCTCGGAGGTGAGCGCAGCGATCGATCGCGGGGGGACGATGGCGGTGTCTTCGAGCGTCGTGAACACCCGCGTCTCGCCGATGGTGCCAGATGTCGCGACCTGGGTCCCGGCTGGAATGACGACCGTTTCGTTGCGGCTGCCGCTGCTCCAGAACGTGAGGTCGGCGCGGGCGGCGGCGGCCGGGAACTGCTCGAAACCCAAGAGGTTGAGCATCCGGGTGTAGAAGACGTCGGGCGCCTGGTTCAACCGGAACAACATCGTCTCGGTCATCCATGCGAACAGCTCGATGAGCGCGACGCCGGGGTCGGACAGGTTGTGGTTCGTCCACTCCGGGCACAGTTGCGGGATCATCCGCTTGGCCTCGTCGACGAGGTCCTGGAACTTCCGGTCGTCGAGGTTGGTGACCGGCAAGCTCATGACTCGTCCTCTCGGGGAATGACGTAGAACGGGTAGACGAGGTTGCGACGGTCGTTGGTGGTGCGCACGGTGTAGTCGATCTCGATGAGGACCTCACCGGCGTGCTGCCCCGACGGGTCGAGACGAAGATCGTCGAGAACCACACGGGGCTCCCATCGACCGATCGCCTCGCGTACCGCTTCGCCCATCAGCCCGAGGGTATTGGCATTGATCGGCTCGAACAGCAATTCCCAGATCCGGCACCCGAAGTCGGGGCGCATCAGGCGCTCGCCCGGGGCAGTGGTGAGGATCATGCGGATCGACGAGTCGATGTCGCGCGGTTCCGGAACTCGTGGCGATCGAACCGGACTGGTCGACGCGCATGGGGAACGCGATGCCACGCCCGATGAAGTCAGATGGATCGGACATCAGTTGATGTTCACCATCGCGCCCTTGATCTTGGTGGTCAGACCGCCGTCGAGCGTTCCGCCGAGCCGTCCGGAGATCTTGACCTCGCCACCGGCAGTCACGGTGGTGTGGACCTTGGTGTCCGACTTGAGATCCTTCGACTTCAAGATGATGTCGGTCTGGGCGTCGAGGGTGATGGTCTTGCCCTTGATCGTGATGTTGCCGTCCTTGGTGATCTCGATCGACCCCTTGTCGTTGAACACCTTGACCGGAATCCCCTTGGCCTCGACGTCGATCTTCTCCTTGCCGATGAACATCGTCGCCTCCTTGCCCGCAGTGTTGACGCGGACGAACTGCTTGTCGGCACCGGCACCGTCGGCGACGTAGATCTCGTGGCCGAGCCGCGACGTGAAGACCCGCGCTCCGACCTTGCCGCTGTCGAGCAGATCTCCGTCGGCTCCGAGGTACGGGGGCTTGTCGGTGCCGTTCACCAGCCCGCCGAGCACGTACGGATGGTCGATGTCGCCGTGTTCGAACCCCACGAGCACCTCGTCGTCGACCTCGGGTAACACGTTCCATCCTCGACCCTTGCCGGCGCCGGGCTGGAGGACTCTCGCCCATCCGGTTTCGAGCGTGTCCGACAGGTAGGGCAACTTCATCTTCACGCGATTCAGCCCGTCGGGATCTGCATTGTTCGTCACGACGCCGATGGTCAGCCCACCGAGCATCTTGTCGAGAGTCGGCGACGTCGATCCGCCGAACAGATCGACGAGCGAGTCCGGCTCGGCCGATCCGACCTCGAAGTAGGTCCGCAACGAACCGGTCGCCCCACCGAACACGTGCTCGACTTCCGTGCAGTAGTACTTGCCGTTCCATCCTCCGGCCAGGCCTTTGATCACGAGGTGAACTCCGGGCTCGATGCCGGGCATGGGGAGCAGTTCGCCACGGGCTCGCAGGATCCCGGCTTCGCGACGATGCATGATGCCCGTCGCCAGCGCCTTGGCCTCCTGCTGGTCGAGAACAGGACGCGGGATCGACAGCGCCTTCGTCCCACCGACATTCGACTTCTTCACGTTGGCCGACGACGCGAGGTCGACGACCGATCGGGATCCTGCGCCATCGGATTTGACGGTGCCGACGATTGCCTTCTTGGTCTTCACGTCCCAGCCGGTGACGGTCACTTCGTCGACGTGCTCGGTTGCACTCATGCGGGCGTTGAAGCTCACCAGATTGTCCCCCGCCTCCACCGCGACCTCGGGCGTCTGGGCGGATGCGCGTGGCGACACCTTCAACGTGTTGCCCGTCACCCGCCATTCGAAGCCGGCCTCTCGGACCATCGCGTCGATGTAGGCGTATGCGGTTCCGTACTGGAACGCCGCAGGGCGCACGCTCGGACTGAACTTGCCATCGATGGCCGTCGAGAGCCCGACCTCGCGGGCGAGTTTCCCGATCACGTCGGCGGGCTTCATCTGCAGATAGGTGGCGGCATGACTCAGCCGTCCGAGTTTGTACAGCTTGTCGTACGCCTCGATGGTGAGGATCTGTTCGAAGCCGGAGTCGAGTTCGAAGCCGAGACCGACGACGATGCCATCGAAGATCGTCCAGTTGGTGGTCCCGTGGCCGTCGAGGGTGATCACCAACGCGTCGCCGAGCTTGGGTACGAGCGTCGGATCGTGGACAGACGTCGAGAACGAGATTCGGGCATGGGCCGGGACACCGAGACCGTTGGTGACTCGCACCTCGCGCAACGCGTCGACCTGCGCGGCGCCCAGCTGCGCGCCATTGGCCTTGATGACCGGGCGCAACGACATCGAGAGGTCGGCGGGCACCTCAGTTCCGCCGTTCGGGGATCGACAGGATCCGGCCGGGAGTCAGGTCGAGCGGGTCGCCGATCCCGTTGATCGTCGCGATGTCGCGCCACTTCGTCGAATCACCGAAGTAGCGCGCTGCGATCCGGTCGAGCGTGTCACCCACCTGCACCTGATGCGTGCGCTGCGGTTTCGGCGTTCCCGACGTGGGGTTCTGGGGGCCCCAGTTGGCGTCGGGCTCGTACTGCTCGAGCGACAACTCGACGTTGGCACGCAGCGGAAGGCCCTCGTTGGAGAAGTACGTGAACGTGACGTTCGCCGACGTGATCACCGCCTTGAACGAGTGGATGTGCGTCCCCCAGTGGAACTTGACCCACGGCGGTCGACCGTTGCCGGCGTCGGCGTTGTAGCTGGGCAGCGTCGTGTCGATCTCCAGCAGCTTCAACAGCTTGTTGGAGTACGTACTCACCGCCTTGCCGGTATCGGTGGTGTCGAACACGAGGCTGAGGCTGAAGGTGCCACCGGAGCCGCCGGCGAACCGGAGCGTCGGCGTCGCCTTGCCAGGGATCGAATCGGACTCCCACCGGTTCTGCGTCGCGAACGAGAACGTGGTCGGGTTGAACATGCACTCGATGCGACCACCGGTCTCGACTTCGAGATACGCGCGCTGCAATTGATTCGACATCAGGAGCTCCTCCAGGATCGGCCGCCGCGGCGTTCGAGTTCGACGATCATCCGGTCTTCGATCTTCCGCAGCAACGAGTCGACGTTGGCGGCGATGCGCTCGTCGATGAGCGTGTTCAGGTCGGCGGTCGACTCCGGGGCCGACCCTGTCCCCTCGGAGAGTGTTCGCCTGATGACGTTGCGTTGTTCGGGAGCCGAGGACACTGCAGGAGCGGACACGGGAGGGGCGGACACGGCCGCATGGCTGCGACGGATCACGGCCGGCGCTCGAGTCACCGAGCGCGACGGTGCCGCCGCTGCGCCCGAACCGGTCAATCGGGCAGCAAGCGCATCGGCCGAGATCGTCCCACTCGACGACGAACTCGACCCGCCGCTGCTCGAAGACGCCGCGGACCGACGGATCGTGGACGATCCGCGAGGAGCCGCCACCGTCGACGAGGGCGCGAGGGGCGACCGCGCCATGATCGATGCCACCTTCTCGGCGCGTCGCTCCTCGGGGCTGTCGTCGATGTCGTCGAAGAATCGCGGCGTCGGCGACGGGTGTGCCACGTGGGTCAACTCGTGGGCCACCACTTCGTCGAGGCGGCGACGCGGGATCGCGGCATGATCGAGGTGGATCGTGTCGCCGGTGGTGGCAGCGATCTTGCCGACCGAGCGCAATGCGCGCCGGGACGCCGGGTCGGTCGAGAGCATCACCCGTCGCCCACCCGTGATCGCATCGGACATCGGCCGGAACGGCATCGGCAGAGGCGCCGGCGTGCGCCGGACGGTCTGCGACAGCTCGGTCATGAACTGGTCGGCGAGCCGCTCAGCCGGGCGAGTGTCGGTCGACGACCGGGCGGGCTCCGTCGGGGCCGGCGTGCCTGCCGTCATGCGCCGCGCCACCACCGGCGCGATCGAGCCTTCCGGCGCGTCTGTCGAGGTGGTGTGGTCGCTCGAGGTGGTGTGGGTCGTCGACGCACGGCCGTTGTTCGACGTCGTGTCGTCCGAGGGCGTGGAACCGTCGATCGACGCGCGGCGGTCACGCGATGCAGGCAACTGTGTCGCCTGGTTCTCAGCGGTTCGGCGAAGCACCTGCTGGAGCGCACCGGCGCCGGCAGGCAGCACGGACGATCGCCGAGCGGTGTCGGTCGTGCGCCGCGGCGTCGTCGTGGCATCGTGGGCGACCGGTGACGTCGTCGACGACATCGTTCCCGTGCGGGCCGTCGTGACGGTCACGGGAGGGGTGGTCGGTGCAACCGCGTCGAGGCCGGTCCACGGGAGCGCCGAGGTACGCATCGACGGCGCCACCCTCGACCGCTGAAGTTCGGCCACGGTCGACGGCGGCACGGTCGACGGTCGACACGCTCGACGGCGGTGCGGTCGACGGTTGCACGCTCGAGGGCTGCACGGTCGACGCCACGCCGTCGCCACCGAGCCGAGCGATCGACGTCGCCGGTCGGACAGCCGACGTCACCCCGGTCGGCGACAGCGGTACACGATGCGCGACGACACGCTGCGCGCTCAGCACGGTCTCGGGCCGAAACGACGACGACAACGCGCGTGGAAGGGTCACGCGACGGATGACCGAGCCCGGTGCACGGGCAATCGACGACGGCAGCTCCGGACGTTCGATCGACCACGGCAGCGTCGCCGACGGCGACGTGCGAACGGCACGCTCGATCGTCGACACCGCGCCCGCATCGACCGGCGCGGGAGGGCGAACCGTCATCGCCGACGCTGCGGTGGCATCACTGTCTCGCGGTACCGTCGTCGACACCTCGCCGGCGAGATCCCGAATGTCCGAGCGGTCTGGCGCGAGCCCACTCGACAGCAATCGCTGGGTGCGGAGCTGACGCCGGATCGACATCGCCTCGCCGGCCACGGGTGCTCCTCCCGCCACCGTCGGCGTCGGGGATGCCGTCAGCGTCGGGGACGTCGTCCTCGTCGGGGACGCCATCCGCGTTGCGGGCGTCGTCGTCGTCGACGGGGACGTCATCGTCGTCGTCGACCGTGGAGCCCCGGTCGAAGGTAGCCCCTCGACCGGCGTCGTCGAGACGACCGGGCGGCCCTCGACGCCACCACCGTCGGGCCCCGGTTCATGTCCTGCCCGCGGGCCGGCCGACGGTGTCCTGTCGGGTCGCGTCGTCGACGTGTCGGGTCGGGTCGCCGCTGGCGCGCCGGGAACCCTCGCGCCGGCAGCCTCGCGGAGTCCGGCGCTCGTCGACACCGCCGGCCGACCGGCGTCATCCTGCGCGACCGGGCGGCGAGGCTGCGACGCGCGTCCGACGTCGGGGGCCCCGGCTGTACGCCGCCGCACGACATCTGACGACTCGGCCGGACGGGGTCGTCTCGTCGCCTGTTCCAGCGCGGCTCGACGGTGCAGCGGCATCCGGGTCAGCCGACAACTTGCCCTGTTCGATGAGCAGAGCACGCAACGTGTCGAGTCTCGACGGGGCCTGCGCCCGTCGAGGTTGCGGTGACCGCCGAATCGGGACGTCACCCGACGATCGGTTCCCGGGGAGTTCGGATCCCACGGTCGATCCCGGGCCCGGACGACCCACTGCAGCCGCACTCCGCGCTGCGACCGGTTCGGGAATCACGGCTCGCGCCAAGCGACCGGGACCCGTACCACGACCGGCCGCCGTGTCTCCCCGGACGCGACCGCCGTCATCCGATCCCGCGGCAGATCCCATGGACGATCCCGTGGCAGATTCCGTGTCACGATGTGCGTCGGTCGGGCGCGCTGGGCGTCGCGGCTGCGTGGGTCGCGTGTCCGTCACCGGAGCGGAATCGGCGGCGCGTCGCAACAGACGGAGATGGTCGATTCTCGGGTCGCCGAACGGCTGGAAGTCGTCGGGGATCGCAACGGGCTCGGCGAGTGCACCGGCGGGCGGGGCGGTGTATCCGATCCCGCTTCGCTGGATGACCTGATCGGTCCACGTCGGCCGGCGATCGGCCGAACGACGAACGGTCCGCGGAGCACCCGTGGATGCACCGGCCACCGCAGCGCCGCCGACCACCCCGACCGGCTCGGCGGTGACGGACTCACGCCAGAAGTTGGTGGGCGGCCGCAACGACGCCGAATTCACGTCCGAGAGGTTCACGATCGGGCGGATGGAACGCGACCGGCCGACGGCGAGTCCGAATCCCACACAGGCACGACCGACGGCACCGACGAGCGTTGCCGACGTCCGGTGCCGAGCGAGCACCGACTGCGACCGCGAGCGACGCGCCATGCCGGCACCCAGCACCAGGTTCGACTCCGTTGCGCTCGCCGGAGCGTCAGAACTCATGGGCACGGAATCCGTGATGGGTGATCTCGAGTTGCTCCTCGGGAGAGTCCGAAGAACTCGCGGCGAACGTCGGCCCGGTCCACTTGACCGGGAATGCATCGTCGAAGTCCCACGACATCAGGCGGGCACCGGTCCGATCGAGCAGGGTGATCGCGGCCGTCTTGCGCTTCAGCTTGTTGTCATTTCCGGCAAAGGTCTCGCCGGACGACTCGTTCAGCCACTTGAGCAGCGCGTTCTGCTTCGTCACACCACGCTTCAGCGTGATGTTCGGCCACGTCATGCGGCCCGGGAGCTTGTGCACGAAGCTGTTCTGGCCGCCTTCGCTCACATCCTCGGTCTCGATCGAGACCTCGAGACCGCTGACCTCCATGAACGACCCGATGTCGACACCATCGACCTCGAACAGGAACGTTGCGGCGTTGGCGTCGTTCATGTTGGCATCAGACATTGTTCAACGCCTCCCACGCTCGTTCGTTCATGTCGGCGACCAGTTCGATCAGTCGCGCTCGGTCTGCATGCTCGAGATCGAGCAGCACGCCGAGATCCCAGTGCAGGTGGTACGCGAGGTAGGCAATCTCACTCCACAACGACGACTCGGGGTAGAGCTTCACGGCGCACTCAGGACGAGACCGGACTGACCTCTTCGACGTGCGAGCGGCGCCGCGTGGACGCCTCGCCCCGGTCCTCGGCGCTCTCGCCTGGCACCTGATCGTCGACCAGCACGTCGTCGACGACCTCTTCGGGCTCGTCGGGCAACACGCTCGCCTGGAGCGCCGCAACATCGGCCTGATCGCCGAAGTTGATGATGCCGTACAAGTCCTGGAGGAACGCGAGGTCGGCAGCGAAGAGGCCCTCGACCTCGTCGATGCCGACCTCGGGAAGCGATCCGAGCGACGTGATGACACGTGCCAGCACCAAGATGGTGAGGTACGGGTCATCCGGTCCGTCGATGGTCCGGTCGCGCAGCGGTTCGATCTCGTCACGAGCCGTGGCCAGGCGCATCGTCCCGTGACGATGCAACGTTCCGTCGTTACCGACGTAGCCCTTGGGCAGTGTGAAGTCGAACTCGGTGCGCAGACCCGCCATCTTCAGGCCCAGAGCAACTCGTCGTGACGGATCGTCAGCTCCTCGACCATCGCCTCGCCACTGCCGGCGTTCAGATCCGACACCGACAACTTGGACGGGAAGCACCCCTCCATGTTGAACCGGGCGACCTCGGTCTTGGCATCGCGTCCGAGCACCACGATCGAGCCGGTCTTGCGCTCGACCGCCTCGCCGGCGTCGACGGTCTTGTCGAACCAGTCGTTGAGGACCGTGTCCGACGTGAAGCCGCGCTTGAGCACGACCTCCGAGAAGGTCCGGCTCGGCCCCGGCTGCTTGACCGTGACCTTCCTGCCCTCCTTGGTGATCTGGGTCTGCTCGATCACGTCGACTTCGGAGGAGAGCCCGGAGCACGCCGTGAAGAACGCGATCTGCGTTCCGTCGAGTTCGAACGAGAAGTAGCCGCCTTGAGCAGCCGAGAAGTCAGCCATCACTTCGCCCTTTCGAGGAATTCGATCTGGAGCTCGATCTCTTCGGTCATGACGTCGTCACTGCTCGCGTCGAGGTCGGAGACACTCCACTTCGACGGCCAGGCCCGCAGGATGTTCCAACGGTCGACCTCTTCGTTCTTGAGGTTGTACATCACGATCGAGCCGTCGGTGTACTTGCCCATGCCCTTGCACATCTCGTCGTGCCAGGTCCAGAACTCCTTGTTCCCGTTGAATTCACGCTTCAGCGTGATCGCGGCGTACTTGACGGTGCCGGGACTGAACTTCGTCACCGACTTGCCGTCAGCGGTGATGCGGGTGCTCTTCACCTCCTCGATGTCCATGCCGAGGCCGGAGGCCTCCGTGAAGAACCCGCTCGCCACGGTGCCGAACTCGACGGCGAACGTCGAGGATGTGATCGCCGTGGTTTTCGCGTCACCTGGAACGATGGTGGTCATTCGCTACTCCCTTCCTGGATGCGCTCGATGGTCATGATTCAGCTCTCGTCCTTGATCTGCGCGACCCGGAAGATCACGAACTCGGCCGGCTTCACCGGAGCGATGCCGACCTCGACGATGACCTTGCCCTGGTCGATCGAGTCCGGCGGGTTGGTCTCCTCGTCGCACTTGACGTAGAACGCCTGCTCGGCGGTGGCGCCGAACAGCGCCCCGTCGCGCCAGAGGCCCCGCAGGAACGAGCCGACGGTGCGCTTGAGGCCTTCCCACAGCTTCTTGTCGTTCGGCTCGAACACGGCGAACTGGGTGCCGTTCATGATCGTGGTCTCGATCATGTTGAACAGACGGCGGACGTTGATGTAGGTCCAGTCGGTGTTCGACGACAGCGTGCGGGCGCCCCAGACGCGGATGCCCTGGGTGCCGAACGGACGGATGCAGTTGATGCCGATCGGGTTGAGCAGGCCCTGCTCGGCCTTGGTGATGTTGGTCTCGACGTTCAGCGCGCCGCGGACGACCTCGTTGGCCGGGGCCTTCCAGACGCCACGGGTGTCGTCGGTGCGGGCCCAGATGCCGGCGATGTGGCCCGACGGCGGGACCATGATCTCGGTGTCACCGTTGGTCGCCGCCGGGTTGGCGACCTCGATCCACGGGTAGTACAGCGCGGCGAACGCCGAGTCGTACATCGCGGTGTCGCTGCGCCATTCCTTGATCTGCTGCGGCGACATCCCGGGAGGGGCGTCGAGCACGGCCATGCGGTTGGCCTGGCCCTCGCAGTGGTTGATGAGCGCGAGCTGCACCGACTTCCACATGCCGAGGTCGATCGAGCCGTCTTCCTTGCGTGGCGGCGGTGACCAGGTCGGGGACCATCACCATGGTGACGTCGTCGGCGATCGTGAGGCCGCTGATGCCCGTGCGGGCGGTCTCGGAGCCGGCGAAGGCGCGGCCCGGCACGGCGACGGGGGTCGGTGCCGCCGGCTCGATCGCGAAGCTGCCGGTCGGCAGCGTCTGCGAGGTCGGCGGCGAGCTGGTCGACGTCGATCTTCGTCTCGACCTTCACCTTGGTGGAGGTGCCGTTGATGGCCTTGTCGATGCCGCCCAGCGTGACGCCGGAGAAGACCTCGGGCTCGCCGTCGCCGCTCGCTGATCGTGACTTCGAACGTCGGCGCGGCGTCGTCGTCGTCGCCGGCCGCAGGCTCGGGGGTGACCGTGACGGTGACGTCGGCGTTCGGCTCGACGGTCGTGAACTCGACCGCCGGGCCGAGCGCACGATCGCCGGAGGTGAGCGCGAGCTGGCCCGACTCCGTCGACGGCGCCGTGTTCGGGATGCGAACGATGTAGGCCATCGACCCACCGTTGTTGAAGTACCCGTAGACCGAGTGCGGGAGCATGGCGCCCGGCACGAACCCGCCGTACAGACCTCTCGAACTGCGTCCAGTTCGTCACCAGACGAGGCTTGAGACCCTCGGGGTCGGACGGATCGTCCTTCGGCGCCTTCGCAGTGAATCCGACGAATGCAGCAACAGCGGTGGCGCCGGCGGAGAGCGTGGCGCTCGATGAGGCCACTTCCTCGACATAGACACCCGGAGTCAAGTATGACGGCACAGACGAACCTCCCGATCGGAAACGTATGAGTGCACGACGCCCGCTGGGCGAGGCGCCGCCGAGAGCTTCGACGACGACATCACGGGCGCTCGGCGCTGGTCCCCCGTTGTTTCGACCCGTGGCGGCGAACGTAGCACGCCGTCCGAGCGCTGACCGCTCGGCACTTAGCGTTACGGCAGTGTTTCTTTCATCGCGGTCGGCACCGCGACGCTGACTGCCCGCCGAACATGCACATGCACTTCGATGTCGAGTTCAACGCCGGCATGTTGGCGACCATCACCGTCGGCGCTCCGGGAATCCACGGCGCCGGCGTCATCGGTGTGCACGGCCCGGGGGTCAGCACCCCGAACGCTGCGGCGGTGAACGCCGCCGTCGCCGGGTTCGACAGCGACATGCAGACGCCGAAGGGCATGATGTTCACGAACGGCACGTGGTCCATGATGTTGGCCATCGGCTTGTTCTCGGCCATCACCCGGTTCGTCGGCAAGCACGGTGATCGGCGCCGGGGCGGCGCCCATCGTACACATGAGGTTGTCGCCCATCACCACCGGTTGCGCCATGTCCGCACGGTAGCGCACCCCCCGGGAACAGCGCCGTGAGTACGCACCTGCTTGACTGACGCAGTGCACGACAGCGAGACCAGCTGGGCCGGCGTGGTTCGCGTTCGGCCGGGCTGCTGCTGGTCGACGCGGCGACCGCCACCGATCGGCGCGATGCTCGCCACGACCCGCGCCGGATTCCGCGACTCGTTGGACGACGACGGTGCGTTCTCCGTCCTGGTCGCGAACGCTGCGCTGACGACGCCCGAGGCCGAGGTGCTCGCATTGCTCGCGACCGCCGAGATCGACTCGAGCTGTCGTCAGCTCGTCGCAGCCCTGCGCGGCGAGGGCCAGGCCGACCGGGTCACGTTGGGCGCACTCGGACAGATTCTCGGCGACGGCCATCCCGGTGCGCTCGTCGTGGCGCCGACCTCGGCCCTGCGTCGGACGGCGTTCGTCGACGTCGGCACCGACGGGCCCTGGGTCGATCATCGCGTCGCACTGCACCAGAGCGTGATCTGGTCACTGCTCGGCGACACGTCACCCGACCCCGAGCTCCCGGTCGGCGTCGTCGAGTTCGACCTCGACGACGCGTCGCAGCGCCCGGCGACAGCGACCTCGTCGTGGCGACCGGACCCGATCGGATGCGGCGACGTCACGCCGGCGCGGCGTCGGCGTCGGCGGCGACGATTCCTGTGCGCTGCGGCGCCGACGGACGACAGCGAATGGTCGGCACTCGTGCGGGAGGCAACGATCACGGGGCGCGGCGTCGCTGATCGAGATCGACGACTCCGTCACTCCGCTCATGCGACGCTGGATCGACGCGCGCGGATCACCTCGTGTGGGTGTTGTCGTCACGAAGCGCTCCGCCGATCGACGAGTTGCCGGACCGGACCTGGACCGAGGTGTTCGCCCAGGCGAACGAACCGACCGACGGCGAATGGCTCGCCGCCTTCGGGCCCGGCGTCGACCGTACGCACCGTCTGACCTTCGACCAGATGCACCGGGTCCAACGCACCCGCGATGCCGTGGGAGGCGACCTCGACGCAGCAGTGCGCCGGCTCGCGAGCGGGCCGCTCGAACGGCTGACGCGTCGCATCTCACCGAGTCACTCCTGGGACGACATCGTGCTGAGCCCTGAACGACTCACTCTGCTCCAGTCGATCGTCGAGCGGTACCGCCACGCCGGCGAGGTCTACGACGACTGGGGATTCTCGCCCAACCCGTCGAGAGGCTTGGTGGCGCTGTTCGCCGGCCCGTCCGGCACCGGCAAGACGCTCGCGTCGGAGATCATCGCCGGAGCCTCGGCCTCGACGTGTTCAAGCTCGACCTGTCCTCGGTCGTCAGCAAGTACATCGGCGAGACCGAGAAGAACCTCGAGCAGATCTTCGACGCCGCCGAGCGCCGGCAACATGGTGCTGTTCTTCGACGAGGCCGACTCGCTGTTCGGCGAAGCGCTCCGAGGTGAAGGACGCCCGCGACCGCTACGCCAACATCGAGGTGTCGTACCTCCTGCAGCGTCTCGAGGCCTACGACGGACTGGTGGTGCTCGCCACCAACTTCGAGAAGAACGTCGACGAGGCGTTCCTGCGCCGGATCCACGTCCGCGTCGAGTTCGCGCTCCCCGGGGTCGAGGAACGCAAGGTGATCTGGGCCAACAACCTGCCGTCGGCTGCGCCCGTCGAGGGTGTGGATCTCGACTGGCTCGCCGAGCACTTCGAGCTGTCGGGTGCCTCGATCCGCAATGCGGCGATCCACGCGGCCTTCCTCGCGTCAGCTGCGGGTACACCGATCACGATGGAGACCGCCGTACTCGGCGTCGCCAGGGAGTTCCGCAAGATGGGCCGGCTGCTGAAGGACAAGGACTTCGGCGCCTACTACGGGATCGTCTCCACCTGACCCACCCTCTCGTCACACGGTGCCGGGTCAAACGTGACGTTCCGGGTCAAACGTGACGTTTCGGTCCCGATCGGACTCGGCGCTACCAGTCGGCCGCGATGTACTGGGTCTCGCAGAATTCGTAGATTCCCTCGCTCGCACCCTCACGGCCGAGGCCGGACTGCTTCATGCCACCGAAGGGCGCAGCCGGATCGGACACCGCGCCCCGGTTGAGGCCGATCATGCCGGCCTGGATCCGCTCGCTCACCGCGAGTCCCCGCCGCAGGTCGCGGGTGAAGACGTAGCCGGTGAGACCCATCTCGGTGTCGTTCGCGTCGGCGATCATCTGGTCGGTGTCGTCGAACGTGATCACCGGTGCCACCGGACCGAAGATCTCATGACGCGTGATCTCGTCGCCCGAGCGAACGTTGGCCAGCACCGTCGGCGGGTAGAAGTGCCCTGGCCCGTCGACGGATCCACCGCCGGTCGCGATGGTCGCACCGTGGTCGGCTGCCGCCGTCACGAGCTCGTTGATCGACGCGACCGCCTTGGCGTTGATCATCGGACCACAGGTGACGCCGTCGTCGAATCCGCTGCCGATGCGCACGTCGGCCATCGCCGCAGCGAACATCTTCGTGAAGTCGTCGGCCACGGCTGCATGGACGAAGAAGCGGTTGGCCGCGGTGCAGGTTTCGGCGGAATGCCGCATCTTGGCCACCATGGCGCCCTGCACGGCGGCCTCGACGTCGGCGTCGTCGAACACGATGAAGGGCGCGTTGCCGCCGAGTTCCATCACCGTCTTCAAGACGCGATCGGCGGCCCGCTTGAGCAGCACGATGCCCACCTCGGTCGAGCCGGTGAACGACACCATCCGGGTGGCCGGATGGTCGACGGCGGCGTCGAACCAGGCCCCCGACGTCAACGTCGGAACGATGTTCACGACCCCGGCCGGGAGTCCGGCCTGGTGCAGCAGCTCACCGATGCGCAACGCCGTGAGCGGTGTCTCACGCGGCGGCTTGATCACGGCGGCGTTGCCGGCCGCGAGAGCGGGCGCGAGCTTGCGGGTGATCATCGCCGCCGGGAAGTTCCACGGCGTGACGATCACGACGACACCGACGGGCGGATGGTGCACGACGATTCGGTTCGCACCGCTCGGCGCCCTGCCGAGCGAGCCGTGGATCCGAACCGCCTCCTCGGAGTTCCAACGGAAGAACTCTGCTGCGTAGGCGACCTCGCCGCGCGCGTCGGCGAGCGGCTTGCCGTGTTCCAGCGTGATCAGACGCGCCAACTCGTCGGTGTGGTCGACCATCAGCTGCCACGTACGCCGGAGGATCTCGCCCCGTTCGCGGGGCGCCGTCGCCGCCCAGGCGATCTGAGCATCGGCGGCGGCTTCGCAGGCGAGCGTCGCGTCATGAGGAGTGCCGGCAGCGACGGATGCAATGACCTCCTCCGTCGCGGGGTTCTCGACGTCGAATCGCTCCGAACCCGATCCGTCCCGCCACTCTCCACCGATCAACGCCTGTGTCTGCATGTCCCCATCATGCCTCGTCCGAGGTCAGGCCAACCACCACACGGTGCCGGGTCAAACGTGACGTTTCGGGGTGTCACACCCCTCATTCACACTCGACAGCATGGGACGACGACATCGATACGACGAAGCCGGCACGTGGCACCACGTGATGAACCGGGGGGCAGACCGCCAGGACATCTTCAGCTCGGAACACGACCGGCTCTTCTTCGAGCATCACCTCGGTGACCTCGACCAGCGAGGCCTCCTCGAAACACACACGTACACGCTCATGGACAACCACTTCCACACACTCGCCCGATCACCGGGCTCGTTGTCCGACGCGATGCATCGACTCGGTTGCGAGTATGCCCGTTGGTACAACAACGAACACGGACGCGACGGACCCTTGTTCCGGAACCGGTTCGTCTCGATCCCCGTCACCAGCGAGGAACAACTCCTCGTGACAAGCCGCTACATCCATCGCAACCCACTGGCGTTCGTGCCACTCGAGGCGCTACCGGCCTACCGATGGTCGAGTCTCGGGGCCTACCTCGGACACCGCGAGGCGCCCGATTGGCTCCACCTCGACGTGGTCGGTCCGTTGATCGGCGACATCGACGCTCACAGGATGTTCGTTCAGCAGGCTCACCCGTCGGACAACGATCACTCGCTGTGGCAGAGCATGCGGCGACCGGTCGACCTCGCCGAGATCGAACGAGCGGTCGGCAACGTGACCCATCTCGAACCGAATTCGTTCGTCGGGACTCATCGTGGTGAACCGTTGGCGCTGGTGCTGATGCTCGCTGTCGAGCTTCGAGCCGCTCCTGCCGAACGCCTCGCCAAGCAGTACGGGATTTCGAGCGCCGCGGCCGTGAGGGCCGCCGCTCGGCGTGGCAGAGTTCGACTGGTCGACGATCCAAACTTCGCACAGCTGCGCGGGCATGTGATGTCGGCACTCTTCGGTGCGGCAGCGTGAAGCGTCACGTTTGACCCGGCACCGTGTGACGGTCGAGCCGGCGGGCGTCAGGCGATGTCGTAGCCGGCTTCGTCGATCGCCGCACGGATGGCAGCGTCGTCGCCGCCCGACACGGTGACGAGCTTCTTGTCGACGTCGACGTCGACGACGACGACGCCGTCGACGGTCGACACCTCGGACTCGATGGCGTGCTTGCAGTGGTCACAGCTGATGCCGGGAACGGAGTAGGTGCGCGTGTCATCGGTCATGAGATGGTCTCCAGGGTCGGGGCATGGGTCGGGGTGGTGGCAGTCGAAACGGCAGTGCGGTCCTTCGCCCGGTAGCCGTCGAAACGACGCAGGCGCAGGCTGTTGGTGACGACGAACAGCGACGACATGCCCATCGCCGCCGCGGCGACCATCGGGTTGAGGAAGCCGAACGCGGCCAGCGGGATGGCGGCCGAGTTGTAGGCGAACGCCCAGAACAGGTTGCCCTTGATGGTCGAGAGCGTCCGGCGTGACAACGCCACGGCGTCGGCAGCGGCTCGGAGGTCGCCGCGACACGATCGTCAGATCGGATGCCTCGATGGCGACATCGGTCCCGGTGCCGAGGGCGATCCCGAGATCGGCCTGTGCGAGCGCCGGCGCGTCGTTGATCCCGTCGCCGACCATGGCCACGCGGTGTCCCTCGGCCTGGAGCCGCGAGATCTCGGCGGCCTTGGCATCGGGAAGGACGTCGGCGATGACGTGGTCGACGTTCGACCTCGCGGCCGACCGATCGTGCGGTCCTGGCGTTGTCGCCCGTCAGCAACGTGACCGTGAGTCCGAGGTCGTGGAACGCCGCGATGGCCTCGGCCGAGGTGGCCTTGACGGTGTCGGCAACGACCAGCACCGCCTCGGCGGTCGCCGCCCCGCCCGGCGAGGACCGCGGTGCGGCCCTGCGCCTCGGCCGACGAGGCGGCCTGTGCGACTGCGGTCGGAACGGTGTCGAAGAGTCGGCGGCGACCGATGCGCACCTCCTCGCCGTCGACGTTGGCCGTCACACCGATGCCCGGTCGATTGACGAAGGTGTCGACGAGCTCGGCCGTCGGGTCCGGCCCGCGGCGGCAATGGCCTGTGCGATCGGGTGTTCCGACTGCGCCTCGACGGCTGCTGCGAGAGCGAGCAGGTGATCGCCGTCGCCGTCGGGTGCCAGCACCTCGACGAGCGACATCCGACCCTCGGTGACGGTGCCGGTCTTGTCGAGCACGATCGTGTCGATGCGGCGCGTGTCCTCGAGGACCTCGCCGCCCTTGATGATCACGCCGAGCTGGGCTGCGCGACCCGTGCCGACCATGATGGCGAGCGGCGTGGCCAGACCCGAGGGCGCAGGGGCACGCCACGATCAGCACGGCAACCGCCGCGGTGAACGCCTCGTTGACGTCGCCGGTGATCGCGAGCCATGCCACCAGGGTCACGAGCGCGATGCCGATCGCCACCGGCACGAACACCGCCGCCACCCGGTCGGCGAGGCGCTGGACCTCGGCGCGGCTGCCCTGTGCCTCGTCGACGAGACGCACGATCTGTGCCAGCGCCGTGTCGGAGCCGACCCGGGTCGCCTCCACGACGAGCGATCCGTTCGCGTTCACGGTGGCACCGATCACCTCGTCGCCCGGCCCGACCTCGACGGGCACGGGCTCGCCGGTGATCATCGATGCGTCGACGGCCGAGTGTCCGTCGACGACCACCCCGTCGGTCGCGATCTTCTCGCCCGGCCGAACGACGAACTGCATGCCGGGCGTCAACGATTCGATCGGCACCTCGGTCCCGTCGACGAGCCGGGCACTGCGCACACCCAGATCGGCGAGCGCTCGCAGCGCGTCACCCGATCGCCGTTTGGCCCTGATCTCCAGCCACTTGCCGATGAGGATCAGCGCGATGATGACCGTCGGCCGTCTCGTAGTAGACGTGTCCGCCGTCGCTGCTCATCCCCTCCATCGAATGTGCAGCCGCCGATTCGTCGCCGACGCTGCCGAACAGCACGACCGTCGACCACGTCCACGCCGACAGCGTCCCCATCGAGACGAGCGTGTCCATGGTGGTGGTGCCATGACGCAGGTTCATCCACGCGGCGCGATGGAATCCCCAGCCGCACCAGAACACGACCGGCGTCGCGAGGATCGCAGCGACCCATTCCCAACCGTCGAACATCAGCGGCGGCACCATCGAGATGGCGACGACCGGAATGCCGAGGACGAGCGCGACGATCCATCGGCGCCGAAGATCGGCCTCACGACGTCGTTCGGCCTCGTCGTGGTCAGCCGTGACCGGCGCCTCGTAGCCGAGACGTTCGATGGCGGCGCGGAGTTGATCGTCCTCGACGGTGGCGTCGTGCATCACGGTGGCGCGGCCGTTGGCGAAGTTGACCTGCGCGTCACTGACGCCGTCGAGCTTGGTCAGCGTGCGCTGGATGCGGTTCGCGCAGGCGGCACAGGTCATCCCCTCGACGGCGATGTCGGAGCGTGTCGGTGCGTCACCCATGTGGGACACCGTAGACCTTCCAGTCGACTGGAAGGTCAAGTAACATCCTCGACATTCCCGTGGACTTCCCGTCAACATTCCGGCGCACCCGCGATCACTTGACAGCGGTGGGGATCGGTACACCCCGACGGGTCCAGTCCGCCGCGCCCGGCGGGCAAGGTCGAGCAGTTCGGTCCGTGCCACCTCGAGCCTCGCGATCTGTTCGTCGATCTCCGAGAGATGTCGATCGAGCAGCGCCATCGTGTGGCCGCAACTCCGCGCCCCTGCATCCTTCAGCTCCAGCACCGACTGGATCTCCGCCAGCGACAGGCCCGTCGACTGCGCGTCACGGATGAACCGGAGACGCTCGACCGCATCGTCGCCGTACTCGCGATATCCCGACGGCGTCCTGACCGGCTCGGCGAGCAGACGGATCGACTCGTAGTACCGAATCGTCTTGGTGGTCACCCCGGCCTGTTCGGCGAGCGTCCCGATGCGCATGTCGCCATGGTACCAAACATTCCATCCAACTGGAATGTTGTCAGACCGGAATGTTGTCGGGGCTGGAACGTCCGGACCGTCGTTTCAGAGCGCGGCGCGCAGGTTCGCGGCAGCGAACTCGGCGGTGAGGTCACGCTGGCGATTCGCGAGCAGTTCGTAGCTCGCGGGGATCTTCGCCACATCGGCCGATCGCAACAGCGGTGGGTAGTAGTGCGCGTGGAGTTGCCAGACGTCGGAGTCGTGACGGTCAGCGTCACCGCGAGGGGCCCCGTGCCAGCCCGAGCAATACGGGAACGGCGTGCCGAACAGCGCATCGAAGGCACGCAACATCAGCTGCAGGATGTGAGCGAGCGATTCGCATTCGTCGGCACGGAGATCGGTCAACGACCCGACTGCTCGACGCGGCAACACCATGGTCTCGTAGGGCCAGTACGCCCAGTACGGCACGACGACGACCCACGACTCGTTGGTCACGACGACTCGATCGCCGAGCTCCAACTCTCGCTCCACGTAGTCCGTCAACATCCGCCGACCGTGGGCAGCGCGATATCTGCGCTGTGACGCAAGCTCCCGTTCGGCTTCGTCGGGCAGGAAGTCCGATGCCCAGATCTGGCCGTGCGGATGAGGATTCGATGCGCCGGAGATGGCTCCCCTGGTCTCGAAGATCTGTACCCACCGATGCGTGGCATGCAGGTCGTCGAGCTGCGACTGCCAGAGTTCGATGACCCGTACGACGTCGGCCCGGTCCATATTGGCCAGGGTCAGATCGTGTCGAGGCGAGAAGCAGATCACCCGACATTCGCCTGCGCCGGTGTCGGCTCGGAACAATTCGTCGGGCGACGTCGCCGGGGTGGGGGCATCGGGGACGAGGGCGGCGAAGTCGTTCTCGAACACGAACGTGGTCTCGTACACCGGATTGCGCACGCCACCGGCACGTTCGTTCCCCGGACACAGGTAGCACCCCGGGTCGAACGTCGGGGCGGGGTCGACCGCCGGCCCGGTCTGGCCGTTCCACGGACGCTGCGTCCGTTGCGGTGAGACGACGACCCACTCGCCGGTCAAGGGGTTCAACCGACGATGTGGATCACGGGCGGGGTCGAACTGCACCGGGGCCACCGGCCTCAGTAGATCTGCGGGATGTAGTTGAGCTGATCGAGCGGTGGCCGTTCGTATCCCTCGTCCGGGCGCACCTCCCGCAATTTCACCTTCGGGTACGGCACCTTCTCGTGTGGCACCAACGACAACAGGTGACTGATGGTGTTGAGTCGGGCACGACGTTTGTCGTCACCGTCGACCTCCCACCAGATCGCCTCGGGAATGGAGGTGTGCTCGACCATGATGTCCTTGGCGCGTGAGTACTCGTTCCACTTGGTCTGCGAGCGCGCATCGATGTCGGAGAACTTCCAGCGCTTGGCGGGATCGGCGAGGCGCTCCTCGAAGCGCTGCGTCTGCACCTCGTTCGACACCGAGAACCAGTACTTCACGATCTGGACACCGGAGCGCACGAGCATCCGTTCGAACTCGGGAACCGAGCGGATGAACTCCCAGTACTCGGCGTCAGTGCAGAATCCCAGGACCCGCTCGACCCCGGCACGGTTGTACCAGGACCGGTCGAACACGACCATCTCGCCCGCCGCCGGCAGGTGGGCGACGTAGCGTTGGAAGTACCACTCGGTGCGCTCGCGTTCGCTCGGTTTCGGCAGCGCGACGACCCGACAGGCCCGCGGATTCAGCGGGCCCGTGAGGCGGCTGATGGTGCTCCCCTTGCCGGCCGCGTCGCGGCCTTCGAAGATCACCACCAGGCGATGCCCGCTGTGTCGGATCCACTCGAGCATCTGGACGAGCTCGAGCTGGAGCCGCTCCAGTTCGCTCTCGTAGGTGCGACGATCGAGTTTCCCGGTGCCAGACATCGACGGTCGACGTTACCGCGCTGGTCGAAGTCCGCTGACGTCGGCGTCGCGGCTCAGCCGCAGTATCCGAGCGAGCAACGATCGGCGGTCGACATCGTGTGCGCCGGCGCCGCGACGGACGCGAACGTCGGACGGTAGACGTCGGTGGCGATGCCGTCCCAGCGGTTGTGCGACAACCCGAAGACGAGTCGCGTCGGGTCGGGCGACGGGATCCAACTGGCGAAGTAGGTGTTGCAGTCGACTGCACACTTCGGGACTGCGGCGATGTCGGCGACGATGCTGAACGGTCCGACCGCCCGCGTTGCACGTTCGACGAGAATCCGGTCGCCCCACCAGTCGCCGACCTTCGTGATGGCCATCCAATTGTTGTTCGCCCGCACGATCTGGGTGGCATTGACCATCCGGCCGACGACGTCGATCACCGGGACTGCTGCCGCGGGGTCCGACGCCCAGCCCGAACCGGTCCAGTATCTCGGCGTGGCCAGGAGTTGCCCCCGGGGAACGCGCGCGACCGTGACGATGCCGGCGCACTGCGTGTCGTGTGCGTAGACGTAGATGTAGGGGTCGAAGCCGAACTGACGGTGACACTGCGCGTACAGGTAGGTCCACGTGCTGTCCGACTCGATCGACCACCCGTACAGCGCTGCACTCGCGTTCGCCGGCGCGCCGTACACCTCGATCTCGAGACTGTCGATGTCGACGCCGGCCACCACCGTCGAGATCGGCTCGACCCGCGACAGGTACCCGGGGCCTCGCTCGACCATCTCGGCCATGAACACGTACACCCTGCCGTCCGCGCCCATCTCGGCTCCGAGCGGCCAGTACCAGTGAGCGAACTTCGTCGTGTTCGATGCGTACAGCCACGGCTGCGGGTCGGCCTCCGTCCCGGTCGTCAGAACGGTGAAGCAGTTGCCTCGCTGGATCATCCCGATGTTGTGCACCAGGGTCGTGGATCCGTTCGGAAGCCTGACCTCGGCATCCTGGAAGGTCCAGAGCACCGATCCGTTCGACAGGGGCGTCGCCCGTTGGTAGTCGGCTCCGACGACCCCGCCCGGCTCGGTCACGAACAGTTGGCCGAGTTGTTCGGGTGTCACCTGTTGCAGGCAGACCGTTCCCGCGGCGCGGGTTCCGGCCGCGTCGACACTCGACGGCCTGGTGGTCTCCCTGAGGCCGGCGCCGAGCAGCACCGCCACCACGGTCAGCAATGCGACCGATCGACGCATCGTGAACAGTTTCCCATGGATCCTCGGCCCGGTCAGCTGCGGGGCCGGATGTCACAGCCTCCGGATGTCGGGATTGAACGCCCGCGGTCCACGCCGGGGAACCGAGACGCCCACGGTGAACAGCAGCCGGATGATCCGCTGGCGATGACCCACCCACGGCGCGAGATGGCGACCCATCAGCTCGTCACCGCCCTCGTCGGGCGGGACGCGAGCTGCGTCGCCCGTGAACGCGTAGTTGACCATCGTCGGCAGGCCGAAGTCGCGTAGCACGATCGTGTCGGGGTCACCGTGGCTGGCGGTGATCACGGACGTCGCGGTCCATGCTCCCATCCCCGGCAGCGCCGTGAGTCGTGTGAGAGCGTCGGAGGCGCTCATCGTCGCGGCCTCCTCCAGTCGCGCGGCGCGCTTTGCAGCCAGCACGATGGCATCTGCCCGTCGGCGTTCGACGTTGAACCGGTGCAGGTCGACGTACGACTTCGACGCGACGACGTCGGGCGTCGGGGGCAGTCGGAGGTCGCACGGCCCCGGGGCCGGCTCGCCCCACTCGTACACGATCCGCACCCAGCTCTTCAGGGCCTCCTCGACGGTCACTCGTTGGCCGAGGAGCACCAGGAGCAACTCCTGCCAGATCACACCGGCCGCAGCGAGGCGGAGGCCCGGATGGCGCCGCCACCATTCGGCGATCCGCGCGTCGAGTGTCGGGTCGAAGCCGGTCACGTCGTCGTGCAGACCCAGCCAGTGCGGTGCCCGATCGAGCAGCCACTCGGCGCCGCTCCCCCACGACTCCGCAGTCGTGTGACCCGAGCGGTCCCAGGTGAGCTGCATCGTGCCCGGGCCCTCAGGCGTGAGCACCGCCTTGGCGAAGCTGTTGGCCGTCCACCTGGTGGTCGGGTCACGCGGGTACGTCCCGATGGGCTTCATCGTGGAACGCAGATCGATGTCACCCGTCGCGAGCGTGCGACGAGTCGTCACGACGACCGGCGTTCAGGCGCCGACGAGGGTGCGCCAGTCGGCCGGATACGCGTCGGCGACCTGCGCCGGCGTCATCCGCAACGTCGACTCCGGTGCCATGTCGGCGACGACGCGACCCTCGGTGTAGTGGTGGGCCACGAGGCGCAGGCCCTCGAAGAGGGGCATGCGGAGTTCGACGAGTTCGGCCGGCGGCGTGGGGTCGAGGAAACCCCAGATCGTGAATGCGATCGTGAGGTCGTGGACGACCGGCGCCCGCGAGAAGATCGAAGCCCGCCGCAGCGCAACGCCGAGGCACCCTTGGATGACGTCGTCGATGTTCTCACCCGGCTGCAGTTGCAGTTTGGGACGGAGTTGGCCGGCGATGCGCAGGGCGAAGCCCTGGTCGGGGCCTTGCGCGCCGAGCTGCGGGCCCTCGGGCTGGAATCCCTCGATCTCGCCGGGACGGTCGGGTGTCCACGACTCGGGCACGTGATCGGGCGACTCGTAGTGACGGGGTCGGTCGGTCGGCGGTACCGGGCTGAATCTGGGGGCGGACATCGCTGTCTTTCTAGCAGGAGACTGCTCGGGTGCCAGTCGCGCGGGTGCCAGCCGTTCAGCCGGCGTTGCGCAGCGAGCGGTGCAGCAGTCCGTACACGAGGCTGTCCTCGAGGGCGCGCCACGAGGCTTCGATGATGTTCGGGCTGACTCCGATCGTGGTCCAGTCACGCGTGCCATCGGTTGCCGACAACAACACGCGGGTGGTCGATCCGGTGGCGCTGGTGCCGTCGAGAATGCGGACCTTGTAGTCGGTGAGGTGGATGTCGGCGAGTTCCGGCAGCACGGTGCCGACGGCCTTGCGGAGCGCCATGTCGATGGCGTTCACCGGACCGTTGCCCTCGGCCACCCACACGCGACGCTCTGCGTCGTCGCCGCTGCCGACCCACACCTTGACGGTCGCCTCGGTGGAGAACTCGCCACCGGGCAGCTCGTCGGTGATCACGCGCATCGACTCCACGCGGAAGAACTCGGGGACCTGGCCGGCCGCCCGACGCATCAGCAGCTCGAGCGACGCGTCGGCCGCCTCGAAGTGGTAGCCCTCGTGTTCGAGTCGCTTCAGATCGTCGACGACCTCGTTGATCTGCGCGCCGTCGAGTTCGATGCCGATCTCGTCGGCCTTCATCTGGATCGTTGCACGCCCGGCCATCTCCGACACGACGAACCGGGTGCCGTTGCCGACGAGCTCGGGGTTCACGTGTTCGTACGCGTCCTTCGCCCGGACGATCGCCGACACGTGGAGCCCGGCCTTGTGGGCGAACGCCGACGACCCGACGTAGGGAGCCTGCGGGTTCACGGCTCGGTTGAGCGTCTCCGCGACGTGATGGCTCACCGAGGTGAGCCGCTCGATGCGACCCTCGGGCAGACACTGGTAGCCGAGCTTGAGCTGCAGGTTCGGGATGACCGTCGAGAGATTCGTGTTCCCGGTGCGTTCGCCGAGGCCGTTGAGCGTGCCCTGCACGTGTCCGGCGCCGGCCTCGACGGCCGCCATCGAGTTGGCCACGGCGCAACCCGTGTCGTCGTGGCAGTGGATGCCGATGACGGCGTCGCCCCCGACGTGCGCCTTGACGTCGGCGACGATTCGACCGATCTCGCTGGGCAGCGTCCCGCCGTTGGTGTCGCACAGCACGAGGTGCGAGGCGCCGTTCACGACAGCCGCCTCGATCGCTCGGAGCGAGAACTCCGGATTGTCCTTGTAGCCGTCGAAGAAGTGCTCGAGGTCGACGAGCACCATGCGACCCTCACCGTGGAGGTACCGGACCGAGTCGGCGATCATCGCGGCACCTTCGTCCAGGGTGGTCTGGAGCGCCTCGACGACCTGGTACTCCGAGCTCTTGGCCACGATGCACACCGCCGCCGTGTTCGCTTCGATCAGGTTGCGCAGCGTGGCGTCGTCGTCGACCTTGCCGCGAGGACGGCGCGTCGAACCGAAGGCGACCAGGGTCGACGTGGTGAGATGCAGCTCGTTCTGGGCCCGGGCGAAGAACTCGATGTCCTTCGGGTTGGCGCCGGGCCAGCCGCCCTCGATGAAGTGCACGCCGAGCAGGTCGAGCTGGTCCGCAATGCGCAGCTTGTCGTCGACCGTCGCCGAGACACCCTCCACCTGGAGGCCGTCGCGCAGTGTGGTGTCGAAGACTTCGACGTGTCGCATGAATTGCTCCCGAGAACTGAAAGAGCCGCCCGGAGGGCGGCTCGACGAACACGTGGGGATCCACGTGTTCTACAGAATGATGATGATGGCGGCGCAGTGGTGGTTCGTCATCGGGCTCCATTGAAGCCCGAACAGGCGGCGGATTCAACCGCGCGACCCAGAAAGACGGCTGGGCCTGTGCATGTCGTTGTGCATGAACGGTGGGCAACAGGTGGACGACGGGAGAAATCCTGGGGGTAACGAGAAAGTTGCGGGGATAACCCTGTGTTTTTCGAAATACCTCTTGACCAGGGGTTTTGCAGCATATTGACTGATGATCGTTCCGGAGAGCGCACGCCGACCGGAGCGGTGAGGAGGGGGCTTCGGCCCAGCCCGCACCGCTCACGAGGCGAAAGCGGAATCGGAGCATGGACAGTGTTCACGGCCACCTCGAACGAGCGGTCGAACTCCCTCGGGAGTCCGGCGGCGACGACGAGTCGGCGACCGCGACGGGAGACCGGAGCGGGAGTCGGGTCAGACCGGGCCGATGGTCGCCTTCGGGTGATCGTCGGAAACGGAGACCTGCTGGATCACTCGACGGGTGCGGGGAGACTCGTGACCGGCGAATGGTGCGGCGAGGCGATCGGGTTCGCGGGGCGTCTTCGGACGGTCGGTGGGCAACGGAGCCGTGGTTGAGGAGCCGAAGGAACTGGGGCCACCCCAACTGGACTCAGCGAGGTCGGTTCCGATTGGCGCCAGGACCGAGGGCACGGGCAACCGGGTCAGCGTGAAGCGGTGCCAACGGGGTCGATGCCGGGCAACCGGTGTCGAGTCCGAAACGCGGCATCGCCCGCCACGCCGGAAGGCGAGACGGGCGATGTGAACAGGTCGAGTCGAAGGCTAACGCCCGACGTTCGACCAGTGGTGGACCTGTCCATCGAGCAGCCCCGAAGGGTGCGCCGGCGAAAGCCGGTCACCCGACGGGGCGCTTTCGTTTTTCCCCCCCACCCCCAAACCTCCGAAATTCTCCTCGTGGTGCGCGCTGAGCGCGCACACGGAGGAGAATTTCGGCGCTGGGCGCGGGAGAGGGGGTCAATGGAGGGCGGCGGCGAGGCGGGTGACGTGATCGAGGTCGTCCCGGACGAGCTCGACGGTGGGGCCGGGGAAGAAGGCCACATCATCGGCTCCCGCGTCGGCGAGTGCCTCTGCGTGACGAACGGCATCGTCGAAGGAGCCGATCGCTCCGAGCTCGATCCACCATTCAGCCGGCATCTCGGCGATCCCGTCGACGCCTCGCGCGTCGTGACGTTCCATGATCTCGTCGATGTGCGGGTGGGCGAGCACCGCTGGATTGGTGCCGTCGAGCAATCCGGCGACGAACGGCGCCATGATCCGCCGGGCGACGCGCGCGTCGTCGTCGATGGCCAGGGCCGTGAACACCGACACCCGGAACGGATCGGGGCTTCCCGCGAGCCCGATCGACTGCGCAACGTAGGTCGGCCCGGCACCTTCGGCGAGGACCACGCCATCGGCCGCCCGACCAGCGAGGGCCAACGACTTCGGGCCCCGCACGCCGGCGAGCAACGGCGGAACGGACTCGGGCGGCGCGTGGAGTGCCACGTCGCGCATCGTGTACTCGGCTCCCTCGAACGTGACCGCCTCACCGTGCAACAGCCGACGCACGATGGTGATCGCCTCGTCGAGCGTCGTCAGCGGAGACGATGTGCGGACGCCCATCTGGTCCATCCACTCCTGCACCCCATGGCCGATACCGGCGATCAGTCGGCCCGGCGCCAGGTTGGCGAGCGTCGCCAGCTCCATTGCCGTCACCGCCGGGTTACGAGCGACCGCCGGGAGGATGCCGATCCCGACCGTGAGCGACTCGGTGCGCGCCAACGCCGTCGCTGCCAGGCTGACCGCGGCGGTGTAGAAGCAGTCCTCGATCACCCAGAGCTGATCGACGTGCGCAGCCTCGAGAGCACCGGCGACCTCCACGACGAAAGGCGCCGGAAGGCTCCGATCGAAGCACATCCCGACGTTCATCCCGGGACCGTACCCCTCTTCACACCCCCCTCACCTCCGAAATTCTCCCCGTGGTGCGCGCTGAGCGCGCACCTGGAGGAGAATTTCAGAGGTTTGCGGTGGCGGGGCGTCAGCGGACGAGTTCGCACCAGTCCTTGTAGCGAGGATCCTGGCCGCGGATGGCCCGGTGGTAGACCTCGGCGATCGCAGACGTCATCGGACCCGGACACGGGATCATGCGATCGTCGACCGAGTTGATCGAGCTGACCTCGGCGGCGGTGCCGCAAACGAATGCTTCCTCCGCGATGTACAGATCGCTGCGGGCGATGTTGTCGACGACCACCTCGAAGCCGAGATCGGCAGCGATCGTCGACACCGAGTTCTGCGTGATCCCCTCGAGCGCTCCGGCCGACAGCGGCGGTGTGAGCAGCTTGCCGTGACGGGCGACGAAGATGTTCTCGCCGGTGCACTCGGCGACGAGACCGTTCGGTGCGAGCATGATCGCCTCGTCGTAGCCGGCCTTCAATGCTTCGACCTTGGCGAGCGACGAGTTCACGTAGTTCCCGGTGGTCTTCGATGCGGGCGGCATCGTGTTGTGGTCGTGACGCGTCCACGACGAGATCTTCATCCGCACGCCCTTCTCGACGGCGTCGTCGCCCAGGTACGCGCCCCACGGCCAGCAGGCGATCGACACGTCGACCGAGCACGGCAACGTGTTCAGGCCCATCTCGCCGTACCCGTAGTAGGCGATGGGCCGGATGTAGCAGGACTCGAGTCCTGTCGACGCAACCGTCTCCTTGGTCGCGGCGATCAACTCGTCGACGGTGTACGGGATCTCCATGCCCATGATCTGCGCCGAGCTGAACAGGCGCTCGATGTGCTCGGTCAGACGGAACACGGCCGGACCCTGATCGGTCTCGTACGCCCGGATGCCCTCGAACACGCCGGTGCCGTAGTGCAGCGTGTGGGTGAGCACGTGGACCTGGGCCTTGTCCCAGTCGACGAGCTCGCCGTTCATCCAGATCTTGGGGGTCGGTGTGATGGGCATGTCGTCAGTGTCCCACGCGGGCAGCAATGGCGTCACCGATGTCGGTGGTGCTGCCGGTGACAGGTTCGGCGCACGCGGCGCGAATCCGATCGGCCGCCGCGCCCTCGCCGAGGAAGTCGAGCATCAGCGCGGCGCTGAGGATCGCCGCAGTGGGGTTGGCCTTTCCGGTGCCGACGATGTCGGGCGCCGAGCCGTGCACCGGCTCGAACATCGACGGGCCCGTGCGAGCCGGGTTGAGATTGGCCGACGACGCGAGGCCGATGCCGCCGGACACGGCGCCACCGAGATCGGTGAGGATGTCGCCGAACAGGTTGTCGGTGACGATCACGTCGTACCGGTGCGGATCCTGCACGAAGTAGATGCAGGCGGCGTCGACGTGGTTGTACGCGGTGGTGATGTCGGGGTACTCGGCCGCGACCTCGTCGAACGTGCGCTCCCACAGGTTGCCCGAGAACGTGAGGACGTTGGTCTTGTGCACGAGCGTGAGGTGCTTGCGCGCACGACCCGCCGCCAACTCGAACGCGTAACGGATGCACCGCTCGACGCCGTGACGGGTGTTCACCGACCCCTGTGTCGCCACTTCGAGCGGCGTGCCCCGACGCAGCACGCCACCTTCGCCGACGTACGGGCCTTCGGTGTTCTCACGGATCACCACGAAATCGTGGGGCACGGCGCCGCCCGGAGCCGTTCCGACGAAGGGCCGCTGGTTGATGTAGAGATCGAGCTCGAAGCGCATCTTCAGGAGCAGGCCGCGTTCGATGACGCCCGGAGGAACCTCCGGCGTTCCGACGGCGCCCAGCAGGATGCAGTCGAACGTGCGGAGTTCGTCCAGCACCTCGTCGGAGAGGATCTCGCCGTCGCGCAGGTACCGCGATCCGCCGAGATCGAAGTCGGTCGTGGCGATGTCGACTCCTGCGGCTCGAACCACCTTGATGGCCTCGGCGGTCACTTCGGGGCCGATGCCGTCGCCGCCGATCACTGCGATGTTGTGCGTCATGGGCGGCGAGCCTACGGCGGCGACGGGTCTCGATCACATGGCAGGTCGGGCGGGGCAGGCGAGGCTCCGGGTATCCTCCGATCACCATGGCCGAAGTCCAGTTGTCTCCCGCAGCGTACGAACGCCTCAAGGCCGAGTTCGACGATCTGACCACGCGCGGTCGGATCGAGGTCGCCAACAAGATCGAGCGTGCCCGCGAAGAGGGCGACCTCAAGGAGAACGCCGGCTATCACGCCGCCAAGGACGAGCAGGGCCACATGGAGGGCCGCATCCGCCAGCTGGAGCACCTGCTGGAGAACGCTCGAGATCGTCGAGGGCTCGAAGATCTACACCGTGGTGTACGAGGGCGACTCGGAGGAGGACGCCGAGCGGTATCTCATCGGCAACATGGAAGAGCAGGTCGACGGCGCCGACGTGATCAGCCGCACCTCGCCGCTCGGCAAGGTCCTCGACGGCGCCGAGGCCGGTGCGACCATCACCTACGAGGCACCGAACGGTGCGCTCACCGTGACCGTGCTGCGTGTCGAGCAAGCCTGAGACCGACGCCGTGAGTCAGGCGATCCTGACACCCAAGCTGCCCACGGGCCGATTCGTCGACCTCGGCGACCGCGGCACGATCATCGTGCGCGACTTCGGCGGGCAGCCCGGAGCGCCCACCCTCGTCCTGCTGCACGGATGGACGGCAACGGCCGACCTCAACTGGTTCAAGAGCTACGACGCACTCGGCGAACACTTCCGCGTGATCGCGTTCGATCATCGCGGACACGGCACCGGGGTGCGAACCAAGCAGCCGTTCCGACTGGAGGACTGCGCCGACGACGTGGCCGACGTGACCGCCGCGTTGGGTGTCGACACGTTCATCCCCGTCGGCTACTCGATGGGCGGCCCGATCGCCCAGCTCGTGTGGAAGCGACACCCCGAACGGGTCACGGGGCTCGTGCTGTGCGCAACCGCGCCGTACTTCGCCGGCGCGGCGCGACGAGCGCAGGATGCTGCTCGGCCTGACGGGTCTCGCAACGATGGCCCGCGTCGCCCCCGAGAGCGCCAAGATCTGGCTGACCGAACAGCTCTACCTGCAGCGCAAGACGATGCAGTGGGAGCCCTGGGCCATCCAGCAGGCGGCCACCCACGACTGGCGAATGGTGCTCGAGGCCGGCCGAGCACTCGGCAACTTCTCGTCGACCGAATGGTTGGCGGAGATCGACGTTCCGGTGTCGAACGTGCTGACGATGCGCGACCAGGTGGTCCCGCTGCGCCGGCAGGTCAAGCTCTTCGAGCAGATCCCCGACACCCGGGCCTTCCGCATCGACGGAATGCACGATGCCGCCGTCGCCAACGCCGACAGGTTCGTACCGGCGCTGATCAGAGCGATCGGTTCGATCGAGCAGCGCTCGTGACGGCCTCGAAACGTCGCCGCGGGGTGCTGGCCGCCGGCATCGCCGGTTCACTGCTCGCGCTCGCTGGTCTGATCGCGCTGGCTGTTCGGCGAGGGAACAGTGCGGGTCACGCCGTTCATCGAACGCGCCTGGGTCGCAACACGCGCCTCGCCCGGATGGGCGCCAGGGTCGGCACCACCTACGCCACCACGGCGGCCCGCAAGACGTTCGCGTCGGCGCAACGTCGTGAGGAACTGGACCGCCACCGAGAGCTGCGCTCGGCCCAGCAGGTCGCCGACGAACTGGGGCACATGAAGGGTGCCCTGATGAAGCTCGGCCAGATGGCCAGCTACCTCGACGACGGATTGCCCGAGCCACTGCGGCTCGCGCTGTCGCAGCTGCAGTCGAACGCCCCGCCGATGTCGATCGAGCTGTCGATCGCGACGATCGAGCGTGAACTCGGCCGCTCGGTCGACGAGCTCTTCGTCGAGTTCGATCCCGATCCGATCGCTGCGGCGTCGATCGGCCAGGTGCATCGGGCGTTGATCCGCGACCGTGCCGGCGTGGAGCGCGCCGTGGCCGTCAAGGTCCAGTACCCCGGTGTCGCCGAGGCGATCGTTGCCGACCTCCGCAACGCCGAACCTGCTCGGCGCCGTGCTCCGACAGGGGTTCGGGGGGCTCGACCCGGCCGAGATGGTCGACGAGATCAAGCTGCGCATCGCCGAGGAGACCGACTACGAACTCGAGGCTCGGAACCAGCAGCTCTTCGCCGACTACTACCGGGATCATCCGTTCATCAAGATCCCCGAGGTGGTACCCGAGCTGTCGACACGTTGCGTCCTGACCACCGAACTGGTCGAGGGGTTCACCTGGGCGGAGCTGATGCAGCGAGACCGGGCCGCTCGCGATCGGGCCGGCGAGGTCATCTTCCGGTTCGTGTTCCGCAGTCTCTATCGAATGGGCGCGTTCAACGGCGACCCGCATCCGGGCAACTACCTGTTCCACGACGACGGCACGGTCACGTTCCTCGACTTCGGCCTCGTCAAGCACTTCTCCGCCGAGGAGATGTCGACGTTCGGGTCGATGGTGAAGGCCGCCGCGGTCGATCACGATCACGCCGAGTTCCGTTCGATCGTGGAGGGCGCCGGGATGTTGCAGCCGGGTGCCCCGGTGTCGACCGAGGCGGTCGGCGAGTACTTCTCGCACTTCTACGACACGGTGCGAACCGATACCGAGATGACGTGGACCCGCGAGTACGCGAACTCGATCGTGCGGCACACGTTCGACCGCTCGAGCCCCATCAGCCAGTACGCAACGGTCCCGCGAGCATTCGTCTTCATCCAGCGGATCAACCTCGGGCTCTACGCGCTGCTCGGCGAACTCGGTGCCAGCGGCAACTATCGGCGCATCGCGGCCGAGTTGTGGCCCTTCGTCGACGCCCAGCCGTCCACCGATCTCGGACGCGCCGAGGCCGCCTGGCTCGCCACGCACCCCCACCCCTGAACACCCCGACGTCCCGGAAATCGAAGCAACACCCCCGAAATTCTCCTCCGGGTGCGCGCTGAGCGCGCACCGGGAGGAGAATTTCGGGGTTGGGTGGGAGTTGGGTCGGGTTGGGTGGGAGTTGGGTGAGGGGTTGGGGGCTGACGTGGGGGCGACGGAGTTCGCAAGTAGCGTCGTTCCGATGCGCCGGACTCTCCCCGTACTCCTCACCGCCACGCTCCTGCTCGCTGCATGCGGCAGTGACGGCGATTCCACCACCGACACGAGCACAGCCGAGACGACCGTCGACAGCACCGCCACCACGGATTCGACGACCGGGTCGAGCGAGCCGGCGCCGCCCGCCACCAACCCCGACAAGCCCGAGGTCGAGATCCCCGAGGAGATCCCGACCGAGCTGCAGATCACCGTGCTCGAAGAGGGCACGGGTCCCGAGGCCCAGGCCGGCGACACCGTGGTCGTCGACTACGTCGGCGTTCGCAGCAGCGACGGTGTCGAGTTCGACAACAGCTACGACCGTTTCGAGCCGTTCCCGGTCGTGCTCGGCCAGGGCAGCGTCATCAAGGGCTGGGACGACGGACTCGTCGGAGCCCAGGCCGGCGCCAAGATCCGACTCGACATCCCGAGTGACCTCGCCTACGGCGCCGAGGCCCGAGGCGACATCATCGGCGAGAACGAGGCGTTGACGTTCCTCATCGAAGTGCGCGCGGTCATCCAGCCGCCGGACCCCGCCGACGCCCCGACCGAAGCCGGCGTTCCCGCATCCGAGGGCGCCACCGAGACCACCTTCGTCGATCTGCGTGAGGGTGAGGGCGCCGAGATGCAGCCCGGTCAGACCGGCGTCGTCAACTACGTCGTGTACCGCGGCGACAATCTCGTCGAACTCGAGAGCAGCTGGACCGGCGAGCCGGTGCAGATCGGTACTGCTGCCGGCGCCGGCTTCCCGGGTTTCGTGAAGGGTCTGCCCGGGATGAAGGTCGGCGGTCGCCGCGCCATCATCATCCCGCCGGCCGACGCGTTCGGCCCGGACGGCAACCCGCAGCTCGGGCTTCCCGCCGGATCCGACATGATCGTCGTCATCGACCTGCTCGGGATCTACGGCACCCCCGCCGAGTGAGCCCCGTCCACGATGTGTCCGACACATCGTGGACGCAGTGAAACCTCAGGCGGGTTGGAGATCGAGGCCGAGATCGAGGACCCGCGCCGAATGGGTCAGTTCGCCGACGGCGATGAAGTCGACGCCCGTCTCCGCCACGGCTCGGGCCGATTCGAGCGTGAGTCCGCCGCTCGCCTCCAGGCGAACGGCGACGTTCGACTCATTGCGAATCGTGACGGCCTCGCGCATCTGATCGGGCGTGAAGTTGTCGATCAACACCTCGTCGGCTCCTGCAGCGATCGCCTCACGCAAGCCGTCGAGTGAGTCGACCTCGATCTCGACCGGGATGGTCGCTTCGAGGTCACGGACCCGCCGGTAGGCCTCGGTGATCCCGCCCGCAGCGGCGATGTGGTTGTCCTTGACGAGGGCCATGTCGGACAGCCCCATCCGGTGGTTCACACCACCGCCGCAGCGGACCGCGTACTTCTCGAGCGCCCGCAGACCGGGCATCGTCTTGCGGGTGTCACGCACCACGGCCGCGGTGCCCTCGAGCGCATCCGCCCATCTCCGAGTCGACGAGGCCACGCCCGACAGATGACACAGCAGGTTCAGCGCCGTCCGTTCGGCCGTCAGCAGCAATCGAGTCGGTGCCGTCACCTCGGCGACCTTCGTGCCTGGTTCCACCCGAGCCCCGTCGGGGACCATCCGAGTGAAGTCACTGGCTTCGTCCCCGCACACGGCCTCGATCACGGCGGCGACGATCGGGAGCCCCGCGATCACACCGGCCTCGCGCGCCCCGAACGTCGCCGTGCTGCGCTGATCAGCATCGATCGTGGCCACCGAGGTGACGTCGACGCCGCCCATCAGATCCTCGATGATCGCGTTGCGAACGATGCCGGCCACCGCATCAGGATCGAGGCCGCCGGCAATCAGCTCACGCCGCGTTGACTCCGACAGCGGGTGGAACACGAACATGCGCCGAGTGTACGAGCGGCGTCACCAGCGGTGTCTGCTCGAGGGTGTCTGCTCGAGGGTGTCCGCTCGAGGCCATCGGTGACACCTCAGGCCATGACGGTGAGTCGGTCCCCGGGGCGGATGGTTCCGCCGACCAGCACCGACGCGTACCAGCGGGCCCAGCCGGGGCGTTCGACGTGGTCGATGCGGTTCCAGTCGCGCTCGACGAAGCAGTCGCCGATCTTGTGGCACGGTGCGGCCGGGCTGCTCGTGCGCAGGCGCACATCACCGATCTCGATCGTGAGACCGCCACGCATCCGCGACCAGTCGATGCCGGAGATCGTGAGGTTCTCACCGGCGGCGCCGGCGGCGATCGGGTGGCCCTCGGCTGCGAGGGCCTCCAGCAGATCCGAGCTGTAGAGGCAGAGCGCCTGCCAGGGACGGCCGTGGTTGCGTCGGTTGTCCTGGCCGTCACCCTCGATTCCGCCGCGACCCACGACCGCCTCGGCGATCGGGAGTTTCGGGACGCCTCCGACCGACGCCTGCAGCGACGCGACCGAGCCCACCATCGGCTCGAACACCTCGGCGACGCGTCGGGCCCCGGCGAGTTCATCGAGACGGTGCATCACCGCGTGGGTCGCCACGATCGGATCGTCATCGACGTCGAGTGGGCGGGCGCCGAGCAGTGCGTGATCGGGCGATCCGGACAGGACGTAACCGATCAGGTCACCGGTGTGAGCCAGTGTGCGTTCCAGATCGTCGGCACTCCACCGGGAGGCCTCGAATCCGCACACGTCACACGTCAGCATCGCGGTCACGTCGAAGGATCCTAGGTGCCGCGGACATCTCGTCGACGGGCGTGCCGGAGTTTGCATGAGCGACGATCGCCACCGCCACGTTGTCGCTCACACGAACCGGTGGTCACCCGAGAACGCCGTTCAGACGTGGGGTCGATCGGCGACGTCGAGCGCACCCGACGCGTCGAGCGTGACGTCGAGATGGCGGAGCCACACGTCGCGGGGTTCCGGGTAGTCGGACCGGCGATGACAGCCACGGCTCTCGTGGCGCGTGCGCGCCGCGGCGACGATGGCCGACGCGACGGTGAGGATGTTCGTCCCCTCCCACGTGCGGCGCGACGGTTCGATCGCCTGGTCGTCGATCTCGCCGGTGCGCTTCGCGGAACGCATGCCGTGGGCGATCGAGCCCAGGGCACCGGTCGCCGACGCCAACGACATCTCGTCGCGAAGCACGCCGACATGGCGCGACATCACCGCACGCACCTCGCGCAGCCGGGCGGGATCGAGCAGGCAGATGATCCATCGGATCGTCGACGTCGATGTCGATCGGTACCCGATCGGGCAGCTCCCACGCGAGGTCACGACCGACCCGGGTGCCGGCCACCACCGACTCGGTGAGGCTGTTGGACGCCAGACGGTTCGCGCCGTGAACACCGGTCGCCGACACCTCACCCACGGCGTACAGCCCGCGCAACGAGGTACGTCCGTCGAGACCGGCGCGGATTCCGCCGCACGCGTAGTGCGCTGCCGGCGCCACCGGAATCCGATCGACAGCAGGATCGAGTCCGATCTCGCGGCAGGCCTCGGTGATCGACGGGAAACGCACGTGGAAGCGTTCGCCCATGTGGGTGGCGTCGAGGAACACGTGGTCGTCGATCCCACCCGGCGCCTCGGCCATCCGTCGGCTGATCGCAGCGGCCACGACATCGCGGGGGGCGAGGTCCTCGAGCGGGTGCACGCCCACCATCACCCGTTCGCCGGCGCCGTCGAAGAGGATCGCGCCCTCGCCGCGCACCGCCTCCGACACCAGCGCCTGCTGACCGCGCGCATCGGGTCCACGCCACATGACGGTCGGGTGGAACTGCACGAACTCGATGTCGGTGGCCACGAGTCCGGCCCGCAGGGCCATCGCCACGCCGTCGCCGGTGACGGCCGGCGGGTTCGACGTGGACGCGAAGACCTGGCCGAAGCCGCCCGATGCAATCACGACCGCGCGTGCGGTCACGATGCCGACCGAGACGAGCACCCCGTGGTCGTCGGTCTTGCCGATGCGCACCCCGACGACCTGGCGTCGCCCGTCGGCCGCGGTCCCGAGTACCAGGTCGAGCGCGAAGGCGTGACCGAGCACCTCGACGCCGGCGCCGATCGCCGACTCGTCGAGCGTGCGCTGCACTTCGGCCCCCGAGCGATCACCGCCGGCGTGGACGATGCGGTTGTGGCTGTGGCCGCCTTCGCGGGTCAAGGCGATGTCGGTGCCGCCCTGCTCGGGATCGAACGCCGCGCCGAGCCGCATCAGGTACCGGATCGACTTCGGCGCCTCGGTCACCAGTTGCCGCACGACCGCCTCGTCGCACAGGCCGGCACCTGCGTCGAGCGTGTCGCGCACGTGGTCGTCGATCGTGTCGCTCGGGGTCGAGCACGCCGGCGAGCCCGCCCTGCGCCCACTGCGGTTGATCCCGCGGAGAGGATGTCCTTGGTCACCACGAGCACGCTGCGTACCGGTCGTACCGCCAGCGCCGCCGACAGCCCGGCGGCGCCCGAACCCAGCACGACGACGTCGACGTCGCGCTCCCACGTCGCTGGCGGCGGCGGCCGAGGCGCCGTCGGCAGGCCATCGAGCCGGTCATTCAGCCGTTGCCGAGGGGGTGCCGATCGCGATCATCCGCTCGACCGACGCGCGGGCGCGGTCGGCGATGTCGGGGTCGACGTGCACCTCGTCGGTGCCGTCGCGCAGCGAGCGCAGCAGCTTCGCCGGCGTGATCATCTTCATGTACTTGCACGACGCGCGGCTCGTTGACCGGCACGGAAGTCGGTCGTCGGGTTGGCCTTGCGCAGCTGGTGCAGCATGCCGGTCTCGGTGGCGACCAGCACCTTGCGCCGCCGTGGTCTGCTGCGCGCGGCGTCGAGCATGCCGCCGGTCGACAGGATCTTGACCTGGTCGGCGGGCACGCACCCTCGCCGGCCGAGGTAGAGCGCGCGAGGTCGCGCAGCCGCACTCGGGGTGGACGAACAGCTCGGCGTCGGGTTCGGCCTGCGACCTGGCGCGTCGAGGTCGGCGCCGTTGATGCCGGCGTGCACGTGGCACTCGCCCATCCAGATGTGCATGTTCTCGCGGCCGGTCATCCGCTGCACGTGCGCGCCGAGGAACTGGTCGGGGCAGGAACAGCACCTCGCGGTCGGCGCGGGATCGACGTCGACGACCTCGACGGCGTTGGACGACGTGCAGCAGATGTCGGTCTCGGCCTTCACCGCGGCGGTGGTGTTGACGTAGCGACACGACGACGGCGCCGGGATGCTCGGCCTTCCACGCGCGCAGCTGGTCGGCGTTGATCGTGTCGGCGAGCGAGCAGCCGGCCGCGGCGTCGGGGATCAGCACGGTCTTGTCGGGGGCGAGGATCTTGGCCGTCTCGGCCATGAAGTGCACGCCGCAGAACACGATCGTGGACGCCGTGCGACCTCGGCGGCGATCCGGGACAGCGCCAGCGAGTCGCCGACGTGGTCGGCGACGTCCTGGATCTCGGGCAGCTGGTAGTTGTGCGCGAGGATCACCGCGTCGCGTTCCTTCGCGAGCGCGAGCACCTGCTCCTGCCAGTCGCTCGGCAACACCTCGACGTTCACGGCCGTATCGGTCACATCCGACAGCGTAGGCGACTCGGCACCCGGCTGCGACCAGCGGTTGCCCGGCGGCTTGACTGGGGCGATGTCGCGTCGTCTCGCCCTACGCCGCCGCCGCGCTCTTCACCTCCGCCGGGGTCGATGCACTTCGTCGAAGCCCGACTTCTTCGAGTCGATCGTGCCCGACTGGTTCCCGAATCCGAAGCGCGCCAATCAGATCAGCGGCGCCGCGGAGATCGCACTCGGCCTCGGCATGTGTGTCGCCACGGACACGTCGGGTGTCGGCACTCGGCCTGGTGGCGCTGGTCGCCGATCGTGTTCCCCGCGAACATCGACATGGCGACGAAACGGCGTCGAGCTGAAGCCGGTCGACGGCAAGATGACCCGCAGCGTCGGCACGGCGAGCGGCCCGCAGAACTGGATCCGCCTCCCGCTGCAGGCCCCGCTCGCCTGGTGGCTCTCGCGCGAGGCCCGCGCCGCCTGAGACCGCCGCCCGCAACACTTCGGCGTGTGAACGTGCGCGTCACGAGGTCGCCACTGTTCACCGAGCGAGACCGGTCAGGGGAGGATGCGGCGGGCCGCGGCGACGACTGTCGCGCCGAAGCGCTTGCCGGGCTGACGGGTCAGGCGCTCGATCGGACCGCTCACCGACAGCGCGGCCACGACCGAGCCGTCGGTGGCGACGACCGGCGCGCTGACCGACGCGACGCCCGCCTCGCGTTCGCCGATGCTCTCGATCCATCCGTGGCGGCCGGTCTCGCCCGACAGCACCCGGCCGGCCGACCCGACGTCGAGCGGCAGCAGCGCACCCTGCGGGACGATCCAGCGCAGACCGTGGGTCGACTCGAGCGACAGCACGCAGCGACGCTGCGTCGCCCTCGCGCACGAAGAGCTGCACGCTCTCGCCGGTCTCGTCGCGAAGCTGCTCGAGCACCGGACGGGCCACGTCCACGAGCGGGAAGCGCTCGGCGGCGGCCCGACCGAGCGGCGACGAGACCCAGGCCGAGGTCGAACCGGCCGTCGGCGTCACGCCGCAGCAGGCCGTGCGCCTCGAGCGCCGTCGCCAGCCGATGGGCGGTGGCCCGGGGAGCCGCGTCGCGGCCTGCAGCTCGCCGAGCGACGCGCGGCGCATCGGCCACCGCCCGCAGATCACCGACATGGCCTTGTCGAGCACGCCGACGCCCGTTACGATGTCCATATCGCAAGAACTCTATCCCACATATTGGGATACTGCGACAAGACGACGACGAGGACCGACCATGGGAAAGACACTGCCGGAGAAGGTGTGGGATCGCCACCTGGTGCACTCGGCACCGGACGAACCCGATCTGCTGTACATCGACCTGCACCTCGTCCACGAGGTCACCAGCCCGCAGGCGTTCGACGGGCTGCGCCTGACCGGCCGCACCGTGCGCCGCCCCGACCTGACGATCGCGACCGAGGACCACAACGTCCCGACGGAGAACATCGACCAGCCGATCGCCGACCCGATCTCCGCCAAGCAGGTCGACACGCTGCGGGCGAACACGGCCGAGTTCGGCATCACCAACTTCCCGATGGGCGACCCGAACCAGGGCATCGTCCACGTGATCGGCCCCGAGCAGGGCCGCACGCTGCCCGGCATGACCATCGTGTGCGGCGACTCGCACACCGCCACCCACGGCGCGTTCGGCGCGCTGGCGTTCGGCATCGGCACCAGCGAGGTCGAGCACGTGCTCGCCACCCAGACGCTCCCCCAGCAGCGACCCGAAGTGGATGTCGGTCACCGTCGAGGGCGACCTGCAGCCCGGCGTGACCGCCAAGGACGTCATCCTCGCCATCATCGGCGAGATCGGCACCGGCGGCGGCATCGGCCACGTCATCGAGTACCGCGGCTCGGCCATCCGGGCGCTCTCGATGGAGGGCCGCATGACCGTCTGCAACATGTCGATCGAGGCCGGCGCGAAGGCCGGGCTCGATCGCCCCCGACGAGACCACCTTCGAGTACCTGAAGGGCCGCGCCAACGCCCCGAGGGGCGACGCGTGGGACGCCGCCGTCGCCGACTGGTCGACGCTGCACACCGACGACGGCGCCGTGTGGGACAAGGAGGTCGTCCTCGACGCCTCGGCGATCCGACCGCACGTCACCTGGGGCACCAACCCCGGCCAGGTCGCCCCGATCGACTCGGTCGTGCCGTCGCCCGACGACTACGACAACCCGACCACCAAGGAGACCGTCGCCCGGGCCCTCGAGTACATGGGCCTCGAGGCCGGGCACGCCGCTCCGCGACATCGCCGTCGACACCGTGTTCATCGGATCGTGCACCAACAGCCGCATCGAGGACCTCCGCGCCGCCGCCGCGGTGATGAAGGGCCGCACCGTCACGGTGCCGCGGGTCATGGTCGTGCCCGGGCAGCCACGCCGTGAAGGCGCAGGCCGATCGCCGAGGGCCTCGACCAGGTGTTCATCGCCGCCGGCGCCGACTGGCGCGAGCCCGGCTGCTCGATGTGCCTGGCCATGAACCCCGACAAGCTGGCCCCCGGCGAACGGGCGGCGAGCACGAGCAACCGCAACTTCGAGGGACGCCAGGGACGCGGCGGCCGCACCCACCTCGTGTCGCCCGCCGTCGCCGCCGCCACGGCGGTCAAGGGCACGTTCTGTACGCCTGCCGACCTGGAAGGAGCGTCGTCATGAAGGCCGTCCACGTGATCACCGGCACGGGCGTGCCGCTCAAGCGCGTCCGACGTCGACACCGACCAGATCATCCCCGCCGACTGGCTCAAGCGTGTCGAGCGCACCGGCTTCGAGAAGGGGCTGTTCTCCACCTGGCGCGACGACCGCGACTTCGTGCTCAACGACGAGCGCTACGCGCAGGCCAACATCCTCGTCGCCGGACCCGCGTTCGGCGTCGGGTCGTCGCGCGAGCACGCCGTCTGGGCCATCCAGCAGTACGGCTTCGACGCCGTGATCGCGCCGAGCTTCTCCGACATCTTCCGCAACAACTGCACGAAGAACGGTCTCGTCCCGGTCGTCGTGCCCGAGGCGACCGTCGAGGCGATCTGGGCGGCGATCGAGGCCGACGCCGACACGCAGATCGTCGTCGACATGGAACAACTCAAGGTCGAGGTGCCCGCCGCCGGGATCGACGAGAGCTTCCCGATGGACCCACAGACGCAACACCGATTCCTGAACGGACTGGACGACGTCGGCATCACCCTCACCCACGCCGACGCGATCGACTCCTACGAATCGAAGCGCCCCGCCTGGCTCCCCTGACCGTCACGTCGGTGGTCGGGGGTTCCAAACGATCCGCGAACCACCGATACTGGAGGAATGCAACTGCACTCACCCGCCGCCTGGATCCGGGTCATCGCTCGCAACGCCAAACGGCTCATGGTCTTCATCGCCGGTGCGGCCGTGCTCCTGGCAGGCCTCGCCATGCTGGCGCTTCCCGGGCCTGGCGTCCTCGTGATCATCCTCGGTCTCGTGATCCTCGCCACCGAGTTCGCCTGGGCCGAGCGGGTCCTGGACCGCACGACCAGCACGGCGGCAGGTGCCGCCAGCAAGTTGACCGACAACGGCAAGGGTCGCGCAGCGCTGGCGTGCTCGGGGATCGCGATGATCGTCGGCGGAATCCTGGTCGCAGCGCTCGTCGAGAACCTGCTCGTGGTGGGCGTCTCCGTCGCCATCGCCGGCGTGATCGGACTCGTCACGCTGCTGCCCCAGGTGCGCTCCTGGATCGACAGCAAGGCGAACACCTCGCCGACCGCGTCGGGCCTGGAGGGTTCCGTCGAAGCCGTGAGCAGCTGAGCGCCGTCCACCGGTCACGACGTCACATTTGACCCGGCACCGTGACGTTCGCGTCACACGGTGCCGGGTCAGATGTGACGTTTCAGCGGGTGGCGTGGGCGTGGAGGAGGTGGGCCATCGCCATGGTGAGGCGACGGGCGGTCGGCAGGTGGAGGTACTCGTTCGGGCCGTGGGCGTTGGCGTCGGGGCCGAGCACCCCGGTGATCACGAACTGCGCCTCGGGGAACTTCTCGCCGAGCATCCCCATGAACGGGATCGATCCACCCTCGCCGAACGTCCGCGCCGGCGCACCGAACGCACTGGTGGACGCGGCGTCGAGTGCGGCCGCCAGCCAGGGCGCCGTCGCCGGCGCATTCCAGCCAGGGCCGAACTCGACGGCGCCGAACGACACCCGGGCGCCGTAGGGCGGATCAGCCTCGAGTGCGGCCGTGATCGCTGCCGCCGCGGCCGCTGGATCGCAGGTCGGCGGGAGGCGGAACGAGAGCTTGAGCGAGGTGCGCGGACGCAACACGTTGCCGGCCCGGGCGATCGGCGGGAGGCCGTCAGCGCCCACGACGCCGAGGCTCGGACGCCATGTGCCGCGAGCAGCTGTTCGGTCGGGTCGTCGGTCGTCGGTCGGGCCCCGTCGACGAACGGGTAGTGATCACCGATCCGGCCGATCTCCGCCGCGGTCGTCGCGGCTTCCTCCATCCGGTCGCTCGGGATCGTGACGTTCAGTTCGGAGAGCAGGATCTCGCCGGTCTCCGCGTCCTCGACGCGATCGAGGAGCATGCGGGCGATGCGGAACGTCGAAGGCACCATGCCGCCCACGTCGCCGGAGTGCAGGCCGGCAGTGACGATGTCGACCGTGAGCGTGCCCGACACCAGACCCCGCAACGACGTGGTCACCCACAAGCGGTCGTAGTCGACACAGCCCGAGTCGAGACAGATGACGAGGCTCGGCGTGCCGATGCGATCGGCGAGCGCCTCGACGTACGTCGGCAGATCGCGTGACCCGACTCCTCGCTCGCCTCGATCAGCACCACACACCGTGTGTGCGACCCGCCGGCGGCGTGTATCGCCTCGATCGCCGTCAGCGCAGCGAACGCCGAGTAGCCGTCGTCGGCTCCGCCGCGTCCGTAGAGTCGGTCGCCTTCTCTGACCGGGGTCCACGGACCGAGGCCGTCGCGCCAGCCCTCCATCTCCGGCTGCTTGTCGAGATGCCCGTAGAGCAGCACCGTGTCGGTCGACGAACCGCCGCCCACCGCCGGCACCTCCATCAGGATGACGGGGGTGCGTCCGTCGATCTCGACGACCTCGACGGTCAGTCCCGGAATCGACCGCGACCGACACCAGTCGCTGATCAGGTCGACAGCGTGCGCCATGTGACCGTTGGCCCGCCAGTCCGGGTCGAACACCGGCGAGACGTTCGGAATCGCGATGTAGTCGTGCAGCACGGGGAGCAGCCCGTCCCACGCCGCGTCGCAGCAGTCGGCAATCGTCGAGTCGGTGATCGTCACGACGGGAACGCTAGATCAGGCATCGGTGGTGGGTGTCGACGGCGGCAGCGGCGCCGTCATCTGCGCCGCAGCGGCCTGCTGTGCTGCAACTCGTCGCGCCTCCGCGTCGGCCTGCTGCTGGGCCGCTTCCGCCTCGCGCTCGGCCTCGTCCTCGGCGGCGTGAATCTGGCGGAGACGGCTCGACAACCAGCCGATCACCGCACTCAGGACCAGCGCGACGATCCCGTAGATGATCATCGCGAACAGCACCGAGGTGTCGAAGACCGCCGGGACGTCGCCGCTCGTCGTGCCCAGCTCGATGGGCGGGAAGATGCCTCGGAACGGTTCCATGACCTTTTCGAGGTTGCGGTACGCCCACTGCGTGAACTCCGCCGTCGGATTGGCCCCGAACAGCAGGAGGAAGAAGCCGATGAACAAGATGATCTCGACGACGATCAGGTAGAAGTAGACGAGGTAGCTGATCGCCCGCACGACCCAGACGATCGCCTTTCGCTCGGCGAGTGCTGGGGAATCTGACGTGATCATCGGGGATGCTCCTCTCGGGCCCGGACCGGACCGCTCGGCCACCACCGTAGCGACGGAGCGAAATGAGCCCGGGGATCAGTCGCCGAGCACGCGAGCCAACAGCGAGGTCCCCATCCGCTCGAACCGCTCACTGTCGGCGGAATGCAGCAGGTACATCATCGCGAAGTGGAGCGCCCATGCCTCGGCCCGGCTCCAGGTCGCGTCGTCGACGCCACCCGCCGCAGTGCGGAACGACGCACGATCCTCGTCGTCGAACAGCATCCAGCCGATGGCGAAGTCGACCGCCGGATCGCCGGCGGTGACGTCGCCGAGGTCGATGACGGCGCTGATCGCACCGTCGCGCACGATCACGTTCGCCGTGTGCAGGTCGCCGTGCAACCACACCGGATCACGATCCCACACGTCGACGCTGACGAGTTCCTCCCAGCGCGCCCGGCACGCGCGATCCGTCGACCAGGGCGCCGAGGCGTTCCACTGCTCCCTCGAACCTGGGTCGAGGCTCGGTCACGGGACCGCAGCGATAGGCATTGTGCGGCGCGTCGGGCGGAGCGGGAGTGTGCAGGGCAGCGAGAAACGCTCCGAGGCGCCGGGCTTCGCGGCCCGGATCGTCGAGAGGAACGTCGGCAGCAACGTCACCGTCGAACCAGGGGCAGACGCTCCACTTCCACGGGTACCGGTCGTTCGGTTCGCCGAAGCGCACCGGAGCCGGAATCGGTATCGGGAGGCGGAGCGCGAGTTCCGGCAGCCATCGATGCTCGTTGGCGACGAGATCGGCTCCGAGTCGACGGCGAGGCACGCGGACCGCGAGCGGAGCGTCGCCTCCGTCGAGGCGGAAGATCACGTTGTCCCAACCGTTCGCGACGAGCACGAGCGGACGTTCGGCCAGGTCGGGATGCTGCTCGGCGAGGAGCCGGCGGACGAGGTCCTCGGTGACATCGACCTCGGCGGCAGGCATGTTCTGCGCTGCCATCAGATCGACGTCACGCGATCAGTCGGCTTCGAACTCGGGAAGGTGCAGCAGGCGCGAATCATTGGAGAAGATCTCGATCGGCTTCTCGAGCGGCAGGCGCATGCCGCGCTGCAGGATTCGCATCTGGGTGTGCTGGTTGTACTCGACGAGGGTGACGGCCCAACCGTCGCGTCCGGCCCGAGCGGTGCGCCCGGAGCGGTGCAGGTAGTCCTTGACGTCCTTGGCCGGCTCGTAGTGGATCACCGCGCCGATGTCGTCGATGTCGATACCGCGGGCGGCGACGTCGGTCGCGACGAGCACGGACAGCTTGCCCTCGGCGAACGAGCGCAGCACGCGCTCGCGTGCGCTCTGCTGCATGTCGCCGTGCAGCGGTCCGGCGTCGACGCCGAGTTCCGAGAGGTTGTGGGCGACGCGGTCGCAGGTTCGCTTGGTCTGGCAGAACACGAGCACCTTCGGGATCGACTTGGAGATCGAGCCGATGACCTTGTCCTTGTCCATGTGGTGCACGGCGAGGAACAGGTGGTGCATGGTGCCGACCGTGTCGGTGGCTTCGTCGATCGCCACCGTGACCGGATCGGTCTGGTAGTGACGGATGAGGTGGCCGACATCGCCGTCGAGCGTCGCCGAGAAGAGCATCGTCTGGTTGCGGCTGTCGCAGTGGCGAAGGATCCACTCGACCTGCGGGGTGAAGCCGTCGTCGGCCATCCGGTCGGCCTCGTCGAGCGTGACGATCTGCATGTCGTCGAGTGACACCTCGTTGGACTTGATGAGGTCGATCAGGCGCAACGGGGTGGCGATCACGATCTCGACGCCCTTGGCCAACTCGTCGACCTGGTGGTGACGCGATGCGCCGCCGTACACGGGCAACACCCGCATGCCCGCGTGGTGCGCAACCGGTTCGAGGACTTCGGCGACCTGGACGGCGAGTTCGCGCGTCGGCACGAGCACGAGTCCGAGCGGACGCGACGGCTCCGCCTTGTCGGTGATCCGCGACAGCATCGGGACGCCGAAGGCGAGGGTCTTGCCCGAGCCGGTCTTCGCACGTCCGCAGACGTCCTTGCCGGTGATCGCCACCGGAATCGCCTCGGTCTGGATGCTGAACGGCTGTGCGAACCCGCACGCCGCGAGACCGTCGTCGATCCGGGCGGGAACGCCGAGAGCGAAGAAGCCGGTCGGGGCTTCCACGGGAGGCAGGATGTTGAAGGAGGTGAGGTTCGAGGTGTTGACGTGGCCGCCGTCGTACGGCTTGTCCGATGGACGCGAACGCTGGCGACGAGGCGCTCCTCGTCGCGTTGTTGAATCAGTCATGTTGTCCGCCAGCGTACCGGCGAGGCCTCGGCGAGCGCGAGACGTGCCCGAGCGTGCTAGTGTTGTCGGCGATGTTGCGCAGCGACCTCCTTCTGCTTCTGTAGGGCGAGCGCCACATATCCGCGTTCGCCCGCACCCCCCGCCCCACCGGCCGGGGGTTCTTGCTTTTCGAGCCAGTTCCCCTCCGCCGGTCTTTCCGGACCCGACCCCGACAGACCGACACCAGATCACCGACACCAGATCACCGACACCAGGAGAAACCGATGCCTCCCCAGAACGTCACCCCGAAGAAGATGCCCTTCGAGAAGTACGCACCGTTCGTCCCGGTCGTGCTCACCGACCGCACGTGGCCGAACGTCACGATCACGAAGGCGCCGCTGTGGTGCTCGGTCGATCTGCGCGACGGGAATCAGGCGCTCATCGATCCGATGGACCCGACTCGCAAGATGCGGATGTTCCAGGAACTCGTCGCCATGGGGTTCAAGGAGATCGAGGTCGGGTTCCCCTCGGCGAGCCAGCCCGACTTCGACTTCGTGCGCCAGCTGATCGAAGAGGATCGAATCCCCGACGACGTGACGATCCAGGTACTGGTCCAGTGCCGCCAGGAGCTGATCGAACGCACCTACGAGTGCCTGCAGGGCGCGCCGAGGGCGATCGTGCACTTCTACAACTCGACCAACCCGCTGCAGCGTGAGGTCGTCTTCGGGCTCGACAAGGAGGGGATCATCGACGTTGCCGTCAACGGCGCCAAGCTGTGTCGCAAGCTCGAACACGCCGCCGGCGACACGACGATCCGCTACGAGTACTCACCCGAGAGCTTCACGCTCACCGAGCCCGAGTTCGCCATCGAGGTGTGCGAAGCGGTGATGGACGTGGTGGAGCCGACGCCCGACAATCCGATCGTGCTCAACCTGCCGGCGACCGTCGAGTGTTACTCCCCCAACGTGTACGGCGACGTCATCGAGTGGTTCGGACGCACGATCAAGAACCGCGACTCGGTGGTGATCTCGTTGCATCCCCACAACGACCGCGGCTGCGCGGTCGCCGCCGCCGAGTTCGGCGTGATGGCGGGCGCCGACCGTGTCGAGGGCACGCTGTTCGGCAACGGTGAGCGCACCGGCAACGTCGACATCGTCACCTTGGCGATGAATCTGTTCATGAACGGCATCGACCCGGAACTGGACATCACCGACATCGACAGACTGCGTCGGACGGCCGAGTACTGCAACCGCCTGCCGGTGCATCCCCGCCACCCGTACGCGGGTGACCTCGTGTACACCGCGTTCTCGGGGAGCCACCAGGACGCGATCAAGAAGGGCTTCGACGCCCTCGACGCCCGGCGCGACGAGCACGGCGAGTACCCGCAGTGGGGCGTCCCCTACCTGCCCATCGATCCGGCCCACGTCGGCCGGTCGTACGAGGCCGTCATCCGGGTCAACAGCCAGTCGGGCAAGGGCGGCGTTGCCTACGTGATGAAGACCGAGCACGGCTTCGACCTGCCGCGTCGGCTCCAGATCGAGTTCTCGCGGACCATCCAGCACATCACCGAGGACTCGGGCACCGAGATCAGCCCCGGTGTGATGTGGGATGCATTCCAGGCGGAGTACATCCCGACCGAACCCCGATTCCGTCTGCGCAGCCATGAACTCCACACCCACACCGGCGACGACGGTGGGATCACCACGATCCAGGCACAGCTCGAGGTCGACGGCACAGCGCACTCGATCCGGGGTCAGGGTGACGGGCCGGTCGAGGCGTTCGTGGCCGCGCTGGTGGACGAGTTCGGCGACCGCGTCGGTGGATCGTTCGACGTGCTCGACTACGCCGAGCACGCGATCGGCAAGGGTGCGAATGCTCAGGCAGCCGCCTACGTCGAAACCGTCAGCGGCGCGAACGCGGTCAGGTGGGGCCTCGGCACCGACCCGAACATCACCACCGCGTCGCTGCGCGCCGTCCTCAGCGCGTTCGAGCGCCACCAACGCTGACCGTCACCCTCGAGCGTCACCCTGGTGTCGGACACCACGGGTGACGGCTCGCACTACAGTCTCGACGATGTCGACAACCGCGACGGTCCTGCGCAGGACGGCGCTCCTGACACTGCTGACGCTGGCCGTGGTCGCCGCGATCTCGTCGCTCAGACGACGCAACGAACTCGCCGAGCCGGTCGCCGCGCCCGAGTGGCCGGAGTTCGACCGGATCGAGTCCGGTGCGCCGGCGACGACGTGGGTACCCGCGGCAGGCGACGACGTCGTCCCCGACGGCTTTCCCGTCAAGGTCAAGGTGTCGTCGGGCATCTTCCACGTCCCCGGCGGACGCTTCTACGAACGCACGAAGGCCGACCGGTGGTACGCGACTACCGGTGCGGCCGAGGCCGACGGCTACCGTCGGTCGAAGACCTGACCACGACAAGGGGAACGACATGAAGGTGAGCGTTGATTACGACGTGTGTGCATCGACCGGGGCCTGCATGCAGGTGTGCCCCGAGGTGTTCGAGGTACGCAGCGACGGCTACTTGTACATCCTCCAGGAGCACCCCGGCGACGACGTCGCCGAGAAGGTCAGGGAGGCAGCCGACCTGTGTCCGACCGCGGCGATCACCGTCGAAGACTGATCAGGTGACGTTTCTCCGTCAACTCGAGCGGTCGTGGACGGCATCGTCGTCGATGCTGTGCGTCGGCCTCGATCCCGATCCGGCACGCATGCCGTTCCCACTGGACGGCGTGCACGGAGCAACGGAAGCGTTCTGCCGGGCGATCATCGACGCCACCGCGGACCTCGTCTGCGCGTTCAAGCCGCAGATCGCCTACTTCTCGAGCCAGGGCGAGGAACAGGCGCTCGAGCGCATCTGCCGGTACGTCCGCGAGACCTACCCCGACGTGACGCTGATCCTCGACGCCAAGCGCGGCGACATCGGCTCGACCGCCGAGCACTACGCCCGCGAGGCATTCGGGCGGTACGGGGCCCACGCCGTCACCGTGAATCCGTACCTCGGCACCGACTCGGTGGCGCCGTACTTCGAGCACGGCGGCGGTGTGATCGCGCTGTGCCGTACCAGCAATCCGGGCGGCGACGACATCCAGTCGCTCGTCGCCGATGGCAGGCCGGTGTACGCCCACGTGGCCGAGATGGTCGCCCGCGACTGGTCGACACGTGGTGACTGCGGCCTCGTGGTCGGTGCCACCTATCCGCAGGAACTCGCCGAGGTGCGAGCGATCGCGCCCGACCTGCCGATCCTCGTGCCCGGCGTCGGCGCCCAGGGTGGTGACGCAGCATCGGTCGTCGAGCACGGCGCCGACGCGACCGGTCGGGGCTTGATCGTCAACTCGTCGCGGGCGATCCTCTACGCGAGCGGCGGCAACGACTTCGCCGACGCCGCCCGAGCCGAAGCCGAACGCACCGCATCGTCACTCCGCCTCTCGACCTGACCGCTGCAACCCCGAAAAATGCCTGGGAGTGCGCGCTGAGCGCGCATCCTGAGGCACTTTTCGGGGTTGCGGCAGTGGGTTCGGGTCAGGCGGAGAGGCTGGTGACGCGGAGGACGCCGGGGGCGGCGCGCAGGGCGTCGAGCACGTCGGCGGGAACCGGAGCGCTCGGCGCGATGAGCATCACGGCGGTGTCGGAGCTGCTGACCCGGCTGACGTCCATGTCGGAGATGTTGACGCCGGCATTGCCGAGCAACGTGCCGACGGTCCCGATCACGCCGGGGCGGTCGTCGTTCTCGACGACGACCATGTTGTCGACGGGTGGAACGTCGAACGGGGTGTCGTCGATGTTGACGATGCGCTGGGCACCCTTGGCCCCGGCGAGCGTTCCGCTGATCGAGTGTCCGCCGCCGCGCACGGTGAGCAGGTTGACGAAGTCCGCCGAGCTCGACGAGCTGACGTCACGGACCGCCACGCCGTGTTGCGTGGCGAGCTGCGGGGCGTTGACATACGTGACCGGCTCGTCGGAGATCAGTCCGAAGAACCCCTTGAGCACGGCGAGCTCGAGGATCCTCGTGTCGTAGCCGGCGATCTCGCCTTCGGTGCAGATCTCGAGCTCACTCGGCACGGAACCGACGAGCGACACGAACAATCCGCCGAGACGTTCGGCGAGCGGAAGGAACGGCCGGATCGTCTCACTGGCCTCGGCGGCGTTGACGTTGACGGCGAACGGAACGAATTCACCCGCCAGGGCGAGTTCGACCATCGACGCGATCGTGTCGCCGGCCTTGTCCTGCGCCTCGCGCGTGCTGGCACCGAGGTGCGGGGTGACGATCACCGAGTCGATCTGGAACAGCGGTGAATCGGTCATCGGTTCGGTCGAGAACACGTCGAGCGCCGCGCCGGCGATGACGCCCTCGCGCAGACATTCGGCCAGGTCGGCCTCGTCGACGATGCCGCCACGGGCGACGTTGATCACGCGCAGGCTCGGCTTGGCCTTCAGCAGGAGATCACGGTTGATGATCCCGATCGTCTCGGGCGTCTTGGGCAGGTGCACGGTGAGGAAGTCGGACTCTGCGACCACCTGGTCGATCGCCATCAACTCCACACCCATCTTCTTCGCCCGCTCCTCCGACACGAAGGGGTCGTACGCCACCAGACGCATGCCGAAGCCCTTCGCCCGATCCCCGACGAGCTTGCCGATGCGGCCCAGACCGACGATGCCGAGCGTCTTGTCGCACAGCTCGACGCCCTCCCACCGGCTGCGCTCCCAGCGGCCCTGCACCGAGCGCGGCGTGCGCCTGTGGCACGTTGCGGGCCGAGGCGAGCAGCAGCGCCATCGTGTGCTCAGCGGCCGAGACGATGTTGCTCTGCGGTGCATTGACCACCATCACGCCGCGCTTGGTGGCGGAGTCGACGTCGACGTTGTCGAGGCCGATCCCGGCACGCCCGACGACCATCAGGTCGGAGCCGGCAGCCAGCACCGCATCGGTGACGTCGGTGGCCGAGCGGATGATCAGGGCGTGCGCCCCGGGAACCGCCGTGAGGAGTTCGTCGGCGGACAACCCGAGCTGCACGTCGACGTCGTGGCCGAGGGCACGGAGGCGATCGAGGCCCCCGTCGGCGATTTCTTCGGTGACCAGGATGCGAGCCATGGATCTCATGCCTATCTGATCAGGGGCGGGACTTCCACGAGGTTTGACGAACCGTTCACCGGGCCGAAGTACGTTCTCCACGGTGATCACGGCGATGAACAGGGTTCGGGACGACCGACCGTGACCGATGACTCACGCCGTCAGGACGTCGACCAGATCGCCCGGATCGAGCGCTGGCTGGTGGATCGCGGCGTGCCGCATCTCGTCGAGGTCCGCTCGCACAGCGCGGTGCGCGATGCATGGACCCGGGCACTCCCGCTCCTGGTCATCGCCTATCTCGTCCTCGGGTTGAACGCGCTCGACCTGCAGAACTGGTCGGTCGCTCGCAACATCGTGGGCGCAGCAGCGGTGCTCGCCATGTTGCTCGCGGCCTGGGTGGTGTCGAACCGGCTGCGAGGGGTCGCGTCGTTCGATCGCCCGACGAAGATCGACACCCCCGAACTCGCCCTGCTCCTGCTCGGCCCGCTCGTTCCCGCTGTCGTGTTCGGACAGTACGGCGACGCACTGGAGGCGTTCGTGCTCGGCGTGGTCCTGCTGGTCGCCATCTACCTCTGGTCGTCGTACGGCATCGCCGCACTGATCCGCTGGGGGGTCCGTCGCTCGGGCGGCCAGCTGTCCGGTCTGGGCCCGCTCGTCGCCAAGGCACTCCCACTGCTCCTGCTGTTCAACACGTTCCTGTTCATCAACGCCGAGGTCTGGGAGCTTGCCGGCACCCTCGACGGTGCGGCCTACGTGGTCGTCGTCCTCACGTTCTTCCTGCTGGGAGCCGGGTTCGTCGTCAGTCGCGTCCCCGGATACCTCCGGGCGGAGAATCACTTCGACTCGTGGGCCGACGTGAGGACCCACGTGATCGACACGCCGGCCGATGAGGTCGTGCTCCCCGGCTCCGGCTCGCCCGACGACCCCATGCGCCTGCGCCAACGGTTCAACATCGGCCTCATCGTGCTGTTCGGCCAGGCGATGCAGATCACCCTGGTCGTCGTGGCGCTCACGGCGTTCTTCGTCTTCTTCGGGTTCATGTCGATCACCGCGGACACCGCCATGGGGTGGACCACTCTCGACGAGTTGCCGATCATCTTCGAGACGTCGTTCGGTGGCAGAACGCTCGTGCTGTCCGAACCGCTGATCCGTGTGTCGGTGTTCCTCGGCGCCTTCACGGGGATGTACTTCACCGTCGTGTTGACCACCGACGACACCTACCGCACCGAGTTCGCCAACGACGTCGGCCCGGAGATTCACCAGATCCTCGCTGTCCGCGCCGCGTACCACGTCGCGCTCGGCACGCACCCGGCCACACCCGCCGCCGAAGGACGCAACGCATCGTGATCACGAGCGGCATCGAGATCCGGACCGTGTCGGACATCGCCGAACTCATCGAGGTGGGCGACGTGCTGGCGCAGGTGTGGGGCACGGCGACCCCGCTGGTGACCCTCGAGCTGGCGCGGGCGATCGGTCACAGCGGTGGCTACGTGGCCGCTGCGTTCGACCCCGACGGGATCCATCGTCGGGGCGTCGGTGGGGATCCTCGCCCGACACGGCGACGCACCGGCCCTGCACAGCCACGTGACCGGTCTGCTCCCCGTCGCTCGTCACGCCGGTGTCGGACGCGCCATGAAGCTGCACCAACGAGCCTGGGCTGCAGCGCGGGACATCGACTGGATCACCTGGACCTTCGATCCGCTGGTGCGACGCAATGCCTGGTTCAACATCGCCGTGCTCGGCGCCGAGGTCGACGAGTACCTCCCGTCGTTCTACGGCGAGATGACCGACGCCATCAACGCCGGCGACGACTCGGATCGGTTGCACGTCGCCTGGAGGGTGAGCGCACCGCTGCCGGAACAGCCACGGGACGGTCACGACGTCGACGCGCTCGCCGTGGTGCCGACGCCGGAGGACGTCGTCGATCTCCGACGTCGCGACCCGGCGGCGGTGGCTCGTTGGCGCCGCTCGACCAGGGAGGCACTGCTCGACGCGCTCGGTGCCGGCCACCGCGTCGTCGGATTCACCCGCGACGGCAACTACGTGATCGGATGATCGGCATGAGCACACCGCGGTGGACCCTCGAACGTGTCGAGCTGCGTCGCATCGCGATGCCGCTCGTCTCACCGTTCCGCACCAGCTTCGGCAGCCAGACCGAACGCGACATCCTGCTCGTGCGCGTCGACCTCGCCGATCCGTCCGGCGGCGCAACCGTCGAGGGGTGGGGCGAGTGCGTGGCGCTGTCCGAACCGAGCTATTCACCCGAATACGTCGACGGCGCACAACACGTGATGATCCATCACCTCCTCCCCCGGCTGTTCGCGGCCGGCCCGATCGACGCCGCCGACGTCGCACCGACCCTCGCCAAACTGCACGGCCACCCCATGGCCAAGGCCGCCATCGAGATGGCGGTCCTCGATGCACAGCTCCGCGCGACCGAGCAGTCGTTCGCGTCGTTCCTCGGCGCCGAGCGGACCCGATCCCGAGCGGGGTGAGCGTGGGAATCCACGACACGATCGATGAACTCCTCGCTGCCGTGCAGGGCTACGTCGACGACGGCTACGTCCGGATCAAGCTGAAGATCGAGCCCGGCTCGGACATCGAGCAGGTCGCCGCGGTTCGTGAACTGATCGGGCCCGACACGCCGCTCCAGGTCGACGCCAACACCGCCTACCGGCGCACCGACGGCGCCCACCTCGCTCGTCTCGACGAGTTCGGTCTGCTCCTCATCGAACAGCCACTCCCCGAGGACGACATCATCGGCCACGCCCGCCTCGCCGCCGAGATCGAGACCCCCATCTGTCTGGACGAATCGCTGGTCTCGGCTGCAGGGACGGCCGATGCGATCGAGCTCGGTGCCTGCGAGATCGCCAACATCAAGCCCGGGCGGGTCGGCGGCTACCTCGAAGCCGTCCGCATCCACGACCTGTGCCTCGCCAAGGGCATACCCGTGTGGTGCGGCGGGATGCTCGAGACCGGCATCGGGCGAGCGGCAAACGCGGCACTCGCCGCGCTCCCCGGGTTCACGCTCCCCGGCGACATCAGCGCCTCCACGCGCTTCTACGCGCAGGACATCGTCACCGATCCGATCACGATCACCGACGGCCACGTGACCGTGCCCACCACGCCGGGTCTCGGATTCGAACTCGACCGGGCGTTCCTCGACGAGGTGACGACGAGCCGCCTCGCCATCGACCGGCGCGGTACAGTCACGAACCTATGACGCACCCGTTCCTGTCAGAAGAGTGGATGGAAGCCGCGCACGGCATCCGCGAGAAGTACGCCGACCAGGTCCCCCCGGTCGCCACCGTCATCAAGATCAACCAGGTGATCGTCGATGTGCCCTTCGGCGATGGCGAAGTGAGGAGCTACCTCGACACCTCATCGGGTCATCTCGTGATGGAGCTCGGCGAGCTCGACGACGCCGATGCCACGATCACCACGGACTACGCGACCGCCAAGGCGATGTTCGTCGACCAGGATCAGGCCATCGCCATGCAGGCGTTCATGTCCGGCAAGATCAAGGTCCAGGGCGACATGATGAAGATGATGGCGATGCAGACCGCCATCCCGTCGAACGAGTTCACCGACACCATCGCCGACGAGATCAAGGCCATCACCGCCGACTGAGATCTCCCCGCACCACGTCCCCGGTTCGTGCGAGCGGCTCAGGTCGGTTCGGCGAGCGGGGCGAGCGCGGCGGCGAGTTCGGCGACCGTCCACTTCGCGGGCTGTTCGACGGTGTCGCCCATCTCCCACGACTTCACCCGCTTGACCACGCCGCCCTGGGCGAAGAAGGTCTCACCGCTGAACCGGCAGCCCGAGGTGCTGAGATACGCCACGAGCGGCGAGATGTTGGCCGGATCCCACTCGTCGAAGGCGCCGTCACGTGGCGTCATGATCTCCTCGAGGCCGGGCGTGGCGAGCGTCAGGCGCGTCCGGGCCCCGGGAGCGATGCAGTTGCTGACGACGTCGTAGCGAGACAGTTCCTTCGCGGCGATCTGGCTGAACGTGGCGATGCCCGATTTCGCCGCGCCGTAGTTCGCCTGTCCGGGGTTCGAGAACAACCCGGACGTGCTCGACGTGTGGACCAGGTTGCGGCGCTTGCCGCGACCCGCCTTGTGCTCCTCGCGCCAGTACGCCGCCGCCCAGCGCGTCGGAGCGAAGTGTCCTTTGAGGTGCACCGCGATGACGGCATCCCACTCGGCTTCGGTCATGTTGACGATCACGCGATCGCGCAGGATCCCGGCGTTGTTCACCAGGATGTCGAGATCGCCGAACGCTTCGATGGCGGTGTTCACGAGGTGCTGGGCACCCTCCCAATCGGCGACGTTGTCGGCGTTGGCGATCGCTTCGCCACCGAGCGCGCGGATCTCCGCAGCAACCTCCTCGGCCGGGGTCTGGTCGCTTCCCTCACCGTCGTTGGCGCCCCCGAGGTCGTTGACGACGACTTTCGCGCCCTCGTTCGCGAAGAACAGTGCGTGCTCGCGCCCGATGCCCCGACCCGCACCGGTGATGATCGCAACGCGTCCTTCGAGCGAAGTCATGAGTGGCTCCTTGTCGACCTCGTGTCGGCAGGGTGCCGGCACAGTCCCGGAACCGTAGCGATCGGCGTGCGTCCCCGTCGATTCCCCACAGGAATCCTCCCCCGGATCACCGGCTCGTGACGCATCACTCGGCTCGGGCCGCCCGCTCGGTCTCGTAGTCGGCGATGGCGGTGAGCTGGGCTCCGAGGGTGGCATCGACCCACTTGGAGCCGGCGCCGACCACGTGGTCGTAGCTGGCCTGGACGGGTGCGGCCTGACCCGTGAAGTGGGGCATCACCTCGTAGGCGAAGAGTTCGTAGCTGTCCTTGGTGGCCTGCCAGTTGGCCAGGTCGGCGCCGAGGAACAGGTAGGCGCCGAACCCGCCGGTCTTCTCCTGCAGACGCGAGATCTGCTCGATGGCCATCTCCGGCGTACCGATCACCATGCGACCGGTTTCGTTCGCGAAGTCGACGAACTCGTCGTAGTCAGTCGGCGTCGGAGGATCGTTGGGGTCGCCCATCGGGATGATGTGGCTCAGGTACTCGAACACCCACTGCAGCCCGTAGCGGCAGTTCTCCTTGGCCTCCTCCAGCGTCGGGGCGATGTGCATCGGGCCCATCAGCCGCCACTTCGAGCGATCGGCCACGTGGCCGTGGCGGGCTGCCTCCTCGTTCCAGACCGTGAAGTTGTAGTCGAGCACTCCGAACGCTGCGGGCTCGGTGGCGGCGATCGACAGCATCCCGGTGCCGTAGCGGCCGGCCAGTTTGGAACCCGACGGCGAGATGCTGGACGCCACCGCGATGTCGAAGTTGCTGTACGGACGCATCTGGAGCACCGCTTGATCGCAGGTGAACCACTCGGTCTTCTCGGTCACGGTCTCGCCGGCGAACAGCCGCATCATCACGTCGAGCGATTCCTCCATGCGCGGCCGCTGCTTCATCGGGTCGATGCCGAGCATCATCGCGTCGGAGGTGAGCTGGCCGGGCCCGGCACCGAACATCATCCGCCCCCGGGTGAGATGGTCGAGCATCACGATGCGGTCGGCGAGGACGAACGGATGGTGATAGGGCAGGGAGTTGACGCCCGTACCGAGCTTGATGTGCTTCGTGCGCTCGGCGGCGGCCGCGATGAACACCTCAGGGCTGGCGATCAACTCGGAGCCGGCGGAGTGATGTTCGCCGATCCACGCCTCGGCATACCCCAACGAGTCGAGGTGCTCCATGAGTTCGAGGTCGCGGTGCAGCGCCAGCGTCGGGTTGACACCGGTCTTGTGCATCGGTGGCAGGAAGATCCCGAAGCGGAGCGGGTTGTCGAGCGGTTGGAGGTGCGGCATCGACCGATTGTTCCACGAACGGTCGGACGCCATCGGAGCCGAGCGTCCGGTGCCATGACATGGCCCGCGGACGTGCCGTGTCGTTCAGATGTCGCCGTGGTGCTCGGCGGTTGGCAGTCCTGCGGCGACCCAGGCCTTGAGGCCGCCATCCATGTTGGCGACGTTCTCGTAACCCATGTTCCGCAGGGCGAGTGTTGCGAGCGCCGCACGTGCTCCGGAGGCGCAGTAGACGACCACCCGTCGCGAGGGTTGCAATTCTTCGTTGTGGCGAGGGCTCGTGGGATCGGCAACGAACTCCAGCAGCCCGCGAGGCACTTGGAGCGCGCCGGCGATGTGACGTTCCCACTCGACGGGTTCGCGGACGTCGACGAGGATCGGATCACCCGTCGCGATCTCTCTCGACACTGCCTCAGGAGTCACGAGCTCGATCTGAGCACGTGCCTCGTTGATCATGTCGACAACTGATCTCACCATGATCTTCAACTCCTTCGGCGTTCGTCGGGGTCAGCCGAGTCGAACGCCGGGGGCGCCGAGTTCGGTCGGTTCGGGGAGCTTCGCCGTGGACCGTCGAGTCCATTCCTCTTCGAGGAGTTCTCGTGCGGCCTGCTCGAGGAACTGCGGCGCGGCCCACTCGTGCACGTCGTAGTCGTTGTGGATGTAACCGTGACTCAACATGAAGTCCTTGGCGATGTCGATCGACACGAGATTCCTCGGCGACAGGTTCGGCACCATGTCGACGTCCACGATGCCCTGGTACGTGTCCTCGACGTCTCGGTAGAACGTCTGGCGATTCAAGATGCCCGCAGCGGCGTGCTTGTTCTCGTTGGCCCAGCGGCCGACCTTGATCATCGCCTTCATGTAGGCCACGACCAGCTCGGGGTGCTCGTCGGCCATGACATCGGTACAGGTGATCACGGCCGGACAGTTGGCCATCTGCAGGGTCCAGTCCGGGTAGCGGGACAGGTCCTCGATCGCCTTGAATTTGCCGGTGTCCTCCTGGAGGTGCTGGAACACCTTGCTCTGCGTGTAGATCGCGTCGACGACGCCCTGTTCCAGGCCGGTTTCCAACGGTCGGAACGCCAGGTCGTGCTTGTGGTCACGGCGCAGCCACAGTTCCGAGGGGTTGTTCATGTCGACCTCGAGCATCTCGGGCTTGTCGTACCAGTCGTCCGGGTACGGGAACTCGACGATCTCGACGTCGTCGGTCGTCATACCGTGGATCTTCAACATGAGTTCGATGCCGGCATGTTCCTGGATACGCCACCAGTCGTTCTTGATCGTGTTCAGGCTCTTGGTGAGACCGATCTTCTTGCCGCGTAGATCCTCCATCCGGAAGATGTCGTCACGGGCGCGCACCAGCATTGCGCCGCCTTCGTAGACCTGCGTGGCGCCGAGCAGCCGGGTCCGCCGAATGTCGGCGTTGACGTGGATCGTCGGGTAGAGGCCACCGAAGCGGATCAGGTTGTCCAGGTTGTGGATGTAGTGCGGGTACCAGTTGTTCTCCGGTGTGGAACGGAAGTACGCGTACTCGACCCCGATCTTCTTGAATTCCTCGCGGCACCAGCCCAACTCCTGGTCGACATTGTTGGCCGACACCATCGGACAGTTCGTGAACCACACCTCGTCCCAACTCAACGGAACCGTGGTGGACACTCTCTCGTGCTCGGACATGTTCTCTCCTTGAAGTGACACGGCCCGGCTCACTTGGTCGAGTCGAGCGCGATGATGTGTACGACTGTACACATCATCGTCCGCACCAGTCTGTCGTCACCAGGGCAGAACGTCCATCCTGGGCCGGATCAGCGTGAGCGCGGCACCGGATCCGATGGTGACGGCCACGGCGTCGCTCCGAGGCGACGGGCAGAGTGCACCAGGTCCTGCCGAAGCGTCTCGAGCGGGACCGCGTCGAGTTCGCCTGCGGTGACGAGGTAGTCCTCGAAGACACGCCAGCCGACGGCGGTCGCAACGATCTGCGCCGCGCGGACGCGTGCTGCGAGCGGGTCGAGCCCGTAGCCCTCGACAAGCGTGTCGGCCATCGCGAGCACCGGGTTGAACCCGGGGCGACCTGCGAGCTGTCGCCCGCGGATGATCAGCGCACTCGCCACGCGCGACCACTTGCCCATCACCGAGTCGACGTCGAATCCCTGGCCCGACAACGGATGTTGCAGGACACTCTCCGCGAGCTGCGCCGACAGGTCATCGAACACGGCCAGCTCGAGATCGGCACGATTGCCGATGTATCGGTCGATCAGAGCGAGGTGGGTGTTCGATGCCGCGGCAATGTCGCGCAGTGAGACTCGACCGACCCCACGCGCGGCGAACAGCGTCGCGGCGGCGTCGAGTACCGCTCGACGTACCTCATCGCGACCCGACGGTGCCCCTGGCGCACGACGTGGACCGGGCCTTCGAGCAGCAACCGGTTCCGAATTGGCCATAGCGCCTCCGTCAGTTTCGTCGTGCTCCTCCGACAGTCTGCCGCCCGGAGACGTCACGCAACGTCCCGAGCAGGCGCGCCGGTCATCACCCGGTCGTCATGACAGGGACGCCGACCAATCGGTACGGCTCACAGGAAGATGAGGTCGACGCCGGTGCCGCGGGGGAAGGTGGCTCCGGCCTGGACCTCGGCGCCGTCGATCGAGGCCGACACGAAGGTTCCCTCGGTCGTGCCCAGCAGGCTGTTCACCGTGTAGCCGGCGGCTGCGAGTGTCTCCTGCGCCTGGGGGTAGGTCTGGCCGGTCAGGTCGGGGAACGCCACGAGGTCGGGCCCCTTGGAGATCCGCACCGTCACGGTGCCACCGCGCTCGACGGGCGTGGTCGGCGGTGGATCCTGCGAGACGACGCGACCCACCTCGATCGTGCTGCTGAACTCGTCCTCGCCGCGGGCGAGGACCAACTGCACTCCGCCGAGGGCGGCCGTCGCCTCGTCCAGTGTGAGGTTGGTGAGGTCCGGTGCAGGCCGCGGGGCCGGACCGAGCGAGACCGTCACCTCGATGACCGTGTCGGGGAGCACCTGCGCGCCGGCGACCAGCGACGGATTCTCCTGAACCTGCCAACTGATGATCGACCCGGGCGCGACGTCCTCGGAGAACTCGGGCGTCAACTCGACGAGGACGAGCCGCAGATCGGTGAGCGCAGCCTGGGCATCGGCGAGCGTCATGCCTGCGAGCTCCGGGATCGTGCGGAGTTCTGGGCCGTCGCTGACGTACACGACGAGGGTCGCACCCTCGTCGAGCATCTCGCCGGCAGCCGGGATCGTTCGCACCACGTGGTCGACCTCGGGCACCTCGTCGCTGCGTTCACGGTTCGTCTCGATCACCCAGTCGTTGCCCGACACCTCGTTGAGTGCAACGGCCTGTTCGACGCCGACGAGGTCGGGCACCTCGTAGGACTTGGTCCGCAACAGCAGGAATCCGGCAACGCTCAGGGCCGCGATGCCCGCCACCACGAGCAGGCCGATCGCGATGTACTTGCCCCACGGCCGCGACTGCTTCTCGTCGTCGTAGATCGTTCCCGACGGCGCCGGCTCGGTCACCGCCATCTGAGTCGTGGGTGGCGTGGTGGCAACTGCCGCGGCGGCAACAGCAGCAGCCGGCAACTGCTCGGTCGGGGCCACGACGTCGGCTTCGGCCTCGGCTCCGGCCTCGACGATGCCGCGTCGCCGGCCTCGTCGTCGGACCGGTCGGCGATGTCGGCGACGACGAGGAGCGGCGCGACGGTCGTATCGCCAGCGTCGACCGGCGCGCACCGGCGTCGACGTCGACCGGCGCCTGAGCGTCGCCGGCAGTGCCGGTCGGATCGTCGCCGGACGACTCGGCCCCGATCGGCACGTCGAGCTCCACGGGTGGCTCGAGCGCATCGACATCGCGCTCGGCCTGGCGCCGGAGCATCGATGCGCCGAACAGGCTCGACGCCATGATCGGAATCGGTTCGGGGCGTGGCAGCTTCTCCGCCGCCTGCACGAGCGCCTGCCGCGAACTCGGCCGCCGTCCAGCGATCCTCGCCTTCCGGGCGCCCGGCGCGTTCGAGCACCGCTGCGAGCGAACCCATGTCGGCGGTCACCGGCATGAGCTTGCCGACGCGTGCCGACAAGGTGGAGACCGTCGAATCACCGGCGAAGGGCACCCTGCCCGTGATCGCCTCGATCAGGCACAGCGACAGTGCGTACACATCGGTCTTGTCGTCGACGTCCAGGCGCAGCGCCTGCTCGGGCGACGCGTAGCGGGCGACGTGTGTGGCGAGGGTCGCCGGTTCTGCCCAGGATTCGGCGCCGAGCAGTTCCGCCATCGCGAAGTCGACGATCCGGAGACGGGCGTCGTCGCCGAACACCAGCTTCGACGGGGTCAGTTCGGTGTGGATCACGCCGCTGGAGTGCGCGGCATCGAGCGCCCGGCACGCCTCGAGACCGACCACGAGCGCTTGCGACGGCTCGAGGAGACGTCCCCGGTCGAAGAGGTCGCGCAGGCTGCCGCCGCCGAGGTACTCGACCACCCAGAACACCGTGGTCTCGCCGTACAGCTCGATCTCGCCCCAGTCGAGCACCTTGGCGATGTTCGGATGCGACAACGACATGGCGATCTCGACCTGGCGGCGGAAGTCGTCACGGAATGCGGCATGCAGCGCGCGTTCCGGCCTGACGATCTTCAGCGTGACCGGGACGTCGACGACGACGTCGATGGCCTCGACGATGATCGTGTTCGCACCGGACGAGACGACATTCTCGATGCGGTACCGATCAGCGACCACTCGGCCGACGAGGCGGTCGCCCCGCGTCTCGGTTGGGTCCGGCATCTCGTCGTTCACAGCGTCGAAACGCTACCGCCTGCGCATCTGGCGCTGACGGCAGGCATCATGGAGTGGTGAGCGATCAACACGACACCGCCATCGAACGGCCGTCGACACCGCGGTCGACACGGCCGTCGACACCACCATCGAGACCCCGGGCGACCCGCTCGTCGATCCCGCCATCGACACGGCCGCGCCACGTCCGAAGCGCAAGTTCGATCGAGGCCTGTTCATCGCCAGCCTGGTGATCGCGTGTGGGTTGATGCTGGTCATCTTCGGGCTCACCTCGGCGATCACCGGAACCGACGGCATCGACCGGCCCGAGGCCATCGAGTCGGTGCAGCCGGTCGAGAACGCCGTCCAGGTGCTCCAGCAGGATCAGATCATCGTCGACCTGCTCGCGGGATACGAGGCCCGACTGGTACTCGACGGCGTCGAGCTGCCCACCACGGTGATCGGCCAGTCCGACGTCGACCCCGACGTGCAAGCCCAACCGGGCCAGCAGATCGACCTGCCGACCACCGCCGTCTTCGACCCGGGCAACGCTGTCATCTCGTTCCAACCGGTCGAGGGCGCACTCGATCGAGACGCTCACGGAGGGCAAGCACGAGGCCACCGTCTACTTCTGGCGAGCCGAGGAGGGCCCCGACCAGGCCAGCGCCTACACCTGGACGTTCGAGGTCATCTGATCGCCACGGCCGTCACGGGAGTTCACCCGTGGCGAGGAGGTGTTCGAAAGCCGCCTCGTCGAGGATCGGCACGCCGAGCGATTCGGCCTTGGTCAACTTGCTCGCACCGGGCGAGTCACCGACCACCAGCGCGAGCGTCTTCTTGCTGACGCTCCCCGGGCTCTTCCCTCCACGAGACGTGATCGCCTCCTCGGCCGCCTCGCGGTTGTAGCCGGCGAGCGTGCCGGTGACCACGACCGTCTTCCCCGCGAGCGTCTGAGGGATCGCAGCGCGCGCAGCCGCAGCGGCTTCGGCGGCACCGGGGTCACCGAAGCTCACACCGGCGGCCCGAAGGCGATCGATGTAGGCGCGGTTCACGTCCTGGCCGAACCACGACACGATCGTGCCGGCGATGACCGCGCCGACGCCTTCGACGGCGGCGAGTTCCTCCTGCGACTTCGACATGATCTCGTCGAGCGTGTGGAACGCGTTCGTGAGCGCGAGCGACGCCGCCGGGCCGAGGTGGCGGATACCGAGCGCCGTCAACAGCTTCGGGAGGGGCCGCGTCTTCGACGCCTCGATCTCGTCGACGAGGTTCTGCGCACTCGTGGGCCCGACACGTTCGAGCGACACCAGCTGCTCGACGGTCAACGTGTAGAGATCGGCGGGATCGTGCACCAGATCGGCGGCGGTGAGTTTCTCGACCATCTGCTCGCCGAGCCCCTCGATGTCCATCGCACCGCGTGACGCGAAGTACGCGATCTTCTGATCTCGTTGGGCCGGACAGTCCGGCGCGACACACCGGGTGTCGGACTCGCCCTCGGGGCGCACCAACGGGTTCGCGCAGCGAGGGCAGTGTGTGGGGAACACCCACGGCTCGCTGTCGGCGGGGCGCAGCGACAGCACCGGGCCGACGACCTCGGGGATCACGTCGCCGGCCTTGCGCACCACCACCGTGTCGCCGGGCCGCACATCCTTGAGCGCCACCTGGTCCTGGTTGTGCAGCGTCGCCATGCCGACGGTCGACCCACCGACGAACACCGGCTCCAGCACGGCGAATGGTGTCGCACGACCCGTACGCCCGACCGACACCATGATGTCGAGCAGTTTCGTCGTGCGTTCCTCGGGTGGGAACTTGAAGGCGATCGCCCAGCGCGGGGCCCGCGAGGTGACGCCGAGGCGGTCTCGCTGGCCGGCATCGTCGACCTTCACGACCACTCCGTCGATCTCGTAGTCGAGGTCGTGGCGATGCTCCTGCCAGTACGCGCAGTGTGCGATCACCTCGTCGATCGTCGTGAACGACCGCAGGTGATCGTTGATGGGCAATCCCAGTGCCTCGGCGTACTCCAAGGCGGCAACGTGGCTCGTGAAGTCGGGTCCACCGACGACCTCGCCGAGTTGGTAACCCCAGAACGACAGGTTGCGGCTCGCCGTCACGGCGGGATCCTTCTGGCGCAGACTTCCGGCGGCGGAGTTCCTCGGATTGACGAATGCCTTCTCACCCGCCGCCATGGCTCGCTCGTTGAGCTGCTCGAAGCTCGACCGGGTCATGTAGACCTCGCCGCGCATCTCGAACACCGACGGCACGGTGGCGATGCCCGCACCGGCCGTCAGCCGGGCCGGCACATCGGCGATCGTCGCCACGTTGGCCGTGACATCCTCCCCGACACGTCCATCGCCTCGCGTCGCTGCCTGGACGAAGCGGCCGTCCTCGTACCGCAAGCTGATGGCGAGACCGTCGAACTTCAATTCGCAGACGAACCTCGGCGTCTCGCCGTCGAGCCCCTTGACGACGCGATCGGCCCATGCCCGCAACTCGTCGGCATTCATCGCATTGTCGAGGCTCATCATCGGCACCCGGTGGGTGACCGAGGAGAACGTCGTGCTGATCGCTCCGCCGACCTGATGGCTCGGCGAGGTCTCGTCCTCCAGCTCCGGATGTTCGGCCTCGAGACGACGCAACTCGCGAACGAGTGCGTCGTAGTCGGCGTCGCTGATCTCGGGATCGTCGAGCGTGTGATAGCGCTCGTTGTGGTGCGCGATCTCCGCCCGCAGCGCGTCGACCCGCAGCGCGGGATCGCTCTCGTCCGCCGAGTCGTTCGCAGTCATCGTTCGCTGAGGTTACGCCGTCGGGCCCGGCAGCCGGATCGGCCGATCGGTTCGTGATCCGGGCGTGGACGGGGCGTCGATGTCAGGCGCCGAGAGCGAATCGGGTCGCCGAGGCCTGATCCTTGACGCGTTTGCCGACCTCGCCGGTGAGTCGCGCGATCCCACGTGCAACCGAGACCGAGTGCGACGCCAGACCGCACTGCGGCGACACCAGACTGCGTCGGCGCAGCTGCACCGGATCGCAGCCGCGCTGCACGAGACCGCACCACAGGTCGCTGAGCTCGCGCCAGGGACGATCGGACTGGGAACGGATGGGGCCGTCGGTCGGCACCACGCCCCACGCCACGATGCCACCGTCGTCGATGAACCTGGTCAGGTACCCCGCCCAGTCGAGCAGCTCGGGTGAGACCGGCACCGAGATGACGCCCGGGCCCGACGCCAGCAGCGTCGCCACGTCGCACGGAGCGCAGCAGTGGATCCCCGTGAGCGTGGTTGCCGGGAGCGCGGCCATCGCGTTCGACATCCGGTCGACGGCCTCGTCGGGTGGGATCGGGAACCCGGGCGACATCAGTTCGCCGAGCCACGGCTCGTCGAGCACCACCATCTGCGGCGAGTTGGGCAGGACGGCGGTCACGGCAGCGGACAGCTCGATCAACGATGAACGCACGCTCGCGCACGCGAGATCGAAGGCTGCTCGACGATCGAGGCCGGCGCGCTCGAATGCCACACCCAGCGTCACCGGGCCCACGAACTGCCACTTCACGGCGGCACCGTCGAGTCGGATCTTGCCCGCGAGATCGAGGAACGCCCGGAACCCGGCGAAACCGTCGGTGTCGAGCAGGGCGCCGACGGCGACGTCGCTCGAAGCGACACCCGGGGCGTTGCGGTCGTCGATGGCAACGCGTCCCGATGCATCGACGCCGAGGCCGGCGAGTGCCACCGTTGCCTGCCCGAGCATGGTCTCGACGATCGAGCGGCCCGGCAGTGACGGGATCGTGGCGATGTCGAACTCGCCGATCGCGAAGGCCGCAGCGGCCGCGGGATCTCGATGCGGGAGACTGCCACACCCGACGAGGGCACCGTCGGCGAAGGGCGACGACACGATGCCGCGAAGAGGGGTCGTCGGTCGGATGCTGGTCATGTCGTCACCTCCCCATGATCGTCGGAACAAACTCTGTCACCCCGGCGTGTGGAATTCCGGGATCCGTCATCGTCCCACGCGATGTCCGCTCCGACCGAATTCTGCACCGAGGGAGTCGACGATTTCACGTCGCGTTCATGCGAGTTACGCGGCAACATGGGGAGATGCCCGCGACCCACGATCAACGCTCCGACCTCGCGGCCGACGGCTCGACCATGACCATGGCCGCTCGGGCGATGCCGTGGGTCGCCCGTGCCGGCTGGATCGTCGTGGCCGTCGTCGGCGGGTCCGCGGTGCAGGCGGCCGTCGACGGGCGCAGTGCCGCCGTGGTCTGGACGACGGCGATCGGCGCATGGCTGCTGTGGGGAGTCGTTGCACTCGCACTGGCGGTCGCGTCGGTCCGATCGCTGACGATCGTGCGAGTAGGGGTGCCGCTCGCCGTGGTCGCCACCGCCGCCGCCGCGATCGGCGGGGCACCGGCGGTCGACCTGCTCGGCTTGGGCATTCCGGCGATCATCACCCTCGGTGCGGCATTCGCCGCCGAGTTCGGACGCCAGTTCGTCCAGGCATCGGCCTACGGCGACGAGGAACGGTTCCCGCTGCGCATGCCCGTGGCCGCCGGCGCCGCGGCCGTGGCCAGCTGGCTGATCTGGGCCCCCACGCTGGTGTCGGGGCCGCTGCTGCTGGCGGCCGGACAGTGGATCGTCGGCGCCGTGCTCGCGGTCGGCGCCGCGGGCGGCGGTGTGTTCCTCGGGCCGCGATGGCACCGCTTGTCGCAGCGATGGTTCGTTCTCGTCCCTGCCGGCATCGTGGTGCGTGATCCGGTGGTGCTCGCCGACACGTTCCCGTTGCGAACCGCCCAGATCGCTCGCATCGGCTTGGCACCTGCCGACACCGAGGCTGCCGATCTGACGGGGCCGGCGAGCGGCTATGCGATCGAGGTGGCCACGATCGAGTCGGTCACCGCGGTGTTCGCCTTCACGCCCGCCGAACCCAACGGCCGAGCCATCCACCTGACGTCGTTCCTCACGGCACCGAGCCGCCCGGGAGCCGTCCTCCGTGCCGCCAAGCGTCGCGGCCTCCCCGTCGCCTGACACCGCTCCCCTCCCCACCCACCCTCCAAACGCCGAAATATGCATCGGTGTGCGCGCTCAGCGCGCACCCAGAGGCATTTTCGGGTTGGGGGTCGGGTTGGCGTCGGGGTGGGGGTCAGCGGCAGATGCCGCCGCCGAGTACCCGGGTGTCGGTGGCGTCGTAGAACACGACGCTCTGGCCGGGGGCGATGCGGCGTTGCGGCCTCGTCCCAGGTCACCGAGATCGTGCCGTCGTCGGCATCACCATCGGCGTCTCGGAGGGCGCCGATCGTGGCCGTGCGCGGCCGGCCGTGGGCGCTGCACTGCACCAGGACGGAGCCGACGACCGGTTCGTCGACCCATGTGACGCCGTCGACGACGAGGTCGTCACGGAGCAGGTCGGCCTCGTCGCCGACGGTCACGGTGGCCGTTGCGGTGTCGACGTCGACGACGTACCGCTTGGGTCCGCCACCGGGCAGCCCGAGGCCCTTGCGTTGGCCGATCGTGACGAGTTCGACCGACTCGACCTCACCGAGTTGCCTGCCGGCGGAGTCGACGACGGTCCCGGCCCGGAACGGGATGCGGTCGCCCAGGAAGGCGGTGCGCCCGCCCGTGGAGGTGATGAAGCAGACGTCCTGGCTGTCGGGCTTGTCGGCCGTGCGCAGGTCGAGCGACGCTGCGAGCGCACGCACCTCGGCCTTCTGCATGCCGCCGACGGGAAACATCGTGCGCGCAAGCTGTGCCTGGTCGAGCATGTGGACCACGTAGCTCTGGTCCTTGGCGGGATCGGCGCCGCGCTCGAGCGTGTGACGCCCGTCGGAGGTGCGCCCGATGTTGGCGTGATGCCCGGTGGCCACGGCATCGAATCCGAGCAGGTCGGCGCGCTCGGCGAGGCGGGCGAACTTCACCGAGCGATTGCATTCGATGCACGGGTTCGGTGTGATGCCGCGTGTGTGCGCGTCGACGTACGGTGCGACGACGTGCTCGTCGAAGTCGTCGCCGAAGTTGAAGACGAGATGGTCGATACCGAGCTGCTGAGCGACGCGGCGGGCGTCGTCGACGTCGGACACCGAACAGCACCCGGTGTCGCTGTCGCCGCCCCAGAGCTTCATCGTCACCCCGACCACGTCGTGGCCGGCCTGCTGGAGCAGGAGCGCCGCGACCGACGAGTCGACGCCACCGCTCATGGCGCACATGACCTTCATCGCCGCAGCCGATCCACCGCGGCAACGAGCACCTCGAGGGCACGGTCGATGTCGGCCTCGGTCGTGGTGTGGCCGAGCGTCAGCCGCAGCGAACCGAGGGCCGTGGCGCGGTCGACGCCCATTGCCGCGAGCACGTGCGACGGTTCCATCGCACCGCTCGCACACGCCGATGCTGCGGACGCGCAGACGTCGTGCTCGTCGAGCAGGTAGAGCAGCGCCTCGGACTCGACGCCGGCGATGCACACATGCGCCGATCCGGCGACCTTGCGTGCCGGTGGCACCGTTTCGACGACACCGTCGAGCCGGCTCTGGAGCCCCTTCACGAGCCGGTCGCGGAGATCGGCGAGCCGGACGGACTCGGTGTCGCGCTCGGCGTCGGCGAGTTGCAGGGCGACCGCAGTGGCGACGATGCCGGCGGTGTTCTGCGTGCCGCTGCGCCGCTCGCGTTCCTGTCCGCCGCCGATGATCAGCGGGTCGATGCGTGGCCCGCCACGTTCGATCAGCACGCCGACCCCCTTCGGGCCACCGAACTTGTGGGCACTGAGCGACAACAGGTCGATGTGCGGCGTCACCTCACGCAGGTCGAGCCAACAGGCGGCCTGCACGGCGTCGGTGTGCACCAGTGCGCCGGGCGCGAGCCGACGCACGAGTTCGGACACCTGGGCGATGTCGGTGATCGTGCCGACCTCGTTGTTGACGGCCATCACGCTGACGATGGCGACGTCGGCCTCGTCGTCGAGCACCGCAGCGAGTTCGTCGAGATCGACGCTGCCGGCAGCATCGACGCCGACGACACGACCGCCGAGACGCTCGACGACGTGGAGGACCGCGTGATGCTCCACGGCCGGGCAGACCGCAATCCCGCCGTGCCGTGAGACGGCGCCCGCGATGGCGGTGTTGTCGCTCTCGGTGCCACACCCGGTGAACACGACCTCGTTGGGTCGACAACCGACAGTTGCGGCCACGGTGTCGCGGGACTCGTCGATGGCCTGACGCGCCCGACGGGCGAAGCGGTGCGAACCCGACGGGTTGGCGTAGGTGTGGGCGAGGTAGGGCATCATCGCCTCGATCGCCTCCGCCCGCATCGGCGTGGACGCAGCGTGGTCGAGGTAGGTGATCGCCGGCTCGCTCACCCATCCCACGCTACCGCTGCGCGCCCACCGGCGATCCACGTCCACCATGCGCCCGACGTCCACGATGCGTCGGGCACATCGTGTACGTAGCCTCGACGCGATGCGGGGCTACGACGAGCGTTCGTACGGCGACGGGTTCGCCGACGTGTACGACGAGTGGTACGCCGACGTCACCGACGTCGACGCGACGGTTGCCCGGATGCGCTCGCTGGCGGGCCCGGGCGGACGGGTGCTCGAACTCGGCGTCGGGACCGGACGGCTGGCCGTGCCGATGGCTGCGGCGGGACTGCAGGTGGTCGGCATCGACAGCAGCGAGGCGATGCTCGACCGGCTCACCGAACGTGACGTCACGAGTGCGGTCACCGCCATCCGCGGCGACATGGTCGACGACCTCCCCGACGGGCCGTTCGATGCGGCGTTGGTGGCGTACAACACGATCTTCAACCTGCTCGACGAGACCACGCAGCAACGGTGCTTCCTCGAGGTTGCCGCGCGACTCCGACCAGGCGGTTCGTTCGTGGTCGAGGCGTTCGTCCCTGACGTCGAGCGCCGAGCACGGCCCACGTCGGACGTGTCCGTACGGACACTGGCCGTCGATCACGTCGTGCTCTCGGTGTCGGTCGACGATCCCGACAACCAGCGTGCCGAGGGGCAGTTCGTGCAGTTCAGCGAGGAGGGCGGCGTGCGGCTGCGGCCCTGGTCGATCCGCTGGGCGACACCCGGCCAGCTCGACGACATGGCAGCCCGCGCGGGGCTGACGCTGGCCGAGCGGTGCAGCGACATGGCAGGCGCAGGGTTCGACGACGACAGCTCGCAGCACGTGTCGATCTACACGAAACGAGGGGCAGCCGATGGGCAGTGACACGTCCGTCAACTTCGGACTCGGGGTCCCCAACGGTGGTGACTTCGCCGATCCGATCCAGCTGGCACGACTCGCCGCCGAGGCCGAGGTTGCCGGCTGGGACGGGTTCTTCCTGTGGGATCACGTCATCCGCCGCCGGCCCTGGCAGCCGATGGTCGACCCGTGGGTGACGCTCGCAGCGATCGCCTCGTCGACCGAACGAATCGTGATCGGCCCGATGGTGACGCCCCTCGCACGACGGCGCGTGTCGGTCGTGGCACGTCAGACGGTGACGCTCGATCTGCTGTCGCGCGGTCGGCTCCGGTTCGGGGTCGGTCTCGGCGCTCCCGACGACGAGTTCACACGGTTCGGAGAGGATGCCGAGCCGCGCCGCCGCGCTCGGATCCTCGACGAGTCGCTGGACGCGCTGGTGCAGCTGTGGTCCGGTGAACCGGTGACGTTCCGGGGCGAACACGTGACCGTCGACGACGTGGAGTTCCGCCCGACGCCGGTACACGGTCGCGTGCCGATCTGGGTGGCAGGCGGTTGGCCCGGCAGCGCGCCATTCCGTCGAGCGGCGCGCTTCGACGGCGTCTGGCCGGTCGCGAGCGCCGGTGGCTACCTGAGCGTCGACGAGTTCGCCGACTGCGTGGCCGCGGTGCGTGGCCACCGATCGGCAGCGGCGATCGACCGACCGTTCGACGCGTGTTTCGTCGACCGCAGCTCGTCGCCGGCCCACACCGAGACGCACGACAAGATCGCCGCGGCTCGCCGACGTCGGCATGACCTGGTGGATCGACTCCCTCGACGACCCCGCCGTCCCGTTCGAACAGCACCGCCGACGAGTCCTCGCCGGCCCCCCGACCTGACCACCTCCGAAATTCTCCTCTGGGTGCGCGCTCAGCGCGCGATCCCGAGGAGAATTTCGGGGGTCGGGAGGATTCGGGGGTCGGGATTCGGGGTCGGGAGGGTCGGTTCAGAAGGAGTGGTAGCCGCCGTCGATGGTGATGACGTCGCCGGTGTGGTAGCTCGATGCCCGGCTGGCGAGATAGACGGCGAGGCCACCGAAGTCGGCGGGGACCCCCCATCGACGCGCCGGCACCCGTGGCAGCACCTTGTCGACGAAGCGGTCCCAACCGAACGCGCCGGCGGTCATGTCGCTCTCGATCCAGCCCGGCAGGATCGAGTTGCAGCGCACCCCGTGGCGGGCGTGTTGCACGGCGATCGCCTTCATCATCGAGTTCACCCCGGCCTTCGAGGCGCCGTAGTGCTGTCCGGACTGCTGCCCGAAGAACGCCGACCCCGACGTGGTGAACACGATCGAACCGCCGGCCTCGTCGCCCGCCTCGGCGCGATCGACCATGTGCCGCGCCGCCTCGCGGGCGGTGAAGAACGCTCCGTCGAGGTTCACCCGCATCACGCGCCGCCACTCGTCCGACGTCATCCCGATGAAGCTCGGCGCCTGCCCGCCGATGCCGGCGTTGACGAAGCAGGAATCGATCCGGCCGAGTTCACCGATCGTGTCGGCCATGGCCTGCACGACCGCATCCTCGTCGCCGACGTCGCAGACGATCGACAGCAACTCCACATCGTGCCGACCCAGCTGCTCGATCGCGGCGTCGTTCTTGTCGGGATTGGTCCCCCAGATCGCGACATCCGCTCCATGAGCGGCGAGCGCGTCGGCCATACCGAGCCCGATGCCACCGTTGCCGCCCGTCACGAGGGCGACGTGGCCGGAGAGGTCGAACGGGGATCCTGCTGGGACTGTCATGCACCCGACTGTACGGGTCCGTCACGCACCGACTCGGCAGTGGAGATAGCGTCAATACTGCATGTACTTGGAGCGAGTTCGCCAGCCCGCCGACCTGCGGGACCTGTCGTACGACGAACTGAACGATCTCGCCGGCGAGATTCGCGACTTCGTGGTGTCGGCCGTGTCCGACACCGGCGGCCACCTCGGCTCGAACCTCGGCGCCGTCGAACTCACCTTGGCGTTGCATCGGGTGTTCGAGTCGCCCACCGACGCGATCCTCTGGGACACGGGTCACCAGGCCTACATCCACAAGATCGTCACCGGCCGCCAGAAGCAGTTCGAGCACTTGCGCCAGCAGGGCGGGCTGTCGGGCTATCCGTCCCGAGAGGAATCGGTCCACGACTACGTCGAGAACAGTCACGCGTCGACGATCCTCTCCTACGCCTACGGCATGGCCGTCGCCCGTGATCTCGGCGCCGACCACCACCGTCACATCGTCGCGGTGCTCGGTGACGGCTCGATGACCGGCGGGATGGCCTACGAGGCGATCAACAACATCGGCCACGGAGACAAGCGGGTCATCGTCGTGCTGAACGACAACGGCCGCTCGTACGCGCCGACGGTGTCGATGCTCTCGGCCAGCGCGCAGAGCCGCGACGAGCGGGCGAACCATCCAAGTGTCACCGACGTGATCACCGAGAAGCTGTCGCACGCGCTCACCGACATCCGCCTCAATCCCGTCTACGTGCGACGTCAACGTCGGCTCGAGGACTTTCTCCAGCACCTGCCCGTCGTGGGCCATCAGGCCGGATCGGCGATGGACGCGTTCAAGGCCGGTGTCCGTGAGTTCCTGCAGCCGCCTTCGTTCTTCGAGGCGCTCGGGGTCCGCTACGTCGGCCCGTTCGACGGCCACAACATCGAGGAGATGGAGCACGCGCTCCACAACGCCATCGAGTTGTCGGCCGACGGACCGATCCTCGTCCACGTACTCACGCAGAAGGGTCGCGGGTACCCGCCAGCCGAGGACGACGACGAGAAGCACCTGCACGACGCTCCGGTCTTCGATCCGTTGGTCGGCCCGCCGAAGGCCGTCTCCACGGGGTACACGCAGGCGTTCGCAGAGGCGATCGTCAAGGAGGCCGAGGCCGACGAACGCATCGTCGCGATCACGGCGGCCATGCCCGGCCCGACCGGTCTGCTGCCCTTCCAGGACCGCTTCCCCGATCGCTTCTTCGACGTCGGCATCGCCGAGCAGCACGCCGTGACCGGTGCTGCCGGCATGGCGATGGGCGGCCTCCGCCCGGTCGTCGCCATCTACTCCACGTTCCTCAACCGGGCATGGGATCAGGTCGTCTACGACGTGGCGCTGCATCGGCTCCCGGTCATCTTCTGCCTGGATCGGGCCGGCGTCACCGGCCCGGACGGGGCGAGCCACCACGGCGTGTACGACATGGCACTGCTGTCGAAGGTTCCGGGCATGCGCGTGCTCGCGCCGTCGAGCGCCCAGGAGCTGGCCCAGATGTTCCACGACGCCGTGAGCCTGGTCGAGTCGGGTCCGATCGCCATCCGCTACCCACGCGGGCGGCGCGGCAGGTCACCGAGGCCGAGGTCGGTTCCGGCCTGTCCGCAGCGCGGTGCGCTCCGGCACGGGGACGTGCATCATCGCCGTCGGCAAGATGCTCGAGACGGCCGAGAAGGCTGCCGACGAGCTCGCCGCCGACGGGATCGAGGTGACCGTGTGGGACGCGCGCTGCTGCTCGCCGCTCGACCCCGAGATGATCGCCGATGCCGCCACCCACAGCCGGGTCGTGACCATCGAGGACGGGATCAGGGACGGTGGCATCGGCATGTCGATCGCTGATGCGATCTGTGCGCTGCGCACCGAGACCGAGGTCCACGTCCTCGGCCTCCCGACGAAGTTCATCCCCCACGATCCGAAGTCGAGCGCCATCCTCGCCCGGTTCGGGCTCGACGTCGACGGCGTCGTCGCTGTCGTCCGCAGCGCCTGAGGCACGCGGTGGCCTTCGAGCCCATCCGAACGGATCGGCTGTTGTTGCGGCCGATGCGGGCCACCGACGCCGGGCCGCTCGCCGACCGACGCAGCGATCCGGAGGTCGCCAGGTACCAGAACTGGGTCGCGCCGTATCCGCTGGAGCGCGCCGAGACCACCGTCGCCGAGACGATGGCACTGGACGGCCCGACCGTCGACGACTGGTGGATGGCGACCATCGCCGACTCCGATGACACCGAGGTGTTCGGCGACCTCGTCGTGCACCTCACCTGGGAGGGCCGCACCGCCGAGATCGGGTACACGCTCGCTCGGAGCGCGTGGGGCCGCGGCTACGCGGTCGAGGCGGCGACGGCGCTCGTCGCGTACCTGTTCGAATCTCTCGGTGTCACCCGTGTCGAGGCGGGTCTGCACCCCGACAACCCGGCGTCGGCCATGGTGCTCGAGCGGATCGGCATGCTCTTCGAGGGGCACACGCGCTCGTCGTTCTGGCTCGGCGACGACAACTCCGACGACTGGCTCTACGGCATGACCCGCGACGACTGGGAGTCGTGGCGTGATCGTCCGCGCCGGCGGCCCGAGTCGGTCGAACTCGTCGAGATCACGAACGAGATCCTGCCCCGGGTGTTGCGACTGACCACCCATCGCTCGCAGCAACGATTCGTCGCTCCCGTCGCGAATTCGCTCGCCGAGGCCCTGATCCTGCAGGAGAGCGGAGGCATCGCCGGCCCTGCGTGGTACCGCGCGGTGCGCGCCGACGCCGACCTGGTCGGCTTCGTCATGGTGGACCGTTCGCGGCCCGGCCGGCCGGACCCGTATCTCTGGCGCCTCCTCGTCGATCGTCTGCACCAGCGGCGCGGTATCGGCAGCCGCGTGATCGACCTGGTCGTCGAACAGTGCCGCGCCTGGGGCGACGACACCCTGGTCGTCGCGTGGGACACCGGCAAGGGCTCACCGGAGCCGATGTACCTCGCTCGCGGATTCGTTCCCACCGGGGTGATCCTCGACGGCCAGGTCGAAGCGCGCCTCGACCTCCGACGAACCGGTGGCTGAGACGCTGGGTCCGACCCAGCGTCTCATTGCGTAGGGTTCCCGACGTGACGGACAACCCCACCGACGCCTACAGCGCCTACACCCGCCTACGGTTCGAGCGCCCGAGCGACGGGGTGCTCCTCGTCACGCTCGACGACCCCGACCGGTTGAACGCCACCGGCGCCGACATGCACCTGCAGCTGTCGCGGGTGTTCCGCACGATCGACGACGATCCGTCGGTGCGCGCCGTCGTCGTCACCGGTGCCGGTCGGGCATTCTCCGCCGGTGGCGATCTCGACTGGATCGCCGAACAGGTGGGTGACTACGCCCAGACGATCCGCGTGATGAAGGAGGCCGGCGACATCGTGCGCACGATGATCGACTGCGACACACCGATCGTGTCGGCCATCAACGGCGTCGCCGTCGGAGCCGGGCTCGCCGTCGCGCTGCTCGCCGACATCAGCGTGATCAACGAGGACGCCCGGCTCACCGACGGCCACATCCGCCTGGGGGTTGCCGGCGGCGACCACGCCGTGGCCATCTGGCCGCTCTTGTGCGGCATGGCCAAGGCCAAGTACTACCTGCTCACCGCCGACTTCCTCGACGGGCGCGAGGCCGAGCGGATCGGTCTCGTCTCCAAGGCGGTGCCGGCCGACGAGGTACTGCCGACGGCACTCGGTGTGGCCGAGAAGCTCGCTTCCGGCCCCGTCGATGCGACTCGGATGACCAAGCGGGCCCTCAATCACTGGCTCCGCCAGGCTCTTCCCAACTTCGAGGCGTCGCTGGCGTACGAGATGATCAACTTCCTCGGCCCCGACGCCGCCGAAGGCCTCGCTGCCCTGCAGGAGAAGCGCCGGCCCGACTTCCCCTCCGCCTCGAACACGGGACGCTGACGATGGACCTCGACGCGACACCCGATCTGACCCACGAACTCGCGCTCGCCCTCGATGTGGCCGACGCCGCCGACGCCTTCACGTTGCCGCACTTCCACGAGGCCGACTTCGACATCGACTGGAAGCGCAATCGCACGGAGGTCACCGAGGTCGACCGTCGAGCCGAGACGTTGATCGTCGACCGGCTGCTCCACGAGCGACCACAGCACGGCGCATTCGGTGAGGAGCACGGACCGAGGGGGGATGTCGACTCGCCGTGGCAGTGGGTGATCGACCCGATCGACGGAACGTCCGGGTTCGTGCGCGGTATCCCGATCTGGGCGACGCTCATCGCCCTCGTGCACGCCGAACGTGGTGCCGTGCTCGGCGTGGTGTCGGCCCCCTCACTCGGGCGGCGCTGGTGGGGAGGGCTCGGCCTGGGCGCAATGATGTCGGTGTTCGACGACGAGCGGCCGATCGTCGTGTCGGTCGTCGACGACCTCGCCGAGGCCCAGGTGAGCATCACGCACAGCCCCGGCTGGGATGCGCTCGGGCTCACGCCCGCTCTCGTCCGACTCCAGCAGCGCGCCCGCCGGTCACGCGGGATCGGCGACTTCTGGCAACACATGCTGGTGGCCGAGGGAGCCATGGACGTCGCCGTCGACGCGGTGGGCGTGGCGCCCTACGACATCGCCGCGGTCAAGCCGATCGTCGAGGCGGCCGGCGGAAGCCTCACCGACCGCTTCGGCGTGCCGACCCATCTGCACAACACCGCGATCAGCACGAACCGTCTCCTCCACGACGCGGTTCTGGCCGAACTCGGCGACTGATCGATCAGTTCGCGATGTCGATCACGATGCGTGGTGGATCGGTGAGCGTCGTCACCTCGAACGGACGTTGCCGATCGAGCCCGATCGCCCACTGGTGCATGCCTTCGAAGTTCTCGATGAGTCGGAGTTCGCGGATGTGCTCGACGTTCGTCGGCTCGATCCGGTCCGGGCCGTCGTAACCATCGCCCTCCATCGTGGTCATCCAGGCGCCGACCGACAGTACGAGGGTGGCGTCACCGGAGATGTCGACCTCGAGGTCGCTCGGGCTCAGCTTGACGGGGTCGTCGACGTACTCGACCCGATACCCGGGGAAGGTGCCGGTGCCCTGCAACTCGAGCACGACCCGTTCGACGCAGGGATGAGCACCGGTTCGGATGTCACGACCGATCAGCCCCGACAACGTGTCGGGGAAGTTCACGACGACCGGGTCGATGTTCGCGGGAGCGAGACACGGCTCGCTCGTCGGCGACGGCGTCGAGGGTGTCGTCGACGTCGCCGGCGTCGAGGGTGTCGTCTCGACCGTCGCCGCTGTCGTCGAGGGTGTCGTCGCTGATGTCGTCGCGACCGTCGAAGGTGTCGTCGACGAGTCGTCGGAACCGCAGGCGGGCAACGCCAGTGCGAGCCCCAGCACGAGCATGGGCACGAGCCGACGACGCGTCATGCGTTCATGATCCCACTCCACGATGGCCGCACGACAGGGTCGATCGGCTCGGAATCGCTGCATCGCCGGTCGACGGCACCGGATACCGTGTTCGGCCATGCCGAACGACCGAGCACTGCCCCACGTGGCGCCCGAGACACTGGCGATCACGGCCGGGCGCGAGGCGAGCGGTTCGTCGCTGGCGCCTGCGCTCTGGGCGTCGAGCACCTGGGAGTCCGAGAGCCTCGACGATGCGCACCGGCGTGCCACGTCGGTGCGCCACGGAGACTTCTACAGCCGGTATTCGAACCCGACCGTCCGGTCGTTCGAGCAGGCCATGGCCGAACTGGAGGGTGCCGAGGAATCACTGGCGTTCGCGTCGGGCATGGGCGCGCTCGCGTCGACGGTGTTCGCGCTGTGCTCGACAGGCAGCCACATCGTCGCCCAGCGCCAGCTCTACGCCGGCACCCTCGCGTTCCTGCAGGGGCCGTGCCGACGGATGGGGATCGACGTCACGTTCGTCGACGTCGCCGAACCCGGCGCGTTCACCAACGCCGTGGAGCCCGGCCGCACGATGCTCGTCCTCGCCGAGACTCCGTCGAACCCGCTGCTGGAGCTGGCCGACCTCGACGAGCTCGGCGCGATCCGGGGCCCGTTCACCGTCGTCGATTCGACCTTCTCCACACCACTCGGCCAGCAGCCCCTCGCCCACGGCGTCGACATCGCGCTGCACTCGGCCACCAAGGGCATCGCCGGTCACAACGACGCCACGCTGGGCGTCATCTCGGGTGAAGCGGATCTCCTCGCCGAGATCTGGGCCTACTCCGTACTCCATGGCGCCACCCCGTCGCCGTTCGACGCGCTCAATGCACTGCGCGGCATCCGCACCCTGGGTGTGCGCACCCGACAGCAGAACGAGTCGGCTCGCTCGCTCGCGATCACGCTCGCCGACCACCCCGAGGTGCGTGCGGTCCACTACCCCGGCCTCAGCGAGCACCCGCAGCACGGCCTGGCGACGAAGCAGCTGCGCCAGTACGGCACCGTCCTGTCGTTCGAACTTGCCGATCGGGACACGGCCGCGGCATTCCTGAGCCGCTTGCAGATCGCCCGCGTGGCCACCTCGCTCGGCGGACCCGAGACACTCGTGTGCAACCCGGCGACCTCGACCCACGCCAGCCTGACGCCCGACGAGCAGGCTTCGTGCGGAGTCACCGCCGGCCTGTTGCGCGTGTCGGTCGGCCTCGAGGACCGCGCCGATCTCGTCGCCGACTTCGAACAAGCCCTCGAATCCCCCGCCTGACCCCGAAATATGCATCGGTGTGCGCGCTCGAGCGCGCACCTACAGGCATTTTTCGGGGTGATTCGATGACGGGGTCATTCGATGATCGGGTCGGTTGCCGGGCCGAAGATGAACCAGCGATCGATGACGGCGTCGATGTCCGCGTCGGCACCACTCCAGTCCCACGCGCGGACCTGCTCGCGACTGCGCCGACCCGGTCGTGAACGCAACAGGTCGAACGCGGTGATACCGCTGAGCACGACGGCGCCTGCCGACTCGGCGGGGCCGCTGCGAACCACTCGCCCGTCGACCAGCTCGACCGTGAGCGCGACCGGGCAGTCGGTGATGGTCGCCAGATCGACGGCCATGGCCTCGACGAGCGGCGAGGTGCGGTCGCCCGGCCGACCCAGCGCCTGGCGGACATCGTGCTCGTGGGTGTGGCAGTCGAACGGCGGACGACCTTCGCCCAGCTGTTGGATCACGGCCGCGAATGCAGGCGCCTGGGCGTCCCAGCGATCGAGGAGCTCGTCGACCGTCAACGACGCGTTCCGAACGATCTGTGCTGCCGTCCACGCCTCACCCGGAGCGCCATCCATCCTGCCGGCGAGCGCATCATCGGGGATTCCGGCGACGTGCGACAACGCATCGCGCACGGTCCACTCGGGAGTGCACGGCATCGGCGTCGCCCAGTCGTCGTCCGACAGGCCGCGAGCCAGCTCGGCGAACGAACGCTGGGCGAAGAGGTACCTGGCTTCGATGTCGAAGATCTCGCTCATCTCCGGATGTTGGCACACCGGCTCGGGAGGATCCGGCGGCCGGCCGATGCGCGACACTTCGTTGATGAACTCACCGACGCACGCAGGTCGACTCCACGTCAGCCGACGTGACGATCGAGCGCAGTACGAGCTCTACGACGGTGACGAGCTGCTCTCGTTCGCGACCTTCACGGAGACCGACGGTGTCGTGACCGTGCCGCACGTCGAGACCCGACCACAGCATCGAGGCAACGACTACTCGTCGGTGCTGATGGAGGGTGTCGTCGACGACCTTCGCGCCAGACGGCTGCGGATCGATCCGGTCTGCTGGGTCGCCCGACGACATGTCGAGGTCCTCCCCGATGCCGACGAGCTGATGGTCGTCTGACCATGTGCCGCAACATCACCACACTTCGGGGTCTGGAACCCGCGGCGACAGCCGAGGAGATCGAGGCGGGTGCGCGTCAGTACGTCCGCAAGATCAGCGGCGTCCAGAAGACGTCTGCGGCAACCGAGGAAGCCTTCGAACGCGCGGTCGCCGAGATCACCGAGATCACCACCCGCCTGTTGGCCGAACTCCCGCCCCGCAAACAACCCCCCACCACCGAACCCCCACTCCGCCGCCTCGCCCGCCGCTGAGCCACAAGCACGCCGCCGGGGAAAGCGCCAGCGCAAGGAGACAGAGCGAGACCTGCACGCCGCCGAGGGAAGCGCCAGCGACGAGGCGGAGCGAGGCCGACCCGGATCATCGACCACCGACGTTCGGTGAGGCCGAGCAATCAGGCAGGGAAGCGCCAGCAAGGAGGCAGAGCGAGAACGCAGCCGCCGAGGGAAGCGCCAGCGACGAGGCGGAGCGAGGCCGACCTCGGATCGTCGCACCACCGACATTCGGTGAGGCCTCGCAATCAGGAATAGAAGGGGTTCTCGCCGGTGGCGTGATCGGTGAGATCCTTGACCCGTTCGACACCCTCGATCGCGTCGACGAGCATCGTCTGCACACCGTCGAGCATCGTCATCTTGCTCATCGAGCAGCCGTGGCAGCCGCCGCCCATCGTGAGAAAGGCGGTACCCGCGCCGTCGTGGCCGACGTAGGTGACGAACCCCCCGTGCGCCGCGAGTGCCGGATTGACCTCGGTTGCCACCATCGCCTCGATCTCGGCCGACAGCTCGTCGTCGGAGGTGAGACCCTCGATCGACGGGGCGGCCGGACGGTTCGGATTGCGGATCACGAGCCCCTGCGTCGGGGTGTAGTCGAGCGTGGCGCCGGTGAGCAGCTCGACGTCGTTGCCGGGGATGATCACCTTCATGCCGTCGTGGGTGCGCACCTCGTCGGTGAACGCCGCCGTGAGGTACTCCTCGAACGAGAGGTCGTAGCGGAACTCCTCGCCCGGATCGGACGCGATCGCCAGGCGCAGGCCGAGCTTGTCGCCGTCGACCTCGTCGTCACGCAACTCGCGCAGGTGGTCGAGCGCTTCGTTCGTAACCATGATGATCGGTTCGCTGGCGGCTGCTCCACCGGTCTCCGCGGCAAGGGCTTCGAGGGGGCTCATCGGGAAAAGGCTACCGCCCTCGCAAAGCTCAGGGACCGGTCGCGCCGCGCCACAGCACTTCGACGATGACCGCCTACGCTCCCAGCGTGACCGACGGCAGCCGCAAGGCCATCTTCGCAGCGTTCTTCGCCAACCTCGGGATCGCGATCTCGAAGTTCGTCGGCTTCCTCATCACGGGGTCGGCGAGCCTGCTGGCCGAGACGGTGCACTCCCTCGCCGACACCGGCAACCAGTTGCTGCTGTTGCTGGGCGGCAAGCGTGCGAGCAGGTCGGAGTCCGCGGCGCATCCCTTCGGCTACGGACGCGAGCGCTACTTCTGGGCGTTCGCAGTGGCACTCGTGCTCTTCTCGGCGGGCGGCATGTTCGCGCTCTACGAGGGGATCTCGAAGCTCCGTCATCCCCACGAGGTCGAGAGCATCGGCGTGGCGGTCACCATCTTGGTGGTGGCGATCGCGCTGGAGTCGTATTCCCTGCGGACCGCCGTACGCGAATCGAACCATGTCAAGGAGCCCGGAACGGGGTGGTGGAGTTTCATCCGCCACACCAAGCAGCCCGAGCTCCCCGTCGTCCTCCTCGAAGACATCGGCGCCCTGGTCGGCCTGATGTTCGCGCTGGCCGGGGTCGTGCTCTCGCAGGTCACCGGCAACGCCCGATGGGACGCAATGGGCTCGGTGATGATCGGTCTGCTGCTCATCACGATCGCCATCGTGCTGATCGTCGAGATGAAGAGCCTCCTCATCGGCGAGTCGGCGAGCGACGAAGACACAGGATGCGATCGGTGCGGCGATCGAGTCCACCGCGAACGTCGATCAGCTCATCCACATGCGCACCGAGCACCTCGGCCCCGACGAGATCCTCGTGGGCGCCAAGATCGAGTACTCGTCGGCGTTGTCGGCCGACGGACTCGTCGCTGCGATCAATGCCACCGAGGACGCCATCCGAGCCACGACGCCGTCGGCGACGGTCATCTACCTCGAACCCGATCTGGTCCGCGCCGACCATCCCGAGCTCCCCGACCATCCCGACCGCCCGCCGACACGACCTCGTCGTGACGTCGCCGCCGGCATGACCGAACGATTCAGCGGCCGCACGCTCGGCCTGCTCGCGATGCTGATCGCCGTCGTGAGTTTCTCGACGAGTTCGTCGCTCATCAAGTGGTCGGAGTCGACCGGCTCGGTCGTGGCGTTCTGGCGGATGATCGGCGCAGTGATCGGGTGGTGGACGGTGATCCTCGTGCTGAAGGCACACCGTGGCCGACCGCTGCCCACGTCGACCGCGTGGCGCACGGCTGTGCTCCCGGGGCTGTTCTTCGGGGCGAACATCGCGCTGTTCTTCACGGCGATCACCAAGACGAGCATCGCTCACGCCGAGTTCATCGGCGCGATGACACCACTCATCCTGCTGCCCCTGGGTGCGCTGATGTTCGAGGAACAGCCGAACTGGCGCGCGCTCCGGTGGGGTGGTCTGTCGATCCTCGGTGTCGTGCTCGTGCTGTTCTTCGGTCCCGGACAGGGGACGTCGTCGATCGGCGGCGACGTCTTGATGATCGGCGTGCTCGCACTCTGGGCGGGTTATCTGCTGTCGACGAAACGCGCCCGCACGTCAGGGGTCGGCACGCTCGACTTCATGTCGTGCATGATGCCGATCGGCGTGCTCGTGGCCGGGCCGATCGCGGCAGTGATCGCCGGCTCGGACGTGTTCGCCCTGAGCGCCCGCGGCTGGCTCGTCGTCGTGATCCTCACGCTGCTGACCGGGATGCTCTCGCACGGCTGCATCGTGTTCGCGCAACAACACATTCCGGTGGCGACCATCGGGATCATGCAGACCGCACAGCCGGCGCTCGCCGTGCTGTTCGGGTTCCTCATCCTCGGCGAAGCCGTGCGCGCTCCGCAGGTGGTCGGCATGGCGCTCGTGATCAGTGGCCTCGCGCTGTTCACCCTGTCGAGCCAACGCTCGTTGCGAGCCAACGCCCGTTGAGCGACGTCAGCCCCGCCCGACGAGGCGCCAATTGGCGCGCACCACGGTCTCGCGTTCGGCCCGCCGCAGCCGCAGGATCTCGACGCCGCGCCTGAGCAGGTCGGACCGACCGGGATCGGCCATGCACGCCTCGATCGCGCACGACAGCGCCTCGGACGTGAGCGTGTAGTCGTGGACCAGGTCGTCGAGGTGCAACGTTCCCGCTGCGTTGCTCCGCGCGGCCACGAGCGCGGCCGCCGTGGCTTCGTCGGCGGTCGATGCGACCACGTCGTCGGCGTAGGCGAGCATCTCGGCGATCTCCTCCACCATCCACACGATCTCGTCACCGCTGCGCACGGCACACTGCTCCAAGATGATGTCGATCTGCTCGAGCGCCACCCTCGCAACAGCGCCGTGGACCTCCGGTGCAACCGTGTGCGTCAGTTCGTTGCGGATGTCACGGAGCAACTGAGGCGTGGTCGGAAGGACGATCATGAGGTGGCCTCCTGGGCTCCGGCCATCGCGTCGATGGCAGCCTGCATCGCGTCGATGGCGTTGATGAAGTTGTCGTGCCCGAAGGAGATGGATCCGACCTGCAGAGCCGTCGTGGTTCCGGAGTTCTCGCCGAGCGCGAGCTTGTCGAGCTGAGCGTTGATCGGGCCGAGGATCTTCATCGACGACAGGATCGTGAAGTAGCCGACCGTCAGCGGGTTGACCTCGGCCTCGCCGAAGCCGGTGACCGCGCGGTAGGCAGCGAGAAACGCCTCCGGGTCGGCCTCGTAGAGGTTCGGGCCGGCCGCAGTCGAGTAGATGTTGTACCAGCCGAGGTCTTCCCGAGGGTCGCCGATGGAGGCGAACTCCCAGTCGACCACCAGGTACTCGCCCGCGTGGTCGATCATCACGTTCGGCGCCTGCGGGTCGCCGTGAGTGAGCCGGAGAGGAAGCGGAGGCGGCTTGTTCGCCGCCAGCCAGGCTGCGATGTAACGCCAGGTGGGGTCACTGTTGACGCTGGACGCCTCGGCGTCGCGCCACGACCGGATCAGGTCGTCGATGCGTGCTTCCCAACTCAACGGGCGCGCCATCGCCTCGGGGAGTTGGTCCGGCGTGATGCAGTGGATCCGGCCCCACAGCTCGGCGAGACGGGTCGGGTGGTCGCCGTAATCGCTCATCTCCTCGATCAGCGACTGCAGCGACCCGCCGGTCACGTGGTCCATCACGATCGCCTTGGTGCCGAGATGTTCGCCCGTGGCGTCGTAGTAGCGCGCCGACGGGATCGGGATCAGTCCGAGTTCGGTCAGGGTCCGCAGTACTGCCCACTCGTGGTCGCGGTCGGTGTCGAGCATCGCATGGCCCGGGGGCGGGTCACCGCGCAGGACGAGGGTCTCCTCGAGCACCACCCCGTCGGTCGTGTACCGGACCCGAGCCTTGGCCATCGAACGGCTGTAGCCGCCTGCCATCGTCTCGTAGTCGGTGACTTCGATCAGTTCGACGTCGTCTCGATGCTGCTGCAGGAATGCAGCCAGACCGCGCCGGCATGAGTTCGATCTCGTGCATGAACAACCCCCTGTGGTCCCCGGAGAGGGTAACGAATCGGACCGTCGCGGCAGGGTGTCAGGCGGCAGGTGTCAGGCGGCAGGGTGTCAGGCGACGAGCGCAGCGAACCGTCGGCGCCACTCGACCGACAGTCGGTCGGAGCGCACACTCACGGTGGCCGAATTGTCGAGCGGGAGGACCCCCGGGATCCGCTCGAGCATCGCTCGATCCTCGGCGCCGATCGCACGGTCGAACGCGAGCACCTCGTCGGCGGGAAGATCGTGATCGTGGTTGCGCCAGACGACGAACGTGAACAGTGACGTGACGTCGTCGACCGGGGTGGTGCACAGGAGCAGCACGCGGTCGTGTCCCGTGCGGGGGCCGGATTCGTAGTGCGTGTTCGAGCGGACCACGAACGGGAGATGGAACGCCGTCGACATCCGCTGGCGAACGTCGTTGCCGTGTTCGTCGTGGACGTCGACGGTGTACTCGTAGCCCGTGAAGTCGGCGTCGAGTCGGACGACGGAGATCGGCGCGACGACAGGATCGGTGTCCGGGCCGATGGTGCCGGCGTGCACGTACGGGAAGTGGGCCACGTCGCAGAAGTTGTCGGCCATCCGGGTCGCCGAGACGGCCCAGCTCTCCATCCCGGCGGTGAGTCGGCGAAACGTGGGGTCGGCATCCTGAGGGATGTGCGGCGGCTCGCCCACCGGGGTCCCTGGGCACACCCACACGAGCCCGTAGAGCTCGCGCACCGCCAGCACCGGGAGGTTCGCCGCCGATGCGATCGGCGCTCCCGCGCCCGCTGACGGCACGTCGACGCAGGTGCCGTCGGTGGTGAAGGCCCATGCGTGATAGGGGCACACGAGACATCCGTCGCGCACGTGGCCGAGCGACAGTGGGGCTTCGCGGTGGGGGCAACGATCGGGTGCTGCAGCGAGTCCACCGTCGATCCCCCGCCACACCACGTACCGGTCACCGAGCAGCGTGAACCCGACCGGCGTCAGCGCGATGTCCGCGACATCCGCGACCACGTACCACTGGTCACGCAACGCTCGGCTCCGACAGAACGACTCCGACGAGGCAGACATGGCCCGCAGAGCGTACCCATCGCCGGATGTACGCCGTGCGTCGCCCTGCGCCCGGAAGGTTCATCTTGCGTTCAACCGAAATCTGCCGAGGGGTGCGAGAATGAGCCGATGCGCATCCTGGTGACGAACGACGACGGCATCGACTCGATCGGCCTGCACGTGCTGGCCCGATCGATCTGCACGCTCGAGGGCGACCACGAGATCGTCGTCGCTGCGCCCGATCAGGAGTACTCCGGCGCGGGCGCGGCGCTCGGCGCACTGCACCTCATCCAGCCCGAGGTTCGCCGGGCCCACATCTCCGACTGCCCGGGCGCGGAGGTCTGGAAGGTCAGCGGACCACCGGCACTGTGCGTGTTCTTCGCTCGGCTCGGCGCCTTCGGGGGAACGTTCGACCTCGTCGTGTCCGGCATCAACCCGGGCGCCAACGTCGGCCACGCGGTGTACCACTCCGGGACCGTCGGGGCCGCGCTCACCGGCCGCAACGGCCACATCTCCGGCATTGCGATCAGCCAGGCCGTCACCGGCTTCGGTGTCGAGGGCCAGGGCTGGGACGAATCGATCGCGTCGCAGCACTGGGACAGTGCGGCCGCGGTCGCCAAGCAGGTCGCGCAGACCCTGGTCGACGACATGCCCGCCGAGCCGGTCGTCGTCAACATCAACGTTCCCGATCTCCCGCTGGAGAAGTTCGGCGCGTGGAAGTACGCCAAGGTCGGCGATCAACCCCCGCGTTCGATGTCGTCGACGACCCTCAAGCCGATCCCCGGGCACGAAGAGGCCTACACCGTCGAGATGGGCTGGGGCGACGCGATCGAGCTCTCCGCCGACACCGACGGCGGCATCGTCGAACGCAACGAGGTGTCGATCTCCTACCTCACGCGGCTCGACCACCACGACCGCCCGGACCTCGACTCCATCGCCAAGTCGCTCGACGAACTCCTCGGCTGACGTCCGGCCGTTCGTGGCATCACCCGAACAGTGGTGACCGGCGCGACGATCACCGACTGTCACCGGCCCGGGCGCACCATCAACGACTCGATCACGCCGACCCCGTCGATCGTCACCGCTTCGGCCGTGTCGCGCACCTGGAAGCGGAGCACGCCTCCGGCGTCGGTGAACAGACCGGAACCGTCTGCGGCCCACGGGTCGGGGTAGTACAGCGCGGCGAGCCGGCCGACGTCGGTGCGCGAACCGGTGGCGGTGTCGATGATCTGGCGGTAGCCGGTGTCGCGCGTCGGATCGGTTCCCACGATCGATCGACCGTCGGGGGCGATGCGCGTCGACGGATCGACGACGCCGAGACCGTTCAGGTCGTCGAGCACGGCCGGCGTCGTGGCACCCGTGGCCACGTCGACCACGAACTGCGTGCATCGCAGCGACTCGTCGCAGCGCTCGACGGCGTAGTGGTTGCGACCGACGGCGAGCAGGGCGCCCTCGTCGATTCGCCGGGCCTGCTGATCGGGCCCGATCGCGTAGATGCCGCCGGGCCGGTTCACCAGCAGGTCGCCGTTCGACAGGAAGTTGCCGGCACCGAACAGCAGCGCATCGGTCACGTCGGATGTGACCGGTTGCAGTGACCCGTCGTCGGCGCTCATCACGAAACGCTCGGCCTCGCCGGTCGGTGAGCCGGTCGACGTGACGACGAACGACGCGGTGGCCGGCCATGCCTCGAGGAAGAGCACGCCCTCGGGCATCTCGAAGAGGCGGATCGCCTCGTCATCGCGGATGATGGCGACATAGCGGCTGTCGTAGACGGCGATCGAGTCGTCGCTCAGGGCGATCCTCAGGTTGGAGCCCCACTCGGCGAGGTCGAGGCTGCGGACACGGCCCGACGGCAGGTCGATCCGCTGCAGGACCATGTTGTCGCTCAACGTCACCACTTCCGTCGGCATCGTGAGGCCGTCGAGCGGCGGAGGCACGACGACGATCGATTCGGTCCACGCCGGGACCTCACCGACCACCGCGGGCGCGGCGCCAGCGACGTCTGCAACCGTGGTCGTCGCGACCTCGGTCGTCGCCGGCGGGAGCAGCACGGGCGTCGTCGTCGACGTCTGCACGGTGGCCGTGTCGATCGTGGCGGTCGGGTCGATCGTGGCGGCCGGGTCGGCAGCGCTGTCGCCTCCACGAAACATGGCAACTGCGCCGAACACGACGAACCCGATGCCGACGGCACCCGCCAGGAGCACCTGTGTGCGCGACGGCCCGTCGTGCGACGGCGCGGACCTTTCTGGCCTTTCTGGCCCTTCTGGCCCTTCTGGCCCTGGAGCCGGCGCCGGAGCCGGCGCAGCGCTCCCGCGCTCGGGCGATGTCGGCGCCCCCGGCGGCGTCAGCGGCTCGCCGCTCGACATCCAGTCGTCGCGTGCCCACGGCGAGATGTCGTCGTCACCTGCGTCCACGGGGGTCATTCGACCACACTCCGGCGGCGATACCGTCGCCGAGATGGAGTCTCGTGTCGCCATCGTGCGGCAGTACCTCGACGCGTTCAGGTCGGCCGATCCCGACGCGATCGCCGCCGTCGTCACCGACGACTTCGTCAACGAGCACCTCAGCGAACTCGGGTCGGGATGCACCGGCCGTGACGAGTACCGCCGGCGACTGCCCGGGTTCCTGACAACGTTCGCCGGCGCCCGGTACGTGGTCGAGGCAATCGGCGCCCTCGGCGACACCGAGGTGGTCGCCCGATACCGGTTCGAAGCCGACTACGAGGGCACACCGATCGACATCCCCGGCGTGATGTGGTTCGAGGTGCGCGACGACCTGATCGCCAGACGCACCGACCTGTGGGATTCGCTCACGTTCCTGCGCCAGACCGGCCAGGCCGATTGACCCGCAGCGCCCACCGACCGACCCAGCGATGAGTCCCAGCGCGACCTGTACGCGCCCAGACTCATCGCCGCCCACCGACCGACCCAGCGATGAGTCCCAGCGCGACCTGTACGCGCCCGAACTCATCGCCGATCGCCGAGCGGGCCGATCGTGTGGCGGATGAGCGGGACACCGGGGCGGTAGGCGAGATGGTGATGTGTCGGTGCGTCGAGCACCACGGCGTGGCCGGCCGAGCCGGGTGAGAGTCGGCCGACGTCGGAGCGACGCAGCGCTGCGGCGCCACCCGTGGTGACCGCCTGGATCGCCTCGTCGATCGTCATGTGCATGTCTCGCACGGCGAGCGCGATGCAGAACGAGATCGACGTCGTGTAGCTCGACCCGGGGTTGCAGTTGGATGCGATGGCGACGGTCACCCCTGCGTCGATCACGCGCCGTGCGTCGGGATACGGCTGACGGGTGGAGAAGTCGGTGGCCGGCAGGAACGTCGCGACGGTGTCGCTCCCGGCGAGCGCCTCGATGTCGGCGTCGGTCAGATGGGTGCAGTGGTCGACCGAGGCACACCCGCATTCGACAGCCAGCCGAACTCCGGGGCCGTGTCCCAACTGATTGCCGTGGAGCCGCAGCCCGAGGCCCGCGGCTCGCCCCGCATCGAGCACGGCCCGGCACTGGTCGGCGTCGAAGGCTCCCACCTCGCAGAACGCGTCGATCCACTTCGCATCGGGAGCGACGCGTTCCAACATCTCGTTGCACACGAGATGGATGTAGTCGTCGGCCCGGCCGACGTACTCGGCCGGCAGCAGGTGGGCGCCGAGGAACGTCGACTCACTCGTGTGCGAGTGGGCGATCGCCACCGATCTCGCCTCGTCGACCACGTTGAGGCCGTAGCCGGACTTGATCTCGATGGTCGTGGTGCCCGCTCGATGGGCCTCGTCGAGCCGCAGACGAACCAACCGGTCGAGCTCGTCGGTGCTCGTGGCCCGCGTCGCGTCGGTCGTCACCCTGATCCCCCCGCCGTCGTAGGGTTCTCCGGCCATCCGAGCGGTGAACTCCTCGGCGCGGTCACCGGCGAACACGAGATGCGTGTGCGAGTCCACGAACCCGGGGAGCACGCAGGCCCCGGCGGCGTCGATTCGTCGATCGGCCGGCGCTCCCGCACCGCCCACGTACTCGACGACGTCGTCGACGATGACGACGCTCGCGTTCTCGACGATCCCGAGGGGCCCGTGGCCGAGAGCCGGGTCGTTGGTGATCAGCGAGCCGATGTTGTCGATGACCAGCGACTGCCCGACGGAGGGTTCGTGTCGAGCGTTCATCGGTCCATGAGCGCGGTGATCGAGGCGCCGAGCTCCTCGGCGACGGCGACGTGGACGTGGTGGCCGTCGACGACGACGGGCCGACCGTCGACGACCACATCGGTGACGTCGCCGGCGTGCGCCGCGAAGATCACCGCCTCCAGCGCCGTGTCGGGCGGGGCGCCGGCGGTGCGCACCGAGTCGAGGGCGACGGTGACCAGATCGGCCCGGTTCCCGACGGTGATCGAGCCGGCGTCGTCCCAGCCGAGGCAGCGGTGTCCGTTGACGGTGGCCATGGCGAGGAGCTCGGGAGTCGAGTGGATGCCTCGCCGACGACTGCGCAGGCGTTCGTCGAGTTCCACTGCGCGGGCCTCCTCGAGGAGATCGATCACCGCGTGTGAGTCCGACCCCAACGAGACGGCGATCCCCGATGATGCGAACCGGTCCGTCGGACCGATGCCGTCACCGAGGTCGCGTTCGGTGGTCGGACACATCGCCACGGTCGATCCGGCGGCGGCGAGCAGCCCCACGTCGCCGTCCGCGAGATGCGTGGCGTGGACTGCGGTGAAGCGATCCGACAGCACGCCGGCCGCAGCGAACACCTCGAGCGGGGTCCCGCGGTGATGCGCAGCACACGCGACGTTCTCGGCGATCTGCTCGGACACGTGGGCGTGGATCGGCACGCCGCCCGCACGCGTCGCCACGCGCTCCATCGACGTCGGATCGACCGCTCGAACGGAGTGGATCGCCGCGCCGATCCGCTGGGTGTCGGATGGTCGCAGCATGTCGACGCGCTCGGCCCAGGCGTCGGCATCGGCATCGGCGAAGCGGACCTGGACGCCCGACGTTGGCGAGTAGCCGTCGGCAGTCAGCCCACCGTGGAGGTACAACGTGTCGAGCAGGGTGATGCGGACGCCGGCCTCGCTCGCGGCGGCGAGGAGGGCATCGCCCATCTCGTTCGGGTTGGCGTAGGGCAACCCGTCCCGGCCGTGATGGAGGTAGTGGAACTCACCGACGCAGGTGACGCCGGCCAGTGCCATCTCGGCGAAGGTGGCGCGCGCGAGTCGGTGGTAGCTGTCGGGCTCGAGCCGCTGCGCCGCCCGGTACATCACGTCGCGCCACGTCCAGAACGTGCCACGTCCGGTCTGGGTGCGCGACCGCAGCGCCCGGTGGAATGCATGGCTGTGGGCGTTCGCGAGGCCGGGAAGCGTGAGCCCCGACAGCCGACGAGCGTCCTCCGGTGCCGCGACGTCGCTCACGATCGATCGGAAGCGTCCCGCCTCGACCTCGATCGCCACACCGGCGGCGAGCCGACCGTCGACGATCGCGAGTTCGCACCAGTACCGCGACGCCGTCACGAACCGACCCGTTCGACGAACGCGGTGATCCGCTCGACGAACGCGTCACGGTGGAAGGCGTCGAACGACTCCCACGTGGCGAGCGTCGAGGTGTCGGTGACCCGGTCGACGAAGAGCACACCGTCGAGGTGATCACACTCGTGCTGCCAGGTGGCCGCAGTGAGCCCCCGCACGATCTCGTCGTGCTCGATGCCGTCGCGATCGAGATATCGGACCCTGATGTCGACGTGGCGCCGGACGTTGCCGCGCAGCGGGACCGACAGACATCCCTCGTTGATCTCGACGAGTTCGTCGCCGAGCGGCTCGATGACCGGATTGACGGCGATGGTCAGCGGGATCCGCGGCTTGTACGGGTACCGCGGATTGTCGTCGACCTCCATCACGACGATGCGCACGGTCTCACCGATCTGGGTGGCGGCGAGGCCCGCGCCGTTGGCGTGGCGCATCGTGTCGACGAGGTCGTCGATCAGCGACTGCGTGGCCGCGTTCGCGATGTCGTCGACGGCAACCTCGGCGGCCACCACTCGCAGGGCCGGATGGCCGATCGACAGCACGGACCGAATGGTCATGACGCAGCGCGTCGCCCGGCGATGCCCAGCATGGGGACGGCGACGCCACGCTCGGTGGCAACTTCGATGGCGCGTTCGTATCCGGCGTCGGCGTGACGGATCACACCCGTCGCCGGATCGTTCGTCAGCACCCGTTCGAGCTTCTCCGCGGCGAGGTCCGTGCCGTCGGCGACGCTGACCTGGCCCGCATGGATCGACCGGCCGATGCCCACCCCGCCACCGTGGTGGATGCTCACCCACGTGGCGCCCGAACACGCGTTGACGAGCCCGTTGAGCAGCGGCCAGTCGGCGATCGCGTCCGATCCGTCGATCATCGACTCGGTCTCGCGGTAGGGGGATGCCACCGAGCCCGAGTCGAGGTGGTCGCGGCCGATCACGATCGGCGCCTTCAGCTCACCCGATCGGACCATCTCGTTGAAACGAAGGCCGAGGCGGTGTCGTTCGCCGTAGCCGAGCCAGCAGATGCGCGCCGGCAGGCCCTGGAACGCCACACGCTCGCCGGCCATGGTGATCCATCGGTGCAGGCCCTCGTTGTCGGGGAACTCCTCGAGAACGGCGCGATCGGTGGCGGCGATGTCGGCGGGATCACCCGACAGTGCCACCCAACGGAAGGGACCGAGGCCCTCGCAGAAGAGTGGGCGGATGTACGCGGGGAGGAATCCGGGATAGTCGAACGCGCGCTCGAACCCACCGAGCTTGGCTTCGGCGCGCAGGCTGTTGCCGTAGTCGAAGACCTCGGCGCCGGCATCCATGAACCCGACCATGGCCTCGCAGTGCACGGCCATGGCGGCGCGTGAGCGGCGCGTGAACTCGGCGGGGTCGGTTCGCCGGAGGTCGTCGGCGGCCTGCAGCGTCAGGTCGTTGGGCATGTAGGTCAGCGGATCGTGCGCGCTGGTCTGATCGGTGACGATGTCGGCGTCGATGCCGTCGGCGAGCAGCCGGGGCAGGATGTCGGCGGCATTGCCGAGCAACCCCACCGACAGCGCGGTCCGGTTCGCCTTGGCCTCGCTCACCCGCCGCACCGCCGAGGCGTAGTCGGGCGCGATCTCGTCGAGGTAGCGGTGGGCGACACGACGCTCGAGCATGTGCTGGTCGACGTCGACGATGAGCACGACGCCCTCGTTCATCGTGACCGCGAGCGGCTGCGCTCCGCCCATGCCGCCCGCGCCCGCGGTGATCGTGAGCGTGCCGGCGAGGGTGCCGCCGAACCGTTTGCGGGCGATCTCGGCGAAGCACTCGAAGGTGCCCTGCAGGATGCCCTGCGTGCCGATGTAGATCCACGATCCGGCGGTCATCTGCCCGTACATCGTGAGGCCCTGGTGCTCGAGGCGGCGGAACTCGTCCCAGTTGGCCCAGTCGGGCACGAGGTTCGAGTTGGCGATCAGCACCCGCGGCGCCCACTCGTGCGTGCGCATCACGCCCACGGGCTTGCCCGACTGGACCAGCATCGTCTCGTCGCGCTCGAGCGTCTCGAGGGTGCGCAGCATCGTGCGGTAGGCGTCCCACGATCGGGCCGCGCGGCCCGTCCCTCCGTACACGACCAGCTGATCGGGGTTCTCGGCGACCTCGGGGTCGAGGTTGTTCTGCAGCATCCGGTAGGCGGCCTCCTGCGGCCAACCGCGACACGACAGCTCGGTCCCCCGTGGTGCGGCGATCCCGGTGACGGGTGTACCGATCGGACCGAATGAGTCGTTCATGTCTTGCAGTGTGCGCGCACGAGGTTTACGGTGTCAACACACGATACTTGTTGTCATCTGTTGACATTTCTTCCATGACCGCCTCCTCGCCCTCCGAACCACGCAACCTCGCCGAGGTCGACGTCCCCCGGTCGGTCGGACGTGTGCTCGACCTGTTCGAGATCGTGCTGGCACAGGGCCGCTGCAGCCTGACCTCCGCCGCCAACGCGGCGGGGCTCACCCCGACCACGACGCTGCGGTATCTCCGAGCGCTGGAGGCTCGTGGGTACGTCGATCGCGATTCGAACGGAGACTTCTCCGCCGGTCCGACGGCGCTGCGGCTCGCGGCAGGGCTGCGGGGCGGCACGGCCCTCGATCGGCTGATCTCGACCGCACAGCCCCACCTCGACCGGCTCGCGGAACGCACGGGTGAGTCGGCGTACCTGGCGGTCGGCGACGGCCGCACCGGCACGTACGTCGCAGCCGCCGAGAGCAGTCGGGCGATTCGCCATGTCGGCTGGGTCGGCCAGGAAGTGCCGCTCGCCGGCTCGGCGCTCGGCGCCGCGCTCGACCGACCCGGAACGGTCGTCACACGGACCGGCGCCGTCGAGCCCGACATCACCGCCATGTGTCGGGCACTGACGACCACCGGCACGCTCGACGTCGCCGTGTCGATCGTCGGGCCGGCCCATCGATTCGCGCAGGATCGACGCGCCCACGTGACCGCCCTCGACGAGACGGTGGACGAACTCGAGCGTGAGTTGCGCATCAACGGAGAGGACTTCACATCGTGACCATCCAGCTGGACGGACCCGGCGTCACCATCGACGACGTGGTCGCCGTTGCCCGACACGCCGAACGGGTCGAACTCACCGCCGCCGCCGTCGAGCGGATGCAGGCAACACGCGACGTCGTCGAACGTCTCGCCGAGGGTGAACCCCGGTACGGCATCTCCACCGGGTTCGGCGCGCTGGCCACCGTGACGATCCCTCCCGATCGCCGACGGGCCCTCCAGGTGGCGCTCGTCAGGTCGCACGCCGCAGGCATGGGTAAGCCTGTCGAGGACGAAGTGGTGCGCGCGATGGTGCTGCTGCGAGCGCGGACGCTGGCCCTCGGCTTCAGCGGTGCCCGACCGCTCGTCGCGCAGGCGATGGTCGACATCCTCAACGCCGACATCTCCCCGATCGTCCCCGAGTACGGATCGCTCGGCGCGAGCGGCGACCTCGCACCGCTCGCCCACGGCGCTCTCGCGCTCCTGGGCGAAGGCGACGTCGTGCACCGCGGTGAGGTCCGGCCCGCGGCGGACGCACTTCGCGACGCCGGACTCGCTCCGATCGAACTCGCCGAGAAGGAGGGCCTGGCCGTCACCAACGGCACCGACGCGATCCTGGGGATGCTCTGCCTCGCCGTCGCCGACATCGAGCGTCTCCTGGATCAGGCCGACATGATCATGGCGATGACCGTCGAGGGACTGCTCGCCAGCGACGCCCCGTTCGGCGCCGATCTCCAGGCGCTGCGCCCGCAACCGGGCCAGGCCGTGTCGGCTGCGAACCTGCGCATCATGCTCGCCGATTCGCCGATCGTCGCCAGCCACGCGACACCGCACGACACGCGCGTGCAGGACGCCTACTCGATCCGCTGCACACCTGCGGTCCACGGGGCCGTCCGCGACACGTTGGCCCACTGTCGAACCGTCGCCGAGAACGAACTCGCGTCGGCCATCGACAACCCGATGGTCTTCCCCGACGGCCGGGTGCAGTCGTGCGGCAACTTCCACGGTGCTCCGCTGGGGTTCGCCGCCGACTTCCTCGCCATCGCGGTCTCGGAGATCGGCGCCATCTCGGAACGCCGGATCGACCGGATGCTCGACAAGACCCGCAGCCACGGCCTGCCGCCGTTCCTCGCCGACGAGGTGGGCGTCGACAGCGGGCTGATGATCGGCCACTACACCGCCGCGGCCATGGCATCGGACAACAAGCGACTGGCGGTACCCGCCTCGGTCGACTCGCTTCCCACCTCGGGGATGCAGGAGGACCACGTCTCGATGGCGTGGCTGGCCGTGCGCAAGCTGCGCCGAGTGGTCGACAACGTGCGCCGCATCCTCGCCGTGGAGTACGTGTGTGCGGCGCGGGCCATCGACCTCCGAGCGCCCCTCGAACCGGCTCGCCCGACGGATGCACTCCGCACGCTGTTGCGACGCGACGTGGCAGGCCCGGGACCCGATCGGCATCTCGCCCCGGAGCTGGCCGCAGCCGAGCGACTCCTCGACTCGAACGAACTGCACGCCGCGCTGGTCGATGCCGGAGTGACCCTCGCCTCGACTGCGTGACCGACCCCGATCGGCGGAGACGACTCGCGGAACCGGTCGAAACTCGTCGACGGGTGTGCGGGACCACGGACGCGCACGGCATCCTGTGGTCATGGCAGATCGACCCATCCCCACCGATGACGAGTTGAAGCAACGCCTGACGCCGCTGCAGTACGAGGTGACCCAGCACGCGGCCACCGAGCGCGCGTTCAGCGGGACGTACTGGAATGTCGACGACGAGGGCATCTACCACTGCATCGTGTGCGACGAGCCCCTGTTCTCCTCGGAGACGAAGTACGACGCGGGGTGCGGGTGGCCGAGTTTCACCGACCCCCTCGATCCGGAGAAGATCACCCGCAAGGAGGACCGTTCGCACGGCATGCTCCGCGTGGAGACGGTGTGCGCGAACTGCGGCGCCCACCTCGGCCACGTCTTCCCCGACGGTCCGGGCCCGACCGGCGACCGCTTCTGCATGAACTCCGCCTCCCTCGACCTCAAACCCGCCGACTGACGATCGCGATCGGGGTCGGACCCCAATCGCGATCCGTCGCTAGGGTCGAGGTCGTGGTGGCCGACTGGGGTGACAACGAGCGCCGGCTGACGCCGACGGTGAGCGTGCTCGTCGGCGACGAGAACGGGGCATACCCGTCGGGGAACACACTGCTGGTTCGAGGCGCCGGCGAGTCGGTGGTGATCGATCCGTCGGTGACGGTGGTGGCTCGCGGCGGGGCTCCGGTGCCGGTCGACGCGGTGATCAACAGTCACTCGCACGAGGACCACATGGCCGGCAACGGGTTGTTCGCCGCGGCCCGGCTCCACATCCACGACGAGGACCTTCCCGGGGCCCGGTCGATGGACGGGCTGATGGAGGTCTACGGGCTCACCGGCTCGGCTCGCACCGAGTTCGAGCGTGTGATCCTCGACGAGTTCCACTACATGCCCCGACCCGATGCACAGGGCTTCTCCGACGGGCACGTGTTCGATCTCGGCGGCGGCGTGACGGTGGAGGCGGTGCACCTGCCGGGGCACACGCGCGGGCACAGCGGATTCCGGATGGACGGCGTGTTCTTCCTGTCCGACATCGATCTCACCGGCTTCGGGCCGTACTACGGCGACGTGTGGAGCGACCTCGAGGACTTCGAGGCCAGCCTTGCGAAGGTGCGCGAGGAGCACGCCGACTTCTACGTGACCTTCCATCACAAGGGAGTGATCGAGGGCCGCGACACGTTCGTCGAGATGGTCGACGCCTTCACCGCGGTCATCGGGCGGCGCCACGCGGCGATGCTCGAGTTCCTCGCCGAGCCGCACTCGATCGACGAGATGCGCGCACACCGGTTCATCTACCGACCACACGTCGAAATGGCGTTCGTCGAGTCGGTCGAAGCGCGCAGTGCCGAGCTGCACGTCCGGCGGATGTTGCGACGCGGCGAGGCGGTCGAGGTCGAACCGGGGAAGTTCCAGCGCACATGACGATCGATCGGAGGGCCGGATGAGGCTCGCAACCGCACGGCGTGCCGACGGCAGGATCATCTGGGGACCGATCGTCGCCGACCGACTCGCCGATGTCTCCGAGCGCTGGCTGACACCGGCGGACATGATCGAGGACTCGATCGACGAGATCGGACGCGCCACCATCACCGACGCATCGGACGGGTCGGAGGCGATCCCGCTCGACGAGCTCACCCTGCTCCCGCCGAACCCGAACCCGGCGCGGATCATGTGCGTCGGGGTCAACTACGCCGATCATGCCGCCGAGTCCGATCGCGCCGCCGAAACGCCGGGGCACCCGGTGATCTTCACCCGTTTCGCCTCGTCACTGGTCGGGCACCTGCAGCCGGTCGTGCGACCGAGCGTCAGCCACCAGTTCGACTGGGAGGGCGAACTCGCGGTCGTGATCGGGCGGCCGACCCACCGCGTCGCGCCCGGCGATGCCCTCGGCCACGTGGCCGGGTACTCGTGCTTCATGGACGGCACGCTGCGCGACTGGCAGCGCCACACGAGCCAGTTCACGCCCGGCAAGAACTTCGACCGTTCCGGGTCGTGGGGGCCCTCGATCGTCACCGCCGACGAGATCCCCGACCCCGGAGCGCTCGTGCTGTCGACCATCGTCGACGGTGAGGTGGTCCAACACGCCTCGACCGCCGACATGATCCACGACGTCGCGGCCATCGTCTCGTACTGCTCGACGTTCACGACGCTCGAGCCGGGCGATGTCATCGCAACCGGCACGCCCGGCGGCGTCGGATTCGCCCGGTCACCACAGCGATGGCTCGAGCCCGGCAACGACGTCCGCGTCGTGATCAGCTCGATCGGGACGTTGGCCAATCAGGTCGTCGACGAGTCGTCCTGAAAGATCCGGCTGAGAGATGCGGCTGGGAGATCCGGCTCATCCACGGCCGGGCGAGGGTGCCACGATGTGTCCATGGCCGAGACCGCTGCTCCGATGTTCGAGACCCTGCGCGTGGAGGTCGACGATCGGATCGGGCGGCTCACCCTCACGCAGCCCGACAAACTGAACCCACTCGGGACGGTGCCGTTGCGCGAGATCGCCGAAGCGGCTCGCTGGTTCGACACGACGGCGGCGTCGGTCGTGATCGTCACCGGCGAGGGCCGAGCGTTCTCCTCGGGCTTCGACCTGCGTGAGTTCGCCGGCACCGATTCGTCGACGAGTGGATCGAGCCGCGACCAGGCCGACCTCGGACGGCTGATGGCCGAGGCGATGGAGCGGATGTCGGCACTGTCGATCGCCGCGATCAAGGGTCCGTGCGTCGGCGGCGGCGTGGTACTCGCGGGTGTGTGCGACCTCCGGGTGGCCGCGGACGACACCGTGTTCTCGATCCCCGAGGTCGACCTCGGCATCCCGTTGGCGTGGGGAGGCATTCCGCGACTGGTGCGCGAGATCGGCCCGGCATTCACCCGTGAGCTGGTGCTCACCTGCCGACCGTTCGGCGCCGACGAGGCCAAGGCGCTCGGCTTCGTCAACCGTGTGGTGCCCGCGCGGAACTGGAGTCGGCCGTCGACGAGCTCGCCGGCCAGCTGGCCCGCAAGGCACCGAGCGTGGTGCGCGCCACCAAGCGTCAGGTGAACGAGGCGCTCGAGGACATGGCACCGACCGTGGGGGCCTGGGCAGACGCCGACCTCCTCGGCGCCGCCATGCGTGACCCCGAAGCCCGCCAGGCCGCCCGCGACTACCTCGCCAACCGCCGACGCTGAGGTCCGTGCCCCCGCCGCACCCCCAGAATCCCGGTTTGCGTTGCAGAACGGTTGGGCCAATCCCGGTTTGCGTTGCAGAACGGTTGGGCCGGGCCAACCGAACTGTCACGCAAACTGGGTTTTCACGCAAACTGGGTTTTCACGCAGACAGGGGTGTCAGGAGAGGAGGTCGGTGGCGACGTGGTGGAAGAGGCGGGTGGTGAGCGCGAGTGACTCGATGTCGATGCGTTCGTTGTTGCCGTGGAATCGTGAGCCGTACTCGCTCGAGTCGAGCGACGGGCTGAACAGCCCGGCGCCGTAGGCAACGGCGCCCATCTCGCGATAGATGCGGGCGTCGGTGAAGCCGACCACGAACTGCGGGGTCAGCCGCGCCGTCGGGAACGGCACGTTCACCGCCCGCTGGAGTGCATCCCACAGCGGCGTGTCCAGCCGGCTGATCGATGCTGCGTCGTTCATCAACGGCTCGACCTGCACCTCGTCGGCGAGGTCACCGAGGGCGGCGCGGAGGTGAGCTTCCACCTCGTCGGGGCCCTCCCCGGGCAGGGTGCGGATGTCGACGTCGATCACGACGGTGTCGGGGATCACGTTGACCTTCATCAGTCCGCCACCCGATTCGCTGCCGTCGATCAGGTTCGGCGAGAACGTCGTGTGCGTGCACGCGTGGAAGTGCGACGCCGCGCCGACGTTCGGCAGCGTGTCGAGCACCTGCTCGATCGCCGCCGGGTCGAGCAACGCAGCCTTCAGATCGTCGGGCAGGCCCAGTGCCTCGACCTTGTGCCCCCACAGCTCGTGGAACCGGGGGGCGGGTCGATAGTCGTGCAGCCGTTGGATCACACCGGCCGCCTTGACGAGCGCATTGTCGCGTCGGAACGGTGCCGAACCGTGCCCCGGCGTGCCCTTCACCCGCAGACGTCGCCACGCCACACCCTTCTCGGCGATGTTCACGACGATGAACGGCGCCTCGGCGGGCCCGGTGTGGAGTCCACCGCTCTCGGTCAGCACGTAGTCGGCGCTGATCGCATCGCGGTGATGGTCGGCCATCCATCGGGCGCCGTACACGCTCCCGGCCTCCTCGTCGGCCACACCGAAGTAGACGAGGTCGCCGGTCGGTCGGAACCCGCTGTCGGCCAGGCTGCGGAACGTCACCGCCATCGATGCCGTGAGGTTCAACATGTCGACGGCACCGCGACCCCACACCTCGGGTCCGTCGGGCCCGTCGATGATCTCCCCGCCGAACGGATCCTCGCTCCAGCCGGAGGCGTTGACGGGCACGACGTCGGTGTGGCCCATCAGGCACAGGCTCGGCGCATGGGGATCCGACCCCTCGATGCGTCCCACGATCGACACCCGCCCCGGCGCCGCCTCGTAGCGCTCGACCTGGACGCCGGGACCCTCGATCACCTGCTGGAGCACGTCGGCGTTGCGCACCTCCTCGCCGGAGGCTTCGGTGCCGTCGTTGACGCAGCGGTTGCGGATCAGCACCTGCAGCAGTTCGACCGTCGCGTCGGTCAGCCCATCGAGTGTGCGGTCGTTCGCCATCGGCCCAGCTTTCCATGTCCGCCCCCGCCGGCGACCCGGTGCGGGACGAAGGACTCTGGGCCTGCGCCGTCGGTACTGCGCGCGATGGCAGTGTGGTTGGTCCAATTCTCTCCGCGAGCGACGTGAGGAAGATCTATCGGACCGCCGCGGGAGAAGTGGCCGCGCTCGACGGCCTCGACATCGATGTCAGCGACGGCGAGTTCGTCGCGGTCATGGGCCCGTCCGGTTCGGGCAAGACGACCCTGCTCAACTGCCTGTCGGGCCTCGACACCATCGACGGTGGCGCCGTGCGCTTCGACGGTCGAGTCCTGCACGAGATGACCGATCGTGATCGGACCCGCCAACGGGCCACCACGATGGGGTTCATCTTCCAGGCGTTCAACCTGATCCCGGTCTTCAACGCGGCCGAGAACGTCGAGCTCCCGTTGCTGCTCGCCGGACGGTCGCCGAAGGATGCTCGACGGCGCGCGATCGAGACGCTCGATCGCGTCGGTCTCGGCAACAGGACGACGCACCGACCGATGGAGTTGTCAGGTGGCGAACAGCAGCGCGTCGCCATTGCTCGCGCGCTCGCGAGCACGCCGCGCCTCGTGTGGGCCGACGAACCAACCGGCGCGCTGGACACCGAGACGGCCGGATCGGTGATGGAATTGCTGACCGAACTCAACCGCGACGGCCTCACGCTGGTGCTCGTGACGCATGATCAGGACATCGGCACCACCGCCCCGCGGCTCGTGCGAATGCTCGACGGCCGCATCACCGAGGATCGTTTCCGCCTCGATCCGACCGACCTGCCGATCAGGGTCGGCGCGTGACCGGGAGGCGTGATCCGCCGTGGCCACCTCGTTGGTGCTCGTCGCCCTGATCAGCCTGCCGTTCGTCGCTGCCCTCGTGGGGCACCGGATCACCAGACGGCTTGCGCTGCGGTATCCGACGCGGCGGTTCACGGAGACCGTGCTCGTCGTCGTCGGCTCGATGCTCGGTACGGCGATCATCACGGGGTCGTTGATCGTCGGCGACACGATCGACCGGTCGATCCACGCGGGCGCCTACGACCAACTCGGCCCGATCGACGAAGTCGCCACGGTCTCGGGTCTGGAGGCCGGAGCAGCGCTCACTGCGAGATTCGCGACGCTCGACGACATCGCGGACTCCGACGGTGTGCTCGACGGCATCCTCCCGATCGTGACGACCCAGATCTCGGTCGTGGGCCGGCGAACGCAGCCACGGGCTCAGCTCGTCGAAGTCGACTTTCCCGCCGCCACGGCGTTCGGCGGTGACCCACGGGCCACCGGCATCGTCGGCGACACACCCGGGCCCGGTGAGGCCGTGATCGGCCGTGACCTGGCCACCACCACGGAAACGGGCGTCGGCGACACCGTCACGGTGTACGTGTACGGCCAACCCGTGGAACTCGAGGTGGTTCGCATCCTCGAGCGCACCGGTGTCGCCGGCTACTGGCCGGTCGATGCCCGTCAGCAGTCGTACAACGTGTTCGTCACGCCGGGCACGCTCGCCGCCGGCCTGGCCGGCGTCACCCTGCCCGATGGAGTTGCACCACCCGAGGTCGCGCTGGCGTTCTCCAATGCCGGCGGTGTGGAAGGTGGCGAGCGACTCACCGATCAGGCCGTCGACGTCATCGGCGCTGCGCTCGGCTCGGAGGCATCCGTCCAGCCGGTCAAGCGGGATGTGATCGACCAGGCCAAGGCAACCAGCGACCAGCTCTCGCAGCTGTACTTCACGATGGGCATGTTCGCCGTGGCCGCCGGCGTGCTGCTGCTCGTCAACATCTTCGTGATGCTCGCCGACGAGCGACGATCCCAGCTCGGCATGTTGCGGGCGATCGGAATGCGGCGCGGGCCGCTGGTCTTCGGCTTCGCCACCGAAGGTTGGCTGTACGCCCTCGTCTCCGCGGCGACCGGGGCCCTCATCGGGATCCAGCTCGGACGGATCATCGCATGGCGAGCCGACCGGATCCTCCAGTCCGACAACGACCTCTACGCCCTCGACCTCACCTTCACGTGGCAGTGGAGCACCGTGGCGCAGGGGTTCGCGCTCGGCTTCGTCATCGCGGTCGTCACGATCGTCCTGACGAGCCTGCGGATCAGCCGGCTCAACGTCATCGCCGCCATCCGCGATCTCCCGGCGCCCGAGCATCGAACCCGCCGTGGGCTGCCGCGACTCGTCGGCGCAGGCATGCTGGCAGTCGGCGTCGCGTCGACCGCATGGGCGTTCGGCGTCGGCGACAGTTACACCTTGGCGGCCGGGCCGATGCTCGTGGCCGTGGGGATCGGCGCGCTGACCGTCGGGCGTGTCGGCGTGCGCGCCACGGTCTCGTGGGTGTCCGTGCTCGTGTTGATCTGGGGAGCGATGGTGGTTCCCGTGATCGGTTGGCTGGACATCACGACGGAGATCCCGATCTTCCTCCTCCAGGGGACCACGATGTGTGCCGCCGGCGTCGCGCTGCTGATGGTGCATCACAAGGCGCTCGGCATCTGGCTGTCGGCCCGCTTCGGGGGATCGCTCCCCGTCAGGGTCGGTCTGGCATACCCCGTGGCACGAGCGTTCCGCACCGCGATGACGATCGGCATGTTCGCCATCGTGATCCTGACGATCGTCTATCTGTCGTTCATCTCGTTGATGTTCGACCAGCAGTCCGACGAGCTCGCCGCCGACCTCTCGGGCGGCTTCGACGTCCTCGTCAACTCGAACCCGAGCGATCCCGTCAGCCCCGCCGAACTCACCTCGATCGACGGAGTCTCCGCCGTGGCGCCACTCGGGTACGGACTCGCCGAAACGACCCTCGCAACGAGGTCACAGGTCTGGCCGGTGACCGGAATCGGAACGGAATTCGTCGCGACGCCGCCCGCGCTGAAGGACCGGGGAGAGTATGCGACCGACGAACTCGCGTGGGAAGCGGTGCTCGACGATCCCGATCTGGTGATCGCCGACGAATTCCTCCTGAACAGCGGTGGACCATCCAGCGAGGTCGTGCGCATCGGTGACACCATCACGCTCGCCAGTCCCGCAACGGGTGTCGCGCGGGAGTTCACCGTCGCCGCACTCGCCGCCGACGACTGGCTGATCAACGGCACGTTCGTCGGATTCGACGGCTACCGGGAGATCTTCGGCGACCAGGCCGTCGAGTCCCGGTTCTTCGTGGCCGCCGACGACGGCGCCGCGGTCGACGAGGTCGCGGCGTCGATCGGGCGCACCTTCGCCTCCAACGGTGCCGAATCGGCCGCCATCGTCGGGCTCGTCGACGCGGTGCTGGCGCAATCGACAGGTTTCATCACGCTCATGCAGCAGTTCGTGGGCGTCGGCCTCCTGGTCGGGATCGCCGGGCTCGGCGTGGTGATGGTTCGCTCCGTTCGCGAGCGCCGCCGGGACATCGGCGTCCTGCGCGCCATCGGGCTCGAACCGGCTCCTGTCGCGCGGTCCTTCCTCTTCGAGGCCTCGTTCGTCGCAGCCGAGGGCATCATCCTCGGGATCGCAGTTGCACTCGTCGGCACCTACGGGTTGGTGCTCAACGGTTCCGGGTTCATGGCCGGATTCGAGTGGGCCGTTCCGTGGAACGGCATCATCGTCGTTGCCCTGCTGACACTCGCCGCGGCCGCCACCACTGCGGTCGTTCCGGCCGTACAGGCGAGTCGCATCCAGCCGGCCCAGGCGCTCCGTCTCGTCGACTGACTCCGTCGCCGGGTCAGACCGCGTCGTCAGGGTGGACGCGGATGTACTCGAGGGCATCGATCGGCACGCTCGACGAATAGCCGACGGGCAGGCGCACGGTGCCGACGGAGCTGACCACGTAGACCTCCCAGGCGTGGTAACCGCGATAGGCGAGCGGGTCGGCCATGAGGTTCGGACGCGTACGCGGTGACGGCGCCGACGTACCCCTCGTTGGGGTTGTAGCCGTACAGCGCGGCCTCCATGTCGGCGGGGGCGCCCTTGCTGACGAGGTATTCGGCCGCGCCGAGGATCGCGTCGCGGGGATCCTCGATGTCGCCGACGCAGCAGGCCGCCCATGTCTCGGGGAGGAACTGCATCGGCCCGACCGCACCCGCCGACGACTCGCCCTCGATCCGTCCCATGCGCGTCTCGACGAAGTTGATCGCCGCGAGGTATTCCCAGGGCACCCCTGTCGCCGTCTCGGCCTCTTGGTAGAGGGCGAGGAGTTCGTCGATGGGCCGCGGTTCGAGAATCGTCCACGCCGGCAACGTCGGCGACGGCTCGGTCGGCGGGGTCCGGGCGGCCTGGTCGACCACGGCCTGACGCGCAGCGACGTTGAACCCGAATGCCGTGGCGACGTCGGCAGGGATCAGCGCCGTGACGTCGTCCTGCAGGTCGGTGTGGCTGGCGAGCAGCCGATACGCCCGCTGTTGACGTCGACCGAGTTCGGCGACGGATTCCGCCGACAGCGAGGTGTCGCGGATCCCGCGTTCGGTCGCCGTGATCTCGGCCGCGATCGATGCAGCGGTTGCCGGCGGCGCCGTACTGGTGGTGGTGGTGTCGGAGGACGGTGCCGTCGATGTGGTCACGACGGTCGGCGGAGTGGTCGACCGGAGTGGTCGACGGGGTGCTCGGCCCGGAGGTGGCCGCGCCGCCGGGATCGGTGCGGTCGTCGGAGCAGCTCGCCACCAGCAGCAGCGCTGTGCCGACGACACCGAGGAGAGCTGGGCGGCGACGCACGCGGCGATGGTACGCAACCGGCGCGTCGGCAGGTCGGCGGCCCGGCCGGCGGCGCTCAGCTCGCGAGGACGGCGGCGATGCGTTTGGCGCTCGCAGGCGGGCGGCCGGGGCGCTTCAGCGCCAGGGGCTGGGCGAAGGTGGCGACGCGCAGTTCCTCCAGTTGCCAGCGGACGTCGACGAGTTCGGCCGACAGCTTGCCCGGGCCGGCAGTGTCGATGATTCCCTCGTAGCGCTGTTCGAGCGGGACCACCTCGGCCATCCGTCGTCGATCTCGCTCGTGGGCGCCGGCGAGGTGCTCCAGGCGATAGACGATCGCCCGCACGTAACGCTCGATGTCGTCGAGGCGATCGATGCCGGCACCCAGCACGAAGCCCGGGTGCACCAGCCGCCCGAGGTGCGCGTTGGCGTCGTCGACCGACGGTCGCAGCGCCTCGGCGTGCAGGCGCGCCAGGAGATCACGGGCCTCCGACGACACCGCGATCACGCGCGCCGCCTTGTGCAGCGCGTTCGCCGCGAGTCCCGGCGCGGCGTCGCGGACGGCCCGGCGCAGTTCGTCGAATTCGGCCTCGGTCCACGGGAGCTTCCCGTGCTCGGTCATCACGTGGTCGACGGCGGCCGCGACACAGTCGCCGCTCAGTGCGCCGAGGTCGATGTCGCCGGCGGCGATGGCGAGGCGGTCGGCGTTGTCGAGCTTGCGCACGATCGACGAACGCGTCGGCGCACCGTCGAGCAGCAGCAACCGCCGTACTCCCCCACGCATGATCCGTTGCTGCAGCTCGGGCGTTGTCACCACCCGCAGCGCCACGCTGTCGCCGACGTCGAGCAGTGCGGGGTAGGCCTTCACGTCCATCGCCCGATCGGTCGACTCCACGACGCGGGGGATGTCACCCATGTCCCACGAGACGATCCCCCGGCGTTCCTCGATCGGCGCCGCCGCGGCGATCGACTCGCGAACGGATCCGGCGAGTCGTGCCTTGATCGCGTCGAGGTCGGTGCCGACCGCGTGGACGGTGCCGTCGTCGTCGGACACGACGATGTGGAGACGCAGGTGGTCGGGCAGCACCGACGTGTCGAACGATGCTCCGGTGACGTTCACGTGGGCGACGTCACGCACTGCTGCGGCAAGGGCGTCGACGAGTGGACCACCGGCGGGGTCCGCGGATGCCAGATGCTCCAGCACGGCGTCGATCGTCTCACCGAGCGGGATCAACTGGCGCCGGATGTCCTTGGGCAGCGACTTCACGAGCGCCGCCACGAGGTCGGCGCGACGGCCGGGGATCTGCCAGTCGAAGCCGTCGGCGGACACCTGGTTGAGTCCCGACAGCGGGACGTGCACCGTCACCCCGTCGAGCGGTTCGCCAGGAGCGAACCGATACGTCAACGGCAGCTCGATCACCGAGTCGCCTCGTCGCTGCGTCCACACGTCGGGATAGTCGGCGAGGCGGACCCCGTGACCGCGGCCGCCGGCGACGAGGTCATCGGTGAGATCGAGCAGATCGGGGTGCCGCTGACGTTCGGCCTTCCACCAACGATCGAAGTGACCGAGCGACGTGACCTCGGCGCCGACTCGATCGGCGTAGAAGTCGAACAGCATCTCGTCGTCGACGAGTTCGAGTCGCCGCACGCGCGCGGCCATCCGCCGGATCCGTTCGAGGAACTCGGCGTTGCGGGCGAGGAACTTCTGACGACCGATCCAGGCCTGGTCGGCGACGTCGCGTTCGATCAGCGCCTTGGTGATGAACCAGGCCCGGGCCTGTGACCCGTCGACGCGGTCGTAGCCGATCGTGCGGTCGCTGACGATCGGGAGGCCGTACAGCGTGACCGACTCGGTGGCGACGGCGCGCCCGGCCTTCGGATCCCACCGCACGTTGTCGTACGAGCGCTTCACGAGATGGGCACCGGCGCGTTCGGCCCATCGCGGGTCGATCTTCGCGACCCGCCGGGCGTACAGCTGGTTGGTCTCGACCAGCTCGGCGGCCATCACCCACGGCGGCGGACGTCGTGTGAGCGCCGAGCCGGGCGCGATCACGAACCGTGACTGGCGGGCTCCGATGAACTCCCGTGTCTCCCGATCGCGCATCCCGACGTGCGAGAGCAGGCCGGCGAGCACCGCCTGGTGGATGTGGTCGGGGTGGCTGTCCGTGATGCCGGTCGACGACGTGGTGGGGTGGATCTTCAGCTGGCCGGCGATGCGGCGGAGCTGGCTGAAGAGGTCCATCCACTCGCGTACCCGCAGGTAGTTGAGGTACTCCTTGCGGCACATCCGGCGGAACTGGTTGCCCGACAACTCGCGCTGCTGCGCGCGCAGGTGGTCCCACAGGGCGACGATCGACAACAGGTCGGATCCCTCGACCTTGAACCGGTTGTGGAACTCGTCGGCCTGCTCGCGTTTGTCCTGCGGGCGTTCGCGCGGGTCCTGGATCGACAAGGCCGACGCGATCACGAGCACCTCGCGCACACAGCCGAGCCGATCGGCCTCCAGCACCATCCGCCCGAGCCGCGGATCCACCGGGAGCCTGGCCAGGTCACGCCCGATCTTCGTGAGGCGCCGAGGTGCGGCCTTCAGACCCTCGGGAGCGGGCTTCACGGCGGCCAGCTCGTCGAGCAGCGCGTATCCGTCGACGATCGACCGATGGTCGGGTGGCTCGAGGAACGGGAACCGGGCGACGTCGCCCAACCCGATCGCGGTCATCTGCAGGATGACCGATGCCAGGTTGGTGCGCAGGATCTCGGGATCGGTGAACTCGGGACGTGAGTCGAAGTCGTCCTCGGTGAACAACCGGATGCAGATGCCGGGCGCGACGCGACCGCAGCGACCGGCGCGCTGGTTGGCCGAGGCTTGCGAGATCGGCTCGATCGGCAGACGCTGCACCTTGAGCCGATGGCTGTAGCGCGAGATGCGCGCCGCACCGGTGTCGACGACGTATCGGACGCCCGGAACCGTCAGCGACGTCTCCGCGACGTTGGTCGCGAGGACGATGCGACGGCCCGGCCCACCCGTCGGCGCGCGTTCGAAGATCCTGTGCTGCTCGGCCGACGAGAGCCGGGCGTACAGCGGCAGCACCTCGGTGGCGCGGAGGTCGAGTCGCCGGAGCGCGTCGGCGGTGTCGTGGATCTCGCGCTCACCCGACAGGAACACGAGCACGTCACCCGGCCCCTCGTGCGACAGCTCCTCCACCGCGTCGATGATCCCCTGCACCTGATCGCGCCCCTCCCCCCGCTCCTGCTGTGAGCGATGTACGTGACCGGTGCGTGCATCGCTCACAGGACCGGGGGAATCGGGGGAATCGGGGGAATCGGGGGTGAGGGGGCGGTAGCGCAGCTCCACCGGAAAGGTACGCCCCGTCACCTCGATCACCGGCGCACCTGAAACGCTGGGGTCAGACCCCAGCGTTTCAGGTGCGAAGTGCTGGGCGAAGCGGTCGGTGTCGATCGTGGCGCTGGTGACGATCACCTTGAGATCGGGGCGTTGCGGGAGCAGCTGTTTCAGGTAGCCGAGGATGAAGTCGATGTTGAGGCTGCGTTCATGGGCCTCGTCGATGATCAGCGTGTCGTATCGACGCAGCATCCGGTCGCGCTGGATCTCGGCGAGCAGGATGCCGTCGGTCATCACCTTGACGAGCGTGGCGTCGCTCACCTGGTCGGTGAAACGGACGGTGTAGCCGACGTCGGTGCCGAGCGGTGAGCCGAGTTCTTCGGCGATGCGCTCGGCGATGGTGCGCGCAGCCACACGCCTGGGCTGCGTGTGCCCGATCATCCCGTCGACACCGCGCCCCGCCTCGAGGCAGAGCTTGGGCAACTGGGTGCTCTTGCCCGACCCGGTCTCGCCGGCGACGATCACCACCTGGTGGTCACGGATCGCGGCGAGCAGTTCCTCTCGCCGTTCGGTGATCGGCAACGTGTCCGGGTACGCCAACCGGCCAGTGGCGACGATCGCGTCTGCTGCGGCGCGGCGAGGATGGTCGATGGTCGTCATCGTGGGCCTGACCGTTCAGCCTGGCAGCTCCGACCGCCCCTCCCACCTCCAATTCCCCGCGATGAGCGAACCGACCGGACGCCGGTCGTTTCACTCACCGCTCGGGTGCTCGGGGAGCGGGCTCGCCCGCGTAGCGTCGCCGCCGTGGCCTATCAGTCGAAGGTGATGATCGTCTACATCTTCGCCCTCTTCATGACGGTCATCGACGGCACGATGGTCAACGTCGCCCTGCCGACGATGGCCAAGGAATTCGGGGTGCCGACGACCGACATCGAGTGGATCGCCCTCGGGTATCTCCTTGCGCTGGCGGCAGTGATCCCAGCGGCAGGCTGGCTCGGCGACCGGTTCGGCACCAAGCGGATCTTCGTCATCGCCCTCGTGATCTTCGTGTCGACGTCGCTGCTGTGCGGCATCTCACAGTCGCTCGGTCAGCTGGTCGGGTTCCGGGTCCTTCAGGGCATCGGTGGCGGGCTGCTCACGCCCGTCGGCGGAGCCATGCTCTACCGGGCGTATTCGATGGAAGACCGAGCCAAGGCAGCGATCGGTGTGCTCAGCGTCACCGTCATCGCTCCGGCCGTCGGACCGGTACTCGGCGGGTTGATCGTCGACCAGGCGTCATGGCAGTGGATCTTCTTCATCAACGTCCCCATCGGTGCCCTGGCGCTCGTGCTGTCGGTGGTGTGGTTGCGCGAGACCGTGCAGCCAGATCCTGGCGGCTTCGATGCGGCCGGGTTCGTGTTGTCCGCCGCCGCGGTGTCGCTCCTGCTCTACACCCTGTCGATCGGGCCGGAGGAAGGATGGACCTCGACCACGACGCTGGCGTTCGGCATCAGCGGAGTGGCATGTCTGATCGCGATGATCGTGGTCGAACTCCGCGTCGACCACCCGATCATCGCGCTCCGGCTGCTCCGCGACCATCTCTTCCGCACGATCAACATCGCATCCTCGATGATCTACGCCGGGTTCTTCGGGTTGGTCTTCGTCCTCCCGTTGTACATGCAGAGCCTGCGTGGCTTCACCGCCCTGCAGAGCGGACTGGCTCAGGCACCGCAGGCGATCGGCGTGTTCCTCGTGGCAAACCTGCTCGGTCGCCGTCTGTACCGAATCGTCGGGCCGCGTCGACTGATGGTCGTCGGTACCGCAGCGACGTCGCTGATCACCTGCTGTTACGCGCTGGCCGACCTCGATACCCCGCTGTCGACAATCGCCGCGCTCTCGTTCGCCCGCGGTCTCGCCGTCGGCATGGTCTTCGTGTCGATCCAGACCGCGGCGTACGGCACGACGTCGATCGCCGACACCGGTCGGGCGACGTCGTTGTTCAACACGCAGCGTCAGATCGCCTACGCGCTCGGCGTGGCGGTGGCGGCGACGGTGATCGCGTCGAAGCTGGCGTCGGTCGGCGGCGACACCGCCCCGGCCTCCGACCAACTCGCCGCGTACCAGGCCGGATTCCTCGCGGTCGGCCTGATCATGGCGCCTGCAGCAGTCATCTCGTGGTTCATCGATGACGATGACGTCGCCGCGACCCGTGGGCTCGCCGCGCCGGTGCCGACGCCGACGCAACCCACCCGGGCTTGAGCCGGTTCCCGGACCGGTCAGCCGCCGGTGATCGTCAGGTCGTACTCGACCGTGTCGGCGGGAACGACGGGATCGTCGAACGATCGGACGTAGTCGAGACGCAGCACCCCCGAGCCCGCCGCGGTGGCCTCGAACTCGAACACCTCGACGCCTCCGGCGCCGACCAGTGACGTGTCGGGCTCCTCGTACTCGCTGCTCACGAGCGTGACACCGTCGGGCTGCTCCGCAACGGTCCAGCCGTATCCGGTGGTCGGGTTCGACTCGAGCAGCACCTCGAAGGCGTCGCCGACCTCGAACGTGATCGCCGACCCCGAGTCGCTGATGTCGAGTGTCACGGGGGTCTGCTCGTCGTCGCTCCCGCACGACACCGCGACGAGACCCACGAGCGCCACGAACATCCATCGCCTCATACCGCGACCTTAGACACACGACACGCGTCACCGACGCAGGTGTGGCGGACGAGTCGTGACGCGCCCGCCCGCCCGCAGCCGGCTTGCGTGAGCACCGATCGCCAACGGCTGCACAATCGCTCACGCAACTCCGCGGACTCGATCCTGTGTGAGCGGGAACCGCCGTCAACGGCGTTGTCGCTCACGAAAACCGGGACAGGGCGGGCGTGAGTCGACTCAGCCCGCCCGACGCTCGGCGGATCGGACGGCGGCAGCGCCGATGCGGAGCATCTTGGTGTCGCCGAACGGCGTGCCGCCGACCTGGTTGAGGATCATCGCCACGGCGAGGCCCGAGTCGGGATCGCCCCACGCGCCGGAGCCGCCGAACCCGAAGTGACCGAACGCCCGTGGCAGCACACCCTTGGTGGTGCCCACGAGGTGGTAGCCGAGCCGCCAGCGCATGTTGATCAGGACCCCGGCGTCACGTCCGACCTTCTCGCCCGTGCGGCCGTCGCCGGTGGTCTGGATGCACGTGGCTTCGCGCATCGTCTCGGCCGACACCAGCGGTGGGCCGTCGAAGTCGTCGGGTGTCGCCAGCGCCGCGTACATCCGAGCGAGCGACCGGGCGGTGAACACACCGTTGGCCGCGGGGATCTCGCCGTCGTGGATGTGCTCGGTGGTGGCGACGTCGACGATGTCGTCGACCACGAGTGCCTTGTACAGCGGCTCGTACCGGTCGAACCGTGAGAGGAACTGCGTCGTCTTGAACAGGCGGGCGAGCGACTTCGGATCGACGAGCTGCTGGGCGATGTTGCCGCGCACCTCGGCGGCGCGCCGATGTACATGCCGTCGACACCGAGCGGCTCGACGATCTCCCGCTGGAGGTTCTCGTTGACGCTCAGTCCGGTGACCCGGCGGATGACCTCGCCGACCAGGTAGCCGTAGGTGAGCGCGTGGTAGCCCGAACGTGTGCCGACCTCCCACGCCGGCGGCGCCTCGGCGAGGAGTGTGGTCATCTTGTCCCAGTCGAGGAGGTCCTCCGTGCCGGCGGCGAGCGACCGGACATCGTGCAGTGCCGCCTGGTGGTCGAGGAGCTGACGCAGCGTGATCGACTGCTTGCCCGCAGCCGCGAACTCGGGCCAGTACGTCGCCACCGGTACGTCGTAGTCGAGCAGTCCACGATCGACGAGCCGGTGCACGATCGTCGCCACGACCCCCTTCGTGGTGGAGAAGCTCATCGACATGGTGTCGCGCGTCCACGGATCGCCTGCTGCATTGCGTCGGCCGGTCCAGGCGTCGACCACGAGCTCGCCGTGGTGGTAGACGGCGACAGCCATCCCGCCGCGAGCAGACTTCTTCGCCATCAGCTGCTGCACCTTCTCGGTGACCGGGGCGAAGTCGGGATGTACGAAACCTTCCATGCCTCTTTCCTATCGGCCCGACGGCCAGGTGCGGTTGCGCCGAAGGTCCCTGGTCGGCACGGCACCTCGCGCGCGATGCTGCAGGGGTGTCCACCAACGCGGCGTATGAACGACTGACCGCGGCCGACACGGTGTTCCTGCGGATCGAGACACCGCACGAGCCGCAGCACGTGGGTTCGCTGTCGGTGATCGAGGGTGGGCCGCTACGCGATGCGAGCGGGCGGATCCGCTTCGACGAGATCCAGGCCCACGTCGCTCGACGGGTGCACCGGGTACCGCGCCTGCGTCAACGGGTGATGGAGGTGCCGTACAACCAGGCCCGGCCGGTGTGGGTCGACGACGAGCACTTCGACATCGCCTACCACGTCCGCCTCACCGCGCTCCCCCGGCCCGGCGACGACGACCAGCTCGCCGCGCTCATGAGCCGTCTGCAGTCGCTCCCGCTCGACCGGGGCCGCCCGTTGTGGGAGATGTGGTTCGTCGACGGGTTGGCGGAGGATCACGTCGGGATGATCCTCAAGATCCACCACGCCCTCGGCGACGGGATCGCGAACGTCGATCTCGCCCTCGCCCTCGTCGACCTCGAACCCGATCCCCCCGCCGACGAACCTGCCCCCGAGTGGACGCCGCAACCCGCTCCTTCGCCGAATGACCTGCTGGCCGAAGCTCTCCGCGACCAGATGGCCAGGCCGGGCCGGGTCGCCCGCTCGATGCTCGACACGATGCGCGACCCGCGCCCGGCGATCGATGCCGTCACGAACGTCGGCCGCACCGTCGCCAGCTTCCTGGCCAAGCCGCCGCCGGCGCCGTGGAACGTGCCGGTCAGCCCGCACCGGCGGTGGGTGCACGCGTCGGTGCCCCTGAAGGGTGTGCGCACGGTCCGCGAGCGTCACAGCGTGAGCATCAACGACGTCGTGCTCGCCGCCTGCAGCGGGGCGCTGCGCACCTTCCTGCTCGAACACGGCGACGCCGACATCGAGCACCGGGTGATCAAGGCGATGGTGCCGGTGTCGCTGCGCGGCCAGGAACAGCACGGCGACACGCTCGGCAACCTCGTGTCGCTGATCATCGTCGACCTGCCCGTCGACGAACGCGACCCGATCGAGCGGCTCCATCGGATCCATGCGATGACGAGCGAGCTGAAAGGGTCCGGCCTCGTCGACGGAGCTCACCGCATCCTCGACATCGCCGACGCCATCACACCGCTGGCGGGCCCGCTGACGCGCTACGTCAGCCGCACGATCCCGATGAACCTGGTGATCACCAACATCCCCGGCCCGCCGATCCCGCTGTACCTCCGCGGCGCCCGGTTCATCCGGGTGTTCCCCTACGTCGAGGTGATCGACAACGAGGGCCTCACGATCGCGGTCGTGTCGTACGACGACCAGCTGCACTTCGGCATCACCGCCGATCGAGACGTGATGCCCGACCTCGGCGACGTGGCCGCGTCGATCGAGCACGAGTTCAAGGCCCTCGCCAAGCGCCGCTGAACCGCGCCGCCCGCGACCCCGCCGGTCACCCCACCGCTCGCAATTCTCTGCGGAATGAGTTGCAGGGGCTGAGACGTATTCCGCCGAGAACTGCTTCCGCCGAGAACTGTCGGCGGCGCGGGATCGGGTGCGGTCAGGTGGGGGTGCCGGCGAACTGGGCGTTGTAGAGGCGCCAGTAGGCGCCGTGCGCCTCGAGGAGCGAGTCGTGGTTGCCCTGCTCGACGATCTTGCCGTCCTCCATGACCAGGATGACGTCGGCGCCGCGGATGGTGGAGAGGCGGTGGGCGATCACGAAGCTCGTGCGGTTGGCCCGCAGGTTGTTCATCGCCTCCTGGATCAACACCTCGGTGCGTGTGTCGACCGAACTGGTCGCCTCGTCGAGGATCAGGATCGCCGGGTCGTTGAGGAACGCCCGGGCGATCGTCATCAGCTGCTTCTCACCGGTGGAGATGTTGTCGCCCTCGTCGTTGATGACCGTGTCGTAGCCGTCGGGCAGCGAGTGCACGAACCGGTCGACGTAGGTGACGCGGGCCGCCTCGTAGATCTGCTCGTCGGTGGCATCGGGGTTGCCGTAGCGCAGGTTCTCGCGGATCGTGCCGCCGAACAACCACGTGTCCTGCAGCACCATGCCGATGTCGGAGCGCAGTTCATGGCGATGAATCGTCGAGATGTCGCGGCCATCGAGCGTGATGCGTCCCGAGTCGATCTCGTAGAACCGCATGATCAGGTTCACGAGCGTGGTCTTGCCGGCACCCGTCGGGCCGACGATGGCCACGGTCTCGCCCGGCTCGGCGACGACGTTCAGGCCGGTGATCAGCGGCTTGTCGGGGTCGTAGGAGAAGTGGACGTCCTCGAACACCACTCGGCCCCGCACGGGCTCCGGGTGGGCGGTGAGCTCCTGTTCGGCCGACTGCTCCTCGGCGTCGATGAGCTCCAGTACCCGCTCCAACGAGGCGATGCCCGACTGGAACGTCGCCGCCATCGAGGCGAGGTGCGTGAGCGGCTGCGAGAACTGACGGGCGTACTGGATCATCGCCTGCATGTCGCCGATGCTGAGCGACCCCGACGAGATCTGCAGACCACCGACCACGGCGATCAGGATGTACTGGACGTTGCCCATGAAGAGCATGGCCGGCTGGATCAGGTTGGCCATGAACTGCGCCGCGAAGCTCGCCTCGTAGAGCTTGTCGTTGTCGGCACGGAAGCGGGCCTCGGCCTCGCGCTGGCGACCGAAGCTCTTCACGATCGCATGGCCGCTGAACACCTCCTCGGCCTGGGCGTTGAGGTCGCCGGTGTGGCGCCACTGCGCCATGAACCGCGGACGCGGCCTTGCCGCCGATGTACTTCATCAACATCACCGAGATCGGCACCGTCGTCAGGGCGATCAACGCCAGCAGCGGCGAGATGGTGAACATCATGATGGTCACGCCGAGCAGCGTGAGCAGCGATGTGAGAATTTGGCTCGTCGTCTGCTGCAGGCTCTGCGACAGGTTGTCGATGTCGTTGGTGACCCGGCTCAACAGGTCGCCACGGGGCTGTCGGTCGATGTAGCTGAGCGGCAGGTGGTTGAGCTTGCGCTCCACCTCCTGGCGCAGCCTGAACATCGAGCGTTGCACGACACCGGCGAGTACGTACGACGAGGAGTACTGCAGGATGAACGACCCGACGTAGACCATCAGCACGGTGATCAGCTGGCGGTGCAGCTCGTCGAAGTCGATGCCCTGCCCGGACGTCACCCCTTGGACGATGATGTTCGTGGCCTCGCCCAGCAGCCTCGGGCCGAGGACGACCAGCGTCACGCTGACGACGGTCAGCACGAACACCGCGAAGAGTCGGGGCTTCTCCGAACCGAGGATCTCGCCGAGCCGCTTGAGCGTCTCACCGAACTTGTCGCTGCGCTCCGCGGGCATGCCCAACCCGCCGCCCGGGCCGAAGCTCGCCCGCCGCGCCTCGGTGCCCGCCGTTGCGAGCAGCTTGCGGTCGTCTTCCGACTGACCGCTGGACTCCGAACCTGAAACGCTGGGGTCAGACCCCAGCGTTTCAGGTGTGTCGTTGGTGCTCATGCCACTGCCCCCTGGCCGATCTGCGACTCGACGATCTCGGCGTAGGTCGGGCACGTCTCGAGCAGTTCGGCGTGCGTGCCACGACCGATGATCTCGCCGTCCTCGAGCACGAGGATCTGGTCGGCGTCGATGATCGTCGACACACGTTGCGCGACGATCAACACGGCCGCGCCGGCGGTGTGGGGCTTCAGTGCCGCTCTCAATCGAGCATCGGTGGCGAGGTCGAGGGCGGAGAACGAGTCGTCGAACACGTAGATCTCCGGCTTCACCACGAGAGCCCTGGCGATGCACAGACGCTGGCGTTGCCCGCCCGACACGTTGGTGCCACCCTGGGTGATGGGGCTGTCGATGCCGTCGGGCATCGCCTGCACGAAGCCGCTCGCCTGGGCGACCTCGAGCGCCTCCCACAGCTCACCGTCGCCGGCGTCGGGCCGGCCGTAGCGCAGGTTCGACGCCACCGTGCCGGAGAACAGGAACGGCTTCTGCGGCACGTAGCCGACCTTGCTCCACAACAGGTCGAGATCGAGGTCGCGTACGTCGACGCCGTCGACGAGCACGCTGCCGTCGGTGGCGTCGGACAGACGCGACACGAGATTGACGAGCGTGGTCTTGCCGGCACCGGTACTGCCGATGATCGCTGTCGTCGTACCGGCATCGACCCGGAACGACAGGTTGGACAGCACCGGTCGATCCGCGCCCGGGTACGCGAAGCCGACGTTGCGGAACTCGAGCGTCCCGCGCTCGGTGACCTCGGTGACCGGCTGCTCGGGCTGGCGGACGGTCGAGGGCGTGTCGAGCACTTCCGCCACCCGCTCGGCAGCGACGGCGGCGCGCGGGATCATCGACACCATGAACGTCATCATCACGACGGCGAACAGGATCTGCATGAGGTAGCTCAGATAGGCGACGAGTGAGCCGATCTCCATCTCGCCGGAGCCGATCCGGTCACCACCGATCCAGATGACGGCCACGCTCGACACGTTGATGATGAGCATCACCGTCGGGAACGTGGCGGCCATCAGGCGACCGGCGCGCAACGAGGTCTGGGTCAGTTCGTCGTTGGCCTGCGAGAACCGCTCGACCTCCTGCGGTTCGCGGACGAACGCGCGCACCACGCGCATGCCGGTGATCTGCTCACGGAGCACGAGGTTGACCCGGTCGATGCGGAACTGCATGGCCTGGAACGACGGCACCATGCGGTACACGATCGAGCCGAGCGAGACGACCGCGGCGGGAATCGCGACCACCAGGATCATCGAGAGGCCGAGGTCTTCGCGCACGGCGAAGAAGATGCCGATCACCATGGTGATCGGCGCGGTGATCATCATCGTGCAGGCCATCACCACGAGCATCTGGATCTGTTGCACGTCGTTGGTCGTGCGAGTGATCAGCGACGGGGCGCCGAACTGGCCCATCTCGCGGGCCGAGTACCCCGTGACCGTGTGGAACAGGTCACGCCGGATGTCGCGACCGAAGCCCATCGCCGCCCGGGATGCGAACCACACCGCCCCGACGGTGAAGATGATCTGGATGATCGTGAACCCGATCATCACCGCACCCATCGTCAAGATGTAGTCGTTGTCGCCCTGGAGCACGCCGTTGTCGATCAACAGTGCGTTGATGGTCGGAAGCGTCAGTGCGGCGAACGTCGCGATCGCCTGGAGGACGACCACGATGATCAGGAGGTTGCGGTACGGGCCGAGGTGGCTCTTGATGAGCTGCCAGAGTTTCACGACGCGGTTCCTGTTCCGACGCCGTGCAGCACGGTGTCGACGATGTCGGATGCCTCGGACGCTTCCGCGGCGATCATCGGATGGGTGAGGGACATGGTGAGCGCCCGGAGTAGCCGGGCAGCGACGACCGGCTCGACGCGTATCCGGTCGGGGTGCGCCGCGAAGATCGCGGTGAGTGCGGGGCTGTCGGTCATCGGGCGCCGCACCTGATCGTGTCGTTTCGGGCCGAGATGCGACAGGAGGGTCCACACGTCGACGACGCGTCGCTGGATCAACACCGTGGCCTCGACGAGTTGGTCCTCGAATCCGAGCGACGGGTCGATCGCTCGCAGCGCGCTCTCGAACGGCTCCTGGTCGAGGGCGGCCTCGAGGGTGGCGTCGAGCAGTTCGTCCTTGTCGGCGAACACACGGAAGATCGTGCCCTCGGCGATGCCCGCCGCGCATGCGATCTGCTTCGTCGTGATCGCCTCGCCGTGCTCGGCGAGCAGGGGCCGCACGGCTTCGATGATCGCCGTTCGCCGTGCCTCGGGAGGGAGGGCCGACGCCCGTTTCGACGTCGTCGGGGTGCTGGCGGTCGTCGGCATTGCGGCGACTCTAACTGAGTGAGTACTCACTCACGCCGCTGGGCGACACCTGTCACAGGTGCCGCCCAGCGATCGAGTTCCTTGCGTTCAGTCCGTTCGGGCGACGGCTCAACCGGACGAGTCCGGTTCCACCGGCCAGAGCGACCAGCGCGATGAGCGCAGTCACCCACGACGAGGTGCCGGTACTCGGCAGCTGCGTCGCAGCCAGATCAGCGGCCGATGCCTGAGCCGGCGCAGCCGGTGCGGCCGGCGCGATCGGCGTATTGGAGGCGACCTCGAACTGCACCGGCGGGTCAGCAGGCGGGGCTGTGGTCGGGCACGGCTCGAACTCGTCGTCGTTCAAGTCACGAGTCTGCGTCTCCTTCGTCACGACCGCGGTGCCGAGCACCCACTCACCCTCCTCGTAGGTATACGGCGTCGTCGTGACGTTCGGGTCTGGTCGACCGTCGTTTCGTCACACTTGTACGTCCCGTCTGTCCACTCGGAGTCGACCACCTCCGGCGGCGGCGCAGTCGGCCTGCTCGTCCGGTCAGCGGCGGGTCGATTGCTCGCACCTCGGGGTCGCGTCTTGACACCCTCGTCGCCTTGCCGTTCTGGAACAGCTCGTAGAGATCGTCGTCGGGTCGACGGTGACCGTATCGTCACCCGGCGCGGCACGGCGTCTCGGCGTCCGCTCGACGACGGTCGAACCGTCTTCGACCCACATCGTCCGATTGCGCTCACCCACACGCGGGGATGATGTCACCCTCTGCGACTCGTGATCGTCCGGACCGCCACGTCGGTTCTGTCCTACGACACGTAGATCGGTTGATCGATCTTCAACTCGCCCTGACGCCTCGACGGCAGACAGTCCACACCTCCGGACTTGCCTGCCGTCCGAGGCCGAAGCTGAGGACCGCCGGCCAGCGTTGTCGCCGCCAGGAGTCCGCCGAGGAGTAGCGCTCGCGTGCTCGCCGTTCGCCCTCTCGGGCGAACCGTCGCGGTTCACGCTCGTTCGGTGTGGTTCGGTCGATGTTCATGGTTGCCTCCGTTGGCTGGGTCTCGCTGGATGGAAGGCGGACACGCCCGGACTTCCGATTTCCCCAATGACACGGTAAGTGGAATCAGCCGCAACGCCATCAAGATTTGCCCGAATTCAGCACTCTCCGTGGTAATGGCTCACAGTCCGCTGCTTCGGGCTGGACCGACAGCGATCAGCGAGAAGGGGTGACGCCGGTGAGGTCCGTCACGCTGGCGGACAGCGCCTCGAGGTAGGCGTCGTAGCCCTTGGTGCTCGGATGGAACGATGCGCCGCTGATCGTCAGCGGGCCGTCGTCCCAGTGATCGCGCACCTCTCCGCTCGCCGTCATGCTGCGCGAGAGCGTCTCGCCGAAGACCGCGTCGTTGACGTAGCGATCGCGTTGCCAGAACCGGCAGGCGCCGTGGTTGTCGAACTGCTCGACGACCGACACGAAGGCGATGTCCGCGCCGGTTGCGTCGGCAGCCGAACGGACCGCCGCCGCGATGACGGCGTTGAAGCGGTCGACCTGATCGTCGACCCAGTCGGCCTCGCCTCGGCTGAAGCCGGTCACTCCCTCACACCACCGGTCGCTCTGCATGAGACGCGGGTAGCCGAGAACCCGCACGGAGATGTCGGGGTAGCTCTCGCCGATGCTCGTGTACGCGGCGGTCAGGTCGGCGCGCATCTGCTCGAGGTTGGCGATCTGGTTCTTCTCCGATCCGTCGCAACCGTTCGAGGTGATGCAGCGCACGAGCGTCTCGGGCCAGTTCTCGCCGCGCACCGTGCGCAGGTCGTTGCCACCGATCGTCATCGTCACGATCGTCCCCGCACCGTCGGCTGGGATGTCGGCGGCCTCGACCTGGTTGGCGACGTCGGCAATGACCGCGCCGGCACAGGCGATGAAGACCGATTCGGCCCCGAGCCGGGCAGCCAGACGCGGGCCCGGTGTCTCGTCCAGTTCACGGCTGCAGTCGCTGTTGCCGATGCGGGTCGACGGCGAGAAGGTCTGCGCCTGCGGGCCATGGTCGTCGTAGTCCGATGCGTCTCGATGGATCCCGGTCCCGGCGCTGTACGAGTCGCCGAGCGTCACCACCCGCTCGATGGTCGGCGCCGCCGTGGTCGGCGACGAGGCGAGCGCGAGCATCCCGAGCGGAGCAACCAGCGACGCCGCGAGCGCCAGGAGTCGAGTCCGCCCGATCACGCCCGACAGGCTAGGCGCAGGGCGACAGCGTGGCTCCGCGCCCCGCCGACGTCACGCCTGCGGCGGTGCCTCGCGGACCCGCCGCACCAGCACTTCCTGGGCGATGGTGGCCGCGTGCAATCCGTCCACGCGGATCACGTCGCCGGTGACGAGACCTCGACCACCGTTCAAGCCGTGGGAGCGGGTGTCGAACCAGTGCCACTGCGACGGGTCGGTCGGCCGCTGGAACCACACGGAGTGATCGAGGCTGGCGCCCTGGAACAGCTTGCGGTCGCCGATGTCGCCCGCAGCATCGGGGTGCGGCAGGCGAGCCGCACGCGACGGTGCGGCGTCGGACATGAAGGCCAGCGCACACTGGTGGTCGGCCGGGTCGTCGCCCATCTCGGCGTTCAGCCGGATCCAGTACCCCATCGTCCCGTCGTCGAGGAACGTCGCCTTGCGTTCGAGCAGCCCCGCCCACGAGTGGTCGGGCAGGGTCGGATCGTCGTGCCACGGGAGGTCGGGTGGCAGGACGGCGATCTCCGCGTCGGCTTCGTCCTCGACCACCTGGAACGACACCGACAGGTTCAGGATCGCTCCACCCGACTGGCGTGCGACGACCTGACGCGTCGAGAACGACCGGCCGTCACGCAACCGTTCGACCTCGTAGCGAATGGGCTCCTCGTTGCTGCCCGCGCGGATGAAGTAGGAGTGCAGCGAATGCGCGGGCCGATCGGCCGGGACCGTCAACGAGGCGGCCCGCAGCGCCTGCGCCACCACCTGGCCGCCGAAGAGGCGCCCGCCCCACGGATAACGCGCAGCGATGCCGACGTAGGTGTCGGGCCCGTGCGGCTCCAGTTGCATGAGCTCGCCGAACTCGATGTCGTGGATCCTCTGCGTCGCCATCCGGTCATTGTGGCAGCAAGCGGTCTGGGCCTGTTGCAGGGACTGTCGGCAACGGGCAGGGATCACATGGCCGAGACGACGTCGTTGAGGCCGAGAACGTCGAGCACGACGATACGACCACGACACGTCTTCACGAGACCGGAGCGACGAAACTCGGCCAGCGCCCGCGCCGTCGACTCCCTGGTCGCTCCGATCCAGTCGGCGAGATCCGACTGCGTGATCGGCACCTCGTACGAGTCCGAACTCCCACTGTGCCGCATCATCAGCGATGCCAGTTCCACCAGCATCCGAGCGGTACGGACGGTCGTGCTGTTCGAACTCCGAGCGACGAGACGATCGTTCGCTCGCCGGAGTTGAGCACTGAGGTTCTGGCAGACGGCCACGACGAGCTGGGGCTCGTCGGCCAACGCCTCGAGGAAGCGGTCGGCGCGAAGCTCGGCGACAACCGTCCGGCCGATCGCTGCCGCACTGGCCGACCGGGGCCGACCGTCCAACGCCGAGAGTTCGCCGAACTCGTCACCCGGCATCTTGATACCGACGAGCAGCTCACGCCCCGACGGCATGGTCAGGAACACACGCACCCGGCCCTCGAGGCAGACGTACACGCTGTGGGAGTGGTCGCCCTCGACGAACAGCAGGTCGCCGGGCGCGTGAACCCGCCGCCGACCGAGATCGGCGATCACGTCCCCGACCGTCGATTGCACGGCTGTGTCCATTGCCCCTTCCAACCGCACCGAGCGGCCGACGAGCCGTCACCGCTGTGTGATCCAGGTCATAGACGGTAGTTCAGAGCGAGCGCACTCTGGAACGGTCAGATCAACCGCCACTACAGGAGGAATTCATGTACTTGTTCAGCCGCAGCACCATCGCCGCACTCGGTCGCCAGTTCGAGGCCCTTCCCGCCGCGATCGAGGTCGGCGCCATGGTCGCAGGAATCACCGGACGCGACGTCAACGTCTTCACAGCCATCTTCGGAGCGCCCCAGGGCTCGGTCATGTGGAGCGCCAGGGCCGACTCGCTCGCCGACCTGCAGGAGGTCACCGACAAGCTCATGGCCGACGCTGGCTACCTCGAGAAGCTCCAGTCGATGGACGGGCTGTTCATGACACCGGCTGACGACCGGTTCGCTCGGTTCCTCACGCCGCCCATGGAGGCGACCTCGAAGTACTACGGGGTCACAGGAGCCGCGATGGCCAACGGCAAGTTCGCCGAAGCTCTCGCGTTCGGCGTCGAGACTGCCGAGTACATCGGCACGTCGATGAAGTGCCCGTCGGCCTTCGTCAAGGCGGCGTACGGCGGGTTCGGTGATGTCACCTGGATCACCGGGTTCGACACCATGGCGCAGGTCGACGCGTTCGACGACTGGCAGATGACGGATTCGGGCTACCACGACATCGTGAGTCGGGCGGGCGGGCTCTTCGTGGAGAACAGCGGTCACACGAGCCTGCTCGAGAAGCTCAACTGACCCTGCACGAGGAGAACGCGGGCGCTGTCACGGTCGGGGTCCGACCTCGACCGTGACAGATCCGATCGTGTCGGAGCGGGCGATACTGGGGGTATGGCCACGACCGTCGAAGTGTTCGCCGACATCACCTGCCCGTTCACCCATGTCGGGTTGAAGCAGGTCGTCCATCACGTGGCCGAGATGGCCGACCCCGCCGACGTCGTCGTGAGGGCCTGGCCGCTCGAGTGGGTGAACGGCGCGCCGCTGGTGGTCGACGCCGTCATCGTCAAGGCCCGCCGCGCTCAGCGAACAGTTGGGCGTCGACGACTTCGGCGGACTGCGCGCCGACCGCTGGCCGGCCACGACGATTCCCGCATTGAACCTCGCTGCCGCGGCGTACGAACGCGACGCCGCGACGGGATTGGCGGTGAGCCTGGAACTGCGAGCTGCGCTCTTCGAGCACGGCGTCGACATCGCCGACCGCGACGCACTCGCATCGATCGCGGCCGCCCATGATCTCGCGATCCCTGACACCGAACCGAGCGATGCGGTGCAACGCGATTACGACGACGGCAAGGCTCGTGGTGTCAAGGGATCCCCGCACTTCTTCGTGGGCACCGACGGCTTCTTCTGCCCGGCGCTCGACCTCGGCCGCGACGCCGAGGGACACCTCACGGCCCGATTCGACAGCACCATGCTCGCCGAGTTCTTCGCCCGCATCGATCACTGACCGGTACTTCCTCGACCCCAGCCTGACGGGCGTCGGCCGGAGGGGGGAGGACGCCCGAGGCCCATCAGGTGGGATCGATGCAAAGAGTACGGAGCCGACATTGCCTCCGGATGACGAGCGGATGGACGACGGTCGACATTCACGTGAACGGACATCCAACCGAACGATGCATTCCGCACGTCGACCCAGCCGCTCGACCCGCGGCCGCCAACCCCGAACGCCGCCAACCCCCGAGCGCCGCCGACGTGATAGCACGTGGGCATGGGGAACACCGCCGATGACACGCGGTGGCTCGACGCCACCGCCCAGGCCCAGCTGATCGCCACCCGCGAGGCGACATCGACCGAACTGGTCGACGCCTCGATCGAACGCATCGAGCGACTCGACGGCGAGATCAACGCAGTGGTGATGCGGTGGTTCGACCGGGCCCGAGCGCAGGCCGAAGCCTTCGACGAGCTTCCGCTGCACTCGCAGCAGCGGACGACGGTGTTCGCGGGCGTGCCCTTCCTGATCAAGGACCTCGGTATCCACGCCGCGGGCATGCCGCTGACGTCGGGCAACCGGGCGGCCCTCGCCGCCCAGCCCCTCTCGACGCACGACTCCAACCTGATGGCACGGTTCCGCGACGCCGGGTTGATCACGCTCGGGCGCACCAACACCCCCGAATTCGGGAGCCTGCCCGTCACCGAACCACTCGCCTACGGCCCGACGCGCAACCCGTGGGATCTCGAGCACACACCCGGCGGGTCCAGCGGCGGTGCAGCAGCGGCCGTCGCGGCCGGGATGGTGCCGATCGCCCATGCCAGCGACGGCGGCGGTTCGATCCGGATTCCTGCGTCGTGTTCGGGACTCGTCGGGCTGAAGCCGACCCAGGGCCGCAGTTCGATGGGGCCCGAACGCGACGAGTCGGGCCTGAGCACCCAGCTCTGTGTCAGCCGCAGCGTGCGCGACACCGCCCGCATACTCGACGCCGTGCACGGGCCCGGCGTCGGCGACACCGTGATCGCTCCGCCTCCGAGCCGCCCGTACGTCGAGGAGTTGGGCGTCGATCCCGGCCGCCTGCGGATCGGGCTGCTCGACACGCACCCCACCGGCGGAGCGCTCCACACCGACTGCGTCGAGGCGGTCCGCAGTGCTGCGACCCTCCTCGAGGGGCTGGGCCACGACGTGACGCTCGATCATCCGCCGGTCCTCGAGGACCGGGAGTTTCCCGGAGGTTCGCGGCGATGTGGGCGACGCTGATGGCGGTCAACATCGAAGCCCTCGGTACGACGATCGGGCGCGAGATGACCGCCGACGACATCGAACCCGTCAACTGGGCCCAGGGCGACTACGCCGGCCACCTGTCGGCCACCCAGTACGCGATGGCACTCGCCGCCGTCGGCCAGTACCGCCGCAAGATGCACCAGTGGTGGGCCGACGGCTGGGATCTCCTCCTCACGCCGACACTGGCCGCTCCCCCGCTGCGCATCGGTGCGCTGTACGACGCCGACGACGGGATCTCCGCCGACGATCCCATGGCGCCGTCGATCCGCGCCGGTCGGTTCGTCGCCTTCACGCCGCCGTTCAATGCGACCGGCCAGCCGGCCATCAGCCTGCCGCTGCACTGGAACGGTGCCGGCCTTCCGGTCGGGGTCCAACTCGTGGCCGCGTACGGTCGCGAGGATCTCCTCATCCAGGTCGCCGCGCAACTCGAAGCCGCTGCTCCCTGGGCCCACCGCCACCCACCGCTGTGAGCGTCAGGGTCTGAAGGCGTCAGGGTCGTACGGCGACGGGGAGTGAGGCCGGGCTGCGGCCGAGCACGCTGCGCCACTCGACGTCGTCGAGCGATGTGGTGCGGCACGATGGTGTCGCCGAGCCCGGCGACGGCTGCACCGAGCACCACTTCCTCCAGCGTCATGCGGGCGAGCGCCGCGCCGAGGCAGTAGTGCGGGCCGGACCCGAACGACAGCAGCTTGGGCGCTGCGGGCTCGGTGAAACGCGCGGGCCGGAAGACATCCGGGATCGCCCCACACGTCGGCCTCCCGGCTGGTCGACGCCGACGAGAGGAACACGAGCGACCCGGCGGGGCGTTCCACCCCACCGATCTCGACGGGTTCGACGAGCGTGCGCGGCACGACGGAGATGCTCGGCTCGAACCGGATCGTCTCGTTGACGACCGCACCGGCGAGCGACGGGTCGGCGCGAAGGTCGTCCAGCGCGTCGGGATGGCGCAGCAGGGCGAGCAGCGAGCAGCCGATCTGGCTCGCGGTGGTGTCGTGGCCGCCGACGATCAGGTTGCCGACCATGGTGACGACCTCCTCGTGGGTCAGTCGGTCGCCGGCCTCCTCGGCGTCGAGCAGCGCGCTGATGAGGTCGTTGCCGCGCTGATCGGCGCGGGCGGCGATCATCCGCTCGACGTCGGCCGTCAACTCGACGACCGCTGTCTCGGCGCGTTCGATCTCGTCGGGGTCCATGAAGCCGAAGACCGGGCTCAACGCGTCTCCGTAGGCGACGAAGTCGGCCACCTCGTCGTCGGGCACGCCGAGCAGACGGCAGATCACGGTGATCGGGACGGTGGCGAACGCCTCGACGAGGTCGCCACCTCCGGCGGCAACGAGGTCCGACATCCGCGACGCCGTGAGCTCGGCGGCGAGTTCACGATGATGCTCGACCGATCGAGGCGTGAAGACACGGGCGGCGAGACGGCGGAGGCGGTGATGGGCGTCACCCTCGTTGGTGAACATGAGACTCGAGTACCAGGTCCGCAGCGGCCCGTCGGACACGCCGAGGAAGTCGAAGATCGTCAATCCGACGCCGGCGAGACGAGGGTCGTGCGCCAGGCTCTCGACCTCACGGTAGGTGAGGACGACAACCGCACCGCTGGCCGAGTCGATGCCTGACGGCCCGATCTCGCGACCTGCCCGGAGCACCTCGTGGAGCGAGTCGTCGAACGTGTACTCCAGCAGTGTGTCGGTCATCGGTCGTCCCCTCTGCACGCGATCCCTTCGCACGCCCCGGCGTCATCATCATCGACGTGCTCGGCCACCGCAAGGGTCGCCCGTCACGGCCGCCGCTAGCGTCGGGGTCCTGATGGAGAGCACGCCGGGTGACGCCACCACCGACATCACCAGCGACCTCACCGGCGACATCGACGCCGTGATCTTCGACTTCGCCGGTGTGCTCAGCACGAGCCCGACCACCGGCATGATGGCGCGCGCCCAATCCTTGGACATCGACCTGGCCACCTTCCTGCCGATCATGCTCGGGCCGCTGGACGACGACGGCGATCATCCCTGGCACGAGCTGGAACGTGGACGCATCACGATGGACGAGTTCGAGGCGGCGATCGAACCGATGTGGCGGGCCGCCGGCGCAACGGACTTCCCGAGCGTGCCACGCGGTGACGAATTGCTGTCGTTCCTCCTGCCCGTCCCCGAGATGATCGCCGCTGCCGTGGCCGTCCGTGCCGCCGGCTACCGCACCGCGATCCTCACGAACAACACCAGGGAGTGGGGCGCGTGGCGCGAGGCGTGGGACGCCGACAACCTCGTCGACGTCGTCGTCGATTCGTGTCAGGTCGACCTGCGCAAACCGAACCCGGCGATCTTCGAATTGACCGTCGAGTTGCTCGGCGGGCCACCGATCGAACGGTGCCTGTTCCTCGACGACTTCCCGTGGAACGTCGCCGCCGCGGACGCGATGGGATTCCGCACGATGCAGGTCGCCGACCCCGTCGTCGCGGCAGCTGACCTGCTCCGCCTCCTGAACCTCTGATCGGGCGGGCCGTGCATTTCTCCGGCGTGCATTTCTCCGGCGTGCATTTCTCTGCGGAATACGTCTCAACCCTTGCAACTCATTCCGCAGAGAATTGAACGGTCCATGTTCGATCAGTGGCGACGAGTAGCGCGCTGGAAGCGGTGGACGACCTACGCGGTGACCGGGCTCGTCGTGGTGGCCACGCTCGGAGCGGTCGCCGGATCGGATGAACCGTCGTCGATCCGAACCGCAACGGTGTCGGACACCAGCGTCTCGGACACCAGCGTCGAGCGGGCGCCCACCTCGACCCCGGCGTCGAGCGCACCCACGGCAACCGACACACCCACGAGTGCACCGCCGTCGTCCACCACCCTCTCGGCGCCCGGCACGGACCAGGCGTCCACGAGTTCTCCTCCGGCTCCTCCCGGCCTGCTGTCGGCGATCGACGTGCTGGCGATGATCCCGATCGAACGCGAGCAGGGCGCCGGGTACAACCGCGAGCTGTTCGGATACGGCTCGCCGGTCGATGCGTTCGGGTGTCGCACCCGTGCACTGGTGCTGATCCGCGACTCGCTCACTCCGCCGCAGATCGACCGTGGGGGGTGCGCCGTGGTCGCAGGTGATTGGTACTCCACCTACGACGAGCTCACGTGGAGCGATCCGGGCGAGATCGAGATCGATCACGTCGTGGCGCTCAAGGAGGCATGGGACTCGGGGGCCAACGCATGGGATGCCGCGCGGCTCGAGGCCTTCAGCAATGACGTCGACGACCCTCGCACGTTGCGCGCCGTCACCGGCGCCGTCAACCAGGCGAAGAGCGACAAGGACCCGTCGAACTGGCTCCCGCCGGCACCCGATGCCCTGTGCGGGTACCTCGCCGACTGGGTGTCGATCAAGGCGCGTTGGGGGCTGTCGATGGACGAGTCCGAGCACGGCCGCATCCGCAATCTCCTCACCGATCGGTGCCCCGGCCAGACGATCGCCCCCTGGGTCGAGGTGCCGCCTGCCGCCCCGACCGATCCGCTCGATGCGCTCCCGACGTCTCCTCCCGTGGCTCCCCCGCCGGCTCCGGCCGCACCAGCGGTCGTCGGCGGCGGCAACTGCGATCCGTCGTATCCCGGCGTCTGCATCCCGCCGAGCCCACCCGATCTCGACTGCGCCGACATCACGTTCCGCCGCTTCCAGGTCCTCCCGCCCGATCCCCACCGTTTCGACGGCGACAGCAACGGCGTCGGCTGCGAGTCGTGACGTTGCGCCCAGTGGTGGCGCGTCAGTGCCGCACTCCGAAGCGGTCGAGCAATCCCTGCATGCCACCGAAGGTGACGACCCGGAACTCCTCGGCCGCGCCGACGCCGTACTCCGCTCCGAGCCGCTCACTCGCCGAGCGCAACAACATCGGGAGCACCTCGTCGATCGATCCGGCCGCCAGCGCGTCCTCGATGATCGGGATCGACCAGCCACCGGTGTGCGCCTGTAGGCGCAGCTGATTGAAGAAGTTCAGCATCATCGTGCGGTGGCAGCAGCCCGCTTCGATCTTGCGGTCGAGCGTGGCGGAGATGTCGACGACGTCGGTGACGTCCATCACCCGGCGCCCGAAGTACCAGCGCTCGAAGCATCCGTGCGGTGCCAGGCCCTGCTCGGGATGGTGCAGGTCGAACTGGCTCGTCCAGAACGACTCGTCGACGGCACGGGCCACCGCGATGTGGTCGAGGTTGTCCTCGCCGTACATCGCGTACGGGTCGAACGACACGAGTGCGTACGGGCGGTGGGTGCGCACGGCGTGGATGATCCGCTCGCGCAGCTCGACGGCGGAGACGTCGCCGAGGGTGTCGGTCGGATACCCGAGTTCGACGATCTCCGACACACCGAGGATCGCCGCGGCCCGCTCGAACTCCTCACGGTTCGCGGCGACCGTCGATGCCTCGTCGGAGCCGACGGAGTCCCACCGGTCGTCGGTCACCCGGACGACGACGACACGCCAGCCCGCGTCGGCCCATGCCGCAACCGTCCCACCGAGGAAGAGCGCCACGTCGTCGGCGTGCGCCACCACCAGCAGCACCACTCGCCCGAGTCCGGGTTCGATCACCCGTGTCGTCGCTGACACGGGCCGAACCGTACACGGGGTGCGAACACGGGCACGGGTGCGAACACGATCGCGGGATGCGAACACGTGCACGGGGTGCAAACATGTCGAGATGCCCGACGACCTCGACCGAACGGACCTGCTGGGTCATCCGTTCGAATGCGTCGAGCGAACCGCGGTCGACACACTCAACGGCCTCGGCCCGTACCTCATCGCCGTCAACGACCCACCGTGGACGTCGATCGCCGACCGGGTCCCCGAGCCCGTGACCGTGGTGATGGCGCATCGGATGGAGTTGGCCAAGCTCGACCGCGACGTCGAGGCCACCGCCGACGACGGCGCCGAGGTCGTGGTCGGGTTCGGTGGCGGCACCGCCCTCGACACGGCGAAGTACCTCGCCTGGAAGCGCGGGCTCCCGCTGGTCCAGATCCCCACGATCACATCGGTCGACGCCGGCTTCACCGACGCCATCGGCGTGCGTGTCGACGGGCGCGTTCGCTACGTCGGCACGATCGAACCCGAGGTCGTCGTGCTCGACATCGACCTGATTCGCAGCGCCCCCGAGCGCCTCAATCGGGCCGGCATCGGCGACGTCCTGTCGTGCCACACCGGTCTGCACGACTGGAGAGCGGCGGTCGCTGTCGGTGAGGGCGTCGCGTGGGACGACGACGCTGCGGCACTCGGCGAGGCACTCCTGCGCGAACTCGAGGTCGCGCTCCCCGACATCGCGGCGGTGACGCCCGACGGCATCCGCTTCCTGGCCGATGCCTACCGGCGCGTCGGCGCCGCGTGTGCCACGCTCGGCCACAGCCGCTTCGAGGAGGGGTCGGAGCACTTCTGGGCCTACGCGTACGAGCACGCGACCGGCGTCCACCACGTCCACGGTGAGCTGATCTCGTTCGCCGTGGTCGCGCTCGCGCACGTGCAGCACAACGATCCGGACTTCGCTCGTCGCATCGTGTCGAGCGCCGGTGTGCGCGCCCATCCCGACGACCTCGGCATCACCCGCGCCCAGTTCGTCGACAACCTGGTCGGCCTGCGCGCCTACTCCCATCACGAGGGCCTCGACGTCGGTGTCGCCGACCTGCGTGAGCTCACCGCATCGGACGCCGACGCAGCCTTCGACTTCACGCTCACCCTGCCCCGCACATGACCGCACGACCCTTGCGCGCCGTGGTGCTCGGCTACGGCTTCATCGGCAACATGCACACCGACGCCGCCGCCGGGCTCGCCGAGGTCGACGTGGTCGGTGTGTCCGGGCACCGGATCGATCATGCGACCGACTTCGCTCGGCGGTGGGGGATCGACCGGGTCACCGACGACTGGGAGTCGCTGTGCGCCGAGCCCGACGTCGACCTCGTCATCATCGGCACGCCGAACTCGCTGCACGCCGAGCAGGCCATCCACGCTCTCGACCACGGCAAGCACGTCCTCGTCGACAAGCCGATGGCCACGACCGTCGCCGACGCCGACCGGATGATCGAGGCGGCGCAACGTGCCGAACGCACCTTGGCCGTCGGCCACATGTGGCGGTACCACCCCGACGTGATCGCGCTGCGCGATCGGATCGCCGCGGGCGACTTCGGGCGCATCGTGCGTACCCATGGCTGGGGCGTCCACGCCGGATGGGGTCCGGCGGGCTGGTTCACCGATCCGGCGCTCGCCGGCGGCGGCGCGCTCATCGACATGGGCATCCATGCGATCGACACCGCACGCTTCCTGCTCGGCGACCCCGAGCCTGCCCGTGTCGCGCGCGTCGATCGGGTTCGGTGAGTTCGGTGACTACCCGGTCGACGACGACGGCGTGGTGATCGTCGACTGGGAGAATGGTGTGCGCTCGACCGTCGAGTTCGGGTGGTGGCAGCCACGGCTCGGTGGGCTCGAAGCCGACACCGAGGTGCTCGGCACCGCCGGCGCCGACCGCATCTGGACGATGCCACTTCCCCCGCCGGCCGACTACGTCCACTGCTCGGTCCCGATGTACCGGACGCAGCTCGCCGACGTCGTTGCAGCGTGTCGTACCGGCGCCGACCCGATCGCTTCTGCAGCGGTCGGGCGGACGGCACTGTCCGTCGTCGAGCAGGCCTATCGCTCCGCCGGCTTCAGCGTCAGCGACAACGCTGAAGCTCGACGTTTGCGCTGACGCTGAACGAGAAGGCGGGGCAAGCGGTGGACGGTCAGCTGAGGCCGAACTCGCTGAGCTCGACCGGGCGGCGCTCGTCGATCGAACGGTGCGCCGCGGCACCCGTCGCCACCGCCCACATGCCTTCGGTGAGCGTCACGGACGCGGGCTTGCCGGCTCGGATCGCGTCGGCGAGATGCAGGTGCTCCATGTAGCTGGCGCCCTGGTGGAAGTCGGGGTACGGCACACGGGGATCCATCGGCGCCGGGATCTCACGGACGCCGCCTCCCGGATGCGATCCCGGCTTGCCGGCGGCCGATCGTTCGCCGAGCCACACGACGTCGCCGGGCACGGTGGCTTCCATCTTGGCCCGGTCGCCGGTGATCGTGATCTCCTGCTCGAAGCGTCCGCCCTCGGCGAACATGCACAGGTCGAGCACGCCGCGCGCGCCGTTGGCGAACTCGACGATCACGAACGCGTTGTCGAGGATGTCGGGGACCTCGCCGTCGTACTCCTCGTCGAGGTGGTTGACGTCCTGGCCGCCACTGGCCATCACCCGCACCGGGTGCGAGCCGGCGACGAGGTGCATGAGGTCGAAGAAGTGGCAGCACTTCTCCACGAGGGTGCCCCCGGTGTTGCGGGTGAACCGGTTCCAGTTCCCGACCTTCTCGAGGAAGGGGAACCGGTGCTCACGGATCGACACCATGTGGGTGGTACCGCAGACGCCGGTCGCGAGCTGGTCGAGCATCGCTGCGGGTGTCGGCATGAACCGGTACTGCAGTCCCATCCACGTGATGGCATCGCGGCCCTCGGCCGCCTCCACCACCTTCATGCAGTCCTCGACCGTGGTGCACAGCGGCTTCTCGATGAGCACGTGCTTGTCGCTGGCGAGTGCGTCGGCGAGCACGGCGGCGTGCGTGAAGTTCGGGGTCGTGATGACGACGGCGTCGACGTTCGGATCGGCGAGCAGCTCGGCGTGATTGCCGTAGGTGGCGACTCGTGCCCTGGCCTCGGCGCCACCGGGTCCGGCCTCGACACACCCGAGGCCCCACTCGATGCTCTTCGCCACCGGATCGGCGAGTGCGACGACTTCGGCCCCATCGACGTGATTGAGATCGAGGATGTGCTCGCCCCCCATCATCCCGCTGCCGATGATCCCGTACCTGATCGTGTCGCTCATGGGTGCGACGGTACAGCACGGGCCGTGTCGGATTCTGCGGCTGTCGCGCTGTTTGCGAAGACCGACCGCTTGGCCGCCGGACCCACTCGATCGGTCACAGCAGGGGGATCTGGCCGATCGCCAGCGTGATCTGCCTGCTCGACGCGATTCGGGTATTCCTCAGTATTTGGGCGGCCTCAGCACCGAATCCCACGCTCTGCGCGGGCGCCGCCACGCTCACCGGTGAACTGCACGTAAACACGACAATACCGCGTTGCAAGCGCATCACAAGCGGTCTACCTTCGATGAAACGTGCGGTCGCGAGGCTGCTTTGGGTGGAGGCTGCGGAGATGGACAACACGATGTCGAAGACACCGACGGAATCGACGAACGAGGATCCGACGTCGCTCAGGACGCACCCTGGTGTCCGCCGTGTGTCTCGCCGCGCTCGGCCTCACCGCTCTGGTCGCGACCGGAACTCCGTCGAGCCCCGTGCTCGCACAAGCCACCGCGCCGAGATCGACACGCCCGGAGAAATCGTCACACAGGCAGCTGCCGGCGGGCTCGTCTCGATCGTGCCGGGCACCTACCAGCTCACAGAAGTGGTCAACATCACCAAGGCGGGCACCAAGCTGGAATCCGACGGTGCCAGGCGAGGCCGTCGTCCTCGTTGCGGCAGCCGGAAACCGCGTGGTCAATGTCAGCGCGAGGGGAACCGGAGCGATCATCGACGGGATCACCATCACCGGTGGATCCTTGACCAGTGGCAACGGCGGCGGCATCAACATCGCTCGCGGCGGGGTCCTCGCACTGTGAACTCCACGGTGACCGGCAACACGGCCGGCGAGGGTGGTGGGATCAACAACGACGGCACCATCACCGTGACCAACAGCACCGTCGACACCAACACCGCCACCGGCAAGGGTGGCGGGCTCCGTGACACCGGCAAGACCACCGTGCTGAACTCGACCTTCAGCGCCAACGTGGCGAGCCAGGGTGGCGCGTTGTCGATTGCAGGAACAGCCACCGTCACCCACGCCACCATCGTCGGCAACATCGCCACGTCGAGTTCGAGCGCTGGCGTCGACCGCAACGGTGGTTCACTCACGGTGAGCTACTCGATCATCGGAGGAAACTTCCGCACGAACGGTTCACCGGCGAGCGACTGCTCGGGCACACCCCAGCTGACGGGCCTCAACCTCGTCAGCAACAGCAGCGGCTGCAACCCGGTCGGGCCGATCTTCGTGGCACCGCCGACTCGTCGGGGAGCTTCCCGACAACGGTGGCCCCACCCGCACGATGGCACTCCAAGACGGCAGCAAAGCGCTGAACGCTGTCTCCGTCACCACCGCCACCGACGGCACTCGTACGTGCGACTCAGGCGCCCGAACGACCAACGAGGGACGAAGCGCCCCGACGGGAATCGGCTGCGAACTCGGCGCCTTCGAGCGTCAAGAGCTGAAGGTCGGCGTCAAGCTGGACGGTCGACACGAGCAGCTACGCCAGCCTCGGATTCCAACACTGTTGAGGTCGGTGTCGTGTCCGTGCCGAGCGACAAGATCGCGACGAACTCGCCAAGCGAACCCCGGTTAACGAAGACGGCACGATCGATGCATCCGGCCTGCGCAGCATCGGTCTGCGTAGCATCGGTCTGCGCAGCATCACCCTCGAAGACATCGGCCTGCGATCGATCGACGCCGCACCTGTCCCGGACACCCCGAGGCCGCCGGACTGCGCTCGATCGAACTCAAGGCCAACGGGCTCCGGTCGATCGGCTTGCGTTCCATCGGGCTGCGCTCGATCGGCTTGAGGTCCATCGGGCTTCGCTCCATCGGTCTGCGATCGATTCCGCTGTCGGAGATCCCGTTACTGGAGGACGGTGGGTGGGAAGCTCTCCTGGCCGGAACGCGGTTCAGTGGTGTCCCGATCCAATCGATAACCCTGAGGACATCTCGCCGCCGGGCTCCCGCTGAAGAACAAGGACGGCGAGGATCTCACCCTCGAGAGCATCGACCTGTCGAGCACCGGGCTCCGGTCCATCGCACTCCAGTCAATCTTGCTGTCGGGCACCGGGCTCGAATCGATCGGTCTCCGTTCGATTCCCCTGCCACCTCAGACGAGTGGTGATTACGCGAGAACATGGTGTCTCACCCTGTTCGATCAAGCCACGTGCAACGTCGATTACACCGAACGAGTGGGCGACGCCGAACTCTGGGAGGCCCAGATCGCCGGCGGCAACATCGACCAGGAACAGATCCTGCAGGTACCCCTCTCGGGCCTCACGCAGCACGGGGCTCCGTTCGATCGGCCTGCGTTAGATCGGCCTGCGGTCGATCTTCCTCGAGAACACCGGACTCCGTTCGATCGGTCTGCGTTCGATTGGCCTGCGGAGCATCGACGGAGTCACGCTCGACACGATCATCGAGTGCGGCACTCCTCCCTATCTCCATCGAGTCCTTGCAGCCCCGAGCCGGAGAACACATTCACACTGGGCGACGTGGTCGCCGGTTGCCTTCCACCTGAGGTGCTCGACGAGGGCTACGAGGAACCGGCCAGCTGTCTCCTCCGTGACACCGCAAACGTCGGTCAGCTGCTCGACTTGCTCAAAGGCAACGGAACTCCGGGCGTCGTGGACCTGCTCGGCGACCTGATCCTGTACGACATCTTCTTCGCGTTCGTGCCACCCGAGGACATTCCGTGGGAGGTCATCGATCTCGACGGCGCCCTACTCCAGAACGTCGCCAAACCCGCCCAGCCGACGTTCGACTACGTGACGACGGTCTCCGTCACCAACGGACCAGCCGATCTCGACATCTCGCTGTTGCTGCCCCGGGGCTTCGCCGTCGCCGACGGCGAGAACGCCGACCCAGCAACCTGGTGTCCGATTGAAGGGCCGACGTGCTCCGAGAATCGCACCCAACAACCGCTCGCACTCGGCAATCCGACGTACCGCATCACCGGGGTCCCCTCCGGTAAATACGACCTGCGTGTACCGGTACGCGCAGGTCTGACGGTCGGTCCGGCGAGCTGAGTTCCCGACGTCGGTGTCATTGGCGGCGACCGGACCCAACGGCACCCAGCCCCAACCCCTCGCAACCGCCGGACCCGTCGGGGTCTCGGTAGTCGAAGCCGCCTCGGGCGGACCAGGTCGAGCGCCCATCCTCCAGGACAGCCAGCTGCAGCTGGGTCACATCGGCAGCAGCAACGACGTGGACGTCTACTCCTTCACCGTGCCCGAGGGCACCACAGGGGCATCGGCGCGAATCCTGCTGTCGAACATTCCCGCCGACGTCGACTACGACCTCTCCGTGTACGGCCCGCAACCCGGTTCGCTCCGTGGACCCCCGACAGCAGTCACTCAACAGCCTCGGCGACGTGGCCTTCGACCTCGACCCGAGCGACGACGTGCTGTCGACCGACCTCGCGAACGACATCGCCATCGACATCAACAAGCTCGCCGCGGGAATCCCCGACCTCGAATTGGATGGCGACTACGCCCTCCGCGACATCTCCAGCCGCCGGTCGAACACCGACGAAGAAGTCACCATTCCGGCGCTCGTCGGCGGCAAGACCTACGTCATCACTGTGTCCGGCTACTTCGGTGATCTCAGCCCCGAGCCGTACGGCCTCCGCGTCCGCCTCGACACCCGCACTGCGCTCCCGAGTGCCCAGCGGGACCGATCGGCTACCCCATTCCGGGCGCTCCGCTCGCCACTGACGTCCCGACCACGCTCGACGTCAACGGCTGGTACCAACACCCTCTACGTCACCAACAGCGCCCGTCTGAACAGGAATCCCCCGGATCATTCAATAAGCCCATCGGCCAGATCGACGTCGTCGACGCAATCGCCGGCACCGAGATCCCCAACAGGATCGATGCAGGACTCTTGCTCGTCGACAACCTCACTGCCTGGAACAATTGGAACTCCAACCCCTGCGATCCCGACGCCCGTAACGCCGTTGTCACGCGATCGGCAACGAGATCGATCGTGCGAACTCGATGACCATCGATCCAGACGACCCGAATGACCCATCAGACTGTCGACTTAGACGGAACAATCGAGAACATCGTGATCGTCGGCGGTGACGGCGTCATCCCGATGGCTGCCGTGCCCGACCTCACCGAGTACTCGAACGAGTCGACCTTCGCCCGCGAGATCCTGAGCGCCGGCAAGAGCAACTCGGTGTCCGGCACGGTCGGCAGCGGCTACCTGCTGAGCGACGATCCGTACGCGACCGACGCCGGGATCTCGATTCTCGGCGGCGACCACGAGCTGTACGTCCCCGAACGCAACATCGGCCGCCTCGTCGAGACCGCCGACGAGATCATCGGCCAGTTGAACAACTTCGCCCATACGGAGGAGAGCTCGATCCGGACACGTTCAACAACACCGCCGCAGTGACCGGCTATGACTTCCTCGACGACGGCGCCCAGGCGATCCTCGCAGAGCTGGAAGCGGCGGATTCGCGGCGTCGCCGAACTTCTCGAGGGACGGACGCCGACCCGACGACCCGGACGTCATCGACCTGTGGGACCGCGAGGCGTACCTCGAGCTGTTCACCGCATGTCGACGACTACTCGATCATCTCGCCGAACGCCCACTACGACTTCGAGTCACTCCTGCCGGCCGCGCCTGACAACGCCGGGTCCTTCACCGACCCCGACCTCGTCACAACCGCTCAAGTCGGAGGCCTGTCGCCGGTGTGGCGATCCAGAGGTCCTCGCTACCCCACCGGTCTCGTCACTGATCTTCACGGTCGGCTGTCACGCCGGTCTCAGCGTGTCCGACGTGCAACTCGGCCTCACTGGTATCGACGCGACGCTCGACTGGGCACAGCTCTACGGCCGTGGCACCAACCAGTACATCGCCCACACGACGTACGGTTACGGCGACACCGAGATCGTCGCCTACTCCGAGCGGCTCGCGCAGCTGTTCGCCGCCAACGTCGGGGCGATGACCGACGACTCCGCAGACGCTCCCGCTTCGCTCGGCGCTGCCGTGCGAAGCGCCAAGCAGCAGTACTTCGCCAGCACACTCGTGCTGACTCCGTACGACGAGAAGATCATGCAGTCGTGGACCTACTACGGCCTGCCGATGTACACCCTCGGTGACATCATCCCCTCCAGTAACCACCGTTCGCCGACGCGATCGGAGCGACAACCCTCGAAGTCGGCGCGTTCAGCCTTGCACGCCCAGTGACCGACCGGTCCGGTCACGTTCGAGTTCGATGAGACCAACACCAACGGCCCGTCCCGGTGTCGATCGATCTGTCCGGCGACACCCTCGAGCAGAACGTAACCGACGACGGCACGTACTACTCGGTCGACGGCAACACGATCGTCGCCCAGTACCGACCGGTCCAGCCGCTCGTCGACGTGCCGATCGAGTCGAACCAGGAGTTCGGCGGATTCCTGATCACCGATCTCCTCAGCCAGGATCTCGCCCGCGATTACGTCCCGTTCATCTCCCGGCCGATGGTCGACAACAGCGTCGACGAGGGCCGGATCGTGGCCCACGACGGCGCCTTCCCCGCGACGCTGCAGCGAATCACCGATGTCGGCGGCGGGCAGCGACTCCTGGTCGCCGCGGGCCAGTACGAGTCCAATCAGCGACTGTTCCGCAGGATCAAGGCGAACTCCTCCCTCGCCGCGACACCACCGACGACAGGGCACCACAATTCATCGACGTCGAAGGTCATGACAGTCAGCGATGTCGGGGCGACCGGCCGCGGCGTGCAGTTCGACATCGTCACCGACGGCGAGCCAGCCGGGTCGTCGTCGTCTACCGCGAGGTCGGCGACGACGACTGGACGTCGATCGAACTCGCCGGCAAGACGCCCGCCGGCGGCAGCAGGAAGTGGTTCGGCAGTGCGCCGCTGTCCAACGCGAACTGCGAAGGTCGAGTTCTTCGCGCAAAGCGTTGATCTCGCCGGCAACGTCGGCATCACGAGCAACAAGATCGAGAACTTCGAAGCCACCAATGCGGTCGAGGTCCCGAACGGACTCCGGTTCGTCTACCGCGATTCCCCCGTGGGTCTCGACCCAGCTGGCCAGTCCGGCGGCCGGTTCTTCGCCAGCGGAGCGAGGTTCGAGATCTTGATTGTCCGAGGTCGAGGTCGGCCACGGACGATGGGTCTCGGTCGACTCCGGCACCCTTTCATCTACGACCCGACCAATGACATCACGGTTGTCTTCGACCAGGCGAAGGCCGGGCAGTACGACGGCCGGACCGACGAGCTCTACCTCGATGCGGGCGCACACGTGCTGTTCGCCGAGGGCGCCTCGGGAAACCGGGTGTACCGCTTCTTCATCCTCGACCCGACCGCGCCCACCGTGACCATCACAACCGGTCCGGTTCGAGCGAACGGTGACGTCGAGGTGACGATCACCGCCCGAGACACGGCATCGGGAGTGGCCGAAAATCACACCGACATGCCCGGCGAATTGCCCGACCGGAACGTTCGCCCCGACGTCGGTGACGGCACAGCGACGCTGACGTTCACGTCGACGGGCACCGGCGACACGACCATCAGCGCCACCGCCACCGACAAGGTCGGTAACACCACCCACCGGCGGTCACGGCACCGATCGATCGCACGGCACCATCGGTGACGATCGTTGCGAACCCCGCCGGGTTGGACCAACGCGGCCGTCGTCGATGTCACCATCACGGCGAGCGACACTGCGGATCGGGCGTAGCGTTGATCAACCCGACCTGCACGCCGAGCCGCATGCAACGTTGTCCAGCCGTACACCCTCGACCCGGCGACTGGCAGTCGGCAACGATGAAGCTCCAGGCCACGGCCGAAGGCGTCACCACCATCAGCGCCACAGCGACGGACAAAGCGAGCAACACCACCTCGCCGGCCGTCACCGCGACCGTGAGCATCGACCGGACGGCGCCGACGCCGAGCGTTCGGCAGTCGGCGGGCGACACCAACGTGACGGCTTCTACGGTGCCGACGAGACCGCCACGATCACGTTCTCCTGCAGCGACATTTCCCCGTCGGGCCTCGCCGTGTCGGGAGTCGCCAGGTGCGAACTCCTCGACGGGGCGAACGTCGTCGGCTCGACGACCAGTGGCGCCGCGACCAACTACCCGATTCCGGACGGGCGGTCCGGGACCAAGTCGTTCACGGTCCGAGCAGACCGACAACGCCAACAACACATCCGGACGACGGCACCACAACGATCCGCATCGACCGGACTCCACCCGCCGCTCCCTCGATCGTCGTCGACACCAGCCGGGCTGGACCAACGCGGCCACCGTCAACGTGACCATCACCGCAACCGACATCGGCGTGTCAGGCATCAGGTCGATCATCACGAACTGCATGCCGCCGTGTGCACCGTTCCAGTACCAGCAACCTTCATCGACCCCGCCACCGGAACCGCAACACTCCAACTGATCCACCGACCGGCGTCACCACGCATCACCGCCACCGCGACCGACAGAGCCAACAACACCTCCCTAGCGGCCACGATCGCCAGGCATCGACCGGACGCTGCCGACCGCATCGTTGAACAGCGAGCGGCCGGCCCACATCAGCGGGGGGTCGACAGCATTGACGTTCTCGTGCGCTGACCTCGGCGGCTCCGGGATTGCGACCTGCGAGCTGTGCGAAGGTTCGAATGGACGGGCCCGTCACTGGTCCCGGGCAACATCCGGCGCCTACCCGATCCCCGCTACGGACGCTGTCGGCACTCGGACGTTCACGGTGAGGGCGACCGACACCGCCGGCAACACGTTCACGTCGGCAGCGACAAACGTCTTCATCGGCTACAAGATCTGCCTGAACTACAACCCCAACTCGGCCAAGAACATCGGTTCTGCGTACGCCGTCTCGATCACGCTGTGCGAGACAAACCCGCCGACAACCAGTGTGACGCTCACGGCATTGACGGTCGACGGCACAAACGATCCGGGTCCCGGTGCACCGGGCGGCTCGAACCCTGCCTACACCTTCACCTTGGACGGCAAGGGCGCCTACACGTACACCATCAAGACGACCGGGCTCTCGAAGGGCGTCCACTACTTGTACTTCACGGCGGGGCCAGTCCCGAACAGAAGCGAGCTGTCAGTCACCGACCTCCAGACGCTCGCGACATACTCGACGCCCTTCACTCTCAAGTAACGCGGTAGAACTAGCTGGTGAACGAACGGCCGGCGAACGGAATCGGGTCCTATCTTCCCGATTTCGTTCGCCGCTGGCCGCTTGACGGTCCCGCGCACCGCCAGAGTCGAGGGGTCGCTCGTCTCGGCCGACATCTCCGGCTTCACCGCGCTCTCCGAGCGACTCGCCGCATTCGGACGCGAGGGCGCCGAGGAACTCACCAAGCTGCTGAACCAGTGCTTCGGCGGGATGATCGAGATCATCGACAGCTACGGCGGTGACGTGCTCAAGTTCGGCGGCGACGCCCTGCTCGTGCTGTTCCAAGGCCCCGAGCACACGGCCCGCGCTGCTGCGGCGTGCTTCCACATGCGCACGCTCATCCAGCGGCGATGGTCGACCGACCTGGTCAAGCGCATCGAGCTCGGGATCTCCCAGGGTGTCCACAGCGGCACGTTCGATCTGCACCTCGTCGACGCCGGCCATCGCGAGCTCCTCGTGGTCGGCCCCGGAATGTCGGCGACCGTCAACTGCGAGGGCGCGGCCGAGCGCGGGCAGATCCTGCTGAGCCACGCCGCTGCAGCGCTCCTCGACGAGGCCGACCTCGGCGAAGCGACAGACGAAGGGCGGGTACTGGAACGATGCCCATCGATCGAGTCACTCCCAGCAGTCGGGCAAATCGACGGGGCGGTCGACCCGTTCGTACCGTCATGGCTCGTCGAGCAGACTGCCGCCGGGATCGTCGCCGAGCACCGGACGGTGACCGTCGGATTCGTGTTCTTCGGCGGCGTCGACGCGCTCCTCGAATCGAACGGACCTGAAGCGGTCCACGAACGACTCCAGGCGCTCGCCACGGCCGCCGAATCCGCTGCCTCCCGCCACGGCGTCCACTGGCTCGCGAGCGACGTGTACGCCGGCGGCGGCAAGATCATCCTCACCGCCGGAGCGCCGCGATCCACCGGACAGGACGAGGACGCGGCGGTGCGCACCGCACGTGAACTCGTCGAGATCGACGTCGGCCTACCGCTGCGAATCGGACTCAACCGCGGCCCCGTCTACATGGGCGACCTCGGCTCTTCTCGACGGCGCACGTTCACCGTCATGGGTGACGCCGTGAACCTCGCCGCACGGCTCATGCAGAAGTCGACCACCGGCGAGGTGGTCGCCAGCGCCGCGGTGCTCGACCTCGTACCCACCGAGTTCGAGCTGACCCCACTCGAACCGTTCACGGTCAAGGGCAAGGTCGAGCCGATCCAGGCATCACTCGTCGGAGCGCAGCGAAGCGATGGCTTCGACGATCTCGGCACGGCCGGTCGAGACCTCGACATCCCGTTCATCGGGCGCTCCACCGAACTCGCTGCCTTGACGACGCTCCTCGACGACGCCCGCGCCGGCAACGGCCACATCGTCGACGTCGTCGGTGAGCCGGGGATCGGCAAGACCCGGATGGTGGACCAGCTCCTCAGCTACCAGCAGGGGCTCACCGTACTGACAGCCAAAGGTGGCCTCTACTCCCGTGGCAGCCCGTACTTCGCCGCGTCGATGATGCTGCGCGAGCTGTTCGCGATCGATCGGTCGGCGAGCCCGGCCACGGCGGGCCGGCTGATGGCAACGCATGTCGTCGAGGTGGCGCCCGAACTCGAACCGTGGTTGCCGTTGCTCGCGATCGCCTTCGGCGCCGAGACGCCGATGACGCCAGAGGTCGAGCGCATCGATCCGGCCAACCGGGCAACCAAGCTCCGCGAGGTCGTGATCGACCTGCTGAGCGCCCGACTCACGGGCCCGGTCGTGTTCAAGGTCGACGACGCACACCGACTCGATGAAGCCACCGACGATCTGTTCGCCGCCATCGGACGACGGATCTCCACCCGGCCCTGGCTGCTCGTCTCGCTGCGGTGGCACGACCACACGACCTTCGCCGAGGGAGCAGACCGGGTGGTCACGATCGAGGTCGGGTCACTGGACCCGGCCGAGTCGGAGGAACTCGCCCGCGCCGCCGTCGCCGCCGACAAGAACTTCGACGACGACGATCTCGACGACCTCCTCGACCGGGGCATCACCAATCCGCTCTTCCTCCTCGAACTCGTGCGCACCGGCATCACCCGCGGCGCTGCCACACCCGACTCGATCGAAGCGCTCGTCACCGCCCGGATCGACACCCTCACCGCCGCCGACCGCCTCCTCCTGCGAGAAGCATCCGTCCTCGGCTCGGTGGTCGACCTGCACGTGCTCTCCGAGGCGATCGGATCGAAGGACCTCCGCCAGCCGTCGCGGTGGTCCTCCCTGTCCGGGTTCATGACCCAGAGCGACGACGCCACTCTCCGATTCCAGGAGGGTCTCTACCGCGAGGTCGCCTACAACGGATTGTCATTCCAGCGACGCCGCGACCTCCACGGCCGTGTCGGTCGAGTGCTCGAACGACGCGCCGGGGAGGACTGGGTCAGTTCATCGGAACTGCTGTCCCTGCACTTCCACGAGGCTCGCGACTGGGACCGCTCCTGGCGCTACTCGGTCATCGCCGGCGACCGTGCCGAGAGCAAGTACGCCCACGCCGAGGCCGCCGACTTCTACCGCCGAGCGCTGGATGTACCGCGGGCACACCGACCCGCCCCCGCGGCCGTGGCAGCCGTGGCGGAATCACTGGCCGACGTCCTGGAGATGAGCGGTCAGTTCGACGATGCCGCTGCCGCGTTGAAGCTCGCGAGGACGTGCCGCGTGGATCGGAGCGACCTCGTCCGGCTGATGCGCAAAGAAGGGGTGATCTGCGAACGACAGGGCAAGTACACCCACGCCCTGCGATGGTACGGGCGCGGGCTCACGGCATCGTCGGAGCTCGACGAACCGTTGGCATCGACCGCCGAGGGCGAGCTGGCGTTGGCGTACGCGGGCGTGAGACTCAGACAGGGCCGGCTACACGACTCCATCATGTGGGCACACCGCGCCGAACGCATCGCCGGTCGCCTCGGCGACACCAAGATGCTCGCTCACAGCTCCTACCTCCTCATGAACGGCTACGGCATGCTCCGTCGGCCCGAAGCGGCACAGTACCGATCGATCCCGTTGATGCTGTTCGAGCGACTCGGCGACCTCACCGGGCAGGCGAACGTGTTGAACAACCTCGGGGTCGATGCCAGCGATGAGTCCCAGTGGATGGCTGCGCTCGACTTCTACGAGCGCAGCCGGGTGCTGCGCGAGGAGGTCGGCGACGTCATCGGGGCCGCGACCGCGGCGCTGAACATCGGTGAAATCCTGTCCAACCAGGGCCACCTCGACGAGGCCGAGCGTCTCTTCGCCGAGGCGAGCCGCGCCTGGCGCCGATCCGGCTACGAGGTCGGGATCGCCGTGGCGACGAGCTACGCGGGTCGACTCCAGGCACGACGGGGCGAGTACGCAACCGCGCGAGCGATGCTCGCAGACGCCGTGGAACGCTTCGAGAAGATCGGCGCGTCGCACTTCGTCGTCGAGACCAAGGCGTTCCAACTGGAATGTGAGGTGCTTGCCGGGAGCGGCCGCACAGCAGCGGACGCGGCCGGACCGCTGCTCGCCGCCGCTCGTGAGGTCGGTGACCCACTTCTCGAGACGATCATCCTGCCGCGCCGAGGGCTGGGCACACCTCGTCGAACACGAATACGACGAAGCGGACCGGCTTGCCGATGCGTGCCTCGAGATCAGTGAGCAGGTCGGTGCTCGCTACGAGACGGCGATGGCGCTCATCCTGCGTGGACAGGTCGGTACCGCCACCGGCGAAGACCGAGCTGACGACCGGCGGCGCGCCCGGGAGATCCTGACCGAACTCGGCGTCGTCTCACTCCCCCGCCGCGCCGGGACCTGATCCGTCTCGCTCGCCCTTCAGCCCAAGAGAGCGGCGAAGGCGGCGGAGTCGACGTACTCGTGCAGGCCGGTGATCAGGCCGGTCTCGTCGAAGTGCACCACGACGCACACGTCGGTGCTCGCCGACACACCGTCGGGGCGGGTGAGGCGCACGATGTGCTGTTCCACCACGAACCGGTCGCCGACGGACCGGCGGACATCGGAGTACTCGACCTTCACGCCGTCACGCTTCAAGCCCTCGATCATCGTGAACAACCCGGCGATGCCGTGCTCGGGGTTGCCGTTCTGACGCACCTGCGCGTCGGGGGCGAACAGGTCGGCCAGGCCGGCGAACTCCTGCGTCGAGAAGTGTTCGAACAACTCAGCGGTGCGTGCGGCGAGGTCCATGGACGAAGAGTAACCCGGTGAGAGGCGTGCCATTCAGGCCGACGACGTAGCCTGCTCCGATGACCGATCTGCTGATCGAATCTCGCGTGCTCGAAGAGCGGCTCCGGGCGGCGTTGCCGAACGACGTCGACTACGCATCGGCCCGGCTGGTCGACGAACGCACCGAGCACCTGAGCGTGCGCCGCAACGAGCTCGAACCGGTCTTCAACGAGTTCGACACCGGCGTGATGATCTCGATCTGGGACGGCGGCGGCCTCGGCTACGCGGCCACCACCGACCTCAGCGAAGCAGGTCTTCGCGCCGCCGTCGAGCGGGCCCGCTACTGGGCGGGCGTCACGGCCGGTGCGATGGTCACCACCGCCGCGCCCACCAGCCACGCGACGGGCAACTACGTGTCGCCGGTGGAGGTCACGTGGGACACGCTGCCGCTGAACGACCGGCTCGAACTGCTGCACCAGCAGTCGCGGCTGCTGGGTATCGACGACCGCATCGTCAACTGGGGCGCGTCACTCGTGCGCCGCGACGTCGACCAGCTGCTGCTCACCACATCCAAGAGCGGCGACACCGGCCGCATCGAGCAGCGCTTCCGGTTCGTCTACCCGAGCCTGCACGCCACCGCCAACGAGGGCACCAACACCCAGACCCGCACGTTCGGCGGGCATGCATTCTGCGGGCAGGGTGGCGCCGAGGTACTCGGTCGGTACGGGTTCGGCGACGCCGCGTCGAGGATCGCCGAACAGGCGCTCGAGCTCCTGACGCACCCAACTGCCCGACCGGCGTGATGGACGCCCTGCTCGCCCCCGACCAGATGATCCTGCAGATCCACGAGTCGATCGGCCACCCGCTCGAACTCGACCGCATCCTCGGCGACGAACGCAACTACGCCGGCACCAGCTTCGTCACGCCCGACATGTTCGGTACGTACCAGTACGGCTCCGAGCTGCTCAACGTCACCTTCGACCCCACCGTGCCCGGCCAACTCGCCTCGTACGGGTTCGACGACGACGGCACGCCGGCCCAGCGTCAACACCTCATCGAGAACGGCATCCTCGTACGCGGCCTCGGCGGCGCCGTGTCGCAGGAGCGCAGCGGACTGCCGGGCGTCGCCAACTCCCGGGCGCAGACGTGGAACCGCCCACCGATCGACCGGATGGCCAACCTCAACGTCGAGCCGGGCGAGTCGACCGTCGACGAGCTGATCGCCTCGATCGAACACGGCGTCTACCTGCACACGAACAACTCGTGGTCGATCGACGACAGCCGCAACAAGTTCCAGTTCGGCTGCGAGTACGGCCAACGCATCGAGAACGGCGAGATCGTCGGCGCCGTCCGCAACCCCGGCTACCGCGGCATCTCCTCGACGTTCTGGCGCAGCCTGTCGGGTGTCGCCGACCGCAACAGCTTCACCGTGATGGGAACACCGAACTGCGGCAAGGGCGAACTCAACCAGGTCATCGGCACCGGGCACGCATCGCCCGCCTGCAAGTTCTCGAACATCGAGGTCTTCGGAGGCGAGGCATGAGCGACCAGGCCTACTTCGACGAACTCGTCACGGCCGCCACGGCGTCGCTCGTCGGCGACGAAGTGCTGCTCGCCAACATCGCCGGCGAGCGCACCGACTTCATCCGGCTCAACAACGGCGACGTCCGCCAGGCCGGCAGCGTCGACCAGCGCACACTCACGGTCGACCTGGTCGAAGGGCGCCGTCACGTCGGCGGCAGCATCCGGCTCTCGGGTGTCCGCGCCATCGACGACGCTCGCCTGACCGCCCTGCTCCTCCAGCTGCGCGAGCAGCGACGGCTCGTCGTCGACGACCCGTTCCTGCTGTACAACACCGAGCCGACCTCCACCGAGCGAGTCGAGCGCGGGTCGATCCCCGAGCCCGACGCTGCACTCGCCGACATCCGCGCCGCGAGCAACGGCCGCGACCTCGTGGGCATCTATGCGTCCGGCGACATGTTCGAGGGGTTCGCCAACAGCCTCGGGCAACGCAACTGGTTCCAGTCGTCGACGTTCAACCTCGACTGGAGCTTCTACCTCCGCGCCGACAAGGCGGCGAAGAACATCTACGCCGGATTCGACTGGAACGACGACGCTTTCGCCGCCAAGGTCGACTGGTCGGCCCGCCAGCTGGCGGCACTCGAGCGCGATCCGATCAGCCTCTCGCCGGGTGACTACCGCACGTACCTCGCCCCACGGGCGATGGAGGAACTGCTCCAGCTCCTGTCGTACTACGGCGCGTTCGGGCTCCGGGCCCGCGAGACCCGCCAGACGCCATTGCTGAGGATGCTCGTCGACGACGTGAAGCTCTCCCCGCTCGTGTCGATCAGCGAGGACACGGCCAACGGCGTGGCTGCGAACTTCCAGTCGGCGGGATTCCTCCGACCGGATTCGGTGCCCCTGATCGTCGAGGGCGCCTACGCCCAGACGCTGGTGTCGCCGCGTTCGGCCCAGGAGTACGGCGTTCCCACCAACGGCGCCACCGGCGGCGAGTACCCACTGTCGATGGCCGTCGCGCCCGGCACGCTGGCCACGGACTCGGTGAACGAGGCCCTCGGGACCGGCCTGTTCGTCGGCAACCTGTGGTACACCAACTTCTCCGACCAGTCGGCGTGCCGCACCACCGGGATGACCCGGTTCGCGACGTTCTGGATGGACGACGGCGAGATCGTCGCACCGGTCAACGTGTTGCGCTTCGACGACACCGCCTACCACCTGCTCGGAGACCGTCTCGAAGGCCTGACGGACACCGCCGAGGTGCTCCTCGACGCGGCCAGCTACGGCGAACGCTCCACGAGCAGCGCCCGCCTGCCCGGCGCCCTCGTCGGGGCCATGCGCTTCGTCCTCTGAACCGTCGAACAGCACTGCGGGTGCGGTTGGAGGCGGTGGATCGCAGCGGTACGGTCGACGTCATGAAGAAACTTCTCCTGATCATCGCCATCCTCGGTGCGGCTGCCGCTGCCGTGGCAGCATTCCGTCGCGACGACGTGAAGACCGGGGCCAAGAAGGCCACCACGTCGGCCAGCACCCTCGCCCAGCAGGCCAAGGAAAAGATCCAGCCCGCTGCCGAGAAGGCCACCGACACCGTGAAGGATGCGACCGACGACGCGACCGAAGCTGTCGCCGACGCGGCCGCCGACACGGTCGACGCCGTGAAGGACGCCGCCTCCACCAACTGACCGACGTACGCGGTGTGTCCGACACATCGTGGACGTGCGTCATGATGGGCGCATGACGATCCAACTGGTCGGTGCCGGCCTCGGCCGCACCGGCACCATGTCGCTCAAGCTCGCACTCGAACAGCTGCTCGGCGGCACCTGCCATCACATGATGGAGGTGTTCGGGCACCCCGACGAGGTCGCGGTGTGGGACGCGGCGATGAACGGCGAACCCGTCGACTTCCCGACGATGCTCGACGACTACTGCGCCATCGTCGACTACCCGGGCGCGGCCGTCTGGCGGGAACTGGCGGCGGCGTTCCCGGACGCCCCGGTGCTGCTGTCGACACGCTCGTCCGCTCAGGTCTGGTGGGACAGCGCGAGTTCGACCATCTTCCCCTCGACGCAACGCCCGGCCGATGGCGACGACTACAGCCAACGACACAGGGCGATGATCAACGCCATGTTCGGCCGCAGCCTGGGTGTCGCGTTGGACGACGCCGACGGCGTGATGGCCGCCTACGAAGCGCACAACGCAGCGGTGCGCGCCGAGATCGCACCCGAGCGGCTGTTCGAGTATCAGCCCGGCGACGGATGGGCTCCGCTGTGTGCAGCGCTCGGGTTGCCGGAGCCGTCCGAGCCGTTCCCGCACACGAACACCCGCGACGAGTTCCGCTCGCGCGCCGGCCTCGACTGAGAGCGCCGGCGCCCGAGCCGGCGACGGCGCCCAACCTTGTTGCGACACCCCTTCTCTATGGTTGTCGGTATGGACGTGGGGGCGCTTCCGACACCGGCCGAGGCGGCCGAACTGTGCGGCGCGGACCTGGATCGGGCGCTGGTCGATCTCGAGGTGGCGAGACGCCAGTTGGAGGCTGCGTACGTCGCGGTGTTGGATCGGGCCGACGCCACGGGGCGCTTCCGCGACGACGGGCACGCCTCGGTTCGAGGTTGGGCGATGGCATTGACGAACTCCTCGCCGGTCGAGACCCGGCGTCGTCTGCAGACGATGCGGGCGTTGCGTGATCTTCCCGAGGCCGGCGGTCATCTGGCGGCCGGCACGATCGGGGTCGAGCAGGTTCGTGAGATCGCGAAACTCCACGCGAACCCCCGGCTGCGTGGTCTCGTCATCGACGGCGACGAGCGACTCGTCGGGCACGCAGCCAAGGACTTCGAGTCGTTCAGCGAGGTGCTGCACCGGTGGGTGCAGTTCGGCGATCCTCAGGGCGCCGAACGCCGTCACGCCGAGGCGCACGATGGGCGTGACGCGATGATGTTCGAACGCGATGGTGTGGTGTACGTGCACGCGAAGTGCGGCACAGGGCAGGGTGCTGCGTTGATGGAGATCTTCCAGCGCCAGTGCGACGCCGAGTTCCTCGCCGACTGGCAACAAGCGGAGACCGACGGTACCGAGGACGGGGCCGGTGATCCCATGAGTCGGCTGGCACGCACCGACGCGCAACGCCGGATGGACGCCCTGCATCGTCTGGTGGTGCGCGGTGCAGCCGCGTCACCCGACGCCGCCACACCGGAGCCGCTGGTGAACATCCTGACGACCAAAGCCGAGTACGAGGCAGAGCTCGCAGCGATGATGGGCGGCGAGCCCACACGAGCGGCCACCATCGACGACGTCGACGACAAGCGATGCGAAACCACCACGGGCGTCGCGATGAGTACCCGTGATGCGGTGATCGCCTCGATGATCGGCCACGTCCGGCGCGTGGTGATCGACTCCTCCGGCCGGGTCACCGACCTCGGCCGCCGCCGTCGGTTCACCGGCGCCGCCCGCGAGGCCGTGTTGTTGGACGGGCGGCGATGTCTGTGGCCCGGCTGCGGCCGGGCGTCCTCACGCAACCAGATCGACCACACCCACGAGCATGCTCGAGGTGGCGTGACGACGCCCGAGAACGGTGGCCCCGCCTGCGGCCGCCACAACCGCCTCAAGACACGGGGATACACCGCATACCGTGACGCCGCCGGCACATGGCACGTCCATCGCCCCGACGGCACCGAACTCACCGAACCCTCCGCCGCCTGACGCGCCAGCGGTCGCGGTCGGCGAGATGACGTATGACGAACTACACTAGTTGTATGACGATGCTCAGCTTCCGGGTCGACGAGGAGGACGCTGCGGCGATCCAGCGGTGGGCCGACGAGCTGGGCGTCGACCGATCGGCGCTCCTGCGCGACGCAGTGCGCCAGCACCTGAACCGGCTGGCCGCGGAACACGACGCCGACCGGTGGGAGGCGCTGCCGCTCACCGAGGGCGAGTCGGCCCTGGCGACGATCGCCGACTGGGGCCCGGCCGAGGACTGGCAGGACTGGGCCGATGCAACGCGGTGAGATCTGGTTCGCCGCCACACCCGGCGGCGACCGCCCCGTGCTGGTCCTCACTCGTGACCCGGTGGCCGATCGGATCGGCTCCGTCGTCGTCGCCGCCCTGACCCGCACCGAGCGCGGCGTGGTGTCCGAGCTGGCGCTCACACCGGCCGACGGCGTGCCGACGGACTGCGTCGTCAACTTCGACAACATCCACACCATCCCCCGCACCACCTTCCGGCGCCACGTGACCACCCTGCCACCGCACCGGATGGCCCAAGCCTGCCGAACCCTCCAAGCCGCCACCGGCTGCTGACAGGGGCGAGCGCACAGCGGAGTGCCCGACGACGTCACGCGTCCGCGGACGCGCGACGTGGAGGGACCTTCGGAACCCTGTCACAGCCCCGCGTCACACTCGTCGACAGGTACGAGAACCGGAGGATGAAACGATGTTGGTACTGATCGCAACGAACGATCTGCAGGGAACCGTCGAGGGCGACTACGCCTGGACGGTCGAGGGTGAGCTGGTCACCCCGGTCGCCACCGAGTGCGCGTCGGGTGAGCGGTGCGGATGCAACCGCGGCTTCCCTGGCCTGGCGAGCGGCTACGCCACCACGACGGCGATGGTCGTCGACCGGCCGGGGGTCACCGAAGCCGATCTGCGAGACGCCGTGTACGACTGGCTCGACCGCGGCGGGTGGATCGACCTGCTCGAGCAGACAGCCGTCGACCGGTCGGTCGCTGCCGGCCACGAGGGGTGTCTCGACGAGTACGACGACATCGACGCCATGGTCGACTCCGTCATCGACGAACACGTCGACATGATCATCGAGGTCTGCTCGTCGTTCCCCGAGGGAACCGTGATCGTGCGCCGCGGTCCACTCGTCGCCGCCCGCTCCCATCCCTTCGCCGCCTGACCGGCCGATTCCGACCGCACGGACATTGCCGTTCGCCGCTCGGCTCCCTGAGGCGCGACATCGCGCCGTACCGTTGACGCCGATGGGTCTCTACGAGCGCCACGTTCTCCCGCGGATCATCAACGTCGCGTGCGGTGGCGACGACATCGAACGTCAGCGCCGCAAGGTCGTGCCGCACACGACGGGACGCGTGCTCGAGGTCGGGATGGGTCCCGGGTTGAACCTCCCGTTCTACGACCGCACGCAGGTCGAACTCGTCTGGGGTCTCGAACCCAACGACGGCATGCGCACGCTCGCGGCCGCCCGCATCGAAGCATCCGAACTCGAGGTCCGCTGGCTCGACCTGCCCGGCGAGGAGATCCCCCTCGACGACGACAGCGTCGACACGGTGGTGCTCACCTACACGCTGTGCAGCATTGCCGGCTGGGAACAGGCCCTCGGCCAGATGCGCCGTGTCCTGAAACCCGGTGGACGGCTGCTGTTCTCCGAACACGGCGAATCGCCGGACGAATCGGTGCGCACCTGGCAGCACCGCATCAACCCGGCCTGGAAGGTCGTCGCCGGCGGCTGCCACATCACCCGGCGCATCCCCGATCTCATCGAGCAGGGCGGCTTCGGCATTGACGAACTCGACGAGGGCTACCTCCCCGGCCCGAAGATCAGCGCCTACCACTACTGGGGCAGCGCCACGCCACGCTGAATTCCGAGCGATCCCGCCGCAAACCGGGCATTACGGGCACGACACCTCGCTGTGAGTAGAGTCGGCTCCGTCATCGAACCCTGGGGAGGACCCGTGAAGCGCATCGTTGTGTTGCTGGCTGTTGGCGCTGTTGCTGTGGCGTCTTGCGGAGGAGGGAGCGACTCGTCGTCGAGTGATTCCATCGCCGACGTCGAGACGACCACCGAGACGACGGCCGAGACGACCACCGACTCCACCGAGTCGGAGACGACCGAAGCGACCGACTTCGACATCGCCGATGTCGAGCAATCCGTCGTCAAGATCCTCGCCGAGGGAACGTTCGTCGACCCCGAGGTCGGCGAACAACGCAACTCCGCCGGTGTCGGCAGTGGAGCGATCGTCTCCGACGACGGCATCGTCGTCACGAACAACCACGTCGTCACCGGCGCTGCGCTGTTGCAGGTCACGGTGCCCGGTGAGGACGAACCCGTCAACGCCCAGATCCTCGGCGTCAGCGAGTGTTCCGACCTCGCAGTGATCCAGCTCGACGGTGACGGCTACACGCCGCTGTCGTACTTCGATGGCGAGGTGACCACGGGGCTCGAGGTCTACGCCGCCGGTTACCCTGCCAGCGACGCGAACACGATCGAGGAGGTCGACTACACCCTCACCCGCGGCATCATCAGCTCGACGACCGCGAGCGGCGAGACGAGCTGGGCGTCGGTCGACGAGGTGCTCGAACACGACGCTCGCATCCGCGGCGGCAACTCGGGCGGCCCGCTGGTCGACGCCGAGGGCCACATCGTCGGCTTCAACTACGCGAGTCTCGGCGAGAGCGACCAGAACTACGCCATTGCGGGCGCGGACGCCCGTCCGATCATCGACGAACTCACCGCAGGGAACAACGTCGAGTCGATCGGCATCAACGGCGAAGCGGTGCTCGACGAGGAACAGGGGATCAACGGCATCTGGGTGGCGAGCGTCGAGAGCGGCTCGCCGGCCGACGAGGCCGGCATCCTGCCCGGCGACATCATCACCCGCCTCGAAGGGATCGACCTCGCGCTCGACGGCACGATGAGCGACTACTGCGACGTCATCCGCACCCAGGGAGCCGACGCCACCATGAGTCTCGAGGTCCTCCGGTTCTCGACCGAGGAGGTCTACGAAGGGCAGCTCAACGGCGACCCGCTGGCACTGTCGTTCTCGTTCGCCCAGACCTACCAGGACGACATCGTCGCCGATCCGGCCACGGACTCGGACACCTACACCGAGTACGTGAACGTCACCGACGACAGCGGCTCGATCAGTGTCGACGTGCCGGTCGAGTGGTCCGACCTCGACGGCGCACCCAACCCCGACTTCGGGCCGAGCCTCTACGCCGCACCCAACCTCGACGAGTTCATCAATGGGTTCGGGACGCCGGGCGTCATCATCGAGGCAACGAGCGCTCTCGACATGAACTCCATCGACTCGACACTCGACGAGATCAACTTCGCCGACTCGTGCACCTACGAAGGACGTAGCCCGTATTCAGACGTCCTGTACGCAGGCTCGCTCGACACGTGGTCGGACTGCGGCGGTACGGGTGCGATCATCTTCGTCGTGGCGGTCACACCTGCCGACGGGAGCTACCTCGCCCGGCTGCTGATCCAGGCAGTCGAGGAACGCGACCTCGACGCCGCCGACCAGATCTTCAACACGTTCGTCGCCAGCCCCTGACGAGGCCCAACCAGCGTCAGAGCCAGGTCAACGCGTCGCCGAGCGCGACGCGACCTGGCGTGACGACGGTGGCGTAGACCCCGAGGTTCTGGCCGAGATCCCGCACGATGTGGCGCAGGATCGAGCGGTCGGCCGGAATCTCGTCGTTGATCTCGCGGGTGACCATCACACAGCGCGGGCACGGCGCCCCGAATTCGATCGTCGCCGATCCGAGCGTGGCCCGGCGACCGCTCCAGTCGAACTCCGGATGGCCCGGCGTCGACGCACTGGCGCCGTCGTCGCCCGTGTCGATCACCAGCGACGGCCGGAAACGACGGACGTCGACGTTCGAGTCGGGCAGTGCTCGACCGAGCGCGGCAAGTGCCGCTGTGGTCATCACCATCAGCGCGGAACGCGTCGTAGTAGGTGCCGGGAGGCGACTCGAACTCGGCGATCGCCGGCGGGAAGATCGTGAAGTCGGGCAAGGGCTCGTCGTCCTCGCGTCCGAAGATCGCTCGCATCTCGACCATGATGTCGTCGGAGTCGGGTCCGCCACGCCGGTAATGCTCGAGATCGTCGGCCGGTCGCAGCCGCTCGAGGCGGACCGGATGGTCGATCGCCGCGCTCACCCGTTCGTGCACGTCGCTGTCACCGGTGCGCACGGTCGCTGCGTCGGGCAGGGTGATCTCCACCTCACCGTTGCCGAGATCATGGGCGGCGAGCCGCATCAGCGGGCCGATCTTCTTGGCGCCACGGATGCCGCCTCGTTCGAGGTCACGCGCCGCCCAGGTGCGGTCGCCGACGACGCCGAGCGCGTCGAGTTCGATCGCGTCGGCCGTCTCGCCGACCATCGACTTCACCGGATATCGCCACATCTCGCTCACGTGCATGTGGCGACCTTATGCGAGCGACCGATGCCGGGGCTCCCGTCAGCGGTCGATGACGAGCACTGCAGCACCACTGACCTCGCCACACGACAGGTCGTGCAGCGCCCGGTTCGCGTCCGCCAGTGGATACTCGGCGACGACCGTCCGGATCGGGATCTCGGCCGCCAACCGGAGGAACTCCTCGGCATCGCGGCGGGTGAAGTTGGCCACACTGCGCAACCCACGCTCGCGCCACAGCAGGTCGTAGTCGAAGGCGGGGATCTCGTCGAGGTGGATCGCGTTGATCGCCACGGTGCCGCCGGGGCCGACGGCTCGCAGCGCCGCGACGACGACCGACCCGACGGGAGCGAACGTCACGGCCGCATCGAGCGGTACCGCAGGCGCGTCGTCGTAGCCGCCGGCCCATGCCGCGCCGAGCTCCATCGCCCGCCGACGCTCCGGCTCCGACCGGGTGGCCACGTACACCTCGCAACCCCAGTGGAGCGCCACCTGCATCGCCAGCAGCGCCGACGCTCCGAACCCGAAGAGTCCCAGCCGTCCTCCGGGCCGGATGCCGGACATCTTCAACGATCGGTATCCGATCACACCGCCGCACAGCAGCGGTGCCGCGTCGACGTCGGTGAACTGGTCGGGGACGGCGAACGCGAAGTCGGCGCGCGCCGTCATCGTCTCGGCGTATCCGCCGTCGCGATCCCATCCCGTGAACTCGGCGTCGGCACAGAGGTTCTCGTTGCCCGCTCGACAGGCGGCGCAGGCACCGCACGAACCGGCCAGCCAGGCCACCCCGACGCGATCGCCGACCGCCCAGCGATCGACGCCCGCGCCGACGGCGCTCACCCGACCGACGACCTGATGGCCGGGCACGATCGGCAGGCGCCGCGCCGGGAGATCTCCCTCCACGAGTTGCAGATCGGTCCGGCACACCCCGCACGCGGCGACATCGACGGTGATCTCGCCGGTCGACGGCGCTGGTACCTCGACGTCGACGATCTCGAGTGGTTCCTGATCGACCGGACCCGGCTGTCGGAGCCGTTGCGCGCGCGTGTCACCGGCTCAGCTCCGTCAGAGTTCGAGGATGTCGGTGAACGCAGCCTCGACGGCATCGCGGAAGTCACCGGGCGCGTCGACCGCGGTCGGATCGATGAACAGACCGATGTCGAAACTGTTCTCGTAGGACAACGCCGTTGCGTTGCACGCCGTGCCGGCGACCGGACCCATCGAGATGATCCTGAGGACCCGCGCACCCGACACGTACAGGGCGAACGGCGCACCGCGCAGGTTCGAGGTGGCGAAGTCGATCTTGCCGGCCGCCGACCGAGCGGCGCTCGTGACCACCGAGGTGGGCAGCAGGTTGGCGATGCCCGACAGGGCCCCCATCCCGCCGCCGGTCGACATCGACTCCCGCTTCTCGGCCAGTCGTTCGTGGATGTCGGCGATGCGCTCGTCGAGCGGCATCGCGGCGCCGGGCACCTGGACCGGCACCGGCGTGAACGAGTTGCCGCCGATGGCAGTGTCGTGGCGCGTGCTCGAACACGAAGCTCGTGTTGAACGCGTCGACCTCGACACCCCGGTCGGCGTGGTAGCGGACGGCCCCCTCGGTCATCGCGGCGAGGAACACGTCGTTGATCGTGACGTCGAGGCGTTTCGCTGCGGCCTTGAGCTCGTCGAGCGGTACCGAGACGTGCTCGAGATGGCGATGCCGCGACCGCTCCTTCCACAGCGGCGACCCGCCGGCGACCTCGTTGCCCGACCCGGTGAGTGCGCCGACCGTCGACGTCAGCGCACCGAGCACTCCCTCGATCGTGTCACGCGCCCGCTGCGGATCGGCCGGCCAGATGACCACCTCACCGGCCACGCGCCGAACGACGCCGAGTTCGCGCCGCACGAGGTGTGCGAGCGACTGACCGAGCGTGGCGGCGAAACCATCGGTGAGGTCGCCACCCAACTGCTTGGCATGGTGCGTCTCGACCGCCGCGGCAACGATCGCTTCGAGGTCGATGTCGTCGGGTGGCGGGGCGTCGGGGTCGAGCTGCTGATACATCTCGGCCATCCGCAGCTGGCCGATGCCGTCGGCCACCGCGTGGTGCAGGATCGACCAGATGGCAGACCGTCCGCCCTCGAGCCCGTCGATCACGACGAAACGCCACAGCGGCCGCGTCCGATCCAGCGGCTCCTGGTACAGCTGCGCGGCGAGGTCGAACAGTTGCCGGTCGGTGCCCGGCTTCGGCAGCCGGAGCCGACGCATGTGGTAGTCGAGGTCGAACTCGGGGTCGGGCACCCACGCCGGCGGCGCGAGGCGACCGAGCCCGGGCACCACACGCTCGTAGAGGCGGGGCATCTTGGCGACCGCTCGGCGCATCGTGCGCCGGAAGTGCTCGTCGTCGATCGAGCCCTGCAGGATGGTCAGGGCTGCGCCGCTCGGGTTGAGCCACGGGTCCTTCTCGATGTTCCACATGAGGGCCTCGTGGTCGGACATGCGGTCGCTGAACCGCATCTCTCGTTCTCGGGTGTCGGCCATGTGTGTTCCTCGATCGGTCGTTCGTGTGTTCGGGTCGTGTCGTTCAGGTGCCGCGTGTTCAGGTGCCGGTGTTCAGGTGTCGGTGCCCGGGCGGCGGGCGAGCTCGGCCTCGGGGTCTCCGTGATACCCGGGCGGGTAGGTCCGCGCCAATTCCTCCGGAGTCGGCGTGCGCTGCTCACGGGCCTCGGGTGGCAGCAACGCGCTGATCGCCTTCATGATCTTCTTCGTGTCGGCGTCGGCGCTGCGGTACTTCAGGGCGACCGGGGGCCCGACGGTGGCCGTCACGAGCGGGCGATCGGTGAGTGACAGCTTCGGCAACCGCGAGTTGCGCGGCCACACCTTCTCGGTTCCCCAGAGCCCGACCGGGATCACCGGCGCGCCCGTGGCCGCGGCAATGCGAGCCGCACCCCAGCGGCCCTTCAGGACGGGGTCGAAGAAGGCAGGCCCTCGGGGAATGGTGCCCTCCGGAGCGATCATCAGCAGTTCGCCGGCCTCGACCGCGGCAATCGCCGCGTCGAGCGGTTCGTCGGATCCCGTCCCGCGGTCGACGCGTATGCCGCCGGATGCCTTCAGCAGGCGGCCGACGAGCGGCACGTCGAACACCTCCTTCTTGCCGAGCCCGCGGACGTTGCGGCCGGCCTCGTGCGATCACGAGCGCCATCACGGTCGGGTCGAAGTACGAGCGGTGGTTGAACACCACGATGGCCGGGCCCGACGCCGGGATGTTCTCGATGCCCTCGAACTCGATGCGGGCGTTCGGCGCCATGATCTGCGGGCGGACGAACGGGCGACCCCATTCCTGGAGTTCCCGACCGGCGATCTTGGCGACACCGTCGGCACGGTCGAAGTGCGTCACCGGCCACCCGCGGATCGTGGCCGTGATCCGCAACTGCGTGTCGGGGTTCACGGCGACGGGATGACCCACCGACGCGAGCAGCGACGCGTCGAAGTAGCTGTCGCTGTACGCCCAGCTCTCGGACAGATCGACCCCGTTCTCGCGCGCCCACTCGGCGATGGTGTCGGCCTTCGTCCGTCCCCACACGAAGGGTCCGTCCATCCGGCCGGTGAACACCTCACCGTCGGGCCCGTCGGTGCGTTCCCAACCGGTCGCCACCGTCGCGTCGAAGCCCAGCCGATCCGCGAACGGTTCGACGAACGGCCGCGGCGACGTGGTGGCGACGACCAGCAGGTGGCCGGCAGCACGGTGCTCCTCGATCGCCTTGGCCGCACCCGGCAGCAGCATGCCGGCGAGCTCGTCGGCCGCGTCGCGCATCGCTGCCTCGACCGTGGCAGTACTCCACCCGGCCGATGCCCGGCTGGCCAGCCGGGCCGGCTGCATCAACAGCCAGGTCTCGCCGAACTGCTCGTAGAACCGCGTGAACACGTCGACGAGCGGCAGGTCGTGCCCGCCGCCGAGACCGTGCTCGGCAAGATGCTTGCGGAACACGGTCGCCGACGACGAGGTGATCAACGTCCGATCGAGATCGAAGATTGCGGCCACCGGTCTCGCCATGATCGCGAGACTACGTGGTCGAATCAGGGAGTTGGCACGGGGAGCGTGCTCACGCCGTGGATGACACCGTTGGTCGCCGCACGATCAGGATCGACGACGAGCGCCCCTCCAATCTTGGTCCCCGACGGATCGCGCACGACATCGAGCGTGCTGCCGTACACGGTCTCCAGAATCGGAGGCAGATCCGCAAGCAGCGAGGTCTCGTTCTCGATGAGGAGTTGCAGGACGAAGTTCGCTGCCGCAGCGGGGTCATTGATGAGCCCCTCGTAGTCGAAGCCGGTGAACGCGTCGTTGTTCGGTGCGATCACGGTGTACTTCGCAAGGCGGTCGAACGTATCCGGAACGTCGGCGGCGTCGACCACCCGAACAAAGATCGTGTAGTTCTCGTCTGCCCTGAGGGTTTCGAGCAACGTCTGCAGTTCCTGCTCCGGCACCGTCGTGGGCGGCGCTGTCGTCTCGGGAGCCGGCGGCGCTGTCGTCTCGGGAGCCGGCGGTGCTGTCGTCTCGGGAGCCGGCGGTGCTGTCGTTGCCGGCGGGACGGTCGTGGTGGTCGTCGCGGATCCGCTGGCAAGACCCGCGGCGTAGATGGCCTGCAGCGTGGCGGAGTCGAAGACGCCGGTCTCCGGCACACCGAGGTCACGCTGGAGCGCCTTGATGGCGTCGGTCAGTTCCTGGTTCCAGATGCCGTCGATCGGGCCGGTGTAGTAGCCCAGATCGGTCATCAGCTGCTGGATGTCGCGTGTGGACTCGGCCAACAGCGCCGCGTTCTCACCGAGCGCAGTGGCCATGGCGGCGGCGGTCGCCTCGTCCCACACACCGGTCGCCGGAAGGCCGACCGAGGCCTGGAAGGCGGCAAGGGCAGCTTGTGTCTCGGGGGTGTTGATGCCGTTGATCGGGCCGGTGTAGAAGCCCAGGTACTGCAGCGCGAGCTGGAGCTGGGTGTAGAACGCTGCCGAGGCATAGGCCTCCTGCTGGCGCCGGATGTCGGCGATGTTCACATCGGTGCTCTCGATGCTGGTGGCGACGCCCCCCTCGAGCTTGGCGGTGGTGAAGCGGGCGAACGTGGGGTCGCCGTTCTCGTCGAGTTGGATCTGGCCCGACACGCCGTCGTAGTTGATGTTCTCGCCGGCGTTCAGCTTGTCGAGACAGTCGGCGTAGGTCGTGCACGTGACACCGTCACCGGTGACGTCGATCATCGCCTGTGCGAGATCATCGGCGTCGCCGGCATCAACCGCGGCAGTCGCGAGCGACAGCATGACGGCGCAGTCGTAGGCCTGTGCGGCGTTGGCGACCTGACCGTTGGAGTCGTCGTCGTACAGACGCTCGAGGAACGCCTTGTTGCCCACCGAGCCGAGCGCCTGGAAGCCGTCGACGGCAGATGCGTCGGTCGCTGCGGTCGCAAGGTCGGCGATCCGCGGCTGGAAGAACGCGTCCAACCCGATCATCGTCGCCGGATCGACGCCCGCGGTCACGAGCGCCGACAGCAGGTTGGCGCCCTCTTCGTAGGTGACCAGGATGCTGAGATCGGGCTGGAGGGCCACCACTTCCTGGGCGGTGCCGGCGAACGTCACCCGGCGCGGGTTGTAGCCGATCACGGATGGCTGCAGACCTGCTGACTGCAGGATCGCCGCGAGGCTGTTGCCGATCGACTGGCCGTACGCATCGCTGCGGGCCACGATCGCCACCTTCCAGGCGGCGCCCGGGGCAACTTCGTCGCGACGGGCGATGATCTCCGTGGCGAGGTGGGTGCTCGTGATGTCGTCGGGGAGCACGGTGCGGACGAGCGAGAGCGGGTCTTGGCCGAGCGAGGCACTGGGCAGTGACGCCGACGCGCTGCAGGCCGTGGAGCCGAGCGACGCGATCTCGTCGCGGACCTCGATGACGTCGGCCGATCCGGCCGGGCCGATCAGGGCCTGGGCACCGGCGTCAACCGCGGCCTGGACGTTCGCGGTCGGTTCCGCGCCGGCCTCGGCGACCGAGGTGTTGACGGTCAGCGGACCGTCGAGCACGCCGCCTCCGCCGTTGACGTCCTCGACGGCGAAGTCGGCACCTCGCTGCTGGCCCTGGAACAGCGTCGCCAGCAGGCCGGGCGACGGTGCGAGGAGTCCGAGTTCCAGGCCCTCGCCGGTCAACCCGGCTTCGGTGGTCGGAGCACTGGCCTCGGTCGGTCGCCGGCACCGTGCTCTCCGACGAGGAGTCGTCGTCGCTGCTGCATCCAGCGACGATGACCGCTGCGGCGACCAGCGCGCTGACCGGACGGCTCCATCTGCTTCGAATCATCGGGACTCCTCGGGTTGACATGACTGTCGTTGGCGAAATGCGCGGCCGCACGGCGACCTCGAATTCGAAAGGTAATCCGGTATCGGCTCGCGACGGCGGCAACTTGAGCACCGATCGGAATGTTCACCCACTCTGGGTGAGTACCGTGCGAACATGTCGACGAGCCGCATGAAGATCGGTGTCCAGCTCCCCGAAGTCGAATGGGAGGTGCCGTTCCCCGAGCTCATCACCATGGCCCGCACAGCGGAGGCGGTGGGGTTCGATTCGGTCTGGCTCGGTGATCATCTGCTGTACGAACTGGATGTCGACGATCGGGGTCCGTGGGAGGTCTGGACGTCGCTGGCCGCGATCGCCGCGTCGACCTCGACGATCCAGATCGGACCGCTGGTGGCCTCGACCAGCTTCCATGCTCCCGCGATGCTGGCCAAGCAGGCGACCACCGTCGATGCGATCTCCGAGGGTCGCCTCATCCTCGGGCTCGGCGCCGGATGGAACCGTCGTGAGTACGACGCGTTCGGCTTCGCCTACGACCACCGCGTGAGCCGGTTCGCGGAGGCGTTCACGATCATCCGCACGCTGCTGCGCGACGGTTCGATCGACTTCCACGGCGACTACTACGACGCTGACCACTGCATCCTGCACCCGCGATCGAGCGATCGGGTCCGCCGCTGATGGTCGGCTCGATCGGAGATCGGATGCTCGACATCGCACTCCCCCACGTCGACTCGTGGAACATGTGGTGGAGCCAGTACGGCAACAACGTCGAGGGGTTCCGGCGCGAGAAGGAGCGGGTCGACGCGTTGATCGAGAGGCACGGTCGAACCGGCCAGGTCGAGGCGACCGCGGCGGTGCTCGTCCAGCTCGACGGTGGCGTGGGTCGCCTGATGGGCGACTACGACGACTACAACACCGTGCGCCCGCTCACGGGCTCACCAGCTGCGCTCGCCGACCAGTTGCGCGAATTCGAAGCCGCCGGAGCCACCCACGTCCAACTGGTGGTCGACCCCATCACCCGAGCCTCGATCGAGTGGCTCGGCGACGTGCTCGCCGCATTCCGAGCCTGACCGTCACGCCCGGGGTCAACACCGAACACTCAGTCGGCGACGGCCATCTTCCACCAGCGGCGCAGGCGTTGCTCGTGGTGCCCGGCGGCGAGGACGACATGGTTGCCGAGCGGATGTTCGAGCAGATCGCGCACGTTCCCCGACGACAGCGCAACGGTCACCTGCGTGCGGCAGAGGTCAGGGTCGTCGCCAGTGCCCACGATGTCACCCTCGACGATCCAACACTCGTCGAGGTCGATACCACCGAGACGCAGGAGCGTGACCGGCTGCTCGGCGAAGTGTCCGTGGATCCCCACACCCATGCCCGACTCGAAGTGGGTGTCGAGGGAGAACCCGTCGAGCATCGACGGCGCGACGGTGCAGTGCGCGAGCACGAGGTGGTTGGCGTCGACGTCGACCGTCGCCGGATTCGCCATCCACGCCGGCTGATCGAGCAGGTACCGCACGAGCAGCATCGCCAGTGTCGACGGTACGTCGCCCTCGCATCCGGCCACGATGCCCTCGTCGTTGAGGCTGGCCGAGCGCGAGACATCCCGAGGTGCCGGGATCACCGAGCAGGTCGAAACAGCGCACCGTCACCGCGTCGAGTTCGTGATCCTCGAGCACGTCGGCGAGCGCCGTCCGCACGCTCATCGCCGCATCGACATCCCCGGGCCCGACGGTCGAACGGACCGGGTCGGCCACCCGGGTGAACTGCTCGGCGAGCACGCCGGTCGGCACGACAGGTGTACGGGTCAGCTCGATCATCCGGGTCGGATCCACCGTCACGAGTTGCGGACCCCATCGACGACGAACGACATCGGCGTCGGGGCTGCTCGCAACGAGCCACGTCGACGGTCCCCCGACGATGCCGAGCCGTGTCGCGTGGAAACGGTGGATCGCCTCGACGTCGCCGATGACCTCGTCGAGATCCCGTCGGTCGATGTCTTCCTCGCCCGACAGACACACGATGCGGCCACGGCCACCTGCCTGCTGCACTGCGGCAAGGGTCTCGAGCGCAGCCGGCAGCGAGTTGTGCGCCCGGTGGGCGACCAGGATCGTCGGTTCGTCCGCGTGCGAGACATGCCGACGGGCCAACGCGTCGAGCACCATCCGTTCGGTGCCACCGGTCGCAACGAGGAACACCAGCGGCGCTGCGGCCGGCAGCTCGGCGTCGGTCGGTCTCGCGGCCCCCGATCGAATCGAGCACGGCCCGGGCGGGCGCCGTCAACTCGGCAACGGCGTCGGCGTCGTGGAGGCGTGACGCCACCACCATGTACCCGAAGCGAGCCGATGGCTCGGGAGTCATCGGAGTGCTTCGATCCGCTGGCGAAGCACGTGTTCGGGTTGCGCGCCGACCACGGTGTCGACGAGTTCACCGTCGCGCATGAACAGCAGCATCGGGATGCTTCGGGCCTCGTAGCGCTGGGCGGTCCGCGGCGACTCGTCGACGTTGACCTTCACGACCTTCAGAGAGTCGGCGAACTCCCGCGACAGTTTCTCGAGCACGGGGGCCACCATCCGGCACGGCCCGCACCACGGCGCCCACAGGTCGACCAGCACCAGACGCTTCGTGCCGACCGCCTTGGAGAAGTCCGCAGTCGCCTGCCTCCACGAGCCAGGGCAGATCGACATGACACTTGGCGCATCGCGGCGACCCCGATGCCGACGACGGCACGCGGTTCTTCGCTCCACACGACGGACAGGCAACGACGTTCGACTGCACGCCTCCACGGTACGGGTGACCCGGCGGCGCTCACAGGGCCGATCGTCACGTCCACACGTCACGTTTGACCCGGCACCGTGTGAGGGTTTGACTGGGTGCAGTGGGATATGTGTTCGATCCGCAGGTCGCCGTGCGGCGAGAGGTTCGCCGCGTCGCGGCCGAGCGTCTCGGTGACGCGATCGAACAGCTCGACGCGGTGCTCGCCGGGTCGGCCGACGTCGAGACCGCCGTTCACGACGTCCGCAAGCGCTGCAAGGAGACGCGTGGGCTCGCCCGACTCGTGCGACCGGCGCTCGGCGACGAGTTCGAACCGTTCGACCGGACCGTGCGCGATGCCGCCGCCCAACTCTCCGCGATGCGCGACGCCCATGCGCTCCTCGCCACGCTCGACAACCTCCTGCGAGCGCACGACCTCGACGATCGCCTCCGGTCGGTCCGCGATCACCAGGCCACCCTCGCCGCAGAAGCGACCAGTGCGATCGAGGCCGGTGACGAACGGATCGTCGTCGCACGCGAGCTGCTCATCGAGGCCAAGGAGAGCGCTCACCGGTGGAAGATCCGCGGCGGCTTCGATCCGGTCGCCGAGGGCCTCACCGCCACCTATCGACGCGGACGCCGTGCGTTGCGAACGGCACAGCGCGACGCCACCGACGAGAACATGCACGAGTGGCGCAAGTCGGCGAAGCAGCTCTGGTACCAGATGCGCCTCCTGCGCGAGGCGTCGCCGAGCATCATCGGACCGCTGGTCGACGAACTCGACGGGCTCGGCGAGGCGCTCGGCGACGACCACGACCTGGCCGTCCTCATCGCGTCACTCGACGCCGATCCCGATCGTTTCGGCACGCCCGACACCGTCGACCATGCGCGCCGCGTGGCGCGCGAGCAACAGCGTGAACTGCGAACGCCGGCGTTCCGGACGGGGGCGGTCGTCTACACCGAGCGCCCGTCGAGGTTCAGCTCCCGGATCACGGCCTACTGGCAACTCGCACGCGACCTCGGACCCGAACTGCCCACCGGAGGCATCGCGGCGCTCACGTCGTCGCGGCGACGACACCGCTCCACGACCCACGTCGACGATCGAGCGAGAACGCAAGTTCCTCATCGACGCCGTCCCCGAGGGCATCGATCTGTCCGACCGCACCGAGATGCGCCAGGGCTACCTCGTCGCCGGCGAGCAGGCATCGGTACGCGTGCGCGACGCCGGGACCGAAGGGTTGCACGCTCACGGTGAAGGCCGGTGGCGGCGCCGAGCGGACCGAACTCGAGTGGGTGATCGACCGGGAACAGTTCGACGCTGCGTGGCCCCACACCGAGGGGCGACGGGTCGTCAAGGTCCGTCACCGCATCCCGCTCGACCAACACGTCATCGAACTCGACGTGTTCCGCGACAGCCTCGACGGGCTCGTCTTCGCCGAAGTGGAGTTCGACTCCTCCGAGGCGCTCGTCGCGTTCGAGCCGCCCGCATGGTTCGGACCCGAGGTCACCGACGACGGCCGGTACAACAACGCCGCGCTCGCACTCCACGGCCGGCCAGATCCACTTTGAACCGATGGGCGATGCGCACGTGAACGACGAACTGCACTGGATGTCGGCGACCGAACTCGCTGCCGCCATCCGCCGGCGTGACGTGTCGAGCGTCGAGGTGCTCGACCACTTCGTGGAGCGCATCCGCGAACTCGACGGACCGGTCAACGCGGTGGTGCACTGGGACCTCGAGCGGGCCGGCAGCGCCGCCCTCGCGGCCGATGCCGCCGTCGCGTCCGGCGACGACCTCGGCCCGCTGCACGGTGTGCCGATGACGATCAAGGACTCGTTCCAGACCGAGGGATGCATCACCACGTCGGGCTCACCCGAACTGGCCGACTTCGTGCCGACCGAGGACGCCTGGCCGGTGGCGCGCCTGCGCAGCGCCGGTGCGATCCCGTTCGCGAAGACGAATCTTCCCCTGTTCGCCGACGACATCCAGAGCTTCAACGAGGTGTACGGCACGACGAACAACCCCCACGACCTCGACCGGACCCCGGGCGGATCGTCCGGCGGGTCGAGTGCGGCGTTGGCGATGGGGTTCACGCCGTTGGAATTGGGCAGCGACATCGGCGGCTCGATCCGTGTACCTGCCCACTACAGCGGCGTGATGGGCCACAAGCCGAGCTACGGCATCGTGCCCGGCCACGGCCAGATCCCCGGCTTGCCCGGCACCCTCACCCAGGCCGACCTCGCCGTGGTGGGCCCGCTGGCGCGTACGGCCGACGATCTCGAACTCGCACTCGACGTCCTCGCCGGGCCCGACCGCTGGATGTCGCCGGCATGGAGGCTCGACCTCCCCCCGAGCCGCGCCGACGAGCTCGGCGAGTTCCGCATCGCCGCGTGGATCGACGACGACGCGTGCCCGGTCGACGCCGACACCCGCCGAGTCCTCCGTGACACCGTCGAGGCGCTCACGGCTGCGGGAGGCAGGGTGGACACCGGGGCCCGCCCGGGCTTCACGCTGGCGAAGGCGATGGCCGTCTACGGCGAGCTGCTGTTCGCTGCACTGTCCGGTGGCGTGCCGAAGGATCGACTCGACGAGTACGCACGGGTCACCGACGACACACCGACCGGCTGGATCATGCGGTCGTCGGCCGCCCGGCATCGCGAGTGGCTGTCGAACAACGAACGACGTCTGCAGATCCGCGAGCGGTGGGCCGAGTTCTTCGAGCACTTCGACGCCATCCTGCTGCCGGTCCATCCACGACCGGCGCTCCACCACGACCATTCGATGCCGCAGTTCGAGCGCACGGTCGCCGTCGACGGCATCGCGCGGCCGTACCTCGACCTGTGGACGTGGATCGCACCGGCCGGGCTCGGTGCCCTCCCCGCCACGGTGGTGCCCGTCGGACTCAGCGCCGACGGGCTGCCGATCGGCGTCCAGATCGTCGGCCCGTTCCTCCACGACCGCACCACGATCCATCTCGCCCGATCGATCTCGCAGATCATGTCGGCCCGACACGGCTGGGCCACCGCCTGCCCCCGCCCGGCGCTCGCCCTCACCGCACCACCCACCCGAGCCACACCACCCACCCCATCTACGTAACGGGACGCACAAGGGCATCTGACAGTCAGCCGAGGACCAGATCGACGGCGTGCCCGTCGACCTCGCTCTCGATCCGGCCCGTGAAGCCTCCGCTCGCCGATCCCTGCACGTCGATCGCCCGCATGAACCCGGTGTGCGATCCGCTGAGCACGAGATCCGCCGAGTAGGTCATCGAGCCGGTGGGGCCACCGGTGTTCGAGATCGTCTCTGTTCCGTTCACCACCCACTCGCCGTCGTCGGAGAAGTCGACATAGGTCACGCTGATGGTCAGGGTGTCACCTTCGGTGACCGCGATCTCCATCGTGCCGCTCACCTCGCCAGCTCGGCTGACCGGGACCTCGGTGGCGGGTGGGGAGAACCCCGTCAGACTCGGCGCCCACGAGAGATCGGGGGACTGCGGGTCTGGCGCGGTCCCGGGGTCGCCGATGCCGTCGACCGTGGCGATCACCACCCTCGATCCCGCATCGGCGGTTCCTGCCGTCGACGTCGCTCGCAGCCTCCCAGAACACGATCCGGCGACCGTCGGGATTCCAGTTGGGGATCATCCGCCCCTCCCAACCGGCCTCCACGCTTCCCGGGTTGAGCAGCAACCCGAGCTCGCCTGCGGCCTCGCCGTCCGCCGTGATCAGCCACGGCTCCAGGAGCTCGTCCCGGTACGTGTTGAAGAGGTACAGGGCGAGCGGGGAGAAGGCGGTGCCGAGCACGTTCGGGCGCCGGACCTGGGCGACCGGCTCGAAGAGACCAGCCGTCCGAGCGCTGCCGACCGTGAACCAGGCACCGTCGGGCGACTGCTCGACCGGCTCGTCGTAGTCCGGGAACCAGGTGAGGCGCTGTTCAGCGCCTGTCGCCAGGTCGACGGCGAGCACATCGCCGTTGCCCGCCTCGAAGCCCTCCACGAACGCGGAGATGTAGACAGTGCTGAGGTCGGGCGAGAACTGCTTGAGCTCGCCCCGTGACGACACGGCCCGGGGATCGCCGAGCACGTAGCGGTCGCCGTCACGTTCGAGGTCGGCCACGATCGACACGTACACCGGCTCGCCACGATCGTTCGTGCGCATCTGCGTGAACCCGACCCGCTCACCACCAGGGGCCACTCGGAACTCCCGCTGAGGCTGCACCACGAGCTCGTCGACGGGCACGTCGATCGGCACCAGCACGGCACTGTCACACTGGGCGACGCTGGGCGTGCACTCCAGCACGGCGTGCTCACCGTTGGCGAACGGGGTCTGGTTGCCGATACGCACGAGCACCCGCTGCCCGTCGTCGAACGCGATCGGCTTCATCAGCGGCGGTTCCCCCGAGCGCGATGCCACAGGTGAGGCACGCATAGTCGGAGCCGTCGGGGGCGATGCGCACGATCTGCATCCCCGGGAACTCCGTCGAGCGCGCCGACATCACCAGGGCATCGCCGTCCGCCGTCCACCACGGGAGCTGCACCTCGACGATGTGGTCCGGCAACGCCACGATGGCCAGCGTCACGCTCGGCTCGACGGGGACGATCGTGTCGGGGATCGTCGCCGGCGCCTGCGTCGTGGCAGCACTCGTCGGTGGCGATTCGCTGGAACCGGTGACGACGGATGTGGACGACACGCGATCACTGGTCGTCGAGCCCGACTCGTCCCCACCACCGCACGCCGCGATGGCGAGCACTCCAACGAGGACGACCAGCCACCGAGATGAACGCATGGCGGGATGGTAGTGGTGTCGCACCACCGCAATCCGGGGTGCGACAGCGCACAGACGTTGTGGGCGGGTTCGAGGTGGGGGCTACTCGCAGAGGCGTTTGAGGTTCGACAGGGCCTCGTCGAGTGCCGGTGCGCCCTGGCGCCGCCAGATCGCGTCCAGGATCCGACCGAAGCCACGTCGCGCCGCCAGCCCCTGGCAGTACGTCACCCGGCAGCCTCCGTCGACCGGTTGAAGTCTGACCGACTCGGCCATCGCTGCGAGGATCGGCAGCTTCGTCCCGACCACGGCGAAGGCGAAGTGTTCGTCGGGGTCCCACGCCGTGAACTCCTCGTCCATCGGCACCCGGTTCGCCGTCACCCGACGGCTGCCGCCGACGCCCGAGGCGGCACCCGTGATCTGCACCGCGTCGAGGGCCGTGAACCATTCGGGCCATGTCGAATGGTCGGCGATCCTGGCCCAGACCACCGACGGCGGCGCCGCTATCTCGATCGAACGCTCGACGCGGATCGGCGCGGCATCGATCCATTCGGGTGGATGGACGGCAAGGTTCGCCATGTCGTGCTCAGGAGGCGTCCACCAGCGCCTTGTCGAGCGCGGTCAGGGCGAGATCGATCTCGTCGGCGGTGACCGTCAGCGGTGGCATGAATCGCAGCGTGGTCCCGGCGGCACCGGCAGTCATCGTGATCAGCTTGCCCTCGCGCAGGCAGTGCGAAACGATCGCCGACGTACGCGCCGCCGTGTCGAACTGCGCGGCGATCATCAGCCCGAGTGCACGCACCTGCACGATCGACGCGTGACTGCTCCTGCAGGCGGCGAAGACCGTCGGCGAGCTGCCGGCCACGCTGCGTTCGACGTCGGCCAGGAACCCGTCGGCGGTCAGCACCTCGATGGTCGCCAGCGCCGCGGCGCACCCCATCGGGTTGCCGCCGTAGGTGCCGCCGTGCGAGCCGGTCGGCCACTTGTCGTCGAGTTCCCGACGGGTGCCGAGCGCCGAGAACGGGAACCCCGAGGCGATGCCCTTGGCCATGCACACGATGTCGGGCCGCACGTCGTAGTGCTCGATGGCGAACATCTTGCCGGTGCGCCCGAATCCCGACTGCACCTCGTCGGCGATGAAGAGCATGCCGTGCTCCTTGCAGCGACGATCGATCGCCTCGAGGAAGCCGGCCGGCGCGGCGACGTAGCCGCCCTCGCCGAGCACCGGTTCGATGATGACGGCGGCGGTCTCGCTCGGCGCGGTCACGCTCGTGAGCAGTTCGTCGAACCCGGCGAGCGCCCGGGCCACCTCGGCCTGGACGTCGTCGGCGCGCACGTTCGGATACGGAGCGATGAAGATGCCCGACGGCAGCGGCGCATGTCCGGCCCGGTAGACGGTCTTCGAGGTGGTCATCGCCATCGCCTGATGGGTGCGGCCGTGGAAGCTGCCCTGGAACACGATGATGTTCGGGCGACCGGTCGCCTGCTTGGCGAGCTTGACGGCGGCCTCGGTGATCTCGGCGCCGGAGTTGGCGTAGAAGAACGTGTCGATGCCCGTCGGGTGCGAGCTCGGCCAGCCGGGCCGCCAGCGGCTGCATCAGATCGTGGGTGTAGACGTTGGCCTGAGCGTGCACGAAACGCTGCGCCTGGTCGGCGATCGCCGGCGGTGACGTGCGGGTGGCTGTGGCCGGTCGAGGTGACGGCGATGCCGCCGCTGAAGTCGAGGTAACGCTCGCCCGTGGTGGTGGTGACCCACGACCCCTCACCCGAGGCGACCTCGAGATCGGTGACCTTGAACCAGACATGCGACAGGTTGTCGGCGCTCATCTCGTCATCATCGCACGATCGCGTTCCAGGACAGAAGCGGCACGCGGGGTTCGCTGATGCTTCGGCCTCGTGCCGATCGATCCACCCGGCGAGACTGCAGGCCCGCGTTGATCGCCCGCCCAGCGCAGCGGCTCGGGTTCCCAGCGGCGCGATCGGTGACTGCACCCACGGCAGCGACACGAGATCGGAGTCCGGCGCCGGTGATCAGGTCGGCCAACGTGCGGCCGGCCAGATTCGTGCGCGGCCACGCCCTCGCCGACGTAGCCGCCCGCCCAGGCCACGCCGGTCGACGGTCGAGACCCGACCGACGGACGCCAGTCGCGCGGCACACCGAGCACGCCACCCCACCGGTGCGTGATCTCGCGCGTCGCCGACGGCCGGGAACAGCTCGCGCAGCGTGGCGGCGATCCGATCGTGGATCCTCGACGACGACTCGGTCGCCGCGGTCGATCCCCGACCCGAACCGGTACGGGGCGCCCCGACCACCGAAGGCGATCCGACCGTCGGTCGTGCGCTGGCCGTAGATCACCATGCGTCGATCGTCGGCGAACGTCTCGCATGTCGCGCAGGCCGATCGACTCCCAGGTCGTCGTCGTCGAGCGGCTCGGTGGCGACCATCAGCGAGTAGAGCGGGACGAGGTCGCGGCGCAGGCCCGTCGAGGTCGCGGGTGTAGGCCTCGGTGGCGCGGACCACGACGTCGGCGCGGATCGTGCCGTGGTCGGTGACCACCGCGGGCGCGCGACCCGCCCGCGCCGGCCGACGATCGCCGTCGCGGCGGTGTGCTCGACGATCGTGGCGCCGAGCCGCTCGACCGCCTCGGCGAGCCCTCGGGCGAGCTGCGCGGGCTGCACCCGTGCGGCCGGGCCGTAGAGCAGCCCACCGAGCACGTCGGTGGCACGCGAGGCGATCGGTCGCCTCGTCGGCGTCGAGCGACGCGGAGCACGTCGTCACCGAACCCGTGATGGCGGTACTCGTCGACCTCGGATCGCTGCCGCTGCGAGCTGGGGCACGGTGCGGGCGAGACGGATCACACCACCCTTCCGAATCCGCAGTCGATGCCCTCGGCCGCGACGACTCGGCCGATCTCGTCGACGGTGTCGATGATCGCCCTGGTCATCCGGATGCCCGCGTCACGCCCGCTCGCGACGATCGCCCCGTCGAGACCGCCGGCGAGTTCGCCGACACACCAACCGCCGTTGCGGCCGGACGCGCCGAAGCCGACCATCTCCCGTTCGATCGACGAGCACCCGCAGCGCCGGGTCGGCTCCGAGCAGCGCGTACGCCGTCCACAGCCCGGTGTAGCCGCCACCGACGATCGCCACGTCGACGTCGGCGTCGCCGGCGAGTGTCGGCCGGCGCGCCAGCGGGCGCGTCGAGTTGGTCGAGCCAGAGCGACTTCGAACGCAGGGCCTGCTCGTCCATCGCGGCGAGCGTACCGAGCGGCTCGCGCACACCTCCGCCAGCGGCCCGACGCAGTACATTGCCTGCCATGCGAGTACTCGTGGTCGGTGCAGGTGGCGTGGGTTCGGCGTTCGTGGCGATCGCCTCGAAGCGGGAGGCGTACACCCACATCACGGTTGCCGACATCGACGTCGCCAAGGCCGAGGCGGCGGTCGGCACCGCGAGCGGCAACGACGGCGGCACCCGGATCGTGGCCGCCCACATCGATGCCTCGTCGGAGGACTCCGTCGCCGATCTCGCACGGTCGATGCAGCGCCGACGTCGTGCTCAACGCCTGCGACCCACGGTTCAACCCGCCGATCTTCGAGGGTGCCTTCGCCGCCGGATGCAACTACGTCGACATGGCGATGAACCTGTCGGTTCCCCACGCCGACCAAGCCGTACGAGAAGACCGGCATCCGCCTCGGCGACGGGCAGTTCGCCGAGTCACCGACCTGGAAGGCCCGCGGGCATGATGGCGCTGTGCGGGATGGGCGTCGAGCCCGGCTTCTCCGACGTCGCCGCTCGCTACGCCGCCGACGAACTGTTCAGCGAGATCCACGAGATCGGTGTCCGCGACGGCGCCGACCTCGTGGTCGACGGCTACGACTTCGCGCCGACGTTCTCGATCTGGACGACGATCGAGGAGTGCCTCAACCCGCCGGTGATCTACGAGCGCGAGCGCGGCTGGTTCACGACCGAGCCGTTCTCCGAGCCGGAGATCTTCACGTTCCCCGAGGGCATCGGTCCGCTGCAGTGCGTCAACGTCGAACACGAGGAGGTCATCCTCATGCCGCGGTGGATCGACACGCAGCGGGTCACGTTCAAGTACGGCCTCGGCGAGGAGTTCATCGACGTCCTCAAGACGCTGCGCAAGCTCGACCTGCACTCCACCCAGGCGGTCGACGTCAAGGGTGTCAAGGTGTCGCCCCGCGACGTGGTCGCGGCGACCCTGCCCGATCCGGCGACGCTCGGCGACGTCGATGCACGGACGCACGTGTGCGGGCACCTGGGTGACCGGTCTCGGCAAGGACGGCGAGCCCCGCGAGGTGTACGTGTACCACGTCGTCGACAACGCGTGGTCGATGCGCGAGTTCGGCCACCAGGCCGTCGTGTGGCAGACCGCGGTGATGCCCGCCGTGGCGATCGAGCTGATCGCCAACGGGCGTCTGGCACCGCCCCGGCGTGGTCGGGCCCGAAGCGCTGCCGCCGATGCCGTTCCTCGACCTGCTCGACGAGTACGGCAGCGAATGGGAATGGGCCGACTACAAGGACCGCGCCCCCGTCGTGACGATCTGACCGGGGTCTGACGCGCGACGCGTCACAGTGTTGGGGTCGACGACCCAGCGGCCGCGGACCTGGCCGTCGAGGATGCTCGGGCCGCGCTCGAGCAGCTCGGCTGAGCGGGACGATCTCGGTCATCGAGTCGATGACGTCGGCGGGCAGGTCGCGTCGCGAGTCGGGCCCACGCCCGCTCGCGTACGGGATCGGGGCCATCACGGATTCGACACCCTGCAGGCGCACGGTGCGGAGGATGAACGGCATCACCGTCGTCGGCAGGTCGGCGCCGCCGGCGAGCCCGCAGGCGGCCACGACGCCGCCGTACTTCATCTGCGCGAGCACCTTGGCGAGCATCGTCGAGCCGACGGTGTCGACCGCAGCCGCCCACTGTCTCGGACTCGAGCGGGCGCGGCCGGCTCGGTCATCTCCTCGCGGGTCGAGGAACGCCGTGGCGCCGAGGCCGGCGAGGTACTCCTGGGTCTCGGGCCGGCCGGTCACCGCGGTGACCTCGAAGCCGAGCCGTGACGAGCAGCGCCACCGCGACCGATCCGACGCCGCCGGCTGCACCGGTCACGACGCACCGGCCCTCGGCCGGCCGCACGCCGGCGTCCTCGATCGCCATCACGCAGAGCATCGCCGTCAGCCCGGCCGTGCCGATCGACATCGCCGTGCAGCGCACTCATGCCTCGGGACGCTGCACCAGCCATTCCGACCGCACCCGCTGGCGCTGCGTGTATCCACCCCAGAACCGTTCGCCGACACCCCAGCCCGTCGAGATGACCGCGTCGCCGACCGGCGAAGTCCGGCGAGTCGCTCGCCACGACCGTTCCGGTGAGGTCGATGCCGGGCACCATCGGGTAGCTGCGCACGATGCGACCCTGGCCGGCCAGGGCCATGCCGTCCTTGTAGTTCAGCGACGAGTAGTCGACGTCGATCGTGACGTCGCCGTCGGGGAGGTCGGCGTCGGTGAGTTGCTCGAGCGCGCCGACGTGGCCGTCGTCGGTCTCGCGGAGGACGAGTGCCGTGAAGGTGTCGCTCATCGGCTCATCGTGGCACACCGCCTGCGACCGGATCCCATGTCCGACAGGGCGCTCGCGTGGCAGAGTGAACGCATGTCGCCGAACTCGCCGGACACCGATTCGCTGCCTCCGATCGTGAGCGCCGACTGGCTGGCGGACCGCGGCGCAGGCGTCGTGATCTGCGAGGTCGGTTCGACGATGGCCGATGCCGACCCCGAGGCGAAGTACCGGGAGCGACACATTCCCGGCGCCAGGTACGTGTCGCTCGACACCGTGCTGGCCGCACCGCCGTCGGCGACCGGGGGACGCCACCCGCTCCCCACGCCGGAGGACTTCGCCGCGCCATCTCGGCGCGCTCGGCATCGGCGACGAGGCCACCGTGGTCGCCTACGATCGGCGAGGCGGCGGCGGACTCGCCGGACGACTCGTGTGGATGCTGCGGATCCTCGGACAACCGGCCGCGCTGCTCGACGGCGGTCTCGGTGGCTGGGTCGGTGAACGGGGCGGTGGCTTCGAGAGCGGCTCCGTCGACGTCGAGCCGGTCGACCGGGCGGCGCGCGCCGTGGCCGGCCGATGCGCTGGCAGATGCCGACGACGTCGCCCGGCACATCGCCGCGGGCGGCATCGTGATCGACAGCCGCGACCCTGCCCGCTATGCCGGCGAGGTCGAGCCGATCGACACCGTTGCCGGCCACATCCCCGGCGCGATCAATCTCGTCTACACCGACAACCTCGACAGCGGAGTCACACTTCCGTGCGCCGGCGGAACTCACCGAGCGCTTCGCCGTCGCCGCGGCCGACGACGACCCCATCGTGTACTGCGGCTCGGGCGTCACGGCCTGCCACAACGCTCTGGTGATGGAACACGTCGGACTCGGACGCCCGCGAGTGTACGTCGGTTCGTGGTCGGCGTGGTCGGCCGACCCCGACCGGCCGGTCGCCACCGGTCCGACCCCGTGACGGGCCCGCACCCGTGAGCGGCGGCGAACTCGATCGTCATTCTCGTCGCCGTCGTCATCGGGTCGATCGCCAAGGCGGTCACCGGGCATGGGCCTGCCGCTGATCGCGATCCCGATCGCGTCGTTGTTCGTCGACGTCAACGACCGCGATCGTGGTGATCGCCTTCCCGAACATGCTCGCCAACGCCGTGCTCGCCGCGAAGGAACGACACAGCTACCCGCAGACCCGTGACCTCCCGACACTCGCCACCGTCGGGGTGGTCGGGGCGATCGCCGGGACATTGCTGCTCGTCAACATCCCCGAGACGCCGCTCGTCGATCGCGGTGATCGTGGCGATCGTCGGCTACATCGTGCTGTTCTTCGCCCACCCCGACCTGCGTACGAGCCCGGCTCGTTCGAAGCGTCTCGCACCGTTGGTCGGCGCTCGTGGCCGGTGTGTTCCAGGGGGCCGTCGGGATCTCCGGGCCGATCGTCGGCTCGTGGATCCACAGCTACCGGCTGCCACGGAGCGCGCACATCCTGTCGGTCACCTCGCTGTTCTTCATCACCGGTCTCGCCCAGCTCGTCGTGCTGATCAGCACCGGCGAACTCTCCGGCCGCGTCACCGCAACGCTGCTCGCGTGCATCCCCGTGTTCGCGTCGATCCCGATCGGCACACGCCTGCGCAACAGGGTGTCGGGGCGCGGATTCGACCTGGCGATCGTCGGCATGCTCGGCGTCTCGGCAGCGGCCCTGTGCCTGCAGACGTTCTTCTGAGGTAGCCTCCATCTCACAACCCAGGGGAGCTCGCTGGAACGGCGGGCTGAGAGGGCGACCGCCGTCGCCGACCCACGAACCTGATCCGGATAATGCCGGCGGAGGAACATCGTGAACGAACACATCGTCATCATCACGGGGGCTGCCCCGATCTCGCCGGAGGTCGTCGCACGCATCCCGACCGATGCACTGCTGATCGCCGTCGACGGCGGACTCGACCATGCGTTGGCCGTCGGGCTGGAACCGACCCGACGTGGTCGGCGACCTCGATTCGGTGACCGACGACGGCCTGGCCTGGGCTGCTCGCCACGCGTCGATCGAACGACACCCGACCGACAAGGACCGCACCGACACCGAACTCGCGCTCGCGGTCGCGGCGGGTCTCGACCCGGATCGGATCACGCTGATCGGTGGCGGGAACCGGCTCGATCACACGATCGCCGGCATCGGCGCACTCGGCGCGCTGACCGTCACGAGTGTGCCACTGCTCGATGCGTGGTGGGACGGTCAACACGTCACCGTCGTCCAGGGCCCCGGCTCGGCCACGCTGCACCTCGCGCCCGGGTCGACCCTGTCGCTGCTCGCTCTCCACGGCCCGTGCACCCGAGTGACGTTGCGCAACACCCGATGGGAACTGACCGAGGTCGACATCGATCCGGTCGTCGGTCTCGGAGTGAGCAACGAGGTCCCCGAGGGCGACGGGGCCGGTCGACGTCGAGGTGTCGCTGTCGAGTGGCACCCTCACGATCTTCGACGTCCCCGCCGAGGAGACGCGATGAGCGAACGCACCGACAGGTGGGCGTTTCGCTCATCGCGAGGCCGTGGTGTCGTGGCACTCGCCGGTGCGGCGGCACTGCTCGTCACCGCGAGCGCATGTGGCGGCAGCGAAGGCGACGACGGCGCGAGCAACGATTCGGTCGCCGTGGGCGAGCCCCCGACCGGCCCCCTCGTGACGAGCCCGGGCGGCGAGACGATCACCCTGGTCACCTACGACTCGTTCCCCGAAGCCGACACCTCGCTCAACGACGCCCTCTCCTCGTTCACCGAGCAGACCGGGATCGGCGTCGAGATCCTCGTCGCCGGCGACGCCGGCACCATGCTGTCGAAGGCGTCACTCACCGCCGGTAACCCCGAGGGCGACGTGATGTGGGGCATCGACAACACGCTGCTCTCGCGAGCCGTCGCCGACGGGGTGTTCGACCCGTACGTGGCGGCGGGCATCGCCGACGGGTCGGTCACGATCGACGACGCCTTCACCTCGCTCGTTCCCGAACGGCGAGGCGACGCCGGTCGACTACGGCGACGTCTGCGTCAACTACGACATCGCGTGGTTCGCCGAGCGCGGGCTCGAACCGCCGACGACGCTGGCCGAACTGGCCGACCCTGCCTACGCCGGCATGCTCGTCGTCGAGAATCCGGCGACGTCGTCACCCGGGCTCGCCTTCCTCCTCGCAACGATCGACGAATTCGGCCCCGACGGATGGCAGGCCTACTGGACCGATCTCGGCGTCAACGGCGTCGAGGTCGTCGACAGCTGGACCCAGGCGTACTACGAGCGCTTCACGTGGGCCGGCGGCGGCCCGACGCCGATGGTCGTCAGCTACGGCTCCAGCCCACCCGCGGAGGTCATCTTCGCCGACCCGCCCCGCGCCGACTCGCCGACCGGCGTCGTCGAGGACACGTGCTTCCGTCAGGTGGAGTTCGCCGGTGTGCTGCGGGGCACCGACTCGCCCGATGCCGCCCGTGCGCTCATCGACTTCCTCGTCGGCGAGGAGTTCCAGTCCGAACTTCCGCTCAACCTGTTCGTCTACCCGACGAACCAGGCGGTCGAACTGCCGCAGGAGTTCGTCGACCACGCCGTCGTGCCGGAGGTCTCCCGTTCGCTCGACCCCGCGCTGATCGACGCCAACCGCGCCGACTGGATCGACGAGTGGACGGAGCTGGTGCTCGGGTGAACCGCCTGCCACGATGGCTCGTCGCGACGCTCGCGATCGTGCCCGTCGTGGCCCTGGGGGTCTTCTACGTCTGGCCGTTCACGACGCTGGTCGTCGAGGCGCTCGGTGCGACGGCGATCACCGACACCCTGGGCCGATCCCAGACGTGGGAGGTCGTGTGGTTCACGCTGTGGCAGGCGCTGGTGTCGACGGCCGTCACGATCGTCGTGGGCCTGGTCCCGGCCTACGTCGTGGCGCGATTCGCCTTCCACGGACGCAGCGTGCTCGTCGGCCTGCTCACGGCCACGTTCGTCCTTCCCACCGTGGTGATGGGTGCCGCATTCCTCGCACTGCTCCCCGACTCCCTCGACCGCACGGTGTGCGCGGTGATCGCCGCGCACGTGGCGTTCAACGTGGCCGTCGTGGTGCGAGTCGTCGGCTCACTGTGGGAGCACCTGCCGACCGACATGGAGTACGCCGCCGCGACGCTCGGCGCGTCGCGCTGGCACGTCGTCACCCGGATCTCGCTCCCACTCGTGCGGCCCGCGATCACCGCAGCGGCCACGATCGTGTTCCTGTTCTCGTTCACGTCGTTCGGCGTCATTCGCATCCTCGGCGCGCCGGGCACCCGCACGATCGAGGTCGAGGTGTGGCGCCGCGCCACACAACTCGGCGACGTCGGCGGCGCCACCGTGCTCGCCCTGCTGCAGCTGACCCTGCTCGCCGTGGTCCTCACCTGGTCGACGATCGTCCAGCGAACGCCACAGCCGCGCGTTGGCACTGCGGCCGGTGGCGCCCCGTCGCCGTGCTCGGACACGCGGCGAGCGATCGTTCGTCGCCGTCGCCGCCGGAGCAACGTCGCTCGTTGCGCTGGTGCCACTCACCGCCCTCGTGGTGCGCTCGTTCTCCACGCCCGACGGCTGGTCGACGAACGCCTGGACCAACCTCGGCCGAACCGAGGTCCGGCCCGGTCTCCGCGTCGGCATCGACCCGGTCGACGCGATCGCGAACTCGCTCGTCAACGCGATGTGGGCAACGCTGTTCGCCGTCGTCATCGGCGGCGCTCGCCAGCCTGGCGATCACGGCGGCACGACGCCACGGGCGATTGATCGACGGCGGGCTCATGCTCCCGCTCGCCACGTCGGCGGTCACGATCGGCCTCGGCATGCTCATCACCTTCGACGTCGCGCCCGTCGACTGGCGAGCCTCGTGGTGGCTGGTGCCGGTCGGCCACGCGCTGGTCGCCGTGCCGTTCGTCGTACGCATCTGCGTCGGGGTGCTGCGCTCGGTCGATCCGGCGATGACCGATGCGGCCGCGACCCTCGGAGCCCCACCCGTGCGGGCATGGCGAGCGACCGTGGTGCCGTACCTGTGGCGCCCGCTCGGCGTCGGCGCCGCCCTCGCGGCGGCGATCTCACTCGGCGAGTTCGGCGCGACGAGCTTCCTGTCGCGTTCGGGTGGCGAGACGCTGCCGATCGCCATCGAGCAACTGCTGGGCCGCACGGGCACGACGCTGCAGGCGCAGGGGTACGTGCTCGCCACCATGCTCGCGGCAGTGACCGTGGTGTTGGTCGTCGTCATCGAGCAGGCCCAGTCGAGCCCCGATCCGGCGGTGGGCACATGAGCGAACTCGAGGTCCGCGACGTTCGAGTCGCATTCGGCGACACCGTGGTGCTCGACGGCGTCTCGCTGCCGCGTGGAGAGCGGCGAATCCGTCGCGCTGCTGGGTCCGTCGGGGAGCGGCAAGAGCACGCTCCTGCGCGTGATCGCCGGCATCGTCGCGCCCGACGCGGCATCGTCCTGGTCGACGGCGTCGACGTGACCCACGTCGCGACCCATCGGCGTGGCGTCGGCATGGTCTTCCAGGACAACCAGCTGTTCCCGCACCTGTCGACGCTCGACAACGTCACGTTCGGACCCGAAGCTGGCAGGCGCGTCGAAGCACGAGCGCTCCGCCATCGGGCGCGAGTGGCTCGACCGCGTCGGCCTGGCCGGATTCGAGGATCGAAGCGTCACCGAACTCTCCGGGGGCGAGGCCAAGCGGGTCGCACTCGCCCGCACGCTCGCCGCGCAACCGGCCGTCGTGCTGCTCGACGAACCCCTGACGGGCCTCGACCGCGAGCTCCACGACCGCCTGGCGGTCGACCTCGCCGAACTCCTGGAGCCGATCACCGCGGTCGCTCGTCACCCACGACCCCGACGAGGCTGCGGTGATCGCCGACCGCACGGTTGCCCTGGCCGACCTCTGACGGTTCCCCTCCGCTCCGTCAGGGTGCCCACTGCGCGGGTGATGAACGCCGAACCAATTGCGCCTGCGGGCACGGCACCTCCGCGACCTCGCGAACTCGATCGAGTCGCTGGCCGTGATGCGCCTCGACGGCCACGCCGACGACGACACCTGGCGCGGGCCGCGCCCGATGCTGTGCCGATCGACGCTCGGGTCCAACCAACAGCAATTGCATGCAGCCGCCGACGATCTGCGTTGGCACGCCCACCGGTTCGAGCAGCATGCCGCCGAACTCGACGCCATCGCCGCTGCTCGGGTCGGCCTGGCCGGCTGAGCGGCGGCGACATGGACATCGGCTACGACCCCCGGCGTGTGCGCGATCTCTCCCGACGTACCGCCGACGCGATCGACGGGCTGCGATCGATCCACTCCGACGACCCCGCTGCGGCCGGCGCGCTGCGGACCGTCAAGCTCACCCGCCGCAACCTCGAAGACCTCTGGATGCCGACGCTGCTGCAGATCGTGCGCAGTGACGCCATGGAGTCGTGGCTGGTGTCGGGGCCGGAACTCGATCCCATGACCACCTGCTGGACCACGATGTCACCGCTCACCGACGACGTACTGCTCGGGTACGTCACCTGGGCCGATCGGGTGCAGCCCGACACGCTGCAGCCCCGACAGGCTCGACTTCGACGTCCTGGCTCGCGAGCTCGCACTGCGTGTGGCGCGTGACCCGGAGTTCGCCGATCGCTTGCTCGCGCTGGCACCGACCACGACGATCGTCGGGAACCTGACCGAGCGGGCCGACTTCCCACCGACGTTCCTGGCCGACATCGTCACGGCGATGATGTGGCCCCACGGCCCGCAGACCACCGTCGATCTCGACGGGTACGCGGCCTCACTGTCGAACGCGATGGCCGCCCTGCTGCACCATCCGGCTGCGTGCCTCGACCTCCTCCTCGATCCCGCCGTGGTGTACGGCATCGCGAGCTGGGAACGCCTCGACAGCGATGTCGTCCGAGAGTTCACACTCGCCGGCCTGTACGACGCCGTCGCCGCCGATCCGAGCCGGCTCGGCGACGGATACCGGGTGATCGCCACGCTCACGACGATCGCGAACGGTCCGCTCGACGATGGACTGAACCCTGCCATGGCCGTCGGCATCGCCGGATCGATGGCCGGCTACGTCCCGACGCTGGCGCCGGCGCTCGCCTTCGAGGCCAACGCCAGGTCGGTCGTGGTCGTCGACGGCGTGGAGATCGACCTCGGCACCTACGACGAACTGGTCGGCCTCTTCGGCGTCGTCCTGCGAGACCGCTCGGCTCAGGCGGCGATCGGCCCCGTCGTGAGCGAGTACGCCACGCAGACCGTCACCGACCTCGGCGCCGGTGTGGGCACGCTCACCGGGGTCGAGCACGTGGCCGATTTCGCCGATCTCCTCGTGGATGCCACCCGAGCCGAACAGACCACCCTGATGGCCGAAGCGGCCGCCGAGGAGGGGCGACGACGCCAGCTCGGTGGAGTACTCGGTTTCGGGCTGTCGGCGATCGTGTCGGTGTTCGGCGGCGGCCCGGCCGTGAGGTCGGTCGTGTCGGCCGCCGTGCTGGTCGGTACAGAACTCGTGGCGGACGTCGAGCCCGAGACCATGCCCGACGGCCTGTTCGGCCCGACGGCCCACAACCTGGTCACCATGGCAGCGGTCGCGGTCGTCGTGAACGATCCCCGCGTCAGGCGCGAGTTGGGAATGGACTCGATCGGCCCCGCCCGGCTCCGCGAGATGTCCCGGCGCCTCGACGACATCGCCGACGAGTCCGACCTCACCGACCGCCTGACCAAGGTCCGCGAGTTCGAACGTTGGATCGCAACCGAGGTGCCGGCGCTCGACGCCCACCTCAACACCGTCAGGATGATGCCCGGAATGGACGCCCTCAAGGAGAGGGTGTGACCTCGCAGACCCCATCGAGTTTCTGCGTCAGCGACAACGTTCACGCTGGACGTTGTCGCTGACGCAGAACGGCGATCCGTTGCGTTCGTGGCAGTGTGTGGCCATGCAACTCGGGATGATCGGGCTCGGCCGGATGGGCGCCAACATGGTGCGCAGGCTCCAACGCGACGGACACGACTGCGTCGTCCACGACCTCGACGAGACAGCGATCGCCGCCCTCGAATCGGAACTCGGCGTGGTCGGCGCCCGCTCGCTCGCCGAGATGGTCGCCGCCCTCGAGCCGCCCCGCGCCGTCTGGATCATGGTGCCCGCCGCGTTCGTCGGATCGACCGTCGACGCGCTCGCTCCACTGCTCGACCCCGACGACACGATCATCGACGGCGGCAACTCGTGGTACCGCCACGACGTCGACCGATCGGCTGCACTCGCGCCGTCGGGTGTCGACTACCTCGACGTCGGCACCAGCGGTGGCGTGTTCGGCCTCGAACGCGGCTACTGCCTCATGATCGGCGGACCCGATGCTGCCGTCGAGCGCCTCACCCCGATCTTCGAGTCCCTCGCCCCCGGCCTCGGCGAGACCGAGCGCACACCCGGACGAACCGGCGCCGAAGCCCCGGAGGAGCACGGCTGGCTGCACTGCGGCCCGAGCGGCGCCGGGCACTTCGTGAAGATGGTCCACAACGGCATCGAGTACGGCCTCATGGCTGCCTACGCCGAAGGCCTCAACGTGCTGGCCAAGGCCGACATCGGCGCCATCGACCATGCCGTCGACGCCGAGACCGCTCCGCTCGACGCCGCGCAGTACTACCGGTACGACCTCGATCTGGCCCGGATCACCGAGGTGTGGCGCCGTGGTTCCGTGGTCAGCTCCTGGCTGCTCGATCTCACCGCGGAGGCGTTCCACGCCGACCCCGAGCTGAGCGCCTACGCCGGTGTGGTGAGCGACTCCGGGGAAGGTCGCTGGACCATCAACGCCGCGATCGACGAGGGCGTCCCGGTCCCGGTGCTGTCGGCCGCCCTCTTCCAACGGTTCACGTCCCGTGGCCGCTCCGACGTCGCCGATCAGGTGCTGTCGGCGATGCGCGCCGGATTCGGCGGTCACGTCGAGAGGAAGGACGCCACACGGTGACAGATCAGCCCTCCGCGACAACCAGCCACATCGAGACGGGCCGGATGCAGACCAACCAGCCCGACGCCGATGCACTGGTGCTGTTCGGTGCCACCGGCGATCTCGCCGTGCGCAAGTTGTTCCCGGCGCTGTACCGGCTCGAACGCTCGGGTGTGCTGAAGGTGCCCGTGATCGGTGTCGCCCGCAGCGACTGGACCGACGACGATTTCCGCCGGCACGCCCGCGAGTCGATCGCCGAGCACATCGACGGTCCCGATCCGGCCGTCGTCGACTCGCTCTGCACGCGACTCGACCTCGTGCAGGGCGACTACTCCGACGAGAACACCTGGAACCAGCTGCGCGCCACCCTCGACCGGCACAACTCGCTCGTCGCCGTCTTCTACATGGCCATCCCGCCGACCATGTTCCCCACCGTCGCCACGAAGCTCGCCTCCGTCGGCCTGAACCAACGCGGCCGGATCGTCGTCGAGAAGCCGTTCGGACGCGACCTGCAGTCGGCGATCGAACTGAACCAGACGCTCCACGAGGTCTTCAGCGAGGACCACATCTTCCGGATCGACCACTACCTCGGCAAGGAAGCGGTCGAGGATCTGCTCGTGTTCCGCTTCGCCAACACCCTGCTGGAGCCGGTGTGGAATCGCAACTACGTCCGCAGTGTCCAGGTGACGATGTCGGAGACCCTCGACGTGGAGGGACGCGGCTCGTTCTACGAAGGTGTCGGCGCGATCCGTGACGTGCTGCAGAACCACGTGCTGCAGGTCGTGTCGCTGTTGGCGATGGAACCGCCCGCCGGAGCCGACTCGGGCTTCCTGCAGGACGAGAAGGCCAAGGTGATCGCGGCGATGCGACCGATCGACACCGACGCCCTGGTGCGTGGCCAGTACGTCGGCTACCGCGACGAGCCCGGCGTCGACCCGAACTCCAACGTCGAGACCTTCGCCGCCGTCCGCCTCGAGA
>CAVUUX010000011.1:0-223172 GCA_963744705.1 Ilumatobacteraceae bacterium
TCGACTCGTGGCGATGGGCCGGCGTGCCGTGGTACATCCGCGTCGGCAAGGCCATGAAGCAGAGTGCCACCGAAGCGGTGATCGAGCTCCGCGAGCCGCCGCGGATGCTCTTCGACGAGTCGGGTGGGCCGCCCCCGGGCCGCAACCTGATCCGCCTCCGGCTCGGCAAGAACGACGGCGTGACGTTCGCGCTGCAGGCCAAGACGCCCGGGCCAGAACTCGACAGCCAGGAGGTCGACGTCGACGTCGACTTCGCGGCCGCACTCGGTGAACGCCAGGATGCCTACGAGCGCCTGATCGGTGACGCGCTGATCGGATCGCTGCGACGCTTCGCCCGCCAGGACATCGTCGAGGGCACGTGGCGCGTCGTGCAACCGGCACTCGACGATCCCGGCGAGGTGGTCCCCTACTTCCGCGGTCGTGGGGCCCTGCCGACGCCGACGACATCCTCCTGCACGGCGACCACTGGTTCGACCCCACCTGAATCGCGATTCGGGGTCAGACCCCAATCGCGATTCGCAACACATCATGTGGATCCCCATCACACTCGCCGCAGCGACATTCCAGATCCTGCGGACGTCACGCCAGCACCAGCTGCGGTCGGTGCTGTCGGTCAACGGAGCGGGGTTCGTCCGCTACGCGTACGGCTTCCCGCTCGCACTGATCGTTGCCTTCGTCACGTTCGGGATCGTCGGCGAGCCGGTCCCGTCGATCCCGCCCCGCTTCTGGCCGATCATCGCCGGCGCCGGGGTCGCCCAGATCCTGGGCACCGTCGCGCTGCTGCGGGCGTTCGACCTCCGGAACTTCGCCATCGGAACCGTCTACGCCAAGACCGAGGTGATCCTCGTCGCCGTGGTCAGCGCGATCGCACTCGGCGAACCGCTCGAGCCGCTCGGCTGGGTCTTCGCGTTCATCTGCATGGCCGGCGTCGCGTGGCTCGCCGCGCCCACCCGAATCCTCGACATCCTCGGTGACGCCCGCGACCCGGCCGCGCTCATGGGCATCCTCGCCGCGGCCGGGTTCGCGGTCGCCGCAGTCGGCATCCGGGGAGCGTCGACGTCGCTCGACGGGCCCACGTGGAACCGGGCCCTGCTGACCCTCACCGTGATGCTGGGGATCCAGACGCTCGTCAATTCGACGCCAGCTCCTCGTGACCGATCGTGCCGAGCTGCCGCGAGTCGCCCGTGCGTGGCGGTTCGCCCTCCCGGTCGGCATCCTCAGCCTGTGCGGCTCGATCGGCTGGGCCGTCGCCGTCACCCTGACCAACGCCGCCAAGGTCCGCACGCTCGGCCAGGTCGAGATCGTCATCGCGTTCGTCATCTCCGCCCGCGTGCTCCACGAGCAGCACACCCGCGCCGAGTACCTCGCGAGCGCACTCGTGCTGGTCGGAGTCGTCGGCGTGGTCGTGTTCGGCTGAGCGTGCGCACCGGCGCCGGTAATCTCGGCGATGCGCGGACTCGTGGTGCCGGAGGCGACCGAGGACTTCACTGCCGATCCGGTCGAACTGTTCTTCGACCTGGCCTTCGTCTTCGCGTTCTCGCAGATCGTCGGGCTGCTCTTCGCCGACCCGACGTGGAACACCGTCGGCGAATCGACGCTGATCTTCCTGCTCCTGTGGTTGCCATGGTCACAGTTCGCATGGTCGGCCAACGCGGTGCCGGGCAACTCGCGCCCCGTGCGCCTGCTGTTCCTCGTCGCGACGGCGGCGAGCGTGCCGATGGCGGCGTCGGTCACGACGGCGTTCGACCAGAGTGGCGCCCTCTTCGCGATCCCACTCGCCGTGATCTTCCTCACGGCGCTCGCCCTGATGGTCGTGGGCGTCGACAGCGATTCCGAGGTCTACCGATCGAGTCTGCGGTACGGCGCACCGAACCTCGCCGCGATGGCGATCATCGTGATCGGCGGCTTCCTCGACGGAGACGCCCGCGTCGATCGCGTGGATCCTCGGCATCGTGATCTTCGTCTACTCGACGATCAAGCAGGCGGCAGCGAGTGGATCATCCGAGCCGGCCATTTCGCCGAACGGCACGCACTGATCATCATCGTGGCGCTCGGCGAGGTGATCGTGGCGCTCGGGAACTCGGTGGCGATCCCACTGCAGGACAACGGCGGGTTCCCCGCAGGTTCCGTGCTCGCGCTGGTTGCGGCAGGGGTGTTCGCCGGGCTGCTCTGGTGGTCGTACTTCGACCGGGTGCAACCCGCGTTCGAGCACCGCACCGACGAGACCCCGCCGGCCGAGCGTGGACGGTTCGCCCGCGACGTCTACACCTATGCGCACGCGCCGATCGTCGCCGGGGTCATCCTGTCGGCCGTCGCGATGGAGCAGATGGCGCTGCACCCGAGCGACCCGCTCGGTGCGGCCTTCCGGGCGATGGGCGCCACCGGCATCGTGCTCTACTTCGGCGGGGTGGGCATCGGTGTGTACCGGGCGTTCGGCGCCTTCGCCAGGGAGCGATTCGTCGCCGTGATCGCCATCTGCCTGCTGATGTTGTTCGGCGCCGACGTCGACGGTGTGGTCCTGCTGGTGAGCATCGACGTGATCCTGCTCGCGACGCTCGTCTTCGAGCATCTGCGGATCGAGGGCGCCCCGAACAAGTCGGGCGACAACTCAGTCCACGACCACCGGATCCACGACGGCGGGGTCGTCGACGACGCTGCGCAGTAGCCACTGGAACATGCGCCACCCGGTCGAGGGTGGCGCCAGGGTCTCGGCGGCGATCGCTGCGGCTTCGTCGGAGATCGCCCTGCCGTCGGGCGCCTTCACGTGCACCTCGGCGACGCGCTCGGCCATCACGAACCAGCCGACCGCCTCTTCGACCGATCCGCCGGCGGTGAGCAGGCCGTGGTTGCGCAGGATGCACAGCTTGTTGTCGCCGAGCGCTGCGGCGATGCGCTTGCCGCCGTCGTAGGAGAGCACTTCGACCTCCTCGTCGTCGAACAGCGCCTGGTCGAACACGAACGCACACGACTCCTGACTGATCGCCCGGAACGGCTCGACGTTCGCCGACCACGGTGTGCCGAACGCCGTGTGGGTGTGGGCTGCACTCACGGCATCGGGACGGGCGGCGAGCACCGGTGCGTGGATGTTGTAGCCGGCGGTGTTGACGGCACCGGTCGGGTTGCCGTCGGCGTCCATCACTCTGCCGTCGGGGCCCGACGAGCACCAACTGGTCGACCGTCGCCGCGGCTGAACGGGACTCCCCAGTCGAGCAGCCAGAAGTGGTCGGTCAGGATCGGGTCACGGGCCGAGACGTGGCCGTCGCCGAGCTGGCCCCAGCGCATCGCACCGAAGATGCGGTAGCCGAGCGCACACATCCGCTTGCGGTGCGCCCGCTCGGCCTCGGGCGTGCGGACGGCGTCGAACGCTTCGACCCCGGGAAAGGTCGGATACGGCGATTCGCTCATGCCCCGATCGTAGATCTCCCCCACCAACCCGGTTTGCGTTGCAGTCCGGTTGGGACGGGCCAACCGGATTGTCACGCAAACCGATGGGGCGGGGCGGACGGGCGGGGGCGATCAGCGGGCGGGGAAGCCGCGGCGGGGAACGACGATGACGGTGCCGTCGTCGGGGTCGACATCGACGGTGACGCACACGTGGAACACCTCACCGAGACGCTCGGCGGTCAACACGTCGGCGGCGTCACCGCGCGCCACCACCGCACCGGCGTCGAGGAGGACGAGGCGATCGGTGTACGTGCCGGCCAGCGTCAGGTCGTGCATCGCCGAGACGACGGTGATCGCCTGTGCTCGCGCAGCTCCGTGACGAGTTCCAGCGCCTGCTGCTGGTGGCCGATGTCGAGCGCCGACGTCGGCTCGTCGAGCAGCAGTACCGGCGCCTCCTGGGCGAGCGCACGGGCGATCACGACCCGCTGGCGCTCGCCACCGCTCATCGATCCCAGCATCCGGTTCGGCGAACTCGCCGAGGCGCAGCCGGTCGATCGACGTCAGCGGCCACCTCACGGTCGTGCGACGACTCGGTGCCGAAGTAGCCGACGTACGGCGTGCGACCGAGCAGGACGTAGTCGAACGCCGTCATGTCGTCGGGGATCAGCGGCTCCTGGGCGACGTACGCGACACGACTGCGCCGCGCTCACGGTCGGCCATCGACGCGAGGGCAGCTCCGTCGACGCTGATCGTCCCCGTCGAGGCGACGAGTCCCGCCGCCGCGCGCAACAGCGACGACTTGCCCGCACCGTTGGGTCCGATCAGGCCGACCCACTCCCCCGACTCGATCCGGTCGGTGAATGCGTCGACTGCGGTGCGCTTGCCGTACGACACGGTGACGCTGTCGGAACTCCAGCGTGCTCATCAGACGATCCGGCGTGTGCGCAACAGGTAGATGAAGAACGGTGCGCCGAGGAAGGCGGTGACCACCCCGATCGGTGTCTCCGCCGGGCTCGACAACATCCGGCCGGGTATGTCGGCGAGGATCAGGAACGCGGCGCCGAACAGCAACGACAACGGAATGAGGCGGCGATACCCGGCGCCGGCGACCAGCCGGATGGCATGCGGGATCACCAGCCCGACGAACCCGATCAGCCCGCTGACCGACACCACCGCCGCCGTGCCCAGCGTCGCGGCGATCACGATCACGAGACGCGTGCGCCCGACCGACACGCCCAGCGCGGCAGCCTCGTCGTCGCCGACGCGGAACACGTCGAGGTGCCGCCGATGGAGCATCAACACGATGCAGCTCACCGCCACGTACGGGAGGATCAACACGCACGTCGGACCACGTCGCACCCGACAGCCGTCCGAGGATCCACTGGAACACCTCGCGCACGACGCCCTGGTTGCGCTGCAGGATGAACGTCTGGACCGCCGTGACGAACGCAACCACTGCAACACCGGCGAGCACGAGCGTCACACCCGACCGGCTCGACCCGGTCGACGATCCGCTGAACGATGCGCCGACGAGGTAGGTGACGGCGACGGTCAGCACGGCGAACACGAACGCCGACGTGGGCACCGGGTCGATCGGCCACGACATGGTGACCGCTCGACCCGTCGTGAGCGCAAGCGTGGCGCCGAGGCCCGCGCCCGCGGCCGCGCCGAGCAGGTAGGGATCGACCAGCGGATTGCGGAACACGCCCTGGTAGCTGGCACCGGCCACCGACAGCATGCCGCCGACGAGTGCCGCCAGGATCACCCGCGGCATGCGGATGCGCCACACGATGTTCCACTCGGCGTCGGTGACGCCGGAGTCGATCGAGATCAGCGGCAGGTGGTCGAGCAGTACCAGCGGCACCCGCCACGAGGCCGGGCCGGCCGGACCGATCGACACGCCGACGACGATCGACACGATCAGGATGACCGTGCCGATCGCATACCAACGGGCGTTGCCCGACGACGCCGCGCCCGACCGCACGTCGACGGTGTCGACCGTCGACACGTCGGCGGGCACGGCGACCATCAGCTCGGGTCGTTCACGGCGGTGGACACCGACCGGAGGAAGTCGACCACTCGGGGACCCCACCGCGACGCGATGTCGTCGTCGAGTCCGACCACGTTGCCACTCTGCACGGCGCTCAGGTCGGCCCAACCCGGACGGGCGGCCACCGTCTCGAGCGACTGGCCGCAGCACTTGGTGTCGGCCAGGAAGATGAAGTCGGGGTCGGCGGACACGATGAACTCGGCGCTGAGCTGCGGGTATCCACCCGAATCGCCTTCGGCGCGGTCGGCGATGTTCTCGAGCCCGAGCAGCGCGTAGAGCTCGCCGATGAACGTCGTGGAGTCGACGCTGAACAACGTGTCGTCGATCTCGTGGAAGAACGTGAGTGGCTCAGCCGGAACGGGCGTCGATGCGACGATCTCGTCGATCTCGGTCTGCATCGACGCGATCAGCGCCTCCGCCTCCGATTCGTGGCCGGTCGCTGCGCCGAGTTCGGTGATCTGCCGATAGGTGTCGTCGATCGTGAGCGCGGCCGGACCGTCCCACCACCCGATCCCGAGTTCGTCGAGCTGCGCGCCGAGGCCGTTGAAGTCACCGCCGATGAGCACCAGGTCGGGCTCGTACGCGGCGATGGCCTCGACGTTGTTGTCGAACGCCGACAGGTCGTTCGGGAGTTGCTGCGCTTCGGCGGGGTAGTCGGAGAACTCGTCGACGGCCACGAGCTGGTCACCCGCGCCGATGGCGAACATGATCTCGGTGTGCGTCGGGCTCAACGACACGACGCGCTGCTCGGCGCCGTCGCTGGTCGGTGAGGTGGTCGGTGAGGTGCCGGATGCGACGGTCGTCTCGGCGGACACCGGAGTCGTCGCCTGCGGCGTGTCGGTGACATCGCTCGATGCGTCGTCTGAGCCGCACGCTGCAGCTACGAGCGCGAGCCCGAGCGACGACGCCGAGCATTCGCCGGCCGAACCGACGGGAGTGGGTGTTCATGGTTGCCTCCAAGGAGTTGGAGGACAAGATGGGTGCTGGTCGGCGGACCGACCGGCGAGCCGTCCCTTGCCTCGAGGGTGATGGTCGCGTCACAGGGCAGGCGACCGGGCTCGCTTCCAGCGTGTGCCGGAAGACCACCGTTGCGGGACAGCGCCGGGTTCTCACCGGACTTCGCTGCGTCTGCGACAGTTCGACATCGTACTGCTGCGTGCGTACGCTCCCCAATCCCATGACTGAGCACGCACCGACCGGCGACACCGTCCCCACCGAAGACCCCCGTCCCGACGGGCTGCGCAGCGCCGATTCGCTCGTCGTCGTCAACACCGGCAACGGCAAGGGCAAGTCGTCGTCGGCGTTCGGCATGATGATCCGCGCCGTCGCTCGCGACTGGAACGTGGCCGTCGTGCAGTTCATCAAGTCGGGCGACTGGAAGGTCGGCGAGGAGAAGATCGGGCGCCGGCTCGGTGTCGACTGGTTCGCGTTCGGTGACGGGTTCACCTGGGACTCCGACGACCTCACGAACGATCGCGCCCACGCCGCCGAGGGCTGGGCGAAGGCGGCCGAACTCATGCACGCCGGCGAGCACCAGCTCGTGATCTTCGACGAGCTGACCTACCTGCCGTCCTTCGGCTGGATCGACGTCGCCGAGATCGTCGAGGCGATCGCGAACCGGCCGCGCCACGTCAACGTGATCATCACCGGCCGCGACGCCGCACCGGAGCTGATCGAGATCGCCGACACCGTCACCGAGATGCGCGAGATCAAGCACGCCTACCAGCGGGGCATCAGGGCGATGCGCGGCATCGACTACTGAGCCGCAACGCCATGCTGTCGCCACACCTGCGTGAACGTCTGGCCGTGTTGCCGGACAACGACACTGCCGCCGTCGATGCCGTCCACGATCGGGCCGCCCACCTCCTGCGGCCGAGCGGCGCGCTGGCGTGGCTCGACGAGATTGCCGCTTGGGTCGCCGGATGGCAGCGAACGGCACACCCGACCGTCGACCGCCCGGCGGCGCTGATCTTCGCCGGCGACCACGGCGTGGCGGCCGCGACGAAGGTGAGTGCGTACCCGACCGGCATCACGCAGGCTCTCTTCGACGCCTACCTGGAGGGGCGTTCCACCATCGCCGCCTTCGCCAAGATCGCCGGCGCCACCGTCTCGGCCATCGACGTCGGCATCGGGCGGCCGACCGGCGACATCCGCCACGAGCCGGCCCTCACCGACGACCGATTCGACGAGATCGTCGAGATCGCGTTCGCGGCGGTCGACACACTCGACTGCGACCTCCTCGTGCTCGGCGAGATCGGCATCGGCAACACGACGCCGTCCGCGGCGATCGCCGCAGCCCTTGCCGGTGGCGAGACCGCGGCGTGGGTCGGCCGCGGCACGGGCGTCGACGACGAAGGCCTCGCCCGCAAGCGTGCGGCCGTGCAGGAGTCGGTACGCAGGGTCGCCGGGATCGTCGATCCGATCGAGATCCTGCGTGAACTCGGCGGCTCCGAACTGGTCGCGGTCGCGGCGGCCACCGTCGCCGCCCGACACCGTTCGATCCCGGTGGTCCTCGACGGCTACGTGGTCACCTCCGCGGTGCTCCCCCTCGTGATGGTCAATCCGGCGGCGCTCGACCACTGCACCGTCGGGCACTGCTCCGCCGAACCCGGCCACCGCAAACTGCTCGAACGCCTCGGCAAGCGTCCCCTGCTCGATCTCGACATGCGTCTGGGTGAGGGGTCGGGCGCGATGGCTGCCGTACCGCTCGTCGCGATGGCCTGTGCCGGCGTCACCGAAGTGCCCACCTACGACGAGTGGTTCGGTCGCTGACCCGTCAGACCGGCCGCGCTCGGACGTCAGCGGTTGACGAGGGCGGCGAAGCGGTCGATGCCCTCGACGAGATCGTCGTCGCCGAGGGCGAACGAGAAGCGGCCGTAGCCGCCGAGGCCGAACGCCTCGCCCGGCACGAACGCGACCTTCGCCTTGTCGAGCACGAGGTCCGCGAGCTCCAGCGTGTTGGTCGCCGTGACGCCGTCGATCGGCCGGCCGAGCAGGCCGGTGAGGTCGGGGTAGGCGTAGAACGCACCCTGGGGCTCGAGGCAGGTGACACCGTCGATCGCGTTGAGCTTGGTCCACATGGTCTGCGCCCGACGGGCGAACGCAGTGCGCATCATCACGACGTCGTCGAGCGAACCCGACACGGCGGCGAGCGCAGCGCGCTGTGACACGTTGGCGACGTTCGAGGTGGCGTGGCTCTGGAAGTTCGTCGACGCCTTGATGATGTCGTCGGGCCCGATCATCCAGCCGACGCGCCAACCGGTCATCGCGTAGGTCTTGGCGACGCCGTTGACGATGACGCACTGGTTCGCGAGTTCCGGCACGAGCGTCGGCATCGACGCGAAGACGTTGTCGCCGTAGGTGAGGTGCTCGTAGATCTCGTCGGTGATCACCCACACGCCCTTCGCCACCGCCCACTCGCCGATCTCCTTCACCATGGCGGGCGGGCACACCGAGCCCGACGGGTTGTCGGGGCTCACGAACAGCAGCACCTTGGTGCGCGGGGTGTAGGCCGCGTCGAGCTGCTCGATCGTGACCTGGAAGCCGCTCGCCGCGTCGGTGTCGATCACGACCGGGACGCCGCCGGCGAGCGTGATCGCCTCCGGGTACGTCGTCCAGTACGGGGCCGGGCAGATGACCTCGTCACCCGGATCGCACAGCGCCGCGAACGCCGTGTACACCGCGTGCTTGCCGCCGTTGGTGACCAGTACCTGCGAGGCGGTGCACCCGAAGCCCGAGTCGCGCTCGGTCTTCGCGGCGATCGCCTCCTTCAGCTCGGGGAGGCCGCCGGCCGGCGTGTAGCGGTGGTTCTTCGGGTCACGGCACGCAGCGACGGCGGCTTCGACGATGTGGGCCGGCGTCGGGAAGTCGGGTTCGCCGGCACCGAAACCGATCACGTTCTCGCCGGCAGCCTGCAGGGCCTTCGCCTTGGCGTCGACCGCGAGGGTGGCGGAGGGGGCGATCGCGGCGAGTCGTTCGGAGGTGCGCTTCACGTCGGTCAGCCTGCCACAGGGAATCCCCCATCCCAACGACGAATACCGCCCGTCCTTCCCAGCAATGAGTTTCGGCGCGGACAGTGCGCCGAATCATCGCTGCGGATTCCCGGCGTGGGATCGTGTGGCGCGCCATGCTTGAGCCCGTGAGTTCGGACCCCACCACCATCACGATTCCCGCCGACCTGCTCCCCGCCGACGGACGTTTCGGCTGCGGACCCTCGAAGGTGCGTCCCGAGCAGGTCGACGCGGTCGTCGCCGCCCAGGCATCGGTGCTCGGCACGTCGCATCGCCAACCCGCCGTGAAGAACCTCGTCGGCAGTGTCCGGTCGGGGCTCACGTCCCTGTTCGACCTGCCGGACGGCTGGGAGATCGTGCTCGGCAACGGCGGCTCCACCGTGTTCTGGGACGTGGCCACCTTCGGACTGATCCGCGAGCGCAGCCAGCACCTCGTGTTCGGCGAGTTCTCCTCGAAGTTCGCCGAGGCCTCCGCCGCGGCTCCCCACCTCGGCGACCCGACCGTCATCACGTCGGAGACCGGCACCCACCCGGACGCCGTGGCGGAGGACGGCATCGACCTGTACGCCCTCACCCACAACGAGACCTCGACCGGCGTGGCCATGCAGTTGACTCGCCCGACCGGCACGAGCGCCGACACCGCGCTCGTCGCCGTCGATGCCACCTCCGCGGCGGGTGGCCTGACCTGGGATCCCGCCGAGGTCGACGTCTACTACTTCGCCCCACAGAAGTGCTTCGCCTCCGACGGTGGTCTCTGGCTCGCTGCATGTTCGCCTGCCGCCGTCGAGCGCATCGAGACGATCGGCGACCGCTGGCGGCCGGCGTCGCTCGATCTCCGGATCGCGCTGGACAACTCCAGGTCGAACCAGACGTACAACACCCCGGCACTCGCCACCCTCGTGATGCTCGACGCGCAGATCCAGTGGATGAACGACAACGGCGGCATGAGCTTCGCCGCCGGTCGGAGCGCCCAGTCGGCGGCGGCGCTCTACGCCTGGGCCGATGCCAGCAGCTTCGCCACACCGTTCGTGACCGACCCGGCCAAGCGTTCGAACGTGGTGGGGACCATCGACCTCGACGACGCGATCGACGCCACCGCGGTCAACGCTGCACTGCGGGCCAACGGCATCGTCGACACCGACTCGTACCGCAAGCTCGGCCGCAACCAGCTGCGCATCGGCATGTTCCCGGCAATCGACCCGTCCGACGTCGAGGCGCTCACCCGGTGCATCGACCATGTCGTCGGGGCGCTGAGCGGGGCGACCTGATGCAACCCACCGACGTTCTCGAGTTCGGCACCGGCGACATCGGCACGCTCGATCGCCCGGTGATGCTCGTCGGCCTCGAGGGATGGTTCGACGTCGGGGGCGCGGCGACCCAGGCGGTCACAGCGTTCGTCAGCGCCGAACACGCCGTCACCGTCGGCCAGATCGATCCCGATCCGTTCTACGACTTCACGCAGCAGCGCCCACACGTGTCGATCGACGACGACGTCCGCGAGATCGTCTGGCCGTCGAACGAATTCGTCCTCCAGCGCAATCCGGGCCACCGCGACGTGGTCGCACTGATCGGGGTCGAGCCCCACATGGCCTGGCGCACCTACATCGGTGCCATCACCGTCGTCGCCGAGGCGCTCGGCTGTGAGGCCATCGTCACCGTCGGCTCGGGTGCCGAGGCGATTCCCCACTCCCGCACTCCGCCGGTGACCGGCAGCACCGCCAACGCGGAGCTGGCACGTCGCCTCGGCCTGGTCGCCCCGTCGTATCAGGGCGTGACCGGTGTGGTCGGCGTGCTCCAAGCCGAGCTCGAGGCCCGTGGGGTTCCGTCGATCTCGTTGCGCGTCGGCATTCCCCACTACCTGATGAACGCCGAGCACCCGCAAGCGGTCCAGGCGCTCGTGCGCCATCTGAGCCATGTACTCGACGTCCCGAACACGACCGACCTCAGCGATCAGATCGACAGCTGGCGTGACGTCCACGACGAACTCGTCGCCCACGACGAACAGTTGCGCATGTACGTCGGACTGCTCGAAGCGGAATTCGACCGTCGCGCCGAGGCGCAGATCCCGACGGCCGACGACCTGGGCGCCGAGTTCGAGGAGTTCCTCCGCAACCAACGCGACGACTGAATCGCGATTGGGGTCTGACCCCGATCGCGATCGCGTCGTTCAGGACTTGGCGGCGGCGAAGGCCTGTTCGAGATCGGCGATGATGTCGTCGATCGACTCCAGACCGACGCTGAGCCGGACGAGGCCGGGTGTCACGTCGGACGCCGCCTGCTCCTCGGGCGTGAGCTGGGAGTGCGTGGTGCTGGCGGGATGGATCACCAGGCTGCGAACATCACCGATGTTGGCAACGTGGCTGAGCAGCGTGACGCCCTCGACGAACTTCTTGCCTGCCTCGAGGCCGCCCTTGATCTCGAAGGCGAGCACCGAGCCGTAGCCCTTGCCGCCGCCGAGCTTCTTGGCCCGCTCGTGCCACGGGCTCGAGGGCAGACCCGCATAGCTGACCGACTCGACCTGGTCGTGTGCCGCGAGGAATTCGGCGACGACCTGCGCATTGGCGAAGTGGCGGTCCATGCGCAGGCTCAGCGTCTCGATGCCCTGCAGGATCATGAAGGCATTGAAGGGTGAGATGGCCAACCCCATGTCGCGCAGCATCTGGACCCGCGCCTTGAGGATGAACGCGCCGTGGCCGAGCGCCGGGAAATAGGCCAGGCCGTGGTAGCTGGGGTCGGGCTCGGTGAAGTTCGGGAAGCGACCCGAGGCCGCGTAGTCGAACGTGCCGCCGTCGACGATCGCGCCGGCGACCGAGGTGCCGTGGCCGCCCATGAACTTCGTGAGGCTGTGGACCACGATGTCGGCACCCCACTCGAGCGGGCGGATCAGGTACGGCGTCGGCACCGTGTTGTCGACCATGAGCGGGATGCCGTTCGCGTGCGCGACGCCGGCGATGCCCTCGATGTCGAGCACGTCGTTCTTCGGGTTCGGGATGACCTCGCCGAAGAACACCTTCGTGTTGGGTCGGATGGCCGCCTCCCACTGGGCGAGGTCGTGCGGATCGTCGACGAAGGTGACCTCCACCCCGAACTTGGGCAGGGTGTAGTGGAGCAGGTTGTAGGTGCCGCCGTAGAGCGACGGCGAAGCGACGACGTGGTCGCCCGACTCGCACAGCGTCATCAACGCAAGCGTCTCGGCGGCTTGACCCGAGGCGACCGCGAGCGTGCCGGGCAGACCGACTGCGGTGATGCAGCCGCCCTCGAGCGCGTTGACGCGGGCTTCCAACGCCGCTTGCGTCGGATTCATGATGCGGGTGTAGATGTTGCCGATCTCGGCCAATCCGAAGAGATTCGCCGCATGCTCGGTGTCACGGAACTCGTACGACGTCGTCTGGTAGATCGGCACCGCCCGGGCACCGGTCGTCGGATCGGCCTCGCCGCCGACATGGATCTGCTTGGTCTCGAATCCCCACTGGTCACTCATAGGCACGGCACGCTACCCGCCAATTCCCGACCCCACAAGTCAGGTTTCCCGCTGTGAGCGATGTGCGCGCCTGCTGCGCTCATCGCTCACAGCACCCGGTGGGGGACGGTCAGAGGAGGCTGGCGACGAGGCCGGCTTGGCCGAGGTGATAGGTGACCATCACGGTGACGGGCATCCACGGCGCCGAGCCGACGAACTGACGCCATCCGAGGACCGAGTCGGACGCGACGAACAACCCTGCGCCGACGATGGCGAACCAGTTGCCCGTCGCCGCGGCGGCGCAGAACATCACCGAGATCGCGAGGAGGTAGGCCGTCACGGCCGGCCCGAGAACCGGGTTCGACCGACGGGCGGCGCGAACGATCTGCACCCCCACCGTGCCGATGAGCAAGGCGACGCCGACCACCGCCGCCCCGAACGCCGCCCACGACCAGTCCGGCGCGACCACCAGGCCCACCGTGTACGCGACGTGCGCCAGGAGGAAGGCAACGAGCCCCGGAATGAACCGACGGTCGCCATCGAGGAGGAACACGTCCCCGGCCAACGAGAGGACCAGGGCCACGACGAACCAGACTCGAACGGCGGGATCCGCCGGATCGAGGGTCAGCGCCACCCCGATGAGGGCGATCAGCGCGAGCGGTTTGCTCCACAGCTCGACCGACCGGTCGTCGGTCCATCGACTCCACCAGTTCGCGCCTGCCGCGATGGCGAACACCACGGCGAAACCCACCGACCAGGTCGTCACGTCACGTCACCCCTCCCCAAACCGCCGTGCTGTGAGCGATGAGCGCAGCTCGTGCGCACATCGCTCACAGCAACCATGGTCGTGATCGAATGTCAGCCTCCGGAGATGTCGGAGACCTTCTGCTTGCCGGCGCGGATGAACGGCATCATGTCGCGGAGTTCACCACCGATTGCCTCGATGGGGTGGGCCTTGCCCTCTTCCTGCATGCGCTTGTAGTTCGGGCGCCCGGCCTCCGACTCGGCGATCCACTCGGCGGCGAACTGGCCGCTCTGGATCTCCTCGAGGATCTTCTTCATCTCGGCCTTGGTGGCATCGTTGACGACGCGCGACCCGCGGGTGAGGTCGCCGTACTCGGCGGTGTCGGAGATCGAGTAGCGCATGCCGGCGATGCCCTCTTCGTACATGAGGTCGACGATCAGCTTCACCTCGTGGAGGCACTCGAAGTACGCCATCTCGGGGGCGTAGCCCGCCTCGGTGAGCGTTTCGAATCCGGCGCGCACGAGCGCGGTGAGCCCGCCGCACAGCACGGCCTGCTCGCCGAACAGGTCGGTCTCGGTCTCCTCGGCGAACGTGGTCTCGATCACACCGGCGCGGGTGCCGCCGATCGCGTCGGCGTACGACATCGCGATGTCACGGGCCTGGCCCGTCGCGTCCTGCGCGACCGCGATCAGCGCAGGCACACCGCCGCCTTCGGTGTAGGTCCGCCGTACGAGGTGGCCGGGACCCTTCGGGGCGATCATGATCACGTCGCAGCCGGCAGGCGGGTGGATGCGGTCGAAGCGGATGTTGAACCCGTGGGCGAACGCGAGCGCCTTGCCATCGGTCATGTGCTTGGCGATGTGCTCGTCGTAGATCGCCTTCTGCTCCGTGTCGGGAGCGAGGAGCATGATCACGTCGGCCCAGGCAGCCGCATCGTCGATGGTCATCACGGTCAGCCCCGCAGCCTCGGCCTTGGCGGCCGACGACGACTCGGGCCGCAGGCCGACGACGACGTCGACGCCCGACTCCTTGAGGTTCAACGCGTGGGCGTGACCCTGTGATCCGTAGCCGATGACGGCGACCTTCTTGCCACGGATGATCGAAGGATCCGCGTCCTCTGCGTAGTAGACGGTGACGGCCATCTCAGCCAGCCTTTCCAGTGTTCGGTGTGGGGGTTTGGTTCACGGCGCGCAAGCGTGCGCCACGATCGAGTTTCGGAAGCGCCACGCGACCCGTGCGCTGGAGCTCAACGATGCCATATCCGTCGAGCAAATCCTCAAAATCGTCGAGCTTGTCGGGATGCCCCTCGAGGCTGACCGTCAGCACCGACTCGGCAACGGCGATGATCTTGCCCTCGAAGATGTTGGTCAGCTCGACCACCTTGGCTCGCTGCTCGTCCGGCGCCTTGACCGTCGCGATGAGCAGCTCGCGCTCGACCGAACGGCGCGGATCGAGCTCGGAGATCTTCACCACGTCGATGAGCTTGAACAGCTGCTTGGTGATCTGCTCGAGCGGGGTCGACTCCACGTCGACGACGATCGTGATGCGGCTCATGCCGTCGTCTTCGGCAGGAGCGACTGCGAGGGAGAAGATGTTGAAGCCGCGTCGTGCGAACAGCCCGGCGACCCGAGCCAGCACACCGGGCCGGTTCTGGACGAGCACCGACAGGATGTGATGGTTGAGGGTCTGGCCCCCGTACTGGTTGATGGTGGTCACTTGAGGCCCTCGGCTCGGTCTTGCTGGGTGGGGTGGAGGATGAGGTCGTCGTTGCTGGCGCCGGCCGGAACCATCGGGAAGACCAGCTCGGAGGGATCGGTGCGGAACTCGATGACGACGGATCGATCCGAGATCGAATTCGCCTTCTCGATGGCCGGACCGACTTCCTCGGGCGACTCGACGAGAATGCCGACGCACCCCATCGACTCGGCCCACATGACGAAGTCGGGCACCTTCGCGTTGAGGTACACCTCGGAGTAGCGCTCGTCGTAGAACATCTCCTGCCACTGGCGAACCATGCCGAGGTAGCTGTTGTTGAGCAACGCCACCTTGATCGGCAGCCCCTCGACCGTGGCGGTCACGAGCTCCTGCGCGGTCATCTGGAAACACCCGTCGCCGTCGACGGCCCACACGTCGCACTCGGGCTTGGCGGCCTTGGCCCCGATGGCAGCGGGGATGGAGAAGCCCATCGTGCCGAGACCACCCGAGTTCACCCAGGTGTACGGCTCGTTGAACTCGAAGAACTGCGAGGTGTACATCTGGTGCTGGCCGACACCCGACGACACGATCGTGTGCGGTGCAGCCAGCCGGTTCAGTTCCTCGATGCAGTACTGCGGCTTGAGCGCGGCGCCCGGCTCGGACTGCTCGTAGGTCATCGGGAACTGCTCGCGCCACCCCGAGACCTTGCTCTTCCACGCCGACGTGTCGGCCTTGACAGTGCCGGCAGCGATCATCGACTTGATCTCGCTGATGATCTCCTCGATCACGTACTTGGCGTCACCGACGATCGGCACGTCGGGGCGACGGACCTTGCCCTGTTCGGCCGGGTCGATGTCGACGTGGATGACCTTGGCGACCGGCGCGAAGGCGTCGACCTTGCCGGTGATCCGGTCGTCGAAGCGTGCGCCGAGCGTGATCAACAGGTCGGCCTTCTGCAACGCCGTGACCGCAGTGGCGTTTCCGTGCATCCCGGGCATCCCGAGGCACAACGGGTGATTGTCGGGGAAGGCACCACGCGCCATGAGCGTCGTGACGACGTAGGTGTCGATCAGCTCCGCCAACTCGCGCAACGCCTCGGCCGCACGCGACTTGAGGATCCCACCGCCGGCATAGATGACCGGTCGCTCGGACGCCATGATCAGGCGGGCGGCCTCCTTGATCATCCGGGGATGGCCCTTGACGTTCGGACGGTAGCCCGGCAGCGAGTCGAGCACCTCCTGGTCGGTCGGCCAGTACCACTCCATGTCGTTCTGCAGGCAGTCCTTCGGCACGTCGATGAGCGTGGGGCCCGGGCGACCGGTGGTGGCGATGTGGAACGCCTGGCGCACGGCCATCGGGATGTCCTGCGCGCTCATCACGAGTTCGTTGTGCTTGGTGCACGAGCGGGTGATCCCGACCGTGTCGCACTCCTGGAACGCGTCGGTGCCGATCGCGTTGGTCGCGACCTGGCCGGTGATGGCAACCATCGGCACCGAATCCATGTAGGCGTCCATGAGCGGCGTGACGAGGTTGGTCGCGGCCGGACCCGAGGTGACCATCGCGACGCCGGGCCTGCCGGACACGTGCGCGTATCCCTCGGCCATGTGGCCGGCGCCCTGCTCGTGGCGCACGAGGACGTGCCGGATGGGGCTGTCCATCAACGGGTCGTACGCCGGGAGGATGCAGCCTCCGGGGTAGCCGAAGATGAGTTCGACGTTCTCGTGCTCGAGTGATCGGATCAGCGCCTCGGCGCCGGTGATTCTTTCAGCCATGATCGTGATGCTTCCTGGTGGTGCTTCGAGTGGGGGATCGTGTTGCGGTGACGTGGTGGGGGTGATGGTGGGATGGTGAATCGGTGCCGAAAAGCAAACGACCTCCCGTCTGGGAGGTCGTGAGCACGCGCGGCGGTGAAGCCGGCGTGCTACCGGATGAGTACTACGAGCGAGTTCGGAACGCGATGGGCGGCGTACACGCCTGACAGTGTGCCATCGAATTGCCGCAGGGTCAACCTCGCCGTTCATCTGACCGCAGTACGTTTGCTGCGTGGGCCGGCGTGACGAGATCATCGAGGCGGCGGTGGCAATTCTGCGCGAGGAGGGACCGGCCGCGCTCACGTCGGTGAACGTGGCGGCGCGGATCGGGGTGACGCAGTCGGCGATCTACCGCCACGTCGTGGACATGGACGAACTCAGCGGGATCGCCAGCAGGATCGTCGTGTCGGAACTCACGGCGATGTTGAACTCGATCCTGCTCGCACCGGACGTCAATTTCGACGACCTCGGCGGCATCTTGGAGCTCAGCAGGAAGATCGTGAGGGTGATGGCCGACGACCACCAGGCGTTCGAGGTCATCGACCGGTGGCGCTTCGCCGAGGGCACGCTCGGTGACGGCATCCGCGAGCTCTTGGCTGCGGGCCGCGACCTCGTGGTCTTCGTGCTCGAGTCGGAGTGGCGGGCGGAGTACGGATGTGCCGATCCGCTCCACTCGAGCACCTCCGCTGTACAGAGGCGCCATGGCGAACTCATCCTCGACGACGTCATCGCGGTCGCCCGCTTCGTGCGACGAGGCGACGATCACGACGACGTCGCCCGGATGCTGCAACTCCGCATCGTGACTGCCTGGACGGCGTATGTCGTCGACATGCAGACCAGGCTCGGTCGGCCGCTTCCCGACATCGAGGTCGCCTGAGGAGAACTCCCCCTCGACGTCGGTCAGCCCTCGAAGACCCCTTGCAGTCGGGCGGCCGTGAGGGTGTTCTCCATCAGGCAGGCGATCGTCATCGGACCCGTCCCGCCCGGCATGGGGGTGATGAAGCCCGCGACTTCGGCGACGGGGCCGTAGTCGACGTCGCCGACGATGCCGGCTTCGGTTCGCGACACGCCGACGTCGATCACCGTGGCGCCGGGCTTGACCATGTCGGCGGTGATCATCCGGGCTTGGCCTGCCGCGCCGACGACGATGTCGGCTTCGCGCACGACCGAGGCCATGTCGGCGGTTCGGGAGTGGGCGAGCGTCACGGTGGCGTCGACACCCTTGCGGGCGAGGAGCAGCGACAACGGGAGCCCGACGAGCGTCGAGCGCCCGACGACCACGGCCCGCTTGCCGCTCGTGGCGATGTCGTAGCGCTCGAGGAGACGCATCACGCCGAGCGGCGTGCAGCCCACCAGACCCGGGCGGCCACGTACGAGTCGGCCCATCGAGCGCTCGGTCAGGCCGTCGACGTCCTTCTCCGGCGGGATGAGGTCGATGACCGGTTCAGGGTCGAGGCCGTCGGGCAGCGGGAGTTGCACGAGGATGCCGTGCACCTCGTCGTTGACAGCGAGTCCACGCACGACCGATTCGACCTCTGCCTGGGTGGCGTTCGGTGGCAGGTCGACGTGGCGTGACGTGAGTCCGGCCTCGGCCGCCTTGACGTGCTTCATGCGGACGTAGCGCTGGCTCGGTGCGTCGTCGCCCACGAGCACGGTTGCCAGACAGATCGCCGGCGATCCGGCCGCCTCGATCCGCGTCCGCAACCCGACGATGATCTCGTCGCGAAGCGCATTGCCGTCCATCAGCACAGCCGTCATAGCGCCGAACTGTACGACACCACGGTCTTTCCGGACCCGACCCCGACAGACCCCGCCGGTCTTTCCGGACCCGACCCCGACAGACCCGGCGGATCAGCGTGGACCGGAGAGCTTCGCCAACACGCCGGTCCGCAGCGTGTTGAACGAGGCTGACTCCGCCGCAAGGACACGGCCACGGCGAGCGATACGGCGCGCCGAGCACGCGTCGCTCAAGCCGTGGAGTTCTGCAAGCGCTGCGGCGTCGACAGCACGCGTCTCGACGGCAATTGTGATCGCCAGGGTTCGGCGTAGTTCGGCCGGACGACAGTCGGCATCCAACGACGAGCGGGCCATGACACTCTCGACGGCACGCTCGATCTCGTCCCACGTCGTTGGAGCAAGCGGGGGCAGCACCCCGTGATTGAGGCAATCCGATGGCTGGCTCGTCAAGATGTAGTCGAGATAGTCGTCGGGGTTCGTGTGTTCGCCGAGCACCGTTCCGGTCGTCAACCAGTCGGGCGTCGGCCACTTACCGAGCAGGAATCCGAGGCTCGACCACCGATAGGCGGCGAGAGCGGACGGTGCAACGATGTCGAGCGGGTTGCGGTGGATATAGCGGCCCGACCAGATGAGTTGCGCTTCGCTGGTGATCGGCACGCTCTGGAAGCGACCGGTGAAGAGCGATCCGGTCCGCTCGGTTCGCTCGTTGTAGGCCGCGGCGTAGCGACCGCACAGACGCTGCATGGCCTCCGACAGTCCGCCATTCGGCACGTGGACGAGTTGGTGAACGTGGTTCGTCATCAACGCGTACGCGTGAAGTTCGATCTCGAAACGACCGAACGCCTCGGCCCCGAGCGACTCGAACAACGTTCGGTCACGATCTGCGCTGAAGATGTCCTGTCGATCGGCGCCACGGTTGTACACGTGGAACCAGTCACTCTGGCTGAAATCTCGATGATGTCGTCCCATATCCGGATCATGACAACGGGGTGTCACGGTCTGTTGGGGTCGGGTCCGGAAAGACCCGGTCTGTTGGGGTCGGGTCCGGAAAGATCCGCGAACCCGGGGCGTCAGCCGGCTTCGGAGTGGGTGACGGGCTTCTCGCCCATCCACTCGCGCAGGGTGTTCTTCAGCTTGGTCTGCTGGATGAACAGGTCGCTCTCGGCCGGTGAGTCGCCGGCGGCCTGCGGAGCCTTGAGGTAGAAGCTCAGCCACTCCTGCACGCCCGACTCACCGGCGCGGTGTGCCAGGTCCATGAAGAGGGCGAGGTCGAGCACGATCGGGGCGGCGAGGATCGAGTCGCGGCAGAGGAAGTCGACCTTGATCTGCATCGGGTAACCGAGCCATCCGAAGATGTCGAGGTTGTCCCAGCCCTCCTTGTTGTCGCCACGGGGCGGGTAGTAGTTGATGCGCACGACGTGGTCGATGTTGCCGTACAGATCGGGGTACACCTCGGGCTGCAGGATGCCGTCGAGCACACCGAGCTTGGAGACTTCCTTGCTCTTGAAGTTCTCCGGATCGTCGAGCACCTCGCCGTCGCGGTTGCCGAGGATGTTGGTCGAGTACCAACCACGCAGGCCGAGCATGCGGGCCTTGAGACCGGGAGCGAGGATCGTCTTCATCCACGTCTGGCCCGTCTTGAAGTCCTTGCCGGCGATCGGCACGTTGCGGGTCTTCGACAGCTCGATCATGCACGGCAGGTCGACCGACAGGTTCGGCGCACCGTTGGCGTACGGCACGTCGGACTGCAGCGCGGCGTACACGTAGATCTGGCTCGGCGAGATGTTGGCGTCGTTGTCACGCAGGCCCTGCTCGAACGACTCGACGGTCGCGTGGACGTCGGAGGCCTCCTGGTACGCCTCGGTCGAGCCGCACCACACCATCACGAGGCGGTCGCAGCCATTGGTGGCCTTGAAGTTGGCGATGTCGTCCATGATCGCCATGGCCTGGTCCCACTTGTTGGCGATGTCCTTGACGCGGACACCCTCCAGACGTGACACCCAGCGCTGGTCGAACACGGCTTCCATCGGCACGATCGCTTCGAGTTCGCTGGAGATCGCGGCGAGATCCTCGTTGTTGAGGACGCCGGCGGTGCGAGCGGCTTCGAGCGCGTTCGGCGAGATCGGATCCCAGCCACCGAACACGATGTCGTCGAGGCCGGCCAGCGGCACGAACTCACGGATCATCGGGTTGCGATTCTCGTCCTTGGTGCCGAGGCGGATGTGCGCCATCTGGCTGATCGAGCCGATCGGCGGGTGCAGGCCCTTGCGGGCGGAGATGACACCGGCGATGAAGGTGGACGCCACTGCGCCCATGCCGGGAGTGAGGACACCGAGCTTGCCGGTGGCGGGGGCGATCTGTCGTGCGGTCATCCGGATATGATAAGCGATACATCACTCCGTCGTCGTGATGTGAAGCAAGTCTGAAGTATCGTGCAGGAGTGCGGCCACTCCCCGACCTGTCGATCCGGCAACTCGAGTACCTCGTCGCGGTCGCCGAGGAGCCGACCTGGGCGGTCGCTGCCGAACGTGTCGGCGTGAGCGCGTCGGCCTTGTCGCAGGGTCTGGCCGAACTCGAGCGTCGAGTCGGCGTGGCGCTGTTCGACCGCGATGGCCGCCGACGACTCGTCAGACCGGGCGCGGCGCCCGTGGTCGCCCATGCCCGCCAGGTGCTCGCGCTCACGCGACCTCGCCGGGTGGGCCGACCGCGTCCGGACGGGGCGCAGCGGCGCGCTCCGTCTGGGAATGATCGACGCCGCCGCCGTCGTGCACTTCCCCGACCAGCTGCGTCGTTTCCGCTCGGATCACCCCGATGTCGACCTGCGCCTGCGGGTCGCACCCTCGGCCGAACTCCTCGACCTCCTCGTGGCGGGCGAACTCGACCTGGTCGTGTGCGTGGGTCCGCCGACGCCGGTCGGCGGCATCGACACCGCACCGCTGCTCACGGAGGACCTCGCCGTGTACGGACCGCCGGGCGACGGCGACGGACCGCCGTCGACGTGGGGACCGTGGGTGCTGTTCCCCGCCGGCTCACACACCCGGACGCTCGTGGTCGACGAACTGCGCCGGCTCGGAGCGCCGATCGACGTGATCGCCGAGAGCCACCAGCCCGACGTGCTGCGCGAGATGGTTCGACTCGGCGTCGGGTGGACGGTGCTGCCGACGTCGCAGGCCGAGCACGGTGACCGGCCGCTACACCGTCGGCGCAAGCTCACCACGCGCCGACTCGTGCTCGCGACCCGCGCCGGCTCGGTCCGCGACCCGGCAGCCGACGAACTCGCCGCAACGCTCGCCACGCCGGAGGGTCGACGATCTCGGGCGACCCGCGTGCGATGAGATTCCGGCTCGACAGTCGCGCCGGAATCTCATCGCACGACGTCAGACCGTCGGGGTCGAACCTCCGAGTACCGCATGGAACTGTTCGGAGTCGACGTTGCCACCGCACAGGATGAACGCGCTGCGCCCACCGCGCTGTTCAGGCGCCTCCGACAGGAGACCGGCGAGCCCGATCGCGCCCGCGGACTCCGCAACGTTGTGCGTCGTTCGGAAGACGACCCGCATCGCTTCGGCAGTCGCATCGTCGGACACGGCGATGATCCGCGCCGCGCCGGCGATGATCCCGGCAATCGAGACCGCGTCGGGCGAACGGGTCGCCACGCCGTCGACGAACGTCGCCGCCGACCCCGTCGTCACCACCTCACCGCGCTCGAACGAGAGCAACGTCGACGGCGCGCGGTCACTCACCACACCGACGATCTCCGTGTCGAGGCCGAGCAGGTCCCGGACGGCGATCAGGGCGTTGATCCCCGAGCCCATCCCGACCGGGACGTACACCGTGTCGAGCGGGCCGGCGCCCTCGAACAACTCGAGCGCGTAGGTCGCCACACCCAGCACGAGGTCGGGATGGAAGGGCGGCACGGCTTCGAGCCCACGATCGGCAGCGACCTCGAGCGAGCGCTCACGCGCCTCTTGGAAGTCGTCGCCGAACTCGACGACCTCGGCGCCGAGCGCCCGCATCGCCGCGTTCTTCTCGACGCTGTTGCCGTGCGGCACGAAGATCGTGACCGACCGGCGGTGGACCCGCCCGGCGAAGGCGAGGCTCTGGCCGTGGTTCCCGCGCGTCGCGCTGACCACACCTGTCACCTCGGGGCGATCCCGCACGAGTCGGTCCATGTAGACGAGGCCACCACGCACCTTGAACGCACCGACGGGCGTGTGGTTCTCGTGCTTGACCACCACCGTCGAGCCGGCAACCTCGCTGAGCATCGGCCACTCGTACTGCGGGGTCGGTGGCACGTGCCGCCTGACGATCTCCGTCGCGCGCTCCAGATCGTCGAGATCGAACATCGTCACGGGCCCGTGACCGGCCCGCGATCCGTGACGACGCGATCGACCGCAACGTCATGAGGTTCCACGGGCAGCGTGTCGACCAATTGCTCGTGGAAGCAGACACCGATCGTCTCGCAGTCGTCGCGCACGTCGGCGAGGAACCTGTCGAACCAACCCCCGCCCTGCCCGAGCCGTTGCCCGGTCGGCGTGAACGCGAGTCCCGGCACGATCACCACGTCCGGCCACGCCGGATCGACGGCGTCCTCGGGGATCGCCACGGTCGCACCGCGCTCGGTGCACCATGACACGAAGGTCGCGGTCTCGGGCTCGCCGACGATCGTGTCGAACACGAGGATTCGGGTCGCGCCGACGACCACGGGCAGCTCGACGACGTGCGACCAGATCCGATCCGAACGTTCGCCACGATCGGGTATCGAGCGTCGGAGGTCGCGCATGCGTCGCCGGATCTCGGCCTTGCCTTCGACGAGCGGCGTGCTGTCGACCATCACGTCGGAGCGTACAGTGGTCGTCGATGAGCGATCAGCCGCCACTCCCCGACGCCAACGCCGTCGCCTTCGACTCGAAGCACTTCCGCACGGTGCTCGGCCACTTCCCCACGGGGGTCACCGTGATCACGGGCATGGCCGACGGCGACCGCCCCCACGGCTTCACGATCGGATCGTTCACGTCGGTGTCGCTCGACCCCCCACTGGTCGGCTTCCTCCCCCAGACCGACTCCGAGACCTGGGCGCTGATGCAGGACGCCGGCAGCTTCTGCGTCAACGTGCTCAGCGACAAGCAGAGCGACCTGTGCTGGAAGTTCGCGAAGAGCGGCACCGAGACCACCCGCTTCGACGGTGTGGAGTGGCATCCTGCGCCCTCGGGAGCGCCGGTGCTGGAGCGCGCCGTGGCGTGGATCGACTGCCAGATCGAGAGCGTCTACGAGATGGGTGACCACTACTTCGTACTGGGTCGGGTGACCTCGCTCGATGCCGATGCCGATCACGACGGCCTGCCGCCGCAACCGCTGGTGTTCTATCGCGGCACCATCGGCGGGTTCTCGGCCGAGGGTTGACGAGTTCGATGGATCAGCGCACTCCGCTGGCCGCAGGCCTCGACACCTTCTTCGTGGTGCTGTTCGTCGCCATCGGACGGCGGGAACACGAACAGGACTCGGCCATCAGCGGCCTGATCGGGACCGCGGCGCCGTTCGTCATCGCGCTCGCCATCGCCTGGCTCGTGTTACGGGCCTGGAATCGCCCGACCGACATACGGATCGGGGTCGGCGTCTGGGCGATCGTCGTGGCCGCCGGCATGCTGCTGCGACACTTCGTGTTCGACGACGGCACCGCCACGGCGTTCGTCATCGTGGCCACGCTGTTCCTCGGCTTCTTCATCGTCGGTTGGCGCTTGGTGTTCGCCGCGATCGAGCGCCGTCGGCACCGCCCTCATCGCATCCGGGGTCTGACCCCTGATGCAGGAGCGGATGTCCGTCAGAGGCCGGGCGAGACGGTCGACCCGTGGGCCGTCCAGTAGTCGTTGATCGACTTCTGGATGCGGAAGTACCAGATGAGGTTGCCGATGAGCGGCAACAGGAACCACAAGCCCCAGATCGTGGTGATCGGCGGCTCCTTGCCCTCGCGACGGTAGAGCTGCTCGACCTCCGACGCCATCAGGAACATCGTGATCGGTGAGATCAGCAACGTGATGAACAGATAGGCGACACCGCCGAGGCCCGTTCGAGCGTGTTGTTTTATCTCCTCACCGTTCTGGTACGACCAGACGACCGACCAGATCCCCAACGTGACGACCGTCAGCAGGATGACGAGCCAGGCCGACCTCGGCTTGCCGAGTGGGCCGAGGGTGCCCGTGAATGGTGTCCCTGGAGCAGGCGGCACGCCGGCGGGATCGGATGGTGGTGGCAGATCGGTCACGGCCACACCGTAGACCGTGACGGGGCACCGTCCGGGTGAAGCTGCAGGGAGGACAGCGGGTGAGGACGGCTCGTCGGCGAACGACGGAGTCGGCCATGCTCGGCGGATGACCGCACTGAAGATCGAGATCGATCCGGCCGAGGCCGGCTTCACACCCGAGCGACTCGCGCGCATCGACCGACATTTCGAGGGCTACGTCGACCAGAAGAAGCTCGCCGGCTGGCACATCGCCGTGAGCCGCAAGGGTCAACTGGTGCACTCCTCGACCTACGGACATCGCGACATCGAGTCCGGTGCGCCGTTCACCGACGACACGGTCGTGCGCATGTTCTCGATGACCAAGCCGATCACGTCGGTCGCGGCGATGATGCTCTACGAGGACGGCCTGCTCGAACTCAAGTCGCCCATCTCGAAGTGGCTGCCCGAGTTCGCCGACACGCGGGTGTACCGGTCGGGCTCGTTCATCGCGCCGGTCACCGAACCGCAGGTCGAGCCGATTCGCGTCTGGCACCTCCTCACGCACACGTCCGGGCTGACATACGGGTTCCACAACACCCACGTGACCGACGCCATCTACCGCAAGGGCGGGTTCGAGTGGGGCAACCCACCCGGCGCCGACCTCGCCGAATGCTGCCGGCTCTGGGCTCAGATGCCACTCGCCTTCCAGCCCGGCACCGAGTGGAACTACGGCGTGTCGACCGACGTGCTCGGCCGCCTCGTCGAAGTCGTGTCGGGGATGCCGCTCGACGAGTTCTTCCGGACCCGGATCTTCGAGCCGCTCGGCATGACCGACACCGACTTCTACGTCCACGACGACGCGATGGACAGGTTCGCCACTCTGTACGTCCGCAATCCGGCGACCGGCGAGGCGGTCCCCGCTCCCGGGGCGCTCGGGCGCGCGCTCGAACAAGCCGCCGGCGATGCTCGGCGGCGGCGGCGGACTCGTCGGCACCGCCCACGACTACCTGCGCTTCACCCACATGCTCCTCAACCGCGGGGAACTCGACGGCGTGCGCCTCCTCGGCAGCCGCACGGTCGACTACATGACACGCAACCACCTGCCGGGCAACGCCGACCTCGAGGCGTTCGGTCGTCCGCTGTTCGCCGAGACGAGCTTCGACGGCGTCGGTTTCGGGCTCGGCTTCTCGGTCGTGCTCGACGCCGCTGCCAACAAGGTGCTGCGATCCGAGGGCGAGTACTCGTGGGGCGGTGCGGCCAGCACCATCTTCTGGGTCGATCCGGTCAACGAGATCGTTGCGCTCTTCCTCACCCAGCTCCTGCCGTCGAGCACCTACCCGATCCGCTCGCAGCTCAATCAGCTCGTCCAGCAGGCCCTCGTCGACTGACCCCGACCAGCATCGCGTCGATCATCGCGGCGAACATCGCCTCGAGGTCATCGACCCAGACGAGGTGGTGGTTGATCTCGAGGCTGACGAAGCCATGCAGCTGCGACCACGCCCCGATCGGCCCGTGATCGCATCGGGGCCGACCACGTCTCGATGTCGCCGTTCTCCTCGCCGAGCAGTTCTGCCAACGCCTCGATCATCGGCGTCATGACGGCCACCTGGGCACCGATCGTCGGACCGCCGGCGGGTGCTGCGTACCCCGGCAGCGCATCGGTGAACACCAGGGTGAAGCGGGCGGGATACTGCTTCGCGAATCGCCGGTAGCCCGCCATCGCCTCGCGCGAGCGAGCAGCAGGCGGCGCTTCCGCGACGATCGTGCGTCGCACTTCGGTCGCCATCTGGCCGTAGATCTCGAGGATCAGCTCGGTGTACAGCGCATCCAGGCTGTCGAAGTACGTGTAGAGCGTCGACGGGCTGACGCCGACCGCGCGGGCGAGGGCCCGCCAGTTGACCGACGACGGGCCGCCCTCGTCGAGTTGGACGAGTGCGGCGTCGAGCACGTCGCGACGCAGTGCCCGCTGTTGCTGTTCCCGGCGGGTGAGGGTGGGCACGACATCGATGATATCGCGGTCGTTCGAATGGTGTTCGATCTTCGAACAGTGTGACGAATGTCCGATTGACCCTCCAGCTCGTCGTCCGTAGGTTGAACAGTGTTCGAGAAACACATACCGTTCGTCCAGGAGACCGCCATGACCGATCCAGCAGGAACCGACCCAGCAGGAACCAGCCCAGCGGGAACCAACCCGCCGGTCCACCGTCGCCACGTCATCCTCGGCGCCGGACCCGTCGGGCGAGCGATCGCCGCCCACCTCGTCGACCGGGGCATCACACCGACGATCGTCACGCGTTCCGGCACGAGCGTCCCGGGGGCGACCACCCGACGAGCCGACATCACCGACCGTGACCAGCTCGCCGCCGCGGTCGCCGGCGCGGATGTCGTGTACCAGTGCGCCCAACCCGCATATCACCGCTGGCAGGAGGAGTTCCCGTCACTCCAAGCGGGCGTGATCGACGCGGTCGCGGCGTCGGGTTCGCTCCTCGTCGTGGTGGAGAACCTCTACGGCTACGGCCCCGTCGACGGAGCACTGACCGAAGATCTGCCGTTGCGCGCCGACACCAAGAAGGGCGCCGTTCGCGCCCGCATGTACCTCGACCTCGTCGAGGCCCACCAGGCGGGCAGGATCCGCATGGTCGTCGCCCGGGCGTCGGACTTCTTCGGGCCACACGTCGACGGGTCGGCCTTCGGTGAACGCTTCGTCTCACAGGTGATCGCCGGCAGGAAGGTCGACATACTCGGCGACCCGGACGCCCGCCACTCGGTCACGTTCGTCGTCGATCTCGCCGTCGCGATGGTCCGGCTCGCACAGGCAGAGGAATCGTGGGGCCGCGCCTGGCACGTCCCGAACGCTCCGGCAGTCACCCAGCGCGAACTCGTCGAGATCGCAGCACGCGCTGCGGGAACACGACCGACCATCCGCCGTGTCGCTCGTTGGCAGCTGAAGATGCTCGGCCTGTTCTCGCCTCCGATGCGCGAGACCGTCGAGATGGCCTACGAATTCGAACACGACTTCGTCGTCGACCACAGCGACTACGCCGCCCACTTCGGCGACCACTCGACACCGTTGGCGGACGCGTTCGCGGCGACGATGCCGAGCCGTGCCTCCTGATGCTCGAAATCAGAGGGTGTTCGTGATGGCGCCGGTCTCGGCGCCCTGCACGAGCTTGGCGTACTTGCCGAGCACGCCGGTGGTGTACCGGGGCGGGTTCGGCTCCCAGCCGTCCATCCGGTTGGCCAGCTCGGCGGTGTCGATCAACAGGTCGAGCGTCTTCGTCGGCACGTCGATACGGATCATGTCGCCGTCGCGCACGTAGGCGATCGGCCCGCCGTCGGCCGCCTCGGGTGCGACGTGGCCGATGCAGAACCCCCACGTACCGCCGGAGAAACGACCGTCGGTGATCAGCGCGCAGTCCGAACCCCGACCGGCGCCCTTGAGCGCCCCGGTGATGGCGAGCATCTCGCGCATTCCGGGGCCGCCCTTGGGCCCTTCGTACCGGATGACGATGACCGTTCCCGGCTCGATCGAACCGGCGAGCACCGCCTCCATGGCGAACGACTCGTCGTCGAACACGCGGGCAGGGCCCTCGAAGTGCATCTGTGCATCGGACAGCCCGGCAACCTTCACCACGGCGCCCTTCGGCGCGAGCGTGCCGGTGAGGATGTTCAGACCGCCGGCGGTGTGGATCGGGGCGTCGAGGGGATGCACGACCACACCATCGGCTGCCGGCGGGTCGATGTCGGCCAGGTTCTCCGCCATCGTCTTGCCGGTGACCGTCATCACGTCACCGTGCAGCAGGCCGGCATCGAGGAGCAGTTTCAACACGACGGGAACGCCACCCACGCGGTCGAGGTCACTCATGTGGAACTTGCCGCCGGGCTTCATGTCGGCGATGTGCGGCACCTTGTCGGCGATCCGGTTGAAGTCGTCGAGATCGAGTTCGACCCGCGCCTCGTTGGCGATGGCGAGGAGGTGCAGGACGGCGTTCGTCGACCCGCCGAGCGCCGACGTCAGCGCGATGGCGTTCTCGAAGGCCTCCTTCGTCATGATCTGGCGCGGCGTGATGCCGAGCTTCAACATGTTGACCACGGCCGCGCCCGCGCGCTCGGCGTCGCCCTCGCGTCGAGCGTCGATCGCCGGCGGCGAGGCCGTGCCCGGCAGGCTCATGCCGAGGGCTTCGGCGATCGAGCTCATCGTGTTCGCGGTGAACATGCCACCACATGCGCCCTCGCCCGGACACGCCCTCGACTCGATCTCGTGGAGTTCGTCCTCGCTGATGGTTCCGGCCGCACACGCGCCGACGGCCTCGAAGACGCTCGTGATGTCGAGTGCCGTGCCGTTGTACTCACCCGGCATCGTCGAGCCGTTGTAGACGAACACGCTCGGCAGGTCGAGGCGTGCCGCAGCCATCAACATGCCCGGGATCGACTTGTCGCAGCCGGCGAGGCCGACGAACCCGTCGAAGCGCTCGGCGTGCATGACCGTCTCGACCGAGTCGCAGATGACCTCACGCGACACGAGTGATGCCCGCATGCCCTCGTGGCCCATCGAGATGCCGTCGCTCACGGTGATCGTGCCGAACTCGAGTGGGAACCCGCCCGCCTCGCGCACGCCGACCTTGGCGTGCTCGGCGAGTTTGCGCAGCGTCATGTTGCACGGCGTCACCTCGTTCCACGACGACGCGATCGCCACCTGCGGCTTCACCCAGTCGGCGTCGCCCATCCCGACGGCGCGGAGCATCGCCCGCGACGGCGCCTTCTGCATGCCGTCGGTGACGTCGCGCGACCGCGGCTTGACATCGACCGGCGTGTCGATCGGATGGTCGTTGTTGTTCGAGCTCATGGTGGGCACAGTAGCGGTGGAGCCCGATCACGAGCCTGGTGCTCTGCGCACCCGCCGGTCGTCGTGGCGGGCAGGCGCCGGGGAGTCGATGCCACAATGGACCGATGGCCGAGGTGCGAGAGACCAAGCTGCCCGGCGTCGGCGTGCGCCACGAGTTCACGACCGACGACGGAACCGACATCGGCGTGCTCGTCCACCACGACGGGCGACGCGAGATCCTGGTGTACGACTCCGACGACCCGGATGCCTGTTCGTCACTCGTCACCCTGTCGGCGGACGACACGCGCACCGTGTCGGAGCTGCTGGGAGCCAGCCGGGTGACCGAGGCCGTGGCAGCCGTCCAGCAGGAGATCGAGGGCCTGGCGATCGAGTGGATCGAACTCACGCCGACCTCTCCGGCGTCCGGTGCGACGATCGGCGACGGGATGTACCGCACGAAGACCGGATCGTCCATCGTGGCCGTGATCCGCGACGGGCAGTCGATCCCGGCACCGGGCCCGGAATTCGGGCTGCTCGCCGGTGACGTCATCGTCGCCGTCGGGACCGCCGAGGGGCTGGCGACGATGCGCGAGCTGATCCGGCGCTGACCGGCGCCGCCGTGATGCTGCTCGCCGCGGGCTCCGCTGACACCGCCCTCGCGTTCGTCGAGATCGGCGCACTCGTCCTCGGGCTCGCACTGCTCTCGCGCCTCGCCGGTCGATTCGGCGTGAGCGCCATCCCGCTCTATCTGCTCGCCGGCCTTGCCATGGGCGAGGGCGGTGTCGTCCAACTCGACGTCTCGCTGGAGTTCTTCGAGATCGCCGCGGAGATCGGCGTCCTCCTCCTGCTGTTCGCACTCGGGCTGGAGTACTCCGAGGGCGAACTCCGCAGCGGCCTGCGATCCGGCATCGCCCCGGGTGTCGTCGACATGGCGCTCAACGCAACGCCGGGTGTGGCGCTCGGCCTGATCCTCGGATGGGATCCGCTCGCGGCCGTGCTGTTGGGCGGCGTCACGTGGATCACCTCGTCGGGTGTCGTGTCGAAGGTGCTCTCCGATCTCGGTCGCCTCGGGTTCCGCGAGACGCCGGCGGTGCTCAACCTGCTCGTCATCGAGGACCTCGCGATGGCCGTCTACCTGCCCATCGTCGCCGCGTTGATCGTGGGTGGCACACCGCTGACGATGGTGACGAGCGTCGCCATCGCGCTCGTCGCCATCACCGTGATCCTGCTCGCCGCGCTCCGGTACGGCGGACGCCTCAGCGACCTGGTGGTCGGTGGTTCGGACGAGACGTTCCTGCTCACCGTGTTCGGCATCACGCTCCTCGTCGCCGGCCTCGCGCAGCAGCTCCAGGTGTCGGGCGCCATCGGCGCGTTCCTGGTCGGGCTCGCGCTGTCGGGTCACGCCGAGCTGCGGGCCAACACGCTGATCTCGCCACTGCGCGATCTGTTCGCCGCGACCTTCTTCCTCTTCTTCGCCTTCCAGATCGATCCGGCCGATCTCCTCGGCGCCGCAGTTCCGGCACTGATCCTCGCGCTCGTCACGGCGCTCACGAAGATCGCGACCGGGTGGTACGCGGCGCAGCGAGTGGGCGCTGCGCCGAAGGGTCGCTTCGCGCGGGGACGGTGCTGATCGCCCGAGGCGAGTTCTCGATCGTCATCGCCGCGTTGGGCGCCAGCCTGGTGGACGGGCCCGAACTCGGTGCCTTGGCGGCGGGATACGTGCTGATCACCGCGATCGTGGGGCCGCTGGCAGCCAAGTTCTCCGATCGGATCGCGCTCCCGCCACGTCGGCCTCGCCGAGCGCCGACGTCGCGATTGGGGTCTGACCCGGATCGCGATGTCAGTGTTTGATCATGACGTGCTTGACCTCGGTGTAGGCCTCGACGGCGTACATCGACATGTCCTTGCCGTAGCCCGACTGCTTGAAGCCGCCGTGCGGCATCTCCGACACGATCGGGATGTGGTCGTTGACCCAGACCGCGCCGAACTGCAGCGCCTTGCTCATGCGCATCGCGCGGCCGACATCCGACGTCCACACGCTTGCGGCCAGGCCGTAGTCGACGTCGTTCGCCATCGCCAGTGCCGTCTCCTCGTCGGCTGCGGACTGCACGGTGACGACAGGCCCGAACACCTCGCGCTGCACGATCTCTGACGCCTGGCCCGGGCCGACCACCACGGTCGGCTCGTAGAAGAAGCCGGGGCCGGAGCCCATCGAGCCGCCGACGGTGACCTCGGCACCGGCCTCGCGGGCCCGATCGACGTAGCCGGCCACACGTGCGCGGTGGATGTCGGAGATGACGGGGCCCATGTCGGTGTCGTCCGCCATCGGATCACCGACCTTGATGCTCGCCACGGCATCGGTCAGTTCGTTCACGAAGTCGTCGTGGACCTTGCTGCCGGCGATCACTCGGCACGGTGCCGTGCAGTCCTGACCGGAGTTGTAGAACGCCATGCCCTTCAGGTTCTCGACGACCGCCGCGATGTCGGCATCGTCGAACACGATGACCGGTGCCTTGCCACCGAGTTCGAGGTGCACTCGCTTCAGCGAATCCGACGCGGCCCGCGCCACGGCCTTGCCGGCACCGACGCTGCCCGTGATCGAGATCATCGCGATGTCCGGGTGCTCACTGAGCGCTGCGCCGGCCACTGCGCCTTGACCGCAGACCACGTTGAACACACCGGCCGGCAGCACGTCGGCCGTCAGCTCTGCGAGTCGCAGCACGGAGTACGGCGTCAACTCCGACGGCTTGAGAATGACGGTGTTGCCCGCGGCCAGGGCCGGCCCGAGCTTCCACGTCGCCATGTTCAGCGGGTAGTTCCACGGCGTGATCGAGGCAACGACGCCGAGCGGATCGCGACGGACCATGGAGGTGTAGCCCGCCATGTACTCGCCCGCCGCCTTGCCCTCGAGGAAGCGACAGGCAGACGCGAAGAAGCGCCAGTTGTCCTTCGTGAGGTCCATCTCGAACTCGACGATCCCGACGGGCTTGCCGACGTTCTCGCATTCGATGCGCGACAACTCGTCGATGTTGTCGTCGACGATGTCGGCGACGCGGTGGAGGATCTCGCTGCGCTCGCGCGGCGTGAGCGCCGCCCACGCCGGAAACGCTGCGGCAGCTGCGGACACCGCCGCGTCGACGTCGGCCGCATCGCTCGCCGGGACCTCGCCGATCACCACCCCGGTCGCGGGGTTCACGACGGTGTCCGTGGCACCACTGACAGCGGCACGCCAGTCGCCGCCGATGAAGTTCGAGTTCAAGGAGGACAGCTCGGTTGACATGGCCACAGATTGCCACGCCGAGCACCGCATTGTTGCCGCCGGATGAACGATTGACGCGTTGGGAACGCGGACGCCCCAGCGTTGTAGCCTTCCGCGGATCATGATGCCGCGACGAGCGTCCATCGAGTGGACGGCGACCCATCCAGATGAGTGACGTCGTCATCCAGCTCGATCACGTCCGCAAGTCGTTCGGCGACTTCGTGGCGGTCGAACAGGCCAACTTCGGCATCCAGCAGGGCGAGTTCTTCGCCATGCTCGGTCCGTCCGGCTGCGGCAAGACCACCACCCTGAAGATGATCGCCGGCTTCGAGCAGCCGACATCGGGCAAGGTGCTCCTCAACGGCGTCGACGTCAGCCGCACGCCGCCGTACAAGCGCAACGTCAACACGGTCTTCCAGCAGTACGCCCTGTTCCCGCACATGACGGTCGCCGACAACGTGCGATTCGGGCCGAAGTCGAAGAAGGTCGCCAAGAGTGAGTACGAGCCGAACGTGGCCCAGATGCTCGAGGTGGTTCGTCTCGCGGAGTTCGCCGATCGGAAACCGGCACAGCTGTCCGGCGGACAGCAGCAGCGCGTCGCACTCGCACGGGCGCTCGTCAACTTCCCGAGCGCGCTCCTGCTCGACGAACCACTCGCCGCGCTCGACCTCAAGCTCCGCGAGGCGATGCAGTTCGAGCTCAAGCGCATCCAGCGCGAGGTCGGGATCACGTTCGTGTTCGTCACGCACGACCAGGGCGAGGCGCTGACCATGAGCGACCGGATCGCCGTGATGAGCGACGGACGCGTGGAGCAGATCGGCACACCCGAGGAGATCTACAACAGCCCGGCGACGCTGTTCGTCGCCGGGTTCATCGGATCGGCCAACCTGCTCCCCGGCGAGGTGGCGGGCACCGACGGCGACGACACCGTGGTGACACTGACCGCCGGCCCGACCGTACGCGCCCGCACCGACATCATCCGTCGGGTCGGCGACCCCGTGTCGGTGATGTTGCGTCCCGAGCGTCTGACGGCGACGACCGAGTCCCGCAGCGACGGACGCTCGATCGAGGGAACCGTCAACGACGTGGTCTTCCAGGGTGCCACCGCACGCATCGTCGTGCGCCTCCCCGACGACAGCGAGGTCATCGCCAGCGTGATCACCGGTACCGATCTGCCGTTCCTCCATCCCGGCACCACGGTCCACCTGTCGTGGCTCCCGGGCAGCGCATTCATGCTCGCGGGCTGGCCACGTCGGCCCGGTGCGACGGCAAGCGACATCGACACCCTCGAGAAACTCGCCGACTCGTAACGCGACACGTGGCGACACCGACCCAGCAAGAACAGACGAACTCACGACCGATCGAACCGGACACCAAGACCCGCCTTGCACCGAAAGGGAGCACACCATGACCACACGACGACCCACCCCGTTCAACAACCCACGGCGCGGCCTCACCCGACGCCAGCTGCTCGCCCGCGCCGGAGCGCTCGGCGCAGCGGGCATCTCGTTGCCGGCCATCCTCGCCGCATGCGGCAGCGACGGCGACAGCGGGTCCACCGGCTCGACGCCGGCATCGGGAACCAGCGGCGCGACGACCGGGAGCGGCGGAGCGGCTCGTTGTTCTTCGAGAACTGGCCGTCGTACATCGACCCGACGGAGGACGGTGCCATCGGTACGGTCGACCGGTTCATGGAAGCCACCGGTATCGACATGCGCTACACCGAGGCCTACAACGACAACAACGAGTACTTCGCCAAGATCCAGCCGCTGCTCGGCCGCGGCGAGCCGATCGATCCCGACATCATCGCTCCGACCAGTTGGCTGGCGAACCGTCTGATCACGCTCGGCTGGCTCGAGAAGCTGCCGATCGACCAGGTGCCGAACGCCGTCAACCTGCGCCCCGACCTGCAGAATCCGTCCTGGGATCCCACCGGCGAGTACAGCCTGCCGTGGCAGACCGGGTTCGCCGGCATCGCCTACAACTCCGACGTCACCGGCCGCGAGATCACCAGCGTCGACGACCTGTTCGATCCCGAGTTCGCCGGCAAGGTCGGCGCACTCACCGAGATGCGCGACACGATCGGCCTGATCGCGATGAGTCTGGGCATCGACATCTCGACACTCGAGACGTACGACGATGCGGCACCGGCCTTCGACAAACTCCAAGAAGCGAAGGACTCCGGCCAGATCCGCCGCTTCCACGGCAACGACTACTTCGACGACCTCTCCAGCGGCAACCTCGCGATCACCATCGGTTGGTCCGGCGACGTCGCCGCCATCGCCCGAGACAATCCCGCCGTCAAGTTCGTGTTCCCCGAGAGCGGCGCCACATCCTGGGCCGACACGATGGTCATCCCCAAGGGTGCGCGCAACATCGATGCCGCCGCGCAGTGGATGAACTTCGTGTACGACCCGGTGCAGGCCGCGCAGATCACGGCATGGGTCGGCTACGTGTCGCCCGTCGCCGGCGTGCGCGAAGAGGTCGAGAAGCTCGACCCTGATCTCGCCAACGACCCACTCGTCTTCCCCGACGACGCCACCCTCGCCAACACCAAGGGCTTCGCATCGCTGTCCGAAGAGGTCGAGGCCGAGTACGACGCGGCGTTCTCGGCGATCACCGGAGCCTGATGCCATGACCACTATCCGATGACCGCCGCCATCGTGCGCCGGGGGGTGCGGCGCCCCGAGATGCTCGGTCTCGGCGCGCTCCTCCTCGCCGGCGCACTGTTGGCGGCGGTCGGCACCCAGCTCCTCACCGGGCCATTGGCGGTGCTGTCGCTGGCGGTGGTGTTCGCGAGCATCGTGATGCTCGTCGTCGTCGCCACGATCGGAACCCCGGAGACCCGCCGCAAGATCGCGCCGTACGGGCTGCTCAAGCCGGGCATGCTCTGGCTGGCGCTCTTCTACCTGGCCCCGCTGTTCACGCTGCTGCGGTTGTCGCTGTCGACGCTGCCGAGCCGGTTCGCCGTCGAGGCCGAGTTCGACTGGAACTTCGACAACTACGTCACCGCGTTCACGGATTTCGCGCCGCAGTTCCAGCGGGCATTCATCTACGCCGGGGCCGCCACGATCCTCACGATCCTCATCGGGTACCCACTGGCCTACGTCATCGCGTTCCGCGGTGGCAGGTACCGCAACCTGATGCTCGGCCTCGTCGTCATCCCGTTCTTCACGTCGTTCCTGATCCGCACGATCGCATGGCGCAGCATCCTCTCCGACGACGGCATCGCGACGGGCTTCCTCGATGCCGTCGGGCTCACGTGGTTCTTCGAGGCCGCCAACATCATGGACGACGGCCGCATCATCAACACGCCGGCCGCGGTGATCTTCGGGCTCACCTACAACTTCCTGCCGTTCATGGTCCTGCCGATCTACGTCAGCCTGGAGAAGGTCGACGTCCGTCTCGTCGACGCCGCCAAGGACCTCTACTCGACGTCGACGGCCGCCTTCAGGAAGGTCGTGTTCCCGCTCTCCCTGCCCGGCCTGTTCGCCGGCACGCTGCTGACGTTCATCCCCGCCGCCGGCGACTTCGTGAACTCCCTGTACCTCGGCAGCCCGAACACGACGATGATCGGCAACTCGATCCAGGACCAGTTCCTCGTCCAGAACAACGTCCCGCTGGCATCGGCCATGTCGTTCGTCCTGATGTTCATCATCACCGTGTTCGTGATCATCTACAGCCGGTTCTTCGGTACCGAGGACCTGGCATGAGAGACCTGGCATGAGTGCCCCGTCGTCGCTGCGAGGTCGTGTCGCCCGGATCGCGCTCAACGTCTATGCCGGGCTGGGGCTGCTGTACCTGTTCGTACCGATCATCTGGATCGTCGCCTTCTCGTTCAACCAGCCCAAGGGCAACTACAACGTCTCGTGGCAGGAGTTCACGCTCGACAACTGGAAGGACCCGTTCGGCGACGAGTCGCTGACGAACGCCTTCGTCCAGAGCTTGAAGATCGCGGCGATCTCGACGGTCATCGCCACGATCCTCGGCTCGATGATCGCCATCGCTCTCTCCCGATACAAGTTCCGCGGCAGCGGCGGGCTCAACTTCTTCCTGGTCCTCCCGCTCACCACACCCGAGATCGTGCTGGGCTCATCGCTCGCCACGCTGTTCCTCGACTGGGATGTGACGCGTGGGTTCACGACGGTGGTGATCGCTCACATCATGTTCCAGGTGAGCTTCGTGGCACTGACCGTCCGGGCGCGCGTGCGAGGTTTCGACTGGACGCTCGAGCAGGCAGCGCAAGATCTCGGCGCCTCGCCGCTCCGCACCTTCTGGAAGGTGACGTTCCCGCTGATCCTGCCGGGCATCCTCGCCGCAGCGCTGCTGTCGTTCGCATTGTCGTTGGACGACTTCATCATCACGCTGTTCAACGCCGGCTCCGTCCTCACGTTCCCGCTGTACATCAACAGTGCGTTCCGGGTGAGGTTCCCGCCCGAGGTCAACGTGCTCGCCACCGCGATCCTGCTCGTGAGCATCGTGTTGATGCTCGCCGGCACGCTGTGGGGCGCACGCGGCCGTCGCCGCTCCTCCACCTGACGTTCCACCATGACGCGACACGTCTTCGTCTACGGCACCCTGCGACCGGGTGACGTCCGCTGGCACGTTCTCGAGCCGTTCACGCTCGACGCCGGCATGCCCGACTCGGTGTCCGGTGAGCTGTTCGACACGGGACTCGACTATCCGGCGGCGGTGTTCGGGCCGCGCGGCACGATCCACGGGCAGACGTTCGCGTTGGTCGAGGCAACGCTCGAGCGGGCCATCGCAGTCCTCGACGAGGTCGAGGACGTCGTCGGCGGCGAATACCACCGCGTCTCGGTGCGAACCCACCGCGGTCTCGACGCCTGGGCATACGCATACGGTGAGGGCCTCGACCTCACGCCGATCCCCTCCGGCGACTGGTTGCTGCACCGACCCCTCCAGCGATGAGTTTCGGCGCGCACAGGTCGCGCTCAGACTCATCGCACGCGAACCACACGACCAGCGATGAGTTTCGGCGCGCACAGGTCGCGCTCAGACTCATCGTGGGGTGGTGTGGGTCGGCCAACTGAGCCCGGGTGACGACCGACCGGCGACGCCCACCTACATTCGACGCCATGAGCGCACGAGATCGACTGACGGGCCCCGCGAACACAGGAGTCTGGTACTTCACCGACGCGATGACGGCGGGCCAGGCCGCCGAGACGGCGGGACGGATCGAGTCGCTCGGCTACTCGACCCTGTGGGTGCCCGACACGATGGGACGCGACCCGTTCGCCCACCTCGCCTGGCTCGGGTCGCAGACCTCGACCCTCCAGTTCGCCACCGGCATCGCCAGCATCTTCCATCGCCACCCCGGCCCGATGATGCAGGCCGCGAACACGCTGGCCGAGCAGACGGACGGTCGCTTCGTCCTCGGGCTGGGCGTGAGCCACGGCCCGATGGTCGAGGGCGTCCGCAAACTCGACTACTCCAAGCCCCTGAGCCAGATGCGCGACTATCTGGCCGCGATGGATGCGTCGATGTACATGGCCATCCCGCCGGCCGACAAGCCACTCCGCCTGCTCGCCGCGCTCGGCCCGAAGATGCTGGAGCTGTCGGCCACCGCCGCGGACGGTGCCCACCCGTACTTCGTGACACCCGAGCACACTGCCGAGGCCCGCGAAGCGATCGGGCCGGACAAGCTGCTGTGCGTGGAGCAGAAGGTGATCGTGTCGACCGATGCCGACGCCGCCCGTGCGGCCGCCAACATCCAGATCGATCGGTACGCCGGTCTGCCCAACTACCGCAACAACTGGAAGCGCATCGGATTCACCGAGGACGAGATCGAGCAGCGGTCGAACCGATTCGTCGACCACGTCATCGTGTGGGGCGATGCCGACACCGTGCGGGCCGGTATCCAGGCCCACTACGACGCCGGCGCCGACCACGTGTGCATCCAGCCCGTGTCGACCGAGGGGCCGCTCGTGCTCGACTGGAACGCGCTCGAAGCCCTCGCACCGTCGACATGAGCGACTGGCAGCACGTCCGCTACGACCGACCCGCCGAGCGGGTGGCGAGGATCACACTCGCGCGCGCCGAGATGGCCAACGCGCAGAACTACCTCATGATCTCCGAAGTGAACGAGGCGTTCGACGTGGCGGCGCGCGACGACGACGTCCGCTGCATCGTGCTCGCCGCCGACGGCGACCACTTCTCGTCGGGCCACGATCTGAGCGATCTCGACGCCGACATGTCCGACCTGCACACCATCGGCACCCAGTGCCACTTCGATGCCGACGGCGCCGAGGGGTACATGGCCCGGGAGGCCGAGTTGTACGTCGGCATGTGCTGGCGATGGCGCAACATCCCCAAGCCGACGATCGCGTCGGTACAGGGCAAGGTGATCGCCGGCGGGCTGATGCTCGTGTGGCCGATGGACCTCGTGATCTGCTCGGAGGAGGCGACGTTCTCCGACCCGGTCGTGGCGCTCGGCGTGAACGGCCACGAGTACTTCACCCATCCGTACGAGGCCGGCGCACGTCTCGCCAAGGAGATGCTGTTCACGGGACGCGCGATCACGGCGCAGGAGGCGCTGATGCACGGCATGGTCAACAAGGTCGTGCCTCGCGACGAGCTGGAATCGGCGACCTTGGAGATGGCGGCGCACATCGCCCGCCGCCCGATGTTCGGCCTGACGCTCGCGAAGCAGTCGGTGAACAACGCCCTCGACGCGATGGGTCAGTACACCGCGCTGCAGTCGGCGTTCGGTCTGCACCACGTGGCCCACAGCCACAACCGCCTGAAGTACGACTCGCTCATCGACCCCCGCGGCATCAAGGTCATCCGCGACGAAGCCTGACCCGAGCAACCTGAAACGCTGGGGTCTGACCCCAGCGTTTCAGGTCAGGCGGTCGAGGATGTTGCGGGTGATCTGCTCGATGTGGCGGTCGCGTTCGGCGAGACCCCACACCCAGTCGGTGCTGCCCGAGGTGATCACGGTGCCGCCACCGGGCGACACGTAGGTCCCGAGGATCGCGTGGCCGTGGGAGATGCGTTCGACGGCAGCGGGATCACGGGTGTCGAACAGGCGCGAGCGCGATGAACTCGTCCTCGGCCGGCTCGTTCGGCGCCGGAGGCCGTGACGCCGTCGTGCGGGTGAAGTGCGCCGCCGGCGCGCTCCCGAGGATCTCGAAGTTCGCCGGCGTGCCGTCCTCGCCGGTCGGGTACGGCAGACCGTCGCGGTAGGTGAAGTCGCAGCCGTCGCACTCGTAGCCGACGACGGCGGCACGCGGCGCCGAGCAGGTCGCCGTAGCCGAGGCCGGTGCCGTCGAAGATCCAGTGCTCGGCGCGGTGCAGCGTGTAGCCGGCGGCGCCGTTCGTGACCCGCTTGCCGATGCGGTGGTAGCCGCCGCGGGAGAAGCTGACGCCGGTCATGTGGTTCTCGGGCCGTTCGAGGAGGTGGTCCGACCAGATCGTGGTGAGTTCGGCCTGACGATCGGTGCCGTACACCGGGTCGCGCTTGAAGAACCCCTTGTACCCGACCATCGTGGCAGCCGGACCGGTGCCGTCGTCGCCGGTCGGGTCTTCGTGGCGAACCTGCCAGAACGACGTGTTCCCCGAGAAGAACGCCGCATTGCCGCCTCGTGCGATGAATCCCTCGACGGTGTCGCGCATCGGGCCCGACCAGTACTCGTCGTGACCGATCGACAGGTACAACCCGTACGGCGACCCCGCTCCGAGCAGTTCGGGATGCTCCTCGAGGTCGGCGTTGGTGACGATGTCGATCTCGTAGCCCTCCCGATCCGCCCACTCCACGAACGGCAGCTCCCAGTTCGGCCAGCCCGCGGAGCCGCCGTAGGGAGACAGGTGGTTCATCCGCAGGTACCCGACGTGGCTCGCCGACTGCGGGTCCGGCGGGTACAGCGACGTCACACGCTGGCCGGCACCCGGCGGCTTGTACAGGTAGCCGGGCGCCATCGGGCGCTGCATCGAGACCGAGGTGGCGCCGGTGTAGAGGTTGCGTCCGCCGAAGTCGTTGTAGGCGTGCCAGGTGTTGGTGCCAGAGCGAGGAGGATTCGAGCCGTGGTCGTTGCGAGGTTCGGACGCAGGACGAAGAAGGCGTGACTGCGCCGGGCCCTGCCGTCGACGTCGGTCGTCAGGATCACCTCGTAGTAGCCCGACGGCCAGTCCGGCTCGACGGCAACCTCGGACGCCGCGGGCCAACCACACCCGCGCTCGGGGGCGTCGGCCGGCGTCGGATGATCTCCGGCCGGAACCCCGACCTCGCTGTAGACCACGGTGCGGACCGCACCGATGTGCGCGACCTCCACGTCGAACGGACGGGCGCCGGACGACGACACGTGCAGCGCAACGCGTTCTCCTCCGACGACCGATTGCGGCCAGCAGTAGCCCGTCACTGTCTCGTATGCCATTCCCCGACCCTATGCGGACCCTGTGCGCCGGGTCACGGTCGCCTCGGGTGCGACGGATACGGTCAGGTGCCCCCATGTCCGCCGATCCTCCTGTCGCCACTGCTCCTGCCACCACTCCTCCTGTCGCTGCTCGTCCGGCCGCCGAACTTCCCGCCACCGAGCTGCCGGCACGGCCGACGACCGGTCGCGTGATCCTGCGGCACAGGCCGGTCCGGCTCGGCGACGTCGACGAGCGAGGGCGCCTCCGGCTCGACGCCACGGCGCGCTACCTCCAGGACATCGCGACCGACGACGCCGCCGACGCCCATCCCGACGACGCCTTCGGCTGGGTCGTTCGCCGCACGCTGATCGAGGTCCGGCGGGCAGCAGCCCTCGACGAGCAACTGGAGCTGGCGACGTTCTGCTCCGGCACCGGCCGCAGCTGGGCCGAACGGCGCACCTCGATCACCGGCGATCGGGGCGCTTCGATCGAGGCGGTGAGCCTGTGGATCCGAATCGACCCGTCGTCGGGCCGTCCGACCGCGCTCGGCGACACGTTCATGGAGACGTACGGTCCGAGCGCCGGCGGCCGTCGCGTGTCGACGCGGCTCCAACTCCCGGGCCCGTCGGCCGGCGCCGAGCGGCGGCCGTGGCCCGTACGGCGCGTCGACATCGATCCGCTCCGACACGTCAACAATGCCGTTCACTGGGCAACGGTGGAAGAGACCCTGCCGATCGGGCCGCGCCGGGGTCGTGGTGAAGTCGAATACCTCGCGCCGATCGATCCGGGGAGCCCGATCGAGCTGGTGACGTCCGCCGACCCGACGGGCGTGCGTGCCTCGTGGCTCGTCGCCGAAGGTGTCGTGCTCACCGCCGCCCGGTGGACGCCGTCGGCGTGATCGAACCCGAACGCCGATCGGACAGCCGTCACGAGGCGGTCAGCACCGCCTCGTCGAACACCGACCCGTCCTGGCCGACGGCACGGAGCACGAGCTGGTCGTCGGTGACGGCGATGTCGACGAGGTTGTGCCACGAGTACGCCACCGCGGTGAAGTCGTCCTCACCCGTTCGGCGGGTGCCCGAGGCAGCACCGGTCACCACGTAGGTCACGCCGTCGATCGGCACACTGCGCTGGTAGTCGTGGTCGTGGCCGGACAGGACGAGCTGCACGCCGTAGCGCTCGAGCACGGGCGCGAGCGTCTCGCGCACGTCGACGCTCGAACCCTGGTACCCCGCCGAATAGGGCGGGTGGTGCACCGCGACGATCCTCCACGTCGCATCGGTGGAGGCGAGCGTGTCCTCGAGGAACTGGAGCTGCGCCGGGTTGTCGATCTCGTTGGAGTCGAGCCCGACGATCAGCACGTCGCCGTAGTCCTCGGCCCAGTACCGACCCGGCATGCCGAGCGCCTCCATCTGCTCGTCGCCGCGACCCTGCTTCACGTCGTGATTGCCGAGGATCGCCATCAGGTCGGCGCCACCGTCGAGAACGTCCGCGAACGGCTCGAAGACCGTGTCGGGAAGCTTCGACGGATCGCCCGCCGGATAGACGTTGTCGCCGAGGAAGAGCAGCCCGTCGTAGGGCTCCTCGCTCCGCGATCTGCGCGGCGGCGGCACCGGTCGCGTCGATGCGGGCGCCGCCGTCGCCGCCGTCACCCACCACGGCGAGGTGGAACTCGGCGGGCGGATCGTGCACCTCGTACGGCCACGTGATCGAGGGACCGCCCTTGCGGTGGGTGATGTAGGAGATGGTCTGGCGACGGAACACGAGGAACGTCGCCGCCAACACCACCACGACCACAGCCCGGCGGCCAGGAGCACCCGACGCCACCTCGGACGCCGCTCGCCGCGAGCGTCGCCTGCATCGCCCGAGTCCGTCCCGGTCTCCATGGTCTTCAGCGTGCCATCGCCGGAGCAGCGCCATCAGGGCCCATTGGCCCGAGACACCGCGAGCCGACCGCGCCTAGGGTCGCAGATGTGAGCCTTCCGATGGTGGTCGCGCTCTCGGATTCCGAGACACGCGATCCTTCGGTTTCCGGAGCGAAGGCGGCAAATCTCGCGCGCGCCGCAGCAGCGGGCTTTCCCACACTGCCCGGATTCGTCATCACGACCACGGCCGTCCGGGCCGGCCTGGACGACCCCCGCGTCGGCCGACGAGGTCCGCCGAGCGTACGAGCAACTGTGCGCCGGTTCGGCAGAGCCGCTCGTGGTCCGATCGTCGTCCGCCATCGAGGACACGGGCGAATCGTCGATGGCCGGTCGCTTCACGTCGGTGCTCGACGTCGTCGGATGGGATGCGTTCCTCGACGCCGCCGACCGGGTGATCAGTTCAGCGGCGGCGGTTCGCGACGACCACGGTGACGTGGGCTCGATGGCGGTGCTCGTGCAGCGCCAGAGCGACGCCCGGTTCGGTGGCGTCATGTTCGGCGTCGATCCCGTCACGGGGAGCCGCGACCAGATCGTCGTCGAGGTCGTGCCATCGGGTCCCGGACTCGCTCGTGGGCGGCACGGCGATGGCCGATCACTACGTGTTGACCCGTCGGGGAGCGGATCGTTCGCGTGACGCACACCGGGCACATCCCTCCACTCGACCGGGCCCGTCGACGAGCCCTCGCGCGGATGGCCCGGCGGGCCGAGCAGGTCTTCGGCGCGCCGCAGGACATCGAGTGGCTGGTCGATCCCGCTGATCGTCTCTGGCTCCTGCAGAGCCGGCCGGTCACCGCGATCGCGCCGGCGGACGGCCGGAGTTCGGTGCTGCTCGGTCCGGGGCCGTTGGCCGAGACGTTCCCCGCGCCGCTACGACCGCTCGAGCAGGATCTCTGGATCCCACCCCTGCGCGACGGCATCGTCCGTGCGTTGCGAACCACCGGAGCGGTGCCGAACCGCTCCATCGAGCGTTCGCCCGTCGTGACGACGGTCGGCGGCTGGGTGGCGGTCGATCTGGAACTCATCGGCGCCGTCGAAGCGCGGACGACGCTGCGGCGACGCATCAGTCCTGCGGCGATGGTGCGGCGGTTGGGGACGGCATGGCGCGTCGGTCGCCTGCGCATCGCCCTGCCGAGGTTGGCGCACGAGGCGGTCGCAACCGTCGACCGGGATCTCGCGATGATCCCCCGCCTCGACGAACTCGCCGACGGGGACCTGGTCGATCTGCTCGACCGGACCCGCCGCGAGCTGGCGACGACCCATGCGTACGAGGTGTTGACGGGGATGCTCCTCAGCGCCCAGGACGGGCTCTCGGGCGCGGCGATGGCGGTGCGGGCGCTGCACGACGGTCGAGCCGCCGGGTGGAGTGACGAGGAGATCGTGCTGGGCTCTCCCGTGGTGCTCAGCTTGACGGCTCCGCGTCTCGGAGCGGCGCCGACCCTGCCCGCGGCCACCTCGTCGCCATCGGGTCCCGTGACCACGATCGACCACCTCGACCAGCGCGAGGCCCTCCGGGTGCGCGTGCGATGGTTGCAGGAGCTGCTGGCCCGCGCTGCCGATGAACTCGGCGGCCGACTCGTCAGGACGGGGACAGCTCCCCGACGTCGAGACGGTTGCCTGTCTGCGCCTGGAGGAGTTGACCGCCATCGGCGACGGAGGACCTCCGCCGAGCGACGTCGCCGAGCGCCGCGCCTGGAATCCGGGACCGCCGCTGCCGGTCTCGTTCCGGCTGACGACCGCTGGCGATCTGCGTCCCGCCAGCGTCTCGTCCCACCGGCGTCGGGCGAGCGACGCCGCCGGCATGCCGGCGGGTGGCGGCCGGGTGGTGGGGATCGCCCACCACCGGCTGCCGGCGGGAGCGCCGCCCGAGGGCGCCATCCTCGTCACCCGCCATCTCGAACCCCAGCTGGCACCGGTCCTCGGCGGTCTGACCGGGCTCGTGTCGGAGACGGGAAGCGCCCTGTCGCACCTCGCGATCCTCGCCAGGGAGGCCGGCCTTCCGACGGTCGTCGGCGTCCCCGACGCGCTCCGACGATTCCCGCCCGGAACCCGTCTGATGATCGACGGCCGCACCGGCGAGATCGAGGTGCTCGAGGCCGACCCCGATCCGGTGGCCATTCGGTCGGTGGTGTCGCCATGACCGCCGGGGCAGGTCGCCCGCGCGGTCGGATTCGCGCTCGCCACGGTGATCCTCGCGGTGTCGGGCATCTACGTCGTCATCGACCTCGCCCGTTGGGAGTGGAACCGTGCGGTCATCTCGGCGCTCGTGATGATCGCCGCGCTGATCGTGCTCGTGGCGATGATGCTCTTCCGCCAGTTGCGCCGCATCGAGCAACGGATGGACGCGCTCGAACGTTCCAGCGACGTCAACACCCTGGGCGCGTTGAGGTCGGCGAACGACGCGGCAGCCCGCCGGCACTTCCGTTGGCTCGAACGTCCACCCGATGGGCTCGGCGTCTTCATCCCCGTCCTGCTCGGAGCCGGCGTGCTGATGTCGCTCGTCGCGTACCTCATCGAACGCATCGCCGGTCTGTTCGCGGCGGTGACGCTCGATCCTCGAACGGCGCTGAAGCTCGGCACCGATCTGCCGCTCGGCGCCGGCCTGCCGCGGTCCGCGCAGCTCGACCCGCTGACCCGTCCACCTGTTCGCCGCCGCACACGCGACCGTGACGGTGCTCGTGTTGACGCTGGTGCTCTCGCTGGGTGCGGTCGTCCTGCTCAGGGAGCTGACCCAGACCCGACCGGACGAGGTGACGGCGGCCGGGACCACGTCGGTGGTGCTCGACATCGATCAGCGGCGTCAGTTCCGCCCGCTGCCGACCGTCGCCGAGGACCTGTGGGGGTCCTGCCGTTCGAGGCTCGCTGGCGACATCGAACTCACGGCGATCACTCAGCTCGACGACGAGCGCGTGCGGATCGAGTTCGATCGGTCGCTGGGCCGGACGGGCCGCGTCCGCATCGTCGGTTGCCTCCAGGATCACACGCTCGACCTCGTTCGAGCCGACGTGCTCAGCATCCGGTCGACACCGGCCGACCGTTGACGCACTCAGCGCCAGAGGCAGAGGACGCGCATCTCCACACTCTCCCGATACCGCTTGTCGGCACTGCGCACGTGCGGGTCACGGAACGCCGAGTGCGGGGTCCAGAACGGCCGGCCCTCGTCGATGCAACGGCTGTCGTAGGTCCGTAGCGCGACGGCCTCCGACGTCGTGAGATCAGGGAACGTGTACCAGCGGTCCGGCTCCGAGCCGCTCGGGGGTCGCACCGCGTAGAACTGCGAGTCGACGCGGAAACCGCCGTACTCGGGCAGCATCTCGCGCACGAGGCGGTCCGGGCCGACGCCGTCGGCGGCACAGAACGCGAGCGGGTAGTCGGGACGCGTCGGGTCCGGTGTTGCGCCAGAACTGCAGCACCATGCGGCGCGTCGCCGCCCGGACGTCGGCGTGCTCCAGCCCGTGGCGCTCGAGCAGCGGATCGAGGAACGTCCGGTAGCGACGATCCGGGTCGGTGATCATCGGGCCGTAGTCATCGGTGAAATCGGAGTGGACGAGTTCGATCGGCGCGTAGTCCGGTGTCGTCTGCGCCTCCTCTCGACTGCGGTGGATCGGCGGGTAGGAGATCGCCGTGTCGCAGCCGGTCAGCTCGGCGGCGAGTGCCTCCACTTCGGGCCGGTGGATCCGATCGACCTCGGCGTGGTCGCGCCAGTCGGTGACGGCCGAACCGATGCTCGACGAGACGGAAGCCGCACGTCTCGAACTCGAGATCGTCGGTCGCCGCCCGCCCGTCGAGCATGTCGACCGTGACCGGCCGGCCGACCGCTCCGTCGAAGTAGTTGAGCGTTGCCTGGCAGTACACCCCGTGCGCCATCCCCGAACCCTAGGCCCGTCACGGCCGCCGACGCCCGCCCAACGATCAGTGCGCGACCCGTGCCGGTTTCCGGAACGTCTCGCGCTCTGATCGGAGGAATTCGGGACTTGCTGCAACACTCTGGTCGTCTCGTGCGCCGTAGGTGATGATGGAGGAAGTGGCGATCTCGAAGAGCACCCGCAAGGTGATCGAGCATGCCGACGTACTCGACCGGCTCTACCGGACCGAGTACACCGGCATGGTTCGCCTCGCGTACACCCTCGTGGGCAGCAACGCCGAAGCCGAGGATCTCGTGCAAGACAGTTTCGTCGAGGTTGCTCGACGGCTCGACGAGATCCGCAAGCCCGGCGCCTACCTGCGCAGCGCCGTCGTCAGCCGATGCAGATCGGTGCTCCGACGGCGCAGGGTGATGGCACTGCACCCACCGGAGCCACCCGCCGGCCTGGCCAGCGACGCGAGTGAACTCTGGGACGTGCTCGGCAGACTGCCGGAGGACCAGCGCATCGTGGTGGTCCTCAAGTACTACGGGGGATACCGGGCGTCGGAGATCGCATCGATCGTCGACATGCCCGGTGCGACCGTCCGGTCGCACCTTCGCCGGGGGCTGAAGGCACTGAGAGAGGAACTGGACTCATGACCCGCTTCACCGATCGTGTGACGCGTGACCTGCACCAGATCGCGGACCGCTCGACTCCATCGTCGACGGCCTGGGACTCGATCCGAACCCGGATCGACGAGCAGACCGACCAACCACCGACCATGGAGGTCATCATGCTCAGTCCCGACCGCAACGATCACCCAAGCGAGGATGGATGCTGGCCGCTGCTGCGGTCGCCGGACTCGCTCTCGTCGGAGGTCTCGTGTTCGCCACGACCCGCTCCGACGACGACACCGTGCCGGCGGACACGCCGACGGCAACGCTTCCAGCGGAACCCGCACCCGACGCCGAGGTCGATCCCGACGCGGAGGCCGTCGTGGTCCCCGCCCCGGACCCGACCACTGCGGCCGAGGTGGCGCCGGAACCCGAACCGGTCCCGAGCCGGTGACGGTCACGGTGACCGGCACGTTCGCCGAATCCGGTGTCTCGGCCAGCGCCACACCCATGCCCAGTTCAGCCGGGCTCACGGGCGACACCACGATTCTCGGAACCACGATCTACGAAGGACAGTTTGCCGGGAGCGCTCCGTGGGTGTCGCAGTTCTGGCCCCTGTCCGATGGATCCCAGTTCGGAGCCGGCGAGTTCCTGTTCACCGGAACGATCGAGGGGCTCGGGTCCGGAACCCTGTCGTTCATCGACGTGTGGCAGACCGTCGATGGCGTCTGGAGCGACACGAGCACGATCACGGGTGGTACCGGCGATTTCGAGGGCGCCTCTGGAACAGGGACCTCCACCTCCGACCCGGCCAACCCCTCGAGTAGCGCCACTGGTTCGAATGTCTGGACCATCACCGTGCCGCCCAAGGGGTCACTCGAGACGGTGACGGCAACGGGCACCGCCGTGATGGCCGCCCAGACGAGCGAGCCGGGCGAACGCCCCGGTGAGAACGTGAGCACGGAGGTCGTCACGTTCGAGGGTTCGATGGTCGGTACCGGCCAGATCAATCAGACCACATGGACCAGCGGAACGACCACCGTCGGCTCGAACACGATGGAGTTCACCGGAACGATCGACGGGCTCGGCACGGGCACGATGACCATGTTGGAGGTCTTGACCGTCGGATCCGACGGCTACACATCGAGCGTTACCGCCACCGGCGGTACCGGCGATTTCGAAGGGATCACCGGCACCGGCACGTGGAACATCGCCGACGGAACCATCAGCTACACGTTCGTGCTCACGGCCCCTGTGAATCAGTAGGTCGTCCGCCTCACCGACCGATGCGGTCCGAGCTCCGGCTCGGGCCGCATCGTCGCGTCCGAGAGCCGATCTCGGGCGACCGGTGCGACGGCGACGGGGCGGCGACGGCGACTCGGCCCGACGGGCGGGGCTACGGTCGGCTCGATGGAGACCCCGCAGCACGTCGTCGTCGTCCTGCTCGACTCGCTCAACCGGCACATGCTCGGCTCGTACGGCGGCACCGAGTTCGCCACGCCGAACCTCGACCGGTTCGCCGCCCGTTCGACGCAGTTCACGAACCACGTCACCGGGTCGCTGCCGTGCATGCCGGCCCGTCACGACATCCTCGTCGGCGCGCTCGACTTCCTCTGGAAGCCGTGGGGGTCGATCGAGCTGTGGGAGGAGTCGATCACCGCGACGCTGCGGCGAGCGGACGTGACGACGATGCTCGTCTCCGACCACCCGCACCTGTTCGAGACCGGCGGCGAGAACTACCACACCGACTTCTCGGCGTGGGACTACCTGCGCGGCCACGAGGGCGACCCGTGGCGGACCTGCCCCGACCCGTCGGCGTTCGGCGCGCCGACGATCACCAACGCCGCGGACGGCGGCTGGTTCCTGCGCGACCAGCTCGGCATCGCCGACCGGTCGTTCGGGCGGCGCCACTACGACGACAGCCGCACCTGGTTCCGCGCCGAGGAGGACTTCCCCGGCCCGCGCACGATGGCCGCCGCGACGGCGTGGTTGCGCGACCAGTCACCGTCACACGATCGCTGGATGCTGTTCGTCGACGAGTTCGACCCGCACGAACCGTTCGACACGCCCGAGCCGTGGGCGTCGATGTACGACGACGACGCCGCTGACGCCGGAGGAGCTCGCGACCGGCCGCCTCGTCTGGCCGCCGTACATCGTCGGCGGCACGACCACCGGCACGATCACCGAGGCCCAGGCCCGCCAGATCCGCAACAACTACGGCGCCAAGCTGTCGATGATCGACCACTGGTTCGGCAAGCTCCTCGACGAACTCGACGCGCCAGGACCTGTGGGACACCACCGCCGTCATCGTGTGCACCGACCACGGCCACTACCTCGGCGACGAGCGATCGACCGGCGCGCCGGGCGACGACCACGGTCGCCGACATCTGGGGCAAGCCGATGGTCCCCCAGTTCGAACCCCTCGGCCACACCCCCCTGATGATCCACTGGCCCAGGATCACGTCAGGGGTCAGACCCCAGATGCGCGATCGACGCGCTCACGACGAACGTCGACATCAACGCCACGATCGCCGACATGTTCGGTGTCGAGCCGCGGCACCGGACGCACGGGCGATCGCTCGTCCCGCTGCTCGACGGCGACGGCCGACGTCGATCCGCGACTGGGCGATCGGTGGCGTCTACGGCAACTGGGTGCAGGTCACCGACGGTCGCCGCAAGTACGCGCGGGCTCCGGTCGACGACAACTTCCCGCTGTCGATGTGGTCGAACCGCTGGTCGACGATGCCGGTCCACAAGGGCCTCGAGGACTACATGCGGTTCCCGAACCCCGACCGGCGCGCGACGCTCGACTTCATGCCCGGCTCCGACGTGCCGGTGATCCGCCAACCGTTCGAACCCGGCGACGTGCTGCCGTTCTGGGCGGGCGGAGCCCGCAACGTCGGACGCCACCACCTGTACGACCTCGACGTCGACCCCGACGAACGTGAGAACCGTCGTGGCGAGTCATCCGAGAACCGAGATGGTCGATCTCCTGCGCACCGCGCTCGTCGAGGTCGACGCGCCCGACGATCAGCTGGCGAGACTCGGCCTCATTTGAGACTGATCTGCTCCGCACGAGTGCGTCACGTTTGACCCGGCACGGTGTGACGGTTCAGGTGCGGCGGGTGAGCACCAGGCCGAAGTCGCCGGCGGCGTCGGTCAGGAACTCGGTGTCACCGAAGCCGGCATCGGAGAGTTCGGCCACGATGTCGTCGGGTGAGAACTTCGTCGAGATCTCGACGCGGAGTTCCTCACCCGCCTCGAACACCACGTCGAGGCCGAGCGCAGCGATGTGGGCCGTCTCGGGATCGCACGCCCGCAGACGCATGTCGACCCGATGCTCGCGAGCGTCCCAGAGCGGCACGTACTCGAAGTTGCCCAGGTCGAAGTTCGCACCGAGGTCTCGATTGATCACGGCGAGCGCGTTGCGGATGAACGCATCGGTCACACCCTGGCTGTCGTCGTACGCGGCCATGATCCGATCGATCGGCTTGATCAGGTCGACGCCGAGCAGTAGCCAGTCACCCGCCACGAGGCCGTCGGCGAGGGCACCCAGGAACGCGCGCCGCTCGTCCGTGTAGAAGTTCCCGACGGTGCCCCCGAGGAAGGCCACCAGGCGCGTCCCGCCGCTCGGAAGCCGCGCCAGGTGCCGGGTGAAATCGCCGACCACCGGTTCGATGACCAGATCGGGATACCGCTCACCGAGCACCTCGGCGGCGTACAGCAGCGTGGCCTCGCTGACATCGAGCGGTGCGAATCGCTCGATCTCGCCGTGCACGACGAAGGCATCCAGCAGCGTGCGCGTCTTGTCGCTCGTTCCCGAGCCCAGCTCGATCACCGTCGTTGCGCCGGACACCTCGGCGATCATCGCCGAATGGGTGGCGAGGATCTCGCGTTCCGCCTCGGTCGGGTAGTACTCGGGCAGTCGTGTGATCTCGTCGAACAGCTCGCTCCCGCGATCGTCGTAGAGCCAGCGTGGCGGGATGGTGCGCGGCCGGTTTCGCAGCGCCCGATCGAGCTCCGCGAGCGGGTCGTCGCGGTCGATCGATGTGCCGGTTCGTCTGTTCGTGTCGCGGTCCATGCTCTCCTCAACGTGCCCGATCGGTGGCGAGGCGAACCCCGGCGAGGTGCCAGCGGGTGTGGGGGTGGAAGAAGTTCCGGTACGTCGCACGGGCGTGGCCGGGCGGAGTGAGCGCACCGCCCCCACGCAGCACCTGCTGGCCCGACATGAACTTGCCGTTGTACTCGCCGATCGCACCCTCGGCGATCCGGAAGCCCGGATACGGCTGGTACGCCGACGAGGTCCACTCCCAGCAATCGCCGTAGAGCTGACGGAGCCCACCCGTGGGAGGGCCGGCGGCGGTCGGGTGGAAGGTGAATCCCGGCTCCTGCTCGTCGAGGAACACACCGGTGACCGGCCGGTCGCCGGCCGCGTGCTCCCATTCGAACTCGGTCGGAAGGCGGGCACCGGCCCACGTGGCGAACGCGTCGGCCTCGTAGTGCGAGACGTGGACGACGGGCTCGTGCGGGTCGAGCGCGGCGCAGGCCGGTGAGCGTGTGGATCCACCACCGATCCGGGTCGTCGGGGTCGCGCCGCCAGTAGAGGGGCGCCTGCCAGCCCTCCGCCTGGGCGCGGGACCAGCCGTCGGACTTCCACAGTTCGGGCCGCCGATAGCCGCCGTCGTCGACGAACGCGAGCCATTCGCCCGCGGTCACCAGGCGATCGGCCAACGCGAAGTCGTACAGCCGAACCTCGTGGCGCGGCCCTTCGTTGTCGAAGGCGAAGCCGTCGATCGGCGACCGAGTGTCGCAACCACGGCCGACCTCGACGACGCCGCCGTCGAACCCGACCCAACCGATCGGGCCCGGATCGTCGGCGGCGGGGACGACCACGTCGGCGTACGCCGGACCGACCGTGGGGTTCATCGACAGGACGTGCTTGATGTCGATCAGCAGGAGTTCCTGGTGCTGCTCCTCGTGATGGGTCCCGAGAACGAGCGTCGCCGCCGTCGATTCGTCGAGACCTGCACCACACAGCTCCTCGACCGCCTTGTCGACGTGCGCTCGGTAGTCGGCGACCTCGGCGACGCCGGGTCGGGTGACGAGCCCGCGCTCGGGACGGGGATGTCGGGCGCCGACGGCGTCGTAGTAGCTGTTGTACAGGAAGCGGTACTCCGGGCGGTCCCACACCCTGCCTGCTGGATCCGTCGGCGCCCAGCACGAACTCGGCGAAGAACCAGGTGGTGTGGGCACGATGCCATTTCGCCGGGCTCGTGTCGGGCATCGACTGCACGACCTGGTCCTCGGCGCTCAACACCGCCGTCAGGCGGTCGGTGCGATCGCGCACCGACCTGAAGCGCTGCATCAGCTCATCGTCGGACCAGCCTGCTGGCATGCCCTACTCCAACGCACCGACACCGCCCGATGTTCCGCCTGCAGGTGAACAGGCGTCGAACAACGGGTCGGTGTCGGCGGAGGTGACGTTTCGACTCAGCTGGCCTCGGGGTCCTGGACGATCACGGCCGTGGCCATGCCGAACAGGCCGGTTTCGCTCTCGACGTGGGTGAGGATGTGGCAGTGCCAGACCCACACACCGGGGATGGTGCCCTGGAACAGCACCGAGTACCGCTCGCCGGGAGCGATGTTGATGGTGTCGGCCCAGTACGGCTGGTCCAGCGGGATGCCGTCCTTGGCGTACACCAGCTGCGGGAAGCCGTGCAGGTGCATCGGGTGCGCCGTGAGGCCCTCGTTGTAGTAGTGGACCGTTCGCCCACTCACCCTCCTGGAGGACCATCGGCTCGGTGGCGGGGAAGCTCTTGCCGTTCAGCGTCAGGCCGATCACGCCGGCGTCGTTGAGCACCATCGGGATGTCCACGGCGGGCTCGAGATCCTCGGGGATCGTGATGCCCGAGATCGTCTTGCCGTAGGGGATCGGGTTCTCGCCCGACGATGAACGCCGCGAACATGCCGTTCGGGCACCGAGATCTGGCTGTGCATGTGGGCGTGGTACATGGCGATCATCGGAGCGTCGACGGTGAACTCGTAGATGAAGCTGTCACCGCTCGACACCGGTTCCTGCGTGTACGGCGACACACCGTCCTGATCGTTGGGGACCGGCAGACCGTGCCAGTGGATGTCGGAGCCGAGCGGCGTGTCGTTGTTGAAGATGACCTTCACCTTGTCGCCGACGTCGACCTTGATGGTCGGGCCGGGCACCATGCCGTTGTAGGCCCACGCGTCGACGATCTCGCCGGGACGGACCTCCCACTTGGTGATGGCTGCGGTGAGTTCGAACTCCTTGGTGCCGTCGGCGAGGATGTTCGGTTCGAGGATCTGGTTGCCGCGGACCTCCTGCTCGACCGGGAAGGCCTTCATCGAGTCCATCATGATCTTGTCCATCGCCTCGGCGTCGTACGCGTTGGGATCGTGACCGGCACCGTGCACACCGCCGGACGCGGCCTCGCCGGTCGACTCCTGACGCCCGACGACGAGTGTGGATTCCATGCCGGAGTCCCTGTGACCGGGCACGCTGCAGAACACGGTGTAGTTGCCGGTGTCGAGCGTCCCGAGGGCCAACTCGGCCGCGTCGCCGGCGTTGAGCATCGGTGTCTCGACGGCGAGTTCTTCGACGACGAGGTTGTGCTGTTGCGTCCCGGCGTTGGTGACCGACAGCGTCACGTCACCCGTCTCGGCGGTGAGAGTGCCGTCGATCGCGAACTCCGACAGTGTCACGTCGACCGTGGTCGCGACAGCGCCTCCGCGCTCGCGCTCGCACCGCCGTCGTCGTCGTCGAGCAGACCCGATGACGCCGATCACCAGCAGCGACGCGACAAGAGCGATCAGCAGCGCCGTCATGCCGAAGAAGATCAAGCTGCCGAGCGTGCGACCGCCGTCGGACTGCTCGGGTTCGGGGGTCCGCGGTGCCGCGGGCTTTTCGATGACGGTCACGTCATGTTCTCCAATCGTCGTGATGTGGCCGGCAGCCTCGCACGGCCGGCACCCGAGACCCTAGGGACCATTGACCCTTTCGAGCCAATCCCGGAACTTTCCGTCCAGCTACGGTCGACGCCATGCACATCGGTGTCGAAATCTTCCCGACCGACCAGACGATCGGCGCGATCGAACTCGCCCGCGAAGTCGAGGCCCACGGTTACGAGTCGCTCTGGTTCCCCGAGCACTCACACATCCCGACGAGCCGGGCCACACCGTGGGGCGGTCGCGAGGGTGCTCCGCCGCTCCCCGAGTTCTACTGGCGCACGTTCGACCCGTTCGTTGCGCTCGGCGCATGCGCCGCCGTCACCACCACGTTGAAGCTCGCCACCGGCATCTGCCTCGTCGCCCAGCGCGATCCGATCCACACGGCGAAGGAAGTGGCCAGCGTCGACGCGCTGTCGAACGGGCGCTTCCTGTTCGGCGTCGGGTACGGATGGAACAAGGAGGAGATGGCCCAGCACGGCACCGCCTACACCGAGAGGCGGGCGATCCTGCGCGAGAACATCCTGGCGATGAAGCAGCTGTGGACCAACGACGTCGCGTCGTTCGAGGGCGAGCACGTGTCGATCGAGCCGAGCTGGTCGTGGCCGAAGCCGGCGCAGACGCCCCACCCGCCGATCATCCTGGGCGGCGACGCCGGACCGCGGACTGCCGCGGACATCGCCGAGTTCTGCGACGGCTGGATGCCGATCGGCGGACGCCATGCGATCGACAAGTTCGCCGAGGTCGCCGCCGCCTGCGAGCGGATCGGACGCGACCCGGACACCGATCGAGCTCGGCGTCTTCGGTGCGCCACCCGACGAGGCGAAGCTGACCGAGTTGGCCGGCAGGGGCGTGCGACGCGCCGTGTTCGGCCTGCCGCAGGGCCCTCGCGACGAGGTGCTCGCGGCGCTGGAGGCCATGGCACCGCTCGTGGAGACGATGCGCTCCGTCACGAACAGCTGACGTTCTCGAAACACCGCCGACACGTCCGGTGACGAGGATGTGGCCATGGAAGCCGCACCTCACCTCGTGATCGCCGTCGATCACCCGAGCCTCGATGGCGCGCTCCAGACCTTCCTCGACGAGCTCCGAGCCGAGTCGGGGTGCAGCGGACGAGGCCCGTCCTCCGGCCGAACGCCGCCGACCGAACTGATCGACCGGCTCGGAGCTCCCAGGACCATGCGACTCGGCATCGTGGCGGGCGGTCGCCTGGTGGCGGTCGCGTCGGTCGACAACGACGGTTCGGTCGCGCTGGCGGTCGCTCGCGACCAGCGGCGACGCGGTTTCGCCAACGAACTGATGGAGGTGGTCAGCGCTCGGGCGAGCGCGATCGGCTACCCCCCGCTCCATCGGTACACGACCTCGAACGTGAGAATGGCCGGGTGATCACCACTGCCTGACCCCCACCCTGGAACTCCGAGCATCCATCGTTCGCCGACAACCGGCCCGACCCCCCTCCGGCGCCCGGTCGCGAACGATCGACATGCGACAGCGGCCTCACCGACCCCCCTCCGGTGAGGCCGCTGTCGCGTCTCGTCGCCTGCGGGACAATAAGGTTGTGATCACAACTATTGCTGGTTAAAGTAGTTGCTATGACAAACGTTATCTCCACCACCACACTCCCCTTGGCCGCCGGTACCTGGACGGCCGACCCCTCGCACACGACCGTCGGGTTCGTCGTGCGTCACCTCGGACTCTCGAAGGTTCGCGGCCGGTTCGATGGCGTCAGCGCACAGCTCGTCGTCGGCGACGACCTGGCATCGAGTTCCGTGAGCGCCGAGATCGAGATGGGCACGGTCAAGACCGGCAATGCCGACCGCGACGCCCACCTCGCCTCGTCGGACTTCTTCAACGCCGAGCTCAACCCGACGATGACCTTCGTCTCCACCGCCATCAGCGGCGAGGGCGAGGAGTTCACGCTCACCGGCGACCTCACGATCAACGGCATCACCAAGCCGGTCGAACTCGCCGTCGAGTTCTTCGGCACCTCGGTGTTCCCCATGGATCAGTCGACACGCGCCGGGTTCAGCGCGACCGGGTCGATCTCGCGCAAGGACTTCGGCATCGAGTTCAACGTGCCACTCGGCGGCAACAAGGTGATGATCGCCGACAAGGTCGCCCTCGACCTCGACGTCCAGCTCATCGCCCCCTGACATCCCGAGAACCCCCCGAAACTCCCGAAATGTGCAGGGATTCGTGCACCTGGTGCACGGATCCCTCGCATTTTCGGGTCGGGTGGGCCGAACAGAGGCCGGTCAGAGGACGGACATGCCGTACATCTCGCCGAGCGGGATCGGCGATCAGTTCGAGGCGCTCGCCGTCGGGGCCCAGCGAAGTAGATCGAGGTGTCGCCCTCGAGGTGCACGGGGACGCCGGCAGCTTCGAGCTTGGCCTTGATGCGCTCCCAGTTGGCACGCTCCATCGAGATCGCCAGGTGGTGGTGGCCACCGAGTACTTCGGCGTACTCCCCGAGCCCGAGTCCGGGGAAGTCGAAGAAGGCAAGGGCGTTGCCGTTGCCGATGTCGAAGAAGAAATGGGTCGAGCCGACGTAGTCGCGGTTCTGGAACAACTTGGTCAGCGGGAACTCCAGGAGCCCCTGATAGAAGTCGATCGTCCGCTCGACGTCGGAGCAGATCAGCGCCTGGTGATGCACGCCGCGAGCGGTCGACGCGGGTCGTCGATCAGCGGGCAGCATGTGCTTGGCACGCAGCCGCCGCCCACTCGTCGTCGCGGTCGGGATGATCCCCGTCGTGTTCGGTTCCGAACTGGGGATCATTACTTGCCATCGCAACAGTCTGCCACCGGGTCAGCCGGTGGGCAACGCCGACGCGGCGTAGGCCAGCGAGCGTTCACTCGTCTGCGCAACGGCGCCGTGGACGATCCGATGACCCGCCGCGACCGCTGGACCGATCGTCAACGCGAGCAGGATCGTGCCGAGCCCGACGGGCCCGCCCAGCGCAACGCCGACGACGAGCCACGACAACTCGATCGCCATCCGGGCACGCGGCTCGGGACGTCCGCTGCGATCCGACGCGGCCGCAGCGAGCAACTCTCCCGACCCTGCACCGAGTCGCGACACGATCAGCGCGCCCGCGCCGAGGCCGATCGCGCCGACGGCGAGCAGATGGATGCCAATCCTCACGACGAGCGCATCGGGCACGCCGACGGTCTCGAGCAGGGTGGCGGTGACCTGCATCGCCGATCCGATGATGAACGGCGAGATGACGGTGCCCGGTCCCGGGCGCCGCCCGAGCAGCCACGACACCACGATCATCGACCCCACGACGAGCCACACGGTCGGCCCGAGCGGCAGCCCGGAGTGCACACGGATGGCCCCGATGAACACGTCGAGCGGACCCGGCCCGAGACCGTTCCACAACGTCACGGCAACGGCGACGGCGATCGTGAGCGAACCGGCGACCAGCAGTGCCACCCGGACCGAGAAGCGCATCGCCCGTGTCGATGGTGCACCGGCGAGCAGCACGGCGATCGCGCCCGGCACGCGACAACGCCACGTCACGCAACGGGCGCGACGCATCGCTGGCGTCGGCGCGCGGCGGATCGATGACGGCGGAACTCACACCTGCAGTATCGGCCCGAGGCAGCGCTTCTCCAGTGAGCCGTCGGGGTGTCGTACGGCACAGCAGCACGCAACATCCCGTCAGTCGAGACGTACGGTCGGCGACGCCTGATGCGCCAGGTGGCGGCGGAGCGCCTCGAACGCGACGAGATAGCTGTCGGCGCCGAAGCCGGCGACCACGCCCAGACACACTGCACTCACCACCGACGTGTGGCGGAACTCCTCGCGGGCATGCACGTTCGAGAGATGGGTCTCGACGACCGGGACGGAGATCGATGCGATCGGCGTCACGCAGGGCGATGCTGTAGTGCGTGTAGGCGCCCGGGTTGAAGATCACGCCGTCGGCACGCGTCCGCGCCTCTTGGAGCGCATCGATCAGCTCGCCCTCGCTGTTCGACTGGATGTCGTACACCTCGACGCCGTGTTCGGAGGCCACCGCGCGGATGTCGGCGACGATCGATTCGAGCGTGGCCGTTCCGTAGACGTCGGTCTCGCGGGTGCCGAGCAGATTCAGGTTCGGGCCGTTGAGCACCAGGATGCGACAGGACATGGTTGCAGGTTACGCGGCGTGCCGATCCCGGGTCGGCACCGGTTGCGCCCGGTTGGCTACCGTGATCCGCGTCATGGCGACACCGGCCGATCATCCGCGACCGTTCCTCCAGCGTGCGTGGTCGTCGCTCGACGGCCCGTGGGATTTCTCGGTCGACCGCGACCTCGTCTTCGAGCGACCGACCGAGCCGGCGTTCGACCAGCGGATCCTCGTGCCCTTCGCTCCGGAGACACCGGCGGCGGGCGTCGGAGTCGACGGCGCCGGCCTCGACGGGTACGTCCAGCAGTGCTGGTACCGACGCCGCATCGACGTTCCCCCAGCCGACGGCGACGAGCGGATCCTCGTCCACTTCGGCGGCGTCGACCGGGTCGCGGACGTGTGGGCCAACGGGGATCACGTGGGACATCACGTCGGGGGCTACACGGCATTCAGCGTCGACATCACCCACGAAGCGAACGCCGGCCCCGTGGAACTCGTGGTGCGCGCCACCGACGACGGCCACGACCTCTCGGTGCCGAGGGGCAAGCAGGACTGGCAGCCGGTGCCGCACTCGATCTTCTACCCGCGCACGACCGGGATCTGGAAGACGGTGTGGATCGAGCGGGTACCGGCAACGAGGATCGACGACATCACGTGGATCCCCGATGCGGAGGCGATGGCGATCACCGCCAGGGTTCGCATCGTCGGGGCGGCGGCGAGCGAGGGGCTCCAGCTCCGCCTCGTGCTTCGCGCCGACCTCACGGAAGGTTCGCAGGTACTCGTCGACGACACGATCGGCATCACCGGCCGCGGCTCCACCCGGGTCGTCGAGCGGACGTTCCCGCTCGGCTCCGGCTCGTTCGACGAACAGTTCGCTCTCACGTGGTGGCCGACCAGCCCCACGATCATCGACGCCGAACTGACGTTGAGTGCCGACGGCTCGACGATCGACTCGGTCGAGTCGTACACGGCACTGCGATCCGTCAGGGTGAGCGACGGTCGGTTCCTCCTCAACGGTCGGCCCTATCCGCTTCGTCTGGTGCTCGATCAGGGTTACTGGCCCGACACCGGAGCGACCCCTCCCGACATCGACGCCCTGCGCCGCGACATCGAACTCACCAAGGCACTCGGATTCAACGGCGCCCGCAAGCACCAGAAGACGGAGGACCCCCGCTACTTCGCGCTCGCCGACCGCATGGGCCTCCTGACGTGGGTCGAGATGCCGAGCGCCTCCCGACCCGGGCCCGACACATCGGCGAACGTGCTGCATGAGTGGAGCGAGATCGTCGAGGCACACCGCAATCACCCCTCGGTCGTCACCTGGGTGCCGATCAACGAATCGTGGGGCGTCGGCGGCTGCGAACACGACGACGCACAGCGCGCCCTGATCGAAGCGCTCGCGACCACGACGCGCGCCCTCGACGGCACACGACCCGTGTCGGCCAACGACGGATGGGAAACGGTCGGTGGCGACATCGTCGGTGTGCACGACTACGACCAGGATCCCGCAGCCCTCACTGCACGATGGGGTGACCGTGACGCAATCGCCGATGTCGTCGCCGGGCGGCGACCCGATGGCCGACCGGTCGATCTCGACCACGCGCCGATCGGCAACCGGGCCGTGGTGCTGTCGGAGTTCGGTGGAATCGCCATGGCCACCGACGCCACCGCGTTCTCGTTCGGCACGGAGGACTGGGGATACGACACGGCGGGGTCGGCCGACGACCTCGTGCGTCGCTATCGCGAGCAGTGGGCGGTCGTGCATGCGAGCACCGTGCTGGTCGGCGGTTGCTGGACACAGCTGACCGACACCTATCAGGAGGTCAACGGCCTGCTCACGGCGAACCGCGCCCCGAAGGCCGATGTCGCCCAGATCGCTGCGGCCACTCGTGGACGGCCAGCGGCGGATGGGTGAGCACTGACCGCCGAGCGTGAGCACGACGGGCTCCTTCAGTTCGTCGCCTCTGCGACCGATACAGGGTGAGACGTTGCCCGTTCGGTGGCGATGAAGGCAGGCTGGGACCCGACGATTGAGCACGATTCGATCACGCAGAGCCGTCGCACCCGAAGCGACTTCGGAGGCGAGCGCATGACCGCGGAAGTGTTCCTCGGACGCCAGCCGATCGTCGACGCCGACCGTCAGGTCTTCGGCTACGAACTGCTCTACCGCGACGGCCCGGACTCGGCCACGACGTTCGACGATCCCGACGCGGCCACCCGAGGCGTCATGGAACGCGTGCTGCTCCAGTGGGGCATGGAACACGTGGTCGGCGACCGATTCGGGATGATCAACGCCAGTGCCAGCCTCGTCGTCCACGGCCTGCATCGGGCGATGCCGGCCGAGGGCATGATCATCGAAGTCCGCGAGGAGACCCCCTTCGACGACGAGACGGTCGCCGCGCTGCAGCAGGCTCGATACGACGGCTACCACTTCGCGCTCGACAACGTCAGCCGCCTCGGCGACCTCGAGCGTTCACACCTGCTCCCCCTGGCGAGCATCGTGAAGATCGAACTGACGACGGCGCACGACGCCGAGATCCCGCGACTGATCGACGTCGCCCGCGAACGGTCGCCGGGTGTCCAGGTGGTGGCCGAGAAGGTCGAATCGGTCGCCGACTTCAAGCGGTGCGACGAGCACGGCTTCGACCTCTTCCAGGGGTACTACATCGCGGCACCCGAGGTGCTCCGACGCCCTGCTCGCCCGGCCGGCACCTGGTCGGCCGCCGCACTGCACGACTCGCTCGTCGACGACGGTCGCGGGATCGACGTGGGTGCGTTGGAGTCGATCATGGCGAGTGATCCGTCGCTGGCGTTCCGACTGCTGACGGCGGTCAACGCCAATGCATTCGGGCTCGACCGCAACGTCCGCTCACTCGATCAGGCGATGGATCTGCTCGGGCACGAGAAGCTGCGCTGCCTCGCGGAGCTGATCGCCTCGTCGGGCGACACCGTCGACGACGACGTGCACATCACGAGGGGTGCGGTACGCGCCCACATGGCGGCCGAACTGCTCGCCGGGACCGACCAGGCCGGCAGCGGCGTGACAGTGGCCCTGCTGTCGACGACCGATCTGCTCTACGGAACACCGATCGCCGAACTGCTCGACGAACTGCCCGTCACCGACGAGATCGTCGGCGCCCTGTTGCACGGGCGAGGCCAGCTCGGCGAGACGCTCGACATCATCAGGGCCTGCGAACGCAACGACACCGCCGTGCTCGACGAACTGGCACCAGGGCGCAGCGACGAGCTGGTTGCCCTGCACTCGGCTGCCGTCGAGGCCGTCGCGGCACAGAGCACGTCGGACGACCCGTCCAGCCACGTTCACTCCTGACGACGCGCCACCTGCCAGGCTGACGGCATGAACGACGCCGATGCCATCGACTTCGCCCTGTTCCTCCTGCGATGCGGGGTGGGTGCGGTGATGCTGGCCCACGGCATCAACCACGTCCGCCCGAACATCGACGGCACCGCCGGGTGGTTCGGTTCGATGGGGATGAAGCCGCCGAAGCTGCACGCCTGGTTGGCGAGCATCACCGAGATCGCCGGTGGCCTGGCCCTGATCGTCGGGTTGCTGACGCCGTTCGCATCGGCCGGGGTCGTCGGCGTGATGTTCGTCGCCTGGGCGATCAACCACCGCGGCAACGGCTTCTTCATCTTCCGTCCGGGCGAGGGATGGGAGTACGTGATGACGCTCGGCATCGTGGGTCTGGCGATCGGTGCGATCGGGCCCGGCACCTGGTCGCTCGACCATGCACTCGATCTGACCGACGACCTCACCGGCACGACGGGACTGCTGATCGCCGCGATCGGTGGCATCGGCGGTGGCGCCGCACTGCTCGCAGGTTTCTGGCGCCCCGACCGCACCACCTGAAACGCCGGGGTCAGACCCCAGCGTTTCAGGTTCAGATCAGGGGTTGGGCGGCGGTGCTGAAGGTGGGGCTCAGGTGCGAGGTGTCGTTCCAGCAGCGCACCACCCAGCGGTCGGCGGTGACCACGACGTGGGAGATCGAGGCGTTGTCGGCGCCGGTGAACGCGAAGCCCTGTCGAACCCGTGGCGATGTTCATGATCTCGCCGATCACGCCGCCGTGGACGACCGCGACGACGAGTTCGTCGGGGTGCGCGGCGGCGATGCGTTCGATGCCACGCTGCACACGGTTGCGGAACTGGTGCGCCGGCTCGCCGCCGGGGATCACGTCCCAGCGCTCCTCGACGTACATCAGCTGGGCGATCGGGTCGCCGTCGGCCACGCGTCTGCGGAACTCGCCGCCCTCCCAGTCGCCGAGGAACACCTCGCGGAGGTCGGCTTCGACGATCGGCGTGAGACCGAGCCGCTCGACGAGCGGCGCCGCGGTCTGGACCGTGCGCTGGAGCGTGGTGACGTACACCGCGGCGATCCGTTCGCCGGTGTCGACGAGTCGTTGCGCGGCGAGCTTCGCCTGCTCGACGCCGTCGGGGGCGAGCGGCGGGTCGCCGTGCCCGCCCACGAGGGAGAACGCCTCGCCCTCGACGTGCGGCCGCCGACTCGCCGTGGCGGACCAGCAGGATCTCCGTTGCCCCCGGTGGCGGGGCGAATCGTGACTGGGGGAACTTCCGGGTCTCGCTCACGCCGCGAACCTACCCGTCCAAGCCCCGCCACCTTCCGGTTTGCGTCACACTTTCGTTGCCCCGCCCCAACGAATTCGCGACGCAAACCCGAGATGGGAGACTGGGGAGGTGAAGGCCCTGAATTCGCGCCCGATCGACACGATCGACCTGCTGTCGCTCCCGGCGTTCGTCGGGACGATGGTGTGGGAGTCGCGGGTGCTCGCCCGCCGGCAGCTGCGCGAGTTCGGCGACCTCGATGACGCGACCGCGGAGGAACTCTCCGATCCTCGACTTCCGCCCGACCCGCTGGTGCCCGTCGGGTACGAGCGTCGGGACACGGCCGCGAGCCTGTCGATGCTGGCCGGCAACGTCGCCGTCAACCTGGCGATCGCCGGCGGGATCGCCGCGATGAACCGCTTCGTGTTCAAGCGGCGGATCGCGGACATCGGGGCAACCAAGTGGTCGCTGCCGGTGGCGCTCGTGGCGTGGGACTTCCTCTACTACTGGGATCACCGATGGATGCACGAGGTGCGCCTGTTCTGGGCCAACCACGTGAGCCACCACTCGAGCGAGCGTTACAACCTGTCGACGGCACTGCGCCAGCCGTGGTCGGGGTTCCTCACGTCGTGGGTGTTCCTGCCGATGCCGCTGCTCGGCATTCCGGCCCATCACGTCATCAAGGCGGGCCAGATCAACCTGCTCTACCAGTACTGGATCCACACCGAGGCCATCGACAGGCTCCCGACACCGATCGAAGCGGTGTTCAACACGCCGTCACACCACCGCGTGCATCACGGCGCGAACCCGCAGTACCTCGACAAGAACTACGGCGGGATCCTCATCGTGTGGGACAAGCTGTTCGGCACGTTCGAGCCCGAGGTGCGCCGGATCAAGTACGGCCTCACCAAGAACATCCACACCTACAACCCGGTCCGCATCGCCTACCACGAGTTCGTCGACATCGCCCGCGACGTCAAGGGCGCCCGCTCCTGGCGTGACCGCCTCGGCTACGTGTTCCGCGGCCCCGGCTGGAAACCCGCTCCAGAGCGGTTTGCGTGACAGTTTGGTTGGCCCGCTCCAACGGAAATGCAACGCAAACAGGTTGGGCAGGACAGTCCAGGCAGGCGGCGCAAACAGGCTGGGTTGCGGGTCAGGCGGCGGTGTAGGGGGCGAGGACCATGGCCACCAGGGGGCTGACGTCGAGGTCGGCCGGGTCGTAGCCCGGCTTGAACGTGGCCAGGTAGCGCGAGCGGCCGTTTCGGAGCCACGGCGGGACGTGATGCTTGGCGGGAGCGCCCTGCGACGCCAGCAGGATGCGCTGCATGTCGTCGACCGCGCGCTGGAAGTGCGCCTGCGCCCTCAGTGAGCCGGCGACCCGGTAGGCCCAGTTGCCCTCGAGGTGCTCGTACACGCCGAACGCCACGGTGCGGTGTTCGATCTCCTCGGCGGCGTGCCACGCCCACAGCTGCTGCCACGCCCCGAAGCGATCCGAACCGGCGCGGCACCCGACGAGGCCTCGTCGAACATCGTCATCGCCATCGCACAGGTCATCGCTTCGAAACCTTCGGCATACATCAGGTTGAACCGACGCGATTTCTCGGCGTTGAAGCGGCGATAGTCGGCGTCGAGGCGATCCTCGACCGCCTGCAGCTTCGCGGCGGTGGCGGGCCCGAGCTGGCGCCTTGATGATCTCGTTGATCCGGCGGTGGTTCTGGAAGTGCTGCGCCTCCTGACCGATGAACTCGCGGACGTCGGAGGCGAGCTCGGGGTCGGTGATGTCGTCGACCACTGCACGGTACGTCCGGATCAGGTAGGGCTCGAGGTAGGGCATCGTCAGCGAGAACGCGACGAGGTACGTCTCGCGGACCAGGTCGTCGCCCGGCAGTACGTCGTCGAGTTCGTCGGGGAACTCGAACTTGACCTTGCGGACCGTGATGTCAGCCATCGAGGAACATTACCGATCCCGCAGCGGCTCCATGACCTGCTCGACGAACCGGATCACGTGCTCGTCGGTGAGCGGGTGGCCGAAGTCGAGCACGAAGTGCTGCACCCCGAGGTCGGCCTTGCGTTCGAGCAGGTCGAGGAACTCGGCGGACTCGGCGTCGGTCTCGGGCAACGCCCGTTCCAGCGTGGTGCTGATCTCGACGTCGGCGACGTCACGTCCAGCCGCAACGGCCGATGATCTCACGATGTCGAGGCGCCGGCGCCAGTCGTCGTCGGTGCCGCGTGACGGCCCGTTCCACATGTCGGCGAGCCGTCCGACCATCGGTAGTCCGATCTGCTCACCCGCTGCACCGATGCAGATCGGCGGGACGACGTCGGGCAGTGGTGAGGCTGCTGCACCGTCGATGTGGAAGTGCTTGCCGTGGAAGGTCGCATCGGGGTCGGTCCACATGCGCCGACAGATCTCGATCGTCTCCTCCAGCTGTTCGAACCGCACGGTGGGACGGGGGAAGTCGTAGCCGTAGGCGAGGTACTCGTCCTCGCGCCACCCGGCCCCGATCCCGAGGATGAAGCGACCACCGGACAGCGTCTGGAGCGTCGACGCCATCTTGGCGGTGAGCGCGGGCGGGCGGTAGCCGACACCGAGCACGTGGTGGCACAGCATCACGTCGGGGAACTTGGCGGCGAGCCAGGTGAGGGTGGTCCATGCCTCCATGAACGGATCGGTCTTGGCGTCGAAGCCGTAGAAGTGGTCCGCGATCCACAGCGAGTCGAAGTGCGCCAGGGCCGTCGGGAGGATGTGCTGCTCCTGGTACATCACGATCGGTCGATGATCACTCCATCTGTTCCCGATCACGGGCGACAACCATCCGAACCGGAGCTGACTCGTCATCTGCCCACCCTACAAACAGCGATTTGTAGGGTGGGGAGATGAAGCACTTCTCGGGCAAGGTCGCGGCAATCACCGGCGCGGGGTCGGGCATCGGGCGGGCGCTCGCCGTCGAGTTGGCGACGCGGGGATGCCACGTGGCGCTCAGCGACGTCGACGACGCCGGACTCGCCGAGACCGTCGCCCTGGTCGAGCAGGCGGCCCCGATCGCGCGTCAAGGTCACGACCGCGCACGTCGACGTGGCCGACCGTGAGGCCGTCGAGGCGTGGGCCACCGACGTGGTCGAGGAGTTCGGACGGGTCAACCTCATCTTCAACAACGCCGGCGTCGCCCTCTCGGCCGACGTCGGTGCGATGTCCTACGACAACTTCCGCTGGCTGATCGACATCAACTTCTGGGGTGTCGTCCACGGCACCCTGGCGTTCCTTCCCCACCTCAAGGCCTCGGGCGACGGCCACGTGGTCAACATCTCGAGCGTGTTCGGCCTCCTCGGGATCCCGAGCCAGTCGGCCTACAACGCTGCGAAGTTCGCGGTGCGCGGATTCACCGACGTCGCTGCGCACCGAACTCGACATCGAGCAGTGCGGCGTGTCCGCGACCACGATCCATCCCGGTGGCATCCGCACCAACATCGCCCGCAACGCACGTTTCGAATTCGCCGAACACGAAGACGCCGTCGATGCCGAGCAGGCCGCGGTCGACTTCGAGCGGCTCACGCGCACCACACCCGAGAAGGCAGCTCAGCTGATCATCGGCGCCGTGGAGAAGAACAAGCGGCGCGCGCTCATCGGCCCCGACGCCCACGTCTTCGACGCCGCCGCACGCATCTCCCCGCGAGGTTCACAGTGGGCGCTGGGCAAGCTCATCGCCCGCAGCTCCACCAGCATCGTGTGACGCACGCGACAACCGGTGTCGGACACGAATCGTCACAGCCAGCCGGACTTCTTGAACTGGCGATACATCAACGCCACCGCGACGGCCGTGGCCATGAGCACCACGGGATACCCGAACTCCCAGGCGAGCTCGGGCATGTTGTCGAAGTTCATGCCGTAGATGCCCGCGATCATCGTCGGCACCGCGGCCATCGCCACCCACGCGCTGATCTTGCGCATGTCGTCGTTCTGACGAACCGTGATCTGCGTGAGGCTGGCGGTCAGCGCGGCGTCGAGGAGCCCTGACAGCGAGTGGGCGCGCGTCACGGCCCGATCGAGCTGATCTTCGGATTCGTTGAGGTCAGCGAGCACCTCGGGGTGCAGCTGCAACCCACGCACCCGGATGAGTCGGGCGAGCGGATCGTCGAGCGAGTCGATCGCCACCAGCATCCGACGAACCTCACGCTTGAGTTTGTAGAGCCGCTGTACCGGTTGGCGATGGGTGTCGGAGAACACGTCACGCTCGACCTCGATCACGTCGTTCTCGAACCCGTCGAGCGCAGGCCCGTAGTCGTCGATGACGAGCCCGATCACCGCGGCAACCACGGCGAACGGTCCGAGCCGGAGCCGGTCCGGGTCACGTTCGAGCGACGCCCGGCTCGCCGCCAACTGGCTCGCCTGGCCGTGTCGGATCGAGATCACTGCCCGCTGGGTGACGAGCAGGGTCATCTCGCCCAGAGCGATCGTCTCGTTGCGATCCTCGTACGCCGCGGTTCGCAGCACGATCTGCACCGTCGAGCCCTCCACCGTCAACACCGGTCGACGGTGCGGCGTGAGTACCGCCGTCGCCGACACACCGGTGACGCCGAGGGAGTCGAGACCGCGCTGCAACTCCGCCTCGTCGGGCATGCGCAGCCCGAGCCACACGAATCCGTCACCGACGACCGGATCGTCGATGGTCATCGTGTCGGGGTCGAACTCGTGGCGGTACCCGTCGACATAGGCAGCACAATCGATTCTCACCGTGCCCAGCATCGCCGATGTGACGATCGGTGTCCGACACCCGGCCTCACGTCCGGGATCTGACCGTGAGTCCGTGGATGCCACGCGGGACTCGGAACGCGCGGTTGCAGGATCACCGTGCCGGTCGGCAAGCATGGGAGATGATGACCCAGACCGAGACCACCATCGGCGCAGCAGCCGGCACCGCCACCGAGCATTTCGACGTGCTGATCGTCGGGGCGGGGATCTCCGGCGTCGGCGCGGCCTACCACCTCCAGGACCAGTACCCGGAGAAGTCGTTCGTCGTGCTCGAGAAGTTCGCGAGCTTCGGCGGCACGTGGCTGACCCACACGTACCCGGGCATCCGCTCCGACAGTGACCTCTACACGTTCGGCTACCGCTTCAAGCCGTGGACCGGGTCAGCCGATCGCCACGGCCGACAAGATCCTGGCGTACATGGGCGAGGTGATCGAGGAGAACGATCTCGCCCGGCACATCCGCTACAACCACGCGATCGCAGCGGCGGAGTGGTCGAGCGACGACAACCTCTGGACGCTGCACGGCACGCGCACCGACCCGGCGACGGGCGACCAGCAGCCCGATGACGTTCACCACCAACTTCCTCTGGATGTGCCAGGGCTACTACCGCCACGAGAAGGGCTACACGCCCGAGTGGCCGGGCATGGACAGACTTCGAGGGCCGAGATCGTCCACCCGCAGACGTGGCCGAGCGACATCGACCTCTCGGGCAAGCAGGTGCATCGTGATCGGTTCCGGTGCCACCGCCGCGACACTCGTCCCGGCCATCGCCGGTGAATGCGAGCACGTGACGATGCTGCAGCGCTCGCCGACCTATTTCGTGTCGCGTCCGAACTCGAACGAGGTCGCCGACATGCTTCGCGACCTGGAGATCCCCGAGGAGTGGACGCACGAGATCGTCCGCCGCAAGGTGCTCAAGGACCAGGCCGAGATCACCCGGATGTCGTTCGAGTTCCCGGAGATGGTGCGCGACGAACTCCTCCGGCTCGTGACCGAGGAGCTGCCGGAGGGCTACGACGTCGCGACGCACTTCACGCCGAAGTACCGGCCGTGGCAGCAGCGCCTCGCGATGGTTCCCGACGGCGATCTCTTCAAGGGCATCAGCAGCGGCAAGGCCTCGGTCGTGACCGACGAGATCGAGACCTTCAACGAGACGGGCATCCTCACGAAGTCCGGCGAGCAACTGACGCCGACGTGATCATCACCGCCACCGGCTTCGATCTCAGTGTGCTCGGCGACATCGCCTTCACCGTCGACGGCACGCCCGTCAACTACGCCGACACCATCACCTACCGGGGGATGATGTTCACGGGCGTGCCGAACCTGCGTGTGGGTGTTCGGCTACTTCCGGGCGAGTTGGACCCTGCGCGCCGACCTGATCGGCGACTGCGTGTGCCGACTGCTGCATCACATGGACGACCTCGGCGTGCACAAGGTGACCCCGCAGCTGCGGGCCGAGGACGCCGACATGGAGACTCGGGTCGTGGATCGATCCCGAGAACTTCAACCCCGGGTACCTGATGCGCAGCCAGCACCTCATGCCCAAGCGCGGCGACAAGCCCGAGTGGCAGCACACCCAGGACTACTGGGTCGAGAAGGAGGCGCTGCCCGCCGCCGACCTCGACGACGGCTGCCTCGTCTACGAGTGAGCGTTACGTCTGGGGTCTGACCCCGGATGTCACACTGGGTGGCATGACCGTTCGCATCGGGTTCTACGGAACCGGGTTCATCAGCAGGACCCACAACTGGTTCCTCAAGCACTCGACAGCCGACCACCGCATCGTCGCCGTCCACGATCCGGAGGCCGATCGGGCGCAGGCGTTCGCCGATCGTGTCGGCGCCGAGGCAGTCGGCGAGGACGAACTGCTCGACCGCGTCGACGCCGTGTTCGTCACCACGTGGACGTCCGAGCACGAGCGACTCGTCGCCGCAGCGGCCGAACGAGGGCTCGCCGTGTTCTGCGAGAAGCCGCTCGCGGTGGACGGCACCGTCGCGCAGCGGATGGTCGACACGGTCGAGTCGGCCGGGGTGGTGAACCAGGTCGGGTTGGTCCTGCGGTTCACGCCGCAGTTCATGCACGCCCGCACGCTGCTCGCCGACCCACGGGCGGGTCGGCTGCTCGCCGTGTCGTTCCGCGACGACCAGTTCATCCCGATCCAGAGCCACTACGGGTCGACGTGGCGGGTCGATCCCGGCGCGATGCGGGCGCGGCACGCTGCTCGAACACTCGATCCACGACGTCGACGTCATGCAGTGGCTGTGCGGTCCGGTCGATTCGGTCAGCGGCACCGTGCGGGAGGTGCACGGCTATCCGCTCATCGACGACGTGGCGGTGGCCCGGATGGAGTTCACGAACGGCGGGGTCGCGTCGCTCACCTCGATCTGGCACGACATCGTCGACCGCCCGAGCCTGCGCAGCGTCGAGCTGTTCTCCGAGAACCTGTACCTCTCGATGGACGGCACGCCCGAGGGTCCGCTCACGTGGCAGTTCACCGGCGAAGCCGGTCCAGTCGCTGCAGGGTGAGGCGCTTGGCGCGAGCGTGCATCGACAGCGGCGCTGGCCCGCGGCGGACGACATCGCGATCGTTCCCGGCGGCGCGATGTTCAATCCGCTGACGCCGTTCATCGACGCGATCCGCGACGCCAAGCCGTCGCCGCTCCCCTTCAGCGAGGCGCTCCCCGCCCACCGATTGGTCGACGCGATCTACGCCTCCGCCGACCACGGCGGCACCGTCGTCGCGACACGCTGATCGTCAGAGGTGGAATCGATCGAGGTCGACGCCGACGTCGGGTACTGCTTGTTCGTCGACGTAACACCACGCCCAGTGCTCACCGGGCTCGAACGACTGGATCACGGGATGCCCGGTGCTGTCGAAGTGTGCCGCGGCGTGACGGTTGGGTGAGTCGTTGCAGCATCCGACGTGCCCACACGTCATGCACATCCGAAGGTGCAGCCAACGACCACCGATCGGGATGCAGTCCTCGCAGCCGACGGAACTGGCCGGTTCGGTCGCGGTGATCGACGTCAGATGTTGGCACGGCATTCGAGGATTCTTGTCCAGCCCGACGCCCGCGTCGAGTGGGTCTTCCGGCCACCTACCGGCCGGGCTCGACACTCCCGGGAACGGCGAACATGCGGGTGAGGATCTCGGCGGAGTAGTGCCGGGCGAGGGTGTCGAGGAACAGCGGGAAGTCGATCGACGCGGTGCCGCTCGCCAGATCGGAGATCGATCGGATCACACAGAGCGGCACGCCGCCGTGTTCGAGGCACACCTGGGCGACGGCGGCGCCCTCCATGTCGACGCAGATCGCGTTCGGGGTACGCGAGCGGACGACCTGCTTCAGGTCGCCGTGGATGAACTCGTCACCGGTGGCCACCTGGCCGACGTGAACTGTCGGCCGGTCGATGCCGAGGCCGGCGAGCAGCTCCTGCGTCACGACGTCGCCGAACCCCGATTCGACGAACTCACGCGCTGCCGCGACGGCCGCTGCCGTCAGGGCGTCGTCGGTCGGCAACTCGATCACCCTCAGCAACGGGATCTCGCCGCGTGCGAACAGCTCGGGCGGGCCCTGCAGGTCGTGTTGGATCAGCTCGCTCGCGATCACCACGTCGCCCACGCGGAGGTCGTCCGACAGCGCTCCGGCGACACCGGTGAAGATGATTGCGTCGACGTCGTGGTCGCGGATCAGCGTCGCTGCCGTCACTGCGGCCGCGACCTTGCCGATTCGTGACTGCACGAGCGTGACGCGTTGCCCACCGAGCAGCCCGCTGTGGAATCGACGACCGACGTGCTCGGTGATCGTCTCGTCGACGAGCAGTTCGTGGAGTCGATCGACCTCTTCGGGCAGCGCACCGATCACGCCGATGTGGGGGTGGGCACCGGTCATCGCCGGAGGTTAGATCGCCCGTCGGGCGTGCGCGGTGTGCGGTCGGGTGTGCGCTCAGGAGTGATGGCGACGCTGCGAGGGAACGGCGCACGCCCTCATCGACTCACCGAACAGCGGATTGACCGGGCACACCCCGAACACGCCCGTGGCAATGGGGAGCAGCGCGAAGGTCGCGATGACCACACCGACCGTGCCGCCGACGGCGATTCCCACGGCGATCAGGACGACGCCGAGGACGATCCGGATCCCGCGACCGACGAGCGTGTTCATGAAGTGGAGGAAGTTCATGGCTCCACTATACCCCCCAGGGTATGGGTGGCCACCGGTCACGGTGAACTTCACTCCTGCCAGCTGTGCTGTTAGGCTCCCCTAACTATGCGCAGAAAGAACGTGACACAGTTCGTGAGTGGTGTGGTGGTCGGCACCTTGATCCTGGCCGCCTGCGGGAGTTCCGACGGAGGCGACAGCGAAACGTCCACCGCACACCGCCACCGCCACCGACACCGACACGGTGACGGTGTACACCGGACGTCACTACGGCATCGAGCCCGTCTTCGATGCGTTCACCGCCGACACCGGCATCGAGGTGCGCTTCACGACGGGCAACGACCCCGAGCTGCGCGAACGACTCATCGCCGAAGGCGAGAACACCCCCGCCGACCTCCTGATGGCCGCCGATGCTGCCAACATCGAGCTGGCGGCGGATGCCGGCATGCTCGCGTCGGTCGACAGCGACGCACTGAGATCGGCGATCCCCGCGGAGCTGCGCAGCGAGAACGACGACTGGTTCGCCCTCAGCCAACGGGCCCGCGTGATCGTCGCCAGCACCGAGCGGGTCGACGGCCCGCCCTCCACCTACGCCGACGTCGGCGACCCGGCCTGGAAGGGCCGGATCTGCCTGCGCCCGAGCACGCATCCCTACACGCAGTCGCTCGTCGCCGGCCTGATCATCGCCGAGGGCGAGGAGCGCGCCACCGAGATCGTCCAGTCGTGGGTCGACAACGACCCGCTCTACATCAACAGCGACACCGACATCTACAAGGCGGTCGCCGACGGCGAATGCGACATCGCGATCGCCAACACCTACTACCTCGGTCGACTGCTGTCGGAGGATCCGGAGTTCCCCGTCGAGATCGTCTGGCCCGAGCAGGACGGACGGGGCGCCCACGTGAACGTCAGCAGCGCAGCCGTCACCGCGCACGCACCGAACCCCGCGGCGGCGCTCCAACTCCTGGAGTGGCTGGCCACCGACGGCCAGGAGGCATTCGCCGCTGCGAACTTCGAATACCCCGCCGACCCGACCGTGGAGCCGAACGAGATCGTCGCCGGCTGGGGCGAGTTCGTCGCCGATCGCGCAGCGGTCAGACAGCTCGGCGAGTTCCAGCCGGACGCGGTGGAACTGCTCAGCGCCACCGGCTACGAGTGAGCCGATGACGCACGCTGCCACCCTGGGCCGGCAGGCGCGTCGGCTCTCCGGTTCGGTCGTCGTCACCGCGATCGCCATCGCCGTCGCGATCCCCGTGCTGGTGGTCGTGTGGTCGATCGTCCAGCCGAGCACCGAGGTGTGGCGTGAGCTGTGGGAGACCCGTCTGCCGGGAATGATCCGCGACACGGCCACGCTGCTCGTCACGGTGCTCGCCGGCACGATCGTGCTCGGCACAGCGCTCGCCTGGCTCGTCACCGCCTACCAGTTCCCGGGTCGACGGCTGCTCGGGTGGCTGCTCGTCGCACCACTTGCCGTCCCCGGCTACGTGCTCGGGTTCGTCTGGCTCGACACGCTGCAGGAACCCCTCGGTGCCCGAGCGGTGCGCTCGATCTGGCTGTGCTCGCTGGTGCTGACGCTCACCCTGTATCCCTACGTGTACCTGTTCGCCCGGGCGGCGTTCCGCGAACAGTCACAACACGCTGTCGACGTCGCCCGCAGCCTCGGGTGCACCCGTCGGCAGGCGTTCCGACGCGTGGTCCTGCCGATGGCACGGCCGTCGATCGCCGCCGGCGCGGCGCTGGTGGGCATGGAGGTGCTGACCGACGTCGGCACGGTCCGGCTCTTCAACGTGTCGACGATCGCCGACGGTGTGCTGCGGGTGTGGTTCGGCACCGGCAACCGCAATGCCGCCGCCGAACTCTCGGTGCTGCTGATCGGCGTGGCGATCTTCCTGATCGCGGCCGAACGACTCATGCGAGGCCGGGCCCGGTACACCCAGAGCGGCACGAAGGGCGGCCTGCACGTCCACCGACTCCACGGCTGGCGGGCGGCCGTCGGCGCGATCGGCGGTTGGAGTGTGTTCACGATCGCCGTCGCGCTCCCCGTCACCCGGCTCGTCACGTGGGCCGTCGACGCACAGCAGAGTGGCCAGACCGAGACGGTGGCCGGCGACCTCGGCTTCCACCTGATGTCGTCGCTGCGCATCGCGGCGCTCGCCACGACTGCATGCCTCGTGCTCGGCGTCCTGCTGACGATCGGGCTGAATCGTCCCGGGCGAGCGGGTCGATCACGGCACGTCTCGCCACGCTCGGCTACGCAGTCCCCGGCCCCGTGGTGGCGATCGGCGTCTTGGTGACCCTGGCGGCGCTCGACCGCTCGGGATGGTTGCCCGATGGATGGCTGCTCGTCGGCTCGATCGTCGGGTTGATCTATGCCCTCGTCGTGCGGTTCCTGGCGGTCGCCTACCACGGCATCGACTCCAGTGTCGGCAAGGTGTCGCCGTCGATGGTGGCCAGCGCCCGGACGCTCGGTGCCGGCCGATTCCGTGTGGCGACGCGGATCGAACTGCCGCTCGCTGCCGCCGGGATCATCGCGGCTGCCGTGCTCGTGGCGATCGACACCCTGAAGGAGTTGCCGATCACGCTGCTGCTGCGCCCGTTCGGCACCGAAACGCTGCCGATCTGGGTGTGGCAGGCCACGTCCGAGAGCCTCTGGGTGCAGGCGGCGGTGCCGTCACTGGCGATCGTCGCCGTCGGCATGGTGATGGTCGTGGTTCTGCTGTGGGCGCTCGAACACGGAGCGGAGACGGTGTCGTGAGCGCCGTCGCACTGTGCGTCGACGGCGCGACGCGACGCATCGGCGATCACGACGTGGTCGACCACGTGTCGTTCGAGGTCACCGACGGCGAGCTGCTGGCGGTGGTGGGCCCGAGCGGCTGCGGCAAGTCGACACTCCTGCGCATCGTCGCCGGCCTCGACGGTGCCGCCACCGGGCGGGTGGTGCTCGCCGGGGTCGACGTCACCGCACTCCCGCCCGAGCGTCGGCGCATCGGGATGGTGTTCCAGGACCACGCGCTGTTCCCCCACCGAAGCGTCGCCGGGAACATCTCGTTCGGGCTCCGCCATCTCGACCGGCGAACGAGGAACGCCCGCGTCGACGAACTGCTCGAACTCGTCCGACTCCCCGGCGTCGGCAAGCGCTATCCGCACGAGTTGTCGGGCGGGGAGCAGCAGCGCATCGCCCTGGCGCGGGCGCTCGCTCCCGACCCGGCGGTCGTCCTGCTCGACGAGCCGTTCGCCAACCTCGACCCGTCGCTCCGCGACGACGTACGCAACGACGTCGTCGCGGTGTTGCGCCAGCGCAACGCCGCTGCGGTGCTCGTCACCCACGACCGCGAAGAGGCCTTGAGCCTCGGTGACCGCGTGGCCGTGATGTCGGCCGGCCGGGTTCTCCAGATCGACCGGCCCGTCGAGGTGTACGAGCGACCCGTCGACCGGTTCGTGGCCGAGTTCCTCGGTGACGCGTCGTTCCTCCCCGACGAGTCGGGCGGTCGGTGATGGCCCGCCCCCACGACCTCTCCGTGTCGCCGGGCGGGAACTCCGTGGTGACTGCTCGGCGCTACCTCGGTACGACGTGGCGATACCGCATTCGACTCGCCGACGGCACCGAGATCCACTCCGATGGTGCCACCGCACCCGGCGACGCGCCGCTCGCCGTCGGTGACGCCTGCACGGTCTCGGTCATCGCAACGCACGAACTGCATCGGCTCTCGCCCTGAGCGCGGCGGCGTCTACGGTGCGCCCATGGAACTCGAAGACCGCGTCGTCGTCGTCACCGGAGCCGGATCGGGGATCGGTGAGGCGATCGCCCGCGCCGCGCACGCCGCCGGTGCGCGCCACGTGGTCGTCGCCGACCTGAACGGTGCCGAGGCCGAACGCGTGGCCGACGACATCGGCGGTACGGCCGTGGCCATCGACGTGCGCGACGAGGACGCGATCCGCCGGATGGTCGAGTCGACACTCGAAGCCCACGGCCCGATCGACCTCTTCGTGTCGAACGCCGGCTTCGTCACCGCCGCCGGGGTCGAGGACTCCAACGAGGCGATCCAGGCGATGTGGGAAGTGCACTGCATGGCCCACATCTACGCAGCGCGGGCGGTGCTGCCGTCGATGATCGCCCGCGGCGAGGGCTATCTGCTGAACACCGCCTCGGCCGCGGGGCTGCTGACCCAGATCGGCTCGATGGCGTACTCGATGACCAAGGCGGCGGCGATTTCGTTGGCGGAGTGGCTCGCGATCTCCCACTACCACCAGGGCATCCGGGTGTCGGTGCTGTGCCCGCAGGCGGTCGCGACCAACATCGTCCGCAACAGCCCCGACAACCGGCGCTCCGTCGAGACGAGCACCGACGACCCCAGCCGCCGCGTTCGAGGGTGGCGTGGCCAGCGGCGACGGCGTGCTCGACCCCGCCGACGTCGCAGCGATGTGCCTGGAGGCGATCCGCGACGAGCGCTTCCTCGTGCTGCCCCACCCCGAGGTGGCCACGTACGTCGAACGCAAGGCCACCGACCGCGACCGCTGGCTCGCCGGCATGCGCCGCTTCCAGAGCGCACTGCACCCCGACGGCAACCTCCCCGGCAACGCCATCGCCCCCTGATCGCGATTGGGTCAGGGGTCGATCGCTCACCCCAATTGCACATTCGTCGCGATGCTCGGAATCGGAGGCGGACGGGGTGGGTGCTTGACTGGCGCCATGACTGCGAGTGAGCGAATCCGTCCGCATCGAGACCGAGTCGAGCGACGTCGGCGACATCGCCGTGATCGTGATCGACAACCCTCCCGTCAACGCACTGAGCTGGCACGTCCGCCAGGGCCTGTTCGACGGGCTCGCCAAGGCGGTCGAGGACGGTGCGAAGGGTGTCGTCGTCATCTGCGACGGCCGCACGTTCATCGCCGGCGCCGACATCACCGAGTTCGGTGGCGGAGCGCAGCAGGCCGTCGGACTCCACGAGGTGCAGGCAGCAATGGAGGATGCACCGATCCCCGTGATCGCCGCGATCCACGGCACCGCACTCGGCGGCGGCCTCGAAACCGCCCTCGCCGCCCACTACCGCGTCGCCGTGTCCTCGGCGAAGCTCGGCCTTCCCGAGGTCAATCTCGGCCTGCTCCCCGGCGGCGGCGGCACGCAGCGTCTCCCTCGCCTCACCGGCGTCCCGAAGGCACTGGAGATGATGACGTCGGGTCGCCACATCGGCACCGCCGAGGCCCTCGAGTCGGGGCTCGTCGACGAGGTGGTCGACGGTGACCTCGCCGCGCTGCGCGCCGCGGCCGTCGCGTTCGCCGCCAAGCGCCGTCGCCGAGAACCTGCCGCTGCTGCGGGTTCGCGACCGCGACGACAAGGTCGCCGAGGCGAAGGGCAACGACCGAGTTGTTCGCCGACGTTCCGCGCCTCGATCGCCCAGCAAGTCACGTGGCTTCCTCGCGCCCGGAGTACATCATCCAGTGCGTCGAGGCCGCCGCGAACCTGCCGTTCGAGGAGGGCATCAAGGTCGAGGGTCGCCTCTTCATGGAGCTGGTCACCGGCCCGCAGTCGGCGGCGCAGCGCTACGCCGTTCTTCGCCGAGCGAGCTGCCAACAAGATCCCCGACATCGCCAAGGACACGCCGATCATCGACATCCAGACCTGCGGCGTCCTCGGTGCCGGCACGATGGGCGGCGGCATCGCGATGAACTTCGCCAACGTCGGCATCCCCGTCACGATCGTCGAGCGCGACCAGGCCGCCCTCGACCGCGGCCTCGGCGTGGTCCGCAAGAACTACGAGCGCTCGGCCGTCACGCGGCTCGATCCCGCCCGAGGCCGTCGAGCAGCGCATGGCCCTGATCACCGGCTCGACCGACAAGGCCGACTTCGCCGACCTGCGACATCGTCATCGAGGCGGTGTTCGAGGACATGGAGCTGAAGAAGTCGATCTTCCGCGAGCTCGACGAGATCTGCAAGCCCGGGCGCGATCCTCGCCTCGAACACCTCGGCGCTCGACATCAACGAGATCGCCGCCGTCACCTCACGACCCGAGAGCGTCATCGGGATGCACTTCTTCTCCCCGGCCAACGTGATGAAGCTGCTCGAGAACGTGCGCGGCGCGAAGTCGTCCGACACGGTCGTCGCCACCACGATGGCGATCGGCAAGCGGATCGGCAAGGTGCCGGTGATGGTCGGCGTGTGCCCGGGCTTCGTCGGCAACCGCATGCTGTTCATGCGCGGCGCCGAGGCCGAGCGGATGATCCTCGAAGGGCGCCACCCCGGCCCAGGTCGACCGGGTGCTGTACGACTTCGGCTTCCCGATGGGGCCGTTCGCGATGAGCGACCTCGCCGGCCTCGACATCGGCTGGAAGGAGGAGAAGTCGTCGAGCTCCACCGTGCGCGAGGTGCTGTGCGAGAACGGGCGTCGCGGCCAGAAGAACGGCCGGGGCTACTACACCTACGACCCCGACACCCGCGAGTCGACACCCGACCCCGAGGTCGAGCAGCTGATCAAGGACTTCGCGATCGGCAAGGGCATCGAGCAGCGCGAGGTCACCGACCAGGAGGTGCTCGAACGCCTGCTGTACCCGATGGTGAACGAGGGCGCCAAGATCCTCGACGAGGGCATCGCCATCCGCGGCAGCGACATCGACGTGGTGTGGGTCAACGGCTACGGCTGGCCGCTCTACCGCGGTGGGCCGATGTTCTGGGCCGACTCGGTCGGTCTCACCGAGATCGTCGACAAGATCACCGGCTACAGCGAGTCGCTCGGCGGACGCCACTGGGACCTGTCGCCGCTGCTCGCGCGCCTCGCCGACGGAGGGCGGCGCGCTCCACCAGTACTCCAACTAGACGAGCGACAGGGGTCGCAACCCCGCGTCACATTTGACCCGGCACCGTGTGACGGTCTGGCAGACTCCCTGCGATGGACGACCCCACTGTTCAGGATGCGTCGGGCACGTCCCACACACCGAATCGACCTGACGCGACCGGTGGCGGTCGCCGCGCGACACACGGCGAGCCGGACGGCTGATGATCGGCGCTGGGCGTCGCCGGCGCGTTGATCGCGGTGTTCGGCATGGTCGTCGGGTGGATCTTCGTCGGCCAACTCGCCGACGCTTCCGACGACAGTCTGGACGTCACGATCCAGACACTCGACGCCGTCGACGACACGATCGACCTCGCCGACGAGGTCCTGGTCGCGACCTCCGACGGGGTCGCCGCACTCGCGAGCACGTTGACGGCGGTGTCGGCATCGTTCGACTCGGCCACGCAGGCGATCGACGACATCGCCGGCCTGGCCGAGACGATCGGGCCGTCGCTGGAGCGATGCCACCGGCACCGTGCGGACACTGGAGAAGATCGGCGACGACATCGACACGTTGCTCGTCGCGTTGTCGAGCCTCCCGGTCGGGCCGGACTACAACCCCCAGGCCGGGCTGGGCGAGACACTCGGAACACTGGCCGACACCCTCGAGGAACTCCCCGAACAGCTCGGCAACACCGCGGCGAGCCTCAGCGAGTTCACCGGCAACGCCGGCGAACTCCAGCAACAGCTCGACGGTCTGGCGACATCCGTCCAGACGATCAGCGACAACCTGGCCGACACCGGATCGATCGTCGACCAGTACCGCGCCAGCGTGGCCGACGCCCGAGCACTTGCGCTCGAGACGAACAACGACCTCGGCACCGGTGTGGTCCTGATGCGCATCCTGCTGGTCTCGGCGGCATCACGCTGCTGCTCGGCCAGATCGTGCCGCTGTGGCTCGGCCGGTCGTTGCTCGACGACGCCGACCGCTCGGAGGCAGGCGACGCCACTGCCCCGCCCGCCACTGCCCCGCCCGCCACTGCGGGGACGTAATCCCCTGGACAACCCACCTCGCTCGCAGGCGCGATGGGAGGGTGAGGAACGAGAGGTTGTCGCCATGACCCGGCGCTGGCGGAACCCCTCGTCGACCCAGGTCACCGTGGTGGTCGAGATCCCGCGGGGCGGCAGGGCGAAATTCGAGATCGATCCCGACACGGGCACGGTGTGGCTGGACCGCGTGCTGTCGACATCGACCCAGTATCCCGCCGAGTACGGCTTCATCCGCCACACCGCCAGCGGCGACGGCGATCCACTCGATGCCGTGGTCCTCGTCGAGGAACGGACCGTTCCCGGCTGTCACGTGCGCGCCCGCCCGATCGGCGTGCTCGCGATGACCGACGAGAGGGGACCGGACTCGAAGGTGCTGTGCGTTGCGCTGGGCGATCCTTCGATGGGCAACTACGCCGACATCGACGACGTGTCACCCCACCTGCTCGATGAGATCGAGCACTTCTTCCGGGTGTACAAACAGCTCGAACCCGACAAATCCGTCGCGGTCGGCAGTTGGCGTGGTGCGGTCGAGGCCGAGCGCCTCATCCGGGCATGCACCGTTCCTGCCCCCGACCGCCCGACCGCAGACATCCACGACACCATCGAAACGGAGACAGGTATGAACATCGAACTCGACGAGAACCAGTCCGAGCTCCTCCGCGAGGTGCTCGACTCCGCGTTCCGCGACCTCCGCTACGAGATCGCCGACACCGACAACACCACCTACAAGGCGGGTCTGAGGTCGCGTGAAGCCGTGCTGTCGTCGATCCTCTCGATGTTGGGCGGCCCGCTCCCCGACCCGAGGTGACGTCGCCGGCTCCGGCCGGCACAGCTTCGGTGTGCTACGACGGACGCCCATGACGATGAGCTTCCAGGAGGCGTGCGCCCGTGTCTGCGCGCCCGGCACCCGATTCGAGATCCAGGAGGTCGATGTCCTCGGCGTGCCGACCAAGGTCTTCGCGGGCACCCCACCGAACCTGCGGTACCTCTTCGCCGCCGCCGCTGCTCGGACCGACGACTTCATCGTCTTCGAGGACGAGCGTTGGGCGATGCCGAAGGTTCTCGAGCTGATCGGCCAGATCGGGCACGCGCTGGTGCACGAACTCGGCGTCGTGAAGGGCGATCGAGTGGCGATCGCGATGCGCAACTACCCGGAGTGGATCGCGGCATTCGCGGCGATCACGTCGGTCGGCGCGATCGCCGTACCGATGAATGCCTGGTGGCAGACCGACGAGATGGTGTTCGCCCTCGCCGACTCCGGTGCCAAGGTGGTGTTCGCCGACGCCGATCGCCACGCACGCATGCGTGCCGCAGAGCCCGGCGCGGTCTCGGTCGAGGTGGTGACCGTTCGCGACGTCGGCATCGAGTGACGCCGACGACTGTCGTCGCGCTCGAGGATCTGCTGGTCGAGGGTGCCACGCTGCCCGACGTCGAGATCGATCCCGACGACGATGCCACCATCCTCTACACCTCGGGCACCACCGGGCACCCGAAGGGCGCGGTGTCGACGCACCGGGCGGTGCTCAGCGCGCTGATGGCGTTCGCGGCACGCGGTGCGGTCAACGCACTGCGCGACCCCGAGGATCCGGATCCCGACCGGCCGCAGACCGCGTTCATGCTCTGTGTGCCGCTGTTCCACGTGACCGGGCTCGTGCCGGTGATGCTCGGCGCATTCGTCGGCGGGTCGAAGCTGGTGATGACGTACAAGTGGGACCCCGAACGCGCCCTGGAGTTGATCGAACAGGAGCGGGTGACGAGCTTCGTCGGGGTGCCCACGATGAGCTGGGACCTGCTCGAATCCCCGAGTTTCGCCGAACGTGACACCTCGAGTCTGCGGTCCGTCGGCGGAGGCGGCGCGCCGATGCCGCCCGAGCTCGTCAAGCGCATCGACGACAACTTCCGACGAGGTCGACCGAGCCTCGGGTACGGCATGACCGAGACGAACGCGTACGGCCCGGGCAACAGCGGCGACGACTTCATCTCGCATCCCACCTCCACGGGACGCCAGGTGCCCGTGATGGACATCAAGGTGACCGATCCGCTCGGCAACGACCTGCCGCAGGGCGAAACCGGCGAGATCTGGTTCCGCGGTCCGATGCTCATTCGCGGCTACTGGAACCGACCCGAGGCCACCTCCGACACGATCGTCGACGGCTGGTTGCGATCGGGCGACATCGGTCGGGTCGACGACGAGGGCTTCGTGTACGTCAGCGACCGCGCGAAGGACATGATCCTGCGCGGCGGCGAGAACATCTACTGCGCCGAGGTCGAGGCGGCGATCTACGAGCATCCGTCCGTGTACGAGGCTGCTGTGTACGGCATCCCCCACGAACGCCTCGGCGAGGAACTGGCGTGTCACGTGATGGTCAAGCCGGGCCAGACCCTCGAGGTCGGCGACCTGCAGCGTTTCGTGGGTGAACGCCTCGCGAACTTCAAGGTGCCGACCAGGGTCACGATCGTCACCGAGCAACTCCCACGGAACGCGTCGGGCAAGATCCTCAAACGCGAACTCCGCGACGCCGTCATCGCCGACCACGACTGATCCCTTCGACCGGTCGTTCGGCGACCCCCGTGGGTCCGGGCAACCCTGTGACACCCGCTCTCCATGGTTGTCGACATGGAGATCGCGGCAGTTCTCGAGCGGGTGGGGCGCATCGGCGCCGTCCGTGCCGATGTGGCTGCGGGTCGGGTCGATCGTGAGTCGGCCCTGGTGGAGGTGCGGCGGGTCCGGGCGTGGTTGGATGCGTCGGAGGCGGACCTGGTGCGCGGGCTGGTGGCGGAGGTGTCGTTCCCGGAGCAGTCGATCGCAGCGTCGTCGAAGGGGTCGCTCGGGCAGGCGTCGACGGTCGTGGATCGTGCGGCGACGTTGGCGTCGTTGCCGTCGATGGCGGCGGCGCTCGACGGTGGGGGGCGATCACGGCGGGTCATGTCGATGCAGTCACCCCGCCGGCCGCGACCTGAACGCGGTCCAACGCACCGAGTTGTCCCAACGAGTCGACCGGTTGGTGGACGTGGCGGAGCATGCGTCGCAGGCGGAGTTCGCGAAGCGGGTGGCGTTGGAGGCGACATTCGCGGAGCAGACCCCGGCGGGCTGTCCGGATGACCCGGTCGAGAAGCAACGATTCCTCACCGGCCACGCGCTGGCGGCGTTGATCGACGGCAACGGGACAGGATCACGGTCGGGGCGAGCCGAGTTCGTGGTCGTGATCGACGCGACGCCGCCGACGCGGCGGGCCCGGTCGCCGAGTGGCCGATCCCCGTCGAGATCCCCGCCCGCGTCCTGGCCGAGTTGGCCGGTGACGGCGACGTCCATGCCGTCGTGGTCCGCAACGGCGTCGTGCTGTACGCGCCGGGCGAGTTGAACCTCGGCCGCCGCACCCGGTTGGCGAACCGGGCCCAACGTCGGGCGCTACGCGGGCTGTACGCGACGTGTGCGATCCCGGGCTGCCACACGCACTACGACCGATGCACACTGCATCACGTCATCTGGTGGCGGCACGGTGGCCGCACCGACCTCGACAACCTGCTCCCGGTCTGCACCAGATGCCACACCAGGATCCACAACGACAACTGGACCATCGAACTCGGACCCAACCGCGAACTCACCCTCCGACTCCCCGACGGCAGCATCCGCACCACCGGGCCACCCGGCCGCCGAGCAGCATGACCACGCGGCGGCACCCCGCACTAGGGTCGTCGCGTCATGGCCCGCATCCTCATCACCGGCAGCAACAGCGGCTTCGGCATGCTCGCCGCGCTCAGCCTCGCCCGTCAGGGCCACGAGGTGGTTGCCACGATGCGCAATCTCGCCAAGGGTGACGCCCTGCGAGCAACGGCGCAAGCCGAGGGGTTGGCGATCGAGACCCGGCCGCTCGACGTGTGCGACCCGGCCTCGGTCACGTCCGGCATCGGCGATCCCGACGCCCTCGACGTCATCGTCAACAACGCCGGGTTCGAGGTGATGGGCGCGCTCGAGATGGTCGACGACGACCTGCTGGCGCGCCAGTTCGACACGAACGTCCGGGGCCCCATGCGACTGATCCGGGCCGTGTTGCCGGCCTGGCGCGCCCGCGGGAGCGGCACGATCGTGAACGTGTCGAGCATCGCCGGCGTCGTCGGCACACCGTTCGGGGGTGCCTACGCAGCGTCGAAGCACGCCCTCGAGGCACTGAGCGAGGCGCTGCACTTCGAGACCAGCATCTACGGCATCCGGGTCCGGCTGGTCGAGCCCGGCCGGTTCGACACCGGATTCCACGACAACATCGTGACGGTCGACGGGTGGGAAGCTTCGGACTACGCGGCCCGTGCCGAGCGGTTCCGGGAGTCGCAGAGCGTGCTGTCGGGCGACGGTCCGGCTCCGGACCCGCAGGACGTCGCCGACGCGATCGTGACCGCCGCGCTCGACGCCGACGCACCGTTCCGGAACTTCGTCGGCACCGACGCCCAGCTGATCCAGTCGGTCAAGGCGTCGATGCCGTTCGAGGAGTTCGAAGCGACGATGCGAGCCACCCTCGACTGGTACGACTGATCGGTCTGTCGGGGTCGGGTCCGGAAAGACCGCTCCGGTCTGTCGGGGTCGGGTCCGGAAAGACCGTGACCCGTGGCGGATGTCGCTCGGCGCGTATCGTCAGGCGGTGCGCGCCATCACGCTGACCTCGTCTCGCTGGCTGCGCGCCGCTCGCGCTCGGCGTCGTGGTGATCGGTTCGGGCCTCCTGGCCGTCCAACTGCACCGCAACGGCCACACCCAGGGCGACGACTTCGCGCTCTACCTCCGCCAGGCCCGCAGCCTGTTCGACGGCGACATCGGCGCCGTCCTCGCCGACAACCGGTTCGCGGTCCTCAACTCGGACGACGCCTTCAGCCCGCTCGCTTATCCCTGGGTCTGGCCACTGCTGCTGTCGCCGTTCGTGCACCTCTGGGGCTACGACTACGACCGGCTGAAGTTGGTCGAGGTCGCCGTCTTCATGCTGTGGCTGGTGCTCCTGCACGGCATCGTGCGACGCCGTATCGGCCGCCTGCCTGCCCTCGCCATCGATCGCCGTCATCGGAACGGCGCCGGTGTTCCTCGTCCACACCGATCAGCTGCTCACCGAGTTCCCTCACCTCGCCGCCGTCGGGGTGTTCGTCTGGTGGTACGACCGGGTTCGCTCGCGAGCCACGCTGCTGACGGCCGGCCGATCCGACCTGGTCGTGCTCGGAGCAATCGTCACGTTGGTGTTCAACGTCCGCCGCGAAGGCCTCGTGCTGCTCGGGGTCATCGCGGTGATGCAGTTGTACGACCTCATCGTGTCGATCGACGGCCGGCGCACCCCCGCAGCACTCATCGAACGTGTACGCGCCAACTGGCACGCGATCGTCACACCGTTCCTGGCCTTCGCCGTCGCGACCACGCTGTTCCAACTGCTGCTGCCGACGGCCCTCCTGCCCGACAACGGCAACTCGGCATCGTTCATCGACAACCGCCTGGGCGAGTTCCCCGGCACCCTCTCCGACCAGCTCGGTTTCGGCATCCACCCTCTCGTCGGGATCGCCGATGCTCGGTCTCGCCGCCGCCGGTGCCGTCATCGGCGTCAGGCGACGGCCCGACACTCGACGGCGCGCTCCTGCTCCTCGCGCTCGGCAGCACGCTGCTCATCAGCACCCACCTCCGCAAGGTCGACCGGTACTGGTTCCAGGTCACGCCGTGGGTGCTCTACTTCGCCACCGTTGCGCTGGTCGCGATCGCCGGCCTCGTGTTCAGCCGCCGACAGCGCATCGGCCAGTTCGCAGCGATCGTGCCGCTGGTCGCAATCGTCGTCGCCCACCTCGTGGTGCTGCCCGGCCAGGTCGGCGATGCCCGCGACTTCGACGCCTTCGGCCGCGTCCAGTCGGGCCCGACGCAATCCGCAGGTCGCTCCGATCTTCGATGCCGTGGCCGAGTTCACCCCACCCGATGCGATCGTCGCCTATTTCCGGGCGCGCACGATGACCCTGCTCACCGATCGGCGGTCGTTCCAGACGAAGAGCATCGAGCGCATCGCCCAGAACGCCGACTACTTCGCCCAGCGCCGCAACTCGACCTACTGGCAGCCTCTGTTCGACGCGACCGATGCGCGAACGACCGGGTTCGAGGAAGTCTGGTCGAACGACACCTGGATCCTCTGGCGGACCCCGTCGGCCGACGGCTGAACCCCAGGGAGAGCACCGATGGCTGACACGGCAGCGATCACGACGTACCGGTACCTGCGCATCAGCATGGTCGGAGCCGTGCTGCTGCTGGCGGTGTCGGTCGCCATCGAGCGCTCGCAGGTCGACTGCTGGCAGACGTCGGTCTCGGCCTACCACTACACACCGGTCAAGGCGATCTTCGTCGGGGTACTGATGGCCGTCGGGCTGTGTCTGATCGTCATCAAGGGCAGCACGTCGTGGGAGGACGCTGCACTCAACGCTGCGGGCATGCTCGCGCCGATCGTGGCGCTGGTACCGACCTCCGACGTCGGTACGTGCTGGTCGCAGACCCCGATCCCACTCCCGGTGAACGACGAGGGCGACCTTGCCGACTGGGTGGTCGCCAACATCGACAACAACATCAGCGCACTGATCGTGACCGGCATCGTCGGCTTGATCGTCGCCGCGGTGATCGCCTCGGTCGCCACCCGCAGCATGAAGGCGATCGCCGAGGTCGGCCCGGTTCGAATGCGCCTGGGTCTGCTCGGTGCCATGGTCTTCCTGATCGGCGGCGCCGTCGTGTTCGCCTTCTGGGATGGGTTCGACATCCGCGCCCACGGGTTGGCGGCCGTCACCATGTTCCTGTTCCTCGCAATCGCCGTCGGCCTCAACGCGTGGCAGCAACGCAACACCCCGACGGCACGCGTCTACTTCTGGCTCTACGCGTCGATCGCGTTCTCGATGGTCGCCGCAGCCGTCGTGATGTTCCCGATGGGGTCGGGTTGGGACCACATGGTCCTGGTGCTGGAGGCGACCGAGATCACCTTGTTCGCCGTCTTCTGGCTCGTGCAGACCAAGGAGCACTGGAACGAGACCGTCTGAAGTCGGCAGACCGCTGTCTGTTCACCCACACGACAGCAGTTGTTCATCCGAATCCACCACGATCATCCAAACTGGGTGAAATCCGCGACCAGCGACGACCGGAGACTGGTCAGCATGAAAGTCATCATCGTCGGAGGAGTGGCCGGTGGAGCGTCGTGTGCAGCACGACTACGACGCCTCGATGAGCGTGCGGAGATCGTGATGCTGGAGCGGGGACCGTACGTTTCGTACGCGAACTGTGGCCTCCCCTACCACATCGGTGGGGTGATCGAGGACGAGCGGAACCTGCTGGTGGCGAACGAGCAGGTCTTCCGCGAGCAGTTCGCGGTCGACTGCCGGACGCGGTGCGAAGTCGTGGACATCTCGGCGGCGGACAAGACCGTCGAGGTGCGCGATGTGGCGACCGGGCTGACAACCACCGAGTCCTACGACAAGCTCGTGCTGTCGCCGGGGGCCCGGTCGGTGCGTCCACCGTTTCCCGGTATCGACCTGCCGGGAATCTTCGAGGTCCGTACGGTGCCCGACGCTCGCGAGATCCGCAACTGGATCGAACGGGGCACGAGCTTCCTCACCGGGATGGAGCACTACTCGGGGTTCCAGACGGTGCGGCCGAAACGACGCGCCGTCGTCGTCGGCGGTGGATTCATCGGACTGGAGACCGCCGAGAACCTGATGCATCGCGACTTCGAGGTGACCGTCATCGAACGGGCACGATCAGGTCCTCATGCCACTCGACGAGGAGTACGGCAACCTCGTCGGCGACTTCCTCCGTCTCCAGGGACTCGACGTCATCGTCGGTGACGGCGTGGCGTCGTTCGAACGCCGCGACGACGACACGCTCGTGACCCGCACCGAGTCGGGTCGAGCCTTCGAATCCGACCTCGTGATCCTCGCACTCGGCGTTCGCCCGGACACGACGCTCGCGATCGCTGCGGGCATCGAGGTCGGAGAACTCGGCGGCATCCGCGTCGACGACCAGATGCGCACCAGTGACCCCGACATCTTCGCTGTCGGCGACGCCGTCGAGGTTCGCGACTTCGGAACCGGCGAGTGGAGCCTGATGGCACTCGCAGGACCTGCCAACCGGCAGGGGCGTATCGCTGCGGAAGTGATCGCCGGACGTGACTCGCACTTCCGCGGCACGCAGGGCACGGCCATCGTCGGGTTGTTCGACTCGGCGGCCGCGTGGACCGGCCTCAGCGAGCGGACACTCGAACGCATCGGCGACACCGACCACGACAAGGTGTACATCTACCCGAACTCCCACGCCGGCTACTACCCGGGAGCGTCGCCGATCGCGATGAAGCTCATCTTCAGGACATCGGACGGTCGCCTGCTCGGAGCGCAGGCGGTCGGGCGCGACGGCGTCGACAAGCGGATCAGTCACATCGCACTGGCGATCCAACTGGGCGCGACCGTCTACGACCTCGAGGAAGCCGAGCTCTGCTACTCACCGCCGTTCGGCAGCGCCAAGGACCCGATCAACTTTGCCGGCATGGTCGCAGCCGGTGTGCTGCGTGGCGACATGCCGACCGCGCCACTGGAACGACGACGGTGACGCATTCGTGCTCGACGTACGTGAGGTGCCGGAATTGCGGGTCGAGTCGGAACCGGGCGCTGTCCACATCCCGCTCGGACAACTGCGGTCGCGTCTCGACGAACTGCCGCGCGACCGCGAGATCCGCGTGCTGTGCAGATCAGGCCAGCGGGCGTACTACGCCACACGGATCCTGCTGCAGGAAGGCTTCGATGCCCACGTCGTCTCCGGCGGCATGCTCTCCCACGCGATCCTCGTCCCCATCGGCGACACGGGTGCGAGCCGTGAAGGCGGTCACCGTCCAGCCGGGGGTCGCCGACTCGATCCGGTACGAGGAAGTTCCCGAGCCCGACGAACGCACCGGCTCGATCCTGGTCGAGGCGGTCGCCGTCGGAATCTGCGGCACCGACGTCGAGATCGCATCAGGTGCCTACGGCTGGTCGCCACCCGGGCGGGACCGGTTGATCCTCGGACACGAATCGCTCGGCCGGGTGCTCGATCCAGGTCCCGACAGCGGTCTCGAAGTGGGCGACCTCATCGTCGGCATCGTTCGCCGCCCCGATCCCGTGCCGTGCCCCAACTGTGCCGTGGGCGAGTGGGACATGTGCCGCAACGGTCAGTACACCGAGCGGGGAATCAAGCAGATCGACGGGTTCATGTCGCAGCGCTGGCGCATCGAACCCGGCTACTTCACCCGGCTCGATCCGACGCTGGGCATCCTCGGTGTGCTGCTGGAGCCGACCACCGTGGTCGTCAAGGCCTGGGAGCAGGTCGCAGCGATGCGGGCACGGGCGTTCTGGGAGCCCCGCAGTCGTCGCTGATCACAGGGGCAGGTCCGATCGGTCTGCTGGCTGCACTGATCGGCGTGCAGCACGGGATGGAAGTCCACGTACTGGACCACGTCACCGACGGAGCGAAGCCGCAGACTCGTCGAGGCACTGGGCGCGACCTATCACAGCTCATCCGTGCGAGACGTGGGCTTCGAGCCCGACGTCATCATCGAGTGCACGGGCGTCGGCAGTGTCATCGTCGACGCAGTGAGCCAGGTGGGCGCCGGCGGGGTGGTGTGCCTGACCGGCGTCGGCAGCGGCGGTCGCACCGGCTCGCTTCCGGCAGCCGACGTCGCCACGGAACTCGTGTTGCACAACAATGTGATCGTCGGGTCGGTCAACGCCAACCGGCGCCACTTCTATCGGGCCGCCGAGACACTGGCCGCCGCCGACCGGACCTGGTTGAACCAGCTGATCTCCCGGCGTGTCCCGCCCGAGCAGATCGCCGACGCGCTGCGACGCGGACCCGACGACATCAAGGTGATCGTCGACTTCGAAGGGTGACGATGGACGCCACGACACACGATTCCCGGTCCGGCGCCGTTGCGTGCACGACCGAGCAGGAAACCCTCGGCGAGGGGCGCGGTGGGATGCTCGACGATCGGAGTTCCTCCACGTCGACATCGTCCGCGGGCTGGTCTGGCGGCACGGAGTACGCAGCGACGGCTCGCTCTCCCTGGTGCGGTCGTACGCGATCGGCGAGTCCGTGGGAGCGATCGCACCCATCCAGGGAGACGACGGATGGTTGCTCGCCGCCGGACGAGGGTTCCGTCACCTCGCGCCCGACGGAACCGTCCGCTCGGTGGCCGACGTGGCGCCGCCGGGCGCCAGGATGAACGATGCCGTCTGCGATGCCGCCGGTCGATGTTGGGCGGGGTCCATCGCCGATGACCACCACAGCGGCGGTGGGGCGTTGCATCGACTCGACCCGAACGGTGAGACTCGGGTGATGCTCGACGGGTTGACCATCCCCAACGGGATCGGCTGGAGCCCGGACGGTCGGACGATGTACCTGGTCGACAGCGCACCGGGCGTGATCCACGCCTTCGACCACGACCTCGCCAGCGGAGCGATCCGCGCCCGACCGCGACCTCGTGACGTTCGACGCCGCCTCAGGTGTTCCCGATGGCTTGACCGTCGATCGATCCGGCCTGATCTGGGCGGCGATCTACGGTGCCGGTCGCGTCGACTGCTACTCACCCGACGGCGTTCTCGAACGGGTGCTGGACATTCCGACCGAGCAGACGACGTCGTGCGCCTTCGCCGGACCGGGGCTCGACCGGATGTACGTGACCACCGCGACCGAGAACTGGACGGATGAACGCCGACGAGCCGATCGCGACGCGGGGATCGTCTACCGGATCGAGCCCGAGGCGACCGGCCATCCGAGCAGGCCGTTCGTCCCGGACCCGGCCTGGTGGTCGACCACGCACTTCCCCATCGTCAGAACCGGAGACACGAGATGACCAGCAGAGAACGCAAGCGAGTCGATTCCTTCGGACACCTCGAGGACGGCCTGCTCGAGGCCAGCCCCTGGTACCACTGGGGCCCGTACCTGTCCGAACGTGCCTGGGGCACGGTCCGCGAGGACTACAGCGCAGGCGGAGAGGCGTGGGACTACTTCCCCCACGACCATGCCCGCTCGCGCGCCTACCGCTGGGGCGAGGACGGCATGGCCGGAGTCAGCGACGTCGAGCAGCACCTCTGCATGGCCCTGGCGCTCTGGAACGGACGTGACCCGATCCTGAAGGAGCGGATGTTCGGGCTCACCGGCCCCCAGGGGAACCACGGTGAGGACGTCAAGGAGTACTGGTGGTTCCTCGACGCGCTCCCGAGCCACGCACTCCTCGAGTGGCGCTACCACTACCCGCAGGCCGAGTTCCCGTACGCCGATCTCGTGGCCGAGAACGGTCGCCGCGACCAGAGCCGGCCCGAGTACGAACTGCTCGACACCGGCGTCTTCGACGACGACCGCTACTGGGTGGTCGACGTCGTCCACGCCAAGGCCGACCCCCACGACCTGCTGATGGAGATCAGCGTCACCAACGCCGGCCCCGACACCGACACGATCCACGTGCTCCCGCACCTGTGGTTCCGCAACACCTGGTCGTGGGACCACGACACCACCCGGCCGGAGATGCGCGCCGACGGGCAGCGCAAGGTCGCACTCCACCATCCCCGCTTCGGTGAACTCGTCTGGGAGGTCGACACCGGGCCCGACGCCTCGAACCCCGACCTGCTGTTCTGCGAGAACGAGACGAACGCCGAGCGCCTGTTCGGATCGTCGGAATCACCCGCCCACCCCAAGGATGCGATCAACGACCACGTGACTGCGGGCGCCGACACGGTCAACCCCGACCGAGTCGGATCGAAGTGCGCCGCCTGGTACCAGCTGACGATCCCACCGGGCGAGACCCGAGTCGTGCGCGTCCGGCTGCGTCCACCGTCGACGAAGCGTCCGTTCACCAAGCAGTTCGACAGGGTGATCGCCACCCGGCGCACCGAAGCCGACGACTTCTACGCCGAGGTGATCCCCGCCGACGTCGACGACGAGCAACGTCTGGTGGCCCGCCAGGCATTCGCCGGGATGATCTGGGCCAAGCAGTTCTACTGGTTCGACGTCCAGCGCTGGCTCGACGGCGACCCCACCCAACCGCCACCGCCGCCGGAACGGCGGCACGGCCGCAACGCCCAGTGGACCCACCTGGATGCGCGCGACATCATGTCGATGCCCGACCCGTGGGAGTACCCGTGGTTCGCCGCATGGGACCTCGCCTTCCACACGGTCGCGCTCGCCCATCTCGATCCCGCCTTCGCGAAGTACCAGCTGCTCGTGCTCTGCCGCGAATGGTTCCAGCACCCCAACGGTGCGCTGCCCGCGTACGAGTGGGCCTTCGGCGACGTCAACCCACCGGTGCACGCGTGGGCCGCTCTCCACGTCTGGGACATCGACGGCCAACGCGATCGCGACTTCCTCGCCCGGCTGCTGCCGAAGCTGCTGTTGAACTTCACGTGGTGGGTCAACCGCATCGATCCCGACGGTGACCACCTGTTCTCCGGCGGGTTCCTCGGGCTCGACAACATCAGCGCCATCGACCGGTCGAACCTGCCTCCCGGCGCCAGCATCGAACAGGCCGACGGCACGAGTTGGATGGCCTTCTACACCTTGACGCTCCTGCAGCTCGCGCGCATCCTCGCCGCCGAGGACGATGCGTGGAGGGACGTCGAAGTGAAGTTCATCGAGCACTTCATGCTCATCGTCGACGCAATGCAGTCCGAGGACCTCTGGGACGACGCCGACGGATTCTTCTACGACGTGTTCCGGGATGCAGACGGCACCTCGACGCCGATCAGGGTTCGTTCGATCGTCGGGGTGTTGCCGATCCTCGCAACCGTCGTGCTCGGCCCGACCGCGCTGGGACAGCTGCGCACACTCCACAAGCGCTCCGAACGCTTCTTGGAAAACGTCACCTCCGAGTCGTTCAGCGGTCAGCGCGGACAGCTGATCGCCGGTGCCGAGGGCGAGTCGATGATGATGAGCGTCATTCCGCCCGGCGATGGCCTGCGGATCCTCGGTCGCGTGTTCGACGAGGCCGAGTTCCTGTCGCCGTACGGCCTGCGCGCGCTGTCGAGGGAGCACGCCGAGCACCCGGTCTCGTTCACCACCGGCGACACCACCGTGACCGTCGACTACGAACCCGCCGAGTCGAGCACCGGGATGTTCGGGGGCAACTCCAACTGGCGAGGCCCGGTGTGGATGCCGGTCAACTACCTGATCGTGCGCAACCTGCAGCGCTACGCACTGGCGCTCGGCGACGACGTGACGATCGAGTACCCGTCCGGCAGCGGCACCAACCTCCCCCTGGGAGCGTGCGCCGACGATCTGCGCCGGCGCCTGATCTCGCTCTTCCTCCCCGACGCGGACGGCCGCCGACCCTGCCACGGGTACGTCGAGCGCATGCAGAGCGATCCACGCTGGCGCGACAACGTCACCTTCAACGAGTACTTCCACGGCGACAACGGTGCCGGCCTCGGGGCCACCCACCAGACCGGCTGGACCGGGCTCGTCGCCGACCTGATCTGTCGTCCGAACCCCGTCATGGCCTCCCCCGAGCGATGGAGAACGGTGTGACCGACCTGCGCATCGCCTTCGGTCGCGGGGTGTGCGGAACACTCGACGAGGCGACCCGACGCGAGTGGCTCGTCACCGACGGTCTCGGCGGGTACGCCATGGGCACCGTCGCCGGGCTGCGCACGAGGCGCTACCACGGTCTCCTGATGACGGCGACAGCGCCCGGCGGAGCAGCGCGGATGCTCGGCCTCGCGGGGCTCGACACGGTCGTGGTCGTCGGCGACGAACGGTTCCACCTGGCCACGCACGAATGGAGCGACGGGACGATCGCGCCGCGCGGCCACGAACTGGTCGCCACGTTCGACCTCGACGACGGTGTGCCTCGTTGGCACTACGACCTCGGCGAGGTTCGCCTCGAGGTCGAGATCGCAATGGCCCACGGACGATCGAGCGTGGGCGTCGTCCATCGCCTGCTCGCGGGGAACGCGACGCTCGAGATCACGCCACTGTGCACCTGGCGCGATCAGCACGGCGACCGTTTCGCCGGGCCTGATCCCACCGTCGACATCACGGCGACCGGGTTCGTGTTCGAGTCGGGCTACCGGGTCGACGGCGCCGGATTCGAACCCGCCGGCTCGTGGTACCGGGGTGAGTACCACCGCGAGGAGGCAGCCCGGGGCCTCGGTCCGACCGAGGACCTCTGGACACCCGGCCTCTTCCGGTGCGCACTCACACCCGGCGCGGCGTTCGAGCTCACCGCGAGCGCCGACCTCGCCCTTCCCGCGTCCTCGGCCGTCGGCATCGTCGATGCTGCTCGCATCCGAGCGACCCGCCTCGCCGACCAGGCCGGCGCGGTCGACGACGTCGGCCGCGTCCTCGTCGCGCGCGGCCGATCAGTTCATCGTGCAGACGCCCACCGGTCCGACCGCTGTTGCCGGCTACCCGTGGTTCGGTGAGTGGTCCCGAGACCTGTTCACCTCGTACGAAGGGCTGTTCCTGTGCACGGGACGTGCCGACGAGGGCCGCGAGGTGCTCGTCCGTGCGGCCGCCACGGTGTCGGATGGGATGCTGGCGAACACCGCAGACGTCGGCACGCTCGAGTACAACACGATCGACGCAACGCTGTGGTTCGTCCACGCGCTGCACCGCCACGTCGAACACACCGGCGACACCGGCCTCGGCGAACAGTTGGCCGACACCCTCGTCGCGATCCTGGAAGCTCATCGGGACGGCACGAGATTCGGCATCGGCGTCGACGAGGCCACCGGCCTCCTGCGTGGCGGCGCGGCGGGATGGGCACTCACATGGATGGACGCCCGCGTCGACGGACGGCCCGTGACGCCCCGCGCCGGCTTCCCGGTGGAGATCCAGGCGCTGTGGATCAATGCACTCGGCGCGTCGATCGACATCCTCGGTCGCCTCGGCCGACCCACCGGTGAGTGGGACGAGCTGCGGAGCCGTGCGATGACGTCGTTCCCCTCGATGTTCGCTCACGACGGTGCTCTCGTCGACGTCGTCGACGAGACGGGGAACCCCGACGCGTCGTGTCGCCCCAACCAGCTCCTCGCGGCCTCCTTGCCCTTCGGCCCCGTGACCGGCGACCATGACGTCGCCCGCATCGTCGAGGCCTGCGGCGATCTCGTCACGTCGATCGGGCTGCGATCGCTCTCACCCCGCGACCCTTCCTACCGGGGCCGTCATCGGGGATCGCCGGTCGAACGCGACGACGCCTACCACCAGGGCACGGTCTGGCCGTGGCTCATCGGGCCCTACGTCGACGCCGCGACTCGGGCGGGACACGACATCACGGGCGTGCTCGACGGATTGGAGCTGCACCTCGCCGAGTCCGGTCTCGGGTCGGTGTCGGAGACCGCCGACGGCGACGCCCCACACGGCACGACGGGCTGCCCGTTCCAGGCGTGGTCGGTCGCCGAACTGATCCGCTCACGGCACCCGTGAGCGGAGTCGAACACCGACACCGGTCACGCCGAATCGGCCCTACTGATCACCCGACTGATCACCCGACTCCTGCTCCGACTTACGTTCCCTGCGGCTGCGGAGGAACCGCTCGAGCAGCCATCCGACGAGCATGCCGAGCGCGAAGGTGACGAGCAGCGCGACCCACGTCCCCACGATCCAGTCGAAGAACAGGAACTGGATCGAGCGCTTCTCGGAGTTCTGCAGGATGAAGATCAGCGCGAGGACGGCGATCACGCCGGCCGCGATCACCTTCCAGTTCCAGTCGGCAGTTTCCTCGATGCCGTCACGGTCGGGATTCGGGCTGTTCATCGGCACTCACCTTTCAGACGTGACCCACGCCGAATACTGTCGACTCACCGCGCCATGAGCAAGCCACCCGTTCCCTACACCGTGCTCGGCGGTTACCTCGGCGCCGGCAAGACGACCCTGCTCAATCAGCTGCTGCGCGCCAACGCCGGTGCGCGCCTGGCGGTCATCGTCAACGACTTCGGCGACATCGGCATCGACGCGGAGCTGATCGCCGCCCACGACGGCAACACCATCAACCTCACCAACGGCTGCATCTGTTGCAGTGCGGGCGACGGTCTGGCCAACGTTCTCGACGACCTCCGCAACGTCGCCGACAGCATCGACCACGTGATCGTCGAGGCGAGCGGTGTGAGCGATCCCGTCCGGATCGGCCACTACGCGCGCCCATTCGGATTCGAGTTGCGCGGTGTGATCGTCCTCGCCGATGCCGAGCGGGTTCGATCCCGATCCGTCGACAGGTACGTGGGCGACACGGTGATCAGCCAGTTGCGCGGCGCCGACATGCTCGTGCTGACCAAGACCGACCTCGTCGAACCGTCACAGCTCGCCGATGTGCAGACGTGGTTGGGCGGCGTCGCTCCCGGCACGCCGATACTGCTCTCCACGAACGGCCACCTCTCCACCGAAGTGGTCCTCGGCGACCTCTCACCGACACAGGAGACGTCAATCGATGATGCGACGCATCCCGTCGACTACGACAGGTGGAGCCACGACCGTCGCGGACCGATCGACCGATCGGCCCTCGAGGCGTTCATCGACGCGCTGCCCGAGGGAGTGCTCCACGCGAAGGGGGTCGTCCACCTCACCGACGATCCCGAACACCGATACATCCTCCAGGTCGTCGGCCACCGTACGAGCGTGACGCGAGACCCCCGGTGGAGCCCCGGTGGGGACGACCACACCCGGCTCGTCGTGATCGCGTCGCCGGGCACACTCGATCACGACCGCCTGGCGGCGTGCGTTCCTCCCTGTGTCGCTTACTGACCAGGCCGCGCCAGGAACGGGCTGTCCCCCGGACGCCACAACTCGTGCGCCCGGCGCCACATGGCGAACGCCTGCAGGATGCGTGGCGGATCGCCGTGGATCTCCGTGAACGCACCGTTCAACTCGCGCGTGTCGAAGTAGGCGGCATCCACACCGTCCGCGTACAGGCGACAGGCCGGTTCGAAGCCGAGGCCGACGAGGCGTTGGTACTCGCCTTCGAAGTCGTTCACCAGGATCGCGAGATGGTGATACCCCTCCTCGCCCGCGGCGTACATGTCGCGGTAGATCGACGGCGTGTCGTCGTGTTGCTGGATGAACTGGATCATCGTGTCGCCGAGGTAGCCGAACGCGTACGACACATCGGCCTCCTGGTCGGTCCCGCGATACGTGAAGGTGTCACACCGGTGATGGGGTGACCGCACGAACGGGCCGGCACCGAAGGTGTCGCTCCAGCGTTGGATCGATGCGTCGAGGTCGTCGACGAACCAAGCCTGCTGGAAGATCGGGAAGTGGGTGAGCATCGTCATGGCGTGTCCTCCTCCCCGCATTGTGACGAATCGGACCGCCGCAGCCGTTGTCGGCGGGCAGTGCTAGCTTCCGGCCATGACGCGAACCGGGCGATGCCTCTGCGGCCAGATCACCTATGAGGTCTCCGGCGACCTCATCGCGACGGCGGTCTGCCACTGCGACCACTGCCAGCGCCAGAGTGGCGGAGCGTTCTCGGTCAATCTCATCGTGCACGAGAGCCAGATGGCCGTCTCGGGCACGCTCAGCACGTTCGAAGATCGCGGCGAGCACGGCGACGCCGTGTACGTGTACCGCCGCTTCTGCGCCCAGTGCGGCTCGCCGATCTTCTCCGCCCTCGTCGAGCCCGCCGGCGTGATCGCCGTGAAGGCGGGCACGCTCGACGACCGCTCCGACGTGACCCCCACCGTGGAAGTGTGGTGCGACCACAAGCAGCCGTGGGTGGAACTCCCCGGCATGGTGGCATCCCTCGCCCAGGAGTGACGCCGCCCGGCGCGAGCACCCCACGAAGCCGGAGCACCGAGTAGAACGTCGTTGTGACGCGCATGGCGCAGTGGCTGCCGGGCCTCGCATCGGCTCGGCGATACGACCGGTCGTGGCTGCGCGACGATGTCGTGGCGGGGCTGGTCCTCACTGCCGTGCTGATCCCCGCGGGCATCGGTTACGCCGAGGCCTCCGGGCTGCCGGCGGTGACCGGGTTGTACGCCACGATCGTGCCGCTCCTCGTGTACGCACTGGTCGGTCCGTCGAGAGTGCTGGTGTTGGGTCCCGACTCGTCGCTCGCACCGATCATCGCCGCCTCGATCACCCCGTTGGCGGCCGGCGACCCCGATCGGGCGGTGGCGCTCGCCGGGTTGCTGGCGCTGATGATGGGAGGTCTGCTGCTGCTCGGTGGTCTTCTCCGGCTGGGGTTCGTGACCGACCTGCTGTCGAAACCGATCCGACTCGGGTACCTCAACGGCATCGCCCTCGTCGTGGTCGTCGGCCAGCTGCCGAAGTTGTTCGGCTTCTCGGTGGACGGCGATTCGGCCGTCGACGACATGCGGGGCTTCGTGACGGGTCTGTCCGACGGAGACGCATCGGCGCTGGCCACCGCGTTCGGCATCGGGGCACTGGTCGGCATCGTCGGCATCGCCATCGTCTGGAATCGGACTGCCGGGATGGTCGTGGTCGTCGTCGCCTCGATGGTGATGGTCGCGATCGGAGGTTGGAGCGACGACCTGCCCGTCGTCGGATCGCTCCCGTCGGGACTGCCCGCTCCCGCCCTGGGCGGGCTCAGCTGGGACGACGCGCTGTCGCTCGTGGGCCCGGCGTTCGGTATCGCTCTCATCGCGTTCACCGACACGAGCCTGCTGTCCAGGGTCTTCGCGGTCCGGCACGACTACACCGTCTCGGGGAGCCACGAGATGCGGGCGATCGGCTTGTCGAACATGGCGTCGGGCACGTTCGGCGGCTTCCCGGTGTCGGCGTCGTCGTCTCGCACCCCGGTTGCGGAACAGGCAGGCGGGCGCACCCAGCTCGTGGGTGTCGTCGGAGCCGCGGCGCTGGTCGCTTTCATCCTGCTCGCCCCCGATCTGACGAGCTACCTGCCTTCGGCGGTGCTGGCAGCCGTCGTGATCGTGGCGGCGTCATCACTGGTCGATGTCCACACGTTCGCCACCCTGCTGCGTGTCGACCGGGTCGACGCGGCACTGGCGGCGGCGGCATTCCTCGGCGTGGTGCTCGTCGGCGTGCTGGAGGGCATCGTGATCGCAGTGGCGCTGTCACTCGTGGCTTTCGTGAACCAGGCGTGGCGACCGTACCGGGCGGAACTGGGCCGTCGACGCGGTGTCCGCGGCTACCACGACCTGTCCCGTCATCCGCACGGGGAGGTGATCGACGGTGTTGTCATCGTGCGGTTCGACGCGCCCCTGTTCTTCGCCAACGCCGGGATCTTCGCCGAGTTCGTCCGATCGCGCGTCGCCGATCGCGAGGGGGTGAGGTACGTCATCCTCGCTGCGGAACCGATCACGAGCGTGGACTCGACGGCCGTCGACGAACTCGTGCGCCTGGACGACGCTCTGGCCCGGGCGGGTATCGAGTTGGTGATCGCCGAGATGAAGGGCCCGGTGAAGGACGATCTCGAACGTCGGGGTCTCGGCAGCCGTTTCGGCCCGGAGCGCTTCGCCCCCACGGTGGGTGCTGCCGTCGATCGCATCACCGGCTTCGAGCGCCGCGACATCGGTCGACCGTCCGACCGGACCTGACGGCACGCTCGCGCCGGTCGGTCCACTCGCTCGCCGCGGGTGGACCGCGACGGCCGGCCCTCGCAGATCAGTAGCGCAACGTCGCGGCAGCGGTACCGCCGCCTGGAATGTCCTGTACCGCAACGACGAACACGTCCCCGCCGTGCCGCAGTGTCTCGGTCGCCGCGACGTCGGCAAGGTCGTGGTCGCCGGGCTCGCGATCGTTGTGTTCGACGAGTTCGACGTGACCTGGCCGGTAGCGCCCCCAGTACGCGGTGTCAGCGGGTACGAAGATCGATGCGACCTGTCCGGCCGCCGCTGCGATCACCGCCTGCTCGACAGTGTCGACGGTGGCGGCCGCGCCGGCGAGGTAGGACTCGCGGGCTCGCTCCTGCAGTTCCGACGCCATGCGGTTGGACGAACGCACGAGCGCGTTCGGCCAGGTCGACGGCGCGGAGCTGCTCGGGGTTACCGGCGACATGCCCGTCGACCACGTGCTGGCAGCGGGTGATCGACCGATAGGCGGCGACGAGTTCGTCGACACCGGCGAGCACGAGTGGGAGCGTCGAGCCCTTTCGGTGCTCGACCACGGCGCGGTCGACCACCTTCAGGAACCGGTGGATGTCCGTGACCTTCGTGTCACCTCGTCCGCCTTGACCGTGGAACCCGGCCGTGACCTGCCCGCCGCCCACGCGGCCGGCGGCGTGACTCTGCAGTTGGCGCTCGCGGTCGTCCCACTGCAGGGCTTCGGGCATACCCGACGGCAGGTCGGCGACGTCGACCTGGGTCGCGGCTGACTGGGATGCCCGTACGAGCCGCACAGCGTGCTGACTGAGCGCGAGCACCTCGAAGTCGGTCTGGTGGGCGAGCGCGACCAACAACGGCTTGAGGTGGAACCGATCGCTGGCCACGGCGAGTTCGTCGACTTCTCGGGACAGCCGGATCGCGGTCGTGCTTCCTTCATCGACGAGCACTCCGAGCCCGGCGGAACTGTGCTCCCAGAACGCGGGGTCGCCGGCGAGGGAGCGAACGGTGTCGAGGATGGCCGGATCCTCGGTCTCCTCCGCCGCGAGCCTGATCAGCGTGCGCAGACGGATCGGGTCCTGGGTGACGTCCCTTCCTGCCGTGTGGGTCGGAAGGTACAGCGACACGCGCTGGGTAGCGCCGGTTCCGGCGAGCGCGACGACGTCGTCGATCGACAGTTCGTGATCGACGAGCGTCCGAATCGGTGAAACAGACTTGCTCATGTACTCACCCTCGCGCCGTTACTCCCGCACGGACAGGGCCGAAAGACTGGCGTGCGGACCCGTGTCGCTGGAGCGCCCGCGTCGAGGTGCCGGTACGTCGGCGAGGTGGACGCACGGCGTCGCCGGCGACGACGTACAGCGCTCGTAGGTTCGGCGGTGTTCGAGCGAGAGCCGGATCAGCCCGGCCTCGAGATCGCGCACGTCGATCCCGGTCGCGGCGGCCAGTTCGTGCAGCTTCTCGATCGTCAGGCTCTCCGGCTGATCGATCAGGCGGAGGTGGTGCGCCGCCTCCCGAGCTCGGGGATCGATCGGAGGCGTCGCAGCCGGCCAGACACCGCGGAGCTCGCGGAGGAATGCACGGACGGTGACCGGCCCCCACCCCGGCAATTCGTCCAACGTCGTCATGAGGTCGGTCGGGTCCGTGTGCCTCGCGCCCATCGCAGCGACACCGTCCGGATGGCGCTGCGCGACGACCACCGAGAGGTCGCCGAGACGGCTCGCGGTCCGGAAGTCGTAGCGGGCGTAGCCACCGGCGTCGAGCAGCGCGACGAGGTCCTCCCAGCTCCGTTGGCCGGCATCGGCGATCGTGCTGACGCCGGCATGGTGCAGGACCCGATACGTACGCATCGCGATCGCGGCGCTGATCCGCGTGCCGAGCAGGGTGGCAGCGAGAAACCACCGCTCGACCTCGTTCCGGCCGGCGTCCACGTCGATGCCCGCCTGCGTCGAGAACCGCCCGCCGAGTGTGTCGACCAGCTTGCGGGCGAGGGCACGGTCGTCGCTGTTCATGCCGACCCCTCAGCGACGTCGGTCTCCATGCGGGAGACCGTACGGGCCCTCGGGACCCACGGGGAAGGGTCGCAAGTACTCATCGTGGTCATCGGCGAGTCGCACTCGTCGAGGGGCCAGAGGGAACGGGGCGCCACCAGAGCTCCGCAGCTAGCCTCGCCCAGGATGGCGCGCCTGTTCGGGAAACTCCGTTACCTCGTGATCGTCGCTGTCATCGGAATCGGTCTGCAAGCAGTTGCCACGTTCGGCTGGGCGGTTGCCATCACGGTCGACTTCATCGACGACCTGGTCCGAACCACGGCGTGGCAGCAGGACGACACGGTGGTCGAGCTCCTGCAGGTGCTCGACCTGTATCTCATCGGAACCGTTCTCCTCATCACGTCGATCGGCTTGTACGAGCTGTTCATCGGCGACGTGCAGCTTCCCCAATGGCTGGTCATCCGCAATCTGTCGGATCTGAAGGCGAAGATCGTCGACGTCATCGTCCTGGTGATCGGGATCAAGTTCCTGGAGAAGCTGGTGAAGGGCGGCGAGGCGATCGACATCCTCTGGTACGGCCTCGCCTCAGCCGCCGTGATGGCCGTACTCATCGGCTGGAACACGCTGAAGTCCCGAGGCTACGAGCGCTGATCGCGCTCCGTCGTCGACGTCTTCGAGGAGGCGGCTGCGCCCTGGCATGCGAGAATGACCGCCGTGCTCGATGCTTCGCCTGACGATTCATCCGGCGTCGAGCAGTCGGTCCTGAAGATGGATCTCCTGGAAACTGCCCGCCGCGTCTCGGCCGCCGACCTACGGGGCTGCCGCGTCGTGACGGGCTTCGACGGCTTCGTGGACGAGATGATCTCCGTGGTGGGTGAGCGCAGGACACTGGATGACTTCGCGCCGGTGCCGGACATCGGCACCTTCGCAGCGATGATCGCTGCCGCCGCTGGTCAGAGCAGCCTGCGCGAGATCGTCGTCACGGCCGTCCAACCGGGCGGCTGCGCCGTCAACCTGGCGGATGGCTTGGCGAGTCTCGGTGTGACGGTGGACTGCTTTGCCACGATCGGCGAACCGCCACATCCGGCCTTCGGCGACATCGCCGCGAAGTGTCACGGCTTCCACTCGTGGGGTCCGCGAGCCAGGGCGAACGCTGGCGTTCGAGTTCAACGACGGCAAGCTGATGTTCAGCGCCGTCGAACAGCTCGCGGGGTTCACGCCGCACTCCGTTCGGGAACTCCTCACGGACGGGACGTTCGCCGCCGCCTGTGAGGGTGCACAGGTCATCGCGCTGACCGACTGGAGTCTCTATCCGTACATGACGCAGGTGTGGCGCCTGCTCCAGAGCGAGGTGTTCTCACTCCTCGCTCACCGCCCGGCGTTCTTCATCGATCTCGTGGACCCGTCGAGCCGCTCGGTGGCGGACATTCGCGACATGGCGGCCATCCTGCATGAGTTCGAGCCGGTGGGGCCGGTGACGCTCGGCCTGAATGGCAACGAGGCGAACGTGCTCTGCCGGGCGCACGATGTGCCATCCGCTCCGGCCGACGCCACGCCGGAGCAGACCTTGCAGCAGGCGTTCGCCCTTCGTGATCTGCTCGGCGTGACCCGCGTGGTGATTCATCGGGTGCCGTTCGCCGTGAGCGCGGCCGCGGAGTGCGGATCCACGCAACCGGGTCCGTACAGCGCGGGCACGAAGAAGAGCACCGGTGCGGGCGACCGTTTCAACGCGGGCTTCTGTCTCGGGCTCGCGCTGGGCCTCGACGACAGCGAGTCGCTGGTGCTCGGCTGTGCCGCCTCCGGGTTCTTCGTGCGCAACGCCCGCAGCGCGAGCCACCAGGAACTGGTGGGCTTCCTCGAACGGTGGGCCGCCGGTTCCGTCGATCGCTCGGGCTGACACGATCGGCTTTCGCCGAGTGCTGCCCCAGGAGGTCACCCGGTGGGCAGCTCGAGCCGTCCATTGGTGAACGTGGCGGCGAGGTTGCCCGTCGGCAGGCGGTGGTCCGTAGGCGACGTCGCCGCCGGCGGCGACCACCACGCCAGCGAGAGCGGCGTGGTCCCAGTGCTGGCCGAAGTGCACGGCGAGGTCGAGCGAACCGTCGGCCACCATCAGCGTGGGTAGGTCGTCCACTCGGTCATCGGGACGTATCGGCCTCGCCCGTCGAACCGATCGAGCCGGGCCCGTTCGCCGACATCGAGTTCCTCGACCGTCGGTCCGCTCGACCAGCGCATCCCACCGGTCTTCGGCTCGTCACTCACCCGGATCGGCCGGGCGGGTTCGTCGACGGTCGGAGCGAAGAACGCCCCGCCGCCCATGGCCCCACCAGCGCCGCCCAGCGCCGGCATCGTCACCATGCCGGCCGCAGGCCCACACGATCTCCAATGGTCAGCGATCCCCACGCCCGGCGCCCGGCAACGAAGCTGTTGGTGCCGTCGATCGGGTCGAGCACCCAACAGCGGTCGCCCGATCCGGTGTCGCCCTCCTCCTCGCCGAGCACCCGATCGTCGGGGCGATGCTCGGCGAGCAGCTCGCGCAGCAGCCGCTCGATCAAGGTGTCGGTGGTCGACACGGGCGAGCCGTCCGGCTTGATCTCGACGGCGAGGTCGTCGCTGCGCCACGTCCGCATCGACTCGCGATCGGCCAGGTCGGCAGCGGCGAACAGAAGGTCGAGGTCGGAGAGGTCACTCATCTCGAACACGCCGAGCGTCTACAACCGCAACAGGCTGGTCGGGTCGTGCGGGTCATCGTGCCCAGCCATCGAATGGCCTCGGCCGTTCGTGTGTCGCTCATCAGAACGGAACCTCATCGGCCCGACATTGCCCTCGGGGTGGTAGCCAGCTCGCGGTGCTTCACCAGTCAGATCTCGACCTGGCTGCCGACTTCGAAAACCTGGTCGGCGGGAAGCCTGAAGAAGCGGCTCGCGCTCGCAGCCCCGCGGTTGAGAAGCACGAACAACTCCTCACGCAACGGGTGCATACCGGGCACCTTGCCGGACGTCACGGATCACGACCGAGGAAATACGTCGCGTCGGACAGGTCGACGTCGCCGAGGTCCAGGCCGGCGAGCGTGCTCGGGATGTCGAGGGTCTTCCATGAAGCCGTAGTTGAGCCGAACCAGCCTGATGCCGTTGCCGAGGTCGGTGACGACGCCACGACGTTCATCGTCGAGTCGAGGTACGTCGGCGGTATGCACCGAAACGAGCAGCACGGTCGTCGTGGAGCACTCGGTTGTGGCGCAAGTTCGACACGCAGCGCGGGTGGGGCCGCTCCTTCGTCCTTGAACATGTAGATGGCGACGCCGTCGACGTGTGACACCCGTCCGGCGAGGGCCTCGTCCGTGACCTCGCGAATCGGACGCTCACCGCGCCGGATGCGGGCAGCGACGAGTTGGCGACCCTTGCGCCACGTCGTCATCTGGATCACGAGGCGCGAATCCGACCACCAACGGGAACCAACCACCATGGGGAATCTTCGGCACGTTCGCGGCGAGGAAGGCCACATCCACGATGAGGAACGGGATCAGGATCGCGATTGTCCTGCCCATCGACCAGTGCCATTTGTCGCGCACGAAACGGTAGAAGATCAATGTCGTGATGAGCATCGTGGTGGTCACGGCGATGCCGTACGCCGCCGCCAGTGCAGTCGACGTCTGGAACACGAGCACCAAACCGACGCAACCGATCATGAGCATCCAGTTCACCAATGGCACGTAGACCTGGCCGATGTGACGGTCCGACGTGTGCAGGATCGCCAAACGGGGCAGGTAGTCGAGTTGCACGGCTTGGACGGTGAGCGAGAACGCTCCGGAGATCAGCGCCTGCGAGGCGATGACGGTGGCCATCGTCGCCAGGATCGCGACCGGCCAGATCGCCCAGTCGGGCGCCATCGCGTAGAACGGCGACAGTTCGCCGATGGTCTCGGCGGGTCGACCCGACAGCAGCGCGGCCTGTCCGAAGTAGTTGAGCACGAGCCCCGGCAGAACCAGTAGGTACCAGGCCCACTGGATCGGAACCCGTCCGAAGTGACCCATGTCGGCATAGAGGGCCTCGCCTCCGGTGACCACCAGGAAGATCGAGCCCAACGTGATGAACGCCTTCCACGGATGCTCGATGAACAGATCCATCGTGTACGTGGGCGAGACCGCTTTCAACACCTCCGGTCGCAGGCGGATCTGGCTCACACCCAGAATGCCGAGCACCGTGAACCACACCACCATGATCGGGCTGAACACCTTGGCGATGCCCGCCGTGCCACGCCGCTGGATCGCGAACAGGATGATCAGGATCAGCACCGCGATCGGGATCACCCATTGCTCGAACGCCGGGGTCGCGACCTCGAAACCCTCGACCGCTGCCAACACCGAGATCGCCGGAGTGATCAATCCGTCGCCATACAACAACGCAGTCCCGAACACGCCCAGGGTCACCACACCTGCAGCCACCCTCGACACCGTCTGACCCTCTGGCGGGATCACCAACGACGTCAACGCGAGAATGCCGCCCTCTCCGTGGTTGTCGGCCCGCATCACGGTCGCCAAGTACTTGAGACAGATGACGATCACGAGCGCCCAGAAGGCCACCGATGCCGCGCCGAACGTCGTCGTCTGGGACACCTCGAGATCCGCGTGATGGAACGATTCGGGAACGCATAGATCGGACTCGTGCCGATGTCACCGAACACGATGCCCAACGTGCCGAAAGCGAGCAGTGCGATACCGCCCGGATGCTGGTTGTGTTCACTCACAGGTCGGCGACGCTACAGGCCGCAGCACGCCATGGTCCGACCCTCGGAATCCGTCGAGAACAACCCCGGCGACTCACCAGCGGGCATCTCCTCCGACGGCGTCGTCACCAACGACGGGCGCGCGAGGAGGTGGGTCGTCGTGCGGCCGCCCGGCGCCGCGACCGGTCTACTCCTCGCTCAGGCCGACGGCGAGCGCGCACTTCAGTAGCGTCATGACATGGCCGCACAAGCGTTCACGACCAGCGACGGTCGTCGCCTCGATCTGTACGTCGAAGGCCCGGAGGGCGCCACGCCGCTCGTCTTCCATTGCGGCACCCCAGGATCGGGGCTGCCGTTTCCGGTTCTCGCGAACGCGTTGAGCGAACGCGGGCTCCGCTGCGTGAGCTGGAGCCGGCCGGGCTACGGATCCAGCACCCGCCAGGAGGGACGAACGTTCGCCTCGGTGGTCGACGACACGATCGAGGTCCTCGACGCGCTCGGCGTCGATTCGGCGTGGATGCTCGGGTGGTCGGGGGGCGGACCTCACGCGCTTGCCTGCGCCGCGTTGATGCCAGATCGCGTACGCGGCACCGCGGTGATCGGTTGTGTCGCCCCCTACGACGCAGTGGGCCTCGACTTCCTGGACGGGATGGGTCAGGAGAACATCGAGGAGTTCAGCGCCGCGCTCGAGGGACCCGACGCCTTGATCGGGTTCAAGGAGCAGGCGTGGCCGGTGTTCCGGCAGATCACGGTCCCCGAGATCGCGGCCGCACTGGGAGACCTGGTCGACGACGTCGACCGTTCCTCGATCAGTGGCGGGTTCGCCGAGTGGCTCGCCATGATCATGCGGGACGGGTTGCGCGAGTCGTACTGGGGTTGGTTCGACGACGACCTGCTGTTCGTGCGCAACTGGGGTTTCGACCTCGCGACCATTCCGGGCCCGGTGCACATCTGGCACGGCGCCCACGACCGGATGGTGCCCTTCGCTCATGCCGGCTGGCTGGCCGGCCACGTCGGCGGCGCGTGCCCACACATGTTCGATGATCACGGCCATCTCACACTGATCGTCGACACGCTGCCCCACATCCTCGACGAACTCATCGCACCCGACGGCCGAACCGGCCGCGGCTGAGGCTCTCGACGGCAACGAACGAGGTCTCCGCTACCTTCACATCGTTGTCGTCCTCGCCGAAGCGTCCGCGAACGTCGGGTTGTGGACGCGATCACCGGGTGCTCGGCTTGGGCCGCACTGTTTGACCCCGCTGAATGTCTCCGGCCGAATTGTTGGGCGTCGTACTGCGGCGCCCGCTACTGGTCCGTTGAAGATGCAACGAGGGCGACCTGTTCAAGAAATGACTGTTGCGCTGGATCAATCGTTCTGCGGGCGTTCGGTGACCGGATCGTAGAAGCGCGGGTCGAGTTCGGTAACGGCGTCACCGACGATCTGTTTGGTCTCGGTGACGCACTGCTCCCACACCACTACCTGGTCGATATCTGGCGGGAAGGTGGCGACGTCACCGGCGAGGGTCCCGCCGCGCGTTGTGAGGCAGTCCCGCATCGTGCTGAACGTCAGCTCGGAGAGATCCGCGAACTCGCTGGCGGAGAGGTCCGCTTGTGGTGGCACTGGTCCAGCGAACTGTGTGGCCGCCTGCTGCTCGGCGCCGAATCGTCCGATCTCGGTCCCGTCGACGGTGTAGGCGATGACGACCTGTTCTTCACCGGGCACGTTCGGGAACGCGGCGAAACCCATGATCGGGCGCTGCCAGAGTTCAAGGTCGCCATCGTTGTAGGACACGAACGCAGTGTCGGCCGGAAGTCCTTCGATGGTCCACAGGTCGAAGGTCGCATCCCCGTTGTCAACCGAAGATGTCATTCCCGGCGACCATGACATCGGGCTCCACTCCGGGCGGCACGCCGAGCCGGCGTTCTCCGACGTGCACACCTGCTCGGCAGCGGTGGCGTTGCCGTCGTAGGTGATTGTCGTCGAAATGACCTGGGGCGGGTGCCCTTCGATGCCGATCTGGCGTGTCAACGCTGCGACCGCTGGCCCGACGTACACCATTGTCGCTGGGCCGAGATCGCTCGATGCGAACTCCGTCCCCGGCGGTGACCACGGCCCCGTGGCTTCGGGGAACTCGGTCACCGGCGGTGAGGGCGGCGGCGTGGCCACGGGTGCGTTGTCGTTGCGCCGTCCGGCGACCACCACGAGCGCAACAACGAGCAGCGTTGCGGCGGCCGCACCGAACATCGCCGGAACCCACCGTGTCCTCGCCTGTGTGCCTCGTGCGGGCAACATTCCGGGCCCGTCGTTCCATTCCGCGGCAAGCTCGGGGGCGGCCGTCGCGTCGGCGCGCAACGCATCGCCGACGATGGTCTCCAACGGGTCATTGGTGCGTAGGTCACTCACAGCAGTTCCCCTCGTAGACGAGTGGTTGCCCGGCTCAGATGCGAACGGGCGGTGCCAGGCCGGATGCCCATCGCGTCGGCGATCTCGTGATCACGCAGACCGCCCCAGTACCGCAACACGACCGCTGTTCGCTGATCGATCGGCAACCCTGCAATCACGTCGGCAACCCCTCCGGTCGGACCTGCAACCCCTTGAGGGTCGCCAGCGATCATGAGCCCATTACGGCGTTGCTCACGCTGGCGGCTTCGGCTGCGTTGATAGACACCATTCACGACCGAACGACGAAGATACGCGCCTGGACTCTCCACACGATCGAACGCCTCGAACAGCGAAGCGAACGCGTCGTGCGCGAGATCCTCCGCTCCAGCACGGTCATGCGTCAGCAGCCACGCCAGTTGAACGACCTCGCGTCGATGCCGCCGGTACGCGTCCTCGAACGCCTCCAATGGTCGTTCCTCATCCACCGACGCAAACCGTCTCACACTTGTACTGATGCCACCGCCGCCAACAACGCTGCAACAAACCTGGCCTCAATGTCCGGACCGAAGGACGACCGGTGAAGAACAGGCCCTGCAGACGTCAGATCGCGACGCTGCAGCGCCCGGCTCGGGCGGATATCTCCGTCATACTGCCGCGTGGAGCGCTGGTGATCGGTCGACGAATGGAAGTTCCGTTGCCGTCACACCGTCGGCGACGCGGAGGCGTCGCCGAGTTCGGCCATGCGTGCCACGCCGGGCGCCACCACCGTCGCCAATCGCGACCGCGCGGCCTGGACACGGGGATCGTCGCGCCGGGACGGTGGCAGGCGTGCGGGGTTCAGGGCACACTCGTCCGCCCATGCGGCGATGTCCGGTTCGGCGCCGAAGCTGGCCACCGCGACGGCCCCTCGCGCCTGCATCCGGGCCCAGTCGGTCGTGGTGTTCGAGAAGAAGTTCGGCGGACACAGCCGGTTGCGTTCCCGGTCGTCGTCGCGGGTCGCCTCGACGTAGCCGGCAAGCGCAGCGTTGAAGCACGGGAACCCGGCGCGGATCGTCTGGAGCCGGATCGCGTCCGGCATCCAGATCGGCGCCAGGGGCGGGTAGCGCAGGCCGGAGGCCGCGCAGTGCACGATCAGCGAACCCTCTTTCAGCGACACCGACCCACCTTGCAGCACGATCTCCCGGCGAGCGACGTGTTCGATGTGCCCGAGCCGGACGACGCGCTCGACGGTCCGCAGGAGATCGAGCTCCCAGGCGCCGAGCGTGGGCGTCTTGGCCATCGTGGGGGTGACGTCGCTGTCGATCCGGAACATCACGCCGGCATCCTCGAGCCGCAGGAAGAGGTCATCGGGTGACTCGGCCTCGGCAGCCGCGCCCAACGTGCTCGCACCCAGTTCGAATGCCACGACGGGGTCGGGTTGGACGACCGCGCGATTGAGCATCCAAGGGTCACGTGGCCGGATCCAGATGATGCGCTCAGGGGGCACGGCGTTGTTCAACAGCCAGACGATCCCGTCGGTCGCCGTCTTGCCGGAGCCGACGATCACGTAGTCGCTGGGGGTCTCGTCCAGCTCGGCGAGTTCGTTGATCGAGACCACGGCGGTGTCGTCCGCGCAGCCGAACGGTGGCGGCGTCGTGGCCGGAATGGTCGGCGACAGGTAGGTCGCGTCGACGACACGCCGTCGCACTTCGACACGGACGGTCTCCCCGGAGACCGTCGAGGTCACCAAGTGCGATGAGCCATCGGTGTGGTACGTGCTTCCGCCGTGGAAGCTCACCCGGCCGGTCGCTCGGAAGCGGCGGAAGAGGATGTCGTCGTAGTAGGCGAGGATCTCCGAGCGGCGGGCTCGTTCGTGGAGGCCCGCCTCGGGTCCGTCGGTCTGGACGGTGCCGTTGCCCAGTTCGGTCGATGCCACCCCGTAGAACAGCGATGCCTGGTGCAGCTGCACGAACGGGTACGCGTCCAGCCAGTGGCCGCCCGCGGCATGGCGGCGGTCGACGAGGACGACGTCGACATCGGCATGATCGATCAGCCGCGTCGGTGAACGCCATACCCATCGCGCCCGCACCCACGACGAGGTAATCGGCCGAAACGGAACGCACCACCGCCGATCCTACCGCGCTGTCGTGCGACGACGATCGAGAAGACGGAGGGCCGGATCGCCCAGGGGTCTGCCCATCAGCGACAAACGCAGTGCGTGCCGACGGCCATCTGACTCGATCCGCGCGCACGCCAGATGGGATGTGGCCGTGGCGTCGGCGAGATCACGAAAGCTGGGATGATTGTCGAGATCCGTCAACCTGGACGATGGCCGATCCGTGTAGGAGGGGTGGGAGCTGCAGCGTGACGGAAGGCGAGTACGACGATTTCTTCCGGGATGCCTATCCCAAGCTCGTTGGGCTCGGGCTGGCGATGTCGACCCCACGTCACGTTGCCCAGGATCTTGCACAGGAGACACTGATCCGCGCATACGAGCATCGTGAACGGCTCGCGGATCTCGATGCCCCGTATGGGTGGTGCCGGCGGGTGATGAGCAACCTGCTCATCGATCAGCACCGCAGCAGGACCGCCGAGCAGAGGGCGGTCGGTCGCCTCGCACATGAACTCGTTGTGGCACCTGACCACGATGCCGAGTCCGTTGTGGACATCGATGGGGTATGGGCGGACATGGTCGAACCACTCAGCAAGCGGCAGCGGTGCGTCGCGACGCTCTATTACGCGGAGGATCGAAGCGTTGCCGACATCGCCGACGACCTGGGATGGTCGGTTGGGTCGGTGAAGACCACCCTGGATCGAATCCGGCGAAAGGTGTCTCGCCGCCTCCGCGACAGCGACGACCACGAGGAGGTGCGGTCATGACAGTCGACCCGGACCGTGATGAACTCGACACAGCGCTTCGGCGCGCCGCCCGCGAGTCGTTGGAGGGACACCGACGTTCAGTCGGTCGAGGCGAGACGGAGCGGGCTCTCCGGTCGACGCGAGCGCTGTTGGATGGCGTACCCCGCGGTCATCGGCGGCGTCGAATGGTCGCTCTTTCGGCGGCCGCGGTGGCAGTCGTCGCGCTCGTCGGGGCGCTCGTGTTCGTGAGCGAAGGTCGCGAGGCATCAACGTCCGATGACCCAATGCCCGCGACATCCGACGCCTCGACCACGATCGAGGCGTCCACGACGGTCGTGCCGACGACGACGTCGACCTCGGTTGTGTCGCCTCTCGTCCGCACGCCGTCGGTGGCGTTCGACGTCGACGGCAACCCGCTCGTTGGATTCGGTTCCGGCGACGGGACGGACGGGGAGCGAACGGCATTTGTCGACGTGCTCCTCGACTATCTGGTCAACCGGTCCGACGTCCTGGGCGACTCCGTGGCGGAACGTGAGTCGCGACTCGATGCGGCTGGTCTTCGAATCCACACCACCCTCGATCCCGAGGCACAAGCTGCCGCAGAGGCCGCCCGCGAGATGTTGCCCTCCAACTCCGCCGGTTTCGAGACGGCGATCGTGTCGCTCGACACCAGCTCCGCGGCGGTCCGCGCGCTCGTCGGCGCACCCGGCGCGCGAACCTTGGGTGGCGACGCGAACATGGCGGTCGCCGCCCGCGAAACGGGATCAGCTGCCCGAGCATTCATCGTTCCCGCCGCGATCGACGCAGGTGTCCTGGCTGACGACGTCATCGACAACACCAGCCCCTGCGTCTTTCCGTCCGACGAACCGGGCGTCGCAGATTTCCAGATCATCGGCGGCGTCAGCGGCGGCGTCGAGTCGATACGGCTGACGACTGCTCGCGCATACCTGTGCGGAACCGAACGGCTCACCCGAGTCGTCGGAGCCGAATCCGTGGTCGAGACGATGTACCAGATGACTGCGTCTGCCTACCTGGACCCCACCGCGGTGAGCCCAGCACCACTGTCCAATGAATCTGCTGCAGCGCTCTCCCTCAGTTCCCACCAGCTGAGCGCACTCGACATGGCCTCCGGCATGCAGACCATCGCCAACGAAGGCGTGCATCACGCTCCGTACTTCGTCGAGTACATCGACGACGCCGACGGCAACCGTCTCTACACCCACCGCCTCGATGACAAACGAGTGCTGAGCGCCGACACCAGCCTCGAGACGATCGACATCCTCAAGGACGTCATCGTCATCGGTACCGGACGACGCGCAGCGCTCGACGAAGACCGGCCCGCCATCGGGGTCACCGGCACCGAGTTCGACAACGCCAACGCCTGGTTCGTCGGCGCCACACCACAACTCACCACGGCGGTGTGGGTCGGCGACCCTGCCGCGAACACCCCGATGGTCCAAATCCCCGAGTTCGCAGACGCCGGCGTCAATCGAGTCCAAGGCGGTGACTTCCCGGCCGAGATCTGGAAGACATTCACCGATAGCGCCCTCGCCGGAACACCCCCGACCGATTGGGCGAGCCCGCCCGAGCCCACACGACCTCCGGCCCGTCTCGTCGTCCCGAGCGTCGAGTGCCGAGCCGGTGACGCCACCGACGCGCGCCCAAAGCCGATCGAGCCGCAACAACCCGTGACCAGCGTCGACCTCGAAACGATGGTCGTGCCGTGCGAATAGACACACGGTCCGAACAAACCACGCGTCCCCTGCCCGCCGATTCGCCCCCATCAAGCAGCATCAAGTGCAGCATCCCTGGCAGTGCGCCCCTGGCAGGGATCGAACCTGCGACACACGGTTTAGGAAACCGATGCTCTATCCACTGAGCTACAGAGGCGGGGCCGCATCGCGCCCGCGGCTCTCGACACGATAACCACGAAGCACCCGGGAGCAGGCCGACGTTCCCGGCTCGTCCGAGCGATCACTCGACGCGAGGAGCTTCGACCGCGGCGACGAGCAGTCGCCGGAAGCCCTCATCGATACCGGCGACGAAGGCGTCGAGGTCACTGGTCGTCTCGCGGTCGCCGGTCACTCCGATGAACAGCGTGCCGCAGTACGACCAGATGGCGACGGCGACTCGAATATGTCCGGCGAGCGGAGCGAACGGGTATCCCTCCAGCATTCGCCGGCCGCACAAGTACATCGGCAGGCGTGGACCGGGCACGTTCGTGGCGACCGTCTCGAGGTTCTGCTGGGCGCGCACGACAGCACGCGCGACCACCGACGCGAGCGCATGGGGAACGACATCCCCCGTGTGGAGCAGCAGCGTGGACGCATCCGTCTGATGTGACACCTTCAAATCCGCGAGATGAGTGCGGATGGCGACGAGCGTCTCGGCAGCGTCGGCGATGCCGACCGGCAGGAGCGCGTGCGCCACCGCGACACGATTGTCGAAGAGCCCACGCTCCGAGGTGGTGCGCATCGATATCGGAACGAGCGCCATGACGTCGCGCCCCTCGAGCTGCTCACCGCGTGCGGAGAGCAACTCACGAAACCCCTGCGCAACCACAGCGAGGACGACATCGTTCACGGTGCCGCCGACGGCGTGACGGATCGTGGCGACGTCCTCGAGTGACATCTGCGTGTGGACCCAACGGCGGCGCGCTCCGATCGGGCCGGTCAACGGCGAGTCGAGACGGCGCGGCTGGAACCACAACCCCTTCGCCCCGGTCGCGATGTCGCGAATCCGTCCCCACGTCCGGACGGGTTGCAGAAGCATCCCGACGAAGTGGTGGACGTGCGCTCGGAGCGACTCCAGCATCGCGGCGACACCGAATCGCGCGACCTCGAACCCGGAGGGCTCGGGGGTCGGCGTCCACTCCTCCGGAATCAGGGGTTCGGAATCGGGAGCATCGTCCAACATCAACGACAGCAGGTCGGTGCCGGCGATCCCGTCGACCACGCAGTGGTGCATCTTCGACACGACGGCCCACCGGTTGTCGCCGACGTTGTCGACCACGAACATCTCCCACAGCGCTCGCCGTCGATCGAGCGGCTGCACCATCACCTGTTCGACGAACTCCTCGAGTGCGCGCGAGTGACCGGTCGGCAACACGACATGGTGGACATGGTCGGCGAGGTGGAAGTTCACGTCGTCGATCCAGACAGGCCGGAAGACGCCTCTCGAGGACTCGCGGACTCGTTGACGACAGCGTGGCACCTGGGCGACCTTGGCTGCGACGAAGGCCTCCACCGCGCTGAAGGGAGGGACCGGACCTTCGAAGATCGCCACCGATCCGATGTTCATCGGGCTGGTCTCGTTCTCGATGGCCAAGAAGACCGCGTCCAGACTGCCCAGGCGTTCCACCATCGACCTCCGATCTCAGTCTCGCGCGCGAGATGCAGTTCGGCGGGCGGTCCAGCACCGCTCGAACGACACGTCAGATGAGGCCAGATCAGGCCAGATCAGGTCAGCGATCGACTCCGGCGCGGCGACCGAACTTCTCCGCGGTGAAGACGAAGGCGCGAAGATCGTCGGGCCACAACGCCGGAGGCAGCCCGGCCTTGTGGAACAGGTGGGTGAGAAACGTCTCGGCCGACGCCAGCTGTTCCCAGACCGACGGCAGGAAGACCGCACGCCTCGAACCCGCAGCGATCAACAGCCCGTCCACGCCCGGCTCGAGCGCGTCGAGCAGGGCCTCGCGTGACGGCGCGGCGATCGGCGCGAGCGGCGACAGGAGAGAGATCTCGATGTCGAGGTGCTCGTAGTCGACCCAGCGCAACGCCGGCAGCCGTGGATCGGTGAACGCTGCCGACCACGCGTGCCGGGCGACGGACACGCCGAGCAGGTTCGTCGGTCTCGATCGAACCGATGCAGCCGTTCAGCTGGCCGTGGACGTTCAGGGTGACGAACGCCCCGACCGGGCGATGCAGCTCGTCCGGCAGCTCGTCCGGCGTCGGTACGGTCGGGCGGACGTTCCGGAGCCCGTCGACGATCGCCCGCTCGGCGATGTCGAGCAGCAGGTCGGTGTGGTCCGTGCCGAGCGGGCGGTCCCAGGCCGCCTCAGGAAACGGCGAACGCGCCATACCCCACCACCCGGTGATGATCGCCGGCGGTGTCGCCGGAGTTGCGGAGGTCGAGTTGCTCGACGGACAGTCCGCGCTCGGAGGCCACGTGCAGCAGCCCGCGCAGCGGGTACGCACCACACGCGTCGCGGTCGTCGACGGCGTCGGGTCGGCAGGCAACGATGGCTGCTGCAGTGCGCGGCATCGAGCCGCGTCGCGTCGTCGTAGCGGTGGTAGTGGGACAGGTCGGTGCTGATCACCACCAGCGTCTCGGGCCCGCCCCAGCACGCTTCGAGGACGGCAGCGACCTCGTCGGCGGTGGCGTCGCCGACGGAGAACGGCAGGAGCGCGAAGTCGTCGAGCACGCTCTGCAGGAACGGCAGCTGCACTTCGAGGCTGTGCTCGTGGGCGTGCGCGCGGTCGTCGACACGCACACCCGACAGCCCGAGAGCGAGCATCGCGCCGACGGGCGTCGATCGGCACGACGCCGAGGGGCGTCCGGAACGCGTCGACGCCGGGGACGGCGAGGCCACGTACGTACACGCGGTGGCTCGGCCCGAGGAGGACGACCCGGCGGATCGTCGATCGTGCCGGGATGATCCGTGCGTACGCGCTCGCCGCGATCGCACCCGAGTACACGTACCCGGCGTGGGGCACGACGAGTGCCTTGGGGACGACGGCATCGGCGGCCGGGATCACGGCGTCGGCGAACGCCTGGCGGAGCGCCGCGCGAAGTGCGTCCGGGCGCACCCGGATAGAACGACCCGGCGACGGCCGGCGGGCGTACGCGGCGAGCCGTGCGGGCTCGACACGGCGGTCATGACGATCCTCCCGTCGATCCGCTGCGGCGCAGCACGACCGGTTGGCGCCGTTGGCCCCAGTGCTCGGCGGGGCCTTCGAACACACCGGGAATGGCGGTGCCGCAGGCCGTGCAGTGGCCGGTGTCGTCGAGTCGGTACTCGCCGAGCACGTACCCGTCGCGCTGGATGACGTACTCGCCGCAGCCCGTGGCAGCGGGTGCTCCCGCCGTCGAGGTCGCGCACGTTGCCCGTGTAGGCGTAGCGCACGCCGTTGTCCATCGCGATCCGACGCGCCCTGGTGAGGGTCGCGGGTGGCGTGGGTCCGCGGTCGAGCATCCGGTAGTCGGGGTGGAAGGCGGTGAAGTGCATCGGCACGTCGGGGCCGAGGTGCTCGACCACCCACCGGGTCATGGCGTCGAGTTCCTCGTCGCTGTCGTTCATCCCGGGGATCAGCAGCGTGGTGAGCTCGACCCACACATCGGTCTCGGCCAGGTACTCGAGCGTGTCGAGGACCGCGCCGAGTTCGGCACCGCAGGTGTGCTTGTAGAAGTCCTCGGTGAATCCCTTCAGGTCGACGTTGGCGGCGTCGAGGTGGCGGTAGAACTCGCGCGCGTGGTTCGGGCGAGATGTACCCGGCGGTGACGGCGACGGTCTTGACACCCGAGGTCGTGGCAGGCGTCGGCGACGTCGATCGCGTACTCCATGAAGATCGTCGGGTCGTTGTACGTGAACGCCACGCTGCGACAGCCGAGGTCGGCGGCGGTCCGAGCGATGGTCTCCGGCGACGCCTCGTCGGCGAGGGTGTCGATCTCCTTGGACTTCGAGATGTCCCAGTTCTGGCAGAAGCGGCAGGCCAGGTTGCATCCGGCGGTGCCGAACGAGAAGACCGACGAGCCGGGCAGGAAGTGGTTGAGCGGCTTCTTCTCGATGGGGTCGACGCAGAACCCGCTCGAGCGGCCGTAGGTGGTGAGCACGACCTCGTCGCCCTCGCGGGCGCGGACGAAGCACACGCCACGTTGGCCGTCGCGCAGCTTGCACTCACGTGGGACAGAGTCGCACTGGACGCGGCCGTCGTCGAGCCGGTGCCAGTACTTGGTGGGGACGGTGAACTGATCCATGACCGTCAGGCCTCCGGCTCGCGATCGGGCGGGTCGTCGATGATCTCCGCGTCGACGATCTCCGCGTCGACGATGTCGGCGTCGGGATCGACGCTCGAAGTCGTCAGGGGCCAGCTGATCGAGGAAGTCGCGGAACTGGTCGACCTCGGCATCGATCTCGGCGTCGTCGAGCACCGGCTCGCCCTCCGGTTCCGGGTAGGTGCCGGCTTCGTCGAGCACGTGTTCGCTGACGTACAGCGGCGCATGCAGCCGAACCGCGAGAGCGATCCCGTCGGACGGACGCGTGTCGAGTCGGAGATCACCCGTCGGTCCGCTGACGGCGAGATTGGCGATGAACGCACCGTCTTGGAAGTCGACGACCTCGACCGCGTCGAGGTGGCCGTCGAAGAGCTCGACGAGCGACGCCATCAGGTCGTGCGTCATGGGACGAGGCAGCGTCTGGCCCTGGGCAGCGAGCGCGATCGATGCCGCCTCGGCACCGCCGACGATGATCGGCAGCAGCCGGTTGGGTTCGTCGTGCTCGCGCAGCACGAGTATCGAGGCCCCGGTCATGGGGTCCATCTGGATTCCGATGAGGTCGACCAACAGCATGAAACCATGATACGGAGAGCATCAGCATTTCTCACATATCCACAGCAACTTCTTACGGTCGTCACGGATCGAGGTCCGACAGTCCGGCCTCGACCGCGTCGCGATCGGGCAGCATGAGCCCGGTGACGCTCACCGAGAGCGCGCTGGCGACGTTGGCGAAGCGAATCGACGGTTCCCAGTCCGCGCCCTCGAGCCGACGTACGGCCAGTGCGGCGATGAAGACATCCCCCGCTCCGGTCTCGTCGAGCACCTCGACGGGCAGCGTCGGGATCTGGATCATGCGATCGTGATCAGCCAGCAACGCGCCGGACGCCTCGGTCTTGATGATCACCCGACGCGCACCGACCTCGAGCAACTCTCGGGCAGCCAATCGTGGCCAGAACTCGGAACCCGCAACCCGACCCACCAGCTGGGCCGCCTCGACGAGGTCCGGCGTGACGACCTCCGCGGCGGCGAGAGCGTCGCTGCGCACCCGATCCGGTGGCGCAGGGTCGAGGTACAACGGAACCTGCCGCTCGGTGAGGTACCGCGGCGACGGCCGACAGTGCGTCCTGGGGGATCTCGGCCTGAGCGATGACGATGTCGTCTCGTCCCAGGCCTTCGAGGTGCGGCTCGATGTCCGCCCAGGACAGTCGCTCGTTGGCACCCGGCGCGAACACGAGCGATCGATGCTTGCCACCGGCGAGTTCGATGGCGACGAATCCGGTCGCGTGGTCCGGCACCAGCGTCACACCGGCGATGTCGACACCGTCGGCTTCGACCGCGGCGGCGCAGTCACGGCCGAACTCGTCGTTGCCGACGCAGGCCACCAGACGCACCTCGGCACCGAGGCGCGCCGCCGCACGAGCCACGTTGCCGCCCTTGCCTCCCGGTTCGGCGTGATGACGCTCCGCGAGCAGCGGCGCCTGACCCGCCGACTCGTGCAGGTCGAACAGGTGGAGGTCCATGTTCAACCCGCCGATGACCACGATCCGACCCACTGCGTCCACACCACCACTGAACTCCGCCTCGGGTCCCGCCACCAGAGCCCGAGGTCCCCACAGGCATCGGTCTCGACGCCGAGCGACGGACCCCGGTGCGAGCCGACCGGACGCTCTAGATTCCGGACATGTCAGCGCCGAGCGATGCGTCGCACCACCTCGATGCGAACGTCACCCGTGCCAACTGGATGCGCCCCGACCTGATGCACCGGTCGTTCCGGCACATCGAGCAGATCGTGCCGACCTCGACCGTCGATCGTGGGGTCGGTCCCGTCAGCGAACTCCCGAGCGAACCTGCCGACCTGGGCGGCTTCGAGTTCAGAGACCACCTCGGGGCCACGCGGACCATGGAGCAGTACCTCGTCGACGAACACGTCGATGCACTGCTCGTGTGGAGCAACGGCAAGGTCCGTCACGAGAGCTACCGGAACGGCCAGACCCGCCGCGACCGCCACATCGTGTTCTCGGTGACGAAGTCGTTCACCGGACTCCTCGCGGAGATGCTCATCGAGGAGGGCCTCCTCGATGATCGACGTCTCGTCAGCGAGTACGTCGCGGAACTCGGTCGGAGCGCGTACGCGGACGCCACCGTGCGTCACGTCCTCGACATGGAGGTGGGCATCGACTTCAGCGAGGTCTACGACGACCCGCAGTCCGACATCCGCCAGTTCGCGTACGCGTCGGGGATGCGCGCCGTCCCGGACGGCATCACCGCGCACCGAAGCCTGTACGAGTACCTGCCCACACTGCGCAAGCAGGGTGAGCACGGGCTCGACTTCCACTACGTCACCGCCAACTCCGAAGTGCTCGGATGGGTGATCGAACGTGTCACGGACACGCCGATCGCCCGACTCTTCGGCGAGCGCATCTACGAACACATCGGCGCCGAGCGCGACGCCTTCTACATGACCGACCCGCGCGGCAAGGCCGTCGCCGGTGGTGGTATGTGCGTCACGGCGCCGGACATGCTGCGCCTCGCACTGGTCGTCGCCAACGATGGCGTGTGGAACGGCACGCGCATCGTGTCGCAACGGGTGATCGAGCGATTGAAGGCAGGGGGAACACCTCGTCCGGGCCTGTGGGGCAACGAAGGCGGCGGCGACGACTGCTCGTACAGGTCCCAGTGGTACAGCTTCCATCCGGGCCGGATGCTCTACGCGATGGGCATCCACGGGCAGAGCATCTTCATCTCGACCGAGCACGACTCCGCGATGGTGGTGCAGTCGTCGGCGCCGGTCGCCGACGGGGACTTCTTCGACGTCGCCGCCGGCTACTTCGCTGCCGTCACCGACCATTTCGCGGCCCGGTGACGCGGCCGGCGTCGTGACACCCGACGACCGCCCGAGGTCACCAGCGGTTCCGGGCCTCCTCGGCGAACCCCTCCAGACCGTCGAACGTCGCAGCTCTGCCGTCGTCGCCGCAGACCGTGCCGGCCCACGTGCCGAAGCACTGGTGGACCTCCATCTTCAGCACCTTGAGATCGGTCGAGTCGTATCGGTCGAAGAACGGTGTGAGTTCCACGTCGACCTGGCCCGACCCCGGGGTACGAACTCGCCAGGGGAGCATCGGTCGGTCCCAGTCGTAGCTCCACTCGAGTTCCTCGTGGATCTTGGTGAGACGGCCGTCGATGCACAGCGCGTTCTCCGTGAAGCCGGTGCCCTCGGTCCACTTCCCACCGAATTGGAGTCCCACGATTCGACCGTCGGCCGCCACACCGGACGCGGCCGCCCAGTTCCACCGGTTCGAGTACGGCCAGACACCGCGACCGAGATCCTGGACCGCGTACGCCGGAGCATCCTGTCCGATCGCCCATGTCCGATCTCCCACGCGGATCGATCCTGACGCTGGACGCGTGTTCTGCTTCGAGGTGAACTGGAAACGCCGATCACTCCAGGGGATGACGACATTGAGCGACTCATGCCCTGGTGGTTTCACCACCGAGATGTCGACGGCGATCTCACCGAGCCGAGACGACGGCGCCGATGCAGTGAGGTGTGTGGCGTCGGAGCGTTCGTCGATCGTGAGTTCGAACCCGTTCCGAGCCGCCGTGACCGTTCCGGTGCAGACATCCTGCGGGAGCGAGAAGCCGCGACCGAACGGTACGAGCATCGAGGCGTCCGCCTGTGCCAGATTCCCACGATCGAGGATCCACACGCTCGACAAGCCGGCGTAGTCGATGTCGGCGTACACGAACGAAACGATGACCTCCGGCGCGATCACGCACCAGTAGTCCCAGCGCTTCTTGCGACCGAACGCTCGGCTCAGATTCGCTCGGAGCCGGGGCTGACGCGACCAGCCACGGGCATCAGGGTTCAGCCGACCTCGATGGTCGCACAGGTCGACCGAACCACTGATCTCGCGCTCCATGCAGCCGCCGGCGAATCAGCGCTGGGAGAGGACGCGGCCGTGAACCGTCAGCGCCCAGATGATGGCGATGTCCATCGCGATCACGATGATCGCCCACACCGGGTACCAGGGCAGCCAGAAGAACATCGAGATCATGCTGCCCAGTGCCACGAAGACGCCGACCGTGCGAGCCAGTACGTTGCCCGAGAAGATGCCGAATCCAGAGGCGACGATGATCAGACCGAGGATCATGTGGATCCATCCCCAGGTCGTTGCGTCGAGTTGGACGAAGTAGTCCGGGGTGACGACCAGGATCTCGTCCTCGAGGATGCCCACCAGGCCGGCGAAGGCCTGGAAGATTCCCACGGTGATCAAGATGATGCCTGCAAACATCACCCAGCCGGCACCTGCCTCACTGTGTTGCTCTGACATGGCTGAACCCCTTTCGGATACGGGTCGCGCGCGGTTGTCACGACACTCATGTAATTCTCCCACCCGGTCGAACCGGCAACATCGTCCAAACAGGGTGATTGCCGGATCTGGGTGATGACCAGGTCAGACGGCACGTGCTGGCGCGGCGAGCGCCTGGATTCGAGGTGCGGCGCTCAAGTTCGTGGACTACAGTTCCGATAGCGGAGAGTCCGATGCAACCGAACGGAGCGACAGAATCGTGTCGATCTCAGCCGAAGTCCAGCGCACCGCGCTGATCATCACCCCGGGGCAACTTCTCTCGGGGTCGTTGCGCGTGCCGTACCGCGACGGCGACGACGAGTCGCTCCTGCGGAGCTACCTGGTCTTCGTCCGCGAGATGCGCGGCCAGCGTCACGCCCGAACGGTCACACTGCGCAGTGCCGACATCGCCACCATCGCCGACCACCTCGACACCAGCGATGACGTGGTGCTCGGAAGGTTGCTCGACCTCATGGGCGTCACTCGCGCCCAACGCAAGCTCCTGCTCGGCATGCTCGCTGCCGGTGCGCTCACGATCGTGGCAACGGGTTCGATCCCGGTCGCCGCCATCTCCGACATCGGTACCGTCGACGTCCAGCCGGCGATCGAGCGTGCCGCACCCGAGATCGTGGTTCCGGAGCCCGTGGTTCCCGCCGAGGCCGACACGGTGACGGTCGAAGTGGACGCACCACCGGCCGTCGCCGCTGTGGAAGTGGCACCGGTGGTCGCCCAGGCTCCCACCGGACCCGACACTGCACGCGAATTCGACGAAGCCATCGGCGCCGCCATCGACGGATCCACCGTCGCGGTCATCGCACCACCGGTCGTCGACGACGGCATCGCCATCGGTACCGCCGATGACGGATCCACCGTCGCCGTGGTCGCGCCGCCACTGCCCCCCAGCGACGCTGCCTTCGGGGTCGACGACGACGGATTCGACGTCGGCGTGGGCTCGGCACTCCCTCCCCCGGTCGAACCCGCCGGCTGATCGGGCGCGACCGCAAGAGGAATAGCGCCGGCGAACGTCGGGTTGCACCCGGCATGTCCGCTTGCACATCAGATCTGACACGTCGCGGTTTCGACGCCCTGAATGCGGTGGTGCGCCCGGCCGTTCGATCCGGAATCGGCAACCCGCTGCCGATCGGCGCAGGCGCGGTGACCATCGAGACGACGGGTCGGCGCTCCGGCCTCTTGCGTACGGTGCCGGTCCTCGCGACCCGCCTCGGCGACAGCCTCACCGTGAGCACGGTGCGCGACGACTCCCAGTGGCTTCGCAACATCGAGGCCGACGCCAACGTCGGCGTGTGGCTCCACGGACGTCGCCGCGCTGCGACCGCAACGGTGTCGCGCGGAGTCATCAACACCGTCCGCCTCGAACTCGAACCGGCGGCCTGATCGCCGGTCGGTCCGTCAGCCCCCCGACGAACCGACCGGCTCGCAGTCGTTCCCGCACCCTGTCGACGATCCACCGGATCCGGCCGGCGCCGGGCGATGCAGTACCGCACCGCTGGGTGCGAACGCGACGGTCGCCTCGTCGACGGTGGCCTCACCGTCGATGATGAGGCTGTATCCACCCGCCTCGACGGGTGGGTAGCAGAGCGAGATCGACGGTCGTTCGGTTGCGTTGCGCGCCGTTCCACGACCGACGTCCATCACGAGGCACTCCCCCTCCCAGGCAGGTGTGACCGCCACGATGTGAGCTCGCAGGTCGTCGCGCACCGTCAGCAGGTAGGCGAACCCGTACTCGGAGATGGCTGCTGCAAGATCGGGCAGGGCGACCGGAATGCTCATGGGCCAAGCGTAGGCGTGCGTCGGCAAGCGTCGGCCGTCGGTCGCCCCAGCGGCACCGCCTACTGTGGGTCGGGGCACGAAGGGGCACACCACGATGACGACACCAGTCGACGAACCGACCGAATCGATCGCCGAGTTCCGCGAACGCGTGCGAGCGTTCTTCACCGCCCTGCCCGGTCTTCTCGCTCCCGTTCACGGCACGGTTGATCGAGGCAAGGCGTACCGGCGGGCGCTGTGCGATGCCGGCCTCGCCGGGATCTCGTACCCGACCCACCTCGGGGGCAGCGGACTCCCCGCCGAGTACGAATCCGCCTTCCGTGAGGAGAGTCTCGAACTCCTGCCCGGCGAGGACGCCCTCTTCGGCCTGGGTCTCGGCATGGTCGTGCCGACACTTCGCGATCATGCCTCGGACGCACTCCAGCAACGGTTCATCCCGCCGGCCCTGCGCGGCGACGAGATCTGGTGCCAGCTGTACTCGGAGCCCGGAGCAGGATCCGATCTCGCCGGGCTCACGACCCGGGCCGTCCGCGACGGCGACGAGTGGATCATCACCGGACAGAAGGTGTGGACCTCGCAGGCCCACATCGCGGACCTCGGCATCCTCCTGGCCCGCACCGACTTCGATGTCCCCAAACACAGCGGGATCACGATGTTCGTCCTGCCGATGCACCAGCCCGGCGTGACCGTTCGCCCGCTCGTCCAGATGACGGGTGCCGCCGAGTTCAACGAGGTGTTCCTCGACGAGGCCCGGGTTCCTGCCGATTGGGTGGTCGGCGACGTCAATGGCGGATGGGGTCTCGCCGTTGCGCTGCTCGGACACGAGCGGACATCACTCGGGCGCGGGCAGCTCACCGACGACGAGAACAAGTCGAAGGCCGGGCGCTCGCCGCTCCCGTTCAGTGGCCTGGTCGCGCGGGCATCGGAACACCACCGCCTCGACGACGCGACCATCCGCGACGACCTCGCGGTGACCTACACGGGCGAACGGCTCGTTCCCTGGGGAACCAGTCGGCGTCTCCACCCCTCGATCGGCAAGCTCTGGAGAACCATCCAGGGCCGGCACTGCGCTCAGACGGCTCACCTGATCGGTGGTGCGAGCGCAATGGCGTGGGAGTCCGACGACACCGACGCCGACTACTGGGCGTACCACGTCCTCAACTGTCGCGGGATGTCGCTCGGCGGAGGTACCGACGAGATCCAGAAGAACACCCTCGGCGAACGGGTCCTCGGGCTGCCTCGCGAGCCGGGACCCGACCGCAACACGCCGTTCTCGGATCTGCCGAGGAACTGATGACCACTCCCGAATCGGCGAGCGACGATCCGCGCTGCAACGCTCGCGACGACCGGCGCACCTCCACCTCAGCCGCACCGGTGACCTAATCCTGATATTTCCGACCGGTTTTGTCGGGTATTGGATAGCTTGCTCCGCTGACGACGTCGACCGACGTTGCACCGGTCCATCACCAGGAGATCCACCATGACTGTTCGTCTCGGCGACATCGCCCCCGACTTCACCGCCCCGACCACGCAGGGCGAGATCAGCTTCCACGAGTGGCTCGGCGACTCGTGGGGCGTGCTCTTCAGCCACCCCAAGGACTTCACGCCCGTCTGCACGACCGAACTCGGGTACGTGGCCAAGATCAAGCCCGACTTCGACAAGCGCAATGTCAAGGTCATCGGCCTCTCGGTCGACCCGGTCGAGAGCCACGTGGAGTGGGAGGGCGACATCGAGGAGACCCAGGGCACGGCGGTCAACTTCCCGATGATCGGCGATCCCGACCGCAAGGTCGCCGACCTGTACGACATGATCCACGAGAACGCCAGCGACACGTTGACCGTGCGCTCGGTCTTCGTGATCGGCCCCGACAAGAAGGTCAAGTTGACGCTCACCTATCCGGCCTCCACCGGCCGCAACTTCGACGAGATCCTGCGCGTGATCGACAGCCTGCAGTTGACGGCCGACTACAAGGTCGCCACCCCGGCGAACTGGAAGGACGGCGAGGACGTCATCATCGTGACGGCGGTCTCCGACGAGGATGCCAAGACGCTCTTCCCCGCCGGCTGGAACCCCGTCAAGCCCTACCTCCGAGTCACCAGGCAACCCAACCGCTGACGATCTCCCGCACCATCGCGCACCATCGCGCACCATTCAGGTGGCCGCGCCCGGATCAGAGCCAGTTGGATTCGACCCAGGCGCGGACCGGGGGCGCGAGGCGATCGAGGTGATCGGCGGGGCGTTCGCGAATCTGCGTGGCCGAGATCGGCACCGTGACACGATCGGCGTCGACCACGACGTGGACGGCGTCGAACCGCGCCGCCAACTCGACCACGTACGCATCCGACGAGAACACGGCATGCGGGCCGCCTTCATGGGGCCAGTGTTCGCGGAACAGTGCCATCCACCGCGCCCACAACTCCTCGTCGTGGAAGTCGGTTCCGAGGCGATGACGGACCTCGATCACCGTGACATCGGGATGGAGATCGCTCAACCACGCCGCTCGCAGCGAGCCCGGCGCTGCGTCACGCTCCGACGAGCTGTTCACGAACACCACCAACCGGTCGCTGCGAGCGGCAGCCCACTCGATCATGTACGAGTGACCGAGGTGCGGAGGATCGAATCGACCGACGATCAATCCGGTCGCATGGCGTTCGGCCTCAGCGGTCACGCCGGTTCGACCGCGGCATCATCCTGCGGTTGGAGCGCGACGGCCGCCAACGCGGAGATCGCCCGACGCCACCCCGGCCCCAGATGGCCGGCCTCGATCTCGGTCTGCTCGATCAGCGCCTGCGACGCCGCCGTCACCAGCGAACGCGCCACCACGTCGCCGGCTTCACGGGCGGTCACATCGGCTCGCACCAGTCGCTCGCGCGCGGCATCGGGCTCCCCCGACATGATCTCGCCGGCAGCGGCAGCGATGTTGGCGACCACACGGTCGAGATAGGTCGACGACGCCTCGTCGATGAGCGCTGCACTCTCGATCGCACCCGATGCGTCACCGACCATCGCCAACGCCAGGGCCGACACCGAAGCTGCGTACGCGGACGTTCGGTCGACCTCGTGGAGATACCCCAACGCATCGTCAGGGCGCCTGGCCTGACACAGCGCCAACGCAAGAGTGACCCTCGACTCCGAGACCTCCGAACCCATCGCCAGGCCCCGCTCCAGCGCCAACTCGGCGATGACGACAGCACGCTCCCCCAAACCCATGTGCACCGCAGCGCCGGCGGCGGTCATCGCCGGAAAGGAGAGATCGCCGAACGATTCGCTGATCGCCATCACCTCCTCCATACCGCGCTCGGCTTCCTGCCCACGACCCAGCGCGACGAGTGCTCGCAGCCTCGGCCCCAACGCCTGGACCGTCCCGAACCGGTCGCCGATCTGACGGAAGGCGTGCAGCGCCCTGCGCGACAGTTCCTCGGCCTCGCTGAAGCGCGTGGTCCACAAGCGGATGGACGCGACGAGCGAATCCATCATCGCCGGCGCCCACGGGTCGCCGAGGGCGGCCGACTCGGTTCGCACCTTCGTCGCCAGCGCTTCCGCCTCCTCGAAACGGCCCTGGTAGAAGCGGACGTAGGCGAGGAGGCCTGACGCCCAACCCAGGCCGGCACCGTCGCCCAACAGGTCGAACTCCTGGGCGGCGGTGAGCAGGCGACGCTCGGCCAACTCGGTGTCGCCGGACAGGAACGCGACCCACGCCTGATGCTGGCGCACCCAGGCCATCCCGCGACGATCGCCCAACCGCTCCGACAGGCCCTCGGCCTCGCCGAGCAACCAGTCGGCATCCTGCAACGAGCCGCCGAACACTTCGGCGAGCCCGCGCTCACGCAACGATGCAGCCAGTTCGATGTCGTCACCGAGCTCACGGAAGATGTCGACGCTCGCGCCCAGCTCCCGACCGCGCCGCTGGGAGATCGCCCTCGCGCTGGTACAAGATGCCGAGCAGACGCCGCGCCGTCGCCTCGTGGGGGCGATCGCCGGCCGCCAACGACGCCTCCAGGGCATCGAGTGCGTCGGCGCGCGCCGGCTCGACCGCTCGCCGCTCGACCTGGGCGAGCGCCCGAAGGAGCAACAGGCCGCGAGCGAGGTCGGCATCCGCGACGCCGAGATCGAGTGCGCGGGTCGCGTGACGACGCGCCTGGTTGAACGCGCCAACGTCGATCGACCGTTGCGCGGCATCGCGCGAACAGCACGACAGCCTGCTCGGTGATGTTGGGAGCAACCCCCGGAACCGGGCCGATCTCGGCCACGAGTTCGGCAGCGGATGCCGCGTGGTGGGCGATCTGATCCATCGAGATCACCGGCGAATGCGCCATCACCGATGCCGTCCCGGCGTGGCGCTGCGCGCGGACGAGCTTCGTGAGCGTCTGGTACGCGACCTCACGCACGACGTCGCTCCGGAAGCGCCAGTTGCTGCCGTCGAGCTCGATCAGCCCGTCATCGGCGAGGCGTTCCAGGTCGTGCTCGTCGAAGTCCTGCTGCATCTCGGCCGCGAACTTCGCGAGTGCGTCGATCGGGCCACTGGTGCCGAGCACGGCGGCATTGTCGATGATCAACCGTTGCGGCGCCGCGAGCCGATCGAGACGAGCGGCGATCAGTGCTCGCAACGAACCCGGCAACGCCGTGCTCGTCGGATTCGCCTTGGCCAACTCGGCGAGTTCGGTGAGAAACAGGGGATTGCCGCCACTGCGCTCGTACAGCTGGTCGACCAACGCGTCCGTCGCGATCTCACCGACGACCGAGGCCACCAACCGCGCCGCCTCGCCACGTTCGAGCGGGTCGAGCGGCATCCTCACCGTGATCGGGTGATCGACCGCCGGGGGCCATTCGAGGTCGGCGTCGTCGCGCTGCGCCGTGATGATCAGCAACGGTCGATCGGCGAGCGACCGCGCGATCCGGTGCAACAGTTCGATGATCAGGACGTCGGCCCACTGCAGGTCGTCGATCCACAACACCACCGGACCGTTTGCCGTGCGTCGGCGAATTCCGTCGACGATGTACGTGAACAGCGAACTCGCGCGACTGCGCCGGAGGGATGCGGTCGAGGTCGGAGGGGTACCCCATCAGGTGCAACGTGCCCTCGACGAACCGATCCAGCTGCGGATCGGTCGACTCGAACCCGTAGAGATCGACCGCCTTGCTGCGCAGCAGGTCGCGTAGCTGGTCGGGCGGGACCCCGAACCGCGAGGTCGAGACGACGGAACAGCGCGGTGGCGATCGGCGACCACACGTTGTTCTCGCCGTAGGGGGCGCACACTCCGGCGAACACCGTCACGTTGCGGCTCGGGAAGTCCGCGAGCGCCTCGCTCACCAGCCGGGTCTTGCCGGAACCTGCTTCACCGCTGACGGAGACGACAGCACTTCGACCACCCGCCACCATGGTCATCACCGACGCGAGCAACTCGCGCTGGGTCGCCCGACCGACGAACGGCCGGTCGGGTCGTGTGACGACACTGGGCAGTCCGTCGCTGTCGACCGACGACCCGCCACACACGTTCGGTCTGCGACCGGCCACGCACATCGACATCGTCGACCAGTTCGCGCACGATCTCGTCCGAGGCGAGCGCCGAGGTCGAATCGCCGATGAACGTCCCGTTCGGCGGTGCCAGTGCCTGCAGCCGCGCAGCCACGTTGACCACGTCGCCCATCGCCGTGTAGTCGGCGGTCCCCGACACCGATGCCGACCACGACCTCGCCGGTGTTGATCCCGATGCGCAGCCGGAGCGGATCGTCGAGGTCGACCTGGTCGTGCACGAAGCGGCTCAACGACTCGTGCATCTGCAACGCCGCGCGAATCGCACGATCCGCGTCGTCCTCGTGGGCGACGGGTGCACCGAACAGGGCGACGATGCCGTCACCGAGCACCTTGTCGACGCGACCCCGAAGGAGTTGATGTCGCTGATCAACCGCTCGAACGCCGCATCGATCAGCCGCTTCACCCGTTCGGGATCGAGATGTTCCGACAACGCCGTGTAGCCGACCAGGTCCGCGAACACGACCGTCACGACGCGGCGTTCCTCGACGGCGACCGCCATGACCTCCTGACCGCACGACGGGCAGAAACGTGCGCTGATCGGGAAGAGGGAGCAGGCACGAGGCGCACGAGGCCATCACCCTGAGATCGTACGGCACGTCCACCTCCGGACGGACCACCGCAGCATCGGCAGTCGCTAGCGTCGCGATCGTCATGTATCCCCCGCACCCCGTCCAGTGGCTGCGCGCACATCCTCGCCGCGCCGACGCACTTCTCACCGTGCTCGTCGTTGCGGTCGCGCTGGCGACGCATCTGTGGGGAACCTCGTCCGTTGCCGACGCCCAGCGAGCCCGACCCTGCGTGGTGGACGGTGATGATCGTGCTCGTCGGCACCGTGCCGATCTACTGGCGACGTACGCAGACCACTCGTCGCAGGCCTCGTCGTGGTGACCGCCGAGGTCGACCGGCCTGTACCTCGGACTCAGCGGGATGCCGTTCCTCGGGTCGGTCATCGTCGTCTACTCCATCGGCGCCTACACCGCGGCCTGCAGCGGACACGTGCGATGACCGCGATCACGGCACTCGTCGTCGCGTTGTTCGTCGCCGGGTGGGCCGACGGGCTGCAGCTGCTCGACGAGTTCATCTCGACGGGAGTGCTCCTCGTCACCGTCGTTCGTCGTCGGAGACAACCTGCGACGTCGGCGACAGCACGTCACCGACCTGGCGGAACGAGCCGAGCGAGCCGAACGCGAACAGGGCCTGCTCGCCGAGCAGCGCGTCACGGCCGAGCGCACCCGCATCGCCCGCGACCTCCACGACGTCGTCGCCCACTCGGTCAGCGTCATGGTGATCCAGGCGGCGGCCGCTCGACGCAACCTCGCCACGCGATCCCGACGCCGCGGCCGACGCACTGGCCTCGATCGAGTCGACCGGACGACAGACGATGAACGAACTCCGTGCGATCCTCGGCGTACTCCGCACCGAGGCGACGGACGCCGAACTCGATCCGCAACCGTCGTTGCACCTGATCGGTGCCCTCGTCGCCGGCGGCGACCTCCCGGTGGCCGTCATCGGTCGAGGGTGACGTGGCCGGCCTGCCCGACAGCGTGTCGGTGACCGGGTACCGGCTCGTGCAGGAGGCGCTGACGAACGTGCGGCGCCATGCCGGACCGGTCGACAGGTCGGCGTCCGCCTGCACATCGACGCAGAAACGCCTCGTGATCGAGGTCAGCGACAACGGTCGAGGTGCCGGGGTCCGGCCACATCGGCCGACGGGTTCGGGATCATCGGGATGCGAGAACGTGTCGCCGCGCTGGGCGGCACGATCGAGGCCGGACCCCGGCCCGGCGGCGGCTGGCGGGTCCGCTCGGTCCTCCCGCTCGTTGCCGGTTCCGTTCACCAATCGGACCGCCGTCGCACCGTGATCCGGGTCATGCTGGTCGACGACCAGGAGATGGTCAGGGTCGGGTTCCGGATGATCCTGCAGGCCGAAGCCGACCTCACGATCGTCGCCGAGGCCGGCGACGGCGCCGCAGCCGTCGACCTCGTCGGGCGCGGCACGACCCGACGTCGTGCTGATGGACGTGCGCATGCCGAAGATGGACGGCATCGAGGCGTGCCGCCTCGTCCGCGACCGACATCCCGACGCGCGGGTGATGATGCTCACGACGTTCGACCTCCACGACTACGTCCACGCCGCCCTGCGCGCCGGCGCGAGCGGCTTCATGCTCAAGGATGCGCCGGCCGAGCAACTGGTCGACGCGATCCGGATCATCGCCCACGGTGACGCACTGCTCGCCCCGTCGGTCACGCAGGCGCTGATCGACGAGATCGCCCGCCAGCCCGTCGAGCGATCCGACGGCGTACCCGGGCCTCGAAACGCTCACCGAGCGTGAACTCGACGTCATCCGGTTGATGGCCAAGGGCCGATCGAACGCCGAGATCGCCACCGAGCTGTACCTCGGCGAGGCGACGATCAAGACCCACGTCGGGCGGATCCTGGCGAAGCTCGCCGCACGTGACCGCGTCCAGGCCGTCGTCATCGCCTACGAGTCGGGTCTGGTCACGCCCGGCGACAGCTGAAGCTGTCCACCGACCGGATGACGAATCGGATCCACCCAACGGTGGATGTCACCTGCGGCGCCACGGCGGTAGACCTGACTCCATGTCCACGCCCGTTCCCCCAGCACCCCCGGCTCCTCCGGCTCCTGCTGTGGCGCCCCGGCGGCACCGCCGCTGCCGGAGCCATCGACGCCCGCAAGACCTACGGCATCGGCGACGCTCAGGTGCAATGCGCTCGACGGCGTCACCGTCTCGTTCGAGCAAGGGCAAGTTCAGCGCCATCATGGGGCCGTCGGGCTCCGGCAAGTCGACCCTGCTGCACTGCCTCGCCGGTCTCGACACCCTCACCTCCGGCGCCACGTTCATCGGCGACACGTACCTGGCGTCGCTCGACGACAAGGCACTCACCGAACTCCGTCGCACCAAGGTGGGCTTCATCTTCCAGGCCTTCAACCTGATCCCCACGCTGACCGCCGACGAGAACATCCGACTGCCGATGATGCTCGGTGGGGAAACGGGTGACCTGGAGTGGATCGACCACGTGATCGCCACGGTCGACCTCCGAGATCGCCTCGAGCACCGACCGAGCGAGCTGTCGGGCGGCCAGCAACAGCGTGTCGCCGTTGCCCGAGCGCTGGCGTCACGACCTCAGATCATCTTCGCCGACGAACCGACCGGGAACCTCGACTCGGTGACCGGCACGGAGATCCTGTCGTTCATGCGCAACGCCGTGCGCGACTTCGGCCAGACGATCGTGATGGTCACCCACGACCCGGTTGCCGCGTCGTACGCCGACCGGGTGGTCTTCGTCGGCGACGGCAAGCTCACCGGCGAGCTGATCGACCCGACGACCGACCAGGTCATCGACCATCTGCGGAGCGCGGTCTGACATGGGCGCCGGATCACTGATCGCTCGACGAAGCATCCGCGCCCGCTGGGGCCGGACGCTCGCCATCGCGTTCGCGATCACCGCGAGCGTCTCGTTCGTGGTCGGTTCGTTCGTGCTCGCCGACAGCCTGCGCGCGACATTCGACAACCTGTTCCAGGAACTCAACGAGAACGTCGACCTCGAGGTCCGCGCGGCGCAGACGTTCCAGACCGACGACGCCCGCGATCCCGATCGACGTCACGATCGCCGACTCGATCCGCGCGGTCGACGGTGTGGCGGTCGTCGAGCCGGTACTGCAGCGGTTCGCGCAGCTCCTCGACGCCGACGGCGACGCCATCATGCCGGCCGGAGGCCCGACGTTCGGGGTGTCGTGGGAGGGCGACGACGGCATCCAGGGCGTGACGATCAAAGAGGGGCGCCCCCCGTCGGGACCCGACGAACTCGCCATCGACAAGGCGACCGCCGACATGGAGGGATTCGAGATCGGCGACACGGTGCGCTACCTCACCGACGTCGGCACGTTCGAGGGGACGATCACCGCAACGGTTGGTCTGGGGAGCGCCGACAGCTTCGGCGGAGCCCAGTTGACGGCACTCGATCTCGAAACTGCGCTCGTGAACTTCGGCGCCGACGGCAAGGTCGATGCCATCGACATCCAGGTCGCGGACGGCGCCGATGTACCGACGGTCCAGCGCGAGATCGAACGAGATCCTGCCCCCACAGACCGAGGTCGTCACCGGCGAGGAAGTCGCACAGGAGACCGCCGACCAGGTCAACCAGTTCGTCGACGTGTTCGGTACGGGCCTGCTGATCTTCGCGTTCATCACGGCGTTCGTGAGCGCCTTCATCATCAACAACGTCTTCCAGATCACGATCGGCCAGCGGCTCCGCGAACTGGCGCTCCTGCGTGCGGTCGGCGCATCCGGTCGCCAGGTGCGCCGCATGATCACGCTCGAGGCCCTCGGCCTCGGTGTCGTCTCGACCGTGCTCGGCGTGTTCGGCGGCCTCCTGGTGGCACGCGGTCTCATCGCTGCGTTCGACGCCGCCGGCGCCGGGTTCCCCGACACGGCGACCGTGCTGGGACCACGTACCGTCGTCGTTGCCGCACTGGTCGGGATCGGTATCACGATGGCCTCGGTCATCGTGCCGTCACGACGGGCCTCACGCATCCCGCCGGTGGCCGCCCTGCGTCCCGAGCTCGGATTCGTGGCAATTCGAACCCGTCGCCTCGTCGCCGGGACGATCACCACCCTCGTCGGCGTCACGCTCTTCATGATCGGACTGTTCGTCCATCCCGGTGGTACCGCCGGCCTCATCGTCCTCGCCGGCGGTGGCGCCCTCGTGCTGTTCCTCGGGATCGCCAGTCTGTCGTCCACCATCGCCACCCCGGTGACGAGGGTGATCGGCTGGCCGATCGAGAAGCTGTTCAAGGTGCCCGGTGCGCTCGCCCGCCAGAACGTGGCCCGCACTCCTCGGCGAACCTCGTCGAGCGCGTCGGCACTGATGATCGGTGTGGCGCTCGTCAGCAGCACGGCAGTCTTCGCGTCGTCGTTGCGGGCCAGCCTCGTCGACACCCTCGAGAACGCCATCTCGGCGGATTACATCGTCACGGACGCCAGCTTCCAGGGCCTGTCGCCGGTGGTCAGCGAGACCCTGGCCGCTGTGCCCGAACTCGACGCTGTCACCCCGATCCGCGGCATCACGGGCCAGGTCGACGGCAACACCAAGAACTTCGGTGCGGTCGACCCGGTGGCATTCGACAAGCTGGTCGAATCCGGACCTGATCGACGGCACCATCGCCGAACTCGGCACCGAACGAACTGCTCCTCCAGGAGGACCCTGCGAACGACCTCGGCGCCACCGTCGGCTCGACCGTCGACGTCACGTTCCAGAACGGGGTGCAGAAGACACTGACCGTGGCCGGCATCTACGGCGAATGCGACGTTCGGCAACTGGTTGATCAGTCTCGACACCCTGGCCGAGGTGAGCGACGCCCCCGCACGGGACTTCTTCGTGATCGCCAAGCTGGCCGACGGCGTCGACGCGGCGACCGGTGACGCTGCTGTCGAGGCCGCCATGGAGCAGTTCCCCCAGGCGAACGTCCAGACCAACGCCGAGTTCCTCGATTCACAGGAAGCACAGATCAATCAACTCCTCCTGATCATCACCCTGCTGCTGGCGTTCGCGATCCTCATCGCGATCCTCGGCATCTCGATCACCCTGGCACTCGGCGTGTTCGAGCGGACCCGTGAGATCGGACTGCTCCGCGCCGTCGGGATGAACAAACGTCAGACGCGAAGGTCGGTGCGGTGGGAGGCGGTGATCGTCTCGATCTTCGGTGCGATCGTCGGCATCGTCGTGGGCACGTTCCTCGGCGTGGTCCTCTCGGTGGCCGTCCCGAACGACGTGATCAGCAAGCTGGCGTTCAACCCGACGATCATCGTCGCCATCCTCGTCGGCGCGGTCATCGCGGGCTTGTTCGCAGCGCTGTATCCCTCCTACAAGGCCTCCAACATGAACGTCCTCGAAGCCATCGCCACCGAGTAGCCGTCACATCCGGGGTCAGCGCAGACCCCAGATGTGACACCTCGGTAGCGTGGCGACATGGCGCTCGACCCGGCTGAACTGCCCGACGAGGTTCTCACGTTCCTACGGGAGTACCACCTGGCGACGCTGACGACGTTGCGGACGGATCTCTCACCGCACGTCGTCGCGGTCGGATTCAGCTACGACGTCGACGCGCAGGTGGCGCGGGTGATCACGTGGGCCGGATCGCAGAAGGCGCGCAATGCCGAGCGGATGCATGCGGCAGGCCAACGGGCGGCAGTGTGCCAGGTCGATGGTGGACGCTGGCTGAGCCTCGAGGGCCCGGTGCGCCTCGTCACCGACCCCGAGGGCGTACGCGCCGGCGTCGAAGGGTACGCCGCGAGGTACCGCGAGCCGAAGGAACGCAACGATCGCGTCGTCATCGAGATCACCGTCGAACGAATCCTCGGCCGCGGGATAGCCGTCAGCCGGCGTCGCGGTTCCAGGGAAGGTCGGCGAGCCAGCGCTGAGCGGCGGGGTGCGGGTCCATCGGGGTGTCGTCGCTGGACCGTTCGAGCTTCGGATCGAGATGCGTCTGGCAGCCCGGACACCAGTAGAGAACCCGGTTGTGCTCGCCCATGCGGCGACACTCGACCGTTTCGCCACAGCGCCCACAACGTTGTCCGTTTCGGCCGTACACGGCGAGGCCACCCTTCGCTCCCGGCGAGGTCACCCGCTTGGCGTGATGCAGGTTCGAGCGCAACATCGTGGCTGCGGTGTTGACCAGCCGGATCGCCTCGTGCTCGCTGATCGTGCCGACTCTGCGCGTACGGGCTCAGCTCGGTCGACCAGAGCACCTCACAGCGATAGACGTTGCCGACGCCGCACATGACCCGCTGATCGAGCAGCACCTCACCGAGGCGAGCCGACGGATCGGGATAGGTGAGCAGCAGGTTCACCACGGAACTGAGGTCGGTGTCAGCCGCGCAGAGATCCGGCCCCAGCCGGCCCATTCCGGGATGACGTCGCTTGTCGATGTGTCGATAGGTCTCGACGTTCGGCGCGTTGAAGCACACGGCCACCCAGTCGGTGACCTCGATCGCCGCCCGCATCTGCGTGTACGGACGCCGCCAGTTGTCGCCGGCCCGATACAGATGCCACGAGCCGCTCATACGCATGTGGGTGTCGAGCACGAGCCCGTCGTCCCACTCGATCATCAGATGCTTGCCGTGACTCTCGACGGTCTCGATGATCCGACCCGCTCGTGGCGACGGACCGATGAGACGAGGGGCATCGAACCGCACCATCGGCTTGCCGGCGAGCGCTGTACGCATGGCGCTGGCCGATCGGTGGATCGTGTCGCCTTCGGGCATCGGACCTGCATGGTAGGCCCTGCACCAGGGTCGATCGCGGGATGCTCCGGCCGATCCCACTTAGCCTGGCCGAACGATGTCAGCCGACCTTCCGCGCGCCAGTACCGAACCGCTGATCGGCGATGCCCTCCGACGCGCGATCCCGCTGTTCATTCCGGCGATCCCATTCGCCCTCGTGCTCGGCGTGGCGATCACCGAGTCGAGCATGCCGACCGCCGTTGCCTGGTCGACCAATCATCTTCGTCTTCGCCGGCGCTTCGCAGCTCGCAACCGTGAGCCTGGCTGCCACGGCAACGTGGTTGACGCTCGTGGCCACCGCTGCCGTCATCAACCTGCGCCACGTGATGTACAGCGCGGCGCTGTCGCCACGGTTCAACGACCAGCCGAAGTGGTTCCGATGGGTCGGTCCGTTCTTCCTCATCGACCAGCTGTTCGCGTTGTCCAGCGTGCGCGTCGAGCTGTCGTCGCGGGACTGGCGACGCTTCTATCTCACCGCAGGGATCTTCTATTTCGTCTCGTGGACGCTGACCGTCACCCTCGGCATGCTCGTCGGATCGGCGATTCCGACAGCGTGGCGACTCGACGTCGCACCGGCGATCATGTTCGCCGGGCTGGTCGTGCTCGGCCTCACGAACCGACCCGGCATCGTCGCAGCGATCACCGGTGCGGGCGTCTGCCTGCTCGCACTCGACGTTCCCAACAACGGCGGCATCCTCGTCGGAGCGATCAGCGGCGTCACCGCCGGCTATCTCGCCGATCTCGCTCAGAGCCGCCGGGTCGCCAGCCGGGCGGCGTCGACGTGAGACATCGCCGCCTCGGTGTCGGCCGTGCTCGCAATCGGCCTCATCACGTACACGTCGCGTGCCGGGCTCATCGTGTTCCTCGCCGATCGCCCGCTCCCCGCGAACGTCACCAGAGCGCTGCGCTACGTCGGTCCCGCGGTGCTGTCGGCCCTCACGGTCAACCTGATCGCCGGCGGCAAGGGTGCGAGTGGGGTCGAGGCGGCGGAGGTGGCCGCGATCGCGGCCGCCATCGTCGTTGTCTCGTTCACCCGCAACCTGATTGCCGCCCTCGGTGCCGGCATGGTCACCCTCTGGGTGATCGGGGCGGTACGTCTGAGTTTCGGGGCAACTGGCCGGTATCAGGGCAACTTGCCGACGTGGGCGAGGGCGAGACGGATCAGACGATCGTGGCCACCGGTCATCTGGGCGATGACCTCGTCGCTGACGGCCTCCTCGGGCGTGAACCAGGAGAGATCGAGGGCCTTCTGCGTCGGTTCGCAGTCTCCCTCGACCGGCACGACGTAGGCGAGGCTCACCGCATGGTGGCGCGGGTCGTGGAAGCCCGAACGTTGGGGGTTGGGGAAGTACTCGACCACGGTGAACGGCGTCGGATTCGCGGGGACCCGCGGCAGCGCCATCGGGCCGAGATCCTTCTCGCAGTGTCGCATCAGCGCTTCACGTACACGCTCGCCGAACAGCACGCGACCCGTGACCACCATGCGGCTGATGGACCCGTCGGAGGCAACACGGAGCAGCAGGCCGACCTCGGTCACGTTGCCCAGCGAATCGACCCGTACCGGCACCGCATCGACGTACACGATCGGCACGTTGGCCCGCACCAGCTCGAGGTCCTCCGGCGACAGCCAGCCGGTCGAGGTCTGGGTGGAGGAGCCTTCGTCGATGTCAGTCACACCGTCGATGATCCCACGCGACGCACTGCCGACACCACATTCCCCGGCCCCACGCCACAGTGGCACCGGGCACACGCCGTGTCACCCGCACTGAGAAGATGGTGGCATGCACGACGACGCCACACGTTGGGACGACCGGTACCGATCAGCATCGCCGCCCGTTCCGCGCGCCCCCGACGCAGTGGACTCACGAGCCGACCTCCTCGGACTGCTCCCCGACACCGGCGTCGCGATCGACATCGCGTGCGGCCTCGGGAGCCAGTCGCTGTGGCTCGCTCAGCGCGGGCTGAACGTCGTTGCCCTGGACGTGTCACCGATCGCGATCGATGCGCTGCGGGCAGCGGCACACGCCGCCGGCCTCGCCGACCGGATCGATGCACGAGTGACCGACCTCGACATCGGCCTTCCCGCCGAACCGACGAACGCGGACCTGGTCGTCTGCCAGCGATTCCGCCAACCGTCGATCTACGCGCAGATCGTCGAACGGCTCGTCGTGGGTGGCATCGCCATCGTCACCGTCCTGTCGGAAGTGGGTGCCGTCTCACCGGGTCCGTTCCATGCGCCACCGGGCGAACTCGTCGCGGCGTTCAACGGTTTCGACATCCTCGACGCGCACGAGGGCGAGGGTGTGGCGACGATCGTGGCCCGTCGGCGCTGAGCGCCCGTTCACCAGCTTCGCTCGAGGAGCACGTCGCGAAGGGCCTCGTGACGCGTCGACGCCGGCGACGTGGTGTCCATGAAGTCGAGGAGCACCTCGCAGAATCGTTCCGCGGCCTCGACGTGCGGGAAGTGCCCCACGCCTTCGAGGATCTCGAGCCGGCTGGTCGGGATCAGTTCGTGGGCGGCATGGGCGTGCGACACCGGGATGATGCCGTCGTGGTCGCCCCAGACGATGAGCGTCGGGATGTGGGCCGCCAGGTAGAGCCGGTCGCTGGCGTTGACCATCTGGCCCGTGGGCTCGATCACCCCGCGCATCGTCCGCACGAACGCGGATCGGTTCGGCGCACCCGCGAGCGACGCGTAGGCCCGCCACATCTCGGCGAGCTTGGGCGAGCGGATGTTCCGGCGACCGAGCTGGCGACCGACGTCGGTCGCACGATCGACGAGTGGCTTCGGGAATCCGATCGGCATGAGGTACTCGGCGCCCGGCAGGGTGAGCATGCGCAAGAGCCACGACACCTCACGGCCGAGTCCACCGCTGCCGACCAGCACCAGCCGATCGACGAGATGCGGGTGCTGGTAGGCGAGCTGCATCGCCACGCCACCACCGAAGGAGTGGCCCACGATCGTCACGCTCGGTATGTCGAGCACCGAGAGGAAGTCGCGCAGCCCGCTCGCGAATGCGCCGAGCGAGTAGTCGCCGACCGGCTTGGCCGACTCGCCGTGGCCGAGAAGATCGGGGGCGATCACTTCATGGTGTTCGACGAGCGTCGGGATCACGTCGTCCCAGGTGCGCGAACTCCCTGCCAGTCCATGGATCAACAGGATCGGCTCTCCCGAACCGCCGCGCCGGAACCCGACCTCGTGGCCGTGGATGATGACGTGTTGGAGAGGCAGTCGCTTGCTCACGACTCCAGTATCAACCCGCCGACAGTGAAGGACACGGGCCGAACGGCCCCAGCGACAATCGGCGTCAGTCGAGCGAGTGAAGTGGGTTCGGCCGGCTCGCCGGCGTCGACCCAGCGGGAGAAGTCGAGCGGATCGACCTTCAGGCTCGGCAGGTTGGTGCTCCCGAGCCATGAGTTGAAGTGGCCCGGATCCAGCGGACGCGAAATGCAGTAGCCCTGGGCGACGTCGCAGCCGAACGTCGCGGAGCCGTTCGAGCACCTCGTTGTTCTCGACGCCCTCGGCCACGACGACCAAACCGAGGTTGTGCCCGAGATCGATCGTCGATCGCACGATCACCTCGTCCTGCTCGTCGAGCAGGAGGTTCGCGACGAAGCTCTGATCGATCTTCAGTTCGGCCACCGGCAATCGGCGCAGGTAGCTGAGCGACGAGTAGCCGGTTCCGAAGTCGTCGATCGACAAGCGAACGCCGACTTCGTGGAGCTCGTTGATGGTGGATCGCGCGCGCGGCGCGTCGATGAGGAGTGACGACTCGGTGATCTCGAGCGTGAGCATCGACGGATCGACGCCGTTCGCGGTGAGGTGCTGGTCGACTCGCTCGGCGAGTTTCGTGTCGAGGAGGTCGTGGGTCGACAGGTTCACCGCCAACCCGAGGTGGTAGCCGCGGTCGTGGATCTCGCGGAGATGGCCGATGCCACGGTGGAGCATGACATCGGTGAGCTGCTTGATCAGCCCCGTGTCCTCAGCCACCCTGACGAACTGGGTCGGTGGCACGACGCCGCGGACGGGATGGGTCCAACGCACGAGTGCCTCTGCACCGACGATCGTGCCGGAGGCGAGGTCGAGCTTGGGCTGCAGGTGAACGCGAAGTTCGTCTCCCTCGATTGCCGCGCGGAGGTCGCCGAGCATCGAGAGGCGAGCGGGGGTGCGACGATCGATCTCGTCGCGGTACACGTCGACGCCGAGGCGCTGCGTCTTGGCGTTGTACATGGCGATGTCGGCGTACCGGAGCGAGACACCGTCTTCGTGGTCACCCTCGATCACGGCCACACCTGCGCTGGCGGTGACGACGATCTCGAGCCCGTCGAGCGTGACCGCGCGACCGACGTTGCGGACGCACTCCCAGGCGAACTCCACCATCTCGGCGTGAGTCCCTCGGCGTGCGACGATGGCGAACTCATCACCGGCCAGCCGCGCCAACACGTCGTCGGGGCCGAGCATCGCCGTCAACCGAGCGCCGACCTCGACGAGCAGTTCGTCACCGGCGTGGTGACCGAGCGTGTCGTTGACCTCCTTGAAACGGTCGAGATCGACCATGATCACGAACAACAGATCATCCGACGACCGACCCTTGGCCGCGTCGATGACCGAACGCTCGAACGAGAGCCGGTTGGGAAGACCGGTCAGGCTGTCGTGGCGAGCCTCGCGTTCGATCCGCTGGTGCAGCATGCCTCGCCGAAGACTCGCCGTGAGTTGTTCGGTGAGGTTCTGGAGACGCACGACGTCATCGCTGCCGAACCGCTTGCCTGCACCGGTCCGGCCGCGCAACCACGAGCAGACCGATGACTCCGGACCCGTCACGGATCGGCGCGACCATGATCTCGACGATCGTCGACCCGCGGGCTGAGCGGTTCGAGATCGGCGCCCGACACCAGCGCAGCCGTTCCGACGGTGATCAGCGATCGCCAGTCGCGTCATCGAGCGATCGGTGGGCAGTTGCAGCCCGACGACGCCGTGGATCTTCAGCGTCGCTCCGGCCGCGTCATCGAAGAGGACGACCGCGACGCCATCGGTGCGCAGCACTTCGGCCGTCTGGGCAGCGGCGGCGCTGCTGATCTCGCCGGGATCGAGCGACTGCCCGACCTGGCCGGTGAACCCATGCACCGCGTCGAGGTCACGCAGCCGCTGGTCGAGCACGCCATACGCCTTGATGATGTACCAGAGCAGCCGAGCGGCACGAGTGCCACGAGCACGAGGTACGGCGAGATCAGGTCAGCCCCAACACCATGCCGGCGAGCGTCGCGTTGACGAGGAACAGCCACCAGGCGACGCCGAGGTCGCTGCCGATCCGCTCCAGAGCCCGCCTTCGAACTCGCGAGATCGCCAGCGAGACGACCATCGACGAAACGAAGCCGACAGATGGCGTGTCGTCGCGATCGCGGCGACGACGAGTTGCGTGTTGCCTCTACCCACAACTGATAACTCCCCGAAACACCACGAAGGCGAGGGCGACCTCGAACGCGAACATCGCCACATTCAGCACCACCTTGTGGAGCGGCGGGCGGCGGAGGCAGCAGAATCACGCCATGGACTGACACTCGCACGACAACCGCCGGCCCAGGGGCGAGATACACCAGGCTGAACGCCAGTGGAATCTCGGAGAGCGAGAACCTCATCGACTCGCGACGGAAGGTGAAACGGAAGACGGTGAACTCCGAGACCGCAAAGCCTACCGCTATTGCGATTGCCACCCAGATCGGTGACGGATACAGAGCTGCTGCCGAGTCGGGAAGCGGCAGCAACAGTGCGCACGACGCTCGCCACGAGGCCAACCAGCGATGAACACGGTGTCGAGCTCGGGGCTGAGACTGAACCGGAGCGCACCACGATCGGGCTCAGAGCATCACGATCTGTGGTTGTCGGCAGGTTGTGCTGTCTCCACGGTGCGCTCCTGACGCAGGAACGCCCCGTCAGCGCTCCCGCCGGTCTATCGACCGGCGGGGCGCCGAGCTTGAGGGATCAGGACGATGCTGGCGGGTCACCCCCAGGAAGCGCCCCACCAGGAGGCTCCGTTGACGCTGGTCTGAGCTGACGATGCGAGTTGGTCATGGTGTTCTCCGTTCTTCGAGCTCCGTGCGGAGCGGGTACTCGCAGATCACCGAATGCCGCCCGACGACTGTCAGATCCTTGACAGGAACGAGAATATATCTTGACGAACACCTGACGTCAACACGGAGCGGGAGAATCGGTCACGCTGCGTGGTTCGAGGGGACGAAGCCCCTGCGTCGGGCTACCCGGGCGCCCTTGCCGATTGCGAGAACTTGTCGTCCAGATGGGCGCGCACGACCGCGCGAATCCGAGGGAGATCCGCAGATCGAGCGCACAGCGCGTCGAATACAGCGTGTGCCGCCACAGTCGGTGATGATTCGACATCGACCAAGCGTGGGGCCATGATGACGGAGGGAGTGTGGAGATGGCGGAGGCGAAGGAACTCGAACTGGAGGCGACGAAGGGTGACGTTCGCGCCCTGCGAACAGCGCTCGAGGCCGCCGCGCAAGCAGCCGACGCCGCGATGCAGCGAGCCAAGGCGGAGCACAAGGACGAGATCGACCAGCTGCACGGCGCGATCACTGGCCTCCGCGAGCAGATGATCCGCCAACGCGCGGAGCTCCTGGCTGCGCTCCAGGCCGCCGAGCGCGACGCCGCAGCCGAGGCCGCCCAGTTGCGCGAGGCAGTCGTCGCCGCCCGACACCACGCCGACGACCTCCAACGCCGGCATGACCTGGCCCTCGACCGACAGACCCAGCGGTTCGAGACCGAACGCCGCGAGCTGCAGGCAACCATCACCGAACTGCGCCGCCGGCTCGAGATGACGGCCCCAGGCGACCACCGATGAGCACCGACGGGAACGCGATCACCGACATGACCACCGACACGAACGCACTCCTCGACCAGGCCAAGCGTCTCCACCTGGCCGAGACGCTCCTGGACGTCTCACGCACCACCTCCGCGCTCGACAGCCTCGACGAGATCCTCGCCAGCCTGGTGGCCATGACGGCGGTCGCCCTGCGTGCCGAGCGGGCGACGCTGTTCCTCAACGACCCGACGACCAACGAGCTCTATTCCCGCTCGATGACCGACCACGGCCCACGCGAGATCCGGATGCTCAACGACAAGGGCATCGCCGGCAAGGTGTTCCAGACCGGGCGCGGCAAGGTCGTCAACGACGCCTACGACGATCCCGACTTCAACGCCGAGGTCGACGAGACGACCGGGTACGAGACTCGTCAGATCCTGTGCGCCCCGATCCGCACCGGGCGTGGCGAGCTGATCGGGGTCGCCCAGGTGCTGAATCGGGTCGACGGCCGGTTCGACGACGACGATCTGCAACTGCTCGAAGCGATGACCACACAGGCCGCACTGGCCCTCACCAACAGTCAACGTGACGAGCGGAGCCGTGCGCAGGCCGCGAAGGAGATGGAGTTCGTCGATCTCGTCGCCGACATCACCGCCGAGATCGACCTCGACGCACTGTTGCTCCGGGTCATGACCGAGGCGACCGTGATGCTCGACGCCGAACGGTCGACGCTCTTCCTGCACGACACCCGCTCGTCGGAGCTGGTCGCGCGCGTCGCCGAAGGGAACGACGGCGTCGACGAGATCCGCTTCCCCGACTCGGTGGGCATCGCCGGCACGGTGTTCACCAGTGGCGAGACGATCAACATCCCGCACGCGTATGCCGATCTGCGATTCAACCCGTCGTTCGACACCCAGACCGGCTTCTTCACCCGATCGATCCTGTGCGTTCCGCTCGTCAACAAGGCCGGAGAGACGATCGGGGTCACCCAGGCGCTCAACAAACGAGGTGGCCCGTTCACCGCCGAGGACGAGCAGCGACTCCGCGCCTTCACCGCCCAGGTCGCGATTGCGCTCGAGAACGCCAAGCTGTTCGACGACGTCCAACGCGTGAAGAACTACAACGACGCCGTGCTCGAGTCGATGACCAACGGCGTCGTCACGCTCGACCACGAGGGCGCGATCGTGACGTGCAACGCCGCAGGGGCCGAGATCCTCGGGTACGCCGAGGACCAGATCGTCGGTCGGTCGGTGCACGACCTGTTCGCCACGAACCCGGGAATCCTCGCGCTGGTCGAGGAGGTCATGGCGACGAACGAGTCGGTGTCGCTCATGGACGTCGACATCGACACCGGGACGGACACGGGAACCGATGAGGGGAGACAGACCGTCTCCGTCAACGTCACCGGCGTACCACTGCGCATCGAGACCAAGGACGAGGGGACCATTCTCCTGCTGGAGAACATCTCGAGCGAGAAGCGGGTCCGATCCACGATGGCCCGCTACATGGACCCGGCACTGGCCGACCGACTCGTGCGGGGAGGCGAGGACATCCTCGGGGGCACCAGCGCCGTCGTCAGCCTGCTGTTCACCGACATTCGCGGGTTCACCACCCTGACCGAGCAGCTCGGGCCGCAGGCGACGGTCAGCATGCTCAACGAGTACTTCACGCTGATGGTCGACTGCATCCAGCACGAGGGAGGCATGCTCGACAAGTTCATCGGCGACGCGATCATGGCGGCCTTCGGCCTCCCTGAACCGGAACCCGACGACGCCGACCGAGCCGTTCGCACCGCCATCGCCATGATCCGCTCGCTCGACGGGTGGAACTCGGTCCGGCTGTCCGATGGCAAGCCACCCATCGGCATGGGCATCGGCGTCAACACCGATGTCGTGGTCGCCGGCAACATCGGCTCACCGAAGCGGATGGACTTCACGATGATCGGCGACGGCGTCAACCTCGCGGCGCGCCTCGAGAGTGCCTGCAAGCAGTACAACGCCCAGATCCTGATCAGCGACTCCACCCTTCGACAGCTCAACGGCGTGTATCGGACGAGAGAGGTCGACCGGGTGGTCGTGAAGGGAAAGACCGAGCCCGTGGCGGTGCACGAGGTGCTCGACTACCACACCGACGAGACGTTCCCGAACCTGATGGACGTGGTGAACGACTTCCGCGACGGCATCAGCAACTACCGCCGCGGGGCCTGGGACGCAGCGATCGGTTCGTTCCAGCGATGCCTTCGAGCCCACCCGACCGACGTGTTGTCGGCCACCTACGTCGAACGCTGCGAGCAGCTCCGAGCCGACCCGCCCGAGACGTGGGACGGGATCTGGGTCTTGACCTCGAAGTAGACTCGGCCGCCTCGTCCGACCACAACGGAGCACACGACGTGATCCGCCAAGCCGCAGCGCTCCCGGGCGCCGGGTTGTTCTGACGCCGGGCGGGGTCACGGCAGGAACTCGACATACCCATCCGTTCCGTGCACCCGGATCCGCTGCCCATCGGGGATCAGCCGAGTGGCGGCCTCCACGCCGACGACCGCCGGCACGCCGTACTCCCGTGCGATCACCGAGCCGTGCGTCATCAATCCCCCGACCTCGGTCACCACGCCGGCGACGGTCACGAACACGGGCGTCCAGCTGGGGTCGGTGTGGGTGGTGACGAGGATGTCGCCCGGTTCGAGGTCGGCCTGCGCCATGTCCAGCACGACTCGGGCTCGCCCGTCGACGGTCCCGGCGGAGACCGGCAGGCCGATCAACGCGCCGGTCGGCGCGTCGTCACGTCGGTACGCCCCGTTGACGACCTCGCCGTCGGACGTGAGCACCCGCGGCGGCGTGAGCGCCCCGTACGACCGGAACTCGTCCTTGCGTCGACCGATGAGTCGGTCATCGACGTGGCCGGTGCGCACGACATCGTGGAGTTCCTGGAACGTGAGGAAGTAGATGTCGTCCGTCGCTCCGGAGCACGCCGGTCTCCACGAGGCGCGCGGCCTCGACCTTCAACGCCTGTTTGTAGACGAAGTAGCGGCAGACGATGCCGTACTTCGGATACTCCCGGTACCCGATGAACGTCCGCAACCGGTCGACCATCCGCTTGGTCTCGTCGACTTTCTGCTCTCCGTCCGGCAACGCCCGGACGCGCTCCAACAGCTCCTGTTCCTTCGTCCACGCCTCCTGCCGACCGCGCTCGAAGCGCCGGGCACCGGCGCCGGCCTCGAAGTTCTCGACATGGCCCAGGATCACGGGGACGAGCGTGGCGGGACGTTCGCTCCACCGCGGTCTGGCGATGTCGATCTCGCCGACACAACGCATGCCATACGTGTCGAGCCACGCCTCGATGGCCTCCCGCGCGTCCCGGCCGCCCACCACCCCATCCAACTCATCCAGTGAGAAGTCGCCGCCGACGTGTTGCAGGAAGGCGACCACCTCCGGCCACGGGCGGATCGCGTCCGCGACGTCCAGGAGCGCCAGCCCCATCTCCGACGTGACGTTGTGGGGGACGGACTGCGTGAGTGTGTCGGCCGCGTTCTTCTCGCCCAGCCACTCCTGGAGCCGATCGTTGAGCCACGACAGGGCGTCCATCCCCGCCATGATCGCCTGCATGCTCTGCGGATCCGAGAAGAGCACCAGCTTCAGTTCCTGGATGTCCGCCAGGATGAAATCGAACAGGTCCGATCCGGAGTGCTCGCGGATGTCGCGGCGCATCGCCGCGATCGAGGCATCGGTGCGCTCGATCAGCTGGTCGACGATGACCGCGTCGGTCTCGATCGGGGTGGGAGGGGCGCCGACCGGCGGCACACCGTGGCCCTCGTCCGGGGGCGGCGGGACGAAATCGCCGCGGTCGACGATGGTCTGCAGCGCGTCCCCGATCAACGGATCGGATCTCCCCAGGCCCTCCACGAGGCGCGAGCGGCTCGCCGGCGACGCCAGCTCCCGGGTGACGTCGACGAACAGCCGCCCGGCAGCCTCGTACATGGGGCGGGCCGCCGTCAGCTGCCACATGGACAGCCCCAGGGGCGTCATGGGGTCGGTCATCATCTGCTGATGACCGACGGAGACGTAGACGTGATTCTCGCCGTCGCTCACCGCCGGGACCGGGAACAGCGTGGTGATCGGCCGGCTCTGGACGATCTCGAACACGTCATCGACCAGGCACCATTCGATGTCCTGAGGCCGCCCGAAATGGGCCTCGACGCGCCGACCCAGCTGCACGAGCCGCACAGCCTGCGCATCCGTCAACGCCGGGTGATCGCCGGCGACCGTCCTGCGTGACGACGTCGCCGTCGCGTACCTCGACGATGTCCGCGTCGACGAGGCCCGAGACCAACGCATCGCCCAGGCCGACGACGGCCTCCACGGAGGCGATTCTCCGGTTGCCCGTCACCGGGTCGGCGGTGAAGAGGACGCCCGCCGCCTCCGCCGCGACCATCTGCTGCACCACCACCGCCATGGCGGCCGCGCGGTGGTCGATGCCGTGCCGCACGCGGTAGGCGACGGCCCGCTCGGTGAAGAGCGAGGCCCAGCACCGGTTGACGTGCTGGAGGATCGAGGCGGGGCCGACGACGTTCAGGAACGTGTCGTGCTGGCCCGCGAACGAGGCGGTCGGCGAATCCTCTGCCGTTGCACTGGATCGCACGGCGTAGGCGGCTCCGTCACCGAGCCCGGCGAGCGCGCCGGTGATCGCCGCCGCGAGATCGTCGGGCATCGCGACCGCTTCGATGATCCGGCGGATCTCCGCGCTGAGCGCTCTGATCGCCTCCCCGTCATCGGGATCCAGGAGCGACAGCTGATCGAGCCGATCGTCGACCGACGGCGCCTCCGCCATGATCCGCCGGAACGCGTTCGTCGTCACGCAGAATCCCGCGGGCACGCGTATCCCATCGATTCGCGACAGCGCCCCCAGGTGTGCGCACTTGCCACCCACGACCGCACCCTGCAGCTCGTCGACCTCGTGGAGGCCGACCACATACGGTCCGATTGTCGGTGAACGGCTCAGGCGCTGGTCAACCGCGGATCGGGGATGTCGATGTACCGCTCGACCTTCATCAGCCTCTGCCACTCGTCGAACGTGGGCGCGACCTCCGGCGGCATCTCCGCGCGCTCACCGCGGCGAGCCTCCTCCTCCGACGTGAAGTAGGCCACCTCGGTGAACTCGTCGTCGGGGAAGTACACGGTCACCGACCCCAGGAGCTCGGGCCGCAGCCGGGCGAGCACCGGGTCGGCGTCCTGTTCGATGGCGACGAGGCGTTCCCGATCGGCGCAATGACCTTCCATCACCTGGACGAAGTGCGCTTCGTCGAGCTCGCCGTGCGTCATGAGCTGGACGTCGTCGGACTCGTGGAACCGGACCGGTCCCTCGAAGTACTTCTCGGTCTCCGCCCACCATGCGCTCTGCTCCGGGCGATCGCTGTTGCGCTGCGCTGCGTCGCGACTCTCGAAGCGGGCGACCAGGATGAAGTCACCGGACGTCGCACAACCGCCGGTCGACCCGAGGTATCCGATTGCTCCGGGCATCAGGTCCCGCTCCCAGATGTCGAGCCGCTCGTCGAGTGCTTCGCAGTTGTTCGCCCTGCCTTCGATGACCTGGATGAACATGAGTCACCTCCTTGATGCTGTGGGAATCCAAAGGGGGGCGGATCCAGCATCCTCCTCTGTTCAGCCGTCGTCAAGCGTCGTCGAGGTCGAACACGAGGAGCCCCGCGAGTCCACCGTCGAGCATGGCGACCAAGGCTGCTCCTGCACGCTGGTGGTCGGGATGCGCGAGATAGGCGTCTCGTGCCGACGCGTCGACGAACTCGATCACGAAGCCGTCGTCGAACCCCTGCGAGAGGCGCTCGGTGCTCGAGTTGGCTCCGCACACGATCCGTTCGAAGCCCGGTATCACGCTCTGCAGGGACGCAAGCCGCTCGAAGATCGCGTCCTTGTCGCCGTTGCTCACCTCCGCTGCGAATCTGAGGAGAACGCAGTGGCGGATCATCCGTACGAAGGTAGTTCCGATCAGAGAGATCCGGAGCCTGCTCGGTACGTCAGTCCAAAGGAGACCACGAACGGCCGCCTCTCCGAAGCGTGCGGGTCATCCCGGGGCTGAGAGCGGGTCGTCTGCGGCGGTACCGCTTCCTGTCGTTACCGGTTCGCCCACCACGAACGCACCATGCGCGCAGCGCGAACCGGGTCGCGTGCGTCGATGCGCGCCAGCGACGCCTGGGTGAAGTGGCCGACGAGTTCGTCGGTGTCGGGTGTGGGCGACGATGGCGTCTCGATCAGGAGGACGGGCACAGGCATCGCTTCGGCCTGACGGACGGCGAATCCTCGGTCGGCAGCGCCGAGGACCATCGTCGCGCGAGGGTCGGCAGCGCCGGGTGCGGGCTCGGACATCGCAGCAGGCGTCGTCAGGATCCGTCGACGCATCTCGCGCAGTCGCGTGTCGATTTCGACGGGCCCGAGCCACGGACCACCCAACCCGTCGACCAGCACCAGTCCGGCGGCCCGACCGCCGAGAGCGAGGATCTGGGCCGCTGCGCCGTTGTGACCGACGCCCACGACGACGAGTTCTCGGGGAGCTTCGGCGCGCAGCAGGTCGAGCGCCACGTACACCGCGTCGCCCGTCTCGTGGTGCCCGCCGACGGGAGGTGGCGTCCCGTTGTGTCCGGGCAGGTCGGGTGCCAGCACGCGGCCGGGCCAGCCCGCGAACGCGGCAGCCCACTCGCCGCCACCCGGAGCACCCAGGTCGTGGAGGACGAGGAGATCGGTCACGGACGGGCACCGATCTCGTCGAGGAACCCGATGATGCGATCGAGCACGAAGTCGGGTTGTTCCACGTGCACGTAGTGGCCGGCACCGGGCACCGATTCCAGCCTCCCGTCGGCGAGCATCGCCACGCGCCGCTGGGCCTCCTCGTCATGCACCTCGGTCCAGGCATCCTCCTCGGAGCTGACCAGCACGAGCGTCGGCGCGGTCACGTGGCGGTACTGAGCGAGGATCAGGTCGAGCGAGAACCCGTCGGGGATCCCGGTGCGGAACACAGGGTCCCACTTCCACACGAACCCGCCCTCCACCTCGCGGGTACCGAACTCGACCAGGTGCTCGAGGAACGGGCGGGGCAGACGGATGTTGATCGCCCCGCGCCGCCCGACGAGCTGGTCGCGCGACACCCATGGCCGCGGCGGGCTGCTTCGGAACTTGTCGATCTCGTCGAGGCTCCGGGTGGCCACCTCGACGATGTCGTCGTGAACAAAGCCCTCGGTCGGCGGGCCAAGCCCGTCGAGGTTGACCAGCCAGGCGAAGCGTTCGGGCATCGTGGCCGCTGCGGTGAGGATCTGGCCACCGCCCATCGAATGCCCGATCATGCCGATCGGCGTGTCGGGCGCCGGCGCCAACACCCGGGCGAGCTCGCACAGATCGATCGTGCACGCGTTCCACGCCATGCCGGACGACAGCCGCCCCGAGTCGCCGTGGCCGCGCACATCGATCGCGACCACATGGAACCCGAGCTCCACCAGTCGCGGAGCGAAGCCGTCCCACGTGCGGCCGTGGTCGAAGGCGCCGTGAACCAACACGACCGGTGGGGCCGCCGGATCGCCCCAGCACCACGCCCGCAGTCGCGTCCGGTTCACCTCGAAGAAGGCCGCCCGATCAGGCGTCGCGAACTCGTCCTCCACGATCGGTCATCCTCGCAGGCGGCCTCACACGGAACCCAGCGAGTTCCGGCCCTGCGGAATGACCGAGCTCCCGGGAACGGCCGCAGCCAGAAGTTCGGTCAGTCGATCGATCCGCGCTCGACGATCCATTGCGTGGGCTGACCGGTCACGGCCTCAATGTGGTCGAAGTCTGCGTCGTAGTGCAAGACCGTGAGCGACGTGGCCTCGGCGACTGCGGCGATGAGGAGATCGGGTACCTTGCGGCCCCTGAGTCCCTCGGCGGCCAGTTCGCGCTGGACCTGCCGGGCCCGGTCAAAGTGATGATGTTCGACATCGATGCGACGGAATGCTCCAAGTGCCACGAGGAGACGGTCCCACTCGTCCGCGTTTCGCGCCGAGTAGCCGATCTCGAGGTCGGTCATCGTGGTGCGTGCCAAGCCTTGGCTGTCGAGCTCTTCGATTCGCCGGAGAATTGATGGAGCGCGCAGTCTGGTGAGAACGCTCGTGTCGAGGAGGAACATCAGCGCCACGCCGCGGAGCGGTCATCGAGGTCCGCATCCGCGAGAACGGAGAGTGCGCTTGCGAGTTCGGTGCTGCGCTGATCAGCGGCGTTTCGGAGGGCTTCGTTGACGGTGTCCTTGATCGTGCGGGTACCAAGTCGGGCGCGAGCGGCATCGAGTGCATCGTCATCAACATCGATCAGTCGCTTGGTCACGCCACGAGTATATACGACGTGTCGGAGTGGATATACCGCTCGGGCCCAGTCGGCTCGACCGCCGAAATCACTCGATACGCAGGCCTGATATCGCCCGGGAGATGACGAGCTGCTGGATCTCGCTCGTGCCTTCGAAGATCGTGTGGATCTTGGCATCACGGTGCCACCGCTCGACCGGGTACTCGCGGGTGTAGCCGTAGCCGCCGAGGATCTGGATGGCGTCCTCGGTGACGCGGACGGCGGTCTCCGACGCCTTCCACTTCGACATCGAGCCCTCGCCGTTCTTGAACGTGCCGTTCTTGGCGAGCCAGGCGGCACGCCAGATCAAGAGGCGGCTGGCGTCGATCTCGGTGGCCATGTTGGCGAGCTTGAACGCGATCGCCTGGTTCATGATGATCGGCTTGCCGAACGCGTGGCGTTCCTTCGCGTAGTCGAGCGCGTACTCGTAGGCGGCACGAGCAACGCCGAGCGCCTGGGCACCGACGGCGGGCCGAGTCGCCTCGAACGTTGCCATCGCCGGCTGCTTGCCCGACGACACGTTCTCACGGGCACGGGCCAGCTTGGCGTCGAGTTTGTCCTTGCCGCCGAGGAGGCACGAGCCGGGCACCTTCACGTCGTCGAGCACGACCTCGGCCGTGTGGCTCGCCCGGATTCCGTGCTTCTTGTACTTCTGTCCCTGCGAGAGGCCCTTCGTTCCCGGCGGCACGATGAAGCTCGCCTGGCCCTTCGACTTCAGATCGGCATCGACGCCGGCGACCACCACGTGCACGTCGGCGATACCACCGTTGGTGATCCACGCCTTGGTGCCGTTGAGGGTCCACTCGTCCTTGGCCTCGTCGTACACGGCCCGAGTGCGCAGGCTCGACACATCGGAGCCGGCGTCGGGTTCGGACACGCAGAACGCCCCGAGCTTGACGTCGTCGGCGGTGCCGTAGCACTGGGGCACCCATTCCATGATCTGTTCGGGCGTGCCGTTGCCGGCGATCCCCGCGGCGGCCAGGGCCGAGCCCATGATCGCCATGCCGATGCCGGCGTCACCCCAGAAGAGCTCCTCGATGGCCACCGGCAAGGTGAGCCCGGTCGGGTCGCCCATCGCGTTCATGAGGAAGTCGACGCCGTACAACCCGATCTGGGCCGCCTCCTCGACGACGGGCCACGGGAACTCCTCGCGCTCGTCCCACTCGTGGGCGACAGGGCGGATGACGCCTTCGGCAAAATCGTGGACCCACTTCTGGATCTGGATCTGATCTTCGGAGAGGTTCAGCGAGAAGTCGGTCATGGGTCCTAAGTTACCCACCGGTAATCGGGATGTCTACCCATCGGTAACATCGCGCCGGTCCATGTTCGTAGGGCTCTGCGACAGGGCCATCCGCTACGGTCCGAGGCACCGGCCGTTCGTGCACCGGAATCGACCGACCCCCACACAACCCAACCCGAATCACTCGCAGCAACGTGTTCATGACGTGGTGGATGCCTCCTTCGTTGTACAGACGTCGCATGTGCCGTACCGGTGGCTCGGCGAGGTCGGACTGATGTCGAATGACGACGAGTTCGAGCAGTTCTTCCTCGCTCAGTACGACGCAGTGCTCCAGCTGCTCGTTCTCACCACGGGCGACCGGGAGCGAGCCACCGACGCAACACAGGAAGCCTTCATCAAGGCCTATGCCAGATGGTCGAAGATCAAGCACTACGAATCACCGGCAGCCTGGGTTCGGCGAGTTGCGATCAACGCCAGCCACGACAGCTTCCGATCGGACCGCCGGCGACGCAAGCGTGAAGAGGCGGTCCCCGTCGATGTCGAGGCCTCCGACCGCTACTCCTCGGACACCAGGGCGACCGAGCTGCTCCGCGAACTCCCGACCCGCCAGCGGGAGGTCGCCACGCTGTTCTATGTCGACGACCGAACCGTCGCCGAGATCGCATCGATCCTCCGCCTCAACGAGGGAACCGTGAAGTACCACCTCTCACATGCACGAGACGGGCTGCGCAGACTGCTCGACGAGGGCGGCGGCGACTCATGAGTGCCGACGACGACCAGATCCGTCGTGCGTTGTCGTCGGGCACGGCGCCCGTCACCGCCCACTCGGCGCTTCGAGCGATGCGCCCCTCGATGCGACACGCGCGCCTGCGTCGCCGCGTCGCCGCGAGCGCCACCGCTGCCGCCCTGCTCGTCGGCGCCGGAGCCGGCGTGTTCGCGCTGACGGCACCCGACGACCCGACCACCTTGCGAAGTGTCAGCAGCGACCAGGTCGGTCAACCCCTGCCGACGGTGACCGAGGTCGTGGTGTCGTCCACGACGGTCTCCACAACGGTTGCGGCGCTCGAGGAGCCGCCGGCCATCACCGAACAGCCCTCGACAGCGGAACCCTCCTCAGCTCTTCCCGACGACCTCGGCGAAGCTCCGACCGAACAGGTCGACACGCCACCGCCCGCCGACGCGCTGCCGGTGACGCCGGTTCCTGCGGAACCTCCGGCCCCCGTATCACCCGTGCCCGCTTCGTTCCAGACGATCACGAGCGCGTGCGGAGACCTCGTCGTCTCGATCGACGCCGGCACGGTGCAGATCGTGACGATCACTGCCCAGCCCGGGTTCGATCCACTGGTGTCCGACGATGGTCCGACCTCGATCGAGATGACCTTCGTCGGCGAGGGCGACCAGAAGTGCGAACTCCACGCGGAAGTCGAAGTCGGGCGGGCTCGACGTCGAGGTGCAGAATCCCGAAACGGAGGAGTGACCGGGCGGGAGCGCCTCAGACCTCGACGTTGCCGGCGTTCACCAGTGCCCGCGCCGATCGGGCGGGGTTCAGCTTCGCCTTGCGAACCGCGAGGATCAACACGATGGTCAGGAACGTCACGATGTTGATCGATGCGAGAGCAGCGACCCTGAACCACTGATTCTCTGCGTCGGTGCCGGCCGCGATCGCGTGGTAGGTGGCCACGAAGTACAACAGCAGGCTGGTGTGGTGCACCCACCGCCAGAGCGCGCGCGGCAACTTCTTCATCGCGAGCGACGTGATCTCGATGGCGAGCAGCAGGTAGAAACCGACGACTCCGAATGCGACGGGGCCGGTCTTCCACGACGATGCCATCGGAACGAAGGTCTCGGCCCAGCCGAACGTGACGTAGTTGTCGGCGGCCAGGCCGACGAGATGGATCGCCGTGAAGATCACCGCGGTCCCGCCCAGGTACCGGTGCAGATCGAGCAGCCACGCCGGGCTCGAGGCCTTGGCAACGGCCTTGGTCGAGATGAACAGCCCCCAACAGACCGACAACGTGAGCAGACCCCAGGCGATGATGCCCGACGACCGTGAGACGAACCACCAGACCTGTGGGCTCATGCGGCGAGGCTCCTCGGCGAGATGAGTTCGTACCGGTGATCGGGATCCCGCCCGACCAACACCGCCGTCATGCCGTACTCACCCAGCACCGCGCGGGCGCGCCGTGTACCGCCGATCAGGGCGATCTTCGCCATGACCTCGGCCCACCACAGCGTCGGCGCCGCCACGGTGACCGCATCGAGATCGGTCGACGCCGACAATCCCGTCTGCGGATCGATGAAGGTGGTGCACGTCGACACCGTCGCGACGCCAGCGCCGGCGGATGACGCTGCTCGTCGCGACGCCACCCTCCCGCAACGTGATGGTGGCAGGATTCGCTGCGCCATGGTCGTTGTCGTCGAGCACGACCCGCCACGATCCGCCGGCCCATTCGGGCCCGGCGACACGAACGTCGCCCCCGAGTTCGATCTGCACCGATTCGGCACCCGCCTCGAGCAACGCGGCGGCGACCATGTCGCCGGCGAGTCCTTTGCCGATGCCGCCGGGATCGAAACGGGTCCCGGACGGCAGGCAGACACCGGAGATCTCGGGGAAGAGTTCGATTCGCGTCTCCACCGCCGACGACGGCTCGGGGAGCGGTCGTGCGTCGTCGCCGAGCGCGTCCCAGGTGCGGTCGTAGCCGAGTGCGACGAGCTGATCGAGCATCAGCGGGTTGAACACGCCACGGGTGGCGAGACGCGCCTGCTGGGCGAGCGACATCAGCTCGTAGGTCACCTCCGAGACGATCGTCAGCGTGCCGGCCGCCTCGTTGACGGCGCTGATCTCGCTGGCGGGGTCGAAGCGGCTCCAGGCACGTTCGAACTGCTGGACCAGCTGCTGTCCGTGCTCGGCCAACTCGCGAGTCGGCGCAACGATCCGACAGGGGCTGGCCATCGCCCGGAACACGACCATCGACCACGGTGCCATGGCGCGCGTCACCCTGATGCCGACGTGGCGGGCGGGGGCGGAGCGGGAGCAGGCGCCGGAGCGGGGGCCGGAGCAGGCGCGGGGGCCGGAGCAGGCGCCGGAGCGGGGGCAGGCGCCGGAGCGGGGGCGGGGGCCGGAGCCGGAGCTGGGGCCGGAGCGGGAGCAGGAGCCGGAGCCGGAGCAGCGCGGAGCCGGGGCGGGAGCAGGAGCGGGAGCGGGCGTCGGCGCAGCAGCGCGGAGCCGGAGCCGGAGCCGGGGTCCTTGCGGCCGGCGATGCAGGCGCAGCGGCCACGGGCGCCGGGGCGGCTGCCGGAACGACCGGAACGGGCACCGCCGAGGGGTCGACGGAGAGTCCCGCTGCAGCCGTCGCCTCGGCGGTCGGGTCGCTCGTGGTCGGCTCGGCGACCTCCGTCGTCGCCGGGTTCAACTCGACCGTCGCATCGACCGTGCTCTCGGGCACCGCGCCGACCGATGCCGGATCAGGTGCTTCATCCGGATCGGGCTCGTTCGCTGTGGCACTGAGCGGCCCCATGGCGGGGAGCATCGCGGCGAACCCGGCAGTCGCCGCGATCCCGACCGCCCATCGAGCTCGACGGGCCGGATGGGGCTTGCGGCGCAGCAGCGCCGCGGCCGGTGGCCGTGGAAGGAGGCGGCGGAGCAAGCGGGACCACAGACATCGCGATCGTGCCGGGGGCGGGCGGGGGCAACGGCGATGACGGCGCAGGAGACGAGCGTCGCCGCAGCTTGCGCCGGCAGGTCCGTCGGCTTCGGGGTCTGGCCCCGGCTCGCGCGCAGGCGTGCGATTCGATCTTCGGGGGTGAGTTCACTCATCGGATACCTCAGGTCTCGACTTTGATCCGGCCGCCCTCGACGGTCGCGTGGAACTCGCGGTCGCTGCCGGTGGCGACGTTGAAGAACTTGATCTCGACGGTCCGTGGTCCGTTCGTCGCGATCTCGTACACCCAGTTCGCCTGAGGGCTCACCGAGGCCACCGAGATGGACGATCCGTCGAACCGGAGCGACACCCCCGAGACGCCCGACACGGTGTAGCTGGGATACGACGAGCGCTGGCAGCGGCCGGCGGTGCAGCCGTCGGCGGCGGTGGCGGCGTTGTCGTCGGCGGCGCCGTTGTCTGGGGTGTCGGCGGTGTCGTCGGCGCCGGAGCGGTCGGGGCGGGCGTGAGCACTGGCGTCGCCGGCGCGACCTGCGGGCTCGGGGCGGGAGCGAGCGGCGCGGTCGTCTGGGCCGACGCCGGAGCGACGGCGGGCGCCGCCATGGGCGCCGCGACCGGGGCGACCGTCGCAGTCCCGACGACCGCCGGAGCAGCGAGGAGTTCCTGCGCCGCAGCGACGGGCACCTCGGTGGAATCGGGTGTCACCGCGGTCGTCGGTCGACGGCGACGGTGATCGATGGATCGGCCGCGACCGTGTCCGCCACGACCGCCTCGGCTGCTGCCGAGACGGACCCGCCGACCTCGGGAGTCGAGCCGATCACCATCACGGTCAGGGTCAGTCCACCGGCCAGACACGCCCCGACGAGGGCAACCGATCGCCAGTGGACCACGGCCTGTTCGAGGGTCCTCCCTCCGCGTTCCGCTCGGTTCCATGGTGGCAACACGACGCTGTGTGACATCGAGGTTGGGGCCCTTACCGAATCTTTACACTTCGGCGACGATCCGTGTTCGCCCCGGCCGGATGTTCGCTGCGAGTGGCAATTTCCGGACCGATCCGACATCGGCCGCCGGCTGCCCGGACAGCCCGTCGTCGGACGGTACTGTCGCGACGAATGACGCCGATTCGCCGGGCAGCGGGTCTGCTGCTCACCGCGGTGACGCTCGCGTCGTGCAGCTCGAGCGGAACCCGACGTGTCACCCGCCCCGATCGCGCCGACCGTACCGTCCACTGAACTCGCTTCGCCGACAACCGAACCGGCACCGCAGAGAGCCGACGACTCGACCGTTGCCGCCGTCGAGGCGCAGCTGGCTGCGTCGCCGGCCGGATGCGACCCACTCGACACCCGGCAGTGTCTGCTCCCCTTTCCGAGCGATGCCCTGACCATCGCCGACGACACCTCGCCCACCGGACGACGAGTCGCATTCCCGGCAGGCGAACTGCCGACGAACAGCGCCGGCATCGGCATCGACCCGACGGCATGGAACCGCAACGACGGATTCAGCGCCAACTCACCGCTGCTCACCTGGATCGATGACCTCGACCCGGCAGCGTCGAAGCTCCCGTCGTGGACCGATCTCGAGTCGTCGCTCGATGCCGACGCGAGCGTCGTGCTCGTCGACACCACGTCGGGCGACCGGATCCCGCTGTGGGCCGAGGTCGACGTCGACTCGGCTGCCGACGACGGGCAACTGCTCGTGGTCCGTCCGGCGATCAGCCTCGACGCGGCGACCACGTACGCAGTGGGCCTCCGTAACCTCCTCACCACCGCCGGAACACCCGTCGAGCCGTCACCGCTCTTCCGGGTCCATCGCGACGGCCTCGTCACCGACATCGCCGAGGTCGAAGCACGACGCGACGACTTCGAGTCGACCTTCGATGCGCTCGACGCCGCGGGCGCCGAACGCGACGACCTCCAGCTCGCGTGGTCGTTCACCACGGCGAGCGTCGCCAACACCACCGACGTCATCCTGCACATGCGAGACGAGACCCTCGCCGGCCTGGCGACCGCAGCACCGGAGTTCGAGATCACCTCGGTGACCGAGAACCCCGAACCCGGCCTCGCCGCGACTGGTGGAGGGCACGTACTCGGTGCCGAACTGGATGACCGGCGACGGCGGACCGGGAACCGTCCTGAATCGCGGCGCCGACGGACTCCCCGAGATCAACGGTGTGGTGCAAGCACCGTTCGCCTGCGAGATCGCGGACAGCGTGTGGAACGGCACCGAGCCGGCCCATGCCGTGATGTACGGCCATGGCCTGCTCGGATCGCACCTCGAGGTCGACGCCGGGAACATCGTCGCGATGTCGAACGAGCACGATGCGCTCTACTGCGCGACGAAATGGGCAGGGTTCAGCGAGGACGACATCCCCACTGCGGTCGCCGCGCTGCAGGACTTCTCGACGTTCCCGACGTTCGTCGACCGGATGAGCCAGGGACTGATCAACCAGCTCGTGCTCGGCCGTCTCATGCTCGCCGACAACGGGCTCGTGATCGAACCCGAGTTCATGCGACCGGACGGATCCGCCATGCTCGACAACAGCGAGGTGTACTTCGACGGCAACTCCCAGGGCGGCATCATGGGAATGGCACTCGCCGCGATCTCGACCGATCTACGACGCGCCACCCTCGGGTGTGGTCGGCATGAACTACTCGACCCTGCTGCCCCGCTCCGTCGACTTCGACGACTTCGAGACGATCCTCGTGCCGGCCTACCCCGACCCCGTCGACCGTGCCATCGGCCTCGCGGCCATCCAGATGCTGTGGGATCCGGCCGAAGGCGCCGGCTACGTCCGTCACGTGGTGTCCGATCCACTGCCGGGCACCCCACCGAAGGACGTCCTGATGCACGTGGCGTTCGGTGACTGGCAGGTGTCGGAGCTGACCGCGATGGTCGCCGCTCGAACGATGGGGATTCCGATCCACCGGCCGGTCACCGCCGATGGGCGCAGCCGCGAGATCGATCCCGGCTGGGGCATCGACACACTGGACTACTCCGACGCCACATCAGCGCTCGTCGTCTGGGACTCGGGCTCCGACCCGATCCCGATCGATGCGGTGCCGCCGAACACGAGCCGCGACCCGCACGGTGACCCGCGCAACGATCCCGAGGTACGTCGCCAGAAGGCGGCGTTCCTCTTCGAGGGCGAACTGATCGACGTGTGCGACGCCGCTCGCCTGCACAGCCGCCGCGGGCTGACCGACTCAGATCGCGGCGAGTCGGAGCAGGTCGGGGGCGACGGTGGTGTAGATCAGGTTGGCGCCGGGCTTGTAGACGTGGACGCCGTCCCAGCGATAGCCGAGGTCGGTGGCGATCGTCTCGTCGGTGCACCATTCGGTGGGGCCCTCGACGAACTGCACCCGGGCATCGCCGGCGGCCTGGTACGCCGCCGCCGTCTCGCGCAGCAGGTCGTTCACGTGGGCGACGCGAGCGTCGTCACCACGTTCGGGAAGAGCAGGAACACCGGCCCCCTCGACGTCCTGCGGTCGCATGCAGGCCACTTCGAGCAGGCCCACGTTGGTGCCTTCGGCGAGCATCGCATCGATGCCGGACTCGAGGTTGGTCACGAACAGCTCATCGCCGGCCGGGGTTGCGAAGCCGTAGGTGGTGTCGCCGTCGACGACGTCGAAGACGTCCCACGCGCCGACGACGACGAGCGTGACGTCGGTGCCGGCAGCCGCCTGCGCCCACTCCTCCTGCCATCCGTCACAGATGGAGAAGTTGTTGCCGAAACGCACCGAACTCCTCACCGAACCCGAGTCGTACACGCTGCACCCGTCGACGCTGCCGTTGACGACGTTCGGGAAGACGGCGTCGATCCCGTCGGGCAGATTGATCGCCAGCGCGTTGGCCTGTGAGTCACCGACGATCGCCAGCCGTGCCGATGTCGCGGGCACGATCGGCGTCGTGATCGCGGGCGCTGTCGAAGCTGCAGTGACGGACCCGTCGGTGACCTCGGTCGGATCGGCGACCTCGACAGGTGCATCCGCTGCGGGGTCGACGGGCGCGGCGTCGAGTTCGAACACCGCCTCCTCGCCTCCTTCGAACCGACTGAACTGATCGACGTCGACGTAGAACAGCACGAGCGTGCCGACGAGCATCACTCCGCCGGCGATCGGCCAGTAGGTGATCGACGCTCGGTCGCTCCACCACCGCCCGACGATCCCCTTGCGAACCGGTGACTCCAGGTAGCGGTACGACAACTCGGCGACGACGACCGTCAGGAACATCGCCCACGAGAACGCCGACACCGAACCGGTGGTGGCACCGACGATCACGAAGATCGGCCAGCTCCACAGGTACAGGCCGTAGCTCCGCTTGCCGACCTCGACGAGCGGGGTCCAGCTCATGATCCGACGGAAGCCGACCGACGCCGGATGGACGGCGACCATCACGGCCACGAGCGAGAGGATCGAGACGAGCGGCAACAACCACTGGTAGACGTAGCCCGCCGTGATCGAAGCGACAGCGGCCGCACAGCCGATCGCCGCCACCGCCGCCGCGCCGAGCGGATCGAGCAGTCGCCCGGCGGGCGCATCCGACCGCGTGCTTCCAGCGCCAGGGCCGCCAGACGAACGCGGCGCCGGCACCGAGCAGGAGGCCGCCGGATCGTGTGATCGTGGAGAGGTAGAGGTAGTTGGTGCGATCGACCCCGTCGAGGATCGGCGGGGGCCCACCGAGCGGCGTCGGCGCACGCGACTGCATCCAGAACATGTAGACGAACACGGCGAACGCCGCCGGCGACGACGAGGGCGCCGACGACGCGTCGGGAGAGACGCAGCCGCATCAGTGCGACGAACAGCAACGGCCAGATCAGGTACCACTGCTCTTCGACGGCGAGGCTCCACAGGTGACGCAGCAACGGCACCTCCCCGGCGAAGTACGGGACATCGCCGAGGATCTGGCCCCAGTTGTTGACGTAGAAGATCGACCACACCATGTCGCGGCGGAGTTGCGATTGCTGTTCCGCCGTCCCGCGAGCGCCGCCCAGACGGCAACGAAGAGCAACACCGCGTAGAGCGCCGGGAACAGGCGACGGGCGCGACGGTTCCAGAACTTGCCGAACGCCATCCGCCCGTTGCGGTCGTGCTCGTCGATCAACAGCGAGGTGATGAGGAATCCCGAGACGACGAAGAACACCTCGACGCCGAAGAAGCCACCGTGCATCCACGAGAATCCGGCGTGGTAGAGCAACACCACGCGACCGACAGGGCACGCAACCCGTCGAGCGACGGCTGGTAGCCCATCGCGGGAAACGACGATCGGTCCGTGGGCCGGCGTCAGGTCGACGGCGGCGTCGAGATCGAACCCGGGCGCCCCCGTCCATCGGCATCGACGGACCCACGGAGATCGACGACCGTGGTCACCGTCGCAACGACGTGCCGGCTCTGGTGGTCTCGACGGTCCAACCCGTCGGCCTGCAGTTCGGCGCGCAACGCATCGGCCCTGGCGAAGTCCTTCGCCGCACGGGCATCGTCGAGCGCTCGGGCAAGCGCCTGCGCATCACTGTCGACCTCGGACGCCACGGCCAGATCGAGCCCGAACGTCGTGGCGATCACGTGAGCTGCCGCAGCGAGGGACGCAGCGTCGTGCGATCCCGCGTCGAGGGCGGCGTTGGCGCGCCGGACCGTGTCGAACAGCAGGGCCGTGGCCTTCGGCGTGTCGAGATCGTCGTCCATGGCCAGACGGAACTCGGCGAGCACCGCCGCGTCGGGCTCGGCGCCGACGAGATCGGCGGTGCGTGACGCGAACGCATCGAGCCCGGCCAGCGCCTTGACGGCCCCGTCGATGTTGTCCTGGGTGATCTTCACCGGGCTGCGGTAGTGCGACTGCAGCAGGACCATCCGGTACGCGCGTGGGTCGTAGAGGTCGATCAGGTCGAGCAGGTTCGACACGTTGCCGAGGCTCTTCGACATCTTCTCGCCCTCGGCGTCGACCACGAACCCGTTGTGCATCCAGTGATTGGCGAACGTCTTGCCGAGCGCCACGGCCTGTGCTCGTTCGTTCTCGTGATGAGGAAAGCGCAGGTCCTGCCCACCGCAGTGCAGGTCGAAGCCCTCGCCCGAGCAGATCGAGACTCATCACGACGCACTCCGAGTGCCAACCGGGTCGGCCGTGACCCCACGGCGACGGCCAGGCAGGTCGCTGGCGGTGGGCGCCGACTTGGAGAACTTCCACAGCACGAAGTCGGCGGGATGCCGCTTCTGCGCGGCGCCGACGACTTCGCGGTCGCCGCCACCGGATCGCATGTCGTCGACCGACTGGTGCGCGAGCAGCCCGTAGTCGTCGACCGACTCGACCGACATGTAGACCCCGTCGTCGGTGACGTAGGCGTGGTCGGTGGCGATGAGCTCACCGATCATCTCGACCATCTCCTCGACGTAGTCGGTGGCGTGCGGAACGTCGGTCGGGCGTTCGACGTTGATCCCCGCCATCGCCTCGAACCACACGCGCTCGCACTTCGTGGTGATGTCCTGCCACGGGCGGTCCTCGCGTACGGCCCGTTCGATGATCTTGTCCTCGATGTCGGTGATGTTCGACACCAGCCTGACGTCGAGCCCGGTCCACTCGAGGTAACGCCGCAAGATGTCGTACACCAGCGTGGCGCGTCCGTGGCCGAGATGCGGCGGGCCGTACACGGTGGGCCCGCAGAGGTAGATGCTGACCTTGCCCGGCTCGCGCAGCGCCAACTCGCGGACCGTTCGAGTGGCGGTGTCGTAGAGGTGCAGCACGAGGATCGAGTCTACGAGCGCCACCCCGAGCCACCCGGGCACCGTTTCCATCCGACCCCCCAACCCCGGTTTGCGTGACAGTCCGGTTGGGGCGGGCCAACAGAACTGTCACACAAACCGGGTTGGCGACGGAACTGTCACGCAAACCGGGTTGGCGACGGAACTGTCACGGAACCGTCACGCAAACCGGGGCGGCTGGCTGTGGGGCGACGTCGGTAGCCTCGGCGATCTATGGCGAACATCCCCGACAAGCCGACGCTCGACGGCATCGAGGCACACTGGGCCGCCCAGTGGGAGTCCGATGGCACGTACCGCTTCGACGCGTCGGTACCCCGCGAGGGGGTCTTCTCCATCGACACGCCGCCCCCGACGGTCAGCGGTTCGCTGCACATGGGCCATGTGTTCAGCTACACCCACACCGACATCGATCGCCCGCTTCCAGCGGATGTCGGGCAAGGCCGTCTTCTACCCGATGGGCTGGGACGACAACGGCCTGCCCACCGAGCGTCGGGTGCAGAACTACTACGGCGTCCGATGCGATCCGACCCAGCACTACGTCGAGGGCTTCGAACCGCCGTTCCGCGGTGACCCGCCGAAGAACCACCACGCCGTGCCGATCTCGCGCCCCAACTTCCTCGAGTTGTGCGACGAACTGGTCGAACTCGACGAGCAGATCTTCGAAGATCTGCTTCAGGCGGCTCGGCCTGTCGGTCGACTGGAACCATCAGTACGCCACCATCGACGAACGGTCGAGGCGCGCCAGCCAGCGCGCGTTCCTCCGCAACGTCGCCCGCGGCGAGGCGTACAGCCAGGAAGCACCCACCCTGTGGGACATCGACTTCCGGACCGCCGTCGCCCAGGCCGAGATGGAGGACCGCGACCGTCCGGGCGCCTACCACAAGATCCCGTTCGCACGATCCGACGGCAACGGTGTCATCGAGATCGACACCACTCGCCCCGAGCTGCTCGCCGCGTGCGTCGCGCTCGTCGCGCACCCCGACGACGAGCGGTACCAAGCCGCACTTCGGCACCACGGTCCGCACGCCCCTGTACGGCGTCGAGGTGCCGATCGTCGCCCACGAACTCGCACAACCCGACAAGGGCACCGGCATCGCCATGATCTGTACGTTCGGCGACACCACCGACGTCACGTGGTGGCGCGAGCTGAACCTGCCGATGCGCGCCATCGTCGGACGCGACGGACGCATCCTCGCCGACCCTCCGCACGACGTCGACCCCGACGCCTACGGCGCGATCGCCGGGCTCACCGTCAAGCAGGCCCAGGCCAAGGTGGTCGAACAGCTCATGGAGGCCGGCCTCCTGATCGGCGAGCCACGCGACATCCAGCACCCGGTGAAGTTCTACGAACGCGGCGATCGCCCGCTCGAGATCGTCACGTCACGTCAGTGGTACATCCGCAACGGTGGCCGCGACGCCGACCTACGCGCCGCACTCGTCGCTCGCGGCAGCCGAGGTCACCTGGCATCCCGCCCACATGCAGCACCGCTACGACAACTGGGTCGAGGGGCTCAACGGCGACTGGCTCGTGAGTCGCCAACGATTCTTCGGCGTGCCGATCCCCATCTGGTACGCACTCGACGAACACGGCGAACCCCGCTACGACGAGCCGTTGCTCCCCGACGAATCACGCCTGCCGATCGACCCGTCGACCGACGTGCCCGAGGGCTACACCGAGAGCCAGCGCGGCGAGCCGGGCGGGTTCGCCGGCGACCCCGACATTCTCGACACCTGGGCGACGTCGTCGCTCACGCCGCAGATCGCCGGCGGCTGGGAGGAGGACAACGACCTGTTCGAGCACGTCTTCCCGATGGACATGCGGCCGCAGGCGCCACGACATCATCCGTACCTGGCTCTTCTCCACGATCACCCGCAGCCACCACGAGTTCGGATGCGCACCGTGGAGCCACGCTGCGCTCTCGGGCTGGATCCTCGACCCCGACCGCAAGAAGATGTCGAAGTCGAAGGGCAACGTCGTCACGCCGATGGATCTCTTCGAGACCTACGGCACCGACGCCGTGCGCTACTGGGCAGCGTCTGCGCGCCCGGGCGTCGACACGGCGTTCAGCGAAGACCAGATGAAGGTCGGCCGCAAGCTCGCCAACAAGCTGCTCAACGTCACCAAGTTCGTGCTGCAATTCGGTGCTCCGGCCGGCGATCGCTCACTCGACGACGGCGTCACCGACCGATCGACCGATCGATGCTCGCCAAGCTCGACGACGTCGTCGCCGAGGCGACCGAGGCATTCGAGGCATTCGACTACGCGCGCGCACTCGAGCGCACCGAGGCGTTCTTCTGGTGGTTCTGCGACAACTACGTCGAGCTCGTCAAGGGCCGCACCTACGACGAAGCCCGTCCCGAGGCGGCCGACTCGGCCAAGCGCGCGCTCCGGGCGGCGCTGAGCTCCATCCAGCGACTGTTCGCCCCGATCCTGCCGTTCGCCGAGCGAGGAGGCGTGGAGCTGGTGGAACGAGTCGAGCATCCACGTGGCGCCGTGGCCCACCCGATCGGCCGGCACCGACGAGTCGTTCGGCGACCCGATGCTGGTCGACGCCACGATCGACGTGTTGACCCAGGTGCGCCGAGCCAAGACCGAGGCCAAGCGCAGCCAACGTGCCGTCGTCGACACGCTCGTCGTCACGGCGCCGGCCGGTCTCCATGCGGCGCTCGACGCCGGTCGTGCCGATCTGCTCGACGCCGGATCGATCCGATCGCTGACGGTGCTCGACGGCGACGCCCTGGCCGTCGAGGTCATCCTCGCCGACGAGCCCTGAGGCCCGCACGCATGAGCGTGACCCCCGTCACGACTCCGCGTGGTTAGTCTCACTGGCCGTGCCAGCGAAGTTGGGATTGTCGGCGGCGGTGTGTGCCTGCATGCTCGTGTTCGGCGCGCCGGCGTTCGCCCAGGACGCGACCGACTCGTCGTCCACCACCACCGTCAGCACCACCGCCGTACCCAGCGACACCTCGACGACGGCGGTGATCACGCCTGCGCCCGCAGAGCCGGCACCCATCCCGCTCGGCCCGGCGGTCGCAGGCGGCCCGACACCGGTCCGTGGCACCCAGATCCAGATCAACCCGCCGCCACCCGAGGCGGCGAATCCGTGGGATCCGTTCCTGCTCCCGGCCAACTCCGGCTCAGGGCGACGAGTGGTCTACTCGAAGTCGCAGCAGACGGTGTGGGCGATCGACGACAACAACGTGGTCATCAAGTCCCACCGGGTCTCGGGCCGCCAGGACCCGCTCCACCCGTCGCCCGGCGTGTATCGCGTGTGGTCGCGCAGTCGGTACACCTTCGCCATCAACAACCCCTCGATCACGTGGGGATACATGGTGCGCTTCGCGACGGGCGGCAACGGCGGCAACATCGGCTTCCACGACATTCCGGTCCAGTACGGCCGACCGGTGCAGACGATGGCCCAGCTCGGCCAGCCGCTGTCGGGCGGGTGTGTCCGCCAGGCGGCCGACGATGCGGTCTGGATGTGGGACTGGGCCGGGATCGGCACCGTCGTCGTCGTCACGCCCTGAGCGACCGACCTCGCTGGCCGGGGTACGGCGGATAACGTCCACCCGTCATGTCGGAGCAGCCAAACCCGCCCTCACCGAAGGTGAAGCGCACCTGGCCGCAACGGCTGACGATCGCTGCGGCCTTCGCACTCGCACTCGGATCGTTCGGCGCGGCGGGTGCCCTCTACGCCGGCCAGCGGGTGATCGAGGACCGCAACATCGCGCCGAACATCATCGACCCGACCCGGGCCGACACCATGGAGGTCGCCGTTCCCGGTACGACCGACGCCGGAGCGACGCCGAGCGCTCCTCCGGAGACGTTCCCGCCGGCAGAGCCCGAGGCCAAGAACTTCCTGATCACGGGCGCCGACAACAACGCGTGCGTCGACCCCGATTCCCCGTATTCCTCGGCGTTCGGCGATCGCACCAACTTCGGCGAACGCAGCGACACGATCATGATGTGGCGCGTCAACCCCGCCACGTCACAGGTCGCGGTGCTGTCGTTCCCGCGCGATCTCTTCGTCGAGATCGCCGGGTCGTCCCGCAAGGGCCGGATCAACGAGGCCTACGAACGTGACAACCCGCAGAAGCTGATCGACACGATCTATCAGAACTTCGGGATCGGCACCGACCACTTCGTCCAGGTCGACTTCTGCGCATTCCAGACGCTGGTCAACGCCGTCGACGGCGTTGCCGTGCCGTTCGCCACCCCTGTGCGTGATCCCAACACCGGCCTCGACGTTCCCGAGGCCGGCTGCTACACGTTCACCGGCGACCATGCGCTGGCCTACGTGCGTTCACGCAAGCTCGAATACCTCGATGCCAACGGCGACTGGAAGAAGGACCCGACCTCCGATCTCGGCCGCATCTCGCGCCAGCAGGACTTCCTGAAGCGCACCGTGTCACGCCTGCTCTCCAAGGGGGCGTACGACCCCGACGTGGCAGGTGGGCTCATCCAGACGGTGTCGGAGTACATCGTCACCGACGAGAACCTCACACCACGCAAGATGCTCGAGTTCGCCGGCGTCCTGAGCGGCGTCGACCCGACCGCGATCACGACGTATCAGATCGAAGCGACCCCCGAACGATCCAGGGCAACGCCGTACTCGTCCCAGCGATCGACGGCGACAACATGCAGGCGATCCTGTCGGTGTTCCGCGGCGAGACCACGCTCGCCGAGATCCCCGATCAGGTCTTCGACACCACTGCGCCGACTTCACCGGACGTGCCGGAGTCGACGTCGCCGACGATCACCGCTGCGCCCGGAGAGACGGCGCCACCGACCGCCACGACGTTGCCGCCGGTGATCGCCGACGAGAACATCTTCGGCGTCGTCCCCGACAAGAACATCTCCTGCTGACCTTGCATCAGGGGTCAGACCCCGTTGCAAGTCCCGTCGCAGATCGTTCAGGTGTCGAGGACGCGGGCGAGGGCTGCCGCGGCGTCGGACGGACCCGACACGGTGGTGAATCGGGCACCGACCTGCTCGGCGAGTTCCTGCGCCTCGGCGGCATCGGACTCGGGGGCCACGATCACCAACTCACCGAGCCGCAGCGCGGCGCCCACCACGTCGCCGGGGGCAGTCGCGCGGCAGTCCGACAGCAGCACGGTGATCTTGCGGCCCGCTCGTGAGCGCGACAGCTGATCGGCGGCGGCGATCAGTGCCCCGGCAACGTCGGTGGTGCCGAAGCCACGAAGCGCGAGGACCGAATCGATGACCCGCTCGTTCGACTTGGGGACATCCTGCGACTTGACGGCGATGACGTCCTTGCCGAACGAGAGCACCGAGTAGTCCTTCGGGACTGCGCCACGCGACCGCGGCGGCACTGACCGCAGCAGTGGCGAGCGGACGACCGGTCATCGAGCCGCTGCGGTCGACCAGCAGGCAGATCGCCGTACCAGGGGTCGACCACGCACGGACCCGCAGGTCGTCGGGGTCGACGGCACTGCGTTGCGCCCGAGCGGTGACGAGCGCGTCGAGGCTGGCATCGACATCGAGGTCGCCGCCATCGGGTCGGTACCGCTGGGTCCGGAGCTGGCCGACGCCTCGAGGAGCCGCCGGCCCGCGCCGTGCGAGGTCGAGGAAGAGTCGCCCGGCCAGACGCCGAGCCAGCTCACGCAGCTTCGGATCGGTCGCCCCGGTGAGGTCGGCGAGCAGTGCGAGCGTGTCGTCGGGGTCCTCCTCCATGGCGGATTCGACCGCGTCGTCGTCGAGTTCACCGACCTCGGGCGAGATCTCGTCGAAGTGGGGCTGTTGCTCGAGCGACCGGCGCGAAGTGGTCTTGCGACGCGCCTTGCTGACCTCGTCGTCGGCCTCGTCGCCTTCCTTGACGGAGGGCGGAGCGTTCAGTTGGCCGTCGTCGCCCCGTTCGGGGCGTCCACTTTTCCCGTGCTCGACCCGTCGTCGTCGCTGCGACCGAACACGTCGAGCCACAGCTCGCGCACGATGTCCTCGGTCGATCGGGTGGTGCCCTCGCGCAGACGAATGCGCCCCGACAGCGCGACGAGCGCGGCATCGAGCGACACGTCGCCTGCCGCGACCGACGAGTCGCGAACCGCCGCGAGCGACGACGCAACGGCGCACATGTCGATGGCACCACGAACCGACGACCCCACACGCAGGTCACCGTGCGTACGGGTCCGACGCACGAGTTCGACCACCTTCGCGACCCAGTCGGGATCGAGGTCAGCCGCGCCGACGGCGCGCTCGGTGATCAGCCGTTCGTCGGTGGCGGTCTGGTAGTCGACGGCGAGCCGACACACCCGGTCGTAGACGGCTCCGGAGATGCGCGCCGTCCCGATGGCATCGAACGGGTTCATCGCGGCGACCAGCCGGAAGCCGGGGGCGGCGGCGAGCCGACCGAGCCGGGGAACATGCAGTTCGCCCTCGCTCATCACGGTGATCAACACGTTGAGCGTCTCCTCGGGCACGCGGTTGATCTCCTCGACGTAGAGCAACGAGCCCTCGCGGAGCGCCGCAGCCAGGGGGCCGTCGACGAACACGTCGGCGTCGTAGCCCTCGGCGAGGACGCGGGCCGGATCGAAGTGGCCGACGAGCCGCGACGGCGTGAGCTCGGCGTTGCCCTCGACGAACTCGAAGCCGACACCCAACTCGTGAGCGACCGTTCGCAGCAGGGTCGACTTGCCGGTACCGGGGGGTCCCTCGATGACGATGTGACGATCGGCCACGAGCGCGGCAACGACCAGTTCGATCTCTCGGCGACGGCCGACGACCGTCGAACCGATCGCTGCCACGAGTTGGGCGGGGGAGGTCGGTGCGGTGGGTGTGTCTGTCATGGCGTTCACGTCGGATCGAACCTAGCCAGAGGCCGTCGATCTCGACGGATCCGCCGCCGGTACCGGCGCGATCCGATGCGTGATCTCAGCCGTGGACGACCACGCCGCGGATGTTCTCGCCGTCTCGCATCGCCTGATAGCCGTCGTTGATCTCGTCGAGCGTGTACCGATTGGTGATCAACTCGTCGAGCTTCAGTTGGCCGTCGCGGTAGAGGTTGAGCAGTTTCGGGATGTCGGCACGGGGATTCAGCGACCCGAAGATCGTGCCCTTGATCTCCTTGTTCCACATCGCCAGCTCGAACAGGTTGACCGACGACTCGGTCTGCGTCATCGGAGCGACGCCGGTGACGACGATGGTGCCGCCCTTGCCGGCGAGTTGTGTGCCGAGCGCCATCAGGTCGCCGTACAGCACGCCCGGTGTCATGATCACCTTCTCCGCCATCATCCCGTCGGTCATCTGCATCACCGAGCCGAGCGCCTCCTCCATCGACGAGAACGTGTGGGTGGCTCCGAACTCCATGGCCTTCTCACGCTTGAACTCGATCGGATCGACGGCGATCACGTGCCTGGCCCCGGCCATCGCTGCTCCCTGGACGGCATTGATCCCGATCCCGCCGATCCCGACGACGACGACCGTGTCGCCCGGCGCCACGGCCGCACGATTGGTGGCCGATCCCCAGCCGGTGGCGACCCCGCACGACACGAGCGCAACGGCGTCGAGCGGGAAGTCCGTGTCGACCTTGATGACCTGGGCCTCCGAGACGCAGGAGTACTGCGAGAAGGTTCCGAGCTTGGCGAAGAGCGTCAGCTCGGGCCCACCGCCGGCGATGCGATGACGGCTCGTGCCGTCGGTGATCATGCCCTTGAGGAATGCCCCGGCGCCGGCATCGCACAGGTTCTGGCGGCCGGTCGAGCAGTAGCGGCAGCGGCCGCACGACGGCACGAACGACGCCGACACATGGTCGCCGACGGCCACGCTGGTGACGCCGGGACCGACCTCGGCGATGACGCCGGCACCCTCGTGCCCACCGACGACGGGCCACAGGTCGTCGATCCCCATCAACGGCCACGCCTCGCGCGGCGGCACCATGTCGCCGGTGACCATGTGCTCGTCGGAGTGGCACAGCCCGGCGGCCTTCCATTCGACGAGCACCTCACCGGCCTTCGGCGCGTCGACCTCGATCTCCTCGACCTGCCATTCCTGCTCGGTTCCGTGGAGTACTGCTGCTCTGCTCTTCATGATTCTCCCCAGATGTCGAACTCACGGTGGTCGTCGGGACACCACGGGTGTCGCTGCTGAACGTGTCAGTCGTAGATGAGGACGCCGCGGATGTTCGTGCCGTTGCGCATGTCCTCGAAGCCCTGGTTGATCTCGTCGAGCGTGTAGGTGTTGGTGACGAGCGTGTCGAGATCGAGCTGACCCTGCGTGTAGAGCTCGAGCAGCTGCGGGATGTCCTTGCGGATGTTGGCCGATCCGAAGAGCGAACCGACGAGCTGCTTCTCGAACAGCGTGAGGAACGCACCGGGCACCGCAATCGACGCTTCGACCGTCGGATGGATGTTCGTGACGACGATCTTGGAACGCTTGCCGCCGAGGTGGAACGCCTCACCGAGCGCATCGCCGTTGCCGACGCCCATCGTCATGATGACCTTGTCGAATCCGCGGCCCCAGGTGGAATCACCCAGGCCCTCCATCGCCTCGGCGATCGAGGCGTAGGTGTGTGTGGCGCCGAGCTGCATCGCCGTCTCACGCTTGAACTCGACCGGGTCGATGGCCGCGATCACACGGGCGCCGGCGAGCTTGGCGCCCTGCACGGCATTGGCTCCGATGCCACCGGCACCGACGACAGCGACGAAGTCACCGGGGCCGACCTCGGCCGCGTAGACGGCCGAACCCCAGCCGGTGACGACGCCACAGCCGAGCAGGCAGGCGCGGTCGAGCGGGATCTCCTTGTCGATCTTCACGCAACTCGACTCGTGCACGACCGTGTGGTTGGCGAACGTGCCGAGCAGGCACATCAGGCCGAGATCCTCGCCGGCCGCCGTGTGATGCCGTGCGGTGCCGTCGGAGATCTGGCGTCCTGTCGGAAAGGCGGCACCGCCGACGTCGCAGAGGTTCGAGTGACCCGATGCGCAGCTCGGGCAGCGACCGCATGCCGGGATGAAGCCGAACACGACGTGGTCGCCCGGCTCGAGGCCCACGACGTTCGGGCCGACCTCCATCACGATGCCGGCACCCTCGTGGCCACCGATCAGCGGCATGGGCGATGTGGCACCGGCGAGATCGCCGGTGACGAGGTGTTCGTCGGAGTGGCACATGCCGGATGCCTTCATCTGCACGAGCACTTCGCCGGCCTTGGGCGGATCGAGTTCGATGTCCTCGACGCTCCAGTCCTGGCCGATGTCCCTGAGTACTGCTGCTCTGGTCTGCATGACGAGAACGTTACGTCAGGTGTCGATCGGCGGCGGCATCGGACACACTTGCGCGATGACCGATCCGGAGACCGTCGTTGCATCGGTGCGGGCGATGTCGGACGCCGACCTCCACGGGCTCGCCGAAGTCGTGCGCCAGGTGCAGATCGAGCGGGCGATCGACAACGGCGACCACGACGCGATCATCGCTGCCGGCTTCGAATCGGGCTTCGGACGCGACGGCCTCGGCGTGCTCCCGTGGGTGCAGGGCAGCGTCATCGTGTGTCCGGGCGCGATGGTGTCGAAGTCGAGGACGAGCCACCGCTGCCGGTTCATCAGCGTCGACGACGTGTGGGTGTGGGACTCGGGACTGCTGCTGCGTGAGGACAAGCGTTCGTCGCCCGGCACCGACGAGGGTTTCCGGGCGATCGCGCTCGTCCCGCTCGTCGACGGCACCGAACTCGACGTCGTCACCGGCAAGGCCCGCAGTGGCCAACACTCGGTCGATCACGTGGTGAGCTACGAGGTGCGCGCCGGCGAACTGGTCGAGGTCAGCCAACGCACCATCACCCCCTCCACCATGCGCTGACCCCCAACAACCCCGAAAAATGCCTGGGGGTGCGCGTCGAGCGCGCACCTGGAGGAGAAATTCGGGGGTTTGGAGGGGGGTTGGGGGTCAGCGGGGGAGGACGCGGACGTCGATGTACTGGTCGGCGGGAAGCCAGGCGCGGAGGTACCCGACGATGTCGAGGTCGTCGACCAGCTGCGACTGACCGAGGAAGTCGTCGAGTGACGGGTTGCCGACCGGGTCGGTGAGCACGTTCAGCACCTCGTCGTTGATCTGTTCGTTGCTGAACAGATCGAGTTGCTGGAGGACCGTCTCGTTCGCAGCCTCGAGTTCGGCGACCGTCGGCCCGTTGGCGCGCAGATCGTCGAGCTGAGCGAGGACCGCCGCCTCGACCTCGTCGACCAGATCGGCACCCGTGGTGTTGGAGATGTAGGTCTGCGCGTACGGAGCGGCGCCCGAGCCGACATCGACGACAGCGAACGGCGAATACGAATCACCCAGCTCCTCGCGGATCGTGTCGGTCAGTCGGTTCGTGATCAGCTCCTGCACGACGAGTGCAGCAACGTCGTCCGCCCGATCAGGCGTTGCCGGGGCGGTGTGGAGCAACGACACGCTCGCCTGCTCGCCCTCACCGGCGTTCGTCTGCTCGGCGACCACACCCGCCGGTGGTGGCGGCTCGACGTAGTCGACCGACTCGGCGCGGCCCGTGGACGGCAGTGTTCCGAGATATCGCCGAGCCAGGTCGACGGCTTCGTCAGGATCGAAGTCGCCGCTGAACGCGAAGGAGAAGTCGGATGCATCGCCGAACCGGTCGCGGAACACCCGACCGATGTCGTCGGCGGTCACCGAGTTCAGCGATTCGACCGTCGGCAGCAGGAACGCAGGATCGTCGTAGCGGGCATCGAGGAGCGTCTTGTACTCGGCATAGCCCGGTTCGATCGACGGATCGGAGGCGTAGGCGAGCTCGTCGTCGAGGTACTGGTCGAGTGCGACGGGATCGACGCGCGGCTGCGTCATGTACAGATGGACGAGCTGGAACAACACCTCGAGATCCGACGTGGCGGCCGAGCCGTACATGCCCTCGGTGAACGGGTCGATCCCGAGCTGCAGGCCGACGTCCTTGTCGGCCAGGAAGGCGTCGAGGTCGACCGAGTCGTAGGTGGCGACGCCGCTGTTCGCCACCACCGTGCCGGCCGCATCGGCGGCGGGGATGTCGGCGTCGACGAGCACGTCGAGCCCGCCCGGGCTGCGCGCCTCGAGCGCGACCTGACCGTCGACGATGTCGGTCGTGTTCAGCGACACGCGCACGCCGTTGTCGAACTCGAGGACCGTGGGCGCGACGAACGAAACGGATCCGCCATCGGAGAGCTGTTCGGCCGACACCTCCTCGACGGGTTCGGGCGCCACCATGAGATCACCGTCGATCGCTTCGTCCTCGGGCCGCGGTTCGAGGGCGCGATCGCTCATGCCCGACGCCTGTGCGAGCCAGGCGTCCTCGGGCGGCAGCGCATCGGCTTCGTTCTCGGGCACGACCACCATCACGTGGGCCCCGGTGTCGGCGAGCCGATTCACGAATCCGTACGCGACGGTCTCGGGCGTCGCCCGATCGAGGATCGCACCGACGACCGCGTAGTTGTCCTCCGCCGTTGGAATCGGTTCGTCGGTGAGGACGTGACGGACGTACTCCTCGGCGAAGTCGGCGTCCTGGCGTGAGTCGCGTCCTTCGTAGAGCGTGTCGACCGAGGCGCGGATCGACGACACCGCCCGATCGACCTCGGCCTGCGTGAAACCGAACCGCCGCACACGCTCGTACTCGTCGAACACTGCCTGCGTCGACGCCTCCAAGGAGTCACCGTCGGCCGACACGACGATCTCCGGCGCCTCCAGTCCTCGGACGAACCCACTCGAGTCGACCCGGGCGTCGTCGAACGGCGCATCGCCCCGAAGAGCGTCGTTGCCGAGGCGGGTGGCGATGATGTCGAAGGCCATCACGTCGAGAATCGACGCCTGCAGCGCCGCCTCCGGCGACAGGTCGTCGACCGGGGTGACGGGAAGCGTCACCTGGGCGAACCCCTCGGCGACATCGGGCTCGGACACCACGACCACCTGCGGCTCGGTCGAGGGCTCGACGAGGAGTTCGGGGCGTTCGGGCGACGCACCGCGAGCGACGAGCGGTCCGAAACGATCGACCACGCCCCTGCTCGATCGCATCGGGATCGATGTCGCCGACGACGACCACGGCCGCATTGTCGGGTCGGTACCAGTCGTCGTAGAACGCGCGGAGCGGCTCGGCGTTCATCCCGGTGATGGCGGCCTCGTCACCGATCGGATCGTGCCCCTCGTACGGCGACCCGGTGAGGAAGAGCTCCTCGAGGCCGTCGAAGATCCGGCCATCCGAACTCGCCTCCGAACCCCGCCACTCGTCGAGCACCACACCGCGCTCGGCCTCGACCTGGGCCTGTTCGATCGTGGCAGCCGACAGCCACTGCTGGAGGACGTCGAGTCCGGTCTCGACCACGGTGTCGTCGGCGGTCGGCATGGTCAGTTCGTAGACGGTCTCGTCGTAGCTCGTGTACGCGTTGATGTCGGCACCGAAGGCGGCGCCGAAGCTGCGCAACACGTCGATCAGTTCGTTCTCGGGGAACTGTTCGGTGCCGTTGAACAGCATGTGTTCGAGGAAGTGCGCCCCGCCCGCTTGGGTGTCGTCCTCGAGTGCGGATCCGGCGTCGACGACCAGTCGCATGTCGACGCGTGCCGCCGGGGTTGTCGTTGTCGCGGATCAGATAGCGCAGGCCGTTGTCGAGTTCGCCGATCACGATCGCGGGGTCGGGTTCGGAGATCGACGGCAGCCCGGTCGGATCGGGTGGCGTGATCGGCGTCGGCCCGTCGACCGTGTTCGGCGCCGGCGTGCTGTCGGGCGCGACGGTTGCTTCCGGATCGGTGTTCGACTCGACTTCGGCGACGTCGGAACTCGATGAGCACGATGCCGCCACGAGCCCTGCAAGGACGACCCCCGACACCATGACCACGGCGGCCCAGCGTCGAGGACGTGGCGCCTGCCCGAGGTTGATCACGGAGCGAGACTACGGCCCCGGATGGCCTCGGATGGCCTCGGCGATGCCGGCTCGCACTCGTTCGGTCCAGTCGATGTCCTCGGTCGATGCACCGGCCGCGCTTCACCGCCGAACGCTCGCTCGGCGAACTCGCTCGGCGAGGGCGGCGAGGTCGTCGGTCAGCAGTTCGGCGAGCAGGTTGCGCAGCTCGCGTGCGAGTGCCGGGCTCGCACCGTCGGTGCTGACGGCGACGGTCACGCGACCCGTGCGGGCGACGGCGGGCAGGATGAACTCGCAGTCGATCGGGTTGGTCGGCAGCGTTCGTCCAGATGCCGCGGGCCCGCGCCAGCCGCTGAGACCTCGGCGTCGACGTCGGCGACACCGGTCGCCGTCACGACGAGACGAACACCGTCGAGATCGGCGTCCTCGAAGGCCGGCTCGCGGATCTCGGCGACCTCGACGCCGTCGACGATAGCTCGGTCACGTCGGTCGCCACGACCGACACCCGGGCGCCCGCCGCGGCCAGCCCTTCGGCCTTGCGTGCGCCGATCCGCCCACCCCCGACGACGAGCACGGGCACGTCGTGGAGGTCGAGGATCACGGGGTAGGCGAACCGAGGCGACAGGCCCGGTCACGCCACCGGACAGCGGGCCGGACGTCATTCCACGAGTGTACGGAAGGTAATTCCCTACAAAGTTGATCTATTTGGTCGGGATTTGATTGAATGTCTCCCGTGACCGACACCCATGCAGCCCGTCGCCAGCGCCGTCGCGTCGGCGTTCGCGCGATCGGCCCGCCGAGACCGACGATCCGATCGCCGACGCACACCGCGTCCTGCAGTGGGCCCACCGACGGTTCGGACAAGCAGACTGTGCGTGACGGCCAGCTTCGGTGACGCCGTGCTCGCACACGTGGCCAGCGAGGCGATCCCCGGCGTGGAGATCACGCTGCTCGACACCGGCTACCTGTTCGCCGAGACGGAGTGGTTCGCCGACGACCTCCGAGCACGGTTCGGGATCAACCTGCGGATCGTGCGACCCGACGCCGATCTGCCGACCAACGTCTGGCAGACCGACACCGACGCCTGCTGCGCAGCCCGCAAGGTGGAGCCGCTCGAACCGGGCGCTGCACGGGCGCAAGCGTGGGTCACCGGGCTTCGGCGGTCCGATTCGCCGTCGCGCCGCACGGCCCCGTTCGTCCACCAGGATCTCCTTCGCGGACGTGGCCAAGATCAATCCGCTGGCCGGCTGGACCGACGCCCACGTCGTCACCTACGTCGCGGCCTACGGCATTCCGGATCATCCGCTCGCCGATCGTGGATTCCCGTCGATCGGCTGCTGGCCGTGCACTCGTCCCGTGAGCACCGGCGACGATCAGCGAGCCGGCCGCTGGGCCGACTCCGACAAGACCGAATGCGGGTTGCACCAGTGAGCGCCGAGACGATCAAGCTCGAGAGCAACTACCTCGGCGGCACGATCGGCGCCGAGCTCGTCAACGATCGCGACCGACTTCGACCACGACGCCGAGTTGCTCCTCAAGTTCCACGGGATCTACCAGCAGGACGACCGCGACGTCCGCCGCGCCCGCACCCAGCTGAAGCTGCCCCTCGACTACTCGTGCATGGTGCGCGCGTCGGTCCCGGGCGGCTCGATCACCAGCGAGCAGTGGCTCGCCCTCGATCGGGTGGCAGCGCTCGCCGATCAGAAGCTCCGGCTCACGACACGCCAGGGCGTGCAGTACCACGTGGTCCACAAGGGCGAGCTGCGAGAACTCGTGGCGGGCATCAACTCGTCGTTGCTCACCACGCTCGGCGCGTGCGGCGACGTGGTGCGCAACGTGATGGCCTGCCCGCTCCCCCACCCGGAGCGACGCGCCGTGATCGAGCCCCTCGTGGCCGAGATGGTCGCCCGATTCCGTCCCCAGACCGAGAGCTACTGGGAGTTGTGGGTCGACGGCGAGCGCGCCGTGTCGGCCGAACCGCGGCCCGACGTCCTCGACACGATCGACGACGTGGAACCGATCTACGGCGCGGCCTACCTCCCGCGCAAGTTCAAGATCGCCATCGCCTGGCCCGGCGACAACTGCGTCGACATCTACACCAACGACGTCGGCATCGTCCCGACGCTCTCCGAGGGAACGACCGGCGAGCTGACCGGCTGCGTCGTGCTCGCCGGCGGCGGGCATGGGCATGGCCCACAACCGGCCCGACGACACGTATCCACTGCTCGCGCAACCCGTGGCATGGGTGCCGCCGGGACGAGATCGGCGACGTCGTCGAGGCGATCGTCACGACGCAGCGTGACCACGGCAACCGTGACGATCGCTCGCGCGCCCGCCTCAAGTACCTGCTGGAGGAGCGCGGGATCGACTGGCTGCGGGCGCAGATCGAGGACGCGCACGGGTCGTCCGCTCGCTCCGCCGGTCGAGCTGCCCGACTGGGAGGTCGGCGCGCACCACGGCTGGCACGACATCGACGGCGCACCGGACGACGGCCACGACCGAGCACTCGGGCTCCCGGTCCCGTCCGGCAAGGTTGCCGGTGGGCTGCGGCTCGCGCTGCGGCGGTTGATCGCCGACGGCACCGTTCGAGGGCTGCGGGTCACCCCGCGGCAGGACCTCCTGCTGCTCGGTGTGACCGACGCCGAGGCCGTCGAGAACGTCCTGCGCGCCAACGGTGTGCGGCTCGCCGACGATCAGAGCCCGACCCGCAACCTGGCGATCGCGTGCCCGGCGCTGCCGACGTGCAGCAAGGCGCTCGGCGAGGCCGAACGGGTGCTGCCCGAGGTGGTCGACCGGCTCGAGAAGGTGCTCGCCGACACCGGCAACACGGGTCTGCCGCTGCGTCTCAACATGACCGGCTGCCCCAACGGGTGTTCGCGGCCCTATGCGGCCGAACTCGGCATCGTGGGCCGCACGAAGAAGAACTACGACATCTTCGTCGGCGGCTCGCCGTCCGGCGACCGCCTCGCCCGTCTCCTGCGCGCGGACGTGCCGCTCACCGACGTGCCCGACCTGCTGCGACCGCTGCTGGAGGCATTCAGCCGTTCCGACGGCGCCACGAGCTTCGGCGACTGGTGCGTCGCCCAGGACTGGTCCGCGCTCGAAGCGCTCCTCCCCGAACCGACAGGCCGCCGCCGTGCCCGCTGAAAATGACCCCCCACCCCACCACCGCCACCCCGACCCCCACCGCCACCAAAACCCTGTTTGCGTGACAGTTCTGTTGGCCCGCCCCAACAGAACCGCAACGCAAACACCGAGGGCGGCAGCTCGGGGGCGGCGATGACGGTGTCACTGGTCGGTGCCGGGCCGGGGGATCCGGACCTGCTGACGGTGAAGGCCGCGCGGCTCCTCGCCGAGGCCGAGGTCGTCGTGCACGACGCCCTCGTGGGCGACGGCGTGCTCGCACTGATCGCCGACTCGGCCGAACGCATCGACGTCGGCAAGCGCCCGGGGAGACCGACGCCCCAGGCGATGATCTCGACACTCCTGGTCGAACTCGGTCGCCAGGGCAAGCGCGTGGTGCGGCTGAAGGGGGGCGACCCGTTCGTGTTCGGCCGCGGCGGCGAAGAGGCGGCCGCGCTCGCCGAGGCCGGGGTGCCGTTCGAGGTGGTCCCCGGCATCACGTCGTCGATCGCAGCACCGGCTGCCGCCGGGATCCCCGTGACGCACCGCGGCGTCGCTGCCGCCTTCACGGTCGTCACCGGTCATCGCCGCGACGGCGAACCCGACGTCGACTGGCGATCGCTCGCCGCCGTCGGCGGCACGATCGTGGTGCTCATGGGCGTGTCGCAGCGCGCGCTGATCGCTGCCGAACTGCTCGCCGGCGGCCTCGCCGCGACCACGCCGGTCGCCGCCATCGAGTCGGCGACCACCGACGCCCAGATCGTCGGCCGCTGGACCCTCGACGAGCTGGCCGACGCCGACGTCCGCTCCCCCGCTGTCATCGTCATCGGCGCCGTCGCGGCCTTCGAGTTCCTCCACGACACGGTGACACGGCTCGGCGTCGGCACCAGCACACGCTGAGCCTCGCGATGGTCGTCGGGCCGAGGGGTGGGTAGTCTCGGCACATGGAAGAAACCGCCGTTGCCACCGACACCGACACGGAAGTCGTCGAGAACGAGCTCGCCGAGGAACTGCTCGTCGAGGAGATCTCGATCGACGGAATGTGCGGCGTCTACTGACGCCGTGACGATGCTCGACCGCCACCTCGAACTCGATCCGCAGGTGGCTCTGCGACCCGAACCGTTCGGGGCCCTCGCCTATCACTACGGCAATCGAAAGCTGATCTTCCTGAAGCACCCCGACATGGTTCGTGTCGTGCAGGCACTCGGCGATCACGACACCCTCGCCGACACCCTGCGTTCGTGCGAGATCGACGAAGCCCGCTGGCCGTCGTTCGAGTCGGCCCTGGCCGCCCTCACCGAATCGGAGATGCTCCATGAGCGCCAACCCGTCACAGCTGGTTGAACAACTCAAGGGTGGCCTCGACGCCCCCATCTGCCTCACGTGGGAACTCACCTACGCCTGCAACCTCGAGTGCGTCCACTGCCTGTCGTCGTCCGGTCGCCGCGACCCTCGCGAACTGACCACCGACGAGGCCAAGGCCGTGCTCGACGAACTGCACGACCTGCAGGTGTTCTACATCAACATCGGCGGCGGCGAACCGATGATCCGACGCGACTTCTTCGAGCTGCTCGAGTACTCGATCGGCCGTGGCATCGGCGTGAAGTTCTCCACCAACGGCGCGTTCATCGACGCCGAGAAGGCCCGCCGACTCGCGTCGATGGACTACCTCGACATCCAGATCAGCCTCGACGGCACCGACGCCGTGACCAACGACGCCGTACGCGGCGAGGGGTCGTACGACACCGCCATCCGGGCGATGAACCACCTACGCGATGCCGGATTCGGCGAGTTCAAGATCTCGGTGGTCGTCACCCGCCACAACGTCGACCAGCTCGACGAGTTCAAGGCGCTCGCCGATTCGTTCGGCGCCCAGTTGCGCATCACCCGGCTGCGTCCGTCCGGCCGCGGCGCCGATTCGTGGCACGACCTGCACCCGACGCAGGCCCAACAGCGCCAGATCTACGAGTGGCTGCTCGCCCATGGCGACAACGTGCTCACCGGTGACTCGTTCTTCCACCTCAACGCCCTCGGTGAAACGCCGTTGCCGGGACTGAACATGTGCGGCGCCGGTCGCGTGGTGTGCCTGATCGACCCGATCGGCGACGTGTACGCCTGCCCGTTCGTGATCCACGACGAGTTCAAGGCGGGTTCGGTCCGCGATGCGGGCGGCTTCGCCAGGGTCTGGAAGCACAGCGAGCTGTTCGCCGAGCTCCGCGAGCCGCAGTCCGCCGGTGCGTGCGCCTCGTGCGGCAGCTACGACGCATGCCAGGGGGGCTGCATGGCGGCGAAGTTCTTCGTCGGGATCCCGCTCGACGGGCCCGACCCCGAGTGCGTGGGCGGCCACGGCGAGGCCGCGATGCTCGCTGCGTCGGCCGAGCGCCCCCGCCCGATGATGGATCACTCCAAACCGGTCAGAGTCGCCACGCCCGAACGCGTCCCGGTCACCCTCGGCCGCCGCTGAACGACCGGGCCGAGCGCTTCAGCGTCAGCGCCTATCGTCATCGCGTGTGTTTGCGCTGACGCTGAACGGGCGGGAGTTCAGTGAGCGAGTCGTTCGATCGCGTCGAGCACGGGCGGAGGGTCGGCGTCGGTGACGAAGTGGAGTTCCTGCACGGCTCGGGTCATCGCCACGTAGAGCAGGCGGGCGCCGCGTTCGGTGACCTCCTCGTCGGTGCCCTCACCGAGGATCTCGTGGGGGTTCACGACGATGACACCGTCGAACTCGAGGCCCTTCACGGCCTCCGGGCCGAACAACGGGATCTCCGCAGCGTCGAGTTCGTGCACGTGATCGACGGCGACGAGCCCGTGCGACAACGAGCGCGGCGGCGATCGCGTCGTGGTGCACCGGTGGCGCGACGACGGCACTGATCCGCCGGCGCTGCTTCGTCGCCACCGCCAGGTCGGCAACGGCGTCGGCCAGATCCGATGACGTGGCCCGCAGCCAACTCGGTGGCGCCCCCGTACGACGCACGCTGCGGCTCTCGGTGGCGTCGACGCCGGTGTGCGCCAGCAGTCGGTTGGCCACCGCCAGGATCGGCTCGGGCACACGATAGCCGATCGTGAGGTCGGCGACGGTTCCCGCCGGCCGCTCGCGCACCGTGAGGTGGTCGAACACCGCCGACCACCGTTCCTGGCCGGCCGGGGTGGTCGACTGGGCGACGTCGCCGACCAGGGTCATCGAGCCGGTCGGGCTGCGCCGCCCGATCACCCGCAGTGCCGACGGCCGAGTGGTCCTGCGCCTCGTCGACGATCACGTGGCCGTACGTGAACGGCGACCCGTTGAGCATCGAGTTCGCCTCGTCGACGAGCAGTTGGTCGGCACGGGTCCACGCGCGACGCTTGCCCGATGGTCCCGGCAGCAGCCGATCGACGAGCCGCACCGGCTTCTGCGTCGGCCACGCGGTGTTGATCGCCGCCTTGAGCGCCGCCGCCTGCCTCCACGTGTCCTCCGACCCGGTCCGTCGGAGCAGCTCGCGCTGCGCCAACGACCGCATCCGCTCCCGTCGCTGGTTCAGCGGGCTCGTGCCCGACTTGGCGATCTCCAGCCATTCGGCGAACTGGTCGCGGTCGATCACGTGGGTCCGCGCGCCGACGGGAATCCGGATGTCGTCGTCGGGAGGCCGGATCGCCGCCAGCGCCAGATGCCGAGAGGTCGTCGAGTCGCGCCGCATCGCCCTTCCACCGGGCCGACCGGACATCGTCGATCCCCGGTCACCTCCACCCGCGGGATGCAGAGCTCGTCGACCGTCGCCTGACGAACCGACCGCTCGCCGAGCGATGGCAGCACGTTGCCGATGTAGTCGAGGAACGCCTTGTTCGGTCCCACCACCAACACGCCGTCACGCGCCAGGCCGACCACGGTGCTCGAACAGCAGGTACGCCGCCCGGTGCAGCGCAACAGCGGTCTTGCCGGTGCCCGGGCCACCCTGCACGACGAGCACCTGGTCGATCGGCGCGCGGATCACGATGTCCTGCTCGGCCTGGATCGTCGACACGATCTCGCGCATCTCGCCGGAACGTTCGGCGCCGATCTCGGCGAGCACGGGATCGGGGATGCCGCCGGCGACCTCCCCCTCGTCGGGGTCGTCGAGGTGCTCGTCGAGGTAGGCGATGATGTCGCCGTCGTCGAGGGTGAACCGCCGACGGAACGCCACCCCGAGCGGGTCGACCGACGTGGCACGGTAGAACGGCGCCGCGATCGGTGCGCGCCAGTCGACGACGACGGGTCATGGTGGTCGTCCTCGATGTGCCGACGCCCGATGTACCACTCGTCGATCCGCCCGAAGAAGTCGCCGGAGCCCGGACCCCGAAGGTCCTCCAACGCGTCGGCGACCGTGACCTCGATGTACTCCTTGGTGATCTCGTCGGCCGCTCCGCCGGGGTCGACGGCCTCCAGTCCGGGCGATCATCCGATCACGCGACGACCGCGCGAACGCGAGGCGGCCCCGCTCGGCACCGAGCTCGGGGAACAGGTCGGCGTTCACAGGGGTCGCCAAGTTAGCCGTCGCTCGCGGCGGTCGCTGGCGTCCGTTTCCGACCGGATGCTGCAAGGATCGTCGTTCGTGTTCGTCCTCGTGCTGGTCGCCTACGTCATCGGCACGTTCCCGAGCGCGATCCTCATCGCTCGGGCGAACGGGGTCGACATCTCCACGTTCGGCTCCGGGAACCCGGGCGCCTCGAACGTCACCCGAGCGCTCGGATGGCGCAAGGGGATGTGGGTCTACCTCCTCGACGCCGGCAAAGGGGCACTCGCCGCCGGGCTCGGCCTGGCGTCGACGGCCGGCCGGCCGCCTACTGGTGTGCCGCCGCTGCCGTCGTCGGCCACATGTTCCCCGTGTTCCGACACTTCAAGGGCGGCAAGGGCGTCGCCACCGGATCCGGCGCCCTGCTCGTCGTCCAGCCGATCCTCGCCCCGCTCGCGGTCGGGCATCTGGTGGATCGTGACCAAGGTGACGGGAAAGGCGGCGCTCGGGTCCGTGATCGCCGTGGCGTTGGTGCCGATCGGGATCATCATGCATGGACCAACCACGATGGGAGCTCGTCGCCGTCGCCGGCGTGTGTGCGCTGATCCTGTTGAAGCACACGAGCAACATCAAGCGGATGATTCGACGGGAAGAGCACTCCCTCAGCCAGAATTGACTCCCTGATGCAGCTGCTGTCGCCCATCACCTTCGCGTCGCGAACCGCACCGAACCGCGTCATGTTCGGTCCGCACGTCACCAACCTCGGCGCCGACGACCGCTCGATCCCCGCCCGCCAGGTGGCCTACTACGAGCGACGGGCGCGCGGCGGGTGCGGAACGATCGTGGTGGAGGGTGCCTCGGTCCACGCGTCGGACTGGCCGTACGAGCGAGCGCCGCTCGCCGAACGATGCGGCCAGGGTTGGGCCGACATCGTCGCCGCATGTCGACCGCACGGCTCGCTCGTGATCGCCTCGCTCGACCACGCCGGCGGCCAGGGATCGTCGGCCTACAGCCAGGCCCCGCTGTGGGCACCGTCGCGTGTGCCCGAGGTCAACAGTCGCGAGGTTCCCAAGTGGATGGAGGCCGACGACATCGCCGCCGTCATCGATGGGTTCTCCGCGTGCGACCACGGATCGCCGTCGAGGCCGATGTCGACGGTGTGGAGATCAATGCCGGCCAGCACAGCCTCGTGCGCCAGTTCCTCTCGGGTCTCACGAACCAGCGCGACGACGCCTGGGGGCAGGACCGGTTGCTGTTCGCCCGCCAGGTGATCGATGCGGTCCGATCCGCGGCCGGTGACCGCATCGTCGGGCTGCGACTGTCGTGCGACGAGCTCGCGCCGTGGGCCGGCATCACCCCCGAGATGGCGCCCGACATCGCCGCGACGCTCGTCGGCGGCCGGGCTCGACTACCTCGTGGTGACCCGCGGGTCGATCTACACGGTGGAGAAGACCCGACCCGACTTCCACGAGCCGACGGGCTTCAACATCGAGCTGTGCCGCTCGGTGCGTGCCGCCGTGCACGAGTCGGCGCCACAGGTCGCCGGTCATCCTGCAGGGCTCGATCGTCGAGGTCGGCCAGGCCGAGTGGGCGCTCGGTGGCTACGACGATCCGGCGCTGTGCGACGCCGTCGAGATGACCCGCGCCCAGATCGCCGATCCCGACCTCGTCGCCAAGCTCACCGCCGACGACGCCGATCAGCATCCGGCCGTGCACGCGCTGCAACCAGACCTGCCAGGTTCGCGACGCCCGCAACCCGATCGTCACGTGCATCGGCGAGCCGACGAGTGGCCGCGAGACCGAGGATCCCGACTGGTACGTGCCAGGCGACACACCCCCGCGATGTGGTCGTCGTCGGCGCCGGGCCGGCCGGACTCGAGGCGGCCCGGGTCGCCGCGCTCCGGGGGCATCGGGTGACCGTCGTCGAACGCGACCGATCGCGTCGGCGGGCCTGGCCCGCATCGCCGGCCCGAACGCAGCGCTGGTCGACTGGTGGGAGCGCGAGCACGATCGACTGGGCATCGACATCCGCCTCGGATCCGACACCTGGGAGACCGACGAGCGCACCGTCGTCATCCAGGCGACCGGATCGCTCGCCGGGCCGCGGCCGTACGAGGTCGCCGACGGCGCCACGGTGATCGACATCGCTGACCTCCGCCGGGGTGTCGCTGACGCTGCCCGACGAGGGCACCGATCGTGCTGTTCGACCCGATCGGCGGGCCGATCGCCGTGTCGCTCGCCGAGGAGCTGGGCGCGCGGGCCGTACTCGTCACGCAGGACAACATCGCCGGCAACGAACTCGCCCGCACCGGTGACCTCGCCCCCGCCAACACCCGCCTCGCCCAGCGGGGCGTCACGATCGAACGCCGCACCCTGCTGCGTGCGCGTCCGACGGCCGGGCGAGAGGTCGACGTCGAGGACCGCTACACCGGCGAGCGACGCACGATCCCGTGCGCCGCTGTCGTCGACTGCGGATTCCGCGTGCCGACCGAACCCATCGACGGCGCCAACCGGATCGGCGACGCTGTCGCCCCCCGAACGATCCACGAAGCGGTCCTCGAGGCCCGACGGGTTGCCCTGTCGATCTGACGCAACGCCCGTCCACCCGGCTGGATCGGCCCAGCAGGGATCGCGTAGCAGCCGCTTCTCGAGCTTGCCGTGGGCCTCCCTCGGCAGCCGGTCGACGATGTCGTACGACTCGGGGCCGAGCGTACGTGTCCTGCCACACTCGGAACCCATGGGCAAGGACCTGTTCGATCTGTCCGGGCGGGTCGCCGTGGTCACCGGCGGCTCCCGCGGCCTGGGCCGCGAGATGGTGCTGGCGTTCGCCGAACGGGGCGCCGACGTCGTGATCGCCAGCCGCAAGCTCGACGCCTGCGAGTCGGTCGCCCGGCGAGGTCGAGGCGCTGGGTCGACGGGCGCTCCCGGTGGCGTATCACGCCGGCAGATGGGCCGACAGCCGACCGGCTCCACGACGCGGTGTACGCGCGAGTTCGGCCGCTGCGACATCCTCGTCAACAACGCCGGCATGTCGCCGCTGTACCCGAGCGTCGACGCGATCAGCGAGGCGCTCTACGACAAGGTGATGGACGTCAACCTGAAGGGGCCGTTCCGACTGTCGGCGCTGGTCGGCACCCGGATGGCGGGCCCCGACCACGGTGGCAGCAACGGCGGCTCGATCATCTTCGTCTCGTCGATCGCCTCGCATCGTCCGAGCCCGAACGAACTCGTCTACGGCGCCGCCAAGGCGGGCATCAACAACCTGACCTACGGACTCGCCCGCACACTCGGGCCGAAGGTGCGCGTCAACTGCATCGCACCCGGGCCCCTTCCTCACCGACATCTCCAAGGCGTGGGACCTCGACGCGTTCGAACGATCGGCGAAGGCCGGGTTCGCGTTGGGTCGAGGCGGCGAACCCCACGAGATCGTCGGCACCGCGCTCTACCTCGCGAGCGACGCGTCGTCGTACACGACCGGCGCCGTGATCGACGTCGACGGCGGGCCACGCTGAAGCGGACTGCCGTACGTCACCGGTCCACGTGACCATCGGCCACAGCGCCATCGCTACTGTGACCGCATGGAAATGCACTTCGCAACCGTCTGGGAGTCGATCGCCGACGCGATCCCCGAGCTGCCGGCGGTGACGCACGGCGACGTCACACGATCGTGGGGGGAATACGACGAGCGTGCGGCGCGAGTCGCCGGGGCGCTCGACGCCGCCGGGCTGCGACCCGACTCGAAGGTCTCGTTGTTCATGTACAACTCCAACGAGTACATGGAGTCGCAGTTCGGCGTGTTCAAGATGCGCGGGGTGCCGATCAACGTCAACTACCGATACCTCGACGACGAACTCTGGTACCTGCTCGACAACTCCGACTCCGAGGCGATCATCTTCCACTCGTCGCTCGGCGACCGGGTGGCGCGGGTGGCCGACCGCCTCCCGAAGTTGAAGCTGCTGATCGAGGTCGACGACGGCGGAGCCGGCCAGGTGCCCGACGCCGTCGCGTACGACGAGGTGATCGCGACGACGGAGCCGATGGCGCGCACTCGAACGGTCGGAGGACGACCTGTACATGCTCTACACCGGTGGAACCACCGGTATGCCCAAGGGCGTGATGTACGACATGGGTGGTCTGACCCGCGGGTTCGTCACCTTGGGGCTGCCCATGCTGGGCATGGCTGCACCCTCGGACGCGGCGGAGGTCGCCGGGATGATCAAGGGCGCTTCGGCCAACGGCCCGACCCTCACGTCGATCCCGGCGGCGCCGCTGATGCACGGCACCGGGTGCTGGCTCGGTTGGTTCATTCCCCACCTCGCCGGCGGCCACGTCGTCACGCTCGAGAACCGGAGCCTCGACGCCCACGAGCTGTTGGCCACCGTCGAGCGGCACCGCGTGACGTCGATCACGATCGTCGGCGACAGCTTCGCCAAGCCGATCATCCGGGCACTCGACGAGGGCAAGCCCGGCAACGGCCCGTACGACACGTCGTCGATCGCCATGTTCATCTCGTCGGGCGTGATGTGGACGTCGGAGGTGAAGCAGCAGCTGCTCGACCGCATCGAACAGGCGGTCCTCGTCGACGCCATCGGGTCGTCCGAAGGGTCGATGGGCACGCAGATCACGATGAAGGGCGTGCCGACCGAAACCGCCAAGTTCACCAAGACGCCCGAGACCAAGGTGTTCACCGACGACGATCGTGAGATCGAGCCGGGCTCGGACGAGGTCGGGATGGTCGCCGCAGGCGGCAACGTGCCGATCGGCTACTACAAGGACGAGGCGAAGTCGGCGCAAGACCTTCCGGGTCATCGACGGCGTCCGCTACTCGTTCCCCGGCGACTTCGCCAAGGTCGCCGCCGACGGCTCGCTGATCCTGCTGGGTCGCGGCAGTCAGGTGATCAACACCGGCGGCGAGAAGGTCTTCCCCGAGGAGGTCGAAGAAGCAGTCAAGCGGGTGCCGGGCGTACGTGACTGCCTGGTGGTCGGTCTGGAGAACGAGAAGTTCGGCCAAGCGGTGACTGCGGTCGTCTCGCTCGACGACGACGCCACCGTCGATTCGGCGTCGATCATCGCCTCGGTGAAGCACGATCTGGCCGGATACAAGGCACCCAAGTCGGTGGTCTTCGTCCCACAGGTCCCCCGCGCCCCGAACGGCAAGGCCGACTACCGCCTGGCCAAGGAGCACGCCGAATCCGCCGTCACCGGCTGAACCGTCCGCGAGTCCGAGCGTGGGAGCAGTTTCTCGGCGAAGAAGTCGAGCACCCGCTCGACGCTGGCGTCGTCGCGTTGCTCGGTGAGCACCGAGTGGTCACGCTTCGAACGACTCGGCAGTTCCACGGCGATGAACGCGTCGCCGAGCAGGTCGCGCAGCGTCGAGAACCGATCGCCGACCGAGAAGTCGTCGGCGTAGCGCAGCCCGAGCACCTGGCAACCCTGCGCCGCGCGCTCGGCGACCGTCGCAGCGTCGTCCGGCGAGAGGTTGAGGTCGGCGGCGCGGGCCTTGCCGAACGGGAACGGCATCGACGGCTGCGAGAGCACGGGCGCCACCATGATGTCGTCGACCATCATGCCGAGCGCGAACCCGCCCGAGAAGCACATGCCGACGGCGCCGACCCCGGGGCCCCCGACGTCCTGATGGAGATTGCGCGCCAGCGCTCGCAGCCACGCGATGACGGGCGACGTCTGGTTGAGCGCCAGCGCGGTGAACTCCTTGGCGATGCACACCTTGGCCATCGCGGCGAGTGCCACGGCGTTCGAGGGGGGCTTGCCGGGGGTACCGAACAGCGATGGCATCACGACGGTGAAGCCACGATCCACGACCTCGTTGGCGAACTTGGTGACGAGCGGGGTGATGTTGGGCACCTCGTGGATCACGACGATCCCCGGCCCGGTCCCGCGCCGATACGTCGGGAAGGTCATGCCGGCGGCAGTGAACTCGCCGGGCTCCCACCCCTCGCAGCACCGCCGCGTACTCAGGCTTCGTGCTCATGTCGCTCCTCGTCGTGTTCACAGTCGCCGCATCGCGTCGAGCGCCGACTCGGCGAGGATCTCGGTTCCCACCTTGAACGCGTTCAGTTGCTCGTCGCTGATGCCCTGATCGCCCATCGCACCGTGGAGGTAGCGGGCGTACACACCCTCGGAGATGACGGCGAGGCGCCACGACCCGAACGCGATGTAGTAGTCGATCTCCGACAGGTCGCGCCCGGTCTTCGTGGCGTACCGCTCGAGCAACTCGGCGTAGGCCGGGAACCCCTCGATGCCGGTGGGATCGTTCGGACGGAGCTGTTGCGTGCCGGGGTCGGCCCAGTAGACCCCGATGTAGCCGACGTCGGCCAAGGGATCGCCCAACGTGCACAGCTCCCAGTCGAGGACCGCCGCGATGCGGCCGTGCGCGGTGTCGGTGAGGACGTTGCCGAACCGGTAGTCGCCGTGGGCGATCGAGACACCCTGCTGCACCGGCATCCGCTCGGCGAGACGTCGGGCGACCTCGTCGACAGCGGGCAGATCGCGGGTCTTGGAGTTCTGCCACTGGGCGCTCCAGCGCTTCACCTGGCGCTCGACGTACCCCTCGCGCTTGGCGAGGTCACCCAGACCGACGGCGTCGACGTCGACGGCATGGAGGTCGGCGAGCACGTCGATGAGGTGCAGCCCGGCACTCCGGCGCAGCTCCGGCGGCATCGCCGCACCCTTGTCGGCACTGTCGAGCACCACCCCGTCGACGAAACCCATCACATAGAACGGCGCGCCGTTGACGGCATCGTCGGTGCACACACCGAGGGCGGGCGGCACCGGCACGGCGGTCTTCCCGACGGCCGAGATGATCCGGTACTCGCGTGCCATGTCGTGAGCTGTTGCGAGAACTGCGCCGGTGGGCGGGCGACGCAACACGTACTTCGTGCCGTTCGCATCGGTGACCGTGTAGGTGAGGTTCGAGCGACCGCCGACGATCAGGGTGAACTCGAACGGCGCAGCGGCACCGTCGATGTTGTCGACGAGCCACTCGGTGACGCGATCGCGATCGATTCCGTGAATCGGTTCCTGCACGGTGGCCGACCGTAGTCGCACCGCCGCCATGCGCACGATGTGTCGGACACATCGCGCACGTCGGTCAGCCGGGTCGACCGACTCCGACGACCTTGCCCCAGTTGACCGCACCGACGGTGACGGTCTTGCCCGTGTTCGGAGCGTGTACCTGCATGCCGTTGCCGAGGTAGATGCTCACGTGGCTGATCGGGGTGTAGAAGAACAACAGGTCTCCGGGCTGGGCCTGGTCGATCGGAACATGCGGTGTCGAGGCGAACTGCGCTGCCGACTGATGCGGAAGGCCGACACCGGCCTGGCCCCAGGCATAGGCGGTCAGCCCGGAACAGTCGAAGCCGACGCCGGGGCTCGACGTGGCGTATCGGTACGGCACACCCTGCTGGGCCAGCGCGGCCTGCACGGCCAGACCGGATCGCGACGACACCGACGGGGCGCTGAATCCGCTGCCCGAACCCGACGAGCCGCTGCTCGTGGTGGATCCGCTCGAACTGGTGTTGTCGCCACCCGAATCGCCACCCGAGTCGCCGCCACCGGAGTTCGAGGTGCCCGCACTCCGACTGGCTTGGGCCTCCGCCTGGATCCTTCGCAGCGACTCCGCGGCGCGCCGCGCCTCTTCTTCCTGGACGAGCCGGCCGAGTTCGGCCTCGGCATCGGCGCGGGCCTCGGTGTACTCGGTCGGTGAGCGACTCGGTCTGCGCCTGGGCATCAGTGAGCGATGCTGCGAGCTGTTCGGCCTGTTCGCGCTTGGTGTCGAGCGCTCGACGCTCGTCCTCGATGTCGGCGACCAGCGCGTCGAGTTCATCGGTCGTGACGTCGCCCGTGCTCAGCGCAACCTTGGCGAGTTCCTCGCGCTGGAGCGCATCGTTGAGATTGTCGGAGTCCTCGAACAGCGGGCCGAGCGGGGCAGCACCGCCACCGACGAACGAGCGCAACGCCATCTCGCTGAGATTGCCCCGCAGCTTCGCCAGCTCGGCTTCCTTCTCACCGATACGCGCTTCGGCGTCGGCGATCTCGGCATCGAGTGCGTTCTTGGTGTCGATCGCGTCGGTGTACTGCTCACCGAGCTGCAACGCCTGCTCCTCGAGGCGCTCCAGTTCGTCGACGATGTCTTCGACCTTCTGCTTCTGCTGATCCACCGACTGCGCCTGCACGACTGCCGGGGTCATGGCGGGAACGAGGAACGCCACGGCAATGGCGATCGGGACGACACGGAGAAGTTGCCTCATAGCTACGAGTCCACAGCCTAGCGAATATGACGAATGTGTTGCGAAAGCCTGACGAAAACTCTGCGACCCTCGTCACACCTGAAACGCTGGGGTCAGACCCCGGCGTTTCAGGTCACTCCCACTCGATGGTGCCGGGCGGCTTGGAGGTGATGTCGTAGGCGACACGGTTGATGCCCGGCACCTCGTTGATGATCCGCTGCGACATGGTCTCGAGCACGTCGTACGGGATCCGCGCCCAGTCGGCCGTCATCGCATCGTCGCTGGTCACGGCCCTGATGATGATCGGGTGACCGTAGGTGCGCTCGTCGCCCATCACACCGACCGAGCGGATGTCGGCGAGCACGGCGAACGACTGCCAGATCTCACGTTCGAGCCCGGCGAGACGGAGTTCCTCGCGCACGATCGCGTCGGCCTCCTGCAGCAGCGCGACGCGTTCGGGCGTCACCTCTCCGATGATGCGCACCCCGAGGCCGGGCCCCGGGAATGGCTGGCGCCACACCATCTCGTCGGGCAGGCCGAGTTCGGTGCCGAGTCGGCGCACCTCGTCCTTGAAGAGTTCGCGCAGGGGCTCGATCAGCTCGAGCGTCATGTCCTCCGGGAGGCCGCCCACGTTGTGGTGGCTCTTGATCACCGACGCCGTCCCGTCGGTCCCGCCGCTCTCGATCAGGTCGGGGTAGAGCGTGCCCTGCACGAGGAAGCGGGCGTCGGTGAGTCCACCGGTGTTCTCCTCGAAGACCCGGATGAACTGCTCGCCGATCGCCTTGCGCTTCGCCTCCGGTTCGGTGATGCCCTCCAGCGCGGCGAAGAACCGCCAGCCGGCGTCGACGTGGATCAACTCGATGCCGAGATTGCGCCGGAAGGTCTCGACCACCTGATCGCTCTCGCCCTTGCGCATCAGACCGGTGTCGACGTAGATGCACGTGAGCTGGTGGCCGATCGCCTTGTGCACGAGCGCCGCGGCCACCGACGAATCGACGCCACCCGACAGTCCGCAGATCACCCGGTCGGACCCGACCCGCTCGCGGATCAGCTCGACCTGTTCGTCGATGACCGACGACATCTCCCAGTCGGCTCCGATGCCCGGCGCGTTCGTGCAGGAATCGGGCGAGTACCGCCATCCCGTACGGCGAGTGCACGACCTCGGGGTGGAACTGGACGCCGTAGATGCGCCGTTCGTCGTTCTCGAGCACGGCCACGGGCGCGCCCGGCGTGGTGGCCGTGACCACGAAGCCGTCGGGCGCATCGGTGATGCCGTCGAAGTGGCTCATCCAGACGTCGTGGACCTCGGGGGCATCGTCGGGGAGCAGCAGCGACGGACCCGTTCTGGTCATGCGTGCACGGCCGTACTCCCCCTGCATGCCGCGACCGACGATGCCCCCGAGTTGCTGACCGATGAGCTGCGCCCCGTAACAGATCCCGAGGATCGGCACGCCGAGGTCGTAGATCGCCGGATCGAGCGACGGCGCGCCGTCGACGTGCACGCTCTTCGGCCCACCCGACAGCACGATCGCCGCCGGTGCACGTTCGGCGACCTCGGCGGCGGTGATCCGGTGCGGGACGATCTCGGAGTACACCTTCAGTTCGCGCACCCGGCGGGCGATCAACTGGGCGTACTGGGCGCCGAAGTCGACGACGAGGACGGTGGGGCGGTCGTGATGCGCAGGTTGACTCAAGGAGGTGAATCGTAGATCAGCCTCGTCGGTGCTCCGCATCCTGATCGCTGCATTGCTGATCCTCGGTGCGCTGTCACTCGGCCCACGCGTCGCCGGCGTCGCTGCCGACAACGACCCGCCGCCGGTCGCCACCGACATCCCGGTCGACACGGCCAATCCGTTCCTCCCCGAGGACGCCGACATCACGACGTGCGTCGGCACGCTGCAGCGACCCGGCTGCGGGAGCAGCGAGCGCGGCGGCTGGCATCAGAACCTCGTCGCCATCGCCATGATCGGCGGGCTGCTGGTCATCTTCGGTCGCGTCGCTTGGGGAGTGGCCAGGCATCGGCACGATCGTGACGGCGACATAGCCTCCACGCCGTGACCCCCGACGAATTCAGAATCCACGGCCACGCGCTCATCGACTGGATCGCGGACTACGTCGACGGCGTCGAGGAACGACCGGTGGGCGCGATGGTCGAACCCGGCGACGTGCGGGCGCAGCTCCCCGAACATCCGCCGACCGAACCCGAGTCGTTCGATGCGGTGATGGCCGACGTCGAACGAATCATCGTTCCCGGTCTGACGCAATGGCAGCACCCCGGGTTCTTCGCCTACTTCCCGTCGAACACGTCGTATCCGTCGATCCTCGGTGAGCTGCTGTCGGCCGGCCTCGGCGTCCAGGGGATGAGCTGGGTCACCTCACCGGCGTGCACCGAGGTCGAGACGCTGATGCTCGACTGGATGCGCGAGCTGCTCGACCTGCCCGAGCGATTCGATTCGCGCAGCGACAACGGTGGTGGAGTGATCCAGGGAACGGCGAGCGAGGCGACGCTGGTCGCGATCCTGTCGGCGCGCTGGCGGGCGACCGGCGGCGCCGTCAACGCCGACGGCGACACGACGAGGCTCGTTGCCTATGCCACGTCACAGGCGCACTCGAGTGTCGAGAAGGGTCTACGGATCGCCGGCGTCGGCTCCGACCGCATCCGGATCGTGGCACACGACGCGTCGTTCGCGATGCGAGCAGACGCACTCGACGAGATGATCTCGGCGGACAGGGCGGCCGGGCTGATCCCGTTCTTCGTGTGTTCGACCCATGGGACCACCTCGTCGATGGCGTTCGACCCGACGGCCGCACTCGGCCCGATCTGCGAGCGCGAGGGCATCTGGCTCCACGTCGACTCGGCGATGTCGGGTATCGCCGCCCTCGCGCCCGAGCATCGGTGGGTCAACGAGGGCCTGGAGTACGCCGACTCGTACTGCACGAACCCCCACAAGTGGATGGGGGTCAACTTCGACTGCGATCTGTACTGGACTGCCGACCGTACGTCGCTGCTCGGTGCGCTGAGCATCCTGCCCGAGTACCTGCGTTCGCAGGCGGCGGAGGCGGGTGCCGTCATCGACTACCGCGACTGGCAGATTCCCGCTCGGTCGCCGTTTCCGCGCCCTCAAGCTGTGGTTCGCGATCCGCTGTGAGGGCGTCGGTTCGTTCCAGGCGATGATCCGACGCCACGTCGTTGCTCACGCAGGAACTCGCGGCCAGTCGTCGCCGACGACGACCGGTTCGACATCGTCGCGCCACATCCGTTGAACCTGCTGTGCATCGCCGTCCGAGCCGACGACGTCGACACTGCCAACGTCGCGACCGATCGGCTGATCGAAGCAGCGAACGCGTCCGGCAACGCGCTGTTCACACGCACGGTCCTCGACGGACGTTCGGTGCTGCGCATCTCGATCGGCGCCCGCGCGACCGAGCGCCACCACGTCGACGCGGCCTGGAACCTCCTCACCACCCTCGCCATCTCGTGAACAAGGACGCGGCCTGACCGCGCAGTTGTTCACGAGTTCGGATGAGGTGGACGCCGCTGGCAGGATGACTCGCCATGACCGACCCACGTCCCGTTGCACTGATCACCATGGCCAGCGGATACGTCGGCCCGGCACTCGCCCGGTCGTTGGCGCGCCGAGGGTTCGACATCGCACTGCAGGGCACCGGCGGCGACGACGCAATGGTGGGCGTCGAAGTGCCGTTCGACACCCTGGTCCCCGAACTCGAAGCGCTCGGCGCATCGGTGCTGACTGTCACCGACGTCGATCTGGCCACCGCCGAGGGCAACCAGGCGCTCGTGGCGCAGACACTCGACCGGTTCGGCCGACTCGACTCGGCATGTCTCGTCACCGGGTTGATCGTCGTCGGCAAGTTCCTCGACATGAGGGTCGACCAGTGGGAACGCGTCAAGCGCATGAACCTCGACATGGTCTTCCACGGCCTCCAAGCGGTCCTGCCGCCGATGGTCGACGCGCAGCAGCGGCCAGGTCGTCGTGTTCACGTCGGCGACCGGGGCGCGACCCGATCCGATCACGTCGATCTACGGCGGCACCCGTGCCGGCGCGAACGGCCTCGTTCGGGCCGTCGGGTCTGGAGTACGCCCGCGCCGGCATCCAGGTCAACGCGGTCGGCACGAACTACATGGACTTCCCCGGCTTCCTGAAGGCGTCACGTGCCGACACCGATCCCGAGCGACGAGCCGCCATCGAGGCGCAGGTGCCGATGCGCAGGCTCGGCACGATGGACGAGCTGGCGTCGTTCACGACGGTACTGCTCGACGGCACGAACCGGTTCCAGACCGGGCAGTTCTTCAGCTTCAGCGGCGGCTGGAGTACGTGAGCAGGTCGACGAGCATGTGGGCGGTGGCGCCCCAGACGGTCTCGTCGTCGAGTTCGAAGAAGTGCAACGGTCGGTCCATGCGGCGCGCTGCCCCACCGTTCCCGCCGGTAGGTGCCGGGTCGGGTGAGTTCGCTCACGGGCGTCCAGAACACCCGGTCGACCTCACCGGTCTGCGGTGCGAGTTCCGGACGCCGGTCGAGGACCGACACGATCGGGACGATGTAACTGCGGCTCACGATGGTGTTGAGATGGGCGAGCTCACCGACGACCACCGGCACCGACGGGTCGAGTCCGACCTCCTCGTGGGCCTCCCGGAGCGCGGCCTCGATCGGCGTCTCGCCCGCATCGAGGCGACCGCCCGGGAAAGCTGATCTCACCCCGATGGGTACGCATCTCCATCGACCGACGGGTGAGCAGCACCTCGGCGCCGTCGTCACCCTCGACGAGCGCGATGAGCACCGCGGACACCCGCGCATCCGGGAACGACGGCAACAGCGGCGCCGAGTGTTCGGGAACGGGTCGCACGAGATCGTCGACCGTCCACGCCACACCCTCCGGCCACGGTGCCTCGTGGTCCTCGGTCCAGACGTCGGGCCGCGGAATCTGTTGATTCCCGCCGCGCCGACGAGGAGTCACTCGGATGGAGTCCATCCCTCGGCGGCCAGCTGGGCGAGCACCCGGGCCAACCCGGCCGTCTTCATGTTGGCCAGCGCCCGTCCGGGCGATTCGTCGCCCTTCTCCCACTCGTCGAGGGCGGCGATGATCTTCGCGAGATCTGGTGCGGGCTGCTCGAACGTCATGGCGTCAATCCTACGGCGGCTACTGCGGAGGAGTCGTCGGTGGATCCCACGGGGCGGGCGGGGGCGTCTCGGGCGCGGCGGTCGTCGCCGAGGCCGTCCTTCCAACGTCTTGGCCGACGTGGACCGTGCCGCCGACGAGCCGCCCGGCACGGCGACCGATCTCGGTGCTGTCGGTCGGCCCACGAGCCGCCGTTCGCGGCCGTCCGCTGCGCCTTGCGTTCGGATCGGGTGCGCTGCTCGGCGAAGTCGGTGTAGAACCACACGAAGCACAGGATGAACGCGATCGGCACCGATCAGCATCCGACTCGTGGTGTCGACCGACCACCACGGCTGGAACGCGACGAAGACCAGGATCCCGATCACGACCAGGTCGAGCGTTCGATGCAGGCGCCGACCCACCAGCCGGAACGCGCCCGCCGACCCTTTGGCGACGGCGGCATTGAGGACGATCAGCAGTCCGAGCAGCGCAGGCACGGCCGGGTCGCGGCAACTGGACCGACGAACTGATCAGTGCGATCCCGATGACGTACTCGATCATCTGATGGATCCAGAACGGTCGCCGCTCTCGCTCGATCTCCACCATCGGGAGTGAGGGTACCGGGACGCGACCGTGCACCCGGCCCGAAAACGGGCCTCGCCCGGGATCGACTCGATGTCGATCCCGGGCGAAGAAGCGGGATGGCCGGCAGAGCCGGCGGCCGCCGTGGAACGGCGGCGATGTGATTGCGTGACGGCAGAGCCGTCACGCAATCACATCATGCCGCCCATGCCTCCCATGCCGCCGCCGCGCGCATGGCGGGCTCGTCTTCGGGCTCGTCGGCAACGAGGCACTCGGTGGTGAGCACCATCGCGGCGATCGACGCGGCGTTCTGGAGACCCGCACGGGTCACCTTGGCCGGGTCGATGATGCCGGCAGCGATGAGGTCCATCATCTCGCCGGTCGCGGCGTTCATGCCGATCGGGCCTTCTGCGGCCTCGATCTCGCGAACGACGACCGAGCCTTCGAGGCCGGCGTTGTTGGCGATGTTCCGCGCCGGCGCGGTGAGCGCTTCCCACACCGTCTTGGCGCCGGTCTTCTCGTCGCCTTCCAGCGAGTCGACGACGGCCTGCACGGCGGGCCGCGCACGAATGAGGGCGGTGCCGCCACCGGCGACCACGCCTTCCTCGATGGCTGCACGCACGGAGGACACGGCATCTTCGATGCGGTGCTTCTTCTCCTTGAGCTCCACCTCGGTGGCGGCGCCGACCTTGATCAGCGCCACACCGCCGGCCAGCTTCGCGAGGCGCTCCTGGAGCTTCTCGCGATCCCAGTCGGAGTCGGTGTTGTCGATCTCGGCCTTGATCTGGTTGATGCGGCCGGCGATGTCGTCCTCGGATGCCGCCACCATCGACGATGGTGGTGTTGTCCTTGGTGATGACGACGCGCTTGGCGGTGCCGAGCAGGTCGAGCGTGACGTTCTCCAGCTTGAGACCGACTTCCTCGCTGATGACCTGGCCGCCGGTGAGGACGGCGATGTCCTGCAGCATCGCCTTGCGACGGTCGCCGAAGCCCGGCGCCTTGACGGCGGCGGCGTTGAACGTGCCACGGATCTTGTTCACCACGAGGGTGGCGAGGGCTTCACCCTCGATGTCCTCGGCGATGATCACGAGCGGCTTGCCGGTCTGCATGACGGCCTCGAGGGTCGGCAACATGGCCTGGACCGTCGAGATCTTGGCGCTGTTCAGCAGGACGTAGGCGTCCTCGAGGACGACTTCCTGGCGCTCGGCGTCGGTCACGAAGTAGGGCGACAGGTAGCCCTTGTCGAACTGCATGCCCTCGGTGAAGTCGAGTTCGGTGCCGAACGTGTTCGACTCCTCGACCGTGACCACACCGTCCTTGCCGACCTTGTCGATGGCGTCGGCGATGACCTCGCCGATCGACGAGTCAGCCGCCGAGATGGTGGCGACGCTGGCGATGTCGGACTTGTCGTCGACTTCCTTCGCCTGGCTGGCGATCGACTCGACTGCCGCGGCGACGGCCTTCTCGATGCCCTTCTTGACGGCCATCGGGTTGGCGCCGGCGGCGACGTTGCTTCATGCCGACGTGGACCATCGCCTGTGCGAGCACGGTGGCGGTGGTGGTGCCGTCACCGGCGATGTCGTCGGTCTTGGTGGCGACTTCCTTGACGAGCTGGGCGCCCATGTTCTCGAACGGGTCCTCGAGCTCGATCTCCTTGGCGATGGACACGCCGTCGTTGGTGATCGTCGGGGCGCCGAACTTCTTGTCGAGCACGACGTTGCGGCCCTTGGGGCCGATCGTCACGCGGACAGCGTCAGCGAGCTTGTTGACTCCGGCTTCGAGTGCGCGGCGCGCCTCGTCGTCGAACTTCAGTACTTTTGCCATTGGGGGTTCCTCTCCGGCTTACGAATGGTTGATCAGATCTGACGTCGCAGGTGCGACGATTCAGCTCTCGACGACGGCGAGCACGTCACGGCTGTTGAGCACGAGCAGGTCTTCGCCGTTCACGGCGACTTCCGTGCCGCCGTACTTCGAGTACAGGACCGTGTCGCCGACCTTGATGTCGACGGGGATCAGGTCGCCCGTGGTGTCGGAGCGCTTGCCCGGGCCGACAGCGAGCACTTCGCCCTGCTGCGGCTTCTCCTTGGCGGTGTCGGGGATGACGAGGCCCGATGCGGTCTGCGTCTCGGCCTCGTTCGGCCGGACCACGATGCGGTCATCCAGCGGCTTCAGGTTCATGGTGTAAGCCTCCATTGGCTTGCTCACGCGGGCTCGAGTCCCGATGGGTTCTGACAGCCGGAAGCGAGTTAGCACTCGCACCCGGCGAGTGCCAATGCTAGGCGCGTCACCCCGCCGTTAGCAACCGCCCCCCGAGAGTGCCAACCCCACCGGTCCCCAACCACCTCCGAAATTCTCCGGGAGATGCGTCGCTCAGTGCGCATTTCCCCGCAAATTTCGGGGTTGGGGGGCTGGCTGATCAGGTCGAGTGTCTCGGCGAGGGGAAGCCCGATCACGTTGGTGACGCTGCCGTCGAGGCGCCGCACCAGCGCTCCACCCGCACCCTGGATCGCATAGCCGCCGGCCTTGCCGAACGGTTCCCCGGTCGCGACGTACCAATCGACCATGGTCTCGGGCGTGAGTTCCACGAACTCCACCGCCGTCTCGACGACCACCGTCGAGCCTGTCCGGGTGCCAGCCCGTCGGACCCGACCCCGAAGGACAGGCTGGTCGGCAGGACGGTGACGGCGGTGTGGACGAGGTGGGTTCGGCCGGAGAGCAGGCCGAGCATGCGGCGCGCATCGCCGGCGTCGAACGGCTTCTCCAGGATCAGTCCGTCGACGTCGACGGTGGTGTCGGCGGCGACGACGATCACGTCGGGCCCGACCCGTTCTGCGACCGCCGCGGCCTTCTCGGCGGACAGCCGCGCCACGTACACCGGCGGGCATCTCGCCGGGAAGCACCGACTCGTCGATGTCGGCGGGAATCACCTCGAACTCCAGCCCGACCGAGCGCAGCAGCTCGGATCGGCGGGGCGACGCCGAGGCCAGCACCAGCCGCACTCCGGCGGGAATCTCGATCATCAGCCGCCCGACAGCGCCATGACCTGGTCGTCGTCGGGCACCGTGACGTCGTGGAGCAGCTCCTCACGGCGGTGGCCGTCGAGCCAACCATCCGGGAGGCTGACCTTGATCGGACCGTTCGTGTGGCCGCGCTTGATGCGCTCGCCACCGTCGACGATCTGCGCACTCGGATCGAGCCCGGCGACGATGTCCTCGAGCTCCATCAGGGTCTTGACCATCGAGAACCGGCGCCGCACCTCGGGCCCGACGGGATAACCGCTCATGTACCAGCCGGTGTGCTTGCGGAAGTCACGCATCGCGTAGTTCTCACCGAGATGCTCCACCAGCAGCCGGGCGTGCTCGACCATCACCGCGCACACCTCGCCGAGCAGCCGGCTCGGCGGTACGGGACGACCGGCCAACGCCTCGACCAGATCGCCAGAACAGCCACGGACGGCCCAGACAGCCTCGACCGATGACCACACCATCGCAGCCGGTCTCGGCCATCATCCGCACCGCGTCGGATGCCTCCCAGATGTCGCCGTTGCCGAGTACCGGGATCGATCCGACCGCCTGCTTGAGTTCACCGATCGCATCCCAGCGTGCGTCGCCCGGAGTAGTGCTGCTGGACGGTTCGGGCGTGGAGGGCGATCGACGCCACGCCCTCCTCGGCGCACACCTCGCCGGTGCGGATGTGGGTGAGCCAGTCGTCGAACAGACCCATGCGGAACTTCGCGGTCACCGGCACGCCGTAGGGCGACGCGTTCGACACGGCAGCTCGCAGGATCGCCCGCAGCAGCTCGGGCCGAGCCGGCACAGCTGCTCCCCCGCCGCGCCGCGTCACCTTGGCGGCGGGACATCCGAAGTTGATGTCGATGTGATCGACGCGACCGGCGTCGCAGAGCTTGGCGACCGCCACGCCCATGATCTCGGGGTCGCTGCCGTAGAGCTGCAGGCTGCGCGGATGCTCGTCGGCGAGCGAAGCTGATCATCCGATCGGTCTTGGCGTTGGCATGGACCACCGGCGTCGCCATGACCATCTCGTTGACGTACACGAGCCCTGGCGCAAACCGCCGGCACATCGTGCGGAACGGCGCGTTCGTCACGCCCGCCATCGGGGCGAGCACCACGGGAGCCGAGAGCTCGTAGGGGCCGATCGTGAACGACATGACCCCACCACGGTATCGGCCGCGCCAGCCGTCTTTCGGGGTCGGGTCCGGACGAAGACCTGGGCTGTCGGTCAGTCGATGAAGGGGAGGCGGAGGTTGGGGGTGGCGCCGACGTCGAGGGGCGTCGGGCCGTCGGAGCGCAGGCGGTGCCATCCCGCGGCGGCGATCATCGCCGCGTTGTCCGTGCACATCGATCGGCTCGGCAGGAAGCCCTGGATGCCGTCGCGCTCGCAGGCGTCGAGGACCTGCTCGCGCAGCAGCGAATTGGCCGCCACCCCACCGCCGAGCACGATGCCGGTCGCCCCGACCTCGGCGGCGGCTCGACGCGCCTTGGTCACGAGCACGTCGACCACGGCCGCCTGGAACGACGCCGCAACGTCCTGCGACGACACGTCGGGATGTTTGCGCACGTAGTTCATGACCGAGGTCTTCAACCCACTGAACGAGAAGTCGTAGCCGTCGTCCATCATCGCCCGCGGGAACCGGATGGCTTCGGGATCGCCGTCGAGCGCGGCTGCGTCGATCGCCGGACCGCCCGGATACCCGAGGTCGAGGAACCGCGCCACCTTGTCGAACGCCTCGCCGGCCGCGTCGTCGATCGTCTGGCCCACGAGCCGATAGCGGCCGTGATCCTGCATCTCGACGAGCATCGTGTGACCGCCCGACACGAGCAGCACCAGCAGCGGGAACTCCAGTGTGGGATCCTCCAGCGACGCCGCGTACAGATGCGCCTCCATGTGGTTGACGCCGACGAACGGCACGTCCCACGCCATCGCCAGCGCCTTCGCCGCCGACACGCCGACGAGCAGTGCACCGATCAGACCCGGCCCGATCGTGCACGCCACCGCGTCGATCCGCTCGTCGTCGATACCCGCCTCGACGATGGTCCTGGCGATCACCGGGTTGAGCACGTCGAGGTGCGCACGTGACGCGATCTCGGGCACCACACCACCGAAGTCGCTGTGCAGATCGACCTGCGTCGACACGACGTTCGACACCACGTCGTAGCCACCGAGCACCAGCGCGGCGGCCGTCTCGTCGCAGCTGGTCTCGATGCCGAGCACCAGCGTCGACTCGTCGACGGTCGGCGTCTGCCCAGCTCACGAGGCCACCTGCCCGCGGATCGAGTCGAGGAGTCCTGCGTAGTCCGCTCCCTGGATGTCGTTGCACCACATGACGATCGCGTCCTCGGTGTTCTCGTAGTAGCGGGTCCGCACGCCGGCCGGCGCGAATCCGAACCGGCGGTACAGCTCCTGGGCGCCGGTGCTCGACACGCGCACCTCGAGCGTCCAGGCGGTGCACCCGTGCCGGATCGCCTCGTCGGCCAATCCGAGCAGGAGCGCCGTGGCGACGCCCCGACGTTGTTCGTCGGGCGCCACCGCAACGTTGGTGACGTGGCCTTCGTCGGCTGCGAACCAGAGCCCGGCGTAACCGACCACGGGGCCGCGCCGCCCGGCAGCAGCCGACTGGCGACGAGCCACCAGATACCGTCGAGTGCCCGAGCGCATCTGGGCGATCTCGCTCTCGAACACGCTCTGCGACCACGGACGCGGGTAGCTGACCGACTCGATGGCCATCACGCCGCCGCGCAGGTCGCGTCGACGCATCGGTTCGATCGTGAGGTCACCGATCGTCGTCGCGGCGACGTCACCGTCGCGCCGCAGGAGTCGTTCGATGACGCTCATCGCCCCGCCCGCGTCGACCAGTTGATCAGGGCGTCGGGGCACGCAGGTAGACCGGCTCGATCTCCCGCGGGTTGACCCACTCCTCACGCAGCGCCCGAGCGTGGGCGAGTTGCACGAGTGGGGCTGCCGACGGATGTGCGTCACCGCCGAACTCGCAGCGGTACCCGTCGAGAATCTCCTCGCGATAACGCAGCGCGCCGTCACCCACGCAGAGCACGTCCTGGCTGCGGGCGAGCAGGTCGGCGACGAGGTCGTCGACAGGCCCGACCGTGGGTTCGGCGACCTGCTGGACACCTCCCGGCACCTGTCGGTACATGGCGTAGAACACCTCGCCCTTGCGGGCGTCGATCACCGGCACCACGACACGGTCCGTGTGACGACACGGGAAGGCCAACAGGTCGAGCGACGAGATCCCGATCATCGGAATCCTCAGCGCTTGGGCGAAGGCCTTGGCGGCGGCGAGCCCGACGCGCATGCCGGTGAACAGCCCCGGCCCGACATCGACGGCGACCACGCTGATCTCCTCGAGTTCGATGCCTGCCTGCTTCAGCATGAACTCGATGGCGGGCACCAACGTCTCGACGTGACGGCGTCCCTTGGTGACCTCGAACAGCCCGATGACACCCTCGTGACCGCCCACGGCCACACTCACCCGTTCGGTTGCGGTCTCGATACCGAGGATCAGCACGCGAACGCCTTGCAGGCCTCGACGACGCGGCTCCACCGAGCTGCCCACGATGGACCGACGGCGGAGATCTCGATCAGGCGAACCGTCGGCATCGGTTCGTCGTACCGGGTGCCGTCGTCGACAGTGCCGTCGTCGACAGTGCGATCGTCGAAGGTGTCAGCGTCGAAGGTGTCATCGTCGTCGAGTTCGACCTCGAGGTGAACGTCGAGATGATCACCGAACAGGGTCTCGACGACGTCACCCCACTCGACCAGGACGATGCCGTCACCGTCGGCCAGTTCCTCGAGCGCCAGATCGGCCACCTCGGTCGTCCGCTCGAGACGGTACAGATCGGCGTGATGGAGCACCGTCGCGCCGTGGACCGCACTCGGCAGGTCGTAGCTGTGCACGAGCGTGAACGTCGGCGACGTGATCGGCTCGGTGACACCCAGCGCCGCTCCGAAGCCTTGCGCGAACGCGGTCTTCCCGGCACCCATCTCGCCGGACAGCACGATCAGGTCACCAGCGCGCGACAGCCGGGCCAGCGCAGCCGCGACCGCATGGGTCTCGACGAGCGAGTGCACTCGCAGCTCCAACATCTCAGCGCTCCACCATTCCGGAGTCGATGTTAGGGCCCGGGCGACGCGGCACGCGAGTGCCGATGCCACAGACGATCTCGTAGCCGATGGTCCCGAGCCGGTCGGCCCAGTCCTCGGCGCGAATCCGTTGGGGGCCGTCGGGGCCGTCCTGCGTACCGATGAGAACGACCTCGTCACCGACAGCGACCGGGTCGCCCGGTCCGCAGTCGACCATCAGCTGATCCATCGTCACCACTCCGACGATCGGGCGGCGGCGACCGGCGATGAGCACCTCGCCGCCCGTCGACGACAATCGTCGGGGCACACCGTCGGCGTACCCGATCGGCACGGTCGCCACCGTCGTGTCACGCTCGAACGTGTGCCGAAGACCGTAGGAGATCCGCGAACCGGCCCGAACGGTCTTGACGAACGAGACCCGGGCACGCAGCGAGAGCGCCGGTCGAAGGTCATGGCACAGGTCGTCGACACCGTGGCCCGGCGAGATCCCGTACACCGCGATGCCTGCACGAACGAACGACCGCCGTGCGGCCCGATGAGCGAGCGCTCCCGCCGAGTTCGCGGCGTGAACGGCGACGTCGTCGGTCACGCCGACGGTCGACAGGATCTCGTCGAATCGGCCCAGTTGGAGCGCCGTGAACTCGTCGTCGGGTTCGTCTGCCACGGCGAGGTGGGTGAACACGCCGCCGAGTCGGAGCGTCGGCGAGTGCTCACCGATTCGGTCGACGAGCGCCACCACTGCATCGGGTTCCGCACCCACGCGCTGCATCCCGGTGTCGACCTTGACGTGAACCGGCTGGTCCGAGCGACCCGCCGCGAGCGCCGCGGCGGCGAGCGCATCGACGAAGCCCTCGGTGTACACGGTCGGTGTCAGGTCGTTCGCCACGAGGGCGATGGCCGCCTCCGGCGGCTGCTCGCTGAGCACCAGGATCGGTGCGTGGATGCCGGCACGCCGGAGTTCGACGCCCTCCGGGACCAGCGCCACGCAGAGCCCGCCGGCTCCCGCGTCGAGAGCTGCCCGGGCGACCGCGACGGCTCCGTGTCCGTACCCGTTGGCCTTGACCACCACCCACACCTCACTCGGGGCAACGGCCGATCGCAGCACGTCGACGTTGTGACGGATCGCGTCGAGGTCGACGTCGACCCACGCCCAGCGCTGCGGCTCCATCACCATGACGAAGCGCCGACGACAGCGCCGACGACAGCGCTGCCGGGATCAGCTCGACGATGTCTCCGGCGAGCAGTCCCCGCTCGGGCCCGAGTGAGGCCGCCTCGGCATGGAGCCAGGCCGCCGCTGCCGCTGCGGGTTCGGGGTCCACACCGGCAGCGAGCAACGCGCCGATCATTCCGGCCAGCACGTCTCCCGATCCAGCGGTCGCCAGCCGTTCGTCACCGTGGTCGATGACGAAGCTCGGACCGTTCGGCCCGGCCACCACCGTGGTCGGACCCTTGAGCAGCACCGTGCAGCGGAGATCGTCGGCCAGGTCGCGAGCTGCAGCGACCCGGTCCGTTCCGGGTGCGGCACCGCGCAGCAGTGCGTACTCGCCGTCGTGCGGCGTGACGACGGTCGCCAGCCCGCGTGACTGCAGCAACGGGGCGGCCCCGTCGGCGCTCCATGCAGCGGCGAAGATGCCGTCGCCGTCGATCACGATCGGAACCATGGCATCGGCGATCAGTTCGCGGACCCCGGCGACGGTCGCTTCCTCTCGCCCCAGTCCAGGGCCGACGACGAGGGATCCGAAGCGATTCAGGTCGTCGAGCACGTGGACGGCGAATCCGGCGCCGGGAACGGGTCGCTGGATGATCTCGCTGCGTGCGTGGGGGTCGACGCCGGGGCTCGACAGCGTCACCAGACCCGCACCGGCGCGCGCCGCAGCCGCCGCGCACAGTCGGCCGGCACCGAGCATGCCGACGCTTCCGGCCACGACGCGCACGGCGCCCTTCCACTTGTGGGCGTCGGTCGCCCGACGAGGCCACCAGCCGGCGACATCGGCGGCCTCGACGAGGATACAGGTCGGCGCTGGTCACGTCGAGCCCGATGTCGGCCACGACGACGTCGCCGGCCAGTCGACGACCGGCCCCGAAGACGAGCCCCGGTTTGAGCGCCTGGAACGTGACCGTGCGGTCGGCCGCCAGAACACCCGTGCCCGCGTCCCCCGTCAACGCATTCACCCCACTCGGGATGTCGACGGCCAGCACCATGGGCGGTCCACCGCTGGTACCGGTGACCGCCGGGGCGATCCACTCACCACGGAATCCGGTGCCGAAGGCGGCGTCGATCACGAGGTCACACGGCGGGAGAATCGGTGGGCACGTCACGGCGTCGACGACACGAACCTTGACGCCACGCCGAGCCAGGTACTCGCCTGCCGTGCGACCGTCGGCCCCGTTGTTCCCGGCCCCCGCGATGACGACGACCGTGCGTCCGTAGGCGCCGCCGAGCATCGACATCGCCTCACGCGCCGTCGCTCGGCCGGCGCGATCGATCAGTTCTTCGACGGGTTCGGGCGCTGCCGCATCGATCGCGCCCATCTCCTCGGGTGTGACGATCGGGATCACCCCGCCGAGCGTAACGACATGGCGGGCCCTCAGGAGCCGAGCAGCGACTCCTTGAGATCACGCTTGACGAACTTTCCGTTCGCGTTGCGCGGCAGGGACTCGCTGAGGAACCACACCCGCTCGGGGATCTTGAACTTCGCGAGACGCTCGGCCAGCTCGGCGCGGAGGGCCTCCTCGGTCATCGTCGCGCCCGGCGAGAGCACGATCGCTGCACCGACGATCTCGCCGAGGCGATCATCGGGCACGCCGAACACCGCGACCTCCGCGACACCGTCGAGTTCGTAGATCGCCGCTTCGACCTCGGAGCAGTACACGTTCTCGCCCCCGCGCAACACCATGTCCTTGATGCGGTCGACGATGAACACGAAGCCGTCCTCGTCGATGAACGCAACGTCGCCGGTGTGGAACCAGCCGTCGCGGATCGCCTCGGCGGTCGCCTCCGGCCGGTTCAGGTAGCCCTTGATGACGATCGCTCCCCGAACACACAGTTCACCCGTCGCCCCCGGCGCCACCTCGTTGTCGAACTCGTCGACGAGCTTGGCCTCCAGTGTCGGCACCACGCGTCCGCACGACGACGGCTTCGCGACGTACAGGCTGCCCGAGTTGGCGGTGACGATGCCGTGGGTCTCGGTGAGGCCGTATCCGGTGCTCGGCGCTCCGCCCGACAGCGACTTGTCGATCTTGTCGACCAGGTCCGGCTGCAGTGGCGCACCGCCGCCGCCCATCCCGGCCAGCGTCGACGTGTCGCGGCGCTCCCAGTCGGGGTGCATGAGCAGCTCGCGGCTCATCGTCGGCACGCCGGAGAAGTTCGTGACGCCCTCACGCTCGATGAGTTCGAGGGCCCGGCCCGCGTCCCACTTGTAGGTGAACACGATCCGCGAGCCCGAGATGGTCGCCGGGTGCAGCAGACAGTTGTTCGCCGTCACGTGGAACAGCGGGGTCGGCGCCATGAACACGTTCTGCTTCGGTTGACCGTCGGCACCCACTGCCGGCGTCGGCGCTGCGCCGACCTTGGCCGCGGCGAGACCGGCGACCGCGGCCATGAACGCGAGGTTCAACAGGTTGTGCACCGACCCGCGATGGGTGAGCTGTGCCCCCTTCGGGAACCCGGTGGTCCCGGACGTGTAGAAGATGCAGGCGTCGTCGTCGGGATCGATGTCGACCGCCGGCAGGTCGGCCGGAGCGTTCGCAGGGTCGATGACGTCTTCCCAGCGGTCGGCGTCGGCGGGGAGTTCACCGTCGAAGCGCACGGTCATCAGGTGCAGCGGCGCCTCGGCGCGCAGCGCATCGAGGACGGGAAGCACGCGTGCGACGCGCTCGGCGTCGGCGATGAGCACCTTCGGTCGGGAGTCGGAGAGGCCGTACTCCATCTCCTCGGAGGTCCACCAGGCATTCATCCCGACGCACGCCGCACCGATCGACACGATCGCCCAGTAGCCGAACACCCACTCGGGATAGTTGCGCATGGCGATCGCCACCCGGTCGCCGGGCTGCACGCCGTACTCGTCGACGAGCCGGCCAGCCAGCGCGCGGATGATCGCGTCGGACTCGGCATAGGTGTAACGCTCGTCCTCGTACACGATGTAGTCACGATCGCCGTACCCACGGGCGAGTTCCCACACGGTTCGCATGCTCGGCAACGCCGACTCGAACACCTTGATCGGAACGCCTCGTACGTCGATCGTCGTCGTCGCGAACTGCGCGCCCGGTGCCGTCAGTTCTTCCCACGCCTCTTGGAACTCTTCGATCATGGCGGGCATGTTGGCAGCGCCCGAGTGCATTCTCCTAGTCGGCGACGACGTAGGCGGCAGCGGTGAGGTCGGTGTGGGTGAGCGACAGGTGCCAGGTGACGACGCCCGCCTCGGCCGACAACTCGGCGGCCCGACCCGGCGAACGCCAGCCACGGCTTCCCGGACGGCGACCGTTCGACCCACACGTCGTGGAATCCGAATGCCCCGAGTCCGACGCCCAGCGCCTTCATCACCGCTTCGCGGGCCGCGAAACGAGCGGCGAGCGACGGCACGGGGTCGATCTGCGGGGCGACGTAGGCGAGTTCGACCTCGGTGAACAACCGCGTCCGCATCGTCGGCGTCCGTTCGAGGGATCGACGGAACCTGTCGATGTCGACCAGGTCGATGCCGATGCCGATCATCGCCGGCCCCCGGACGGAGTCATCGGCGCCAGTGGTCGGCGGTGTCGGAGATCGGGCCGATGAGCAGCTCGGCGACGGGCAACTCACCGAGCAACGACTCGTCGAAACTGCCCTCGGTCTCCGTGACCCAGTCGACGAGTCGGTCGTAGCGACGGTCGTAGCCCTGCATCACCCCGCGCATCACGTCGGCGGGCAAGCCGGTCGTGGAAGGCGACGTGGAGCAGCGTGATCCCGGTCGTCTCGCCGCCCTTGACCTCGGGAACGAACACCAGGGTCCGCCCGTCGCTCCGCCGATGCCGAGCAGCACTTCGCGTTCGGATGCGACACGACGCTTGGTGCCACGCAGCTCCGCGTTGCGCTCCACCCGGCTCGGAAGATCACGCGAGATGCCACCACGATCGATGATCGAGATCGTCTCGCCCTCGATCCGGTATCGGGTGTAGCCGACGACCGACGCGACCGCCGGGTCGAGGTCGGCGAGCACCTTGAGCGTGCGGTAGCTGAGCACGTCGCGCCCGGCACCGGCGGCGAGGACGGCCTGGACGAGCGCCCGGTCGATGACTCCCTCGTCGCTGCGCGAGATGCCGACGGTCACCGTCTTGGCCTGGTGCTTGATGGTGTCGATCGGCCTGGTGAGTTCGTCGATGGCCCGGGTCAGGGCCATCACCAGGTCGTCGATCAGTGCTGCTGGAGTACCGACCTTGCCCGATGCGTGCTGGTACTGCTCGACGGGTCGGTCGGACAGGACGTCGCGCAGCAGACCGTGCAGGCTGGTCGCCGTCGACGCCTCGAGTTGGCCGTCGTAGATGCCCGAGCGCAGACCGTCGTCGAACCGCTCGGCCGACGGCCGCAGCTCGGTGCGGAGTCGTGCCACGACCTGATCACCCGAGAGGTGCGCTGCGACGAGCCGCTCGATCGACTCGCGCGCTTCGCGCAGCGGGCGGGCGGATGCGTCGATCGCCAGAGCCGCCTCGTACCCGAACAGATGCCCTGCCATGGCCGACAGGACGAAACCGAGCGCAGGATCGACGGCCGGGACTTCGATGGTCGCCGCGGCGTGGTAGCGGGTCTCACCGTCGCTGGCGATGACGATCGGGGTGGCCTTGTGCGCGGTGAAGATCGCCACCTCCTTGGCGACGTCGTCGGCTGTCGAGCCGACGAGGCCGGCGGCACACACGAGGATCAGCGGTTCCGACGACAGGTCGATGTGCTTCTTGTCCTCGGTCGAATCGCAGGCCATCGACTTGTAACACAACTCGCTGAGCTTGATCCTGACCTCCTCGGCGGCCACCTTGTTGGGTCCGTTGCCGACGACGGCCCAGTACCGCTTCGAGCGGAGCGAGACGTGCCGCGTCGGCGACGACGTCGCGACGCGACAGCACGACGCGCATGGCTGTCGGGCATCTCTCGCAACGACGTGAGCAGCGTCGTGACGGCGATCGGCGTCGCCGCATCCCGGCGGCTTCGGCGATGGCACACGACAGCAGCGCGCCGGCGGCCACCTGGGCGTAGAACGCCTTCGTCGAGGCCACGCTCATCTCCACGTCGCGGCCGTCGGAGGTGTAGAGCACACCGTCGGACTTGTCGGTGAGGTCGCTGCCACGCCTGTTCACGATGCCGATCACCGCCGCGCCACGCGACCTGCAGCAGATCGACCGTGCGGTTGGTGTCGGTCGTGGTGCCGGACTGGCTGACAGCGATCGCCAGCGTGTCGGACATGTCGAGACGCATCCCGAAGCCCGACAGCTCGGTGGCCGTGATGGCGTCGACGTCCAGCCGGGCGTCGGTGAGCTCGTCGAGGATCGCTGCGGTGCTCTGGCCGGCGACGGCCGCGGTGCCCTGGCCGATCACACGCACCCGCGTGATCGTTCCGGCGGCCAAGCCGGTCGACGACGTCGCGCGGGAGGGCCCGTTCGCCGACGTCGGCGCCGAGCCGGCCGTCTCGCTCGACGATCTTGCCGCGCAGCGTCTTGGCGAAGCTCAGCGGCGCCTCGGTGATCTCCTTGAGCAGGAAGTGCGGGGCATCACCACGATTGATGTCGCGGGTCGTGACTTCGGCGGTCGACGACGTCGGCAGTCGGTGACCGGGTGCTCGACACCGTCGTACGCCAGCCGCAGGATGCCGGCGAGGTCTCCGGCCCGATCGCCGTCGAGGACGACGATCTCGCCGCCGTGTTCGCCGTCGAGACGGACGTACTGCGACGTCTCCTCGACCACGCCGTACGGCTCGCTGGCCACGATGTAGCAGTCGTCGGCGAGCCCGACGTACAGCCCCTGGCCGCTGCCGCGCAGCGCGAGGAAGAGCTTCGACGGTGCTTCGGCGCTGGCGACGCCGATCGCGACCGACCCCTCGAACTCGCGACACGGTCCGCCGGAACGCCTCGGCGAACGTGCGTCGTCGTCGGCATGTCGTGCGATCAGGGTCGGGAATGACCTTCGCGTCGGTCGTGATCGTCGACGCGATCCGCAGACCGTGCGTCGACCCGGAGGTCGGCATGGTTGTCGACGTCACCGTTCAACGCGGCCACGACGTACGGCGGCTGCGACTCCGCCCGGCTGCTCGAGTTCGTAGCGAGTTCAGCGGATGGGTGTTCGGCTCGCTGATGATGCCGACGCTCGCCCAGCGGGTGTGGCCGAGGATCGCCACACGCGCCTCGGGTGACTGCAGTGCCCGGCGCAGCAGCGCATCGGCGCGACAGCGCCGCGCGAAGCGCTGCGGTGTTGTCGCCGAGCTCACCGATCTCGGCGGCAGCCTTGTACACGAACGACAGGCAATCGTCGGCCTCGCACGACGGCGCCGGACTGGAACAGCGGGTCGGTGCCGCGCTCGGCGAGCAGCGTCGGCAGCGGCCGCGGCATCGATGTCGTGGCCCCAGACGAACACGTGGAGGCCTGCCGAGTCGCGGCCGCGGACCTCGAGCCGATCGATCGCCGCCGAACGCCTGCTGCACGGCGAGATAGCCGGCCGAGCTCCGACGGCGGCGCATCGCGCCCGGCGAGCGACTCGACCGCCGCGATGCGAGCGGAGCCGGTCGTGGCGGACCGCCCACAGGACGTCCTTGAGATCGATCAACTCGGCGTTGGCGCGCTCGAGCGCCTCGGCGTCGAGCCGGCGGCGTTGGCGTCGAGATCGTGCTCGATCGTCCGCGCCGAACGCGTCGAGCCGGTCGAGCCGCGCAGTCGATCGCCGCCACCAGTGTCGACGTGCCGACCGGCGAGCGCCAGGACCCCGCGGCAGCCCGCGGAGCGCCTGGTCGACGGCACCGACGCGTCGTCGGTCACGTCGATCACGTGCGGGACGCGTCGCCGAGCGCGGCGTCGCAGCCCGGCGATCAGCTCAGCCCGCCGTCGGGCGTGGGCCCGCGTCGGCGGCCGGCTGACGATCCCGATGATGCCGCACATGGCTCGCACAGGCTACCCGAGCCCGTCCGGTCGCGAGCAGCCGGTACCGGCCCTCGCAGCCGAGGCAGCTGTCGGCGGAGCGACGCGCGGCGAGGTCGTCGGCGGCGGCCTGTGCGGCATCGTGCGTCGGCGCCTCGACCATCACCCGGACGAGCGGCTCGGTGCCGCTCGCTCGAACGAGGACCCGGCCGTCGCCAGCCGAGCGATCGCTCGACCGCGCGATCTCGTCGGCGAGCACGTCGGCGACGTCCGGGGCGCCGACGTGCGACCACGACGTTCACGAGCACCTGCGGCAGCGACGTCATCGCGGCGCTCGACAGCTCGGCGAGCGGTCGGCCCGACCGTCGTGACGGCGTCGAGCAGCGCGAGCGCCGGTCAGCACGCCGTCGCCGGTCGTGGCATGGTCGGCGAAGATGACGTGGCCGCGACTGCTCGCCGCCGAGCGAGTAGCCGCCCGCAGCCAGCGCTTCGAGCACGTAGCGGTCGCCGACGGCGGTCTCGACCACGTTGATGCCGGCCTCGCGCATCGCGAGGCGGAAGCCCAGGTTGGTCATCACCGTCACGACGACGGTGTCGTCGCGCAGCTCGCCCTTGGCGAGCAGATCCGCCGCGACGATCGCGATGATGTGGTCGCCGTCGACGACCGAGCCGGTGTGGTCGACGGCGATCAGGCGGTCGGCGTCACCGTCGAGTGCGACGCCGACGTCGGCGCCGTGCTCGCAACACCGCCGCGGCGACGTACGACGGGAGCCGTGGCGCCGCATCCGTCGTTGATGTTGCGCCCGTCCGGGCGATCGCGCGATCACGATCACGTCGGCGCCGGCGGCGCGGAGCACCTCGGGGCCGACCACGCGATGCAGCACCGTTCGCCGCGTCGAGCACGACGCGCAGCCCGTCGAGGCGGCGACCCTCGAGGGAGCCGCAGCACGTGGTCGACGTACGCGTCGGTGGTCGCCGTCGACGTCGGCGCATCGGAGCCGCGATCGCCGATCGCCGCGCGGCAGGGATCGACTCGAGCTCGGCCTCGATGCGCTGCTCGACGTCGTCGGTGAGCTTGAGCCCGCCGAGCGCGAACAGCTTGATCCCGTTGTCGTGATACGGGATTGTGCGAGGCCGACACGACCGCGCCGAGCGCACCGAGACGTTGCGCCTCGAAGGCGACCATCGGGGTGGGCGCGACGCCGAGCGACACCACGTCGACGCCTTCGGCGCGGAACCCGTCGGCGAGCGCACGCGTCGAGCATTCGGTCGACTCGCGGGTGTCGCCACCGACGACGACGCGTCGAGCGTCGTTCGACGCCGTCAGGACACGAGCCGCGGCGCGGCCAAGGCGGAGGGCGAACTCGGTGGTGAGTTCGGTGCCGCGCGACGCCACGGACGCCGTCGGTGCCGAACTTCATCGCGCATCTCGGGGCGGCATGCGACCAGCGCGATCAGCGCTTGGTGAACTGCGGCGCCTTGCGGGCCTTCTTGAGGCCGTACTTCTTGCTCTCCTTCTTACGCGAGTCACGCGTGAGGAGGCCGGCCTTCTTGAGAGCGCGCGCGGCTCTCGGGATCGATCTCGACGAGCGAGCGGGCGATCGCCAGGCGCAGTGCGCCGGCCTGACCGCTGACGCCGCCACCGTGGATCGACGCCGTCGACGTCGTAGTTCTCGCGTCGGTGTCGGTCACGCGTGAGCGCCTCGGCGACGACCATCTGCGACACCGCCGTCGGGAAGTACGCCTCGAGCGTCTTGCCGTTGATCAGGAACTGGCCGGTGCCAGGACGAAGCTGGGCGCGGGCGACGGCTTCCTTGCGGCGGCCGGTGGTCTGGGTGAGCGGTACGGTTCCCATGATGTCGGTGTCTTCTCTCAGCGATTCTGCGTACGGAACGTTCAGCGGGCCTTGGCGCCGGGGATCTCGAGCGCCTTGGGTGTCTGGGCGGCGTGCGGGATGGGTCGGGCCGGCGTAGACCTGCAGCTTGAGGATCTGCTGGCGGCCGAGCGGGCCCTTGGGCAGCATGCCGCGGATCGACTTGCGCAGGGCCTCTTCGGGCTTGCGGGCGTGCAGGTGGGCGTAGGTCTCGGACTTGATGCCGCCCGGGTAGCCGCTGTGGCGGTACACCATCGTGCGGTCGGCCTTGCCGGCCGTCATCACGATCTTGTCGGCGTTGACGATGATCACGTGGTCGCCGGTGTCGATGTGCGGAGCGAAGGTCGGCTTGTGCTTGCCGCGCAGGACTCGGGCGACCTCGGTGCAGAGGCGACCGAGCACGAGCCCATCGGCGTCGACAACGTGCCATTCACGCTGGATCTCACTGGCTTTCGGGGTGTACGTAGGCATGCCGCAATCTCTGGTCAGTCTGTGGATGAACCGGACGCTCATCTTCGGTCGGTCGAATCCGTCGAGGGTCGCTCGACAGGGAACCGTGAAATGATACGGTCCGCCGCCCCGGCATCCAACCCGCGGCGCAACGCGGCACCGATCAGTGGCGATGAGCAGGAGCGCGGTCCGAGGCGGCGACCACCTCGTGGAGCCACTCGTCGACCCGTCGCGCGAGCGCATCGGTGGAGAACTCCTCCTCGACGCGTCGACGACACATGATGCGGTCGATGGTGCCGATCCGCTCCACCGCCGCGACCAGTGCGTCGACGTCGTCGGCCGGCACGACGAACCCGGTCTCGCCGTCGACGACGATCTCGGCAGGTCCGCCCCGGTCGTAGGTGATCACCGGGACGCCGGTTGCCATCGCCTCGATGGCGACGTTGCCGAATGCCTCGACCCACTTCGGTGTCATCACCACGGCGGTGCATCCGCCGATCGCCGCCTGGAGATCATCGGTCGCGAGGAATCCGCAGTACTCGAGTCGAGCGTCGGGGTGGTCGTCGCAGACCTGCTGCCAGTAACCGGGATCCTGCATGATGCCCCAGACCTTGACGGGCCACCCGCTGCGCGCGGACAACTCCGCGACGTCCTCCAACCCCTTCTCGGGCGAGATGCGACCCACGGCTCCGAGGTACGCCGGGTCCGCGTCCGGCGTCAGGCACACGTCGTAGCGATCGGTGATCACACCGCTGCCCAGGATCCGCAACGGCACCGTCTCGACCGCCCCATCGACGACGCGGTCGAAGGTCACGGCCTGCGCACGTGTGTGAGCACCGAGGCGATCGGGATGACGACGGGCGAGGTCGTGGATCGCGGCGTCCATCGCATCATTGAGCGATCCCATCGAGATGAAGTGCACCACGGGGACGGCCAGGAACGAGGTGAGGTACAGCGGCAGCCAGTCGTACCCCAGGTTGACGACGACGTCGATGTCGTCCTGCAGATCGGCGATCCGCTGCCACATGGCCGCGAGCACCGAACCGGTCGGCAGTTCCACCGGCGCGGCTCGATCGGCCAGCTGGCTGCTGGGCTGCAGCACCCCTTCGATCTGATGGACCCGGGCGCCGACGTGCAGTGAGCCCGCCGGAGCGACGACCTCCACCGAGTGACCCAGACCGCTCAGTCCGTAGACGAGGCTGTGGAGGGTCAACTCGACGCCGCCGCCGACCCCGGAACCCAGAGGTCCGACCGGTGTCGACACGATGACGATGCGAAGCGGTTGCACGGGCGTAGGAACGCAGCCCGGCCACCCGGTATTCCCTGGCTTCCACGGCTATCGTCGACGAGCAGCGTGGACTCCGGACAGATCCGAACGACGAACATCCGATCAGCAGCGAGGAATCACTCAAGTGCCAGACGGAACCGACCGATGCACCGACATGAGTTCCGCCGACTCGAATCGCGGTGGACCCGGCTCGTACCGGCGGGCCCGCCACTGTCCGTCGACGGACTCGCCGACCCCGTCGTGGCGATCGATCCCGATGGAGTACTGCAGTACGCCAACGACACCGCTGCGGAAGTCCTCGGATGGGACGCGGCCGAACTGCTCGGCAGTCGGTACTGGAGTTGGTCCATCCCGACGACCTCAATCTCGCCGTCGGCGGCGTTGCAGACCATCGTCACCAAGTCCGTCGGTGATCTCATCTGCCTCCGTCTGCGCACCGGCCACGGAACGTGGCGCTACCTCGAGCTGCGCGGCACGCTTCGCGCCGACGTCGCCGACGACCCGTTCGCCGGGCTCATCGTCATCGTCGCCCGCGACGTGACCGAGCGACACCGTCTCGAGTTCGACCAGGGCGACATCGAGGTGCTGCGTGCCGTGATGGCCAACATGCACGGCATGGTCGTGTTGGCCGACTCCGACGGTCTGGTCCGTTCCGTCAACGGTGCGGTCACGAGGTTCCTCGGCCACGACCCCGAACTCGTCCGCGGCACGTCGATCCTCGACTACCTCCATCCGGACGACCGCGATCAGGTACTCGACGCCGCGCATCGCTCGGCCCCCAGGAATCGGTCACGCTCGATGCCCGGCGTGCTGAAATCCGACGCCGAACCGCTCGTGTGCGAGTTCACGGTCACCAACCTGCTCGACGATCCGGTCGTCGACAGCTACGTGATCAGCGCGCAGATCGCCACCGCGCTCGCCGACGCACGCGAACGCGCCGAGTTCCTCGCGCTGCACGACGGTCGCACCGGGTTGCTCAATCGTGACGGGTTCATGCGCGCGGCGACGGCGATGATGAAGTCCGGCGGGGGCCTCGGCATCCTCATCGTCGACATCGTCCATTTCCGGTCGGTCAACGAGCTCTACGGCGAGCCGGTCGGCGACCTGGTGCTGTCGGCGATCGCCGATCGGATCGACCAGATCCGGTGGCCCGACCTCATCACGGCCCGGTTCGGCGGTGACGAGTTCGTGCTCGCCGTGCGAGGCCCGAGCGCCAGCACGGTCGAGATGCTCCGAGAGCGGGTACGACGCGACATGGCTCGTTCGGTCGTCGTCGACGGCCAGGAGGTCAACTTCGAGATCCGCACCGCGATCGCCTACGAACCCAAGCCCCAGGTGCTCGACGCGCTGCTGGTCATGGCCAGCAACGACCTCATGTCGGCCAAGCGGTTCGCCGACCCCGAGGCGGGTGGCATCTCGGTCGACGCGATCAACCAGCGTCGGCGCCAGGTCGATCACCTGCGCCAGGCCCTGAACGCCGGCGAGATCCAACCGTTCTACCAACCCATCTGCACGAGCAACGGCGAGATCACCGCTGTCGAGGCGCTCGTGCGGTGGGTCCATCCGCTGCGCGGGGTCCTCGGCGCCGGCGAGATCCTGCCACTCGCCCAGTTGGCCGGCCTGGCCGAAGCGGTCGACGACTGTGTCCTCGACCAGGCCCTGGAGTTCGCCGTCACGCTGGCAGATCTCGGCCGCAGCGACATCGAGGTGCACGTCAACATCGACCCGAAGGTGATCGCCCGACCTGCCTTCGGCGCGACGTTCCTCGACCGTTGCCATCGCCGGGGTGCCGACCCGACGCAGCTCGTCATCGAGATCACCGAGACCGATCTGCTCTCGCCCGGTGCCGCATCGCTCGCCAACATGCAGAAGCTTCGCTTCGCCGGCATCCACGTGTCGATCGACGACTTCGGCACCGGGCTACTCGAGCCTCGCCCACCTCCTCGAACTGCCCGTCGACGGCGTGAAGATCGACCGGCGTTTCGTTGCCGGGATCGACGTCGATCCCGCGGCGACCAACCTCACCACCGCCATCATCGGCCTCAGCGAGAGCCTCAAGCTGACCTGCGTCGCCGAGGGCGTCGAGCAGCCGTACCAGCGCGACCGGCTCGCCGAACTCGGCTGCCGGTCATTCCAGGGATGGTTGTTCTCCGCTGCGGTGGCCCGCGACGAGATCCTGGCCGTGATGCGATCGACGATACCGACGCTGGTCGACCGGCCGTTCAGGTGTCCCAGCGCTCACCGCTGTAGTCGACCGCGAACAACACGAGCCCGGTCGGGGGCGCAACCGGCCCGGCGGCATTGCGGTCGAGCGCAGCCAGCGTCGCCGGGATCGAGTCGACGGCGCGCCGCCCACGACCGACGTCGACGAGCGTGCCGACGATGCTGCGCACCATCTGGTGACAGAACGACGTGGCGCTGATCTCGAACTGCAGCAGACCGGGACCCCAGGTCGTCGTCCTGCGCACGAGCCCATCTGGCCACGTGCAGCCGGCGCACGAGGCTCGGTTCGGCCATCCCCTCGGCCGGTTTCGGGCGCCGACAGAACGACGAGAAGTCGTGCTCGCCGAGCAGGACCCCGAGCTGCGGTGTTCATGGCATCGACGTCGAGCGGCTGCGGGACGTGCCACGACGTACGTGCGAGCAGTGGATGCGGCGACGGATCGTTCCACACCGCGTACCGATAGCGTGCGTGCCGTCGCCGAGAATCGGGCGGAGAACTCGGCGTCGGCCCACTCGACGTCACGCACCGAGATGTCGGGCGCGCACATCGCGTTGACGCTGCGCGTCAGGCGACGCAGATCGGTGTCCGCCGGGAGTCATGCCCGACACCACCTGGCCCCAGCGCGTGCACGCCGGCATCGGTGCGACCTGCGCCGACGAGGTCGACCGGGGGCGCGCACGATGGTCTCGACGGCCCGACGGAGCTCGCCCATCACGGTGCGAACGCCGTCGCTCTCGGCGAAACCGTGGAAGTCGGTGCCGTCGTAGGCGAGCGGTCAACCGGACGTTGCGCGTGTCGGCCACACCGAGCGTCGGCTCAGACGAGTTCGATGCGCGCCATCTGGGCGTTGTCGCCGTGCGCGGGGACCCATCTTGAGGATCCGGGTGTAGCCGCCGTTGCGCTCGGCGTAGCGGGGCGCCACGTCGTGGACGAGCTTGTAGGTCATCTCCTTGTCGCCGAGGAACGACTGGATCTGACGGATCCGGTGGACCTGCATCGGGCCCTCCTCCTGGGCCTTCTTGGCCTTGGTGATGAGCTTCTCGGCGATGGGGCGCAGGTGCTTGGCCTTGGCCTCCGACGTGGTGATCGCCTCGGCGGCGAACAGCGACGCGGCGAGGTTGGCCATCATGAGGCGCTGGTGGGAAGCGGAGCTTCCGAAGCGGCGTGAGCGGCGTGGCGTAGGCATTGTTCAGTCGTCTTTCGTGTCCGTGCGTTCGATCAGCCGCGCAGCGTCAGGCCGCGCTCGTCGAGCTTGGCCTTCACTTCGTCGAGGCTCTTCTGGCCGAAGTTGGTGATGTTCAAGCAGGTCGTCCTCGGTCTTGGTCAGCAGCTCGCCGACCGTGTTGACCTGGGCCCGCTTGAGGCAGTTGTTCGGACGCTCCGACAGATCGAGGTCCTCGATCGGGAGGTCGAGGTCGGGCGAGCTGACGGTGGCGTCGATGAGCTCACCGAGTTCGAGGCCGCTTGGGCTCGTCGGCCATCGTGGCGACGAGGTCGACGAGCGAACGCAGCGTGGCGCCGGCCGAGGCGAGCGCATCGGCCGGCGGTGATCGAACCGTCGGTCTCGATCTCGATCACGAGGCGGTCGTAGTTCGTGGACTGCTCGACACGGGTCGGCTCGACCTGGAACGACACCCGGCGGATCGGGCTGAAGATCGCGTCGATCGGGATGACACCGATGATCCGGTTGTCGTCCTCGCGGTTGCTCGACAGGTAGCCACGGCCCTGCTCGACGGTGAGGTCGATGGCGAGACGGCCCTTGGCGTTGAGCGTGGCGATGTGCAGGTCCTTGTTGAGGACCTCGACGTCGGCCGGGCACTCGATGTCGCCGGCGGTCACCGCGCCGGCGCCACGAGCGTCGAGGCGCATCGTGACCGGCTCGTCGGACACCGAGGTGACGCACGATGTCCTTGAGGTTCAAGATGATGTCGGTGACGTCCTCGGCGACACCGGCGATGGTGTCGAACTCGTGGAGCGAGTCGTCGAAACGCGCCGTGGTGATCGCTGCGCCGGGGATCGACGACAGCAGGGTGCGGCGCAGCGAGTTGCCGAGCGTGTGACCGAAGCCGGGCTCGAGCGGACCGACGGCGAAACGCTGGCGATTGTCGGACTCCTCACCGAGAGCTTCGATGGTGGGGCGCTGCATGACGAGCATTGGTGCCAGGACCTTTCAACGACAGGGGATTCGAAACGAGAATGCGAGGTACGGGATTACTTGGAGTAGAGCTCGACGATGAGCGACTCGCGAACGGGCACGTCGATGTGCTCGCGCTCGGGAAGGCTGCGCACCGTCACGGCCTTGCCGCCGTCGCCGGCTTCGAGCCAACCGACGAGCGAGCGGTCGAGCGTGTCGATGTTGTGCTGGATCACGATCATCTTCTGCGCCTTCGGCGACAGCGAGATGACCTGGCCCTTCTTGCAGCGGAAGCTGGCGATGTCGACGCGCTTGCCGTCGACCTGGATCAGGCCGTGGTTGACGAACTGACGGGCCTGCGGACGGCTGGAGGCCCAGCCGGCGCGGTAGACGACGTTGTCGAGACGCTGTTCGAGCAGACGCAGCAGGATCTCACCGGTCGGACCCTGGAGACGGATGGCCTCTACGTAGGTCTTGTGGAACTGCTTCTCGAGCACGCCGTAGATGTACTTCGCCTTCTGCTTCTCCTGCATCTGGGCGAGGTACTCGCTGCCGGCGTTGCGGCGACGGGTGCGGCCGTGCTGGCCGGGCGGGAAGGGGCGACGCTCGAGCGCCTGCGGCCCTTTTCGTTCTCGAAGATGTTGACCGACGAGGCGGCGCGAGATGCGCACCTTGGGTCCGGTGTAACGAGCCATGACTCAGCTTCTCCTTAACCGCGCCGACGCTTCGGCTGGCGGCACCCGTTGTGGGGCACCGGGGTGACGTCCTTGATCGAGGTGACCTCGATGCCGGTCTGCTGGATCGAGCGGACGGCGGTGTCGCGGCCCGAACCCGGGCCCTTCACCTGCACTTCGGCGCGGCGCAGGCCGTGCTCCATGGCGGCCTTGCCGGCCTTCTCGGCGGCCTGCTGCGCGGCGATACGGCGTGCTCTTGCGGCTGCCCTTGAACCCGACGCCACCCGACGACGCCCACGAGATGACGTTGCCCTCGGTGTCGGTGATCGAGACGATCGTGTTGTTGAACGAGCTCTTGATGTGCACGATGCCCGTGCTGACGTTCTTGCGGTCGCGCTTGCGCGGACGACGGCTCGCGGTTCGGCTTGGCCATTACTTCCTCACTGCCTTCTTCTTGTTGGCCACCGTGCGCTTCGGGCCCTTGCGGGTACGAGCGTTGGTGTGGGTGCGCTGGCCGCGGACCGGCAGGCCCTTGCGGTGACGGACGCCCTGGAGGCAGCCGATCTCGATCTTGCGCTTGATGTCGCCCTGCACGTCGCGGCGCAGGTCACCTTCGATCTTGAGGTTCTGATCGATGTAGGTACGGATCCGGTTGACCTCGTCCTCGGTCAGGTTGCGAGACCTTGGTGTTGGGGTCGAGCTCGAGTTCGGCGCAGATCTTCTGCGACGTGGGCAGGCCGATTCCGAAGATGTAGGTGAGCGAGATCTCCAACCGCTTCTCGCGGGGAATGTCGACGCCGGCGATACGTGCCATGTTGATGCTCCTGTCAGCCCTGACGCTGCTTGTGGCGAGGGTTGGTGCAGATGACCATGATGCGACGATGGCGACGGATCACCTTGCAGTTGTCGCACATCGGCTTGACGCTGGGTCGTACTTTCATGGTTGCTCTCTACTCGTGCCTTACTTGTACCTGTACGTGATGCGACCTCGGGTGAGGTCGTAGGGGGTGAGTTCCACCTGCACCTTGTCGCCGGGGAGGATGCGGATGTAGTGCATCCGCATCTTGCCGGAGATGTGCGCCAAGACTTCATGGCCGTTGTCGAGCGCGACCTTGAACATGGCGTTCGGAAGCGATTCGAGGATCTTGCCTTCCAGCACGATCGCGTCTTCCTTTGGCTTTGGCAGGGGCTTCTCCTTACTCGTTCTCGGACTCTGGAACCGGACTCGGGCACGACAGCACACAGCTGACGGCACCGAGATGACAACAATGCTCGTCCGACGTCTGCTCCGGCGCAGGCGCCGATGCGGACATCGAGGTCTGCGAACAGACCGGCGTGTCATGCTAGCGG
>CAVUUX010000012.1:0-6041 GCA_963744705.1 Ilumatobacteraceae bacterium
GGGCGGGTGCCGCGGCGGCGGCGCGTGGCGTCCTCGGTCGGGCCTCGACACCGACGAGCGGCTCGGCCTGCTCATCGCGGTGGGTGACGCGATGCTGCAACGGGTGTTCCGCGACGATCCGGCCGGCGATCCCGTGCTGATCGCGGAGAGCCGGGTCGTGCTGAAGTTCATGGTCGACCGTCTCGCCGTCGAACCCGGCTGAAGCGGGACGGGCCAGACCGGCTCCGCTGCCGCAAGCCGAGAAAAGATTCGGGAACGTGGTACCGTCGGGGATGCGCCGACACGACGACGTGCTGTTCGAGATCACCCCGAACCGCGCCGAGGGGATGCTCGACGTCGGCGACGGCCACGCCATCCACTGGTTCGAGGCGGGCAATCCCGACGGGACGCCGCTGGTCGAGTGCCACGGCGGCCCCGGCGGCCGGGGCAACATGGGCCTGCGTCGCCTGCTCGACCCGGAGCGTCTCCGCATCATCCAGTTCGACCAGCGCGGCTGCGGCGAGTCGACACCCGTCGGGGAGCTCGCGAACACGAGCCTGCAGCACACGATCGCCGACATGGAGAAGCTCCGCGAGCACCTCGGCATCGATCGATGGATCGTGAGCGGGCCGTCGTGGGGGAGCACGGTGGCCATCGCGTACGGCGAGGCCCATCCCGAGCGGTGCATCGGGATCAAGGCGACCGGGGTGTGGCTGTGTCGGCCGGCCGACACCGAGTGGTGGTACCAGGGGGTCCGGCGGTTCTTCCCCGACACCTGGACGCAGTTCGCTTCGCTCGTCGAGCCCGATCGGCGTCACGACCTCCGTCACGCCTACCACGAGCTGATCAACGGTGACGACGCTCGAGGTGGCCGAACGGCCGGCCAGTCGCTGCACGCCTACGAAGAGACGTTCATGCACTTCGAACCGCCGTTCATGGGTCCGAAACCCGATCGGGGCCTCGCCTACGCCCGGGTGTTCTCCCACTTCGCCGTCAACGACTTCTTCCTGACCGAGAACCAGCTGGTCGAGGACGCACACCGCCTGCGTGGCATCCCGGTGTCGTTGCTGACCGGCCGCTACGACAACTGCACGACACCCGACGGTGCGTGGGATCTCGCCCAGGAACTCGACGACGTCCACCTCGAACTGGTCAATGCGTCCGGTCACTACCCGACCGAGTCGGCGATGTCGAGGGCGATGGCCCTCGAAACCACCCGGTTCCTCGACGACCTCGCCGCGCCGAGGTCCTGATCTGATGTCCGCCGCCGCGCTGGCCGAGCGGATCGACGCGCTCGTCGCCGCGCTGCCGCAGCCGGGCGGCGTTCGCGGCGCCATCGTCCGGGTCGAGGTGCCGGGGTTCGAGCACGCATCGGCGGCGGGCCTGGGCCGTGCGGACACCGGTGAAGCGGTCACCGTCGACCACCGCTTCCACGTCGCCAGCGTCGGCAAGATGTTCACCGCCACGCTCGTGCTCCAGGCAGCCGAGGCCGGGCTGTTCGGCCCGAAGGGCATCGACACGTCGCTCGGCGAGCTGGCGTTCGCGCCACGCGAGCTGGTCGAGGGTGTGCATCCGACTCGGGCCGACGATCACGATCCGCCAGCTGCTCACCCACACGAGCGGCATGAAGGACATGCAGACCGACGACGCCAGCGGCACCGCCGACGAGCTCGGCCGGCCGGCGCCCGACTCGGTGATGGCCAACTTCTGGAGGTCGGCTCGTGGGCTCGTGGCCGGGGACCGGTCGAACGAGTTCGCGCTGCACCGATGGGTGCCGTGGGATCCGAACGCCGTCGACGACCCGATGGCGGGCATGCTCAACCGCTTCCTCGCGACCGGCACCGCAGCGACGCCGGTCGGCGCGTCCGGGCGAGCGCTTCCACTACAGCGACACGGCCTACGTGCTGCTCGGCGTGCTCGTGGAGCTGGCGACCGGCCGGCCGGTACGCCGAGTTGCAGCGCGAGCGGATCAGCGACCCGCTCGGCCTCGCCGACACCACGCTCGCCTATCACGAGAATGGCCACGACGATGCGGGTGGCGATGCGGTCGACGGTGCCGGCGTCACATCGGGCCCGGCACCGTGTGACGGTGCGGGGGTGATGGACGTGTGGCTCGGCGACATCGCGCTGCTGAGCGCCGGGCTCGACCTGTCGTTCGACTGGGGTGGCGGCGGGCAGGTGAGCACCGTGGCCGACCTGTGCCGGTTCCTGCGGGGCCTCCTCGCCGGTGAGCTGTTCGACGACCCGGCCACCATCGCGGCGTCGCACGACCTGGGCGCGCCCGGCTCATCTCCCGCCGCAGCGGCTCGGGGTGGGGCTGGGTCTGTTCCACTGGCAGGCCGGGGCGCCACGAGCTGATCGGCCACGCCGGCGCTTGGGGTGTGCGGGTGTTCCACGACCCGGCATCCGGCGCGTTCGTCGCCGGCACCGTCGGACAGCGAGACGACTGCACGTGGCTGAGCGACGTGCTCGATGCCGTACGAGGAATGGAAATCCGATGACCGCCAGCATCGAGGGCGACGCACCGACTGGTTCTCCCACACCGTGCCGGAGGCCCACGCCAAGTTCGTGCCGACCGCGACGGCCGCGGGCCTCGACGTCGAGAGCGTCGAACATCCGCTCCTCGGCCCCGCCGGCGAGACGCTCCACTCGGCGGTGACCACGTTCGGTCCCGACGACGCGCGCAGCGTCGTGCTGTGCCTGTCGGGCATCCACGGCATCGAGGGGTACTTCGGCTCGGCGATCCAGTGCGACGCGATCGCCAACGCCGCCGACCTGCTCCGGTTGCCGGCCGACACCAAGATCGTGTTCATCCACCTCGTCAACCCGTGGGGCACGGCGTGGAGCAGCCGCGAGAACGAGGACAACGTCGAGCTGCTGCGCGGCAACTACTACTGCCATCACGACAAGCCGGCGAACCCCGTGTTCGTCGACTTCGCCGAGACGATGGACTACCGCTCGATCACCTCGGTCGAGGAGTTCCTCGCCACCCGCGGTCGGGTCGCCGACGTGCTGACCCGCCACTCGATCGAGGAGCTGATGGCGGCGATGGTCGACGGCCAGAACACCCATGCCGATGCGATCACCTACACCGGCGACGGCCCGACCTGGTCGAAGCAGTTGATCGACCGGGTCGTGCGGGAACGCTGCGCGACCGCCGAGCGGGTGCTGGTGTTCGACCTCCACACCGCCGTCGGCCCACCCGGCGACACCGTGGTGTTCACCGGGTATCTCCCCGACTCGCCGAAGGCCCGCATGGTGGCCGAGTGGTTCGACGGCGACCTGTGGCCGTGGCCGGAGTACCTGGAGTTCTACGACTGGGTCGGTGAGCTGGTGCCCGGCGCCGACGTGGTCTCGGTGACGATGGAGGCCGGCACCGAGCAGCTCGGCCCCGCCGATCAGTACATCTTCCCGCTCGACGTGTGGATCAAGACCTACGGCGACCGCAACGATCCGGCCGCCGCTCCCCACCTCGAGCGCTACCGCCGCTTCTTCTACCCCGAGACCCCCGACTGGATGGCGAGCACCCTCGCCCACGGCCGCCGCCGCTGGGACCCGCTCCTCGCCGGGCTCGGGGAATGGGCGAACGGCGCCTCGGCACCAGCGACACCAGGAGCTTCCTCATGACCACCATCGAGCGGGTCGAGTGCCTGCACCTCCGCTTCACGATGCCGCCCGAGCGCACGTTCTCGACACCGGGCGGGCCGGCGACCGGACGGCTGACGACGCTCGTCCGCCTCACCACCGACGACGGTCTCGTCGGCATCGGATCGGCCTACGCGCACCCGGCGCTGGTGCAGGCGACCGTCGATCACCTCACCCCGTTCGTGCTCGGCTACGACCCCCGCCAGACCGAGCGGCACTGGAACCGCCTGCACGGCATCAGCCGCTGGTACGGACGCAAGGGCGCGGCCGTCAGCGCGATCGGCGGGATCGACCAGGCGATGTGGGACCTGCGCGGCAAGATGGAGGGCCAACCGGTCTGGCGTCTGCTCGGCGGCACGTCCGGTCGGGTGCCGGCCTACGCCAGCGGGATGCTCTACAGCTCGCCCGACGCCGTCGCGGCGGGGTGCGAGCGGGCCATCGCCAGAGGGTTCACACGTGTGAAGATGCGCGCCGGCTGGAACTGGGACTACGACGTCGCCGCGGTGACCGCGGCCCGCGAGGTCATCGGGCCCGATCGCGACCTGATGGTCGACGGCACCTGGCGGTTCCAGCTGGCCGATGCGCTGGAGTTCGCGAAGGTGCTGGAGGCGAACGACGTGTTCTGGTTCGAGGAGCCGCTCGCCACCGACGACTTCGACGACTACGTCACGCTCCGCAACGCCACCACGGTCCCGCTCGCGTGCGGTGAGAACGAGTTCGCGCTGCACGGGTTCCGCGAGTGGATCCGCAGCCGGTGCGGTCGACATCGTGCAGGCCGACGCGAGCCGTGCCGGCGGGATCACCGAGGTGGTCAAGATCGCCCGGGAGGCCGACGCGGCGGGGCTGCGGTTCGCGCCGCACTCGTGGTGCGACGCCGTGGCCGTCGTCGCCAACGCCCACGCGGTCGCCGCATCCCCGAACGGGATCACCGTCGAGATCGACCAGACCGGCAACCGGTTCATCGAGGAACTGCTGGGTGGGCCGTTGGAGGTCGTCGACGGCCACATCGATCTCGGCGAACGCCCTGGTCTGGGCATCGAACTCGACGAGGCGGCGGTCGCCGACCTGCTGCTCGACGACCCGTTCCACATCCCCGACGGCAACTACTGCGACGTCGTCTACGGCCGGGGCCAGACGAAGTACATCGGCGACTACGTCGGCCGCAGCACCCGCGTTACTCATGGTGTCTGACACCATGAGTAACACCGGTTAGATCTCGAAGCTGTTCGCGAGTTCGATCAGCAGCTCGACGCCCCAGCCGCGCCCGCCCGCCGGGCCGTCGGGGGTGTCGCGGTCCGCGGGTGGCGACGGCGGCCATGTCGATGTGCGCCCACGGTGTGTCGTCGATGAACGACTCGAGGAAGAGTGCGGCGAACGCGCTCGCGGCCGGCGCTTCGCTGCGGTTGGTCATGTCGGCGATGCCCGACTTCAGCAGGGGCCCGTACTCGGCGACCCGCGGGAGCTGCCAGACGCGGTCGTTGCAGCGCGCCGACGCGGCCATCACCTGGTCGATCAGCGACTGGTCGCGCCCGATGAGCGCGGCGATGTCCATGCCGGTCGCGTGGATCTGTGTCCCCGTGAGCGTCGCGACGCTGAGCACCGCCGCAGCATTCGCGTGCGCGGTCGAGTAGGCGAGCGCGTCGCCGAGGACGATGCGTCCCTCGGCGTCGGTGTCGACGACCTCCACCGTCCTGCCGTTGTACATGCGCAGCACGTCGCCGGGCCGGTACGCGCCGCCGCCGCCCATGTTGTCGGTCAGGGGGATGTACGCCGACACGGGGGTCGGCACGTCGAGGTCGGCGAAGACCGACAGCGCGCCGACGATCGCGGCGGCGCCGCCCATGTCGTTCTTCATCGCGAGGAGAGCGCTGGGTTTCGTCTTGAGGTTGATGCCACCGGTGTCGAACGTGATGCCCTTGCCGATCAGGGCCAGCCTCGGTCGATCGGTCGGCGCCGCGGGCGTGTAGTGGAGTTCGACGAACGTCGCCGGCTCGTCGCTGCCGCTGTTGACCCCGAGCAGTCCGCCCATGCCGAGCTCGCGGATCGCCGCGAGGTCGTGGACGATCACCTGCAGCTGGGGGCCGGCGAGTTCCTCGCAGCGCCGCGCGAACTCGGTGGGGGTGAGCGTGCCACCCGGCTCGTTGACGAGGTCGCGGGCGAGATCGACGCCACGCGCGACGACCGCCGCCCGTTCGATCGCCGCCTCGACCGCCGGGCGCCGCTGCATCGTCGGGCAGCAGGATCACGAGTTCGGCGGGGCCGTCGGTGTTCGGCTTCGAGCGGTGCGCATCGAAGCGGTAGCGCACCGACAGCGCCGACGTCGTGATCGCCGCCGCGGCGACGTCGGCGGGCAAGTGCGTCGCCGACGTCGGCGAGCAGGCTGACGGCGAGTGCGTCGGTCCGGCTGCCACGCGCCG
>CAVUUX010000013.1:0-436292 GCA_963744705.1 Ilumatobacteraceae bacterium
ACGGCGCTCGCTGCGGGCGTCGAACGCGTCGGCGCGTCAGCGCATCCGGTGGTGACGAACTCGTGGGTGCTCAACTATCTCACCGCCGAGGGCAGGATCGCCTACCTCGACGAACTCGACCGGATCGGAGCACACAGGGATCTCTCGTGGGTCTATGTGGAGGCACCGGCGTTGATCCCGGAACTCCCGAACGGTCCCGACGCGAGAGACCCCCACCGAACGGTCCTGTCGATGGCGCGTTGGCGCGGTGGGAGCCGGATCGTGGAGCATCTCGCGACCTGCCACCCCCACGGCTTCTGGATTCACTGGCGCTGACGGCCCGCCCGGAAGCGCCACGGGGTGTCGACGCCCTTGGTGATGCCGATGCGGGGGCCGACGATCAGGTCCGGTGGCGGCGTTGCCGTCGTCGACGATGCGGATGGGCGACGACGGGTCCGTGAGCGCTGCGCCGTCGTCGGCGAGGGTGATCCCGAGGGCCTCGCAGAGCTTCCCCGGACCGTTGGCGAGGTCCCGATCGGGTCGTCCCCGACGTCTGGACCGGATCACGTCGATGCCGTCGACCGGCGCCACGGCCCGCAGCAGCACCGCCTGGCCGTCGCCCCCGGCGCCGGTCACCACGTTGGCGCAGCAATGGATTCCGTAGCTGAGGTAGACGTACAGCCGCCCTGGAGGGCCGAACATCACTGCGTTACGAGTCGTCGGGCCGTTGAACGAATGGCTCGCCGGGTCGCTTCGCATGTACGCCTCGGTCTCGACGATGCGACCGCTGACGTGGACTCCGCCTCGATCGACCGTCACGAGCTTGCCGAGAAGGTCCGCAGCGACGATCGGAGCGTCGCGGGCGAACCACGCCGGAGACAGTACGGTCAGGCTCAGAGACCCAGCCGTTGCGCGTCACGGGCCATCATCGCCCGGTACGACTCGACCTGGGTCGGCAACGCCTCGGGACCGGCGGCGCCACGCGACGTGCGCATCCGGACCCCGACGCCGGGGCCGACCAGGGCCGCCGCGTCCGGCCCGAGCAACGGGTCGGCGGCGACGAGATCGCGCAGCGAGCCCTCCCCGGCCAGAGTTGCCCGCACGTGTGCACCGACGATGGCGTGCGCGTCACGGAAGGGCGTGCCCGCACGAACGAGGTACTCCGCGAGGTCGGTCGCCGCCGTGGTCTCCTCGTCGGCGGCGGCCTGCATCCGTTCGGGGACGAACGTCGCCGTGGCGATCATGCCCGTGAGGGCAGCGACGGCCAGCGTCACCTGCTCGACCGAGTCGAACAGCGGCTCCTTGTCCTCCTGGAGGTCACGGTTGTAGGCGAGCGGGAGCCCCTTGAGCGTCGCCAGGAGACCCGTCAGGTTGCCGATGAGCCGCCCGCTCTTGCCTCGGGCCAACTCCGCGATGTCGGGGTTCTTCTTCTGCGGCAGCATCGACGAGCCGGTGGCGTACCCGTCGTCGAGTTTGGCGAAACCGAACTCCCCCGAGGTCCACAGCACCCACTCCTCGCCGATCCGCGACAGGTGGATACCGACGAGCGCCAGGTCGAACACCGCCTCGGCGACGAAGTCGCGGTCGCTGACGGCGTCGAGGCTGTTGTCGAACACCCCGGCGAATCCCAGGTCGGCGGCATTACCGACCGGGTCGATCGGCAGCGACGACCCGGCGAGCGCGCCGGCACCGAGGGGTGACACGTCGAGCCGGTCGCGGGTGGCCAACAGGCGGTCGACGTCGCGCGCCAACGCCCAACCGTGCGCGAGCAGGTGATGGGCCAGCAGCACCGGTTGGGCCCGCTGCAGATGGGTGTAGCCCGGCAGGTAGACGTCGCCCGCAGCCTCGGCACGCTGCAACAGCACGGTCTGGAAGTCGTGGATCGACCGGGCGACCGCGAGCAGTTCGCGTTTGCACCACAGGCGGAGATCGGTGGCCACCTGGTCGTTGCGGCTGCGTGCGGTGTGGAGCTTGCCGCCCGCCGGCCCGGCGATTTCGGTGACACGACGCTCGACGGCAGTGTGGATGTCCTCGTCGCTCTCCACGAAGACGAATGAGTTCGACTCCATCTCGTCGGCGACCTGATCGAGCGCTCCGAGGATCGAATCACGCTCGGCCGCAGTGAGTAGGCCGACACGTTCCAGTCCGCGCACGTGAGCTGCGGACCCGGCGATGTCGTCGCGCCACATCGTGCGATCGAACGGCAGGCTCACGGTGTAGGCCATCAAGGCCTCTGCAGGCCCGCCGGCGAAGCGACCGTGCCAGAGCGTCTTGCCACCGTCGTGCGGCTCGTGGTGCTGTTCGGTCATCTCAGTCCAGTCCTGCGAGATCGCTCAGGTGTGACGCAGAGCGCGGTGCCGTCGGTCGATGCCGACACGCACATCAGGGTGTCGTCGCCGGCAACCGTCCCGAGCAGGCCGTCCACCCGGCTGCGATCGAGCGCCGACGCCACCACGTGGGCGCAGCCGGGTGGCGTCCGCAGGATCACGATGTTGCCCGAACAGGCGACGTCGGCCACCCACTCGCCCATCACCCGGCGCAACTGGTCGACCGGCGCGAGCCGATCCGGAGCGAACTCGGGGATGGCATAGACGGTGTTGCCACTCGGCACACGCACCTTGATCGCGCCGATGTCGTCGAGGTCACGGGACACCGTGGCCTGGGTCGCGTCGATGCCGTGCTCGGCCAGCAACTCGATCAACTGGGGCTGGCTCGTGACCTCGTGTTCGCCGATCAGTCGGCTGATCGCGGCCTGTCGCTGCACTTTGCTCATCGGCGTTCCCCGACTCATGACTGCTCCCGATCATCTGCCGGATCCACTCCCGGATCCACGGGCGGATCCTGGGGTGTCGGGTGGGCACGCACGCCGAAGAGGAACGCCAGCGCTCCTCGAGCCGCGTGCAGGCGGTTGTGTCCCTGCTGGAAGACCACCGACTGTGGACCGTCGATCACGTCGGCAGCGACCTCGATGCCGCGATAGGCCGGCAGGCAGTGCATGAACACCGCCTGCGGGTCGGCCATCGCCATCATGTCGGCGTCGACCGTGTACCCCTCGAACTGTTGGAGGCGTTGCTGCTTCTCGGCTTCCTGGCCCATCGACACCCAGGTGTCGGTGTGCACCGCGTGGGCACCCTCGACGGCCTCGGCCGGACGGGTCGACTGCTCGACCGATGCAGCTCCGAGGAGGCCGAACCGTTCCAGCTCGACGAGCGGCGCGTCGAAGCCGTGCGGACACGCGAAGCGGATGTGCATGCCGAGCAGTGCCGAGATCTCCGCCAGCGAGCGCGCGACGTTGTTGAAGTCGCCCACATAGGCAACGGTCTTGCCGGCCAGCTCGCCGAGGCACTGCTGCATCGTGAGCGCATCGGCGAAGGCCTGCAGCGGGTGCGATCGATCGGAGAGCATGTTGACGACCGGCACGTCGACGACGGCCGCCATCCGCGCGACGGTCAGGTGGTCGAAGACGCGTGCGGCGATGAGTGCGTGGTATCCCTCCATGATCCGAGCGACGTCCTCCACGGGCTCGCGGGTGTCGAAACCGACCTCCTCACCGCGGGTGTAGACCGGATGCCCGCCGAGTTGCCTGACCGCGATCTCCATCGAGTGCCGGGTTCGATTCGACGGCTTCTCGAAGATCAACGCCGCCCCCTGGTCGGCGAGAGGCCGATCGAGCGAATCGACGGGCTGCTGGGCCAGGGCGAGGATTTCACGGACCTCGTGCGCGGTGAAATCGGTGACGTCGAGCAGATGGCGGGTCACGAGGCGGTTCCGTTCGCGGCAAGTGACGCAGCGATCATGCCGATCGCCTCGTCGATCTCGGCGTCGGTGACCGTGATCGGCGGCACGAGTCGCAACGTGGTCGGCGTGACGGCGTTGACGATCAGACCGCGGTCGAGCAGATCGGTGTACACCGCCTTGGCGTCGATCCCCTCGGCCAGTTCGACACCGAGCATCAGTCCTCGCCCTCTGACGTCGACGACGCCGGGCACCACGCGCAGACCGTCGACGATCCGCTGGCCCTGTCGGCGAGCGACGGCGGGCGCATCGATTCGCTGCATCTCGTCGATCACCGCGTTGACTGCGGCAGTTGCGATCGCCGTGCCCGAGTAGGTGCTCCCGTGGTCGCCCGGTTGGAACACCGCGGCGACCTCGACGCGTGCCCAGCAGGCGCCGACGGGCATGCCGTTGCCCATCGCCTTCGCGAGCGTCACGACGTCGGGGCTCACACCGGCGTGCTCGAAGCCGAACCAGCGCCCGGTGCGCGCGAACCCGGTCTGGATCTCGTCGACCATCATCAGCGCCCCGGTCTCGTCGCAGATCCGACGAATGCCCTCCAGGTACTCCGTCGTGGCCGGGTGGATGCCACCCTCGCCCAGGATCGGTTCGATCAGGACCGCGGCGACCGAGCCGTCGACTGCCTGGCGCATCGCGTCGAGATCGCCCCATGCAACATGTCGGAAGCCCTCGGGCATCGGCGCGAACGGCTCGTGCTTGGCCGGCTGGCCGGTGGCGGCGAGCGTCGCGAGCGTGCGGCCGTGGAAGCTCCCGAGTGCGCTCACGACGGTGTGGCGTCCGCGCCCGCCGTGCTTGCGGGCCAGCTTGATGGCGCACTCGTTCGACTCGGCGCCGGAGTTCGTGAAGAAGATCTGGCCCCGGTGACCGGTCGCCTGGAGCAGGAGGTCGTTGATCTTCACCGCCGCTTCGGTCGCGACCGGATTGGCGAAGAAGTTCGACACGTGCAGGAGTCGGTCGAGCTGATCGCCGACGGCTTCGGCGACGGCGGGGTTGGAGTGGCCGAGCGACACGACGGCGATCCCGGCGAGGAAGTCGAGGTAGCGCTTGCCGTCCGAGTCCCACAGCTCGGTGCCGCGACCGCGCTCGAACATGATCGCCGGCGGGCCGAACACGGGCATGAACGGGCAGTTCGCCATCGGGGCGTGGTCGAAGGCGTGGGAGTTCATACGGAGTGGTCCTCTCGTTGGTCCATGATCATGGTGCCGATGCCGGCATCGGTGAAGATCTCGAGCAGCAACACGTGGGCGATGCGGCCGTCGAGGATGTGGGCGCGGTGTACGCCGTTGCGCACGGCGTGAGTGCAGCTGGCGACCTTCGGGATCATTCCACCGGCGATCACGCCGTCGGCGACGAGTTGATCGAGTTCGTCGGCGGTCACCTGGCGGATCAGGCTGGCAGCGTCGGCGACGTCGCGCCGGAGGCCCTCGATGTCGGTCAGATAGACGAGCTTCTCGGCGCCGATGGCCTCCGCGATCGCCCCGGCGACGGTGTCGGCGTTGATGTTGTAGGCCTGGCCGGTCTGCGTCGCTGCCGATGGTGGCGATCACGGGGATGAACTCGTCGTCGATGAGGCCGTGGATCACCTCGGGGTTGATCTCGGTGACGTCGCCGACGAAGCCGAGCTTGGGATCGCGTGCCGTGGCACGGATCAGACCGCCATCCACCCCGCTGATGCCGACGGCGAACCGCCCGTGGACGTTGATCGCGGCGACGAGCTGCGGGTTGACCTGACCCTTGAGGACCATGCGGGCGATGTCGACGGTCTCGGCGTCGGTCACGCGGAGACCGTCGACGAATTCGGGCTTCTTTCCGAGCCGTTCCATCAGTGCGGAGATCTGGGGACCGCCGCCGTGCACGACGATCGGGCGCATGCCGACCAACCGCATCAGGACGATGTCCTCGGCGAACAGGCTCAGCGCGTCGTGGTCGGACGTCCCGGCGAGCGCATTGCCGCCGTACTTCACCACGACGGTCTTGCCGACGAACCGGCGGATGTACGGCAGTGCCTCGACGAGGACGGATGCCTTGAGCGAGGCGGCTTCGGTCATGGCGTTCCCATCATGGTGCGAGTCCGATCGTGGTGAGCCCGGCCGTCTCGTCGATGCCGAGGGCCACATTGGCCGCCTGCACGGCGCCACCGGAGGCGCCCTTGGTGAGATTGTCGATGGCGCACATCGCGATCACCGTGTTGGTCCGTTCGTCCCAGCGGGCCGACACGTGGGCGGCGTTCGAGCCGAGGACCGACTTGGTGGCCGGTGGGGCGTCGAGCACGGCGACGAAGGGCTCGTCCGCGTAGAAGGCCCGCATCGACGTCGGTGACCGCAGCGTCGCTGCATCCGGGCGCGCCGGACGCCGCGCACGTTGCGAGCAGCCCGCGGCTCATGGGGACGAGATGCGGCGTGAAGATGCAGCTGGGCGCCGATCTCCTGTTCCATCTCGGGCGTGTGTCGGTGCGACAGGAGGCCGTAGGGGACGGCGTTGGAGTCGATGTTGGTGAACACGTTGGTGTCGGTCGGCGCCCGTCCGGCGCCGGTGATGCCCGTCAGTGTGTTGACGACGACGCCCGTCGTCTCGATCAGGCCGGCATCGACGAGCGGCCGCAGCGCGAGCGTGGCGGCGGTGACATGGCAGCCGGGTGTGGCGACGAGCCGGGCGCCCTTCAGGTCGTTGCGATGCAGTTCCGGCAGTCCGAACACCGCCTCGGCCAGCAGGTCGAGTTGCGTGTGTTCGAAGCCGTAGAACGTCGGATAGGCGGCCGGATCCTTCAGCCGGAAGGCAGCCGAGAGATCGACGACGCAGCCGACGTGATCCGACCAGCGACGGCGCGAGATCCATGGACGCGCCGTGCGGGAGGCCGAGGAAGACCAGATCGAGCCCGGTCACCTCGTCGGGGTCGAACTCGCTGAACACGAGGTCGGGATAGGCGACTTCGAGCGACGGGTACAGGTCGGCTGCCCGGCGCCCGGCCATCGAGTCGCCGGTGGCCACCCGGATGTCGAAGTCGGGATGCTGCGCCGCGAGCCTCAGCAGTTCGGCGCCGGTGAATCCCGATGCCCCGATGATCCCGACGGCGATGCTGGCTCCGGACATCTGCATGAACATACACATTACCGCATGATCATGCAACCACATCGGCCGCACGGATTCAGCGTCAGCGACAACATCCACCATCGGCGTTGTCGCTGACGCTGATCCGTGAAACGGCTCGGGGCGTGCGAAGTGACAGACTGGGGGGATGATTCCGGGTTCGCCTCCGACGAAGGGACGCCTCCTGGTGGCCACGCCGCCGCTCGAGGACGCGAACTTCGATCGGACCGTGATCTTCATGCTGGAGCACCACGACGAAGGCGCCATCGGTGTGGTGATCAACCGACCGAGCTACGAGGAGCTCGACGAACCCCTCGACCGATGGATCGACCTGCAGTCGGCACCGCTCGTCGGTGTTCAGCGGCGGCCCGGTCGAGGAGGGTGCACTGATCGCGCTCGCCGAGACGACTCGTGCCCCTGCAGGACAACGGCGAGTACCTCTCCCCCATCATCGGCACGATCGCGTCGGCCGACCTCACCGCCGATCCTGCGCTCGTTGCCGCCGAGGTGCAGAGGCGTGCGGGTCTTTCGCGGCTACGCCGGCTGGGGTCCCGGCCAGCTCGAGGGCGAGATCGAAGCGGGCGCCTGGCTCGTCCTCGATTCCGAGCCGGGTGATGTGTTCTCCGACGATCCCGACGAGTTGTGGCGGACCGTTCTTCGCCGCCAGCCCGGCCGCCTCGCCTGGCTGGCGAACGCGCCGGACGACCTCAGCTCCAACTGACCGACGACGGAGTTCACGTTGCGCCGGCTGAGTCGTCGTGCACGGCGTACCGTGGCGCCATGACCGCGACGACGTCAGAACCCGACTGGGTGCGCCCGATCGTGCACTTCGAGATCCTCGCCCGTGATCCCGAGGTGCAGCGTGCGTTCTACTCGGCACTGTTCAACTGGCCGATCGGTGACGGTCCGATCATGAACATCCCGAGCGGGCTGGGTGGGCCGGAGCCCGGCCCCGCCGGCCACATGCGCCAGAGCGATCGTGGCGGCTTCGCGCTCTACATCCAGGTTCGCGACATCAGCGAGTCACTCGGGCCGCGTGCCGGTACTCGGTGGAACGGTCGTGTCGCAGCCGTTCGACGTGCCCGGCGGACCGACGATCGCCACGATCGAGGATCCGGAGGGCAACACCCTCGTGCTGGTGCAGCAGTAGGTCAGTCGACGCCCTCGAAGCGTTCGACGGCGAGGCTGTCACGGTCGACGAGCGCCATGAACTCGGCGCCGAGCGCTGATGCGTTGAACGCCGTCGTCGCCGCGTCTGCTGCCTCGACGCTCGCTCCAGACCTGCAGCACGAGCCACCGATCGTCATGTCGACCGAGCGTGCGCCGAAGGAACCCCGGCTGCTGGTAGGCGAACTCGACCTGCACGCGCCCGTCGACGTCACGGAAGACCGACTCGTCGACGCCGACGGCGAGCCGAAACGTCATGATCTCGATCACGACGAGCACGCTACGGTCCGACGATGGACGACTGGTGGATCGAGCCGATGCGACGGGCATTCGGTGGTCGCTCCGTCGTGCTCGCCGGGGCCATGGGTGCATCGTGGACCGAGCACATCGACCTACTGCGATCGGTCGGCGTGACGAAACTGTTGGTGGTGGCAACCGAGGGCCGCGGCGCCGGACCGCAGCCCGACGTGCCGACCGTGATCGTCGAGCCGCCCGACGGCCTGTCGGAGATGGAGCGGATCCATTTCGCCGACCGAATGCTCGTCGACCCGACTCCGGAGATGATCGATGCCGTCGATCGGTTCGATCCTCGCCGCGAGGCGATCGTGATCGGCACGTTCCTCGCCACCGCCGACCGAGCTGGCGGGTCGCCCTTCGTTGCCCACCGACGGCCGGAGTGGGTCGCACTCGAGGACAAGGTGGTCATCGATGATGTTCTGGGACCGAGCGGGAATCGAACGCCAAGCGTTCGGTCGTCGTCCGCTGGACGACGCCGCCGAGGCGTCCGGGTCGATCGATCGTGGAGACGGCACCGTCTGGGCCGCCGACGCCCGCGACGGATTCCACGGCGGCGCCCACCAGACCTATTGGGTGACCGACGACTCGTCGCGGGATCGCGCCCAGAGCAGTCTGCGGGCGGTGTGCGACACGGTCAGGGTGATGCCCTTCCTCGAGGGCATTCCGTGCTCGATCCACGGCATCGTGCTTACCGGATGGTGTGGCCGTGCTGCGACCGGTCGAGATGGTGACGCTGCGACGGCGCAACGACTTCGTCTACGCCGGTTGCGCGACCTACTGGGATCCCGAACCGATCGATTCGCGAGACAGATGCGTTCCATCGCCCGACGGGCCGGAGAGCAACTGGCTCGGGAGGTGGACTTCCGCGGCACGTTCACCGTCGACGGCGTCGTGGCCGCGGACGGCTTCTGGCCGACCGAGCTGAATCCACGGTTCGGAGCCGGCATCATGACCATCGCCCGGGGTGCAGGCATCCCGATGGTTCTCGTGAACGACCTGATCGTCGGCGGCCACGACATCGGCCGCACGGCTGTCGAACTCGAGACCGACGTGGTCGCTCAGGGCGACGCCCGCCGAGGCGGCGGCACCTGGATGGGCGGCCTCGACCACGACGTGGAGGTGATCAACCGACCGGTCGCGCTGAGTCGAGCGGGTGACTGGTCGTGGGCGGGCCCTGACGACCCGATCGCCGGCCGGGTGACTGCTGGTGCCGGGTTCATCCGCTGCCTCTACGAGCAGTCGACCACACCGGTCGGGCCGTCGACAGGAGCCCTGGCCGCAGCCTTCTGGAAATTCATCGACCGCGAGTGCGAGACGGGAACCGGCGGTCTGACCCCGGCGCGACCCGTCACAAAGGGGTCTGACCCTGTCGCTGCTCAGGCGGTGAGGGCGGCGATGGCGTCGTCGACTCGTTCGACGGGAACCAACACATGATCGTGGTGGTAGCCGGCGAGCATGTTGCAGGCGATGTTCTCGCGTGCGAGGCGTTCACTGATCGCCGCCGTCAGGCCGACGGCTTCGAGACTCGACTGGACGGTGAGCGTCAGCCAGGCGAGTCGCACGGTGACGAGCTGCCCCGCGCTCGGCGGCATCGACCGGCAGGACGATCGACGTCAGGGGGCCCTCCCTGACCATGGCGTGCGCCGAAGCGAGCAGGCCCGGTGTCGGCACCTCCACCGCGACGTAGGTGAACACGCCGGGGCGGCGCCTGACTGCGAGCGTTGCGAGCATGGCATCGAGGTCGGTTTCGCCGGGTGCAGCCATGGATCCAGTTTCCCAGCCGTGTCGATCCGATGTGGCGCGGCCGGGTCGTCGACGGCTCGCCCACAGCGCGAGGATCGACCAGTCCTACTGCAAGGAGATCCACCGTGACGACCTCACCGCTGCTGCCCGGTCGACTGGGCACCCCTGACCTCGACCTTCGCGACGATCCGCGCGCCGACCCGCGGATGCTGGCGGCGATGGCACCGATCGGACTCGACGTCGCCCCGCCGCCGTCACCCGTCACCGCCGAGAGTCCGCTCGCCGACATCCTGGAGAGCTGCATGCTGGCAGAGGCCGGATTCCAGATGGTGTTCGGCATGGTGAACCGGCCGTCGACGACGCCTGGTGTGTCGTCGACCGTGGAGACCATCAACGGTGTCGACGGCAACGACATCACCTTGTACATCCATCGCCCCGATGCCACCGAGGGTCCCCTGCCCTGCGTGGTCCACACGCACGGTGGCGGCATGGCGATCCTGCAGGCGTCCGATCCGAACTACGTCAAGTGGCGCGACGAGCTCGCTGCGACCGGGCTCGTCGTGGTCGGCGTCGAATTCCGCAACGCCGCGGGCGTGCTCGGGCCGCACCCGTTCCCCGCAGGGTTGAACGACTGTGCGAGCGCTGCGCAGTGGGTGATGGCGAATCGGAACGACTTGGGGGTGTCGACGGTGATCATCTCCGGCGAGTCCGGAGGTGGGAACCTGTCGATCGCGACAGCGCTCAAGGCGAACCGTGAGGGCTGGATCGGCGGAATCGCCGGTGTGTACGCACAGTGCCCCTACATCTCCGGGGGATACGGAGATCCACCCGCGGAACTCACCTCACTGTTCGAGAACGACAAGTACTTCCTCGACGTCGAGAACATGGGTGCGATGGCCAAGACGTACGACCCCGACGGCACCAACGCGACGAATCCGCTGGCCTGGCCGATGCACGCCACGGCGAGTGATCTCGACGGGCTGCCGCCTCACGTCATCTCGGTGAACCAGCTCGATCCGTTGCGCGACGAAGGGCTCGTCTACTTCCGCAAGTTGCTCGACGCCGGAGTCAGCGCCGTGAGCCGTACCGTCAACGGTACGTGCCATGCAGGCGACTGCCTGTTCATCGATGCCATGCCCGACGTGTTCGACGCGACGATCCGCGACATCAAGGGGTTCGCCGACTCGCTGTGACCCGCGAGACGCAGTCCGACGGGTCCGACCCGGCGTCCACACGGGATCTCAGCTGCGGAGCTGGGCGCCGAGTTTGGTGGCTGCAGCCTCGACACCGCGTCGGACCTCGGCGATGTCGCCATCGGTGAGGTTGCGGTCGGCTGCCTGCAGTCGCACGCGATACGCCAGCGAACGGCTGCCCTCCGCAACACGGTCGCCGCGGTAGACGTCGAACAGGTCGACATCGACGAGCAGGTTGCCGGCGCCCTGCCGGACGGCCTTCTCGACGCGCTCGGCGGGGATGTCCTCGGGCACCACGAACGAGAGGTCGAGGTCGCTCGACGGATACCGACTGGTCGGCTTCCACTGGGTCGGCTTGGGCTCGCGATCGAGGATCTGGTCGAGGTCGAGTTCGAGGATCGCCACTCGCTCGGTGACGTCGAACGCCACCGAGCACGTCGGGTGCCACCTCACCGACGGCGCCGAGCGGATCACGTCCCGCCTGCAGCGTCGCCGAACGGGTGGCGTGCAGACCGGCGGGCACCTTCGACTGATCGAGTCTGGCGCCGGTTCCGAGCGCGGCGGCGAGCTCGCGCCAGACCGACGATCGGCCGCAGGTGCGTCGGCCCCCGCGAGCACCACGGTCAGCGCCTCGTACTCCCCCGGCAGTTCGCCCTCGGCGGGCGGATAGACGTGGCCGATCTCGAACAGCGCCACCCCGGAGCGACGGTGCGACTCGTTGTACGCAGATCGCGCTGAGCAGGCCGGGCCGCAACGAGGTGCGCAACACGCTCTCCTCGGCGACGAGCGGGTTCGTGATCCGCAGTGCCGTCGCGGGCAGGCCGGCCTTCGCCAGGGTGTCGGGCGCCAGGAACGGGTTGGGCATGGCCTCGGTGATGCCGAGTCCGAGCAGCACCTCGCGGACGAGTCGACGACGGTGTTGGCGAACGCTCAGATCTGCCGTGCACGACCGACTTGGGCACGGTCTTGCCGATGCGGTCGTAGCCGTAGTGGCGAGCGACCTCCTCGATGACGTCGACCTCCTCGGTCGAGTCGAGCCGCCACTGGGCAGTACGACGGAGCGGGTGTCACCCGTGCCCGACACCGTGTACCCGATGGGATCGAGCAGCGGCGGGAGATCGTCGGCCGACAGGGCGGTACCGAGGATCCGGTTCACCGCGCCGACGCGGACGTCGACGCTGCGGTGTTCGGCGGGAAGGTGATCGGAGCGGGCGTCGACGGCGCCGGCGTGCACGACGATGTCCGGGCACGTCTCGGACGAGCAGTTCGACGAAACGGGCAACGGCTGTCGGCATGCCGTACGGATCGACGCCTCGCTCGAAACGTGCCGACGCCTCGGAGCGCAGGTTCGTGCGGCGCACGGTCTGGCCGATGCCGACGAGCGAGAACCAGGCGATCTCCAGCGCGACCGTGGTCGTCGCGTCGTTGATCTCGGTGTCGAGGCCACCCATGATCCCGCCGACGCCGATCGGGACGTCGTTGGCGTCGCAGATGAACAGGTCGTCGGCGGTGAACGTCCGCTCCTCGCCGTCGAGTGTGGTGAGCCGCTCGCCGTCGCGCGCCAGCCGGATCCGGAAGCCGGCCCCGCCGAGCGTGTCGAGGTCGTAGGCGTGGTTGGGCTGGTTGAGCTCCAGCATCACGTAGTTGCTGACGTCGACGACGTTGCTGATCGGCCGCATGCCGGCCGCGGTGAGCCGCCGTGCCATCCACTCGGCCGACGGCTTCACCTCGATGCCGGAGATCACGGTCGACGTGAAGCGCGCACAGCGGTCGCCGTCGACGATGTCGACGGACGCGACTGCGCTCGGCGCCCGTGACCGCCAGTGTCGGCCGTTGGTGGACGGAACTCGACGCCGAGTTTGGCGGCGAGGTCGCGGGCGATGCCCACGTAGCCCCAGCAGTCGGGCCGGTTGCGGGTGACGTCGGCGTCGATCAGCACATCGAGCGTGAGTCCGAGCGCCTCGCCGTACGGTCGTCCGAGGGGCGAATCGGACGGCAGGATGCGAATACCCGAGTGGTCGTCGCCGAGCCCGAGTTCGCTCGCCGAGCACAACATGCCCTCGGAGTCGATGCCGAGGATGCCGCGCCGCTCGATGGTCATGCCATTCGGCATGGTGGTGCCGAGCGTGGCGAGCGGGACGACGTCGCCGACGGCCATGTTGAACGCGCCGCACCACACGTGGCGCTCGGCGCCGTCGCCGGCGTCGACGTAGACACGCTGGACCTTGGCCGCGTCGGGATGCTGCACCAGACGCAGCACCCGCGCCGTCACGACGCCCGGCACGGTCTCGCCGACCGTGGTGACCGAATCGACCTCGAGGCCGAGCGAGGTCAGCGCGTCGGCGACTCGCTGCACCGCGACCGGATCGGTCGGGTCGCCGAAGTCGCCGTAGTCGTTGAGCCAGGACAGGAGGATCTTCACGAGAACTGCTCCATGAATCGGATGTCGTTGGTGTACATGTCGCGGATGTCTTCGACGCCGTGACGTTCCTTGGCCATGCGGTCGATGCCGAAGCCGAAGGCGAACCCGCTCCACTCCTCGGGGTCGAGGCCGCCGGCGCGCAACACGTTGGGGTGCACCATGCCGCAGCCTCCGAGCTCGATCCAGCTGCCGTCCGGGCGTTGGATGTCGAATTCCGCCGACGGCTCGGTGAACGGGAAGTAGCTCGGGCGCAGACGCGACGTGAAGCCCGCGACCGAAGAACGCCTTCGTGAACGCCTCGATCGTGCCGGCGAGATCGGCCATGGTGATGCTCGCGGTCGATCACCAGACCCTCGATCTGGTGGAACACGGGCATGTGCGTGGCGTCGGGCGTGTCGCGACGGAACACCCGGCCGGGGGCCACGATGTAGATGGGCGGCTCGGTGTCGAGCATCGTGCGGATCTGCACCGGCGAGGTGTGCGTGCGCAGCAGCGTGGTACCGATCTTCCCGTCCGGCGTGACGTGATCGACGAACAGCGTGTCGAACTCGCCTCGGGCCGGGTGCCCCACGCCCATGTTGAGCGCCTCGAAGTTGTGCCAGTCGGTCTCGACCTCCGGGCCTTCGGCGATCTGGAAACCGAGCCCGATGAACACGTCCTCGAGCCGTTCCCACGCCTGGGTGACGAGGTGGGCGTGGCCCCGGGTGGGCTTGCCGACGTACTCCGTCAGGTCGAGGCGCTCGGCCTCGACGCGGGCGATGAGCGCTTCGGCGGCGAGTGCAGTGCGACGGTCGTCGAGCGCCGACGAGACGGCGCTCATGGCGTCGTTGATCGCCTGGCCGGCGGCCTTCTTCTCGTCGATCGACTCGAGTCGACCGAGTTGGGTCTTCAGTTGGGCGAGATCGCCCTTCTTGCCGAGCAACCGAGCGGTGAGCGACGGCGACGTCGTCGAGTGTCGTCGGCGCCCTCGATGTCGGCGAGTGCCGCGTCGCGGGCGGCGGTGATGTCAGTGAGCACGTGGACCTTTCAAGAGCGATGAGCGTCGGGCAGTTGGGACCCCGGACGAACTCAGGAGACGGCACAGGAGCAGATGGTCGTGTGGTCGATCCCCAGGTTCACCCGGGGCACGAAAATCGCTGCGACTGCGGCTGCACGAGGCTCAAGGCTAGCTCCGTCGCAGGCCGTGTGGCCCTACCCATGTCCTGCGGAAACGTGCACGATGTGTCAGACACATCGTGCACGTCTGCGAGGAGGTACCTGCCATGTCCACCGTTCCGCCGTCAGCTCCACCGCCGCCCCCACCTCCCGGCGCGTACCCGCCACCGCCTGGCGCACTCTCGCCCGAACCGCCGTATCCGGCCCGGCTGCAGATCGACTATCCCGAACAGCTCGATCGTGTCACGACGGCGTTCCGCATCGTCCTGATCATCCCGATCGCCATCGTGCTGAGCATCTTGACCAACAGCAGCAGCGACACGTTCCAGACCGACGACGGCGAATGGGTGACGACCACCGGCACCAGCATCATCGGCGCGCTGTTCATGGCGACGCTGCTGCTCATCCTGTTCCGCCAGCGCTACCCGAAGTGGTGGTTCGACTTCGCGCTCGAACTGAACCGGTTCGGAGCCCGCGTCGGCGCCTACCTCGCGCTGCTGACCGACCAGTACCCGTCGACGGTCGAGGAACAGACTGTGCACCTCGAGTTCGACTACCCCGAGAACGTCGAGCGTGACCTCAACCGGTGGCTTCCCCTGGTGAAGTGGTTCCTCGCCATCCCCCACTTCATCATCCTGTTCTTCCTGGGGATCGGCGCGTTCTTCGCGGTGGTCATCGCCTGGTTCGCGATCCTGTTCACCGGGCGGTATCCGAGGGGGCTGTTCGACTACGTCGTCGGCGTCGGCCGCTGGGCCCTGCGGGTGTACGCGTATGCGTTCCTGCTCATCACCGATCGCTACCCACCGTTCGAGCTCGACTGACCCTTCGATGACGATCCGCTTCGACCACACGATCGTGCCGTCTCGCGACGGTGAGGCAGCGGCCAGATGGTTCGCCGACCTGTTCGGCTTGCCCGAGCCGATTCGCTTCAGCGTGTTCTGGCAGGTGACGACAGGCAATGGCGTCGACCTCGACTTCGACACGTACGGTGCCGATGGAACCTTCACCACCGGGCACTACGCGTTTCTGGTCGACGAGGCCGAGTTCGACGCCATTCTCGAGCGAATTCGAACGAGCGGAATCGACTACTGGGCAGACCCTGGACGCCGGGAGGCGGCCACCATCAACCGTCACGATGGCGGTCGCGGCGTGTACTTCCGCAGCCCGGACGACCACCTCTTCGAGATCATCACAGTTCCGTACGGCGGTGCCGATCGACGGTCCTCTGCCTGACCAGCGCTGCGTTCCGACCGGCGTTGACGCTCGAACCGGTGCTCGATTCGACCCGGAACCCGAGGCGTACGTGCCAGGTCGCTGCTGCGGGCACTCGACGTGTGACTGCCTTGGGCGCCATGGGTCGCTGTCGTGCACACTTGTGGCGTGCCCACAGCCCTTGCGCTCCTGGCAATGGTCGCCGGGACGGTGGCAATCGTCTGGGGCGCCGAGACATTCGCCGAGCACCTCGCCGATGCATCGAAGCGGCTCGGAGTCACAGCATTCGCCCTGGCCCTCCTCCTCGCCGGCGCCGAACCGGAGGAGCTGGCCACCGTCGTGACCGCGTCGGCGCGAGGGGTCGACGGCGTGGCCTTCGGTGACGTCATCGGCGCCAATGCGGCGATCGTCACCGTTGCACTCGGCGTCGGTGCGCTCGTTGCCGCGCTGCCGTTCGGGCGGTCCATCCGTCGCTACGCACTCGGCGGTCTGGTGGCAGGCGCGATCGCCAGCACGATGATGTGGGACGGCCGGATCGGCCGGGGCGGCGGGGCGGTACTCGTCGTCGGTTACGTCGTCTTCGTCGCGTCGATCTGGTTGCTCGAACGTCGGCCGCCATCGCTCGGCGAAGCGGGCGAACTCGACGAGGAGGTCGATCCGCAGGGGCGTGTGGGGCGTGACCTGATCTACGTCGTCCTCGGCCTCGCGGCGCTGACGGTCGGGTCGATCGTGCTCGTGGAAGCGGTGCGCCGGATCACCGACATCGAGGAGACCCAGACGCAACTGGGCCTCACCGTCGTGGGCTTCGCGACTGCCTTCGAACTCGTGGTGCTGGCCTGGTCGTCGAGCAGACACGGGGTCACCGAGGCCGTTGTCGCCGGTGTGATCGGGTCGTAGCCTACAACATGACCATGAGCCTCGGTGTCGGAGCGCTCGTTGCACCCGTCGAGATCAGCGATGCTGCACTGTTGCACGGTCCGCTCATCGCGATGCTCGCGCTGATGCTGGTGGCCATCGTCCTCGGGTCGCGACGCGGCGTGCTGACACGTCGAGATGGGGCCGCCCTGATCGCGTGCTACCCGATCTTCGTCGTCGTCGCGATGATCTGACTCGTCGAGGCCGATCCCGCCGAACTCCGATGCTCCTATGTCAAGGCGGGTGCGAGGTCTTGAACGAGGAGGCGGTGGAAGCGGCGGGCGAGTGCTCGTTTGAGACACCGCCAGATCTCTCGTTGTGATCGTCCTTCTGCGGTGCGCCGGGCGATGTAGGCCTGTGTTTCTTCGCAACGCGTCGAGCGGACCAGCACGGCGATGTGTAGCGCGGAGTTGGCATCGCGGTCACCGCCGCGATTGATGCGGTGGCGTCGATGTTTGCCTGACGACGCTTCGACTGGGCTGGTGCCGCAGAGCGCAGCGAAGGATCCTTCGCTGCGGAGCCGTTCGGGGTTCTGGCCAGCGGCGATCACGAGTCGCGCAGCGTTCATCGTTGAGATCCCAACCTCGGCGAGCAGCGACGGCACCAACTCTTCGAGCAGGACACGGATCTGGCGTTCGGCCTGTTTGGCTTCAGCATCGAGGGCCATCCAGCGCTGTGCCAGCTGACGGATCGCCACACGGGTGGCTGAACGCACATCGCAGGGGTCACCGGGTCGCCAGCGGGCACAGTGTTTCATACGTGCCGGTGTGCGTAGATCCCGCAGCTCGGTGCGGATGTCGTCGGGTGCGGTCAGCACCAGATCCCGGACCTGGTTGGCTGCCTGGGTCTTGGCCTTGACCGCGGAGCGGCGAGCGATCGTGAGCACTCGGACAGCCTCGACGCCTCCGGTGTGCTCTCTCGGGATGGCGGTGATGTCGCCGGCGAGCACGGCACGTGCTGCCGCTTCGGAATCGGCGGGGTCGGACTTGCCGCGTCGGCGTCGGTGTTGACGGTTTGTGCGGTTCACCTCACGGACCTCGACGCCCTGGGTGGCGAGGAAGCGGGCGAGACCGAGGCCGTAGGAACCGGTGCCTTCAATCCCGAAACTCGAGACCTGGCCCCGACGCTTCGCCCACGACAACAACCGCCGGTAACCGGCTGGTGTCGTGTCGAAGGTGGCCGTGGCAATGATGCGACCAAGATGGTCGCACACCGTTGCGGTGTGAGAGTCGGCATGGGTGTCCACGCCAACGGTGATGACCCGTTGCGGTGTCATGATGATGGTTGCTCCTGACTGATGGCTTGGTGAGGGGCACCACCGGTCGGGACGGGCGGACAGTACACACTGGATGCAGTTCCAACGCTCCTATCAGGTCACGGTCCGCCCCGACCGGCCGGTGCGTAACCCGACCGTCCGACACCGGCCGACAGATCAGAGTCAGGACACAAAGAACGGTCAGCGACACCCGGAGTCAGACCGGCATCGAACGACCGGACCACCACATTCTCCCAAGTGTGTGACACCCCCTCGTCATGATGGAGGTATGAGTCAAGCGGAGCTGAGCGAGGTCGACGGCGGCGGCGAAACGCTGTCGGCGGTCGCCCGTCTCGACGCGATCCGGCTCCGGCTGGTCGAGTCGATCGACACCGAACCGGTCGGCGAACTCGCTGCCGCGGCCGCTGCGGACACGCCGACGCGGCGGTGGCCGCGCTCGGTGACGTCGATCTGTCGCACCTCGATGCGATCGAGATGCGCGCATGGCTCGTCGGCATCGAAGAGCTGCGTCGTTCGGTCGAGGCCACGGCCATCGCGGCAGCCGGTGCGGTCGATCGGCACAACCCGTTCCGGCCGCAGGGGTTCTTCTCCGCGAAGACCGTCGTCAAGCACATGTGCAAGCTGTCCGGTCCCGAAGCCCACCGCCGGGTGCAGACCGCCCGCCTCCACGACGCCCTGCCCGACTGGGCGACCGCACAAGCCGACGGTGCTGTCGGTGTCGCCCAATGCGAGCTGATGGCACGCATCGCCGCCAACCCCCGCATCCCCGCCGCGGTGCTCGAACGCGACGCGCCCTCACTGCTGCGACGACGCCATCACCTGTTCGTTCGACGAGTTCGAACGCCGAGCCCGCACCTGGGAAGCCCTCGCCGACCCCGACGGCGACCTCGCCAAGCACGAACGACACAAGACGACACGCAACTTCGCCATCCGACCCCGCCCCGACGGCGGCTGGACCCTCACCGGCAGCCTGCCCGAACTCGCCGGCGCCGAGTTCATGGAGATCTTCTCCTGGTTCCTCGAAGCCGAATGGCAAACCGACTGGGCCGACGCCCGCCACCGCCTCGGCGACACCGCCACCGCGAAGGACCTGGCACGAACCCAGGAGCAACGCCACGCCGACGCCCTGATGGCGATGGCCCGTGCCGCTGCCTCCACCCCACCCGGATCGCAGCAACCCCGGCCCACCGTCAACATGCTGATCGACCACGAATCCTTCGAAGCCCACCTCCGCGGCGAGACACCCGACCCGCGCCGCTACCGCGACGTCGTCATCCGCACCCACACCGGCCGCCGCCTGCACCCCGACGACGCCATCAACGCCGCCCTCATCGGCCACATCCGCCGCGTCATCCTCGACTCCTCCGGCACCATCATCGACCTCGGACGCAGATCACGACTCTTCCGCGGCGCCGCCCGCGAGGCCGTCATGCTCCTCACCACCACCTGCATCTGGATCGGCTGCGACCGACCCACCGCCTGGTGCGACGCCGACCACTCACTCGGCTGGAAAGCCCACGGCAACACCGTCCCCAGAAACGGCAACCCCTCTGCCAAGCCCACAACCACCTCAAAGAACGCGGCTACCACGTCCACCGCGACAACCACGGCAACTGGCACGTCACCGACCCCGACGGCAACGAAATCAGCTGACGTGGCGGGCCGACGGTGGCTCGCGCCGCTACCGTCCGAATCAATGCTGTCACGCCGAACCACTCCGAGCGACCCGGGCCGCGCATGATCGACGTCGAGTCGTGGCTCACCGCCGGCGGCATCGCGTTGCTGGCTGCCATCGTGTTCGCCGAGACCGGCCTGCTGGTGGGGTTCTTCCTCCCGGGTGACAGCCTCCTGTTCATCGCGGGGTTTCTGGCATCGGCCGCAGGTGGCCACATTCTTCCCCCGTTGCCCGTCACCGCATTCGTCGTGTTCTTCTTCGCGGCGCTCGGCGACCAGGTCGGGTACATGTTCGGCCGCAAGGTCGGCCCGAGCCTCTTCTCGCGTCCGGAACGACGACTGTTCAATCCGGCCAACGCACTTCGCGCGAAGGTGTTCTTCGAACGTCGAGGGCCCCGTTCCATCATCCTCGCCCGTTTCGTCCCGATCGTGCGCACGTTCGTGCCCGTCGTCGCAGGCGTCGGCTCCATGCACTATCGGACGTTCCTCACGTACAACCTCATCGGCGCCGCACTGTGGGGCGTGGGCATCACGACCCTCGGGTACTACCTCGGAGAAGTCGACGTCGTGAAACACAACCTGGAGATCGCGGCCGTCGTGATCGTGACGATCTCGCTGATTCCGGTCGCCCTCGAAGTCATCCGCTCTCGGCGGGCGATCCCGGAATGACCGACACGGAGGTGACCACGACGCGTCGCAGTGCTCGCCGGTACCGCAACGCCGGACTCGCCACGGGGGCCGTGGTCGCCGTCGCCACCGTCGTCCTGCTCTCGCTGAACACGAGCGGACCGCTGACGCCCCTCAAGGCGATCGTCCTGGGCGCGGTCGAGGGCTTCACCGAGTACCTCCCGGTGTCGTCGACCGGCCATCTGCTCGTCACGCAACGCCTCCTGGGCCTCGGGGAGGGAGACGCCAAGGCCGCTGCCGACACGTATGCGATCGCCATCCAGATCGGCGCGATCCTCGCGGTCGTCGTGCTGTTCTGGCGTCGACTCGGCCAGCTCGCCAGCGGGATGATCGGACGCGACGTCGACGGGCGCAAGCTCCTCGTCCGGTTGATCATCGCCTTCGTCCCGGCAGCCGGGGTCGGGGTGCTGCTCGGCGACAGCATCAAGGAGCGGCTGTTCGGACCCTGGCCGGTCGTGGCCGCATGGGTGGTCGGCGGCGTGTTCCTGGTGTGGTGGAATCCGCGTCCCGGACGCATCGATCTGACCTCGTTCACCGTCCGGCACGCGGCGATCATCGGTGCCGCACAGATCCTGGCACTCTGGCCGGGCATGAGCCGCAGCCTGGTCACCATCGCCGCGGCGCTCGCCATCGGCGCGAGCATGTCAGCAGCAGTCGAGTTCAGCTTCCTGCTCGGCCTCGCCACCCTGAGCGCCGCAACGCTGTACGACCTCGCCAAGGACGGCGGGACACTGCTCGACGACTACGGATGGCGGACACCACTCCTCGGCGGCATCGTCGCCTTCATCACCGCGGCCATCGCCGTGCGCTGGCTGGTGGCCTTCCTGCGCACGCGGCCGCTGTCGATCTTCGGTTGGTACCGCATCGGAATCGCTGCGGCAACTGCGGTGATGATCGCCACCGGCGTCATCTGAGCCGCGCCGCCGATCGCGTTGCCACCGATCGCGTCGTCTCCGTCCGTCGGACCGACGTCAGGCGGGCAAGCGTTAGGGTCGGCCCGTGATCAGTCGGCGCGAGGAGACCTGATGAGGCTCGAGGACATCGGCGAACAGGATGGCTGGCGGTGCTGGTTGTGCGATGAGGCCGTCGATCCGACCATGTCGGTGAACGATCCCCGAGGTCCGAGCATCGACAGCCGGACCACCGAGCGCAGGGCCAAGGCGAAGGGAAAGGGAGCCGGCAAGGGACATGGCACCGGCCAGGAACGCCTCGCCCATCGCTCGTGCAACACCGGCAAGGGGAGCACGAAGCCGGTCATCGAGTGGCCTGCCGAGCTGTTCGTCGCCGATCCCGCCGTCATTCTGACGACCGTCGATCGCCTCCAGCGCAAGGGCGGCCGAGAAATCGTCGGGCGCTGTCTCGAGCGCACCGACGCCGCGAATGCTGCCGACTGGATCGTCGATCGCGTCTCCCGGCTGGAGCCCGGCCTCGCCGTCGCCGCCGACGTCGAATCGGGCGGAGGCCAGTTCCTCGTGATTCTCCGAGCTGAGGGCTGATCGACGCGATGTCCTCGGACGATCGATTCCTCGTTCGACCGGAGTCGACGCAGGATCACGACGAGATCGCCCGTGTGGTCACTGCCGCGTTCGGCTCACCGGCCGAGGCGCAACTCGTCGACGCCATCCGATCGTCCGCGGAGTACATCCCCGGACTTTCACTGGTGGCGACGCTCGACGGCGTCGTCGTCGGCCATGTGATGATCAGTCGCTGCACGCTCCGCACCGACGACACCGATGACGACGACGTCTCGATCGTCCTGCTCTCACCGCTGGCCGTCGACCCGACGCACCACGGCCAGGGTGTCGGTGGGCTCCTCGTCACGACCGTCACGGCGCTCGCCGATGCTCGCGGCGAACAGATCGTCGTGCTCGAGGGGGATCCGCGCTACTACTCCCGCTTCGGCTTCGAGCCCGCGGCGAGCCACGGGATCGCCCTTCCGCAGCCCGACTGGGCTCCGGCCGAAGCAGCCCAGGTGATGCGTCTCACGAACGACGACCCGTCCCTTCGGGGCAGCGTCGTCTATCCGGCGTCGTTCGACGTGCTCGAGGATCACTGACCGGTTCGTTGGCGCGCGGCTTCGAACACGAGCACCGTGGTTGCCATCGCCACGTTGAGCGATTCGCTGCGACCGCTGTGCGGGATCGTGATCCACGACCTCACGGGTCCGACCGTGTCGTTCCATTCGTCCGGCAGGCCCGCGGCCTCGTTCCCCATCACGACGGCGATTCGACCGGTGAGGTCGGCATCGGTGTACGGCACGACCGTCCGGCCGGGAAAACCGTGGCTCGTCGTGCCGAACAGCTCGAGTCCCGCTGCCGCGACGTCGTCGATCCCGGCCGTCACGACGGGGACGTGGAACAACGCACCGGCCGACGAACGGACCACCTTGGGATTGAACGGGTCGACGCTGCCCGGAGTGAGGACGACGAGATCGGCACCGGCAGCTTCGGCCGAGCGCAGGATCGTCCCGAGGTTGCCGGGGTCGCCGACCCGGTCGAGTACGACGACGAACGACGCCGCCGGCAGCACGTCGCCCGCACGGTCGTCGGGCATCGCGACGATGGCCAGGGGCGGCTGCGGAGTCTCGGTCGACCCCACCCGCTCGAGCACCCCGTCGGCCAGCTCGAACACGGTTCCGGCACCGTCGACGACGCTGTCGGAACCCTCGGGGACGAACTGTGCTTCCACGTCCAGCCGGCAGCGACTGCTTCGGCGACGAGCACCGGACCCTCGACCACGAACCGACGCTCGAGTCGTGACGCGAACTGCGGCGCCCCAGGAGGCGCCGCAGTTCCTGTACTTGTTGATTGTTGAACGCCAGCGCACTCATCGTGCACCAGTGTGGCCGTTCAGGCCAGCGCGCCCTTGGCTGCCTCGACGAGCTTGCCGAATGCGGCCGGATCGGTGATGGCCAGATCGGAGAGGATCTTGCGGTCGACCTCGATACCGGCAGCGTTCAGCCCGGCGATGAACCGGCTGTAGCTCATGTCGTGCTGACGGGTGCCGGCGTTGATGCGCTGGATCCACAGACGACGCATCTCGCCCTTGCGGGCGCGACGGTCACGGAAGGCATAGTTGCCCGACCGCATGACCTGCTCGTTGGCGGCCCGGAACGAACGGCTCTTGTTGCCGTAGTAACCCTTGGCCTTCTTCAGTACCTTCTTGTGGCGCTTCTTCGACGCCACACCACGCTTCACACGTGCCATATCGTTTCCTCCTCGGAACGTTCAGTCGGGGCTGACCCCTGTTTGTCTTCTCAGCGCTGGGCGAGGAGGCGTTTGATCTTCTTCTCGTCGGTCGAGTGCACATCGGCATCGCGATCGAGGCGGTGCTTGCGTGCGGACGACTTCGACTCGAACTTGTGCTGGTTGTTCTGCTGCTCGTGACGCAGACGACCGGTACCGGTCTTCTTGAATCGCTTAGCTGCCGTCTTCGACGTCTTCATCTTCGGCATCGGATACTCCTTCTCCTGGTTCGCTGGCGACGATCGTTTCGGGCGCTTCGTCCACCTCGGGCGTCTCCGCTTCGGCTTCGGGCGCTTGCGCCTCCGCCTCCGCTTCGGACGCTTCCGCCTGGGCCTTGCGCTCGGCTTCGATCGCCGCCTTCTTCATCGCCTCTTGGGCCTGCTTGTCGGGCGACAGCGTCATCGACATGCTGCGACCCTCGAGTCGCGCCTGCGTATCGACTTTGGCTGCCGGACCCACCGCTTCGAGCACGTCATCGAGAATCTTCGATCCGAGCTCTGGGTGTGCCATCTCGCGCCCACGGAACTGCAACGTGATCTTGACCTTGTGGCCCTCTTCGATGAAGCGGATCACGTTGCGGGTCTTGGTGTCGAAGTCGCCCTTGCCGATCTTCGGCCGGTACTTCACTTCTTTCACCGAGACGTTGGTGGACTTCTTTCGGGCTTCCTTGGCCTTCTGTCCCTCTTCGTACTTGAACTTGCCGTAATCCATGATTCGGCAAACGGGAGGGTTGGCGTTCGGGGCCACTTCGACCAGGTCGAGTTCGAGTCCTCTGGCCATTCTCAGCGCGTCGGGAACGGCCTTGATTCCGAGTTGGTCGCCGGTCGGTCCGATGAGTCGGACTTCACGGGATCGGATGCGGTCGTTGATCCGGTGCTGGTCGCCACGTTGTTCCTGTCGCGGTGCTATGGCTGATCACTCCTGTGCAATGGGCCTCCCCAGTGTCTGAATAATGTTGGCGCTCGACGCGAACCGCACGCGGAGCGACCCGACACTGGTCACGCTGCCCGCTCTCCTCTCGGAGAGCGACCCGTGACCGGGGGCTGGTCTCAGCCTTGTGACCTGGACGCACTGTCTGGCTCCCCTGTGCAGAGTCTGTTCAGAGCCTGTGCAGTGGAGACGATTCGTGGCCAGGTGGGGGTCTCCCCCACTTCGCCTCAATTGTGCTCGGTAGGGTACCGCGCATGAGTGACGAAACCTCTGACTCCGAATTCGACGAGATCGACGAGATCGACGAGATGGACGAATTCGACGATGAGCCCGAGCTCGACGACGACCAGCTCGACGCTCTGGCCGCAGCACAGCGCGAGATGAACGAGGCCCGCGCCCGGTTGTCGGAGATTCCGGCGGAAGTCGTCATCACCAATCACGTGATGGGGCTCTACGAGCTGGCGGCCATCCACCTGTCGGCCACCCCGCCCGATCTGCGTCAGTCGGCGCTGGCCATCGATGCCGTTGCCTGCCTGGTCGACGGTCTCGGCGCCCGACTCGGCGAGGAGGCACCGACCATGCAGGATGCGCTGGCCAACATCCGCTTGGCGTTCGTCCAGATCAAGGGCCAGATCGACGCGACCGGCTGAACCGCCCGATCGGGGCGTCGACGACACGTCCGTCCGTCGATCACCACCTCTTCGTCTCGCAGCAGCTGCGACTGCAGCGCCGGATCACCGGCCACGAGCCGACCGGCGGCGTTGACCACCCGCCACCACGGCACGTCGGCATCGGTGGTGGCGAGGATTCGTCCCACCAGACGAGCCTGCCGGGGGTGGCCGGCAACCTCGGCCACGTCGCCGTAGGTGGTGACCTCGCCCTCCCGCAGCGCCATCAGCACGTCGATGATCCGGCGGTCGCGGTCGACCGGATCGGTCGGTCGTGCTCACGACCGGATGTTGGCGGCTTCCCATCGACCCAGCTTGGCCAACACGTCGAAGCTCACGTCGACGCCGACGCCGATCGATCGGGACCCGTCGGCGATCTCGATGCAGTGGAAGGCGTAGCTGTGAGCCATCGAGGCCAGAGATCACCCCGAGACCGGACTGCTCGTCGAATGCCGTGACCACACCTCGGCGGCCGGTGCCACGCTCGAGCTCGGTCACGGCACGATCTTGGCGATCGCCATCTCGACGAGATCGGTGGCGCCGGCGTCGATCAGGGCCGGGATGATGAGGTTGATCAGCTTCTTCTCGACCACCGATTCCACTGCGTATCCGCCACCGGCGAGGGGCGACATCGTGGGTGACTTCATCGACGGGAGCACGGTGAGCACCGCATCCTTGCGCTCCTCGCTCACGTTGAGCTTCAGGAGCACCCGGCCCCGGGCGTCGAGCACGCCGTTGAGGAGCGTCATGATCTGATCCATCGCCTTGCGCTTGTCCGGATCCTTCGCCGCAACCGGATTGGCCACCACCTCGGTGTAGCTGAGCAGGATCGTGTCGATCACCTTCAGCCCGGCGGCGCGCAGTGCACGTCCTGTCTCGGTGATCTCGACGACGCAGTCGGCGATGTCGGGAATCTTCGCCTCGGTCGCCCCGTACGACAGCCGAACTTCGGCCTCGACGCCATGGTCGGCGAAGAATCGCTTCGTCAGTTCGGGATACTCCGACTGGACCCGCACGCCGTTGGGCAGGTCGTCGACCGATCCGGCCGGGTTGTCGCCGGCGACCGCGACGACCAGTTTGATCGGGTTGCTGGTCGCCTTCGAGTACTTCAACTCGCCGAGGGTCTCGACGACGCTGCCGGTCTCCTCGACCCAGTCACGTCCGGTGATCCCGATGTCGAACAGCCCTTCGGCGACGTACATCGGGATCTCCTGCGGCCGCAGGATGCGGACCGACTCGATACGCGGGTCGTCGATCGTTGCCTGGTAGTCGACGGTCGACGAGCGGATCACGGGCAGGTCGGCTGCCTCGAACAGCTCGAGCGTCGCCTTCTCCAGCGAACCTTTCGGAAGGACGAGTCGCAGCATGATCGCCGAGGCTAACGACCGACCCCCACCGGTTTGCGTTGCAGTTCTGTTGGGACGGCCCAACCGAACTGTCACGCAAACCGGGGTTCGGTGGGGGTTCGGTGGGGAGTCAGTGGGTTGTTTCGGTGTCGTGGAGGAGGCGCAGGGCGTGCGCGAGCACGTCGATCACGGCGTCGAGTCTGCTCGACGCAGCCCCTGGTGCTGCCCGGGGTGTTCACGATGATGCTGCTGCCACGGATGCCCGCGACGCCACGCGAGAGGCGACCGAGCGGGTTGCACAGGCGCATCGCCTCGGCGAGGCCGGGTGCATCACGCTCGATGACCGCCCTGGTTCCCTCGGGTGTCTGGTCGCGCGGGGCGAAGCCCGTCCCACCCGTCGACACGATCAGGCCGGCGAATCCGTCGGCCAGTTCGGTGAGTGCAGCAGCCACCAGATCGGCGCCGTCGGCAGTCACACGATGATCGACGACCTCGAAACCGTTGGCCGTCAGATGATCCACCAGCGCTCGCCCGCTGAGGTCGTCACGGGTGCCGTGAACCACACCGTCGCTGACGGTGAGGACCTTTGCCTGCGCAGCGGCGTGGGAACCGGACGACTCGGTCACGATGTCCGACGGTACCGAATCAGCACCATGCCATCGGTGTCGGCGTCGTGCGGGAGCACGCGCCAACCCTGCTCGAACGGGCGCCACACACCGATCGGCGGGGGCGTCGACTCCACCTCGAACCCTTCGGGCGTGCGATGGTCGACGGACTCCGCCGCCGTGATGGTGCACACGCTGTAGACGAGCCGACCGCCCGGCGCGACGAGTTCCGCCGCCGACGCGAGCAGGTGCGACTGCAACTCGGCGAGCTCGACGATGTCGCTCGGCTGGATCCGCCAACGGGCATCGGCCCGACGGCGCAGCGCACCGAGCCCCGAGCACGGGGCGTCGAGGAGTACCGCCTCGAACGAACCGGGCCGGAACGGCGCCGCCAGACCGTCGGCCGCCACGACCGGCAGATCGAGGTCGAGCGTCGTTGCGTTCTCCTGGACGAGACGGGCCCGCCCGAGCCGCTGGTCGGCGGCGATCACACGGGCACCGGCATTCGCCATCGCCGTGGCCTTGCCACCTGGTGCAGCACACATGTCGAGCACTCGTGCGCCGAACGTCCACCTCGACCGCCGCGGCAACCCACTGCGACGACTCGTCCTGCACATAGCCGTCGTCGCGGGCCGTCACCGGCGGCGGCTGGTTCATCCGCTCCAGCGCCGGCGTGGCGTCGTCGCCCAACTCGGCGCGGAACAGATCGACCATCCAGTCCGGATAGCTCAGACGCGCCCCGTCCGACGGCCACGACATGTCGTCGATCGACAACCTCGAGACCTTGCGGAGCACCGCGTTGACGAAGCCACGGGTCCGCTTCGGGGCCAGCCCGACCGTCTCGCCCACGGCGGCATGCGGCGGCACCCCGGCGAACACGAGCTGATATGCACCCAGGCGGAGGACCGAGCGGGTGGCGTCGTCGGGCGGCGACGTGACGAACCGATCGATCACCGAATCGCATGCCCGGCGCATCCGGGTGGTGCCGTAGACGAGTTCGGTGACGAACCGACGATCCATGTCGGTCAGCCCCGAGGTGGCCAGCATCGGCCCGAGCACGAGGTTCGCGTAGGCGCCGTCGGACTCGATCCGCCGGAGCGCGTCGAGGGCGACACGTCGAGCCGTGCGTTCGCCGCCCGGACCCGATCGGTCGGTGTGCAGCGGGTTCGCCGCCCGTGGTGTGCCCGGAGCGCGGGTCACAGGGTGCCGAACAGTTCGTCGGCAGCTCGGACGGGCGCCGTTGCGCCAGGATTCGAAGCTCATCGCGAGCCTTCCCTTCGGGTTGCACGATCGTCGGGACCAGCACGCCGCCTTCGAGGCGGGCCGCATTGATCTTGAGACGTTTGCCTCGAAACGTGGTCCAGGCGCCGCCGACGCGGACGAGTCGGTGGATGTCGACAGCGGGCCTCGACCAGTCGATCTCGAAGTCGGAGCCGGCGAACTTGGCGGCGTAGGTCACCTCGCCGGTCTGCGGCTCGGGCTGATCGATCCACTCCTCGAGCGGGCGGGCGAGTGTGTCGACCAGCAGCGCCGTAGCCGACCTCGACCAGCTCCGCTCGCAGCTCCTCCGCCGTGGTCTCCGCGCCGATGGGCACCTCGCGGCGGGCATGGACACCGCCGGTGTCGAGGCCCTCCTCCAGGGCCATCACACACACGCCGGTGACGTCGTCGCCGGCCAGGATGCGCCCGCTCGACCGGCGCAGCACCACGCCACCGCGGCAGCAGCGAGAAATGGAGGTTGACCATCGGGATCACGTCGAGCACGTGCGGCTTGATGATGCGGCCGAAGGCGACGACCACCCCGAGTTCCGCGCCATCACGTGACACCGCCGTCAAGCACGTCGTCGACCTCGTGCGACACCGGCAGGCCCGAGCTCGATCGCGGCGGCCTTCACGGGGCTCGGGCGACAGCTCGCTCCCCCGTCCGCGCCGCTTGTCGACCCGGGTGACGACCAGCACGATCTCGTGGCCCGCCTCGACCAGCGCGTGCAACGGCGGCACCGCCATCTCGGGTGTGCCGAGGTAGACGATCCTCATCCCAGACCGAGGCGCCGCCGGATGGGTGTACGTGCGGCCTGCTTGGCCACTTCCTCCTCGATCCGGCGGTACTCCTTGATCGCTTCCTTGCGCTGATCGCCTTCGAGGCGGTCGAACATCAACACACCGTTGAGGTGGTCGATCTCGTGCTGGAACATCCGCGCCTCGAGCTCATCGGCCTCGATCTCGATGATCTCGCCGTTCAGATCGACACCGCGGACCAGGACCGTCTTCGGACGAAGCATCTCGACGTACAGGCCGGGGATCGACAGACAGCCTTCCTCGTACGCCCACTCACCGTCGGATTCGACGACTTCCGGATTGATGATCGCCAGCGGATTGTCGTCGATGTCCCACACCACGACCTGCTTCTGCACGCCGATCTGCGGCGCGGCCAGGGCAATCCCGTTGCCCCAGTTGACGAGGGTGTCGAACATGTCGTCGACGAGTCGGATGATCTTGCCGTCGACGTCGTCGACGTGGGACGCGACCGTCTTCAGCACGGGGTCGCCGTAGGTGCGGATCGTGTACGACATCCATGCCAGGCTACGGGGAGTGCCCACCGACCAGTACTTCGACGACGACCCGAGGGTGGCATCCGCTCCGATGGTCGTCGACGTGACCCTCCCGGACACGGCCTTCACGATGGAGACCGACCGCGGGGTGTTCTCCCACGGTCATCTCGACACGGCGACGTCGATGCTGTTGCGAGCACCGCTGCCCCTCGCCGACGAGGGCAATCTCCTCGACCTCGGGTGTGGCGCCGGTCCCATCGCCCTGACGATGGCGCGCCGGTCGCCCGGCGCAACCGTGTGGGCGATCGACGTGAACGGCCGCGCCCGTGAACTCTGTCGTCCGCAATGCAGAACGCAACGGCATCACCAACATCGTCGTGGCACGTCCCGAGGACGTGCCCACCGACGTCCGTTTCGCCACCATCTGGTCCAATCCGCCGATCCGCATCGGCAAGGACCAGCTGCACGAGCTGCTCCTCACCTGGCTCGCACGGCTCTCACCGCACGGCGAGGCCGCGCTCGTGGTCCAGAAACACCTCGGGGCCGATTCGTTGCAGAAGTGGCTGGCCGAGCAGGGGTTACGCGTGCGACCGCATCGGTTCGAAGGCCGGGTTCCGGCTCCTCGACCGTCGACCGGAGCGTCGACGGAGGTCCGTCGCGTGATCGACATCGACGACATCCGCGCCGCCTCGGCAGTCATCGCCGGCGAGGCCGTCGTGACACCGGTGCTGCACTCCGACCGCCTCGACGCCCTGACCGGCGCCACCGTGTTCGGCAAGGACGAATCGCAGCAGCGCGCCGGTGCCTTCAAGTTCCGGGGCGCGTTCAACCGGATGTCGCTGATCCCTCCGGACCAACGGTCGCGGGGTGTCGTGGCGGTGTCGTCGGGCAACCACGGCGCTGCCGTCGCTTGCGCGGCCCAGATCCTCGGCATGGCGGCAACCGTGTCACGTGCCCGAGGACGTCGCTGCGGCCAAACGTGCGCTGATCGAGTCGTTCGGCGCTGCGATCGTCACCTTCGAGCGCTCGGTGTCCGACCGCGAGGCAGGGGCGCGTCGGCAGGCGGCCGAGACCGGTGCAACATTCGTGCATCCGTTCGAGGACCCACTGGTGATGGCCGGGCAGGGCACGGCCGCCCTCGAGCTGCACGAGCAGGTCGGCGACCTCGACGCGCTGCTCGTGCCCATGTCGGGCGGCGGTCTGATGGCCGGCTGCGCCTCGGCGATGCATCGACTCGACCCCGCCTGTGAGCTGATCGGTGTCGAGCCGTCGGCTGCCGACGACACACGTCGATCGTTCGCCGCCGGCGAGATCGTGCGGATCGCTCAACCCGACACGATCGCCGACGGCCTGGCCGTCACGGCGCCGGGGGCTGCGACGTTCGCGATCAACCGCCGGTTGGTGAGCGAGGTCGTGACGGTCACCGACGAACAGCTGGTCGACGCCATGCGCGTCGCCCGTGACCTGCTCGGTCGCCGTCTGGAACCCAGTGGTGTCGCCGGCCTCGCTGCAGTCCTCGACGATCCCGTCCACTTCCGTGGCCGTCGCGTCGGGATCATCCTGTCCGGCGGCAACATCGACGACACCCGCTTCGACGCCCTCGTCGGCGGCTGACGCCGCGCCACCCTCAGATGCGAGGTGGGTCGACTTCGACGCGGATGCGCGAGCCGGCAGGACGCTCGGTGGCGTCGAGGGCCGTCCCGAGCGTCATCCAGTCGTCGGCGCGCACGAGGAAGCGGTCGGCGCCGTCGCCACCCACCTGGACGGGGGGCGCGAGCTGCGCGACGACCTCGGCGGCACCGGTGCCGGACACGACCGCCAGCGCCCCGAACGGCGGGAGCCCGAGCGCCTCCCGGCGAACCCGCTCGCCGACGAGGATGTCCGCCGGACGCCCGTTCGCGGCAGCGCTGATCACCTCGTGATCGGGTGCGAAGGTCTGGAGCAGCACCTCGGGTGCCATCCGCCCTGCTCGAACGATGAGCGCCAGCGCCTGTTCCGACGCCCGGAACCGGGGGGCGAGCATCTCGGAGTCGAACTCGAGGAAGGCGACCACATCGGCGGCACCGACGCGATGGAGAACGGCTTCGGTTCCCACGTAGACACCGGCACGGGGCGGCAGACCCGGGTCGGATCCGGTGACTGCAACCACGGGACGGGCGGCTGCAGCTTCCAGTTCTTCGCGTAGGCGCGTGCACGCCCGGTCGGAGGTTCGCGAACCGGCTCGCACCACATGCCTGGCACACCGGCGGGCGAACCGTTCTGCACCGTCGGCACGACAGGCGGCCATCGTCGTCGAGGCCGACCGCGGCGTCACACTCGCTCGCAGCGGATCAGCGCCCGACACGATCGGCACGCGAGCACCCGGGCCCGCCCGGTGATGTTGCTCACGCAGACCACCGTCAGGTCGTGGTCACGAAGTCGCTCGATCAGCGGCGAGGTGACGAGCGACCGCTTCCACGGATCTTCGTCGGTGCGGTCGACGACCACGATTCGCGGCCATCCGGAGCGCTCGCGGGCCGCGGGCGGGTGCACGACACCGCCGTCACCGGCGTACTCGACGACAGCGGTGAGCGTCGGCGTGGGCGACACGAGCACGTAGGGGACTCCCGCGCGTCGGCACCGCTCGACCACCACGTCACGGGCGTGCCAGGTCGGCGTGCGTTCCTCCTGCAGTACCTCGTCGTGCTCGTCGACCACGACCGCCACCGCGAGGTCGGGACACGGCGCCCAGGCAGCAGACCGGGTCCCGATCACGACGTCGACGCCACCGGCAGCGCTCGCCCAGTCGTCGGGAACGACAGCGACGGACAGCCCGGCGCGACGCAGACGCGTCGCGAGCAACGCCACCGTGTGGTGTTCGGGTACGACCACCAGCGACGGACCGCGCCCCACCGCTGCCAGGATCGTCGGCATCACGTCGGCCCGCGGGGGAAGTCGCAGTACTCCCCCGCCGACTCCGAGCAGATTGCGTGTCGCCGGCGAGGTGGGACCGGGAGTCGCGCCCGTGCGCCGGTCGGGCGGCAGCGCCACCACGGCCCGACCCGGTGAAGCGGTCACGAGGAACGGCCGGATCCGGCGCGCGGCCCATCGGGTCGAGGCCCACCGCGCCAGCTCGAACAACTCCGCTGCCGGGCCGTGTCCGGTCACCTTCGCGATCGACTTGAGCGACTCGATCGTCCGACCGTCGGTCGGCGTGTCGCCGATCGCGGCGACCCAGCCCACCGATGCGGCGACCGTGGAGTTCGACCCGCACGAGCGTGCCGACACGGACGTGCGCCGACAGCTCGAACGGGATCAGATAGTCGAACTGCTTGTCGAGCCCGGTGACGTCGGGAACGACGGTGGCGACGCTCGCGGCGCAGCCGAGCCGGCAGCGCGGGCGTCACCGGTGTCGCTCAGACGCCGACGGCCGACTTGAAGTCGTCGAGACGGTTCAGCTCTTCCCACGGGAAGCCGGCGCGGCCGAAGTGTCCGTAGGCGGCCGAACGCTTGTAGATCGGGCGCTTGAGGTCGAGGTCGCGCACGATGGCGGCGGGTCGCAGGTCGAACGTGGCACGCACCGCCTGCTCGATCGCCGCAGGGTCGACGTGCGACGTGCCGAACGTCTCGACGAGGATGCTCACCGGTTGGGCCATGCCGATGGCATACGCCAGCTGCACTTCGCAGCGGTCGGCAGCGCCGGAGGCGACGACATGCTTGGCGACCCAGCGGCCGGCATATGCACCCGAGCGGTCGACCTTGCTCGGATCCTTGCCGGAGAACGCGCCGCCGCCGTGGCGACCCATGCCGCCGTAGGTGTCGACGATGATCTTGCGGCCGGTGAGGCCGGCGTCGGCGTAGGGGCCACCGCGGACGAACTGACCCGTCGGGTTCACGTAGATCTCGTACTCGTCATCGGCGAACTGCTCGGGAATGATCGGGCGGATGACCTGATCGACGAGGTCGGGACGGATGACCGAGTCGCGGTCGACGCCGTCCTGGTGCTGCGTGCTGATCAGCACGGCCTTGAGCGCCACCGGCCAACCGTTGTGGTACTCGTAGGTGACCTGGGTCTTGCCGTCGGGGCGCAGATACGGAACCTGACCCGACTTGCGGACCTCGGCGAGGCGTTCGGCCAAGCGGTGCGCCGTCCAGATCGGCAGCGGCATCAGGTCGGCGGTCTCGTTGCAGGCGTACCCGAACATCATGCCCTGGTCGCCGGCACCCTGCAGGTTGAGCATGTCCTCGCCGGAATGGCCCGAGCGGACCTCTTCGCTGGCATCGACGCCCTGGGCGATGTCGGGGCTCTGCTCGTCGATCGAGACGATGACGCCGCACGTGTTGCCGTCGAAACCGAAGAGCGCGTTGTCGTAGCCGATTCCGTTGATCGTCTCGCGGGCGATCTTCGGGATGTCGACGTACGCCGACGTGGTGATCTCGCCGGCGATGACGCACAGGCCGGTGGTCAGCAGGGTCTCGCAGGCCACACGACCGTCCGGGATCCTCGGCGAGGATCGCGTCGAGGATCGAGTCGGAGACCTGGTCGGCCATCTTGTCCGGATGGCCTTCGGTGACGCTTTCGGAGGTGAACGTGTACGTGCTCATGCAGGATCCTGTCGATGTCGGGAGCGAATGGAGACGATGGTGTCGATGACGGCCCGAGCGACATCTCGCTTCGATGCGAGGTCGATCTCGACAGGCTCCGCGTCGGGCCGCAACAGCGTAACCGCGTTTGTGTCGTGAGCGAACCCGACCTGGGGTGCACTCACGTCGTTGGCGACGATCAGGTCGAGCTGCTTCGAACGCAGCTTCTCAGTGGCATTGGCGAGCAGGTCGTCGGTCTCGGCCGCGAAGCCGACGAGCACCTGCCCGGCGCGCTTGGCCGCTCCGAGCCCGGCGAGGATGTCGGGCGTGGGCTCGAGCACGATCTCGGGGACACCGTCGCGCTTCTTCAGCTTTCCGTCGGCGGCCACCTTGGGCCGGAAGTCGGCCACCGCCGCGCTCATCACGATCACGTCGTGATCGGCAGCCGCCGACGCCATCGCCCGCTCCATCTCCGCGGCGGTCTCGACAGCCACCAGCTCGACACCGGCGGGTACCGGCAGCGACACCGTCGACACCAGCGTGACGCGAGCGCCCCGACTCGCAGCCTCGGCCGCGACGGCGTAGCCCTGCTTGCCCGAACTGCGATTGGCGATCACCCGGACGGCGTCGATCGGCTCACGTGTGCCTCCTGCCGACACCACGACCGCGGTGCCGTCGAGATCGCGTGGGCCGAGGACACGCTCGACGGCAGCGACGATCGAGGCCGGATCGGCGAGACGACCGGCGCCCATGTCGCCTCCGGCCAACCGACCGGACTCGGGCTCGACGATGTGCACGCCGCGATCTCGCAGGACCGCCACGTTCTCGACGACGCTGGGGTGTTCCCACATCTCGGTGTGCATCGCCGGGCACACCACGACGGGCGCCCGCGTGGCGATCAGGGTGTTCGTGAGCAGGTCGGTCGACAGGCCCATCCGGTAGGCGGCCAGCAGGCGCGCGGTGGCCGGTGCGACGAGGATCAGGTCGGCGCCCTGGCCGATCCGGGTGTGCGGGATCGGTGTGGTCGGGTTGTCCCACAGCTCGGTCTGCACGGGCTCGGAGGCCAGCGCGCTCAGCGTGGTCCGACCGATGAAGTGCTCGGCGCCGGCCGTCATGATCGGCACCACATGGGCGCCCGGCGTCGACGAGGCGGCGACACACCTCGATCGCCTTGTACGCGGCGATCCCGCCGGTCACCCCCAGAACGATCCGCTTGCCTTCGAGCATCGGTTCCCCTCTCGAGTGCCTGCGGGTGCGACGTGCGGCGGGTGCGACGGTGGCGGGTTCGACGTGGCGTCAGCCGTCGGTGGACTCGGCGTCGGCGACTGCCTCGGCCTCTGCGTCTCGGCGTCGAATTCCTCGTCGTCGATGACGACTTCCTCGGGCGCAGGCGTCCAGACGATCTTGTGCTCGGAGATCTCCTCGAAGGCGATCGACAGCGGCTTGCGGGCCACCGACGACACCTGCGGCGGAATCATGTGGCCGAGGCCGTCGCCGAGCTGGTTGAAGTACGAGTTGATGTTGCGCGCCCGACGCGCAGCGAGCGTGACCAGGGTGAACTTCGAGTCGACCGTCCCGAGAAGACTCTCGATGGGAGGGTTGATCATCGTGTCGTGGTCGAGCGCCATAGGGCGACGATCCTACCGCCTGGTCAGCTGGGTCGTGCGGCTTCGATGATGTGCAGCATCTCGGCGATCGTCTCATCGAGGTCGTCGTTGACGACGATGTGGTCGGCCAGGTCACGCCCGATCGGCTCTTCGATCTCGGCCTTCTTCAGCCGTGCGAGCACCTTGTCGCCGGGGTCTCCACGCCCTCGCAGGCGGCGTTCCTGCTCCTCCCGCGAGGGCGGGACGACGAACAGCAGCAGCGCGTCGGGATACAGCCGCTTCACCTGCTGGGCGCCGTCGACCTCGATTTCCAGCACGACGTCCTGGTCGCTGTCGGGCGACGGCGTGGGGCTGCCGTAGTAGTTGCCGAGGAATTCGGTCCACTCGAGGAAACCGCCGTCGGCGATGCGCTGCTCGAAGGTCGCCGTGTCGGTGAACACATAGGCATCGTCGGGCTCGGACGGACGGCGCTCGCGGGTGGTCCACGACCGACTCAACCACAACCGTGGGTCGCGACGCACGAGCTCTTCGACGATGGTTCCCTTGCCGACCCCACCAGGGCCGGAGACGACGATGATCACCCGCGGCGTCAACTGTTCCGGCTCGACTGTTCCGGTTCCACTCTTCCGGTCAATCCGCGAGCAGTTCGAGCAGCTTCGCCTTCTGCTGGGTGCCGAGACCCTGGACCCGACGATTGTCGGCGATCTCGACGTCTTCCATGATCTTGCGGGCCTTGACCTTGCCGACGCCGGGCAGCGACTCGAGGAGGGAGACGACCTTGAGCTTGCCGACGTTGACGTCGTCGGAGGCCAATGCATCGGCCAGGGTCATCGAGCCCATCTTCAGCCGGGCCTTGATCTCGGCTCGAGCAGTGCGGGCCTCTGCAGCCTTTGCGAGTGCCGCCGTTCGTTGTTCGGGGGTCAGCTGTGGGGGTGTTGCCATGAGGATCAAGCTATCGCGGTGATCTCGGCGAGACTGGTCAATCCCCTGCTCACGGCCCATGCGATCAGCTCCTCCTGCACGCGCTGGGTGGCCCGCGGGTCGGCGAACGACGCCGTGCCGACCTGCACGGCAGAGGCGCCGGCCAACATCAGCTCCACGGCATCCCATCCGGATGCAACGCCACCGACGCCCACGATCGGAACGTCGGGGAGCGCCTGGTGGACGTCGTGCACGGCGCGAACGGCCACCGGATGGATGGCGCGTCCCGACAGCCCTCCCCCACCGGCACCCAGGGTCGGTGACAGCGTGTCGGGGTCGTAGGCGAGCCCCAACAGGGTGTTGATGCAGGTGACCGCCTCGGCGCCGGCGTCGACGACCGCCTCGGCGACCTGGATGATCCGATCGGTGTTGGCACTGAGTTTCGCCCAGCGGGGCCGGCCGCATCCCGCCGTTGCGGCGATCACCTCCGCCGACAGTGCGGCGTCGTGCGCGAAGATCGATCCGCGCCCCTCGAGGTTCGGGCACGAGAGGTTCACCTCGACTGCCACCAGCCCCTCCGGTGCCTCGGCCAGCATGTCTGCGGCCTGCGCATAGTCGTCGACCGATCGACCCCAGATGCTGGCGACCACCGTGGCACCGGTCGCCAGCAGATCGCCGAGTACATGATCGAGCCAGTACCTGCACGCCGGGGCCCTGCAGGCCGACGGCGTTCATCATGCCCTGGGCGGTCGGGTGCAGCCGAGGAGGCGGGTTGCCGGCCCACTCGTAGGCGGCGAGCGACTTGGTGACGACCGCGCCGAGCGCGGCGAAGTCGAGATGGTCGCGGAACTCCGTGCCGTAGCCGACCGTGCCCGACGCCGTCATCACCGGCGTCGACAGCTCGCATCGAGCCGACCCTGACCCGGGTGTCGATCACCTTGCCGTCACCCTGTCATCCACCTTGTCATCACCTTGCGGTCGGCTCGGTGTCGCGGCTGGCCGTGGTACTCCTGGAGCGTCTTGACCGTCGGCACATCGCCGTCGTTCTCGGCGAGACCCTGCACCGCGGCGAGCGCAGCGTCGACGGTGGTCACGCAACTCACACGATGCAGGCTCGCCGCCTTGCGGATCGCTTCGCCGTCGCTGCGCCCGAGGCGGCCGCGCGGCGTGTTGACCACGAAGCTGATCTTGCCGTCGGCGATCAGGTCGACGGCGGTGACCCGTCCCGGTGCATTGTGGCCGCCTTCGCCGCCGTCGGGCCCGGACTCCTGCACCTTGGCGACCACCTGATCCACCGGCGCATCGAATGCGGCGAGGTAGGCAGCGGTGCCCTCGGTGGCGACGATGCCGAGACCGAGCGCTCGGAACCGTTGGGCGACGACGAGGCCCGCCGGCTTGTCGGGATCGGCGAGGGACAGGAAGACCGTGCCCTCGGTCGGCAGGAACGTCCCCGCAGCGACCTCGGCCTTGTAGAACGCCCGTCCGAAGGTGTCGGCGATGCCCATGACCTCACCGGTCGAGCGCATCTCCGGCCCGAGTGCCGGATCGACCTCGGGGAACCGGCTGAACGGCAGGACGGCCTCCTTGACGGCCACATGGCCGCCGACCGGTGGCTGCAGCAGACCTTCGGCGCGGAGTTCCGCCAGCGTCGCTCCGAGCATCACCCGTGTGGCGACCTTGGCGAGCGGGACGCCCGTCGCCTTGGCGACGAACGGCACCGTCCGACTCGCCCGCGGGTTGGCCTCGATGACGTACACCGTCGTGCCGATCACGGCGTACTGCACGTTGATCAGGCCACGAACGTCGAGCCGCTTGGCAATGACCGCGGTGTACGACTCGATGACCTCGACCACCCACGACGGCAGGGTCGGCGGCGGGATCGCACACGCCGAGTCACCGGAGTGCACGCCTGCCTCCTCGACGTGTTCCATCACGCCGCCGATCAGCACCTCGCCGGTGTGATCGCGGATCGCGTCGACGTCGACCTCGGTGGCGTCGGCGAGGAAGCGGTCGATCAGGACCGGCCGCTCGGCGGACAGACCACCCTCCTTGCCGAGGCTGCCGAATCCGGCCAACTCGTCCATGGCCCGCGCCAGGTGGTTGCGGTCGTGGACGATCTGCATGGCGCGTCCACCGAGCACGTAGCTCGGACGAACCAGGACGGGGAAACCGATGTCGTCGGTGATCGCCAGCGCCTGCTCGAGGTCGACCGCGGTGCCGCCGGGCGGCTGCGGGATGCGCAACTCGTCGCAGATCGTGTTCCAGCGTTCGCGATCCTCGGCCGCATCGATCGAATCGGGCGACGTGCCCGCCACCAGCTCGACGGGGATCAGCCCGGACAGCTTCAGCGGTGTCTGCCCGCCGAGCGAGACGATGACGGCCTCGGGCCGCTCGGCGGCGATGACGTTGAGCACGTCCTCCTGCGTGAGCGGCTCGAAGTACAGCCGGTCGGACGTGTCGTAGTCGGTCGACACCGTCTCGGGGTTGCAGTTGACCATGATCGTCTCGAAGCCCGCCTCTCGGAGGGCGAACGACGCGTGCACACAGCAGTAGTCGAACTCGATGCCCTGCCCGATGCGATTCGGGCCCGACCCGAGGATGACGACCTTGCGGCCGTTGGACGAGCGGACCTCGCTCTCGTCCTCGTAGGTCGAGTAGTGGTACGGCGTCTCGGCGACGAACTCGGCCGAACAGGTGTCGACGGTCTTGTACGTCGGGATGACCCCGGCGGCCTCGCGGGCCGCTCTGACCTCGTGCTCGGACCGCCCCCACAGGTGGGCGAGCTGACCATCGGAGAATCCGAGCCGCTTGGCGCGACGCCATGCCCGTTTCGTCATGCCGTCGAACCCGGTCGAGACCAGGTCGGCGCGTTCCTCCACGATCATCGACATCTGGTCGAGGAACCACGGATCGATCCGTGTCGCCTCGTGGACCGTGTCGATCGGGACACCCCGGTTCAGCAGTTCGCCGACGTGTTGGATCCGATCCGCTGTCGGGATCGCTGCCTGGGCGAGCAGTTCGTCGTCGGTCAGCTCGTCGAGATGCGACGAGGCGGGGTCGCAGCCGAGCCCGAGCCGGCCCTGCTCCAACGACCGCAGCGCCTTCTGCAGGCTCTCCGGGAAGGTCCGACCGATGGCCATGACCTCGCCGACGGACTGCATCTGCGTGCCGAGGACTCCGGTGGTTCCGGGAAGTTTCTCGAACGCCCAGCGAGGAATCTTGGTGACGACGTAGTCGATCACCGGCTCGAAGCTCGCCGGCGTGGAACGCTCTGCGGTCCGGGTGATGTCGTTGGGGATCTCGTCGAGCGTGTAGCCGACGGCGAGCCGGGCGGCGATCTTGGCGATGGGGAACCCCGTCGCCTTCGAGGCGAGCGCCGACGACCGTGACACCCGCGGGTTCATCTCGATGACCACCTGACGGCCCGTGCCCGGTTCGACGGCGAACTGCACGTTCGACCCGCCGGTCTCGACCCCGACGCGCCGGATGCACGCGAGTGCGGAGTTGCGCATCTCCTGGTACTCCACGTCGGTGAGGGTCTGGATCGGTGCCACGGTGATCGAATCTCCCGTGTGGACACCCATCGGATCCACGTTCTCGATGCCGCAGATGATCACGCAGTTGTCGGCGTGGTCACGCATCACCTCGAGCTCGTACTCCTTCCAGCCGTACACCGATTCCTCGATCAGGATCTCGCTGATCGGGCTCGCCGTGAGTCCGTTCGAGGCGAGGCGTTCGAACTCCTCGGCGGTCGACGCGATCCCGGTGCCACGCCCACCGAGGATGTAGGCCGGGACGGATCACTGCGGGCAGGCCGATGTCGGCGAGCACGACGCGGGCTTCGTCCATCGTGTGGGCGGTGCCGGAGCGCAGGCAGTCGAGCCCGATGCCGACCATCGCCTGCTTGAACAGCTCACGATCCTCGGCGGTGGCGATCGCCTGGGCGTTGGCGCCGATCATCTCGGGGGTGCCGGGCACGCCGATCAGGTTGCGCTCGAAGAGCTCCATCGCGATGTTGAGTCCGGTCTGGCCGCCGAGGGTCGGCAGCACGGCGTCGGGCTGCTCACGCTCGATGATCGCCGAGACGAACTCCCACGTCAGCGGCTCGATGTACGTGGCGTCGGCGAAGTCGGGGTCGGTCATGATCGTGGCCGGGTTCGAGTTGGCCAGGATGACCCGGTAGCCCTCCTCTCGCAGCACACGGCAGGCCTGGGTGCCCGAGTAGTCGAACTCGCAGGCCTGGCCGATGACGATGGGGCCCGACCCGATGATCAGGATCGAGTGGATGTCGGTGCGCTTGGGCATCAGCGGCTCCCCGTCGCGGTTGCGGCACCGGCGCGGCGCATCATGTCCGCGAACTGGTCGAACAGGTAGTGCGAGTCGTGCGGGCCGGGGTTGGCCTCGGGATGGTGCTGCACGCTGAAGGCGAGTTCACCGTCCACCTGCAACCCCTCGCAGACGCCGTCGTTGAGGTTGACGTGGGTCATCGTGGCCCTGCCGGCCAGCGAGTCGGGGTCGACGGCGAAGTTGTGGTTCTGGCTGGTGATCTCGATGCGTCCCGTGGCGAGATTCTTGACCGGGTGGTTGCCGCCGTGGTGCCCGAACGGCAACTTGACGGTGCCGGCGCCGATCGCCCTGCCGAGCAGTTGATGGCCGAGACAGATCCCGAAGATCGGAACGTTGCCGATCAGGCCACGGATCGTGTCGACGGCGTACGGCACCATCGCCGGGTCGCCGGGGCCGTTGCTCAGGAACACGCCGTCGGGACGTGCGAGCGAGGATGTCGGCGGCGCTCGTGGACGCAGGGACCACCTCGACGGTGCCGAAGCGCGAGAGGTTGACGGCGATGTTGCGCTTCATGCCGTAGTCGACGGCGACGATCCGTGTGACGTTGTCGGGATCGAGCGCTTCGACGGTGTAGCCCGCATCGATCGTCACCTGGCTGACCAGGTCGATGCCGTCGGTTCCGGGTTCCGCGGCGGCTGCCGCTGCGAGGTCGGCCTCGGGGACCGATCCGAACGCGGCGGGCATCGCGCCGGTGTCGCGAAGGATCCGGGTGAGTCGACGGGTGTCGATCCCGGCGATGCCCGGCACACCGTGCAGTCGCAGCATGGCCTCGAGGCCGGAGTCGGCCCGATGGTTGCTGTGGCGACGTGCGAGCGCGCGGACGACGATGCCGCGACAGAACGTGCCGCGTGATTCGAAGTCGGCGGCGTTGGTGCCGTAGTTGCCGATGTGCGGTGTGGTGAACGTGATGATCTGGCCGGCGTAGCTGGGGTCGGTGATGACCTCCTGGTAGCCGCTGAGGACCGTGTTGAACACGACCTCTCCCGTCGCGACCGGACGCTCCGCGCCGATCAGCTCACCTTCGAAGATGCTGCCGTCGGCGAGCACCAGGGCTCCCTCACGAATCTCGGCGCGAATCTCGGAACGGATCATCTCGGGGTCCTCGCAGTTCGCATATTCATCCATTCTAGTGCATGAGCATTCATCATTGAACCGCCGATCCGTCGACGACGACCGGTCGTCCGGCGAGGATCGTGTGGACGACGCGACCACGCAACCCCACACCCACGTACGGCGTGTTCCGGCTCCTGCTCGCCAGCCTGGCGGGCACGACCTCCCATTCGACGTCGGGGTCGAACACCGTCAGGTTCGCCGGCTCGCCGACGGCGATCGGGCGGCCGTGACGGTCGGCGACACCGGCGATCGCCGCAGGCTTCCAGGACAGCGCCGCGATCACGTCCACCAACGGCATCTCCAGATGCGCGAGCGACACACCCAGGGCGGTCTCCAGACCGAGCATCCCGGGTGGCGCCTGGTCGAGCGGTTGTTCCTTGGTCTCCGGCGCATGTGGCGCATGGTCGGTGGCGATGGCGTCGATCGTGCCGTCGGCCAGCCCGGCACGAATGGCGGCGATGTCGTCGGCGGTCCGCAAGCGGAGGATTGACCTTGTAGAGCGCGTCGTACGAGGCCAGCCGCTCGTCGGTGAGGCTGAAGTGGTGTGGCGTCGCCTCGGCCGTGATCGGCAACCCGTCGGCCTTGGCCCGACGTACCAGTTCGACGCTCCCGGCCGTCGAGAGGTGCAGGAAGTGCATCGGCACACCGGTGAGCCGCACCAGTTCGATGTCGCGGTGCAGCATCAGTTCCTCGGCGATCGACGGCCATCCCGGCAGGCCGAGGCGGCTGCAACAGTCACCCTCGTGCATCACCGCGCCCGCCGTGAGGCGCTCGACCTCGCAGTGCTGCGCCAGCGTGATGCCGAGCCCGTCGGCATACTCCAGCGCTCGACGCATCAGCAGCGGATCCTGCACCCCGTTGCCGTCGTCGGTGAACAACGTCACACCGGCGCCCGCGAGCTCGGCGAACGGGGTGAGGGTCTGCCCCGCCCGGCCGACGGTGATCGATCCTGACGGCAGGACCTCGCACAACCCGGCGCGTTCGCCCTGGCGGCGCACGAAGTCGACGACCTCGACGCAGTCCTGCGTCGGATCGGTGTTGGGCATCGCCACCATCGCGGTGAAACCACCGAGCGCGGCCGCTCGGCTCCCGGTCTCGATCGTCTCGGCCTCCTCGCGGCCCGGTTCACGCAGGTGCACGTGCAGGTCGACGAAGCCCGGACTGACCACGAGGCCGGCGGCATCGATCACCTGGTCGTCGGCATCCGGTGCGATGGAGTCGCCGACGTCACCGATCGAACCGTCGGTGATCCTGATGTCGCCCGTTCGTTCGCCCGTGGCGTCGATGATCCTGGCGCCGGTGATGAGCAGACTCATTCGGGAGCTCCTTGCGTCGTGGCGTCCGCGGCGAGCGGCGAGCCGAGCAGGTCGAAGAGGACCGCCATGCGCACGGCGATGCCGTTGGTGACCTGCTGGGTGATGACCGCTCCGGGGAGTTCGGCGGGATCGACGGCGATCTCGACGCCTCGATTCATCGGGCCGGGGTGCATCACCAGTGTCTGCGGGGCGAGTCGTGCCGCGCGTTCGGGCGTCAGACCGAAGCGTGTCGTGTACTCACGGAGGTTCGGCACGAGCGCCTCGTTCATCCGCTCCTGCTGCATCCGCAGGAGGTACAGCACGTCGATGTCGGCGATCACGTCGTCGAGACGATCGGTGACGGCGTCGGCGAAGCGTTCGCCCGTGTCGGGCGGCAGCAGCGTGCGTGGCGCCACGACGGTGACATGGGCGCCGAGCAGGCGGAACGCCGTGATCGTGCTGCGTGCGACCCGGCTGTGCTTGACGTCGCCGACCATGGCGACGCGCAGCCCGTCGAAGCCGCCCGTGCGGGCCAGGGCGGTGCGCACGGTGAAGACGTCGAGCAGGCCCTGGGTCGGGTGGGCGTGCCACCCGTCGCCGGCGTTGATGACGCTCGCGTTCGTCCACCCGGCGATGAGCTGCGGTGCGCCGCTCGACCTGTGGCGCACCACGAACGCGTCGACGCCCATCGCCGCGATCGTCTCGATCGTGTCGCGCAGGCTCTCACCCTTGTTGATGCTCGACTGCGACACGGCGAACGTCATCGTGTCGGCCGACAGCCGCTTGGCGGCCGTCTCGAAACTGAGGCGGGTTCGTGTCGAGTCCTCGAAGAACACGTTGCACACGGTCTTGCCGCGCAGCGCCGGCACCTTGGGGTTCGGGCGGCGGTTCACCTCGGCCATGTGGTCGGCGAGGTCGAGCAGATCCGGATGATGCCGGACGCTCCGAGATCGTCGATGGTGAGCAGCGAGCGAGACATCGTGAGCGTTCGAGATCGCGTGTCATGAGATCACCACGCCGTCGACCGTGGCGGAGACGTCCTCGTCGGTGCTGGTCGGCAGGTTCTTGCCGACGAAGTCCGGACGGATCGGCAGTTCGCGATGGCCGCGATCGACCAGGACGGCGAGCTGCACCGCCCGTGGCCGGCCGTAGTCGGCGAGTGCGTCGAGGGCCGCACGGACCGTCCGCCCGGTGAACAGCACGTCGTCGACCAGGACCACGGTTGCGCCGTCGAGGTCGAAGGTCGAGGTCGCTGACCGCTCCCGGCGGCACCGGCCGCAGGCCGATGTCGTCGCGGTAGAGGCTGGCGTCGAGCGGAACCCACCGGCACCGGTGATTCGATCCGGGCGATCTCCTCGCCGAGCGAGGTGGCGAGCCAGACGCCCCCTGTTGGATCCCGACGAGGACCACACCGTCGAGGCCTCGATTGCGTTCGATGATCTCGTGGGCCATCCGGGTGATGGCTCGTCGTACGTCGTCGGGCCCGAGGACCCGCTTGTCGGTCGTCATGTTGCTCCTCCGTGCGGGCCTCACGGGACCCGCTTCACGGTGAGTGCGAAGGTAGCAGCAACTACGGTTGCTGCATGCATGATCTCGTGATCCGTGGGGGATTTCTCGTCGATGGCACCGGCCGACCCGGCCGACTCGCCGACATCGCGGTCGACGACGGGGTGATCACGGCCGTCGTCGACGCCGACTCGCGGCGACGAGCATCGGTGAAGCGACGCGCGTCGTCGACGCCACCGGCCGGCTCGTGACGCCGGGCTGGGTCGACATCCACACCCACTACGACGGCCAGGCCTCCTGGGACCCGTTCCTCACCCCGTCGTCGTGGCACGGCGTCACCACCGTCGTGATGGGCAACTGCGGCGTCGGCTTCGCTCCGGCCGCACCCGATCGCCACGAGTGGCTCATCGAGCTGATGGAGGGCGTCGAGGACATCCCCGGATCGGCGCTGACCGAGGGCATCTCGTGGGAGTGGGAGTCGTTCGAGGAGTACCTCGACGCACTCGAGGCGCGCCGGTACGTCATCGACATCGGCGCCCAGGTGGCCCACGGGCCCGTGCGTGGCTACGTGATGGGCGACCGTGGCGCCGCGAACGAGGCGGCGACCGACGACGACATCGCCGCCATGGCCGACATCGTCGAACGCGGGCTGCGCGCCGGCGCGCTCGGCTTCTCGACGTCACGCACCCCGATCCACAGGTCGAAGTCGGGCGAACTCGTGCCGGGAACACACGCCACCAGCGACGAGCTGTTCGGCATCGCCGACGCACTCGCACGCGCCGGCCACGGCGTGTTCCAGTTCGCTCCCGACCACGCACTCGTCCCGCGCGACGAGTGGCCGTGGATGAAGGAACTCGCCCGCCGCACCGGCCGCACCGTCAGCGTCAACCTCAACCAGCCCGACGACGCGCCCGATCTGTGGCGCGAGGTGCTCGCGCTGCTCGACGAGGCCCGGCGCCGAAGGGCTGCCGATCGTCGCCCAGGTCGCCGGTCGGGTCGTCGGCCTGCTGATGTGCCTCGAGGGCAGCTTCAACCCGCTCGCGTTCCATCCCGGCCTATGCACCGATCGCGGACCTCCCGCTCGCCGAGCGTGCCGCGGCGCTGGCCGACCCGGAGTTGCGCGCACGGTTCGCCACGGCGCCGGCCGAGGGCGGCGAGCTGTACACGATGCTCGTGCTCGACCGACTCGACAAGTTCTGGGCGGTCGAGGACGGCGACATCGACTACGAACCGTCGGCCGACGAGTCGATCGCCGCGGTCGCCGCCCGCACCGGCGTTGCACCCACCGACCTCGTGATCGACCAGCTGATCGCCAACGACGGCAACGGCATCATCCTGACGCCGTTCTTCAACTACGCGTACGGCGACCTGTCGTTCACCTACGAGGTGCACCAGCACCCGGGGACACGGATGGGGCTCGCCGATGCCGGCGCCCACTGCGGTGTCGTCTGCGACGGTGGCACGCCGACGTTCATGCTCACGCACTGGACCCGTGATCGCACTCGCGGCCCGAAGCTTCCCCTCGAACACGTCGTGCGACGCCAGACCCGCGAGACCGCCGAGCTGTACGGTCTCACCGATCGCGGTGCGGTGGTGCCGGGCCTGCGCGCCGACCTCAACATCATCGACTACGACCACCTCACGTTCGGGGCGGCCCGGATGGCCCACGATCTGCCGGCCGGTGCGCGCCGCCTCGTGCAGAAGGCCGAGGGCTACGACGCCACGTTCGTCGCCGGCGTCCAGATCGTCGACCACGACGAGTTCACCGGCGAACTTCCCGGCCGGCTCATCCGCGGCCCGCGCTGACGTCCGCGCTGCCCCCGCCCGCCGCTGGCCAGGGAGTTCGACGTTGCGGTTGCGTTCGTAGAGGACCCAGATCTCGTTGCGGGCGACTTCGTCGAACGCATCCGCGATGGCGAGCCAGTCGGCGATCAGCTGGGCGTCCTGGTCGACAGGGATCATCACGTAGTCGACGCGCTCGGCGCGGTCGTCGAGGCGTGACCCTTCGAGGCTCGTGTCGGGCCCGTACAGCACCACGCGGAACGGAACCGGGAACTGGTAGATCTCCTCGCGGTACGCGAGGTGCGGCGTCAGGCGGTAGTTCGCCGACACGACCGCATCGGCCGGGATGTCGTCGAGCAGCTCGCGCGCCGACTCGGCGTAGACGTTGCCGCGATCGCCGTACCACGAGTCGGTGCGACCGAGCGGTGACGGCGCCCACAGCGAACGCCGTCACCAGCGACGCGACCGCGAGCACCGTCATCGCCAACGAACGCGTCGGTATCGGCAGACGACGACCCCGTACCGACACGACGCGGTTCGTCATCGCCCCGATTGCGTACAACGTCCCGATCGCCAACGCCGGCACCGCGACGAGGCTGTAGTGGTAGTCGATCTGGTACTGGTACCAGAACGTGCTCAGGACGTTCGTGAACAGCACCAGCGCGCTGATCATCGCAACGTCGGGCAACCGGACGAACAGCCACGCGAACGGCGCCGTCATCTGCACCAGGTACCACGGCCGGCCGTCGCTGCGAAGGTGACGTACGAGCGCCGTCGGATTGGTCACGGTCGTGTCCACGAGCCCCCGGGGACCACCGAACGGGATGCGCCATCCGTTGCGTGTCGGTACCCCGATCAGGCTGCGCATCACGAGCAGCATCGCGACGGCCATGAACGCGATGCTCCCGAAGACGGTCAGCAGTCCGATCCGACGATCGCGCCGGATCGCCACCCAGATGCCGAGCGGCACGATCACCAGTGACAACGTCCTCCTTCACGAGCAGCGACAGCGCCACGAAGACCGCATAGAGACGCCACTTGCGTTCGAGTGCGCCGTAGATGGCGAAGCCGACGAACACGCCGAGGAAGGCATCGGGATGGAAGTTCTCGAGGTTCGTCCAGCCCACGGCCGGATGCAGCAGGTACGTCCCGGCCCCGATCAGAGCGAGCCACTCCGACCCCAACCGCTTGCGTCCGTACAGGAACACCGGGATGGCACCCGCGGCGATCGCCGCCGATTGCGCAGTGAACATGATCCACGCGCCGGGGGCGATCCAGTAGAGCGGGACGAGCAACAGCAGGACGAACGACGTGTGGTCGCCGAACAGGTTGCGGCCCATCAGCGTCACGAAGGGGGCGTCGAAGCGCGAGAGCAGCCACATGCCCTGGTCGTAGAGCGCCGAGTCGTAGCTCGACGTGCCGAGCGCGTGGTGGATGTCGAGCGACCGGGCCGCGAAATACCACGCCCACGCGATCACGGCGCCGGCGAGGAAGACCTGTGGGGCGCTCGGCGGCGGGATCCGGTGCCACAGCGGCCGTGCTGGCATCGACCTACTGTCGCAGGTCGTCGACCAGCGCGGAGAGCACCCCGTTCACGAAACGGCCACTGTCGTCGGTGGAGAACCGCTTCGCGAGTTCGACGGCCTCGTCGATGGCCACCGCGAGCGGGACATCGGGCCGATGGGCCAGCTCGAATGCGCCCAGGCGCAGGATGTTCAAGTCGAGCACGGGCATACGCGCCAGCGTCCAACCCTTCGCCCGTGCCGCGATGGCGGCATCGAGCTCCTCGACGTGCTCGCCGACACCGAGGACCAGCAGCGTGGTCAACGCATCGGGTTCGAGGACCTGCACAGCGAGCGCATCGGCGGGCGTGATGCCCTTCGAGTACGCCTCGTACAGCAGGTACAGGGCGCGTTCACGCGCGTCGGATCGATCGTCTGGACGCGGCATGGCAGCCATGTGGGAGGTGTTGCTCGATTCCGGTTCAGACTCGGGTGAGGTAGTCGCCGGTCCGGGTGTCGACCTTGACCTTGTCGCCCGGCTCGACGAACAGTGGCACCTGGAGCACCTTGCCGGTCTCGAGTGTCGCCGGCTTGCGAGCACCGGACACCCGGTCGCCCTGCACGCCCGGCTCGGTCTCGGCGATCAGCAACTCGACCGACGCAGGAATCTCGACGCCGATGATCTCACCGTGGTACTGGGCGATCTGGGCCACCATCTGCTCGGTGAGGTAGTCGGCGGCCTCCCCGAGCGCCGAGCTCGGCACGTTCATCTGGTCGTAGGTGGAGGTGTTCATGAACACGTAGTCGGTGCCGTCCTTGTACAGGAACTGCATGTCCTGACGGTCGACGATGGCCTGCTCGACCTTGATGCCGGCGTTGAACGTCTTGTCGATGACCGCGCCGTTGCGGAGGTTGCGGATCTTCGTGCGGACGAACGCTCCGCCCTTGCCGGGCTTGACGTGCTGGAACTCGATCACCTGGAACAGTCCGTTGTCGAGTTCGAGGGTGATTCCGTTCTTCAGGTCGTTCACGGAGATCTGCGGCATGGTCGTGTCCTTCGTCTTCTTCGGTCGGGCGTTCAGCCCGGAAATGGGTCGCGGCACGGTGTGCGTGAGGGGCTGCGAGCCGGTTTCGGTGACGACGAGGAGGTCCTCGATCCGGAATCCACCGAAGCCGACACGATAGAGGCCCGGTTCCACCGTCACCACGTTCCCGGCGATGATGACCTCGTCGGAGGCCTGCGAGTGGAACGGTGATTCGTGGATCTCGAGGCCGACGCCGTGGCCCGTTCCGTGGAGATACCAGTCGAGGTGGCCGGCCTGCCGTCGAACACGTCGCGGCACACGCGTGTCGAGGTCGCGGGCGGAGATCCCTGGACGCAGCGCGGCGATTCCGGCGGCGTGCGGCGGCCTCGACGAGGGCGTAGATCTCACGTTGCTCGTCGGTCGGCTCGCCGATCACGTACGAGCGGGTCATGTCGGAGTGGTAGCCGTCGACGAGGGCACCGACGTCGATGATGACCGTGTCGCCGTCCACGATGGTTCGCCGACCCACCTCGTGATGCGGGCGGGCCGCGTGGTCGGGGCCGGACGCGACGATGGTCTCGTAGCTGCGGTCGTCGGCCCCGTGGAGACGCATCCGGTACTCGAGCTCGTTGCGGATGTCGGCCTCGGTGACAGGCTCGTCGAGGGTGGCGAACAGGAGGGGTTCGACCTCGGCGAGCGCGGCGTCGGCCGCGGCGGCCGCGGCGGTCATCCGCTCGATCTCGGCATCATCCTTCACCCGGCGCCCGATCTTCACCAGCGACTCCACCGGTTGCAGGGCGAGGTCGTCGGCGAGCCGCTTCCATTCGGAGTGCGAGGTGGATGCCGGGTCGAGACCGACCGATCGAGCGCCGTCGAGCGACTCGATCAGACGCGCGTGCAGCTGCACCCTCGACGTCTCGGCGATGACCGTCGCGCCGCTCGACGCGGTCTCGGCCCTCGCCCGATCTCCGTATCGGCCGTCGGTCCCCACGATCAGGTCGTCGGCGGTGACGACTGCCCAACCGTTCGATCCGGTGAACCCGCTCAGCCACCTCACGTCGACCAGATCGGTGAAGAGCAGCGCATCGCATCCGTTGTCGGCCGGGAGCCGGGACTGCACCATCGCGACCCGACGTGCATGGTCGATCGGGGTGAAGTGACCGGTGCGGGTCGCGTTCATGCGGCGCTCACGAAACGGTCCAAGGCGACGCGTACCGCGTGCTCGGGGACGTCGGCGACGACCTCGACGCCGTCGGGCCCGTCGAGCACGAAGGTGAGCCCGTCGAGGGCCTTCTTGTCGCGTGCCATCAGGGTCATCAACCGGTCGACGTCGAGGCCTTCGGGCGGGGTGATGCGCAGGCCGTACTCCCCGGCGACGACCCGGCGATGCTCGTCGACGCGGGCCTCGTCGCACTCGATCGAGTTCGCAGGGCCAGTTCGGCCGCGAACACCAGCCCGATGGCAACCGCCTCGCCATGGGCGATCGCATGATCGGTCGCGATCTCGATCGCGTGCGCGAGCGTGTGGCCGTAGTTGAGCAGCGCCCGACGGCCGCCTTCACGCTCGTCGGACGACGACGACGTCGGCCTTGATCTCGATGCAGCGGGCGATGCGCTCGTCGAGCGCCAGCGCGAGCAGGTCGTCGCCGGTCAGGAAGTGGTACTTCGACATCTCGCCCAGGCCGCAGCGCATCTCCCGTTCGGGCAAGCGTCGCCAGCGCATCGAGGTCGCAGATGACGCCCGACGGCTGCCAGAACGCGCCGACGAGGTTCTTGCCCTCCGGCAGGTTCACGCCGGTCTTGCCGCCGATCGCTGCGTCGACCATGCCGAGCAGCGTGGTGGCGACGTGCACCACCGGCGTCCCACGATGCCACGAGGCGGCGGCGAAGCCGGCGACGTCGGTGACCATGCCACCGCCGATGCCGACCACCACGTCTCGACGCGTCAGACCCTGACGGGCGAACCCCCGCGTGAGCGTCTCGATCGTGGCCAACGACTTCGCCGACTCGCCCGAGTCGATCACGTACGTCTCGACCGATCGGCTCGCCGACGACCACGTCAGCGGAACCGCGTCCTGGGTGACGACCGCCACCCGGGCGGCGTCGGCGGGAAGCAACGACTCGAGCTCGGCGATCGCGCCGGCACCCACCACCACGTCGTACGAGCGCTCCGCCAGCGGGACCGTCACCGCGCAGCATCGCAGCACCGCCCTGGTGACGTCGTTGACCGAGCGGTTGTCGACCGACACGATGGCGTCGGCGACCTCCTGGTAGAGCGGCGCCCGTTCGTCGTGGAGCCGCCGGAGCGCTGCCTCGGGATCGTCGTCGAGCAGCGGTCGATGGCCGCCGCTGCGCACACGGTCGACCAGGACGTCGACCTCGGCAGCACAGCCAGACGACGTGGGCCTCGGGGCCACGGAGCGCCTCCCGGTTGGCCTCGCTCAGCACGACACCCCCGGCCGCGGCGATGACGCGACGGCTCCGGCGATGCGAGCGCATCGACGCAGCACCTCGGTCTCGAGCGCCCTGAACGCCGGTTCCCCGTCGGTGATCCAGATCTCGCGGACGGTGCGGCCCGTGCGTTCCTCGATCATCTCGTCGGAGTCGAACATGCGGACGGCCGAGTGCGGATGCGAGCGCGCGCCCCACGGTCGACTTGCCCACGCCCATCATCCCGACGAGCACGAGATGGCGCGACGCGCTCACGACAGCGAGGCCGTGAACGCCTCGGCGTTGCGGACGAACTCGTCGACCGAGTCGCCACCGAACTTGCGCTGCGCCTCACCCGCGAGCACGAGCGCCACCATGGTCTCGGCGACGACACCCATCGCCGGCACGGCGGTGACGTCGGTGCGCTCCTTGAACGACACGGTCGACTCCTTGGTCTCGGTGTCGACCGTCTCCAGCGTCGGCTTGTTGAGCGTGGCGAGCGGCTTCATCGCGGCGCGGACCACGAGCAGCTCACCGGTGGAGATGCCGCCCTCGGTGCCGCCGGCGAGCGTGCTGCCCCGTCGGTAGACCCTGGCGTCGGCGTCCCACGAGATCGGGTCGTGCGCCACACTGCCCCGGCGCCCGGCGACCTCGAACCCGTCGCCGATCTCGACGCCCTTGACGGCCTGGATGCTCATGATCGCCTGGGCGAGGAGTGCGTCGAGCTTGCGGTCCCAGTGGACGTGGCTGCCGAGGCCCGACCGGCACCCCGAAGCCGAGCACCTCGACGACACCGCCGAGCGAGTCGCCGTCCTTGGCCGCGGCCTTGATCTCGGTGATCATCGCCTCGCTCGGCGTCGAGATCGAAACAGCGAACCTGGTTGTCGTCGACACGATCGAGCTGATCGGGCGTGGGACGCACCGCTCCGGCGGGCACCCGGACGTCGCCCATCTGGATGACGTGCGAGATGATGTCGACGCCCAGCGGCTTCAGCAACGCCTTGGCGACCGCCCCGGCGGCGACACGAGCAGCGGTCTCACGGGCGCTTGCCCGCTCCAGCACGTCGCGGGCATCGGTGAAGCCGTACTTCTGCATGCCGGCCAGGTCGGCGTGCCCGGGCCGGACCTGCGTGAGCGGCTCCTTCGTGGCACCCGGTGCCGGGCTCATCTCCTCGTGCCACTTGTCGCTGCGGAACCACTCGCTGTTCTTGATCTCGATCGCCACCGGCGATCCGAGGGTGCGGCCGTGGCGAACGCCCACCGATGAGTGTCAGCTCGTCGGCCTCGAAGCGTTGACGGGGACCACGTCCGTAGCCGAGCCGTCGGCGACCCATCTCGGCCTGGATCTGTTCGACCGTGATCTCGAGACCGGCCGGCAGCCCCTCCATGATGACCACGAGGGCCTGGCCATGGGACTCGCCCGCCGTGAGATACCGCAACATCCGGACGAGGCTACCGGCCGGCGAGCGCCGCCTCGGCGGCGGTTCGCATGACACCCGTGTCCGGCCGGACGCCGATCCACCGCTCCTGCTGCAGCGCCGCCTGATGGATCAGCATGCCGAGTCCGTCGACCGTGCGGGCCCCGATCGCCTCGGCGGCGATCAACCAGGCCGTGCGCAGCGGGTGGTAGACGAGATCGACGACCACCTGATCGGTCACGCAGCAGGGCCGGGTCGCAGGGCAGATCGTCCGGCGTCGAGCGGAGCGGATCGACACCCATGCCGACGTTCGTTGCATTGACCACGATGTCGGCACGGCTGATGTCGCTCGACGATCCCGACCGAGGCGGCCGAGGCGAGCGTGGCCGCCGCCTCGGCGTGGACGCGCGTGCGATTCAGCACCGTGATCTCGCTCGGAACCGGCGCGTCCGAGCGCGTCGACCACCGAACGAGCCGCGCCACCGGCGCCGATCACGGCGACTCGGGCGCCGGCCACGTCGATGCCCGATTCGGCGAGCGATGCCACGAAACCTGCTCCGTCGGTGCTCGAACCCACGAGTCGGCCGCCGTCCCAACTGACGGTGTTGACCGAGTGCAGTGCACGAGCCGCCGGCTCCAGACGATCGACGGCGTCGGCAACGTCACGCTTGTGCGGCATCGTGACCGAGAGACCGGCGATCCCCAGGACGCGCATCGCCGTCGAGCGCCCCGACACCTTCCCGGCTCGGCCACGTCGAACGCGACGTAGGTCCAGTCGACACCTGCCGCGTCGAAGGCGGCCTGGTGGATGACCGGGGACAGGCTGTGCTCGACCGGCGACCCGATGAGCGCCGCCAGGCGGCGCATCGTCACAGGAGACCCGCCTGGCGGGCCAGCTCGACGTTGCGTTCGTGCTGCCAGAGTTCCGACGCGAAGACGTGGCCGCCGTCTTCGTCGGCGATGACGTAGTAGAGGTAGGCGCACTTGGTCGGATCGGCGAGTTCGGCGCAGATCGGGTCACCGGCGGGCGGATTCGGCGCCGGGTTGAGCGCAGCCTGGATCGACGCACGGCCCGGGTTGGCGATCGGGGTCGGGGGAAGCCCGGGTCGCAGGTACGTGTTGTAGGGCGTGTCGATCTGGCGGAGTTCGGAGAACGGCAGCTCGGGATCGATTCCCGCCTGTTCGCGTCCGTACAGCACGGTCGCGTCGATCTGCAGCGGGATCGCGTTCTCCGGATCGATCGCGCTGAGCCCGAGCCGGTTGTAGATGACCCGCGCGATCTTCGCCCGGTCCTCGGGCACCTTGGCCTCGCGTTCGATCATCGAGGCGATGATCAGCGCCTGATACGGCGTGATGCCCAGTGCGGCGGAACGGTTGACGATGTCCTCCTGATCGCCGACGCGCTCCATGAGCGCGATCATCCGCTCGAGGACCTGGCCCTCACCCTCCGCGTTCGACACCTGGTAGGTGTCGGGGAAGAGCATCCCCTCGAGCGACGTCACCTCGAGCGGGCTGGAACGACGAGCGGATCGTGCCGCTGTTCGCCGCCGCCAGGAACTCCTCGGCGCTCAGGCGGTCGACCGATGTCTGGAGCCGCTCGGCCATCTTCGACACGGTGAAGCCCTCGGGAAAGGTGACCTTCGTGTACGTCTGGCCCGGTGGGGTGCGTAGACGCCCGAGCACGTTGCCCATGTGGTCGTTGGGGCGGATCTCGTAGTAGCCGGGGATCAGTTCGAGGCCGCCCTCGCGTTCGACGTACCACTCGAACACCCCGGCGTCGGAGATCAGACCGTCATCGGCCAGGCGCTGGGCGATCGACGCCAGGTCGTCGTCCTCGTTCACCGTGAAACTCTGGACGTCGCCGGGGGCACCCTCGGGATTGATCTTGCCGAGATACCACCAGCCGACCGCTCCCGCGACGAGGATCGCGATGACGACGAGCACCATCGAGATCCAGACGATCCACTTGAGCGGACGTGTCTGCTGGCGAAGCCGTTCGACCGAACCGGTCTGATCGGTGGCATCCCAGGGATCGATCGACCAGTCGAGTGCCGGGCGGCTGTCGGGGTCGACCTGGGCCTCGGGCAGCAACGGGTCGAGCTTCTTCACGTGACGGATCCCGCGGCCGTGACGAGCCCCATGTGGAGCGACGGTGATCGAGCCAGGCCTGCAACATGACGGCGGCGGCCACCTTGTCGACGACCTTGCGGCGTTGGCGCGCATCGAGGCCGGCCTCGCGCAGCCCCCGCTCGGCGGTCACCGTGGTGAATCGCTCGTCGTACATCTCCACCGGCACGCCGACCACGCTAGCGAGCTGACGCGCCTCGGTCTCGGCAGACCGGGCGGCCGGCCCGCTCGTTCCGTCGAGTGACAACGGAAGCCCCACCACGACCACCTCTGCCTCCTCGTCGCGGACGAGTTTGGCGATCGCCGCGTGGTCGTGGCGCCGCGACGACGAACGATGCACGGTGGTCAGCGCCGATGCGACCGTGCCCGACAGGTCGCTCACGGCGATGCCGATACGCTTCGAACCGAGATCGATGCCGAGGGCACGAACGCCCGGAACGGACGACCCTCGGTGGTACTCACGCCCCGGCGGCGACCGCCTCGGCGACCGCCCGGGCTGCGAGCTCCAGCGCCGTCGGGATCCCGCTGACGTCCTTACCGCCCGCCGTGGCGATGTCGCCCTTGCCGCCACCGCCACCGCCGACCGCTCCGGCGGCATCCTTGATCAGGTCGCTCGCCGGTCGCCCGCTGCCCGGCTCGACGGCAGCGACGAGGCCGACACCACCACTCGGGGTCTCGCCGATGAGGACGACGAGACGGATACCCGGCTGTTGGCGCACGGCGATCGCCAGCTCGCGCAGCTCGCCCGCCGCGAGGCCGTCGACCTGTGTGACCACCACGCCGTCGTGGGCGATGGCGGCCAGCTCGGAAGCGCGACCCAGCGCCAGCTGACCCCGCAGCGACTTGATCTCGTCGTTCAACGTCTTCATCTCGTCGAGCTTGCGTTGCACGCCCGCCAGCAGATCGTCGGAAGGAGAGCCCACCAGGCGAGCGGCATCGGCGAGCAGCTGCTCGTCGCGCTGCAGCAGCGCCAGGCTCGCCTCGCCGGTGACGGCTTCGATGCGGCGCAGGTTCGAGCCGATCGACGACTCGCTGACGACCTTGACCGTGCCGATGTCGCCGGTTGCCCGCACGTGCGTGCCCCCGCAGAGTTCGATCGACGACCCGGCCTCGAGCACGCGGACGATGTCGCCGTACTTGTCGCCGAAGAACGCGATGGCGCCGAGCGCCTCGGCTTCGTCCTTCGTCGTCTCGAAGTTGCGGGTCGGCGAATTGGCGAGGGTCTCGGCGTTGACCAGGCGCTCGATCTCGAGGATCTGTTCGTCGGTCACGGCGTCGTAGTGGCTGAAGTCGAAACGGAGACGGTCGGGGCCGACCATCGATCCCGCCTGCTTGACGTGGTCACCGAGCACCTCTCGCAGGGCATGGTGCAGGAGGTGGGTGGCCGTGTGGTTGCGGCGGATGGCGGCGCGGCGATCGGCGTCGATGTCAGCGGTCGCCGTCTGCCCCGGCGTGATCGTACCGGATTCGATCCGGGCCCGGTGTCGACGCAGGTTCGGGCAGCGCGAAGGTGGTGTCGAGCACGATCGGCGCGCCCGGTCTCGGTCGTGATGGTGCCGGTGTCGCCGATCTGACCGCCGGATTCGGCGTAGAACGGTGTGCGGTCGAGGAAGATGTCGACCGTGCCGTCGGCGTCGGTCGGCGACGGGGATCACCGCGAGCACCCGGCTCTCGCTGGCGTCGCTCGAGTAGCCCACGAACTCGGTGACGCCGAACTGGTCGACGATGTCGCGGTACGCGTCGAGGTCGACACCCTCGCCGGCACCCTTCTGGGCGGCCTTCGCCCGCTCCCGCTGAGCGGCCATGTCGGCGCTGAATCCATCGAGATCCACCGTGACGTCACGCTCGCCGGCGATCTCCTGGGTCAGCTCGAGCGGGAACCCGTAGGTGTCGTGGAGCAGGAACGCGGTCGACCCCGACAGCTCGCTCGGGCCGGACTCCAACTCGCCGTCGAGGATGCTGAGGCCGTGTCTTGAGCGTCTGACGGAACCGCTCCTCCTCCTTGGTCATGACGTTCACGACGAAGTCGCGGTTCTTGACGACGTCCGGATAGGCGGTGCCCATGACGTCGATGGCGACCTCGGCGAGACGTGGCATCACGAGCGAGTCGGTGCCGAGCAGGTAGGCGTAGCGCACGGCGCGCCGGATGATCCGACGCAGGACGTACCCGCGGGCCTCGTTCGACGGGAAACACGCCGTCGTTGATCAGCATCGCACCCGATCGGGCGTGCTCGGCGAGCACCCGCATGGCGAAGCTGTCGCGGTCGTCGTAGTCGCCGACGCGGTAGGACTTGCCGGTGATCGAGCACGCCTCGTCGATCAGCGGCGCCATCAGATCGGTCTCCCACACCGAATCGACGCCCTGGACGAGCGCGAGGATGCGTTCGAGGCCGGCGCCGGTGTCGATCGACGGCTTGGGCAACGGCGTCCGCGTGCCGTCGGGCGCCTGGTCGAACTGCATGAACACGAGGTTCCAGAACTCCATGAACCGATCGCCGGCCGGATCGCCGAGCGGGCCGCCGTCGGGACCGAACGCCGGGCCGCGGTCGATGTGGATCTCGCTGCACGGCCCACACGGGCCGGTGTCGCCCATCTGCCAGAAGTTGTCCTTGTCGCCGAGACGCTGGATGCGGTCCATCGGTACGCCGACGATCTCGTGCCAGATCGCCTCGGCCTCGTCGTCGGACTCGTGGACCGTGATCCACAGCCGGTCACCGTCGAAGCCCCATCCGCCCGAGGCGGGGTCGCCGGTGACGAGTTCCCAGCTCCACGGGATCGCGGACTCCTTGAAGTAGTCGCCGAAGCTGAAGTTGCCGAGCATCTCGAAGAACACCAGATGGCGCTTGGTGCGCCCGACGTCGTCGAGGTCGTTGTGCTTGCCGCCGGCGCGGGCGCACTTCTGTGAGCTCACCGCACGCTTGTACGGCGGCTGCTCGTCGCCGACGAAGTACGACTTGAACGGCACCATGCCGGCGACGTTGAACAGCACCGTCGGATCGTGCGGGATGAGGCTCGCCGACGGGACACGCGTGTGGTCCTTGGCCACGAAAAGTCGCAGAAGGAGTCGCGGAGTTGATCGGCGTTCATCGACGGGGTCATATCCCGGGCGAGCCTATCGACGCCGCTAGCTTGCTCCCGAGTGAGTACTGCGAGCCCGAGCCCACGATCCATCGTCCCGTCACCGCCCGACGACCTCCACGAGTGGGTGAGTTTCGAGGATCCCGACGAACAGCGCACCTGGGTCTTCGATGCCACCTACCTGCGGTCGAACTACATGTGCATCTACGGATGCGGCTGCAAGGGGATCCTCGACGAGCCCGCACCGGAACTCCAGCACGGGTGCTGCAGCCACGGCGCCCACTTCGTCGACGACGACGACATCGCCAACCTCACGCGTCATGCCGAACGCCTCACCCCCGAGCAGTGGCAGTTCCACGAGAAGGGGCACTCGAAGAAGGGGCATCCGAAGAAGGGAAGGGCCAGAAGGGGAAGGCCAAGAAGGGCTATCTCGCCGACGGCGAGCCCGAGGCCGACGGCTCGCCCGTCACGACCACACGGGTCGTCGACGGCGCGTGCATCTTCCTCAACCGGGTCGGATTCGAGGGCGGGGTCGGGTGCGCACTGCACATCGCCGCGCTGGAGGCCGCCGAACGCCCGATGGACTGGAAGCCGTCGGTGTGCTGGCAGGTGCCGCTGCGGCTCGAGCACTCCACCGACGAGTCGGGCCACGTCACCTCACGGCTGCGCGAATGGAAGCGGCGCGACTGGGGCGAGGGTGGCAGCGAGTTCGGATGGTGGTGCACGGAAGAACCGGACGCCTTCGTCGGAGCCGAGCCCCTGTACGCCTCGGCGAAGGACGAGATCGTCGAACTGGTCGGCGAGCACGTCTACGACGCGATGGTGCAGCAGCTGGAACGCCCGAACTGGGTGCCGCTCCCCCACCCTGCGGTGTCGTCGGTGATCGCGGTGCGTCGCTGATCAGTCGTCGAGATCGTCGTCGTCGTCGAAGGTGACGCCGTACTTCTCTGCCAGGGCCGCGTACTCGTCGTCGTCGCCGGCACCGCCGGCATTGGACGACGACGGCTCCGAACGGTCACCGAATCCGAGATCGAACGCTCCCGGGCCGGACTGCTTCAGTTTTCTCGCCTCTTCGAAACGGCGATGACGACCCTTCTTCACGACAGGGCTCCCACAGACTAGAAAGTTGACATTCGGGCACAGGGTAGCGGTGAGGTGCTGCATTCCTCTGGTTCCGTGGAAATGGTCGGGAGCGCCCGATCAGTCCGACACGGTGGTCAGGCGCAGACGTCCCTGTCCGTCGAACGTCAGCCCGGCCTCGCCGGCGACCAGGCGCCTGATGCCATCGCCGACCAGCACGTTTCGCCATCCCGATGCCAGCCGGGCGTCGTCGTCGCCACGCAGGAACGACACGATGTCGGACCGCGTCGCCAGCAGTGCCGGATCGAGTCGTTCGTCGCGAGCCAACTGCGCCACCCATGCCGACACGAGCGTCACGGCCGGGCGCATCGAACGGTCGAGATCGTCGGCGGACGGCGGTGGTGCCGGGGCGGGTGCCCCCTTGGCGGCCTTGACCGCTTCGAGGATCTCCTCGGCGAGCCCGCCGCGGGAATGGCGCTCGTCGACGCCGCGCGCCTGTGCGAGTTCCTTGACGTTGCTCGGGGCACGCTGCGCGATGCCGAGGATGGCGAGATCGGGCAGCACCTGACGTACCGGGATGTCGGTGCGCATGGCGCGCCGTTCACGCCACGCGGCCACGCTCTGGGCGACCGCCCTGGCATTCGGTCGCAACGAGCGGGCGTCCTTCAGCCGCAGCCAGGCGTCGTCGGGGGCCGACCCGCTCGTCGGGCGCGTCCGAAGCTCCTCGCACGCGTCGTCGGCCCAGCCGAGGCGATCGACGTCGGCCAGTTGCGCCACCAGTCGCTCGTGCACTTCGAGCAGGTACTCGACGTCGACGGCGGCGTACTGGCACTGGCTGTCGGTGAGCGGCCGTCGGAGCCAGTCGGTCAGGCGATCACCCTTCGCCGGTGTGACCCCGAGCTCACCCTGGAGCAGCGACACCAGCGACGGCGTGCCGTAGCCGAGGAAGCCTGCAGCGAGTTGGGTGTCGAACATCCGCGTCGGCACCGAGCCGACGGCATGGGTGAGCACGTCGAGATCCTGCTGTGCGGCGTGGATCACACACAACGACTCCGATGCGAACAGCTTGTCGAACGTGGTCACGTCGACGGCGAGCGGGTCGATCAACGCCACCTGCTGGCCGTCGGCGCTCCGCCAGGCAACCTGCACCAGGGCCAGCTTGGGGTAGTACGTCCGTTCACGGTGGAACTCGGTGTCGAGTGCGTAGCGGGGCTGGTCGAGCAGGATCGAGACGACATCGTCGAAGTCGACCTGCCGATCGATCCAGCGGTACTCGAGCCGCGGTTCAGTCATCGGCGGCACCGGACGCGGCGCCGGACACGGTGTCGAAACCCGCTTCGATCCACGCCAGCATCCCGCCGGCGACGTTGACCGCCTCGATCCCCTGCTCAGCGAGGAACCGGCAGGCATTGGCGCTGCGGTTTCCCGACCGGCACACGACGTACGTCGGCGAACCGTCGAAGGCACCGAGGCGTTCGGGCACCGTGCTGAGCGGTATCAGCTCTGCATGGGCGATACGGCCGGTCTCCCATTCCTGTGGTTCACGAACGTCGATGATCCGAGCGCTGGCCCCGATCGCCGCGAGGTCGTGGACCGAGATCTCCAAGATTGTCACGGCCTCAAGGGTACCGATCGAGGTCGCCGGGCGTGTTGATGTTGCGCAGCGACGTCGGAGGCAGCGACACCTCGACGGTGCAGAGATCGGCGAGCACTCGATGAACGGCGCGCTCGCCGACGATCGAACGACGACCGGACGCGGTCGGCCGTTGCGCTGCGCCACAGCGCACACGCCGGCTCGAGTCGCCCGCCGTTGGCGACCACGACGTCGGCGTCAGGTCGCTGCCGCGCGACCTCGAGCAGGGCGGCGAGATCGGTCGACGTCAGATGCGGCGAGATCGCAGGCAACGATCAGGACATCGGTCGCCGGCTCCGCGAACTGTTCGAGCACGCCGAGGATGCCGCCGAGCGGGCCCTCACCCGGGTATCGGTCGGGCAGGACCGGCCGGTCGAGCGGGGCGAGTTCGATCGGGTCGCCGCCGTACAGCACGACCGGCTCGCACCCGGCCGCGGACAGCGCATCGGCGACCCGCGAGGCCATCGGCGTGCCGTCGACCTCGACGAGCGCCTTCGTGCGACCCATGCGGCGACTGGCGCCACCAGTCAGGACGGCACCGATCAGCACCGGATCGGTCCGATCAGTCCGACGGGATCCCCGACGGATCGAGCTGCAACAGGAAGGTGCGGCACCGATCGGCCTCGTCGGTTTCGCCGATCACAGCGGCCATCTCGCCGAGACCGCGCATGCACCGCAGGAACCCGCGATTGGTGGGCTCGGACCATCGCACGTAGCCGCTCCCGCGCCACCCGTTGGCTCGCAACGCGTCCAGCCCTCGGTGATAGCCCACCCGATAGGCCGCGTAGCGATCGATCGTGTCGCGTCCGAGATCGCCGAGCGCCGCCCACGCATCGAGGAATCGCGGGGCCGACGCCACGACGTCGGCCACCGCCGAGCGCCGCTCGTCACCGGTCAGCGCCAGTGCCGCCTCGAGCCGCGCAGCGACACCGGGGTCGGGCGCCGGCAACACCGTGGTGGGGAGTCCCGAGGAGAGGTTGATCGGCTGGTCGCTCACCCGGGCGAGCGTACCGACAGATCACGTAAGGCGCGCCGTACAGTGCTGGCGTGATCGCCATGACCTTGGACCAGGCACAGACCATCGCCGTCGTGGCCACCACCGCGCTCGTCGTCGGCGCGGTCGCATCGTTCTGGGTGATGAAGAGCCTGGTCCAGAAGCTCCTCGTTGCCGGTCTGCTCGGCGTGCTCGCGTTCGCGGTGTGGACCCAGCGCGGAGCACTCCAGGACTGCGCCGACAAGGTGCAGGACAACTTCACGCGATCGGGCACCTCGCTCGCCGTGATCGACACCGAGTGCTCGTTCTTCGGGGTGTCGATCACGATCTCGGACCCACGTTCGGAGTGAACACCCTCGTCCGGCTCACCGGCGCCAAGACAGTCGCGAACACGGCGCTGCGATGGATCCCGTTGTTCCTGCCCACGCTGGAGCGGGCCTTCGGCGCCTCCACCACGCAGCTGACCACCGTGATCGGTGCGGGCGAACTGGCGGGGTTCTCGACGATCGCATCCGGCGCGCGGCTCGATCGCGGACGCGAGCGGGTGGTGATGGTGTCGTCACTCGGCCTCGTCGCCGCATCGTCGGTCATCGCGCTCGGCGGGACCCTGGCCGGCTTCGCCGTGGCGTTCTTCGTCCTCGTCCTGGGCGTGGCGAACTTCACCGTCGCCGGCCAGGCGTGGATCAGTCACCGTGTGCGAATACCGCCGGCGCGCCAGATCGCTCGGGCTCTTCGAGACGTCGTGGGCCATCGCCCTGCTGATCGGCGCCCCCGTCGTCGCGCTGCTCATCAACGTCTTCGGCTGGCGCGGCCCGTTCGTCGCACTGGCCGTCGCGGCGACATCGCCGCACTCGTCGTGGCCGGCGCGCTGCCGCGGTGGGTGCCCCGCACGGAACGACGTCGAGTTCGTCGCCGCGACAACGGCGGGCACGGGATCCGCACGAACGACGACGGCACGTGCCGACCGCGCGTCGATCACGTCGGCGGCCTGGCTGGTGATGATCGGTTCGGCAACGACGGCGATGGCCGGGCTGTCGGTGTTCGTCGTCTCGGGGAGCTGGCTCGACGAGGCGTTCGGCGTGTCGACGGGCGGCATCGGGGTGATCGCCGTTGCGTTCGGCACCGTCGAACTGGCGGCGAGCCTCACGAGTGCAGGCGTGGCCGACACCGTGGGCAAGTTCCGCAGCACGATCGCAGGCCTGGTCCTGCTGGTCGCGGGGCTCGGCGTGATGATGCTGGCCGACGGGCGACTCTCCGTCGGCCTGGGTGGGCTCCTGTTGTTCCTGCTCGGCTTCGAATTCGCGTTCGTGACCTCGCTCTCGCTCGTGAGCGAAGCGATGCCCGACGCACGCGGCACCACGCTCGCCGTCTCCAACGCCGTGGCCACCGTCACCCGCGCCGGCGGGGCGATGCTGAGCGGCTGGCTCTTCGCGACGCACGGCATCGCGGGAACGGCAGCGCTCTCGGCGATGTCGGCCGTCGTCGCCGCGCTGTCGCTCGTGTTCAGCCGTCGGATCCGACCGGCCGTTGTCCCGGCGACGACGACCTGAGGAACTCCACGACCGACGCGGCAACGGCGTCGGCATGTGTGTGCGGGCCGGCATGGCCCGCCCCGACCACCGTCTCGCTGCGACAATCGGCGAGCATCCCGGTGAGGTGTTGCATGGCATCGCGGTGGTGCGGCCTGGCGTGTTCGCCGCACAGCGAAAGCACCGGAGCCCTCACCGCGCCGGCCTCCCATGGAGGTGTTCGTCGGAGATCGGCCAGCTCCGAGACCATCGCTGCTCCTTCGGCGCGCCGCTCCTCGCTGTTTCGACGCGGGGAGGCGATCCCAGACATCGTCACCGACCAGGCGGCGCATGAACGCCTCCGCGGCATCTCCGGGATCATCGAGAGCCATCGCTGCGCCGCCGGCGGAGTTGCCCGGCCACCAGTCCAGCCACGACAGCGGGGTCTCGTACACGACCACGGACGACACCAGCTCGGGACGACGAGCAGCCAGCGCGAGGACGACATTGCCACCGAAGCTGTGCCCGAACAGCGCGACGGGACACGCGGGCGATGCCTTGACGATTGCCTCGAGGTCGTCGACGTTCGCTTCGACGTTCCATGGTGGCCCCACCGAGCGCGATCTCCCGTAGCCGCGGCGGTCGTAGCGCACCACCCGGAACTGCGTGTCGAGTCGGCGACTGAGCCGCAGCAGCCCGGCCGAGCGGTCCATCGACCCGTGGACGACGACGAGCGTCGGCAGATCGAGCGAGCCCGCCGATTCCGACCAGACGCCGGCCGCGGTGTCACGTCGCATCAGTCGACGCGCACGATTCGCAGCACATCGGTGGCCGCGCCCGGAGGTCGTGGCCGGTCGGGGTCCGGTGCCCCGGCCAGCACGAGCACGATGTCGCCGGACGCGACGAGACCGGCCCGCAACGCAGTCTCGACCGCGAACCACACCATCTCGTCGGTCGTGCCGTACAGGTCGACCTCGAGCGGTTCGACGCCCCAGCTCAGCGCCAGCGCCCGCACGACGGCAGGGTCGGGCGAGAGCCCGATCATGCGGGCCGCAGGCCGGAACCGGGCCATCGCCCGAGCCGTGCGTCCACTGCGCGTACAGCACAGGATCGCCGACGCCCCGGCGTCGTGGGCAGCCTGCGACGCGGCGTGTGTCAAGGCCGCCGTGATCACGTCGATCGACGACATCTTCTCGTGGTGCGGCGACTGCTGCATCCGCCCGAGTCGGTTCGCCCACTGCCGGTACGCAGCCTCGGATTCGGCCCGTTCGGCCACGGTTGCCATCGTTCGCACGACCAACGCCGGATCGTGCCCGATGGCGGTCTCCCCCGAGAGCATCAGCGCATCGGTGCCGTCGAACACCGCGTTGGCCACGTCGCTCACCTCGGCTCGCGTCGGTGACGGCGCGGTGATCATCGACTCCAACATCTGTGTCGCCGTGATCACGGGGACGCCGGCCTCCACGCAATGGCGCACGATCCGCTTCTGCAGGTGGGGCACGTCCTCGATCGGACAGTCGATGCCGAGATCGCCACGGGCGACCATCACCACGTCGCTCGCGGCGACGATCTCGTGCAGTTGGTCGATGGCTGCGGTGGTCTCGATCTTGGCGACCAACAGCGCCCGATCGCCGACGATCGCTCTGACCTTGTCGACGTCGGCCGCTGCCCGGACGAACGACACCGCGATGAACTCGACCCCCGCCGCAGCCACGGCCTCGGCCAGCACGAGATCCTCGCCGGTCGGCGACGGAAGTCGGAGGCTCTCCGACGACAGGTGGACGCCCGGGCGACCATTGGCCTCGCCCCCGTTCTCCAGTTGCGCGACGACCGAGTCGACGCCGATCTCGGTGACCCTCATCGCGATCGCACCGTCGCCGAGTTGCACCCGACTGCCGACGACGAGATCCTCGATCAAGCGTGGGATAGGGCACGGTGATGTGGTCGACGTCGCTGGTGCCCTCGCCGGGTCGGAGCGTGACGAACTCGCCGGCGACGAGCCGCACCCCTCCCTCGGGGAAGGCCCCGGCGCGGATCTTCGGGCCGGGGAGATCGGCCAACACGGCAATCGGTCGCCCGCGATCCTGTGCGACGTGACGGACCGCGCGAGTCGTTCGAGATGCTCGTCGAGCGACCCGTGACTCAGGTTGAGCCTGACGACGTCGACACCGGCATCGATCAGCGCGCCGAGCACCTCGACGGAGTCGCTCGCCGGCCCGATGGTCGCCACGATCTTCGTTCGTCCGGTCATTTCTGCTTGTCTATCGTGCAATGGAACTGCTGATCATCCGCCATGCCCTGCCGGTCCGCCGCGAACTCACGACGGGGGCCGCCGATCCGGAACTGTCCGAGGCGGGGCTGGCGCAGGCTGCAGCACCTCGCCGACTACCTCGCGTCGGAGCAGATCGACGCCGTCTACGCCAGCCCGCTGAGGCGTGCCCAACAGACGGCGCTCCCACTGTTGGACGGCCGTGGTCTGGAGATCCGGACGTCGGACGGCATCGCCGAGTGGGATCAGCACAGCTCCGAGTACGTTCCGGTCGAGGAGTTGAAGGCCGCCAACGATCCGCGTTGGCAGGCGATGCTCGCGCGGCGAGTGGTCGCGTCGACGAGATCCGAGGAGGACTTCCGCGTACGGGTCGTCTCGGCCATCGAGGGCATCATCGCCGATCACGGCGGAGAGCGAATCGCCGTCGTGTGCCACGGCGGTGTCATCAACGGCTATCTCTCCCACGTCCTCGGCCTCGACACGTTCGCCCGGGGCTTCTTCTACCCCAACTACACCTCGATCCATCGCGTGGCTGCCGCGTCGAGCGGTGAACGCTCGATCGTCACGGTCAACGAGACCAGCCACCTCCGTGGCACCGGGCTGCCGATGGGGCTGTTCCAGAACGGCTGAGCAATGAACCGGGCTGCCGAACGACGACCTGATCGACGACCTGATCGACTTCCTCGACGCGTCGCCGTCACCGTGGCACGCCGTCGCCTCGACGATCGACCGCCTGATCGGCTTCGAGCGCCTCGACGAGTCCGACGCCTGGGACCACGTACCCGCTGCCGGATACGTCGTGCGCGGTGCAGCGATCATCGCGTGGAGACTCCCCCGGGCCGATCCCGGCCCGCATGCTCCGTTCCGACTCGTCGGCGCCCACACCGACTCGCCCTGCCTGCGGGTGAAGCCGCGCCCCGACACCGGTGGTTCCGGTTGGAGGCAACTCGGCGTCGAGGTGTACGGCGGCATCCTGATCAACAGCTGGCTCGACCGCGACCTCGGCGTGGCGGGACGCGTCGTGGGCATCGACGGCACGTCGACACTCGTCCACGTCGCCGAACCGGTCGCCCGCGTCCCGCAGCTCGCCGTCCACCTCGATCGCGACGTCAACAGCGCCGGTCTGCTGCTCGACCCGCAGCAGCACCTCAGTCCGGTCTGGGGCGTGGGGACCCCGGCGGCCGGCGAGTTCGCCGAGTGGATCGGCCGAGGCCGCCGGCATCGACTCGCCGGCGCAGTGGTGGGAACTGTGCTTGTACGACGTGCAGGGCGCGGCGGTGCTCGGCGCCGATCGGTCGCTGCTCGCATCGGGGCGCCTCGACAACCAGCTGTCGTGTTGGGCCGCTGCAACCGCACTCGCCGAGACCGATCCGAACGACGCCATCGCGGTGATCGTGCTGAACGACCACGAGGAGGTCGGCTCCGCGAGCACCACCGGCGCGGCGGGACCGTTCCTGCAGTCGGTGTTGTCACGACTCGTGGCCGCTCGCGGCGGTTCGAACGACGACCTGCACCGATCGTTCGCCGCCTCCGCGTGCATCTCCGCCGACAACGCCCACGCCGTACATCCCAACTATCCCGAGCGCCACGAGCCCGACCATCGCCCGATCGTCAACGCCGGGCCGGCGATCAAGGTCAACTCCAACCAGCGTTACGCCACCTCGGCGGAAACTGCCGCCGTGTTCCAACGTGCGTGCGAGCGCGCCGGCGTTCCGTGGCAGGTGTTCGTCTCACGCAACAACATGCCGTGCGGATCGACGATCGGGCCCGTGACCGCCACCAGACTCGGCATCGCCACCGTCGACGTCGGCGTCGCCACAGCTCTCGATGCACTCGGCTCGCGAACTCTGCGGTGCCGACGATCCCGGCTACCTCGCGCCGGCGATGTCGGAGTTCCTCCGCGGCACCGTCGGCGGCTGAGCGTCAACCGACCCTGGACTGGGCCTCGTCGAAGAGCCGCTGGAGTTCGACCGCGAGGCGCTCGGTCGCCGATCTGACCGCCTCGCGCTGGACCCGCTTCGACGGGACAGCTCGCCGGATCCGTCGACCCAGATCGGCTCACCGATCACCACGCACACCTTGTGCGGGTGGATGAACTTGGCGTGGCGCGGCATCACCCGTGCCGAACCGCCGATGCCGATCGGGATGATCGGGACCCCGGCGCGAGCCGCGACGTAGGCCGCACCGTCGAACAGGGGATGCACGACCGGGCCGTCCTTGCGTTCTCCCTCGGGAAACAGCGTGAGCGGCTCCCCGTTCTCCAGGATGCTGATGCACTTCATGAGCGCTTCGCGGTCCGCGTGGCCCCGGTTGACCGGAAACGCGCCGAGCGCCGAGACGAGCCACCCGACGCTCGGGTACTTCCAGATCTCCTGCTTTCCCATGAAGCGGATACGGCGAGTCGACACGCAGGCGGTGATCGGTGTGTCGACGTAGCTGCGATGCACCGGCGCCAGCACGTAGGCCCCCGACGTGGGCAGATGCTCGCGCCCTTCGATGCGCATGCGGGTGAACGCCTGCGTGAACCAGCACACCAGGCTGCGGAACAGCACGTACGCGATCCGGCTGGCGCGTGACTCGGCGGTCGGCAGGGATCGTCGTTCGACCGTCATGGTTGCCGAGCACGTCACGATTCGAGCAGCGCCAGTACCTTGTCGACGACCTGCTCGATCGACAGTCCACTCGTGTCGACGACGATGGAACCCGACGCCTCGGTCAACGGACTGTCGGCGCGGGTCGAGTCCTTCCGGTCACGCTCGATGATCGACGCTTCGACCTCGGTGACGTCGCCACCGATCTCGGCGACGCGTCGCTCGGCGCGCACCCGTGGCGACGCCGTCACGAAGAGCTTCAGCGTCGCGTCCGGGAAGACCACCGAGCCGATGTCGCGCCCTTCGACGACGCCGCCCCGATGTTCGGCGACCCAACGACGTTGCCGGCGCACGAGTTCGGCGCGCACCCTGCTGTTGGCTGCCACGGCGCTGACCGCCGAGGTGACCTCGCGACCGCGGATCTCGATCGTGGCGTCGACACCGTCGACGTGCACCGACGGTGCCGTCGGGTGTGGGATCGAGCGACATCACGACCGATTCCGACAGCTCGGCGACGTCGTTCTCGTCGGCCGGATCGAGCCCCCGTCGGAGCGCCGCGAACGTGACGGCCCGATACATCGCACCGGTGTCGAGGTACTCGAGTCCGAGCCGGCGGGCCACCGCCCGGCCGACGGTGCTCTTGCCGGCGCCCGCCGGGCCGTCGATGGCCACGATGATCGGGGCGGGACTCCTCTGCACCCTCGGGCGCACTCGCGGCGACGGTCACCACGAGACCCCGAGCGGACGGCCCTCGTCGTAGCCGGCGGTGCTCTGCACACCGACGACCGCCCGCTCGTGGAACGCGGTGATCGAGTCCGCACCGGCGTACGTGCACGACGAACGCAAGCCCGCGACGATCTGGTCGATGATGTCCTCGACACTCGGGCGCACCGGGTCGAGGTACATCCGCGACGTGCTGATCCCTTCCTCGAACAGCTCCTTGCGAGCCCGCTCGAAGCCGTCGTCGAGTTGCGTGCGGTGCTTCACCGCCCGGTTCGACGCCATGCCGAAGCTCTCCTTGTAGAGACGGCCGTCGGGGTCACGCATCGTGTCGGCCGCGGATTCGTACGTGCCGGCCAGCCACGAGCCGAACATCACGCTGGCGGCCCCACCGGCGAGCGCCAGAGCGACGTCACGCGGGAACCGGACACCGCCGTCGGCCCAGATGTGACGACCGAGCCGCTGGGCCTCGGCGGCGCACTCGACGACGGCGGAGAACTGGGGACGACCGACCCCGGTCATCATGCGCGTCGTGCACATCGCGCCCGGGCCGACGCCGACCTTCACCACGTCGGCGCCGGCTTCGATCAGCTGACGGGTCCCGACGGCCGTGACCACGTTGCCCGCCACGATCTTCGCGTCGGGGAGCTCGGCCCGAACCGACTCGATCGCACGGAGGGTGCGGGTCTGGTGTCCGTGGGCGGTGTCGATCACGAGCACGTCGACGCCGTGGCCGACGAGCTCCTTGGCGCGGGCTGCCGGCTCACCGTTGATCCCGACCGCGACACCGACCATCAGGCGACCCTGTGCATCGACGGCCGGGTCGTAGATCGTCGAGCGCAGCGCCCCTTCGCGGGTGATCACCCCGAGCAGGTGTCCATCGTCGTCCACGACGGGAGCGACACGGAGTCGGTTGCGGCCGAGATGGTCGAACGCTGCCGCCGGGTCGATGTCGGGGCTCAGGATGTGGAGGCTCGAGCTCATCACGTTGACGAGCTGGGTGAACCGGTCGAAACCGTCGCCGTCACGCTCTCGGTGAACACGCCGACCGGGGTGCCGTCGTCGACGACGACGACCGCACCGTGGGCGCGCTTGTGGATCAGGGACAGGGCGTCGGCGATCGTTGCATCGGGTGCCAGCGTGATCGGCGTCTCGAACACCGTGTGGCACCGCTTGACGTAGTCGATCACCCGCGCCACGACGTCGACCGGGATGTCCTGGGGGAGGATCGCGATGCCGCCTCGACGGGCAACCGTCTCGGCCATGCGTCTGCCCGGCGACCGCGGTCATGTTCGACACCACGATCGGGATGGTCGTGCCGATGCCGTCGGGCGTGCGCAGGTCGACGCTCATCCGTGACGGGACATCGGACAGACTCGGGACCATGAACACATCGCTGTAGGTCAGGTCGTAGCCGGGATCGGGATGAAGCATGCGCATGTGGTGAAGATCCTTCTCGATGCCGACACCGCAGGTCCAACATGGTCGGCCCAACGACACTCGCTGTGGAAGCGACCACAGGCTAGGCCCTAGTCTGGCCCGTCCATGACACGAACCACTTCACCGGTCGCCCTGATCCACGGATGGGGCGGGTCGTTCGCGACGACCTGGGAGCGCAGCGGATTCACCGCACTGCTGCAGGATGCGGATGTCCCGGTCATCGGCATCGATCTGCTCGGCCACGGCACAGCGCCCAAGCCGCACGATCCCGACCAGTACGCCGACCTGACGCACACGAATCGTCGACGCGCTCCCCGACGAGCCGGTCGACGCCATCGGGTTCTCACTCGGAGCGATGACCCTGCTGCGTCTGGCCATCGACCACCCGGAACGCTTCCACCGCATCGTGCTCGCCGGTATCGGCTCCAACATCTTCGATCGTGACGACTCCGGTACCCGGGCGATCGTCGCCGGCCTGGAGACTCGTCGCCGCCGGTGGCGACCCGTCGGCGCTCGACAACACGGTTCGCCTGTTCACCCAGTACGCCAGCCAGCCCGGCAACGACATCGAGGCCCTGACCGCGGTGATGAAGCGGCCGCCGTCGGCACCCGATCACGCCGGAGCAGTGCGCTCGGCGTCACCTGTCCGGTGCTCGTCGTCGTCGGCGACAAGGACTTCGTGTACCCCGGCGACGAACTCGCGGCGGCGTTCCCCGACGGACGATGCGAGACACTGCGTGGTGTCGACCATTTCGCCACGACCGAGTCGTTCGGGTTCTTCGACGCGGCACTCGAGTTCCTCGACGCGCTGTGCTGAACCGTCACCGTGCCGACGCGTGAGCTGGTCTCCACCGACATCGACCGCGCGGTGGACGTCGATCCGCGCCGGCGGACTCGTCGCCGTACCGACCGAGACCGTCTACGGGTTGGCGGCCGATGCCACGAACGCCGACGCGGTCCGCCGGATCTTCACCGTCAAGGGTCGACCCGCCGACCATCCGCTGATCGTCCATCTCGCCTCGGGCCTCGACCTCGTCGACTGGGCGTCGTCCGATCCCGGAGTCCGCCCGACGGCTGGCCGACGCGGCGTGGCCGGGGCCATTGACGGTGATCGTGCCCCGTGCCGGCGGGCGTACTCGACGAGGTGACGGGCGGGCTCGACACCGTCGGGGTCCGGGTGCCCGCCCATCCCATGGCCACCGCGCTGCTCGAGCGCTCCGGCACCGGCATTCGCCGCCCCGTCGGCCAACCGGTTCGGAGCGGTGAGCCCGACGTCGACGCGCGCCACGTCCTCGCACGACCTCGGCGAGTTCCTCGACCCGCGCTCGCGACCTGATCCTCGACGGCGGCGAGTGCCCGGTCGGTGTGGAGAGCACGATCGTCGACTGTCGCGGCCGACCCACCGCAGATCCTGCGCGCCGGCGGCATCCCGGTCGAGGACATACGCCGGATGCTCGGCGACGTGGTGGCCGACGCCTCCGGCCCGAGCCGGGCCAGCGGCATGCTGGCCTCGCACTACGCGCCCCGCTGCGTCGTCCGCCTCGTCGACGACGCCGACGATGCCGTCGCGCTGCGGGCCGGCACACCGAACAGCGAGATCCTCGACCTGACCGATGATCTCGTCGTCTACGCCCACGACCTGTACGCCCGGCTCCGCGATGCCGACGCCCGCGGCGTCGGCATCGATCATCGCCGTGCTCCCCCCGCCGTCGGGCTCGGCCACGCCGATCCGCGACCGCCTCACCAAGGCCGCGGCACCGCGCCGACCCCTGACGGTTCGGTCGAGCGCTCTCAGGTCCAGTCGACGGCGTTCAGGTTGGTGATCCAGAGGTCGCGGACAGCGATGATGTCGGGCGTCGGCGCACCGTCGACGCCGGCGATCGTCAGGCTCACCGTGGAGGCGCCGGCGTCGGGCACGACGTCGAGCCGGCACCAGCACTCGACGGGCTCGTGGAGGTGCGTGTCGAGTCGGTAGGGCGGGTCGTCGTCGAGCACCTCGCCGATCCACGACGCGACGACAGCAGCCCTTCGAACGTCTCGACGGGAGTGCCTCGACCGTGAACGACGGCACATCTCGGCTCACACCGCCCCCCGGCTCGTCAGCGATGAGTCCGGGCGCGGACGGGTCGCGCTGAGATCATCGCCGGCGGGGGTGCCGGCGGGTCGGTGCCGGGGGTGCGGACTGATGCGGAGGAGCACGTCGTCGGCGGCTTCGTTGACGGCCTGCATCGCCGCCGGGTCACCACCGCGGTCGGGATGATGGCGCTTGGCGAGTTCACGCCGCGCCGCGCGCACGTCGTCCGACGTCGCATCGGGCCCGAGGCCCAGAACGCCGAAGGGGTCGGTCACGCCGGTCGAGTCGCGAAGTTCGCCGTAGCGCTCGCGCAGGTTGCCGGAGTCGACTGCATGGTCCACCGTGGTCCCGCTGCCGAGCCCCCACTGCTGCTGAATCGTGCGGTGGTCGCAGCCTTGGAGCGACGGCCGCTGCCTGTACAGCGGCGCCGGTGGCCACGGCCTGGTCGACGTCGGCCACCACGACCTCGGCAGTCGACCAACCCGGCGATCACCGCCCGCAGCGCACGAGAACGAGCCCCGCCCCCCGTCAGCACCAGTCGGCCATCGAGTGCGGCGTGGCGACGCAGCGAGTCGAGCGCGTCGAGCAGGCCACACGCCACACCGTCGACCGCGGCTCGAGCGAACTCCTCGCGGCTCACGTCGCTGCGCAGCCCGCTGAGCACGCCGGTGGCATCCGGGCGGTTCGGGGTCCGCTCACCGTCGAAGTACGGCAGCATCACTGGCCGACGGTCGCCGCGCGCAGCGAGGGCCAACCGGTCGAATTCGTCGTGGTCGACGCCGAGCAGCCGCGCGACGGCGTCGAGCACCTTGGCGGCGTTCGAGGTGCACACGAGCGGGAGGAACCGGCCGGTGGCGTCGGCGAAGCCGGCGACTTCGCCCGACGGATCGGCCGTGGGTCGATCGGCGACCGTGAACGCGGTACCCGACGTTCCGATCGAGATCACGGCGTCGCCGAGGTCGAGACCCAGACCCAGCGCGGCAGCCATGTTGTCGCCCGTGCCCACCGCAACCGCAACGCCGTTCCAGCTCCCCGCGGTGTCGAGCGGACCCAGCACGGTTGGCACGACGTGGGTCCAGTCTCGGTCGGCATCGATGATCGCGAGCAGGTCCCATCGGTACTCCCCCGTTGCAGGCGACCAGTAGCCGGTTCCCGACGCGTCGCCACGATCGGTCGTGTAGGCGCCGGTCAGCCGGTGAGTGAGGTAGTCGTGGGGCAGGAGCACGTGGGCGATCTCGGCCCACGCATCCGGATGGGTGCGGTGGAGCCACGACAGCTTGGTCGCGGTGAACGCGGCGACCGGCACGCTGCCGACGGCCTCGGCCCAGGCGCCAGCGCCTCCCAACTGCCCGAGCAGCCAACCGGCGTCCGGAGCCGATTCGGTGTCGTTCCACAGTTTGGCCGGGTGTACCGGCTTGTCGTCGGTGTCGAGCGCCACCATGCCGTGTTGTTGGCCGCCGATGCTGACCGCCGCGACAGTCGCCGGACGCCGGCCGAGCGTCGCCGACCGCTCGGTCCCATGCGTTCTCGAACGCCACCCACCACGACTGCGGGTCCTGTTCACTGCACGGTGGTGTGACGGCAGTGTGCGGCGACGAGGACGACGCAACGATGTCGCCCGTGGCCAGATCACGGATCTCGACCTTGGTCGATTGGGTGGACGAGTCGACACCGGCAACGAAGGGCACGTGGTCAGACTAGATCCAGGCGGCCGGCTGCCCCCAGGAGTCGTCGTAGACGACCTCCGTCACCGGCTTGCGCTTCACCGGGCCGTGATGGCCTTCCGGAACTCCGAGCGTGATGCACGCCGACAGCGCCACCGACGCGGGAATCTCGAGCAGCTCACGCAGTTCGGCCTCGACGCCGAGGTGCCACATCGTCAGGGCTCCCCCGTAGCCGAGTGCGCGAGCCGCGAGCAGGAGGTTCTGGCACGCCGGATAGACGGACGCTCCCTCGTAGGGCGACGGGTCGCGATACCGCTCGAGGCACACGAGCACGACGACGGGCGTCTGTTCGAAACGGTCGACGTACCGCTGCATCGAGTCGGCGAAGCGCGACGGGCGGTACCCGTCTGCCGCTCGCTTGGCGTCCCATCCCGCCCGGAACGCCTCGCCGAGCAGCGACTTGGCGGCGATCGCCCGCTCGACCGTCGCGCAGGACGAGGAACCGGAAGGGCTGACGGTTCGAACCCGACGGTGCCCGGCCCGCGTGCCACAGGATCGTGGCGAGGTCGTCGTCGGGGATCGGCTCGTCGGTGTACCGGCGGATCGCCCGCGTCGTGGCCAGCCCCTCCAGGAGCGAGACCGGCTCGTGGCGGGCCGGCGGCGTCAACGCCCGAGGAACTCCGGGTCGCGCTTCTCCATGAACGCGCGACGCCCTCGGTGAAGTCGGCGGTGCGCAGCAGCGGGCAGCAGTTGCAGGAAGACGTGGTGCACGTTCTGTTCGAACGTCTCGGTCTCGGCGGCGCGCATCATGCGCTTGATCGCACGAACGGCGAGCGGCGCGTTCGCCGCGATGTCGCCCGCCATCTCGGCGGTCCGCTTCGGGAAGTCCTCGACGGACACGACCTGGTTGACGAGCCCGAGGTCGAGCGCCTCGGACGCCGTCAGCGTGCGGCCGGTGAACGCGATCTCTGCGGCCTTGGCGTAGCCGACCATCCGCGGCAGCAACCAGGTGCCGCCGCTCTCGGGAAGGATGCCCCGCTTGGCGAAGCCGGGGTTGAGCTTGGCGTTCTCGGCGGCGATGCGGATGTCGCAGCCGAGCGCGAGGTCGAGTCCGTAGCCCGCGGCACCGCCGTTGAGCGCGCAGATCGTCGGCGTGTCGATGTTGTGGAGCACCACCGGCGGAGCGGAGCGCAGGTCGAACTCGCCGGTGAAGTGGCGCCGCCCCGCCGGTCTCCACCGTCACCCCCACCCAGGTTGCCGAGACCGCCCTTCGGGCCTGCCATCTGGGCCTGGAGGTCGAGCCCGGCGCAGAACGCACGGCCGGCTCCCGTGAGCACGATGCAGCGCACGTCGGGGTCGTGGTCGGCTCGCAGCAGCAGTTCACTGATCTCGCTGGAGCATGATCGCCCGAGATCGTGTTCATCCGCTCGGGGGCGTCGAGCGTGAGTGTCGCGACGTGGTCGGCGACCTCGTAGCGGACCTCGCGGGGCGCGGATTCGGCGGGATGGAGCTCGGTGGAATCGTTCACAGTGCGGAAACCGTAGTGCGTTCCATTCACCCCGCACGATGCGTACAATCGCCGGACCTTATGAGTACGGGCATCCCGCCCGTACCCCAACAAGGGGGAGAACCCACAACATGCAGAAATCACGCGTGAAGCGCGTCGGTGCGCTGCTGGTCGGTCTGACTCTCGTTGCCGCAGCCTGCGGCAGCGACGACGATGCCTCGACCAGCACCGAAGCACCGGCCGGAACCGAAGCCGCGGTCGAAGAGACCGACGGCCCCGGACACGACCGAAGAGATGACCGAGACCACCGAGGCCGCGGAGACCACCGACGCAGCGACCGAGGGCGAGACCGTCCAGGCCGCGCCGACGTGCACCGGCGAGAGCGATGGCGTCCTGAACATCGCCACCGTGCTGCCCGAGACCGGCAACCTGGCGTTCCTCGGCCCGCCCGAGTTCGCCGGCGTCGAACTCGCCGTCCAAGAGGTCAACGAAGCCGGCGGCGTCCTCGACGCCGACGTCACCCTCGACCAGGGCGACTCCGGCGACACGTCGACCGACATCGCCAACCAGACCGTCGACCGTCAGCTCGCTGCCGGCGCCGACGCGTTCATCGGCGCCGCGTCGTCGGGCGTGTCGTTCACGTTCATCGACAAGCTCGTCGAGAACTGCAAGATCCACTTCAGCCCGGCCAACACCTCGCCGGACTTCACCGACTACGAAGAGGACGACCTGTACTTCCGTACGGCTCCCTCCGACGTGCTGCAGGGTCGCGTCCTCGCCGATCTCATGATCGAAGAAGGCGTCACCACGGCCAGCTTCATGGCACTGCAGGACCCGTACGGCGAAGGCCTCCTCAAGTACTCGACCGAGCCGTTCGCGGACCAGGGCGGCGAGATCGTCGAACAGTTCACGTACGACCCGCAGGCCGCGGAGTTCTCGGCCGAGGTCGACAAGGTCGTGTCCGGCGATCCCGAGGCCCTCGTGATCATCGGTTTCGAAGAGACCGCCAAGATCCTCACCTCACTGTTCGAGGCGGGCTTCACGCCCGAGTCGGGCAAGAAGATCTTCCTCGTCGACGGCAACGTCGGCAACGCACTCGGCGAGCAGCTGCCCGTCGGGTCGATGGAAGGCGTCCGAGGCACGCTGCCCGCAGCCGAGATCACCAGTGACTTCCAGGCCCGTCTCCTGGCGGTCGATCCGGAGCTCATCGACTTCAGCTACGGGCCGGAGGCCTACGACGCAGTGATCATCACGGCCCTGGCCGCGCAGATCGCCGGCACCGACGATCCGGCTGCTGTTGCGGCACAGATCAACGGTGTCACCCGCGACGGTGAGAAGTGCGAGACCTTCGCCGACTGCAAGGCGCTCGTCGATGCCGGCACCGACATCGACTACGACGGTCCTTCGGGCCCGCAGACGTTCGGCCCCGAAGGCGAGCCGACCGAAGCGAGCTTCAAGATCCTGTCGTACGACGCGGAGAACAAGGTCGAGGCTGGTGTCCCGACCGAGTTCCGTTTCGCCAAGATCTGATCACTCGGATCTGAACTGAACGTGTTCGGGGCCGCCTTCGGGCGGCCCCGTTCGCGTTTTCCGACACGCGCGATCGTCAGTCGTTCACGAACTGCTGGATGACGTTCCGGCAGCCGGGTTCGTCGAGGAACGCCTGTTTGAACTCGGTGCGTTCGAACCGGAAGATCTCGGGCTCGGACACGGAGAAGACCTTCTCCACGGCGTTGAACCAGGTCCCGACGACACCTGGGATCTCCTCGTCGGCCACCGAGGACGGCCCGGACTCGAAGGCTCGCCGTTGGTCGTCGAGTTCCGCGAGCGCGGCATCGACACCGTCGTGCAGCTCCCGACGGAGCCCGGTACGTTCCGCGATGTCGGGGAGTTCGATCAGGTCGATGCGCTCATCCCACGTGCGCAGTTCGGCGGCGACGTCGTCGACGCCGTCGAGGATCGTCTGCAATCGCTCCCCGGCGGGCTCTGCGTCGATGCCTGCCACCGATTCGTTCACCCGGTCCACGATCCGGTTGTCGAGCTGCCGGAGTTCGTTGCACACCATCGATGCGGTCGCCGCGTCCTGCGAGTCGCCGGCGCAACCGGCCGCCAGTGCAGTAAGCGATGGTGACGAGCAGTGCGTGAGCGGTTCGCCGGCGACGACCGACCATCGCGTCATCCCCGCTCAGCGGGCTTTGGCCAACGTGCCCAGGTAGAGCTCGATGACCTTGGGGTCCTTGAGGAGTTCCTCGCCGGTCCCGGTGTACGCGTTGCGGCCCTGGTCCAAGACGTACCCACGGTCGCAGATCTGCAGGCAGCGGGCGGCATTCTGTTCGACCATGATGATCGACACGCCGGTCGAGTTCACCTGCTTGACCCGGTCGAACACCTGGTCCTGCAGCACCGGCGACAAGCCCGGCGCTGGGCTCGTCGAGGAGCAGGACGGACGGTTCCATCATCAGGGCCCGGCCCATGGCCAGCATCTGGCGCTCTCCACCCGACAGCGACCCGGCCCGCTGGTCGATCCGCTCGCCGAGTCTCGGGAAGATGTCGACGACCTGGTCGATCATGTCGGCCACACCGGATTTGCGGAGGTACCCGCCCATCTCGAGGTTCTCACGGATGGTCAGCGACGGGAACACGTTGTTGATCTGCGGGACGTAGCCGATGCCACGCGCCACCAGGAAGTTCGCCTTCTTGCCCGTGACATCGTCGCCTCGGTACCACACCGTGCCGGTGGTGATCTTGATGAGCCCGAACAGCGCCTTCAGCATGGTCGACTTGCCGGCACCGTTCGGACCGATGATGCCGATCAGTTCGCCCTCGCCGAGCACGAGGTCGGCACCGTTCAGGATGTGGCACGCCCGGCACGTAGCCGGCCACGACGTGCTCGACGTGGATCAACGGTTCAGACATCGCCATCTCCCGGTCCGGTATCCAGGGCCTCTTCATCGAGGGCTTCGCGGATCTCCTCGGTCAGCGCCGCGTGCGACGAACCGAGGTAGGCGTCGACCACCGCGACGTTCTCGCCGATCGAACGAGGTGTGCCCTCGGCGATCACCATGCCTTCGGCCATCACCACCACCCAGTCGGAGATGTCCGACACGACGTCCATGTCGTGCTCCACGAACATCACCGTGATGCCCTCGGCCCGCAGCCGCTTGACGTGGCCGAGCAGTGACTGCGTGAGGGCGGGGTTGACGCCGGCCATCGGTTCGTCGAGCATGATCAAGCGCGGCTTGGCCATCATCGCCCTGGCCATCTCGAGCAGTTTGCGTTGGCCGCCGGACAGCGCCCCGGCGTACTCGTCCTTCATGTGGATCATGTTGAACTCGCCGAGGATCTCGAGCGCCTGCTGCTGCACGATGCGCTCCTGACGTCGCCACCCGCTGAGGATGCCACGTCGCATCTCTTCGCCCGACTGGTCCTGGGCGGCCAACATCATGTTGTCGAGCACGGACATCTTGGCGAGCACCTTGGTGAGCTGGAAGGTACGCACCATGCCCATGGCCGCCAGGGTGTGCGACTTCACCCCGCTCGTCGTCGTGCCGTCGAAGACGACGCTGCCCCGGTCGGGATGGTCGAAGTTGGTGAGCAGGTTGAAGAACGTCGTCTTTCCGGCCCCGTTCGGGCCGATCAGCGCGGTGATGGCACCCCGCTGGATCTCGACGCGCTCGACGTCGACGGCGCGCAGGCCGCCGAAGGAACGCTCCACGTTCGTCGCGATCAGGATCGGATCGGGTTTCGGTACACCGGGGACCGGTTCGACCCCGTCGAACATGCCGATCGCCGGATTGTCCCATTCCTGCTGCACTCCGGCCGCGCCGCCGCCGCCGGAGGTGCGCCCGAACTCGATCGTGTCGTCGGCTGTCGGATTCACGTCACTTGCGGGCATCGATCGCAATCTCCCGTTTGTCACCGAAGATTCCCTGTGGTCTGAAGATCATCAGCAGCATCAGGGTCAAGCCCACGAGCATGAATCGGACGGGGCCGACCTGAGAGCGCTCCATGATCGAGTCCGGCATGATGCCGTTGTCGATCGATTGGATGAGCACGTTCTCGATGAACGACAGGATCACCCAGAACAGCATGGATCCGACCACCGGGCCCCAGATCGTCGCCAGACCTCCGAGGATGGCCGCGGTCAGTGCAAAGAACGTCTGCTGGGTCGCGTAGTTGTCGGGCTGCACTGCGTTCTGCTGGATGGCGTAGAAGATGCCCGCCAGCGTGCCGAACGTCCCCCCCAGGATCAACGACTGCATCTTGAACCGGTAGACGTTCTTGCCGAGGGCCGTTGCCGCGTCCTCGTCTTCGCGGATGGATCGCAGGACACGACCCCACGGCGACCTCACGAGCCGCCACACGACGAACACGCAGATCAGGACCAGCGTCCAGCCCACGATCAGTTCGTAGAGGTCGGCACCACTGAACTCGAGGTTGAGGCGATCGAAGAGCCGGAACCCGTAGGTCGCCTCGTTGTCGAGCGGGTTCCAGTCCTGGAAGCTGTTCGCGAACCCGTTGATCCCGTTCGACCCACCGGTGGTGTCGCTGAGCACCGCCGCGCGCACCGTCAGCCGGATGATCTCGCCGACGGCGATGGTGACGATGGCGAGGTAGTCCGCTCTGAGCCGGAGGGTCGGTAACCCCATCAACAACCCGAGCACGATGCCACCGAGGATGCCGACGAGGATGCCGACCCACAGCGGCGCTCCGAAGGTGTCGGTGGTGATGCCGACGCCGTAGGCGCCGACGGCCATGAAGGCGACCTGGCCGAAGTTCAGCAGGCCGGTGTACCCGAAGTGCAGGTTCAGTCCGATGGCAGCGAGGGCGAAGATGATCGCCTGTTGCGAGATGCCGGAGCGCAACGCGTTGGAGATGATCGAGTTCCAATCCACGGAACTATCCGATCCTCTGTGATCGTCCGAAGATGCCCTGCGGTCGCACCAGCAGGATCGCGATCAGCGCGAGCAGGGCGCCCACGTTCTTCAACTCCGGCGCCACCCAGAGTGTGACCATGAAGGTGAAGACACCGATCAGCAGCGCGCCGACCATGGCGCCGTAGTCCGTTCCCAGCCCGCCGAGCGTCACCGCGGCGAGCACGAGCAGCAGCAACTGGGTGCCCATGAGCCAACTGATCTGGCTGTTGAGGCCGAAGAAGACCGCCCCGGCGGTCACGAGTGCGCCACCCACGAACCACACCGTGGTGATCACGCGGTCGACGTCGATCCCGGTCGATGCCGCCAGATCGTTGCTGTCGGCGACGGCACGCATCGCCTTGCCCATCTTCGTCTTGCGGAGCGCAACGGCGGTACCGATGAGCAGGAACAGCCCGATCACGATGATCAGGAGTTCCTTCGGCAGGACGTCGATGGGACCGATCGAGAAGACGGGATCGGTCTGCACGGCGTACTGCTCGTAGGGCCGGGAGCGTTCACCGAACAGGAACAGGAAGAAGAACCGCAGGAACAGCGCCAGCCCGATGGAGATGATCATCATGGCCGTGAGCCCGGTGCCGCGCTTGCGCAGCGGACGCCACAGCCCCCGGTCGATCGCCGCGGACCCGATCCCCCCGAAGATGAAGGCCAGCAAGGCCGCGAAGATGAGGTCGATGCCGAGGATGGAGTTGAAGAAGTAGGCGACGAGGGCGCCGAACACGATCTGCTCGGACAGGGCGAAGTTGACCAGCCCCGTCGTTCCGAAGATGAGCGACAGACCGATCGCACACAACCCGATGATCAGGCCGAAGATGATCCCCTCGTAGAGCAGACGAGCACCACGGGTGAAGATCCCGTCACTCTCCTTGTCCCTCGCGGCGCCTGCAGCGTCACCCTCGGCGAGGTTGAACAGGACCCGGGACGCTTCGCCGGCCCGCGCCTCGATCGGGAGCTGTTGTTTGTCGGCTCGGACGAGCTCGACGCCGGGCGGAAGCGTGTCGACGTTCAGCTCGACGACGTACTGACCCGGCGCGGGAAGCCCGACCGAGACGTACCCGGTCTCGTCGGAGGTGCCGCGGCCGACCTCGTCGCCGACGGACTCGATGACCCGATCGACGATGACGGCCTCGTACACGATGATCTCGGCGCCGGCGACGGGATCCTTCTCGCCGCCGTCCTCGGGCTTGGCGAGGAGAACGGTCTCGACGGACTCACCCGCTTGGGCTGTCGCTGGGGCCGCAGGTACGAGCGAGATCAGCGAGACCATCGCCACGAGGACCCCCAACACCGTCAGTGCGATTCGCCCTTCGGCGAGACGTCTGAACATAAGCGGCGGAGCTTAGGGGATGTTCCCCACCGACAACGACTCTCCGAGCTCGCGATGCGTTTCGGGAAGATGAACTTCCTCGCGGTCGCCCGACACGGGCTCCAGACCGGCCAGGATCAGCCAGACGGTCGCCACCCACAACGCCGTTGCCCCTGCGACGTGGACGCCGGCGAGCACCGCCGGGACGTCGTTGAAGTACTGGACGTAGCCGATGCCGCCCTGGAGCAGCGCCAGGAACATCCAGGTGGACAGATCTCGACGAAAGGCGACGGTGTGCCGACGGCGTGCGGCGCAGCGTGATCGCCAGTGCCAGGAACACCGCAACGGCGATCCAGACCGTGACGCTGTGGATCTCGGCCACGGTGGAGATGTCGAAGCCGTAGCGCCGGGCCGTTTCGTCGCCGGCGTGCGGACCGGCCCCGGTGACGACGGTGCCGGTGACGAGCGCGGCGGCCACGAGCCCACCGAGGCTCACGAAGAGCGCCGTTGCGGGCGCCGTGACGCCGATCGAGCGGCGGTCGCCGACGGGCATCGGGCCGGAGCGGTGGACGGCGACGAGATCCGAAACCGATCGACAGCATCGCCAGGATGAAGTGCGACTGCACGAGCGACGGATGCAGGTCACCACGTACCGCCAGGCCACCGACGCACCCCGTTGCCGAGGATGGTGACGAGCACGCCGAGCGAGGGCCAGCGCAGCCCGCGTGCGTCGGGGCCACACCCTGAACGCTCCGATCGCCATCAGCAGCGTCGGGATGCCGATGACACCACTCACCAGCCGGTTCACCTGCTCGATGGCCGCGTGACCGGTCGACACGTCGATGAACCGTTCGTTGTTGCAGTTCGGCCAGTCGTCGCAGCCGAGCCCGCTGCCGGTCAGGCGAACGATCGCACCGGCCACGGTGAGCAGGCACACGCCCGCCACCGTGACGATCGCCAGCTGGCGGAATCGTCGCAGTCGGAGCGAGACCTCGGTCGAGCCGTGTCGACGTGGTGGCGTCGCTCTCCATACACGTCAGCAGGATACGACTAGCGTCGCTCGGGTGCTGAGCTCGTTCGACGACTTTCCGATCCATCAGACGTCACACCCGATCGCCCAGACGGCGTCGACCGACATCAACCACTACGACCGGTACTTCTTCAACGGCTACACGAAGGACACCCGCCTCTTCTTCGCGCTGGCGATGGGCCTCTACCCGAACCGGCACGTCGCCGACGCGTCGTTCAGCGTGGTCGTCGACGGCGGCACGGTCGATGCCCGCCAGATCAGCGTGCACGCGTCGCGGCGGGCGCCGGCGGACCGCGCCGACGCCAACGAGGTCGGTCCCATCCGCGTCGAGGTCCTCGAGCCACTGAACGCACTGCGCCTCGTCGTCGAAGCTCCCGAGCACGGGCTGCGCGCCGATCTCACGTTCGTCCGCCGCTCGGCACCGATCGAGGAGAGCCCACTTCCACCAGCAGATCGGTCTCCGCGTCGTGTTCGACTACACCCGGCTGACCCAGTTCGGTGGGTGGGAGGGTTGGATCGAGGTCGACGGCGAACTCACCGATCTCGCACCGGGCGAAACCCTCGGCTGCCGGGATCGATCGTGGGGGGTCAGGCCGGTCGGCGAACGAGGTTCGACCGGCGCTCCGGTCGCCGATCCGCAGTTCTTCTGGCTGTGGGCCCCGATCAACTTCGACACGTTCTCGACCCACTTCGACGTCAACGAGTACTTCGACGGCCGGCGCTGGCACGAGAGCGGATTCATCGCCCCGATCGCCGGCCCGGCCCTTCACCCGACGCGGCGCCGGGGGCCGAGGCGATGCGCTCGGTCGACTACACGATCGACTGGCGACCGGGCACGCGCACCGCCGAGTCGTTCGAACTGGTGATGACGCCGTGGGAGGGCGAGCCCTCGACGATCAGGCTGGAGCCGCTGTTCGAGTTCCACATGTCGGGCCTCGGGTATCTGTCGCCCGAGTGGTCGCACGGCGTCTGGAAGGGTGAGTTGGCCGTCGGCGGTGAACGCTGGGACTCTGCCGGTCGACGACGTGCTGGCACCACACCACGTGCACGTCCAGTCGATCGTGCGAGCGACGACCTCGGGGGCGCTCGGCGATCACCAGGGCATCGGCATCCTCGAGCAACTGGCGATCGGACGCCACACGCCGACGGGTCTCGAAGGGATCTTCGACGGCTACTGGGTTGATCCCCGACCGCGTGTCAGGTGTGACGGATCGTCATGCCGCCGTCGACGGCGATGGTGGCACCGTTGACGAAGCTGGAGCTGACGGCAGGCACAGGTTGAGCGTCATGTGGGCCACCTCCTCGGGATCGCCGTAGCGCCGCAGGGGCACCCGCCGGCGGGCGTAGGTGTCCTTGGCTTCCTGCGGGATCGCTGCGGTCATCCCGGTGTCGATCGGGCCCGGACAGATGCAGTTGACCGTCACGCCGTGGCGGCCGAGCTCGACGGCCAAGCGCGCGCGTCAGCCCGGTGACGCCGGCCTTCGAAGCCGCATATGCGGCGAGGCCCGCGGTGGCGACGATCGACTCGGTCGAGGCGATGTTGACGATGCGTCCCGATCCCGACTCGATGAGGTGCGGCACCGCGAGCCGGATGAGTCGGGCATGCGCGGTCAGATTGACGTCGAGCGTGCGGGCCCAGTTGTCCTCGAACTCGGCCTCGTCCTGGAACATCGAGTTGACCAGCGAGACCCCGGCATTGTTCACCACGATGTCGATCCCACCCGCCCACGCAATGGTGTCGTCGACGAGCGACGCGCAGCTGCGCGTGGTCGGCGACGTCACACGTCGACGCCCGAGCGCGACGCCGTCGCCGTGGACGGCCCGTGATCTCGTCGACGACGGCATCGACCGCATCGACGCTGGAGGTCGGCAACGACGACACGCGCACCTTCGTCGGCGAAGAGATGAGCGGTTGCACGACCCATTCCACTCGCCGCCCCGGTGACGATCGCGACCCTGACCCTCGATCGAGCGCGACAGCTCGGTCAGGCGGCGCCCGGACGTCATGCCGCAGACCAACGCTGCATTCCGCCCATTCCGTACTGCTTGAGCACCAGCGCCCGCTCGGGCGTGATGGCCAGGAACGCGGTGCCGGGTGAGCTCGTCGGGTCCGCCGGGCGCGAACATGTTCAGGTCGTAGTCGAACACCCCGGTCCACAAGCGGCGCTTGGTGTCGAGGTCGGCGAAGACCTCCGCCGTCCCCCAGATCTCGACGCCGTCACCGACGGCATCGACCTGCCAGTGCATGGCGACGTCGGCGTGGGCCGCCACGTTCCGCGCCTTCACCGAGTCCGTGCCGATCATCACCCAGCAGATGTCGCCCTCCCAGCAGGGATGTACCGGCACCACGTCGGGCTTGCCGTCGGCGCCGACCGATGCGAGGTGGGCCCATGGGCTGAGACCCGCGGCGAAGGACTTGACATCTTCGAGTGCGATCTGATCCGTCATGCAGCGACAGTACCCTCGACGAGATGGAGCTGACCGTCCTGGGGCACACCGTCCGTGAACCGATCGATCACGTCGAAGTGTTCCCAGCACCTGCGCACGTGACGAGCGTGACGTTCACGAGCGACGAGCTGACCTCCGTCTGCCCGGTGACTGCGCAACCCGATCTGTCGACCGTCGTCATCGAATACACGCCTGGCAAGTGGTGTGTCGAGTCCAAGAGCCTGAAGCTCTACCTGTGGGGATTCCGCGACCGCGCCGTCTTCGCCGAGGCGTTGGCCGCCGAGATCGCGGGTGAGATCATGACCACGGCCGAGCCGTCGCAGGTCGTCGTCACGCTGGTGCAGCGGCCTCGTGGCGGTCTCGAGCTGAAGGCCGTTGCGCAGCTGCCGTGACGGTCGGCCGGCGACTCGATCAGGGCCGGACTTCGTAGAAGGCGTTGACCGAGTGGTCGACGTCGAGCGTGCGGAACCGGGTGAAGCCCGCTGCGGTCGCCATCTCCCTCGCCCGTGACTCGGGAAGGCCGAGCGTGCCGAGGCCGGCCCCGTCGGGGGTCGACAACGCCGACGACATGCACGACAGCACGCTGATGCCGTACATCAGCGGCGCCATCGGGTTCTTCTGGACGTTCTCGGCGAAGGTCTCGCGTCCCTTGATGTCCACGAGCAGCCACGTGCCGTCCGGCGCCAGGGCCGCGCCGATGGCATCGATCATCTCCTGCGGGTGGGTCATGTCGTGGATGCAGTCGAACGTCGTGACGAAGTCGACCGAGTGGTCGTCGGGCAACGGCTCGACGCGAGGATCGACGAACCGCACGTTGGTCGGCGTTGTCCTCCCGACGGCGATGCTCGGCGCGTTCGAGCGCGTGCTGCGAGATGTCGTAGCCGACGAACGTGCTCTTCGGGAACGCCTCGGCCATCAGCAGCACCGCTCCCCCGGCGCCGCACCCGACGTCGGCGACGGTGATGCCCGCCTGCAGCCGCTCCACGATGCCGTCGAGCGCCGGGAGCACCGTCGGGATCAGATGGTGACGATTCCACGGCTCGAAGCTCCGTTCGATCCCGACGGCACCCTCGGCGCCGTGGCTGTCGTAGTCGTGGCCCACCCCGGTTCGGAAGCTCTCGGGCATCACCTCGAGTGCCGCCATCGTCTGGGGGAACCGGTGGAACATGCCCATCCCGAACGCGGGATGGTCGGGTGTGGCGAGCACTGCCGTCGGCCTCCGGCGTCAGCCAGAACCGCTCGGGCGTGGTGTCGGTGTCGACGGCGATCAGCTTCGCTGCGGCCTGGTTGTAGGCCCATTCGCGAACCCACCGCTCGTCGAGTCCGGCGTGGTCGGCCAGCTCCGCCGTCGTGAGCGGCCCGTCGGCGGCGGCCAGCGCCGTGTACAGGCCGAGCCGATCACCGAGATGGATCATGCCGGCCGTCACGGCGCCACTGAGCTGCGTGAAGACGGAGAACGAGTAGAACTTGAGCAGGTCGGGATCGGGAGCTTCGGCCATGGGCCCGACGGTAGATCGTCGGCGCACGTCGGCCCGTCAGCGGGTGCGTTGCTCCTGGTCCAGGTGCTCGACGTCGCTGAGCTTCGACAGACAGAACGTGAACCCGTCGTCCAACTCCATGGCCTCGATCCGGCTGATCGACGTGTGCCCGAGCACGAACCGGTCCCACTCCCACGGCACCGGATCGAGCCCGAGGAGATGGCCGATGGTGACCGAGTTGGTGCCGGCATGGGCGACGAGTGCGATCCGGGCACCCGGCTCGCGGATCTGCCAGACCGGCAGCTCCATCTCCGAGCGCACGACGCCGCGATCGGCGAGGAACGTCGTCACGCCCGCTCGTATCCGGGCGACGAAGTCGCGCATCGATTCGCCGCCGCGCAGGCCGTGCCAGCGATCCTCGGCCTTGCGTCCCCTGCAGTTCGGCATAGGCCTCGGCCGCCTTCTCGGCGGGAGTGCCGTGCCAGACCGGATCGCGGATCTCCTCGAGCCAGGGGTCGATGATCTCGGGTCGGCCCAGGGCCTCCAGGAGTGGCTGCGCCGTCTGTCGCGCCCTGACCAGCGGCGACACGAGGATCTCGTCGAACTGTTCGTCCCGCAACGCATCGGCCAGCAACTCCGCCTGTCGATGACCGAGATCGGTGAGCGGAGGATCGACCACGGTGAGGCCGTCGCGCACCCATTCCGGCTCACCGTGTCGGATCAGCACGATCTCCATGGCTGCGACTGTACGGGGACCGCGTGGAAGGCACGACGCCGCGAGTCGACGACCGATAGCTTGCGGCGCAGTGACTGACGAGACCGGTGCTGCCGCGGGCTGGTACGCCGATCCGACGGGCCGCTACGAACACCGGTACTACAACGGGACAGGCGTGGACCGCTGACGTGTCCGTCCGGCGGCCAACGGTTCGTCGACCAGCTGGGACTCAGACCCACGCCGACCGAGCAGCGCCGACCGGCGACGGCGCCGAACGGCGCCATGGGCACCGCGGCGATGGTGCTCGGCATCGTGGCGATCTCGATCGCGTGGATGCCGTTCGTGGTCGTGGTCGGAGTCGTCGCAGCGCTCCTCGCTGTCGTGTTCGGTTGGATCGGATGTGCGACGGGCGAGGAAATCGGGCGCCAGTCGGTCCTTCGCCATCGTCGGCCTGGCAACCGGGGCGAGCGCGCTCGTCGCCGCGACCGTGGGCGTCCTGCTGACGATGGTGGTGCTCGATGTCTACGACGACTACCTGAACCCGCAGCCGAACGACGTCGCAGTCACCGAATGCGAACTCCAGGGGTCGCGCGCCACCATGACCGGCGTGCTCACCAACACCGGTGACCGCACGGCCGACTACTCGGTGCTCGTCGGGTTCGTCCGGCCCGGCACCGACAACGCCCACCGTTCGGAACGCGTCAGCATCGACGACGTCGAGCCGGGCGCCGACGCACGCGTTCAGCGCCCAGAGCCAGGTCGACCTCGACGCGATCGACTGTGTGATCCTCGACGTCAACGGCCCGCTTCCGTTCGGCGTCGCCGTCGACTGATCCGGCCGACTCGTCCGACCAGGCCTCAGACCGTCGTCGCCGAGACCCACGCGTCGTACAGCCGTCGGTAGGCGCCGTCTCTGAGTGATGAGTTCGTCGTGGTGCCCGTCCTCGACCAGCCGACCGTGGTCGAGCACCAACACCCGGTCGGCCCGCGCCGCCGTCGACAACCGGTGGGCGATCGCGATCGTCGTGCGGGTCGCGGCCAGCCGTTCGAGCGCTCGAGCGATACGCACCTCGGTGAGCGCGTCGACCGACGACGTCGCCTCGTCGAGGATGAGCACGTCGGGATCGGCGAGACCGGCGCGAAGCAGCGCCACGAGCTGCCGCTCGCCCGCCGACAACTGGTCGCCGCGTTCACCGACGCGGGTCTGCGAGCCCGTCGGGCAGCGAGTCGATCCAGTCCTGTACACCGAGGTCGGTGACGACGCGTTCGACGTCGAGCGCCTTGGCGTCGTTCCGAGGCGAACGCAACGTTCGCCGCGACCGTGTCGTCGAAGAGGAACGGCTCCTGCGACACCACCACGAGCCGGCTGCGCAGTTCGGCGCGGCTGACCCGGCGCAGCGGGAACCCCACCGAGCTCGATCTCACCGATCGTCGGGTCGGCGAACCGGGCGATGAGACGACCGAGCGTCGTCTTGCCCGACCCGGTCGAGCCGACCAGCGCAACCTGCTGCCCGGCCGGGATCGTGAAGTCGAGATGCTTGAGCACGGCGGTGTCGGACGACTGATCGGTCCGGCTGCGATAGGCGAAGGTGACGTCGCGGACGTCGATCTGCAGCTGGCCCTGCGGTAACGGAATCGGATCGTCCGGCTCGGGAGGCCCGACCGGCATGTCGAGCACCGAGAGCACCCGCCGCAGACCCGCGACGGCCATCTGTGTCGTGTCGATCACTTCGGTGAACCCGGCGATCGGTTCCAGGAAGCGATACGTCAGGAAGATGAACCCGATGAGCGCGCCGGCGGTCAGCCCGCTCGCCGGCCCGAGCCAGACGCCGACGCCCACGACGGCGCAGACCGTGAGCGCCGAGAAGACCTCACCGGACGGGAACAGGAACGCGCCGAGCCGAGCAGCGCGGATCTGGGCGACGGTCTTGACCTCGACCGCTCGTGCAACGTCGTCGCTGCATCTTCGGGCCGGCTCCGTACACGCGGATCGTCGGCGCACCCGACACGACCTCGGCAACCGTGCCGAGCATCTGCCCGTTGCCGTGACGGGCCGAGTCGTAGGCGACGAGCAGGCGCGCCTGCACGGCGCGGAGCACGAAGATCAGCGGGAACGACACGACGAAGGCGACGAGCGCGAGCTGCCAGTTGATCGCCAGCATCACGGCGGCGACGATCAGCATCAGGGTGCCGTCGACCAGCCAGGCCAGCCCGCCCCACTGGAAGAACTGCGCGAGCGTCTCGATGTCGCTGGTGACGCGAGCCACCAGACCACCCCGGCGCTCGTCGTTGTGGTCGGCCAGGCTCAACTGGTGGATGTGGCTGATCAGGCGCACCCTGAGATCGTGCAGCGCCCGTTCGCTGCGCACGCCCAGCCGCAGGGCCGCGTACCGAAAGGCGATGCCGGAGACGACGACCGCCACGGCCGCGGCGATCGCCATCTGGACGATGACCTCCATGTCGACACCGTCCTCGGAGAGCCCTCGGTCGATCGCCTGTTGGATCAGCAGCGGCACGACGACCCGGCCCGCTGCGCCGATCGCCGCGAGCAGCCAGGTCAGACCGAGCCCTTGACGGAGAATCGGTGCGGTACGCAGCCCCCGACCGATCGTCCTGACCGCCGAGTCCTGATTCGTCGGCGTCATGGTTCCGGCCTTGGCGGCCAGCGTCGGGTCGATCACGCTCATGGTGCCTTCGCCACTCTGCATTGCAACGTCTGCAACGTCGACTCCGCCTGCTGCACGGTCGGCCTCGAACGCTTCGACGAGTTCGCGGTATCGCGGGAGTCGACTCCATCAGTTCGTCGTGCGTCCCGTGCGCAGCCACCCGTCCGTCGGCGACGAACACGACGTCGTCGGCGAGGGCGATCGTCGACGGTCGCGACGCCACCATCAGCACCGACGAGTCGGCGAGCTCGCGTCGCAGGTTGTCCAACACGACGGCCTCGGTCGCCGGATCGAGCGCCGAGGTCGTGTCGTCGAGAACCAGCAGCGACGGCTTGCGGACGAGCGCACGGGCAAGTGCGAGTCGTTGGCGCTGGCCGCCACTCAGGCTCACCCCACGCTCGCCGACGACGGTGTCGAGGCGGTGCGGCAATCGCTCGACGAACTGTTTCGCGGCCGCGAGATCGAGGGCATGCCAGATCTCGTCGTCGGAGAACCGCTCGCCGAGTTCGACGTTGTCGCGCACGGTGCCACCCATGAGGAAGGCCTCCTGGAACACGATGCAGCGCTCGCCGGCTCGGAGGCCGACCTCGCCCGACGATCGGCGCGATCAGCCCGATCGCGAGTTGCGCGATCGTCGACTTGCCCGACCCGTGGGACCCGACCAGCGCCGTGACGTTGCCCTGCGGGAGCGCCAGTGTCACGTCGATGATCGTCGGCGGGCCGTCGCCCTCGTGAGCGAACGAGACGTGGTCGAAGCTGATCCCGACGGAATCCGGCGGTTCGATGATCCTGTCGACGGGATCGTCCTCGATCGGTTCGTGGAGCACTGTCTGGATCCGATTCCACGCGGCGATCGATCGAGGGAGCTCCGAGAGGGTGAAGCCGATCAAGCGGAGCGGGAAGACGAGCAGCGTGAACAGGAAGATGACGCCGGACAGCTCACCGATCGACAGGTCGCCCGAACGCACGCGAACCGACCCGATGACCACGAGCAGGATGTTCGTGAGTGACGGGATGACGTCGAGGAACGCTTCGAACCAGCTCCTCAGGCGCAGGGCGTGCACGCGTGACGATCGGACCTGGTCGGCAAGACCTGACAGCCGATCGGTCTCACGCTCCTCGGCGCCGTACGACTTCACCAACTGCACGCCCTCGAAGCTCTCGTGGACACCGGCCGAGAACTCGCCCAGGTGATGCTGGGCACGCGCGAAGTGCCCGGACACCAGTCGTTCGTACACCACGTTGGTGGTCACCAGCAGCGGGAAGACGATCACCGCCACCATGCCGAGGGGCGGGTCGATGAACAACATCCAGATCGTCGACACGATGACCATGACGACGGTCCCGGACGCGAAGGGGATCGGCGCGAGGACGCTCACCGTCGATTCGGCGTCGACGCCGGCGCGAGCGACGAGGTCACCGTCGGGTCGCCGATTGTGCCAGCTCATCGGCTGATGGACGTAGCGGTCGACGACATCGTTGGTGAGCATCTGGGCGACGCGCCACATCGTGATCGAGGCATAGCTGCGACGGATGACGATGGCGATCGCACGGAGGACACCGATGCCGAGCACCATGCGCGATGACCGGTCAGGAAGGGTCGCCAGTCTCGACGTCGCCCTCCTCGAAGCGCGGGCAGGATGACGTTGTCGATCACCCAGCTGATGGCGAAGCTCGACGCCACGGTGAGCAGGGCGAACACTGCGGCTCCGCCGACGGCGATGCCGAACAGCTTGGGCTGCATCGAGATCATCGACCAGATGAATCGGCCGTTGCGGCGAGCGCGTTCGACCGCACCGATCTTCTCGTCGAGCACCCCGTCGAGTTCCGCCTCGAGAGCCCTGTCGCTCGCCTGGTCGGTCACGGGACGTTTCTACCAGCGAGTGCCCGCCATATCGTCAAGAGTTGTGAACACGGACTCCTCGACCCGGTCTCCGGGGGATGTCGACCCGGCGCCATCTGCCTACGTCGTCGACGACACACACGGACCGTGGCGGCGATCGAAGGCGCGCAAGGCACTGCTCGTCGTCGGTGTCGTCGGGTTCGTCACGTTCTGGGCGTGGGCGTTGTTCTTCGCATCCAAGGAGGCGGTCAACAGGATCGACGATCGAGCCTGGGCCGAACGGGCCGAGGCGATCTGCGCCGACTACGACGTTCGGATCCGAGCCCTGGAGGGCGAGGCGTCAGATGATCTCGTCGTTCGCGCCGACCTCGTCGTGCAGTCGACCGACCTGCTCTCGGCGATGCTCGACGACATCACCGCCGTCCCTCCGACCGACGACAAGGGCAAAGCCATCGTTCCGGCGTGGGTAGCGGACTACCGGACCCTCCTGGACGACCGGTACCGGTATGCCGACGAATTGCGCAGCGGCCAGAACGTGCCGTTCACCGAGACAGCCGTCGAGGGTGTGCCGATCACCGAACGGATCGAGACGTTCGCCGGCGACAACGACATGCCGACGTGCGGCCCACCTCGCGGTTCGATCATCTGAACGGTTCACTCCATCGTCTTGATGACGCGTGCCGGGACCCCGGCGGCCACGGTGTTGTCCGGGATGTGACCGGTGACCACGCTGTTGGCGCCGATCACCACGTGGCGACCGATCGTCGCGCCGGGGAGCACCACGGTGCCGTGACCGAGCCACGAGCCGTCGCCGATCGAGCACCGGACGCTCCGGCATCACCTGCTGCGAGATCGGACGATCGAGGTCGCCGTAGCCGTGGTTCTGATCGGTGATGTACACGTGGTGACCGGTCCAGACGTCATTGCCGATGGTGATGCTGAGATGGCCGACGATGCCGCTGCCCTTGCCGACGAGGCAGCGGTCTCCGATCGAGATCACCGGATCGGACACCATCCGTTGGCCCGGCACCATGCCCGCCGACAGCGTGATCTGCGGGCCGAACATCGTGCCTTCGCCGATGTGGATGTATTGCTCGTTGAAGACGGTGTTCCACGGGAAGCAGATGATGCTGTTGCGACCGAACGCCCCGAATCGGTGGCCTCGCCGCGTGTCGGGCCCGATCGCCCCCAGTTCGATCGCCGTCTCCCACGCCCGGATCACCAACTCCCCCATCGCCCGACGGACGCCGACTCGTGCTCGATGAGCGAACAGGTCGGGTAACGGTGGTCGGTCGAGCACGAGCCGCGACGCTACCTCGGGCCGGGCGGCGGCTCCCTACAGTGAACGCATGTCCACCACCCCGTTCGGATCGATCACCGATGTTGCCGGGGTGCGTGTCGGCCACCACCAACGGTCGGGACGCGGTTGGCAGACCGGAACGACCGTGGTGTTCGTTCCCGACGGCGCGACTCCGGGGGTCAGCGTCCGCGGCGGCGGGCCCGGCACCCGTGAAACCGACGCGCTCCGGCCCGAGAACCTCGTCGAACTGATCCACGCGGTGTGCCTCACCGGTGGCAGCGCCTTCGGTCTGGCTGCCGCCGACGGGGTGGTCGGCTGGCTCGAGGAGCAGGGACTCGGGTTTCCGGTCGCCGGCCCGGTCGGCGAAGTGGTCGGTGTCGTGCCGGTCGTGCCGGCGGCAGTGGTGTTCGATCTCGGGCGCGGGGGCGACTTCGCGAATCGACCCGACGCCGGATTCGGCAGGCGTGCGGTGGCAGGCGCACGTCGGGCGCAGCGGTCGTGGGGATCGGTCGGGGCCGGAACGGGCGCCAGGGCCGGCGGTCTCCAGGGTGGCGTCGGCACCGCCGGCACCACCGTCACCATTGCCGGCGACATCATCGGCACGCCCGGCGTCGACGCCCATGTCACCGTCGGGGCACATTGCCGTCGTCAATGCCAACGGATCCCCCATCGATCCGTCGTCGGGCCTGCCATGGACCACGCTGCGGTCAGGGACCGGGCTCGACCTGCGACGTCCGTCGGCGGTCGAGCGACGCCGTCTGCTGGCCGCCCTCGATGGGCGCGCCGTTGCCGGGTCCGGCCTCAACACGACCATCGGCGTCGTCGCCACCTCGGCGACGCTCACCAAGTCGGAGGTCTCCAAGATGGCCGACGTCGCCCACGACGGCCTCGCACGGGCGATCCGTCCGGCGCACTCGATGTTCGACGGAGACACCGTGTTCGGTCTCGCGACCGGCGACGTCGACCTCGGCAGAGAACCTGCGGCGATGCGCTCGGCCGCGTCGCGCCAGCGCGCCGTCAACGAGCTGCTGACGCCGCTGCCGACACCTTCGAGATCGCCTGCGCACACGCCGTGATCGCCGCCGGACGACTCGGCGCCCTGCCGTCCTACGCCGAACTCTGCCCGTCGGCGTTCCGTGTCCGATCGTTAACGTGACCGACGTGACGACCCCCACCATCATCGACACCCCTGCCGACATGCGCAGATGGTCGCGGCGAGCGGGCGGGCAGTTCGATTGCACTCGTGCCGACCATGGGCGCGCTCCACGTCGGCCACCTGTCGCTCATCGAAGCGGCACACTCGTTCGCCGACGTCGTCGTCGTCTCGATCTTCGTCAATCCGCTGCAGTTCGGCGAATCACTCGACTTCACGGGCTATCCGCGGCCCATCGATGCGGATCTCGCCGCATGTGCCGACGCAGCCGTCGATGCCGTCTATGCACCGACTGCTGCCGCCATGTACCCCGCGGGCTTCGACACACGCGTGCTGCCCGGCCGTCTCGCCACGACCATGGAGGGCCGGAGCCGACCCGGACACTTCGAAGGTGTGGCCACCGTCGTCACCAAGCTCCTCGCCGCCGTCACGCCCGACGTTGCCGTGTTCGGCGAGAAGGACTTCCAGCAGTTGGCCGTCATCAGGCGCCTCGTCACCGATCTCGACCTCGGCGTCGACGTCGAGAGCTGTCCCACGGTTCGCGAACCTGACGGCCTGGCGCTCTCGAGTCGAAACGAGCGGCTCACGCCACAACAGCGACAGGCCGCCACTTCGATTCCGCGGGCGATCGAACAGGCGAGGCGAACGGCGCTGCGATCGGGAGCGTCGGTCGACGACATGATCGCCGATGCGACATCGGTGATCGATGCCGAGCCGCTGGCGTCACTCGACTACGTGAGTGTCTTCGAGGCCGACACGCTCGACGTGGTCGACACCATCCACGAATCGGATCGGACTCCCGAGCGGTACCGAATCGCCATCGCGGCGCGCATCGGCGACGTCCGGCTGATCGACAACGCCGATCTCTTCGCGCCCTGAACTCACGACCTCGAGATGGTCGACCTGGAGATGGCCCGCCTGGAGACGGTCGGCCACGCCGGTCAGCACCACCAGGAGCACAGCGCCGTTGAAGAGGGCGTGGGCGACGATCGACGGCCCGATCCGGCGCAGCAGGTGGCTGGCGACGCCGAAGGCGATCCCGACGCCCGACAGCACCATGACGAGGCCGACGTTGCCGATGCCACGAACCGGATCGACGTGGGCAGCCCCGAACAGCACTCCCTGGAGCGCGACGGCAGGTACCGTCGCCAGACGGCTGCGCAGGCCGCGTAACACGACGCCACGGAAGACCATCTCCTCCACGATCGGCGCAGCGATCACCGCGGTGATGACGAGCGACACGACGTAGGTGCGATCCGCCGACGCCTCGTTGATCGCGTCGGTGTTGCCCGAGATGGGTACACCGAGAGCGACGACGATCGAGGCCGCGACCAACTGCGCGCCGAGTGCCCCGATCCAGACCACGGGCCCCCAACCCAGGTCCGACCACTGCGGCCGCAGCCCGATGTCGGATCCGAGCCGTCCGGTGCCCCATCGGCGGCTTGCGTACCGGCACCACCACACCGATGGGGCGTAGCCGACGACTGCGAGCAGCGCCACATACAGAGCGATCGGCCACTGGAAGTCGAGAAGGACGTCGAGGAGGTACTTCGACGCGATGAGTGACGCCGTGAGCACCAGCACCGCACCCACGGCGGCCTCGATGGGCAGCGTCGGCACCGCCCTGGGCCGACGGCTGTCGACGGCGACGAACACAGCGGTGCCGGGCAACGGGGGCGGGAGTGGACGGGTCAGATCGGGCTCGATGCGGAGTCAGGGTTCTGTCAAGCGTTCAAAAAATCTTCGCCGATCACTTCAGAACGTACAGGCACGGCCCGATGCATTGGACGCATGATTCCCGCGACCAGACGAGAAGCAGCGACACCGCCTGCCCCAGCCACTTCCAAGACGACCCGAGGCACGGTCCGCCGACTCGTGGTCGCCGCCATCGCCATCGCCGCGATCGGCGTCGCCGTCGACAGCCCACGGTCCCAGCCCGTCGAGGCGGGTGGAGTCTCCGACTCGGACTGGCTCGGGGTGGTCAACGCGTATCGCGCACAATCGGGTCTGTCGCCGGTGACCGAGAATTCCACGTGGTCCAGCGGCGCCATGAGCCACTCCTGCTGGATGCTCCTGAACGGCATCGCCCACGACGAAGCACCTGGCACGGCGGGCTACACCCCCGCGGGGGACGAGGCGGGCAACAGCGGCAACGTCGCCGTCTCGAGCAACGCGAACGCATCCGCTCGGAGCCACATCGACCTCTGGATGTCCGGACCGTTCCACGCCATCGGCCTCCTGCGCTCCTCGTTGGCACAGACCGGATTCGGTCTCTGCGCGAGTCCTCCGAATCCGACGGCGACGTCGTGGAAGTCGGCGGGCACGCTCGATGTCGTCCGCGGGAACAACTGGGGTGCCCCGAAGCCACAGGCACCCGTGGTGTTCCCCGGCAACGGGGCGACCACGAGCCTCTACCGGTTCGTTGCCGAGTCACCCGATCCACGAACGTTCTGCGGTTGGGCAGGCAATTCGGTCGGACTCCCGCTCATCGCGCTCATGCCCTCGGCGGTCAGCGCGGCGAACGCCACGCTCAACGGTCCGAACGGGCCGATCCCGACCTGCGTGCTCCACAAGGGGAACACCAGTGGCACCGCGAGTGCCATTCTCGGCGGCGACAACGCCGTGGTGGTCGTCCCGGCCAGCCCGCTCGCCGCCGGCACCTACAGCGTGAACGTCGGATCCAACGGCGGCAACGCCGCCTGGTCGTTCACCGTCGATCCGAACGCGCAGCTCGGCGCCGCCTCGGCGCCACCCGCTCCCCCCGCCCCCCTGGCGACCACTGCCGGACTCACCGCCGGCCACCCGTTCCAGCCGATCACGCCCTTCCGCTTCGCCGACTCCCGACTCCCGCGGGTCATCTTCCGGCTCGCGGCGAATCAGCTCGTGCGGGTGCCCGTCGCGGGTCAGTTCGGACTCCCGTCCGACATGACGTCGGTCAGCGCGAACTTCACTGCGGCCGGTGCATCGACCGGCGGCTACCTGACCGCCTCCAACTGTGCCGAAGCCAACCCGTCGTTCTCGACGCTGAACTTCGAGGCCTACAGCGGGGTGCCGAACCAGGCGATCATTCCGCTCGACCGGGGTGCCCTCTGCCTGTTCGCGAGTGTCGAGACCGATGTGATCATCGACATCAACGGGTACGTCTCACCCGGCGCCACCCAATGGTTCAATCCGGTGGTCCCCCAGCGCCTCTTGGACACCCGGTTCAGCCAGCCCCTGCGAGCGGGCGAGGTGTTGCGCGTCGACGTCGAGGGCGGCGGGAGCCCGGCGCCCGACGCCGCCGTCGCCGTCGCCGTGAACCTGACCGGCGTCCTGCCCGATCAGAACGGATGGGTGCGGGCGTTCCCCTGCGACGTCGCCGAGCCGGAAGTCTCCTCGATGAACCCGCAGGTCGGGCTCGCGAAGGCGAACTCGGCGATCATTCCGACGGCCGCCGACGGAACGATCTGCCTGACGAGCGACATCACCACCGACATCATCATCGACATCACCGGTTGGTTCGGACCGCAGGACGGCTTGGACTTCGTCCCGCTGACCCCGCTCCGACTCACCGACACCCGCCAGGTGCACCCGGAACTCAACGGCGGATCGGGACCCAGGATGATCCAGCCCGGTGAGGTCTTCCGAGTGCAGGTCGCCGGCAGCCGTGGGATCACGGCCGACGCCAAGGCGGCAACCCTGAACCTGGTCGCTGCGGGTGGCCCCGCCGCCGGGTACCTCACGGTGGTGCCGTGTGGGGACGCCTCTGCGGTGTCGAACCTGAACTATCCCGGGATCGGCGCGGTGGCCAACGGCGCCACCGTCATGCTCGACGCGCAGGGCTCGGTGTGCGTCACGACGAGCGCCCCGACCTACCTGATCATCGACATCACCGGCATCTGGCAGTAACGATCAGCGTCGAACCGAGTGGTCGGTCACGACCGCTCGGTATCGCACGGTGTGGACGCTGTCGCCCGACAGGATCGCCCCACGACCGAGCGTTCGGCCCGCTTGCCAGTTCGACAAGCCGAGTTCGGGCGCATCCAGGGCGTACTGCCCGTCGACCCAGCGCGTGAATCCGTTCCCCACGAACGGTGCGTCGACGGTCGCATAGAACCGATCGTGTTCGCGCGACTCACCGCTGATCAGCGATGCGACGAAGTGTGGGCTGTAGCGGTTGCACAGTCCGGCGGCATCGTCGACCGAATCCACCACGACGAGGGTGACCTCCGGCGACTGCTCCCATTCCCACTCGATGGCCAAGCTGTCGACGTCGATGGTCGATGCGGACGGTTCCTCGTGGAGGCCATCGGCGCGGCGAACCGTGACCGACCGGTCGAATCTTCCGTCGGTGATCAGACGATTCACCTCCGGCCACGACATGGAGGCGCGACACGGCGCGTTGCGGGATGCGGCTGCGTCGTCGAGCCCGTCCAGGAATGCGCGAACGAGTGCAGGTGCTCCGTCGCGCACGATCGCACACACGTTGAGCGTGTTGCAGACCTTGCGGTCGAGCGAGTTGGCGACCGCCTGGCGTACGACGTCGGGATCCGCACTCGCACCCACCACCATCCACGCCCCGCCCGTGCCGTGCAAGCTCACCGGGATGCCCGACTGCGCGGCCACCGATCCGAGTTCGGCAACGACCGGGCCCGATCCGCGCGCGACGGCGAGCGCGAGCCGGCCGTCGCTGAACAGCGCATGGCCGGCCGCGTGCGTGGGCGAATCGACCAGCCGAACGATGCCTGGCGGGAGCCCGGCCGCTGCCACGGCGGGAGCCAGCGCCCGCTCGACGATCGCACCGCGCGGTTCCGAGCGCATCGGAACCGATCCGCAGAACCACTGCGTTACCGGTCCGCACGACACCGCACGCATCGGCGAAGACGTTCGGGCGGCCCTCGAACACGAAACCCACGACTCCGAGTGGAGCCCGGTTCGCGTCGACCGACCACTGCGCATGATCGACGCGCCGGATCGTCCCCTCACGTCGGCTGTCCGAGTCGCGCCAGCTTCGCAGACCGTCGATCATTCCCCACCGCATCGTCTCGTCGAGGACGAGGCGCGTCGTGGACCGACCACGGTTCGTCGCCCGGGCGACATCGGCGGAGTTCGCCTCCATCACGCTCGAGAACACCTCGTCGTCGGCCAGTGCGGCTGCGAACAGCTCGAAGAAGTCCGAGATCGACTCGTCGCTGCACTCGGACAACGCGGCGAACCCGTTCACGGCGTCCGTGACCGCGTCATCGACCAACGCGTGCATGGCCGCCGGGATGTGGAGCAGCGCTCCACTCGCCTGCACGACCACGAGCCGATCGCCGGGCGCGAACCGCTCGGCCAGATCGGCATCGACGCGCACCACACGATCACCGCCGAACGGGATCTCCTGCCCCGCGACCAGCCTGCTCAGTGGTGCGATCTCCGGTCCCGCCGTCATCGCAATTAGCGTAGGCGTGTGCCCCCGTCTCCCCTGTACTTCCGTCAACTCCTGTCCGGTCGCGACTTCGCGGTCGGCGATCCCCTCGCGTCACAGATGGTGAACTTCGTCTACGCCGTCGGTGATCGGCGCAGCGGCGAATGCCTCCTGGTCGATCCGGCCTATGCCGTACGTGAACTCGTCGACCTCGTCGGCGCCGACGGCATGACGGTGACGGGCGCCCTCGCGACGCACTACCACCCCGATCATGTCGGCGGCTCGATGATGGGCCACTCGATCGAGGGCATCTCCGAGCTGCTCGATCACACCGACTGTCCGATCCACGTGCAGCGCGACGAGGTCGAGTGGGTCACCAAGGCCACCTCGGTGACCGCGGACCATCTCGTCGGCCACGATTCGGGCGACATCGTCAGGGTCGGCGGGATCGAGATCGCTCTCGTGCACACACCGGGTCACACCCCGGGGAGTCAGTGCTTCTTCGTCGACGACCGGCTGATCGCCGGCGACACGTTGTTCCTCGAAGGGTGCGGGCGAACCGACCTGCCGGGATCGGACCCGGCGAAGATGGCCGAGAGTCTCCGACGTCTGGCCGAAGTCCCCGACTCCACGATCCTGTTCCCCGGCCACCGCTACTCGATCGCGAGCAGCGCCACCATGGACATCGTCAAGGAGACGAACTTCGTCTTCCAGTGATTCAGCAGTCCGCTGATTCAGCAATCGGTTTGGCGGGAATGACGATCACCAGGCCGGGGTAGAACGACGAGTAGTTCGGCGTGCTGGCATTGGCTGCTCGCAACGCCTCGACGGTGACATCGAAGTTCGTCGCCACCTTGCCTTCGTAGTCGCCTTCGGCGATGGTGTACTCGCCCTGATCGCAGTTGTCGCCGGCGTCGGGAATCGTTCCGTCCGGGACCGTCGTCGCGGCATCGTCCTCCGCTGCGGCATCGTCCACCGCGGCAGCATCGTCGGCCGCCGCTGCCTCGGGTGCCGTGCCGCCGGGCGGGATCTTGATGGTGTCGCCCGGGTAGGCGAACTCGTTGGCACCCCACTCGTTGTAGGCGATCAGGTCGGCGACCGGCACGTTGAACATGTTCGCCACACCGATGGGTGTGTCGCCGGGCTGGACCACGTATTCCTGTTCCGTGGTGACGACCGCGCCGGCCTCGGGGGCGCTCGTGTCGGTGACGGGAACCGTGGTTGCAGGCGGGCGTACCACGAACGCCGTCGACGCGGCGCTGAGATCGATCGTCGACTGTGTTGCGGCGTCGTCAGCGGCTCCACACGAGGCGAGCAGGAACGCTCCGGCCATGACCGGAACGACGACGGCACCGAGACGGCGCAGATGTGAGCGACTGCATGGCCGCCAGCGTAGGCGCGTACTCGCCCGGAGTGTGGTCAGCCCACCGAGTGGTACGTCAGGAGAGGACGATCGGTCGGCTTGACCGGTGCCGGTAGGCGCGTCTCGCCCATCAGGTAGGCGTCGACACCAGCCGCAGCAGCGCGGCCCTCGGCGATCGCCCACACGATCAGGCTCTGCCCCCGGCCCATGTCGCCGGCGACGAAGAGTCCGTGCTGGTTGGTCATGTACCTGCTCGTCGCGTGCGACGTTGCCCCGGGCGTCGTACTCCACGCCCAGCGAATCGAGCCACGAACCCCGCTCCGGGCCCGACGAACCCGAGCGCCAGGAACACGAAGTCGGCAGGCGATCTCGTGACCGGTGCCCTCGACCTCGACGAATGCGCCGTCGACGAGTTCGACCTCGTGGAGGCGCAGCGCCCGGACGCGGCCGTTGCCATCGTCGAGGAACTCGTCGGTGCTGACGCTGTACATGCGCTCACCACCCTCCTCGTGCGCCGAGGTCACCTTGTAGGTCATGGCGAACTGCGGCCAGGGGTTGTTGTCCGACCGGTGCTCGGGTGGCTTCGGGAGGATCTCGAGTTGGGTGACCGATGCCGCGCCCTGCCGGTGCGCGGTTCCGAGGCAATCGGCCCCGGTGTCGCCGCCACCGATGATCACGACGTGCTTGCCGTTGACGTCGATCGGCGACTGCTCGAGGTCGCCGAGCTGCACACGGTTGGCGAGCGGCAGGTACTCCATTGCCTGGTGGATGCCGGCGAGTTCGCGCCCGGGAACCGGAAGGTCGCGCCATGCGGTCGCACCGCAGGCCAGCACGACCGCGTCGTGGGACGCCCGCAACACCTCGATGTCGACGTTCTCCCCGACGACGGCGTTGGTGCGGAACTCGGTCCCCTCGGCCTCCATCTGCTCGATGCGGCGGTCGATGTGGCGCTTCTCCATCTTGAACTCGGGGATGCCGTAGCGCAGGAGGCCGCCGATCCTGTCGGCTCGTTCGAGCACGACCACCTCGTGGCCGGCGCGGGTGAGTTGCTGCGCCGCGGCGAGCCCGGCCGGGCCCGAGCCGATCACGGCGACGCGCTTGCCCGTTCGCACTGCCGACGTGTGCGGCGTGACCCACCCTTCGTCCCACGCCCGGTCGATGATCTCGACTTCGACCTGCTTGATGGCGACAGGGTTCTGATTGATGCCGAGCACGCACGCCGACTCGCACGGCGCCGGGCAGCAGCCGTCCCGTGAACTCGGGGAAGTTGTTGGTGGCGTGGAGGCGCTCGATGGCGTCGTGCCAGTGGTCGCGGTAGACGAGATCGTTCCAGTCCGGGATCAGGTTGCCGAGCGGACAGCCGTTGTTGCAGAACGGGATGCCGCAGTCCATGCATCGACCCGCCTGGTGCGTCAGGGCGTCGGCGTCGAACTCCTCGTACACCTCGTTCCAGTCGCGCAGGCGCACCGGGACGGGCCGCCGCTGCGGCGTCTCCCGATCCCACTTCAAGAACCCGGTCGGTTCACCCACGAGCAGCCTCCATGATCTTGTCCACCGTCTGTTCTTCGTCGAGGCCGGCCGCTCTCGAGTCGGCGATCACGGTCAGCACCCGCTCGTAGTCCCTCGGCATCACCTTGCGGAACGACACCGACTGCGACGTCCCACGACTGCAGGATGCGGTCGGCCACCGTCGATCCGGTGAGGCTCCGGTGTCGACCGATGAGGTCGACGAGGAACTCGAGGTCGCTCGCGTCGAGATCCTCGAGGTCGACCATGTCGTAGTTCACCTTGCTGGCGAACACCTCGGTCGGGTCGTACACGTAGGCGATGCCGCCGGACATGCCGGCACCGAAGTTGCGCCCGGTCGGGCCGAGCACCACGACGCGACCGCCGGTCATGTACTCGCAGCCGTGGTCGCCGACACCTTCGCTGACGGCGGTCGCTCCCGAGTTGCGCACACAGAAGCGTTCGCCGACCTTGCCGCGGAGGAAGATCTCGCCACCGGTCGCGCCGTAGGCGATCACGTTGCCGGCGATGATCTGGTCCTCGGCGACGAACGGCGAGAACGGGTGCGGGTGCACGATGATCCGCCCACCGGACAGACCCTTGCCCACGTAGTCGTTGGCGTCGCCGACCAGACGGATCTGGATGCCCGACGGCACGAATGCACCGAGGCTCTGGCCCGCCGAACCGGTGAGCGTGATGTCGATCGTTCCGTCCGGGAGGCCCGCCCCCTTCCACTTCTTCGTCACTTCGTGGCCGAGCAGGGTGCCGACCGTGCGGTTGACGTTGCGCACCGGGAGATCGATCGACACGTGGCGGCCGTCGTCGATGGCCGGCTGCGCCAGTTCGATGAACTGCTGGTCGAGCGCCTCGGCGAGACCGTGATCCTGGCCGACGCTCTGGATCATCGTCTGGCCGTACGGGTTCTGGGGAGTCGCGAGAATCGGTCCGATGTCGAGCCCCGACGCCTTCCAGTGCGACACAGCACGACGCGTGTCGAGCAGCTCGACGTGGCCGATCATCTCGGCCATCGTGCGAAAGCCGAGTTCGGCCATCAGCTCGCGGACCTCCGTGGCGATGTACTCGAAGAACGTCTCGACGAACTCGGGTCGACCGCTGAACCGAGCCCGCAACTCGGGGTTCTGCGTGGCGACCCCGACCGGGCAGGTGTCGAGATGACAGACCCGCATCATGATGCAGCCGGACACGACGAGCGGCGCCGTGGCGAAGCCGTACTCCTCCGCGCCGAGCAGCGCCGCGATCACGACGTCTCGACCCGGTCTTCATCTGGCCGTCGGTCTGCACCACGATGCGGTCGCGCAGACCGTTGAGGAGGAGCGTCTGTTGGGTCTCGGCGAGGCCGAGTTCCCATGGGCCGCCGGCGTGCTTGAGCGAGGTGAGTGGGCTGGCTCCGGTTCCGCCGTCGTGGCCGGAGATCAGCACGACGTCGGCCTTCGCCTTCGACACGCCGGCGGCGACGGTTCCGACTCCGGTCTCCGCGACGAGCTTGACGTGGACCCGAGCCGCGGGATTGGCGTTCTTCAGGTCGTGGATCAACTGCTTGAGATCCTCGATCGAGTAGATGTCGTGGTGCGGCGGTGGGCTGATCAGGCCCACACCGGGCGTCGAGTGACGGGTGGCGGCGATCCACGGATACACCTTGTGGCCGGGGAGCTGGCCGCCTTCGCCGGGCTTGGCGCCCTGGGCCATCTTGATCTGGAGGTCGTCGGCGTTCGTCAGGTACTCCGAGGTCACTCCGAAGCGTCCGGACGCAACCTGCTTGATCGCGGATCGTCGCTCGGGGTCGTACAGGCGATCCACGTCCTCACCGCCCTCGCCGGTGTTCGACTTCGCTCCGAGGCGGTTCATCGCGATGGCGAGCGTCTCGTGGGCCTCCGCGGAGATCGACCCGTAACTCATCGCACCGGTCGAGAAGCGCTTGACGATCTCACTCGTCGGTTCGACCTCGTCGATCGGGATCGGCCGGCGCTCGTCGCTGAACTCGAACAGGCCGCGCAGCGTCATCAGCTTCTCGGACTGGTCGTCGACCCTCGCGGTGTACTCCTTGAAGATGTCGTACCGCTTCGCCCGCGTGGCGTGCTGCAGCTTGAACACCGTCTCGGGGTTGAAGAGGTGCAGTTCGCCTTCACGCCGCCACTGGTATTCACCGCCGAGTTCGAGCTTGCGGTGGGCACGCTCTTCGGGTCGGCTCGGATTGGCCATCGCGTGCCGAGCGCCGACCTCGGCGGCGATCTCGTCGAGGCCGATGCCGCCGAGCTGGGAGATCGTGCCGGTGAAGTAGGCGTCGATCACGGGCTGACCGAGCCCGATCGCCTCGAAGATCTGTGCGCCGGTGTAGGACGCGACCGTGGACACGCCCATCTTCGACATCACCTTGAGCACGCCCTTGCCGCAGGCCTTGATGTAGTTCGCGACCGCCTTGTGGGGGTCCATCGCGCCCAGACCGTGCATGTCCTCTGCGATGAGATCCTCGATCGACTCGAACGCCAGATACGGGTTGACGGCCCCGGCGCCGTAGCCGATGAGCAGCGCCATGTGATGCACCTCGCGGGCATCACCCGACTCGACGATCAGGCCGGCCATCGTGCGCTGTTTGGTGCGCACCAGGTGATGATGAACCGCTGCGGTGAGCAGCAGCGACGGGATCGGGGCATCGACACTGTCGGCGTTGCGGTCCGACAGCACGAGGATCCGGGCACCGTTCTCGATGGCCTCCGACGCCTGCCGGCAGATCGCGTCGAGGGCGGTTCGCAGGCCGTTGCCGCCGTCCGCGACCCGATAGAGGCCGGACAGCACCTTCGCCTGGAGACCGGGGTGCGCCCCCTCGTCGTTGATGTGGATGATCTTGGCGAGTTCGTCGTTGTCGATGATCGGGAACGGGAGCGCCAGTTGACGACAGCTCTCGGGCCCGGGGGCGAGGAGATTCGCCTCGGGACCGACCGACGACGACACCGCGGTCACGACCTCTTCGCGGATCGCGTCGAGGGGCGGGTTGGTGACCTGAGCGAACAGTTGCGTGAAGTAGTCGAACAACAGCCGCGGTCGCTCGGACAGCACCGCGAGCGGGGTGTCGGTGCCCATCGAGCCCAGGGCCTCGCCACCGGTGGCAGCCATCGGCGTCAGGATGATCTTGAGTTCCTCGTGCGTGTACCCGAACATCTGCTGACGACGCAGCACGCTGTCGTGGCTGAAGACGATGTGTTCGCGTTCGGGCAGGTCGGCGAGTTCGACCATGCCTGCAGCGAGCCACTCGCCGTACGGATGCAGCGACGCGAGCTCGGACTTGATCTCGTCGTCGGCGACGATGCGCCCCTGCCGGGTGTCGATCAGGAACATCTTGCCGGGCTGGAGGCGGCCCTTGGCAACGACGCGCGACGGATCGATGTCGATCACACCGACCTCCGAGGCCATCACGACGACGTCGTCATCGGTGACCCAGTAGCGACTCGGGCGCAGGCCGTTGCGGTCGAGGACCGCCCCGATCATCTCGCCGTCGGTGAAGGCCACGCTCGCCGGGCCGTCCCACGGTTCCATCATCGTCGCGTGGAAGCGGTAGAAGTCCCGCTGGGCCTGCGGCATCGTCTCGTGGTTCTCCCATGCCTCCGGGATCATCATGAGCATGGCGTGGTGGATCGGGTAGCCACCGAGGCACAGCACTTCGAGCACCTCGTCGAAACGGGCGGTGTCGGAGGCGCCCGGCGTGCAGATCGGGTAGGTGCGTTCGATCCCCGGGAGGAGATCGGCGCGCAGCATCGCCTCACGGGCGCGCATCCAGTTCTGGTTGCCCTGGACCGTGTTGATCTCACCGTTGTGGGCGACGAATCGGTACGGGTGGGCCAGCGGCCACGAGGGGAAGGTGTTGGTCGAGAACCGCGAGTGGACGATGAGGAGCGCCGACTCCACCCGAGGATCGAGCAGGTCCGGGAAGAACTGGCTCAGCTGCGGGGTCGTGAGCATCCCCTTGTAGACGATCGTGCGCGACGACAGCGAGGCGAAGTAGGTCTCGAGGTCGCCCTCGAGTTCACGGCGGCTGCGCTTGCGGGCGACGAACGCCTTGCGGTCGAGTTCGAGACCGCTCGTACCGGCGGGGTCACTGACGAACAGTTGCTTGAAGGTCGGCATGGCCGCGCGCGCTGTTGCGCCGAGACTCGCGGGATCGACCGGGACATCGCGCCAGCCGAGCGTCGTCAGTCCGGCCTCGGCGACGGTGACCTCGATGGCGGCCATGGCCTTGCCACACGCCTCGCCGTCCACCGGCAGGAACGCGACACCCACCGCGTACGCGCCCGCTTCCGGCAGATCGAAGTCGACGACCTCGCGCAGGAACCGATCCGGGACCTGCATCAGGATGCCCGCACCGTCACCGGTGTCGGGTTCGGCGCCGGTGGCACCGCGGTGCTCCATGTTGGTCAAGGCCGTGAGCCCCGTGAGGACGAGTTCGTTGGAACGAACACCGTTCAGGTTGGCGACGAACGACACGCCACACGAGTCGTGTTCGTTGCGGGGGTCGTACAGGCCGATGGGGCCCGGGGGCTGTTGCATCATCACATCCACGAGTGGTCGAGGTATTGAACGAATTCGGTGTCCGGCCCGCAGCACTGCGGGGTGTCCGGTGACAGAAGACGCTCGAGACGACGTTGGCTCGAGGCAGTGGATCCACAGCATAGGGGACGTCGATCCCGCTGCGGAAGCTCGTTCGCTCGTGATCAGGGTGGCCCCACCACCCGTTTGTCCTGCCAGCACCGACAGCTCCGCGACACTGCCGACATGATCCACCAGCACCACGCCACCGCCTCGGACGGGACCTCGGTCGCCTGGAGCCGCGCCGGTTCCGGTCATCCGGTCGTGCTCGTGCACGGCATCACCGAATCGGCAGCCTCGTTCGCTCCGATCATCGAGCGGCTCGTCACGACCAACGAAGTGATCACGCTCGACCTGCGCGGCCACGGCGAGTCCGGCCAACGCTGACTCCTACGATCTCGGATCCATGGTCGGCGATGTTGCGGCGGTGCTCGGCGATGCACGGATCGACGCGCCCACATCTGGTCGGCCACTCGCTGGGCGGTGCGGTGGTGACGGCCGCCGGATCGGTGCTCGATGTGGCATCGGTCGTCGACATCGACCAGTCGCTGCAACTCGACGCCTTCAAGGCCCAGCTGATGCCGGCCGAGCCGTTGCTCCGTGACCCCGACCAGTATTCGCTCGTCGTGGACGCGATGTTCGAGATGATGATGGGCGACAAGCTGTCCGCCGACGAACAGGCGCGAATCAGTGGCCTTCGCCATGCCGATCACGAGGTCGTGATCGGGGTCTGGGAGTTGCTGCTGACCCGACCGGTCGAGGAGATCGCCGCCACGATCGATGCCGCGCTCGCGGGCTATGCGCGGCAACGAGGTCGCGTACCTGGCGCTGTTCGGGCTCGATCCGGGCGACGACCTACGCCGAGTGGATCGGTGCACGAATCCCGGGCGCGGTCGTCGAGTACTGGCCGGAGTTCGGTCACTATCCACATCTGGTCGACCCGGACAGGTTCGTCACCCGGCTCCGAGACTTCTGGTCGGGGCGCTGACGGCTCCGCCTCAGACGTCGGCGTAGACCGCGGGACGCTTCTCGAAACCGGCCATCACCGCTTCGACCTGATTCGGTGTGCCGATCTGTGCGCCGATCGTGCGACGTTCGGCGGCGAACTGCTCCGCTGCCCCCTCGTTGACGATGCGGTTGAACAGCGCCTTCGAGCCACGCACCGCACCCGGGCTCATCGACGGCGATCTCGCGCGCCAGCGCCATGCGCATCCTCCTTCGGCGTGTCGCTCAGCCGCGTCACCAGACCCATCTCGGCGGCCTCGGCCCCCGAGAAGATCCGCGCGGTGAAGGTGAGTTCCTTCGCGATGTCGGGACGCACGAGCTTCGACAGGATGAACGTGCCGGTCATGTCGGGGACCAGCCCCCAGTAGACCTCACGCACCGACATCTTCGTGTCCGGATGCACGATGCGGATGTCGGCACCGAGCGCGATCTGCAGCCCTCCACCGAGTGCGTGTCCGTGCACCGCCGCGATGACCGGTACCTCCAGTTCCTGCCACACCCAGCACACCTGCTGGCCGAGGTGGGTGATCCGGTCGCCCTGCATCGCGCCGGGGTTGCCTTCGGCACGCTGCGCTTCGCCGGTCGCGCCGTCGCCGCCGGCCATGGCCTGGAACGACGAGAAGTCGAGCCCGGCGCAGAACGAGGCCCCGTCACCGGACAGCACGACGGCTCGCACCCCTCGTTCGGACTTCAGCTGTTCGCCGGCCTCGGCGATCGCCGATGAACATGGCGTTGTCGAGTGCGTTGCGCTTGTCGGCGCGGTTGAACGTGACGTCGGCGACGCCGTCGGAGATGGAGATGAGTACACGGTCGGACATGTGTCCGAGTCTGTCATCCGGCCTGAGTCGCGGCGCCGCACCAGAGACCGGTCGATCTCGGCGATCGACCGTCGTCCCGTGAGGGCCATGGTCCGTTCCATCCCCTCGCGCATGAACCCGAGCAGCTGATCGACGCCTCGCTCGCCGGCTGCGCCGAGGGCGTAGAGGTACGGCCGACCGATCGTACACTGCGTCGGCGCCGAGCGCGATCGCCTTGACGATGTCGCTCCCCCGCCGCACGCCCCCGTCGCAGATGATCGTGACGCTCGTCGCCGAACTCGTCTCGCACGGGCTCGACCAGATCGATCGGTGCCGGGGCGTCATCGAGCTGGCGGCCGCCGTGGTTGGACAGTCCGAGACCTCGAACGCCCATCGCGACCGCCTGCTTGGCGTCGGCGACGGTCTGGATCCCCTTCAGCACGATCGGCCCGTCCCAGATCGAACGGAGCCAGTCGACGTCGTCCCACGAGAGCGCCTGGTCGAAATGCCGCGACCATGTGCCGGCGAGATCACCGCCGAACTGCCGTCGTCGTCGCTGAGACCGACGACATTGGCGAACTTGATCGGCTCGTTGCGCAGGAAGTCCAGCGTCCACCCGGGATGGATCGCCCCGTCGACAGGGTGCCCGGCCCGATCTTCGGCGGCAGCGTCATCCCTCGACGCACATCTCGTTCTCGCCGCCCGAGCACGGCCGTGTCGACGGTCAGCCACACGGCCGTGTAACCGGCCTGCCTTCGCACGATCGACGAGCTCCTTCACGAGCCCGCGATCGCGCCACGTGTAGATCTGGAACCACTTGTCGCCGTCGCTCACCGCAGCGAGCTCCTCGATCGATCGGGTGCCCATGGTCGACAGCGAGCACGGAATCCCGGCACGCGCTCGCCGCCTGGTCGACCGCGAGTTCACCCTGCGAATGGGCGATGCGGGTGAATCCGGTCGGCGCGAGGATCAGCGGCATCGCTCACGGGGCGACCGAAGAGCGTCGTCGACGTGTCGAGGTGGCTGACGTCGCGCAGGACGCGCGGCTGGAACTCGTACCGCGCGAACGCGTCGAGTGTTGCGAGCGAGCGAACGTTCGTCCTCGGCGCCGCCGTCGATGTAGTCGAACACACCGTGCGGGAGACGCCGTTTCGCGATGCGGCGGCAAGTCGTCGACCGACGCCGCCTCTGCGGAGCCGACGTTCGACCGGGTCGAGCGTGAGCTTCTCGAACCTGCACGACCGATCGGAAGGTGTTGATCATCCCCACGCCGTCGATCGTACGACGAACCCGGCGCAGCTACTCGACGATGCGCAGGCCGCTGGGCGTCATCGACGGTTCGGCCTGGGGCAGGTCGACGACGAACTCGGTCCGATGCGCCGGAAAGACGTGTTCGCTCATCAGGACCGGGGCCCCGGTGCGATCGGTCGTCACCCGTTGGCATCGCAGCACCGGGGACCCGGCGGGGACCCCCAGGAGGCGAGCATCGTCGGCGTCGACGAGATCGGCGGCGATCGTCTGGGTCGCTCCGTGCAGGTCGACGTCGAGCAGCTCGTAGAACGGCCGGCGCTCCACGTCCTTTCGCGACAGGTGCGATCCGAGATCAGCGGGGCACCAGACCGTCACGACTGCAAATGGTTCACCGTCGGCGAGGTTGACCCGCTTCACCCGCAGCACCTGATCGACGCCGAGGACCCGACGCACCCGCTCGGGTGAGGTCTCGTACGCGAACTCCTCGACCTTGCGCTGGGACAGCTTGCCGACGCCTTCGACGTGGGACTCGATGGTCGCCAGCGACCCCAGGTTCTGACGCACCGGTTCGGTCGCCACGAACCAGCCGAAGCCCTGGCGGGCCGCGATGAGCCCCTCCTCACGCAGGACCTCCAACGAGCGCCGGATCGTGACCCGCGATGCTGCGAACTCCTGCGACATCTCGGCCTCGGAGGGCAACACCGACCCGGCCGGCGCGACGAGGACACGCTGACGCAGCTCGTCGGCGATCTCCTGGTAGCGGATGTGCCTCACGTGTTCTCCCGGGTGCTGGTTGCGGAGCGGTCAACTTGTATTATAGTTGTCTACATGACTCAGAACGGCGCCACCACCCCCATCGAACTCGTCGAGAGCGTCTACGCCAGCCTCCCGGGGCGCGTCGCCGCCGGGCGTGAACGCCTCGGGCGCCCACTGACGCTGACCGAGAAGATCCTCGTGAACCATCTGGCCGATCCGAGCGAGGCCATCGAGCGCGGCGTCACCTACAACGACTTCCACCCCGACCGCGTCGCCATGCAGGACGCCACCGCCCAGATGGCGCTCCTGCAGTTCATGACCGCCGGCCTCTCCGAAGCCGCGGTGCCGTCGACGGTCCACTGCGACCACCTCATCCAGGCCAAGGTGGGCGCCGCCATCGACCTCGGTGTCGCCGTCGACACCAACAAGGAGGTCTACGACTTCCTCCGGTCCGTGTCGGCCAAGTACGGCATCGGCTTCTGGGGCCCGGGCTCCGGCATCATCCACCAGGTCGTGCTCGAGAACTACGCCTTCCCCGGCGGCATGATGATCGGCACCGACAGCCACACCCCCAACGCCGGCGGGTTGGGCATGATCGCCATCGGCGTCGGTGGCGCCGACGCCGTCGACGTCATGACCGGCTTCCCCTTCAACGTGCGTTGGCCGAAGGTGATCGGCGTCAAGCTGACCGGCACGCTCAGCGGCTGGTCGAGCCCGAAGGACGTCATCCTCGAAGTCGCCCGCGTCCTGACCGTCGAGGGTGGCACCGGCGCCATCGTCGAGTACTTCGGTCCCGGCGCCGACTCGATCTCCGCGACCGGCAAGGCCACCATCTGCAACATGGGCGCCGAGATCGGCGCCACGACCTCGCACTTCCCGTACGACGCCAACATGGCCGCCTACCTGAAGGCCACCGGCCGCGAGGCGATCGCCGATGCCGCCGACAAGGTCGCCGACGACCTGCGCGCCGACACCGGTGCGCTGTACGACCAACTCATCGAGATCGACCTCGACGAACTCAAGCCCCTGATCAACGGCCCCCACTCCCCCGACCGTGCCCACAGGGTCGGCGCCGCCGGCGTGGGCGCCGCCGCCCGCGAGAACGACTGGCCGCTCGAGCCGTCGGCGTGCCTCATCGGGTCGTGCACCAACTCGTCGTACGAGGACATCACGCGTGTCGCGTCGATCGCCCGCCAGGCGGCCGCCGCGGGCCTCACGGCCAAGTGCGAGCTGCTGATCACGCCCGGCTCCGAGCAGGTACGCGCCACGATCGAGCGTGACGGCCTGCTCGCCGACCTCGAGGCGATCGGCGCCACGGTGCTGGCCAACGCCTGCGGACCGTGCATCGGCCAGTGGTCGCGACCCGGAGTCGATCACCGGGCAGCCGAACACGATCGTCAACTCGTTCAACCGCAACTTCCCGAAGCGCAACGACGGCTCGGCCAAGACGCTCAGCTTCGTCACCTCGCCCGACACCGTGCTGGCCATCGCCCTGTCGGGACGTCTCGACTTCGACCCCACGACCGACACGATCACGGCGCCGGACGGCACCGAGATCACCCTCGCCGAGCCGGTCGGCGAAGTGCTCCCCGTCGGCCGGCTACGACCCGGGCGTCGACACCTACACCGCTCCCCCGGCCGACGGTTCGGGCGTCGAGGTCGCCGTCTCGCCCACCAGCGACCGGCTGCAGCTGCTCGCCGCCGTTCCTGGCCTGGGACGGCAACGACTACCAGGGCCTGCCGGTGCTGATGAAGGCGCAGGGCAAGTGCACCACCGACCACATCTCGGCAGCCGGCCCGTGGCTGAAGTACCGCGGCCACCTCGAGAACATCTCGGGCAACCTCTTCGCCGGGGCGGTCAACGCCTTCACCGGTGAGGCCGGGTCACGGCAAGGACATCACCGACGGCGAGACCCGTCACCTACCCCGAGATCGCCATGCGCTACCACGAGGCCGGCATCAAGTGGGTGGCCATCGGCGACCGCAACTACGGCGAGGGGTCGTCGCGTGAGCACGCCGCGATGGAGCCCCGCTTCCGTGGCGGCCTCGTGATCCTGGCCCGCTCGCTTCGCCCGCATCCACGAGACGAACGCCAAGAAGCAGGGCCTGCTGCCGCTGACCTTCGCCGATCCCGACACCTACGACCTGATCGGCGAGGACGACCGCATCAACGTCACCGGGCTGCCGCCCGTGCCGGGCCAGAACGTGAAGTGCCAGATCGTGAAGCCCGACGGCACCACCATCGACTTCGAGGCCGTGCACACGTTCAGCCCCGAACAGGTCGAGTGGTTCAAGGCCGGCTCCGCCCTCAACATCGTTCGCCAGAAGGTCGCCGCCGCCGGCTGAGCGTCACATCCGGATCCGCGTGACATCCGGGGTCGGACCCCAGACGTAACGGCTACGGTGCTCGGCCATGGAGCTGCGCGAGGCGATTCGAACCAACGGGACCGTTCGGGACTTCACCGACGAGCCGGTCGACGACGCCACGATCACGAGCATCCTCGACGACGCACGTTTCGCCCCGTCGGGCGGCAACCGTCAGCCATGGCGCGTCGCCGTCGTGAAGGATCGGATGCTGCGCCGCGAGCTGGCCACGCTCATGCAGCCGGTGTGGGACGAGTACCTCGAGACGGCCATGGTCGGCGGTACGCCGTTCAACGCCGTCGACTACGTGAAGCCCGACCTCATCGGTCCGAACAAGCCGAACGCACTGCTGGACGACATCGAGGCCGTGCCGGTGGTGCTCGCCGTTGCCGTCGACCTGTCCGCACGTGGCGATGATGGACGCCCAACTGGACCGCCCGCCCGTCACCGGTGGCGCATCGATCTATCCGTTCTGCTGGAACCTGATGCTCTCTGCTCGCGCGCACGGGCTGGGTGGCGTGATGACGACGTTCCTCAGCCGGGTGGAACCCGCCGCCGCACCCGCCCTCGGGCTTCCTGAGCACCACGCACTCGTGACGACGATCTTCCTCGGCCACCCCGTGCACCAGCCGACCAAGCTCAAACGCGATCCCGTCGAATCGTTCGCCACGACCGACCGCTTCGACGGCCCCGTGTTCGGCTGAGATCAGGGGGCGTCGATCGCCGCGCGGACCTCGGCGACGTAGGTGCCGACGGCATCGGGGCCGCCGTCCATCAAGCGGCGAACCACGCTGGCACCCTGGATCACGCCGTCGGCGATCCGGGTCGCCTGGTACGCCTGCTCGGCATTCGAGACGCCGACGCCGACGAGCACGGGAGTGTCCGTGATCGCCTTGAGCCGCGCGGCGAGCGCGGTGGCCGTCTCGGCCAGCGAGTCGCGCTCGCCCGTCACGCCGAGCAGCCCCACCGAGTAGACGAACCCTCGCGAGCGTGCAGCGACCCGCGGCAACCGCTCGTCGGGGGCAGTGGGTGCAGCGAGCATGATCGTCTCGATGCCCTCCGCGTCGGCGGCCGCACACCATGGCCCGGACTCCTCCAGGGGCAGGTCGGGAAGGATCGCTGCGCTGATCCCGGCACGCCTCAGCTGCGACGCGAAGCGCGTCGGGCCCGGATGGTGCACGAGGTTGTAGTAGGTCATCACGGCCAACGGGATGTCGACGTCGAGACGCGGCACCTCGTCGAGGATCGACGTCGGCGTGACACCGTGCTCGAGCGCGAACTGCGAGGCCTGCTGGATGACCGGGCCGTCCATCACCGGATCGGAGAAGGGGATCCCGATCTCGACGGCATCGGCACCGTTCGCGGCGCACGCCCGGATCGCAGCCTGCCAGCCCGGGTATCCGCCCGTGATGTACGGCACCAGCAACTTGCGGCCGGCATCTCGCTTGGCGCGGAACTCCGTCTCCAGACGACCGAACGCGACCGGCGATGTCACAGTCGATCCGCCAGGATGTCCATCATCTGCGCGACATCCTTGTCGCCGCGCCCCGACAGGTTCATCAGCACGGTCTGGCCCTGCATGGTCGGGGCCTCCCGCGCGATCCATGCGACGGCGTGCGCGCATTCGAGCGCCGGGATGATCCCTTCGGTCTGCGACAGCAACTGGAAGCCGTCGACGACCTCGTCGTCGGTCACCGACGGATACTCGGCCCGACCGATCGAGGCGAGGTACGAGTGCTCGGGGCCGACCCCCGGGTAGTCGAGACCGGCCGAGATCGACACGGCCTCCTCGACCTGGCCGACCTCGTCCTGCATGAGGTTGCTCCTCATCCCGTGCACCACGCCGGGCACCCCGCGTCCGATCGCCGCACCACCGGCGGGCTCGACCCCGACGAGTCGCGTGTCGGCTTCGTCGACGAACCCGCTGAAGATCCCCATCGCGTTCGAGCCGCCGCCGACGCAGGCGACCACGACGTCGGGCATGGCTCCGGTCATCTCGACGATCTGGCCACGGGCCTCGTCGCCGATGACGGACTGGAACTGGCGCACCATGTACGGGTACGGATGCGGTCCCACGACCGATCCGAGGCAGAAGTGCGTGTCGGACACGTTGGCCACCCAGTGTCGCATCGCTTCGTTCACTGCGTCCTTGAGCGTGCGACTCCCGCTGTGCACCGCCTCGACCTCGGCGCCCAGCAACTTCATGCGGAACACGTTGAGTTCCTGTCGTTCGACGTCGACGGCACCCATGTACACCTTGCACTCCAGGCCCATGAGCGCCGCCGCCGTGGCGCTGGCGACTCCGTGCTGGCCGGCGCCGGTGTCGGCCACGATGCGCTTCTTGCCCATCCGCTTGGCGAGCAGTGCCTGGCCGATGACGTTGTTGATCTTGTGCGAGCCGGTGTGGTTGAGATCCTCGCGCTTGAGGATCAGGCGGATGCCGAGCCGGGCGCCGAGGTTGTGGCACTCGGTCATGATCGACGGGCGGCCCGAGTACTGCGTGTGCACCCGCGTCAGCTCGGCGCGGAACTCCGGGTCGACCCACGCGTCGTCGAATGCCGCCTCGAGTTCCTGGCACGCCGGTACCAGCGTCTCGGGCACGAAGCGTCCGCCGAACTCACCGAAACGGCCGGTCGCGTCAGGCGGAGCGGTCAGGCTCGCCGCCGTGTCGCCGCGTTGAGTGTCGTGTCGAGTGTGGTCGAGTGCAGTCATTCGAAGTCCCAGTCGTAGGGGATGTTGTCGTCGCCGAGATACGGCGTCGACGCGTGGGCACGGGCGTTCTCGATGAAGCGCTTCACGGCGATCGCATCCTTCCTGCCCGGGGAACGCTCGACGCCGCTGGAGACGTCGACACCCCAGGGCTGCACCTCGCGCACGGCCGCGCCGACGTTGTCGGGGGTCAGACCACCGGCCAGGATCAGCTTCATCGAGTCGGGAGCGTCGCCCACGAGCGACCAGTCGAACACCTTGCCGGAGCCCGGCTCGGGTGCATCCATGAGGATCATGTCGGTGCCGTACTGATCGGCCCGCGGCAGGTTGGGATCATTGGCCCCGAACGCCTTGATGACCCAGCGGATCTGCTTGGCCACCTCGATCGTCTGCGCAGGCGTTTCACGACCGTGCAACTGGACGGCCTTGACGCCGGCCCGGTGGGCGACCTCGACCACCCGCGACGGAAGGTCGTCGCGGAACACTCCGACGGTCAGGATCTCGGCGGGAAGACGGCGCGTGATGTCGTAGGCGACCTGTGCGGCGATCTGCCGGGGCGACGGAGCGAAGACGAAACCGACGGCGTCCGCTCCCATGGCAACGGCCAGCAGCGCATCGTCTTCGTTGGTGATCCCACAGATCTTGACGAACATGCAGCGCTCACGGTACCGGCCGACGCGTGCCCGCGAGAGATTCATTGCCGAGGACCCTCTGCGCCTATCGTCGTTTTCGACATGGGACGACTGAACGACATCGACCTGACGGCGAAGCTCCCGACGGACGAGTACGAGAAGCGACTTGCCGCAGCACAGGAACGGTTCGTGGGACTGCGCCTCACGCTCGGCGGCCAGATCGGCGAACAGCGCGTCGGGCCCGGCCTGCTCGTCGTCATGGAGGGCGCCGATGCCGGGGGCAAGGGTGGCGCCGTCCGGCGCATCGTCGAACGCCTCGATCCGCGTCACTTCAGCGTGTACGCCTACGCCAAGCCCGACGAGCGCGAGAAACGCCACCACTTCCTCTGGCGCTTCTGGACCAAGATCCCGGGCCTCGGCGGGATGTGCGTGTTCGACCGCAGTTGGTACGGACGTCTGCTCGTCGAACGCATCGAAGGGTTCGCCACGACCGAGCAGTGGAATCGCGCCTACGACGAGATCGTCGACTTCGAACGCAGTCTCGTGTTCGAAGGCGTCATCCTCGTGAAGTTCTACCTGCACATCAGCAAGGACGAACAGGCTCGCCGATTCGAGAGCCGCAGGGACGATCCCCTGCGCAAGTGGAAGCTGAACGACGAGGACTGGCGCAACCGGGAGAAGTGGGACCTGTACATCGAGGCCGCCAACGACATGTTCGATCGCACCGACCACGAATTCGCCCCGTGGGACGTCGTGTCGGGCGAGAACAAGAAGTGGGCCCGGGTGATGATCCTCGAAACGCTGAACCAGCGCATCGAAGACGGCATCGCCCGCTGGGAGAAGCTCAACGCACCGTCGCGCTGACGATCCACGACCCCGGACCGGTCAGCCGATCAGATCAGCGATCGCAGCGGCAGGGTCACTGCTGGTGACGAGCGTCTCACCGACGAGGACGGCGTCGTAGCCGGCCGCTCGCAGCGACCGGGCGTCATCGGCACCACGCACACCCGACTCGGCGACCTTCACGGCGTGATCGGGGATGACGCCGGCCATCCGGACCGCCCGCGCGTGGTCGACCTGGAACGTGACGAGATCGCGCTGGTTCACGCCGATCAGCGTGGCGTCGGCCGCGAGGGCATGTTCGAGTTCGGCTTCGTCGTGGATCTCGACGAGCACGTCGAGCCCGACCTCGACGGCGAGTCGATGAAACGCCACCAGTTCGGCCGGATCGAGGGCCGCCGCGATCAAGAGGAGGCAGTCGGCGCCCATGATGCGTGTGTCCAGCACGTCGCGTTCGCTCACCGTGAAGTCCTTGCGGATCACCGGGAGCCGGCATGACCGAGCGCGCTGCCTGCAGGTCGGCGACCGAGCCACCGAAGTGCTCGACGTCGGTCAGCACCGACAGGCAGGCTGCTCCCCCGCGTTCGTAGGTCACGGCCATCACGGCGGGATCGAGATCCGCGTTCAGGTCGCCCTTCGACGGCGAGCGTCGCTTGATCTCGGCGATCACACCCAGCGAGCTGCGACCGGCGAGGGCCGACCGGAACCCGCGGGCGGGAGGCATCGCACGCGCCTCGTCGAGCAGACGCTCGATCGGACGGGTGTCGGCGGCGGCCGCCGCTCGATGGTGTTCGAGAATCCTGTCGAGATAGGTGGCCGCCATGGAGTGACCAGTGGGTCGGGTCAGAGACCCTTGCCGCGTACCGGCGTGAGCATCGTCAGCTCGGGCCGACCCGCGAGGATGCCGCCGAAGGCGTTCATGATCTGCTTCATCACGTCACTGGTGCTGTGGGCCTGGAGCGCATCACCGTCGGCGTACAACTCGTACATGTAGGCGACATTGGCATCGTTCGGGTCCTCGAGCAGCTGGTAGAGCAGCGTCCCCTCCTCGGATCCGACGTGGTCCATCATCGGTGCGAGACCCGCGTAGAGGTCGTCACGCTTTCCGTCGATGCAGGTGAACTTGGCGATCATGGCAACTTGACTCATGAGCGTCGACCGTAGCGGCGCAGCGAGCGAACCACCGATTCAGAACCCCAGCCGATCACCGATGGTGGCCAGCAGTTCGTCGATCGGCACCCGCACCTGCTCGGTGGTGTCACGATCGCGGATCGTCACGGCCCGGTCCTCCAGCGAGTCGAAGTCGACGGTGACCGCCAACGGCGTGCCGATCTCGTCCTGGCGGCGATAGCGCCTGCCGATGTTCTGGGTCTCGTCGTAGTCGACCATGTAGCGGTCGGCGAGCAGCAGGCGGATCTCGTGCGCGAGCGGCGTGAGGGTGTCCTTCTTCGACAGCGGCAGCACGGCCACCTTGTACGGGGCGAGGCGAGGGTGCAGGCGCAGCACCGTGCGGGTCTCGTCGTTGATCACGTCCTCGTCATAGGCCGCGAGCAGGAACGCAGCCATCGTGCGCGTGGCGCCCGCCGCCGGCTCGATCACGTAGGGCACGTAGCGCTCGTTGGTCTGCGGGTCGAAGTAGTCGAGCTTCTCGCCCGAGTGCTCGGCGTGCTGCTTGAGGTCGTAGTCGGAGCGCTGGGCGATGCCCTCCAGCTCGTCGAAGCCCCACGGAAAGGCGAACTCCACGTCGGAGGTTCCCGTCGAGTAGTGCGACAGTTCGTCGTCGTCGTGCGCCCGCAGGCGCAGCATGTCGGCGGGGATGCCGTGCTCGATGTACCAGTTGAGCCGGGCGGTGCACCAGTACTCGTACCATTCCGCGCTCGTCTCGGGAGGCACGAAGAACTCGAGTTCCATCTGCTCGAACTCGCGTGTCCGGAAGATCCAGTTCTGCGGGGTGATCTCGTTGCGGAAGCTCTTGCCGACCTGGGCGATGCCGAACGGCGGCTTCTTGCGCGACGTCTGGAGCACCTGGCCGAAGTTCGTGAACATGCCCTGCGCGGTCTCGGGCCGCAGGTACGCGTCGGCGCCGGTGCCCTCGACCGGGCCGGCCTGGGTCTTGAACATCAGGTTGAACTCGCGGGCCTCGGTGAACGAACCCTTCGCCGCGCAGTTCGGGCACACGTCGGGGTCGTCGAGTTTGTCGAGGCGGAAGCGCTGCTTGCACTCGGTGCAGTCGACGAGCGGGTCGGTGAAGTTGGCGAGGTGCCCCGACGCCTGCCACACCTGGGGCGGGCTCAGGATCGCCGCGTCGATGAGCACCACGTCGTCACGCTGCTGCACCATCGAGCGGATCCACGCTTCCTTCACGTTGCGCAGCAACAGCGAACCCAGCGGCCCGTAGTCGTAGGTGGAGCGGAAGCCGCCGTAGATCTCCGCCGACTGGAAGACGAAGCCTCTGCGCTTGCAGAGGCTGACGATCTGTTCGAGGTCGGTGGCAGGCATAGGTGCGCCAGGCTACCGATGCCTCGTGCGCGCCGATCAGTGCGTTTCGAACATCGCGACCGCTTTGAGACGTCGCTCGATGTGGAACTCGAGGGCACGCGTGGCCAGAGACGCCACCTCATGGGTGGTCGGCGACTCCTCACGGGCGAGCGCGGCGACGAGTTGTCCGCCGAGGATCTCGCGCATCACCTCCACGCGCACCGGAGCTGACCGCCTGACCGGACCGACACGATCGGCACAGCACGCCGCCCTCGTTCAGGTCGAAGGCAACCAGTGCGACGTCGGGTTCCGACTCGCCGCACCGCACACACCGGTCGAGTTCGGGACGCATGCCTTCGTTGGCCAGCAGCTTCCAGTAGAACGCGGCGACGTTCAACGGCGACGGCGTGCCGGCGATCGTCCGCAGCACGCCGACGAGCATCCGGTAGAGCTGCGGGTTGGGTTCACGTTCGAGTGACAGCTGATCGACCGCCTCGATCGCCGCCAGGCCCTGCGACGCCCGGTCGAGCGACGACAACATCGGCGACAAGGGCTCCACGGCTTCCGCCTGGCTCACGATGTCGAGTTCGCGTCCCCGGTAGAGCAGGAGACGTACGTGGCTCATCGGCTCCAAGCGGGCACCGAACTTCGACCTCGTCTTGCGAACGCCCTTGGCGACGGCACGCACCTTGCCGTTCTCGGCGGTGTGGAACACCACGATGCGGTCGGACTCGCGCAGCTTGTACGTACGCAGGACCACACCCGTGTCGCGATAGAGCTCGCCGGCCACGATGACGTCGGCCTACGACTCGTCGAGGCCGCCGAAGCGGCGCTCGCGTCGTGCGAAGTCGGCAATCGCCTCGACGAGATCGTCGGGGCTCAGTTCGTGCCAGCCCATCGGATGGAACACGAGCTCGCTGTAGGCGAGTTCCCACACGAGCGACGGTGGGAGCCGTGTCGACTCGCCGAGCACCACGATCAGGTCGGGCTCGCAGTCGGCCGGCGCGTAGAGCGCCTCGGCAACGGTGGCCTCGTTGACCGGCTCGTCGGGTTGCAGCCGTTGCATGGCCTCGGCGAACCGCTGGCGTCCGTCGCCGCACGGGTCGACGATCACATGACACGAACCCACCTGACGCTCCCACCACTGCAGATCCACCGGGTCGATCTCCGGGTTCGAACGCCCGCAACGTGAGGAACGAGGCGCCGGCCTGGTCGGCAACCGCGCCGAGACCGTCGACCCGTTCATCCCACCGCTGGTCGCCCAGATCCTCCCACTCGCGCAGCGTGCCGCCCACCACCATGATGTGGCGCAGCAACTGGCGGGTCGGGTCCCCGGCACGGGCGGTGCCAGCAGCCGGAGCCGAATCTGTACCCGAACCAGCGCCGGTCGCTGTCGGGGTGAAGGACGGAGCCACGACTGCATTCTTCCACGCCATGCCTGCGCCGCGTGGGCTGGCTAGCGTGGGACCTCGTGTCATCGGACTCACCCGATCATCTCCTGCACGTTGCCTGCATCATGGACGGCAACGGTCGATGGGCCGGGCGCCGTGGGCTCCCGCGCACCGAGGGACACACCGAAGGCGAGGAGAACCTCGCACGGTTGGTTCGCATCGCCGTGCAACGCAACATCGGTTGGCTGACCGTGTTCGGGTTCTCGACGGAGAACTGGCAGCGCCCACGGCCCGAGGTTCGACACATCCTCGGCCTGCACGAGAAGCTGTTCGGGCGTGTGGCCGAACTGAACGAGCTGAACGTCCGGATCCAGTGGATCGGCCGACCGTTCGACTCGCCGATGGCCCGCACGCCACGCTACGTGCAGCGAGCGATCCGCAAGGCCATCGCCGACACCGCCGGCAACACCGGCATGGTGCTCACCGTGGCGTTCGACTACGGCGGACGCTCCGAACTCGTCGCGGCCGTCGAGGCGGCGCGTGCGAGCGGAGAGGGCGTGAACGTCGAGACGATCGGCGAGCACCTGTACCTGCCCGAGCTCCCGCCCGTCGACGTCCTCGTCCGCACGAGCGGCGAGCTGCGCGTGTCCAACTTCCTGCTCTGGCAGGCGGCCGGCGCCGCGATCTACTTCACCGACGCTGCGTGGCCGGACTTCGACGCTGCCGAACTCGACGCCGCGTTGGCGCTCGCTCGATGAGCGACGACCAGGCCGGCACGGCACTCCACCGGGTCACCTCGGCACTCGCGAATGCCGAGGACCGAGCAGGTCAGCAGCAGATGGCCGAACTCGTCACCGACGCCATCGTCACGAAGCGCCACCTGATCGTGCAGGCGGGAACCGGAACCGGCAAGACCCTCGCGTACCTCGTTCCGGCGATCGAGGCCGATGCCCGCATCGTCGTGGCGACGGCGACCAAGGCCCTGCAGGATCAGTTGGCGACGAAGGATCTGCCGTTCCTCGCCGAGCACCTGGGCGTCGACTTCGACTGGGCGGTGCTCAAGGGTCGCAGCAATTACGTGTGCCTCCAGCGGCTGCGTGAGATGAGCGCCGGCGACCAGGGGCAGCTGGAACTCGAGACCATGGCGCTCCAGACCAAGGTGGAGATCAAGCGGCTGGCCGAGTGGTCGGGCACGAGCGAGACCGGCGACATGGCCGAACTCGACTGGACCCCGTCCGACAATGCGTGGCGGGCCGTGAGCGTCGGCAGCGACGAGTGCCCGGGCGCCGACCGGTGCCCACTCGGCGACCCGTGCTTCGCCGAGCAGGCGCGGCGACGGGCCGCGGCCGCCGACGTGATCGTCGTCAACACACATCTGTACGGCCTCGACGTGGCCAGCGGTGGCGCCATCCTCCCCGAACACGACGTCGTGGTGTTCGACGAGGCGCACGTGCTCGAGGACATCATGAGCGACACCGTCGGTGTCGAGATCGCCCCGGGTCGTTTCACGGCGCTGTCCGGCAGTGTCCGGCGCATCCTCGACGATCCCGAGCTCATCGGTTCGATCGCCGAGATCGCCGAGAGCCTGCGCGACGTGCTCACACCGCATGTCGGCGACCGGCTCTCGAATCCGCTCCCTGATGCGGTGCAGGACGTGCTCACCGACGCACGACTCCGCCTCGGTCGCGCCAACGAGGTGCTGGTCGCGATCGAGACCCCCGTCGAGGACGCGAAGCAACGCAAGCTCCGCGCCCAGACGATGACGGGTCGGGCCATCGAGCAGCTCGACATCGCGATCGAAGGCCGGCCGGGCTACGTCGCGTTCGTCTCGGGGTCACGCGAATCACCGCGTCTCGAGGTGGCCCCGCTCGATGTCGGCCCCGCGATGACCGAGGGTGTCTGGTCGAAACGAACGGCGATTCTGACGAGCGCCACGATCCCGTCGTCGCTCGCGTCCCGTGTCGGCATCACACCCGACAGCGTCACGGTGGCCGACGTCGGCAGTCCGTTCGACTACGAGCACAACTCGATGCTCTACTGCGCCATGCACCTGCCGAATCCGAACAGCGAAGGGTTCCGCGCGGCCGTGCACGACGAACTCGAGGCGCTGATCACCGCTGCCGGCGGACGCACGCTGGCCCTCTTCACGAGTTGGCGATCGATGGACGAGGCCGCCGAAGCGCTCCGCGGCCGCATCGACCTGCCGATCCTCACCCAGCGCGACCTGCCCAAGCCGGCTCTCATCAAGGCGTTCTCCGACAGCGCGCAGACCTGCCTGTTCGCCACCGCCGGCCTGTTCCAGGGTGTCGACGTCCCCGGTCAGACGCTCTCGCTCGTGGTCATCGACCGGATCCCGTTCCCCCGACCCGACGACCCGCTCCTGAGTGCCCGACGTGAACAGCTGGGCCCGACGGCGTTCGCCGAGATCGACATTCCGCGCGCATCGATGATGCTCGCGCAGGCCTGCGGCCGGTTGATCCGGTCGGCGACCGACCGTGGCGTGGTTGCCGTGATGGACCCCCGCCTGGGCACCGCCCGCTACCGCTGGGACATCGTCAAGGCGCTCCCGCCCATGCAACGCACCAGGAAACGCTCCGACGCCGAATCATTCCTCCGCGACATCGCGATTGGGGTCTGACCCCGATCGCGATCGATCGCGATCAGGTGATGGAGGCGGCGTAGATGCCGGCGATGGTGGCGCTCAGGGTGGCGTCGAACTCGGCGTCGGACTGGCTCGGCGCTCAGGCCCTCCGTGAGGGCGCGGGAGAAGCTGGCGATCATGCCGTGGTTGCGCGACAGACGCTCGTTGGCCTCGTCACGCGGGTACCCACCCGAGAGCGCCACGACCCGAAGCACGCGCGGGTGGGCGATGAGGTCGGCGTAGAAGTCGTCGACAGTGGGGATCGACAGCTTGAGCATCACGGGCTGATCGTCACGGAGTCCGTCCAGGCGTGTCGCGATCCGATCGCGCAGCAGAACTTCGGCAGCCTGCTTCTCCGGGCTGTGGATGTCGACCTCGGGCTCGATGATCGGGACGAGTCCGGCGGCGATGATCTCCGCAGCGACCTCGAACTGCTGGTCGACGACGGCGTTGACGCCCGCCTCGTTCGCCAACTGGATGACCGACCGCATCTTGGTGCCGAACACGCCGAGGCCGACGGCGCGCTCGCACAGCTCGGCCAGACCCGGGATCGGCTTCATCACCTGGGCGCCGTCGACGGCGTCGGCGAGACCCTTGTCGACCTTCAGGAACGGCACCACGTGCTTGTTCGACCAGAGGTACTCGGCGGAGCCGACGCCCTCGATCTGACGATCCATGGTCTGCTCGAACAGGATCGCCCCGAGCACCCGATCGCCGGTGAAGGCGGGCGAGGTCACGATACGGGTCCGCATCGCGTGCATCAGGTCGAACATCTCGGTCTCGGTCGACCACGCGTCGTCGCCGATGCCGTACAGGCCCAGCGCCTTGGGTGTGCTCCCTCCGCTCTGGTCGAGTGCAGCGATGAAGCCGGAGCCGGTACGAATCTTCTGGAGCATCTCGTCGTTCACCCTCCCGACTGTAGCGACAACTGCCATGCCACGAAGGCGGGCGGAGTGGGGCCGAAGGACCCTTCCGTGGCTACCGTCGACGCGAATGAGCGCCTCACAGGTCGTCCACGTCGACATCGACGGTGCGATTGCCACGATCACCCTCGACTCGCAGCACAACCGCAACGCGCTGTCGCGCCAGTTGCTCGCCGAACTGCACCAGGCCCTCGACACCGCCGAGGCTGCGGCGGCGCGAGCCATCGTGCTCACCCATCGGGGCCCGGCGTTCTGCGCCGGCGCCGACCTGAAGGAACGATCGTCACAGGGCAGCACCCCGAGTCGGACTCGAACCCATTCGTCGATGTACTCGTGCGATTGATGGACACCGAACGTCCGACGATTGCCGCCGTGAACGGCGCCGTGCGTGCCGGTGGGATCGGGCTCATGGCTGCCTGCGATCTGGTGGTGGTCGCGGAGTCGACGACGTTCGCGCTCACGGAGGTGCGCATCGGTGTGGCACCGGCAATCATCTCGGTGCCCATCCTGCGACGGGTCGCGCCGAGCCGGATCGCAGCGGCGATGCTCACCGGCGAATCGTTCGATGCCCACGAAGCCCGCTCGATGGGGCTGGTCACGCACGTCAGCACCGATGTGGGGGCAACCGTCGACGCACTGACCTCCGGGATCCTCGCCGGGGCGCCGCGTGCGGTGGCCGAGACGAAACGGCTGCTCCACACCGTCGTCACGATGGATCGCACCGCAGCCTTCGAGGAGATGGCGGCGCCTGTCGAACGAGCTCTTCGAGAGCGCCGAGGCTGCCGAAGGCATGGCTGCGTTCGTCGCCAAGCGCCCGCCCGTGTGGCACACGTCATGACGACCACGAAACGCCGGATCGACATCGACACCCCGTCCGGCGTGCGGATCGCCGCCGACGAGTGGCCGGGCGATGGACCAGCGGTCGTGCTGGCACACGGCGGCGGACAGACCCGACACTCGTGGGGCGGCACCGCCGAGACGCTCGCGGGCCACGGCCATCGTGTCGTGTCGATGGACCTTCGTGGCCACGGCGACTCGGACTGGGCGCCCGACGGCGACTACCACATGTCGGCCTACCGCGACGACGCACTCGCCGTCGTCCGCTCGATCGGATCGCCGGTGGCCTGGGTGGGTGCGTCGCTCGGCGGCATGACCGGACTGCACGCCGTCGACGAGGCCCCGGAACTCTTCTCGGCGCTCGTGCTGGTCGACATCACGCCCCGCCCCGCCGCCGCCGGGGTCAGCCGGATCCTGGAGTTCATGGCGAAGGACGCCGCCGACGGGTTCGCGACGTTGGACGACGCCGCCGACGCGATCGCCCAGTACCAGCCGCATCGTCCCCGTCCGACCGACCTGTCGGGACTGTCGAAGAATCTGCGCCAGGGTGCCGACGGCCGCTGGCGTTGGCACTGGGATCCCGCATTCCTCAACATCCGCACCGGCGGGACCAGCGAGCATGCCCGCGACCGTCACCACGACGAGTTGGTGGAGATCGCACGACGGTTGACACTCCCGACGCTGCTCGTCCGCGGCAAACTCTCCGACCTCGTCACCGAAGCCGAGGTCGCCGAGTTCCTCGAGATGGTGCCCCACGCCCGTTACGTCGACGTGGCCAACGCCGCCCACATGATCGCCGGCGACCGCAACGACGTGTTCACCGATGCGGTCGTGGGCTTCCTGGACGGGTGACCCCGTCCAGCACGACCAACACGTCTTGACGTGCCCGGTGACACACGTGGGAGACTGCTCGGATGACCACGAGCCAGGACTTGTACGACCGCATCGCCGGCCAGAACCTTGCGATCCGATATCTCGCCAACGTCGAGCGCAACGGCGATGTCGAGGTCGTGCGATGGAAGGACGCCGACGGCGCCTGGCAATCGTGGACCCTGAACGAACTCACCGAGGTCACGGCACGACTCGTGACGGGGCTCGAGGCACTCGGGGTCGGCAGGGGCGACACCGTCGTGTTGATGCTCCGCAACCGCCCTGAGTTCCACGCCCTCGATCTCGCCGCGCTGTTCCTCGGCGCCACGCCCGTGTCGATCTACAACTCCTCTGCGCCCGAGCAGATCGACTACCTGGTCAACGACTGCAAGGCGAAGGTGGCCATCGTCGAGGATTCCGGCTTCCTCGAGCGGTTCCTGAAGGTCCGCGAGTCCTTGACCACACTCGAGCACATCGTGATGCTCGAGGAGTCCGACATCGCCGGCGACGCGGTCACCTACTACGCCGAGCTGGCCGCCTCCGCTCCGGCCGATCTCGCGGCCCACGCACAGACGGCGACGCTCGACGACATCGCCACGATCATCTACACCTCGGGCACCACCGGGCCACCCAAGGGTGTGATGCTGTCGCACGCGCAACATCGCGTGGACGCTCGAATCGGTTGGCCAGGCGATGCGTGACCAGACCGACATCGAGGACTTCGCCGGCAAGAAGCACGTGTCGTACCTGCCGATGGCGCACATCTTCGAACGTCTCCTCGGCCACTACTACCTGCTGGACTTCGCCACCCAGATCGCCTGCTGTCCCGAGACGTCGCAACTCACCGCCTACACGGCCGCAGTCCGCCCGAACATCTTCATCGGCGTCCCGCGCGTGTGGGAGAAGCTCTACGCGGGCGTCAACGCCGCGGTGAGCGCGGACCCGGAGAAGGCGAAGTCGTTCAACGACGCGGTGGCGGCCGCGCTGCCCATCGTCGAGAAGATGACGAGAGGAACGGCCACCCAGGAGGAGATCGACACCTGGAACTTCCTCGACGAGGTCGCCTTCACGACCGTCCGCGGTCTGATCGGCCTCGACGAGGCCGAGATCTGCATCACCGGCGCCGCTCCCCTGCCTGCCGAGATCCTCGCCTGGTTCAGAGCGATCGGTGTGCCGCTGACCGAGGGCTACGGCATGTCCGAGACCACAGCGGTGCTGACCTGGGCCAACGACCCGAAGCCCGGCTGCGTCGGGAGGGCTGCCACCGGTGTCGAGCTCAAGATCGCCGAGGACGGCGAGGTGCTCTGTCGCGGCGGCAACAACTTCGTCGGCTACCTGGGACAGCCCGAGAAGACCGCCGAGACGCTCGACGAGGACGGCTGGGTGCACACGGGCGACATCGGCGTGCTCGACGACGAGGGGTACCTCAAGATCGTCGACCGCAAGAAGGAACTGATCATCACTGCCGGCGGCAAGAACGTCAGTCCCGCCAACCTCGAAGCAGAACTCAAGATGATCCCGCTGGTCGGTCAGGCCTGCGCGATCGGTGAGCAGCGCCCGTTCATGACAGCGCTCGTCGTCCTCGATCCCGACGCCGCAGCGTCATGGGCGCGCGACCACGGTCTGTCGGGCGAGGCAGCGACCATGGCGGCGCTGGCCGAGAACCCCGACGTACTCGCCGAGATCGACGCCGGCCTGACCGAGGTGATGTCGGGATTCAACAACGCCGAGGCGGTCAAGAAGGTCAAGGTCCTCGGCGAGGAGTGGCTGGCGGACTCGGAACTGTTGACCCCCACCTCGAAGCTGAAGCGACGCGGCATCCTGGCGAAGTTCGCCGACGAGATCGAGGCCCTCTACGCCAAATAGCGCGACCGTGAGCGCGTGACCGGTCAGCCCGCCATGAGGCGGTAGCCGACACCGCGCGACGTCACGATCAGTCTCGGGTCGTCCGGGTGGTCCTCGATCTTGAGGCGCAGCCGACGAACGTGGGCGTCGACCAGGCGGGAGTCTCCGAGGTACTCGTAGCCCCACACGCGCTCGAGCAGTTGGTCGCGCGACAGCACGGCCCCCGCATGATCGGCGAACTCGCACATGAGCCGGAACTCGGTCTTGGTCAGATTCACCTCGACGCCGTCCTTGAGCACGATGCCCTGCTCGCGACGGACCTCGACGTCACCGAAACGCGAGGCCAGCGGCGTCGTCGCCTTTCCCTGGAGCGCCATTCGTCGCAACGATGCCCGGATCCGTGCGGCGAGTTCCTTCGGCACGACCGGCTTGGTGACGTAGTCGTCGGCGCCGGCTTCCAGGCCCGCCACCATGTCATGGGTGTCGGTCTGCGCGGTGATCATGATGATCGGCACGATGCTCTCGGCGCGCAGCGCACGGCAGACATCGAATCCCGACATGTCCGGCAGACGCAGGTCGAGCAGTACGAGGTCGGGCGGCGACGCACGGAACGCCGCCAGCCCCTCGGCGCCGTTGGCCGCTTGGCGGACCGAGTACCCCTCGTCCTCCAGCGCCATCGACAGGGCGAGGCGGATCCCGTCGTCGTCTTCGATGAACAGCAGCGATTCCATGTGTACCCACCAGTGTGACGTCGTGCACGGCCGCTCGGCCCACTTTGTTACCGAAATCGCACACTTCCCGCAAGCGACCGTCACACACGCCCGCCATCATCGTGGTTGTTCACGCTGCCCCGGTGGGATGCCAACCTCCCCCTGGCGTCTCACCGGCAGCGGGTGAACCCGCCCGAATTGAGGGCCCGGACGATCCGCCCGGCGGCGACCTGCAACACTCTGTCCTCGTGGCTCGGCGTCGAACTCTCCGTCTTCGCACGCGGGTCACGCTCTTCTTCGCGTTCATCGCCCTGTTCGCCGGCGTCGTGTTGATCGGCGTGACGTACGGATTCGCCCGCAGCAACCTGCTCGACGAGGACCAGACCGCTGCCCAGCAACAGGCATTCGTCAACGCCGATCTCGTGCGGGCACAACTCACGTCGGACCCCGACGACATCGGCGCGTTCTTCGAGAACGAACTGCGCACCGACCCCGACGGGTTCGCCGTGCTGAACTCGATCGACCCGGGCGGAGATCGCGCCCTCACCGATCTGCGCCACCCACTCACCGATTTCCCCGAGCCGCTCGTCGACGCGGTTCGCGCGAAGCAGTCGGCGATCCAGAACGCGACCATCGACGGATCCCCCTACATCACCGTCGGGGTCTACATCGCCGAATACGAGGCCGGCTACTTCGAGGCCTTCCCGCTCGAGAACACCGAATCCACGTTGACAGCGATCCTGACGGCCCTGCTGCTGGGAGCGCTCGGCACCCTGGTGGTCGCGAGCCTGTTCGGGCTCGCCACGAGCCGACGACTGCTCCGACCGCTCAGCCAGGTCGCCGACGCCGCCGAGGAGATCGCCTCGGGCGGGCTCGACACCCGACTCGCTCCCGAGTCCGACCCCGACCTCGATCGCCTCGCCGGATCGTTCAACGAGATGGCCGACGCCGTCCAGACACGCATCGAACGCGAGGCCCGATTCGCGTCCGACGTGAGTCACGAGTTGAGATCTCCGATCACCGCCCTCGCCGCCGCCGTGGAGGTCCTCGATGCCCGTCGGGACGACATCCCCGAGCGCACCCAGCAGGCGCTCGACGTGGTGGTCAGTCAGGTCCGACGATTCGACAGCATGGTGATCGACCTGTTGGAGCTGGCCCGACTCGACGCCGGTGCCACCGACCTGACCATCGAGGAGCTACGACTCGCCGATCTCACTCGACGCGTCGCATCTCGCTTCGGTGAGCCCGAGGTGCCGATCGTCGTGGTGAATGGAACCCCCGCCGAGGTCGCGCTCGACAAGGTCCGATTCGAACGTATTCTCGGGAACTTGCTCGACAACGCCCGCAACCACGGTGGAGGTGCACTCCGCATCGAGCTGGCACCTGCCGCCGACGGACGATTCCGGCTCGCGGTCGAGGACGGCGGGCCCGGCGTGGCCCAGGGCGAACGCGACCGGATCTTCGAACGCTTCGCTCGTGGCAGCGCGGCGCGCCATCGGATCGGCACCGGTCTCGGCCTCGCCCTCGTCGCCGAGCACAGTGCTGCCATGGGAGGCAGCGGCGTGGGTGGAGGACCGTGTCGGTGGAGGCGCCAGGTTCGTCGTGGAGTTGCCGACGAGAGTCACCGAACGTCGGTCGGCAGCGGTGAGGTCGTGAGGCGGCGAGCGACCACCTCCGCGGCGCTGGCGGCACTCGTGGTCGCCGGGGTTGCCGCGGGGTGCGGAGTGCCGACCGGCGACGACACGTTCAGCGAGATTCCGCCCGACGAGATCCCGTTCGGTCTCGATGCCACCTCGACCACCACCAGCACCACCTCGACCACCAGCACCACGGTGCCCGCGCTTCCCGAGACCACGGCGCTCGCCACGACCACCACCATCCGGCTCGAACCCGTCCAGATCTACTTCCTCTCGCGAGGGCGACTCCAGCCCATCACGATCGATCTGCCTCCGGGATCGTCCCCCGACCAGGTCGCGGATGTCCTCGAGGCGGGTCCACCACCCGACATCGCGCTCGACAGCCTGATCGAGGACGGCCTGATCGTCAGCGCAGTCGCCTCCGGGGGCGTTCTCACCGTCGATCTCGATCCGACCATCTTCGACCAGGTCCCGAGCACACAGCAGACCGAGGCGATCGGCCAGATCGTCCTGACGATGCTCAGCAGCCTGCGCGGGGTCGGACAGGTCAGCTTCACGCTCGGCGGTGAGGCCATCGCGGTGAAGAAGGGCAACGGCCAGCTGTCCGACGTCGGCGAACCGTTGTCGTACGACGACTACTCCAACCTGCTCGCTGCGCCTCGATCGTCATCGGAGACGACGATCGCCGACTCGGTGCCGACGTCGCTCGATCAGTAGCCGAGCCGCGCGACACGTTCGGGTTTGCGCTGCCAGTCCTTGTCGACCTTGACGCGGAGCTCGAGGTAGACGCCCTCGGGAAGCTGCGCCCGCGCCCGTTCGCCCGCCTGCTTGAGGATCTGGCCGCCCTTGCCGATGACCATCCCCTTCTGACTCTCACGCTCGACGATGATGTCGACGCGGATCCGTGGCCACTCCCACTCGACCACCTGCGTGGCAATCGAATAGGGAAGTTCGTCACGCGTCACTGCCAGCAACTGTTCGCGAACCAGTTCGGCCACCCAACGTTCCTCCGGAAGATCCGACACCTCGTCGTCGGGGAAGTAACGCGGCCCCTCCGGTACCCGATCGGTCAGGTAGGCGACGAGCGGTCCGATCCCTTCGCCGCTCACGGCCGACACCGGGAAGTACTCCTGCGCCCCGAGCGCGCTCGCCGCGGTGAGCATCTTGAGCACCTGTTCGCGACTGGCGATGTCGATCTTGTTGACGATGACGATCGAGTGCTCGATGTCCATACGGTCGGCGACCCATCGATCGCCCGAACCGAACGGTGCGGTGGCATCGAGCACGAGGCATGCGACATCGACGTCGCCGACGCTGTCCAGCGCGGTGGCGTTGACCCGCTCGCCGAGGGCGGTCACGGGCTTGTGCAACCCCGGCGTGTCGACGAACACGAGCTGGCTCCCCGGTCGGGTGAGCACCCCCATGATCCGGTGTCGAGTGGTCTGGGGTTTGTCGGAGACGATGCTGATCTTGCGACCGCAGATCGCATTCACGAGCGACGACTTGCCGACGTTCGGGCGCCCGACGAAGGTGACGAACCCGGATCGGAAAACAGGATCCGTGCTGTCGGTTTCGTCGCTCATCGGTCCAGTTTGCCAAGCTCGGGGCCATGACCCGCACCATCAACGGAATCGACGAACTCAAGACACTCGTGGGCGAGCACCTCGGCTACTCCCCCTACGTCGAGATCACCCAGGAACAGGTGAACACCTTCGCCGACGCGACCGGCGATCATCAGTGGATCCACGTCGACCCCGAACGTGCCAAGGCCGGCCCGTTCGGCGGCCCCATCGCCCACGGGTATCTCACCTTGTCGCTCGGCCCGATGCTGTCGCCGCAGATCTTCGTCGTCACCGGGATCTCGATGGGTGTGAACTACGGCGCCGGCAAGATCCGCTTCCCGTCGCCGGTGCCCGTCGGCTCGAAGCTCCGCCTCGGAGCCACGCTGATGTCGGTCGAGGACGTCGCCGGCGGTGCTCAGGTGACGATGGAGTTCGTCTTCGAGGTCGAGGGCGCCGCCAAGCCGTCGTGCGTCGCCGAGGTCATCTTCCGCTATTACGCCTGATCACGTCGACCACTTGAGCGGCCCGGGCCGTGTAGCCGGCGGAGTTGACGTGCACCGGGTCGGCGGTTCCGTCCGATTTGAGGAACCATTCGGGATGGCTCTCGGCCAGGGTGTACCAGTCGATCACCTCGAAGCGCGGGTCTGATGCCGCCCGTTCGTTCAACACCGCGTTGAACGTCTGTGTTGCTGCGGCATAGTCGACCGCAGCGCCCTCGACGGGCCGGAAGTCGACGTTGACCCACCACACGCGGGCCTTCGGGGTCACCTCGGCGAGCATCTCAGCGACCAGTGCGCGCGCCCTGCTCGCAGTGACACCCCCGCTGATGTCGTTGGTGCCGAGCGCGATGACCCAGCAGTCGGCCTCGCCGTTCGTCGCGCGGATCGCGCGCGCTGCGAGCACGCCGCTGACCGGGGCAGTGGCCGGGATCCGTCGGTTGATGACACCGTCGACGAGGGCCGCCTCCAGTTCCAGACCGTCCAGGCCGCTTCGCAGCGTTGGAGCACTGCCCACGGTGAGCGAGTCCCCGATCACCCATGCACGCGTGCACAACCGGTTGATCCGCACCGCCTGTTCGGTTGCCCGTGCTCCGGACTCGCCGACGTTGCTGATGTCGGCACGCGCCGCGACGGGTGCGACGAACGCGCACAGCACGGCGAATGACGCCAGCGCCGCGAGACGACGGGGACCCGGCAACCTGCTCACGATCGACAGTATCGGTCGTCGCGACGGCCGAGATGAGGCAGGGCCACGATTTGTGACCGACGACGCGGCCGTCGTACCGTCGCCGAGTGGTCGGGGACGAGATCGAGCAGGATGTGGCCGGCCCACCCGAGTTCAGCCTCGCGGAGGTGCACGAAGCCATCTCGGCGTCTCGGCCCGACGCCGAGTGCCTGGTGTTCCGAGACCGTCGGTTCACGTGGGCCGAGATCACCGAACGGACCCGTCGTCTCGCGAACCACCTGATCGGATGCGGGCTCGGCGTCCACACCGAGCGTGCCGATCTCGCCGGGCACGAGAGCGGGCAGGATCACCTGGCGATCTATCTCCACAACGGCAACGAGTACCTCGAGGCGATGCTCGGCGCGCTCAAGGCCCGTGTCGCCCCGCTCAACGTCAACTACCGGTATGTCGCCGAAGAATTGCTCTATCTCCTGAACGATTCGAATGCGCGTGCCGTCGTGATCCATTCGGTGTTCACGCCCACGCTCGCCGAGGTCCTCGCGCAGCTCCCCAACCTCGAGGTGATCCTGCAGGTTCCCGACGAGTCGGGACACCCGCTGCTGCCGGGCGCCGTCTGGTACGAGGATGCGCTCGCCGCGGCGTCGCCCGAGCGCCCGGCAGTCGACTGGAGTCCCGACGATCTCTACCTGCTCTACACCGGCGGCACCACCGGCATGCCCAAGGGTGTCATGTGGCGCAACGCCGATGCGATGGTCGAGTGCTTCGGTGGATCGAAGACGGCGGCGTCGATCGACGAGTTCGTCGCCGCGGCCAGTGCGGGCACCAAGGCCCTGCTCGCGCCGCCGTTCATGCACGGCGCGGGGCACTGGATGAGCTTTCTCACGTGGCTCGGCGGTGGGACGGTCTTCGTGCAGTCGACGACCGACCGGCTCGACCCCGTCGACATCTGGTCGCTCGTCGAACGCGAGCAGGTGAACTTCCTGCTCATCGTCGGCGATGCGTTCGCCCGCCCGTTGCTCGACGAACTCGATCGGCCCACCGCCGGCCGCTCCTACGACCTGTCGTCTCTCAACGTGTTGTTGTCGGGCGGTGCCCCGCTGTCGGCGAACCTCAAGGACGAGTTCCTCGCCCACCTGCCGACGCTGATGATCGTCGACGGTCTCGGCTCGTCGGAGGCCGGTGGCCAGGTGAGCAAGGTGTCCGTCGGAGGTGGCGCCACCACGGGCACGTTCGAGATCGCACCCGGCAACGTCGTGTTGTCGGCCGACCTCGACCGGGTCCTCGAGGCCGGCGACCCCGAGATCGGGTGGCTCGCCAAGACGGGACGCCTCGCACTCGGCTACCTCGGCGACGCGGCCAAGACGGCGCGCACGTATCCGGTCGTCGACGGCGTGCGCTACGCGATCCCGGGCGACCGTGCCCGCTTGCTCGAGGGCGGCGTCGTCGAACTGCACGGACGCGACTCGGTGACGATCAACTCCGGTGGCGAGAAGATCTTCGCCGAGGAGGTCGAAGCGGCGATCAAGTCGCATCCCGGCGTGTACGACTGCGTGGTCGCCGGGCGGCCGAGCGAGCGCTGGGGCAACGAGGTCGTCGCGATCGTGCGCGTCCGCGAGGGCCACCATGTCGACGATGCATCCCTGCGTGCGGCAGCCGGTGAGCACATCGCCCGCTACAAGCTGCCCAAGGAGATCCGCTACGTCGACGAGATCGTGCGGTCGCCGAGCGGCAAGGCCGACTACCGGTGGGCCAAACAGGTCGCCGCCGAACCCGTAGCCTGAACCGGGTGACCGAGCCCGGAGCGCCCCGTCCCCAGTGGGACACCGACGACCTTCCACAGGGCGAGGAGAAGGTCGCCGCCGTCCAGGGCATGTTCGACGCCATCGCGCCGAAGTACGACCGGCTGAACCGGATCATCTCCCTGCGCCTCGACGTCCGCTGGCGCAAGCGGGCGGTTCGGGATCTGGCCCTGCCGGCAGGCAGCGTGGTACTCGACCTCGCCAGCGGTACCGGCGACCTGTGCATCGACCTCGCGGCGCAGGGCATCCGTCCGATCTCGATCGATCTGAGCTTCGGCATGCTGTCGGCGGATCGGTCCGGCGTCCCCCGGGTGCAGGCCGACATCCTCCGGCTGCCGGTCCCCGACGCCTCGGTCGACGGGGTGACGTGCGGGTTCGCGTTGCGAAATCTGCTGGACCTTCCGACGTTCTTCGCCGAGTTGGGGCGTGTCGTGCGACCTGGCGGCCGAATCGCCCTGCTCGACGTGAGCGTGCCGAGCAACTCGGTGGTCAGGTGGGGGAACAACATCTACTTCGGCAAGGTCGTCCCTCGCATCGGCGCCCTGCTGTCCGACGGCGCGGCATACCGGTACCTGCCCAAGAGCGTTGCCTACCTGCCGACACCGGAGGCGATGCTGGCCTCGCTCGCCGACGCCGGCTTCGGCGACGCGCGTCACACCCAGCTGTCGGGTGGGCTGACCCAGCTGATGGTGGGCACGCGCCGGTGAAGGCGACGACCCGACCACTCTCCGACTTCACCGACACCGCAGCCGACCTGAACGACGTTGCGGCCGGTGACGGCTACCTCTTCGTCCGCAATGCCGTCGGGATCGCTGGGCGTGGGGTGGCGGCTCGGGTCCCGATCGACGAGGCCACCTCGTTTCTCGCAGCTGTTCGCCACGACTCGACCGTCGAGGGCGCGGCACCGGTGGCACTCGGTGTGCTCGAATTCCGTCCCGGCGCACCGGCCGACGTGGTCGTCCCGCAGGTGCTGGTACGCAAGTTCGCCGACGGCACCAACGCGGTGACGGTGTGCGGCGACATCGACGATGCAACCGTCGCCGCGGCGCTCACACCTCGCACCGTCGCCGGCGCCACGGCATCGAGCTACCGAATCGAGCCGGGCGTCGACGTCGACCACTATCTGGCCGCCGTGGCCGCGGCGCGCGATGCCGTCCGCGCCGGAGCGCTGACCAAAGCGGTCATCGCCCGCCCCATCGTGGTGCACTCGAGCGACCCGATCGACGTCCATGCGGTGCTGCGTCGCCTGCGAGCCGCCTTCGGATCGAGCTACCGGTATTCGATCGAGGGCTTCATCGGTGCATCTCCCGAACTGCTCGTGGAGGTCGACGGACCGGTCGTGCGGTCGCATCCGCTCGCGGGCACGGCGCCACGGACCGGTGACGTCGACAACGACGCCCGCACCGCCGCTGCCCTCGTCGCCAGCACGAAGAACCAGATCGAGCATCGCGTCGTGATCGACGTCGTCCACGACACGCTGCTGCCCTGGGCGAGCTATCTCGACTGGGAGCCCGAGCCGTCGATCGTCACGGTGGCCAACGTCCAGCACCTCGGGACGAGGATGGAGGGCATGCTGTCGCAGCCCGGGCCGAGCGTGATCGAACTCGTACGGGCGCTGTCGCCGACCCCGGCGCTCGGCGGACACCCACGCGATGCAGCCATCGAGCTCATCGAACGGGTCGAAGGATTCGAGCGGGGGCGCTACGGCGGGGCAGTCGGCTGGGTCGACGCGTACGGCAACGGCACGTGGGCGGTGGCCATCCGCTGCGCCGAACTGTCGGACGATCGACGATCGGCCCGTCTCGTCGCCGGCGGCGGAATCGTCGCGGACAGCGACCCGCTCGCCGAACTCGCCGAGACCCAGGCGAAGTTCCAGGCGATGCTCAGCGCGATCGTGCGCCCGTAGCGAAGCAGGGTCGTCGGATCGGTCAGTGCGACGCGTCGTCGAGCGCCGAGGCGACGGCTGCGTGCAGTGCTGCGTGCACCTCGACGTTGTGCTGACGGTCCGACGGGACACAGCAGACCCACGGCCCGGGCACGGCCAGCTGCTCGACCAGCTCGTCGACGGCTTGCACCGTGCGCGATTCGAGCCCGTACGACGTGGCGAGCGCCACGATGTCGACGGCCAGCGGCGTCCCGAAGAGCTGCTCGAACCGTTCACCGTCGAGCGTGCTCGCCTGCGGCAGGAACGAGAAGATCCCGCCACCGTCGTTGTCGACCACGACGATCCGCAGATCGGCGTGACGTGCCGCGAGCGCGATGAGCGCGTTGCTGTCGTGCACGAAGGCCAGATCACCGAGCAGGACGGCCGACGGTGTCCCCGTCAACGCTCGACCCAGCGCGGTCGAGACGACACCGTCGATGCCGTTGGCCCCTCGGTTGGCATGGGCGCGGGCCAGGACGCCGCCGAACCATTCGAGATCGCGGACGGGCATCGACGACGAGACGACCAGCTCGATGCCCTCGGGGAGGTGGTCGGCGACGAGCCGTGCGACAGCCGGCTCGGTGAGCTCGGCGAACTCCGCGAGCGCCGTCCCGATCGCCTCGTCGGCCACCCGTTCGGCGTCGGCCCAGCTCGCCGCCCAGGCGGGCAGCGGTGTGACGGACACGCCGAGGACGGAATCGATCGAGCAGACGGCGGCGACGTTGTGGTCGGGGTCGATCACACCCGGTCCACCGACCTGGACGAGTGATGCGCCGTTCGCCACGGCCCGAGCACTCCACTGGGCGAGCACCTTCGACGCTGCCGGGCGCCCGATCCGAACGATGACATCGGGAAGGTGGGCGTCGGCGAACGCCTCGTGGCGCAACAGGCTGTCCGCGGTGGTCACGACGCCCGTGAGGTGCCGCATCGCCGAGAGCGGGTCGGCGATGATCGGCCAGCCGGTGGCACGGTGCAACGCCGCCACATCGGCGGGATCGACGCCGCTGCGCCCACCGACCAGGATCACACCCCGCTCTCGGTCGAGGCCCGCGGGGACGAGGTCGAGGCGACGTGGAGGTGACGCCACCGGCGGGCGCTCGATCGCGTCCGGCAGGGGTCCGGGCGTGCCGAGCAGCGGCTCGCGGAATGCGAGGTTCAGCTGCACCGGGCCCGAGCGGGCGTGCGCCATGGCGTCGTCGGCGAGCTCACGCCACAGCGAGCGTTCGGCGTGGTCGGGCACACCGGGGTCCCGTGACCAGACGACGTGCCGGCCGTACAGGTCGACCTGGTCGATGGTCTGCGGTGCCCCGACGCCGCGAAGCTCCTCGGGGCGGTCGGCCGTGAGCACGATCATCGGCACCTCCGACAACCCTGCCTCGACGACCGCCGGGAAGAAGTTCGCCGCCGCGGTCCCGCTCGTGCACAGCAGCAGCGCGGGGATCCCGTCGAGCCCGAGGCCGAGCGCGACGAACGCCGCCGACCGTTCGTCGTGGACGACGTGGACACGCAGCTCGGAGCGCTCGGCCAGTGCCAGTGCCATCGGTGTGGATCGCGAGCCGGGTGCCACCACGGCGTGGCCTACCCCGAGGCGGATCCACTGGTCGACGAGTGTGGCGCAGAACGTCGCCTGCACGTCGTTCGGGCGTGGATTCGAGTCGCCGACCATCGTGTCGTGACGATAGGCGCATACCGTGTGGATCATGACGGACCGGGACGGAAATTCCACGCACGACTCGACGACTCCGACCGTGACGATCGAGGTCTGGTCCGATGTGATCTGCCCGTGGTGCTACATCGGCAAGCGGCGGTTCGCCACGGGCCTCGAGCAGGTCCGCGATGCCCTCGCCGCCGACGGGGTCGAGGTGTCGTTCGACGTCTCGTACCACCCGTACCAGCTCGACCCGACCGCATCACCCGGGGTGTCGGGGCCGGTCGTCGAGGCCTACGCCAAGAAGTTCGGCGGACTCGAGCGGGCCGAGGCAATCCTTGCCACGGTCACCGCAACGGCTGCCGATGTCGGCCTCCGGTTCAACATGGACAAGGCACTGCGGGCGAACACGTTCCTCGCTCATCGGGTGATCTGGCTCGCCGGACAACCCGATTCGACCGTCGACCAGGACGTCATGAAGGAGCGTCTGCTCCAGGCGTACTTCACCGATGGGCTCGACGTCGGCGATCCCGGCGTGCTGGCGGACTGTGCCGCCGAGGTGGGCTTCGATCGCAGCGACGTGATGGCGTTCCTCGCCTCCGACCGCGGGTTGGCCGATGTGACCGCTGAACTGGACCACGCGCGCGACAACGGGATCACCGCCGTCCCGACCTACGTGATCGACGGTCAGTGGGCCATCCCGGGCGCACAGGAGCCCGAGACGTTCGCAAAGGTCTTGCGCAAGATGGCCGACCAGGCGGTTGCCCGCGTGGCGGCACACGAGTCGTGATCGATCGGTTCGTCCTCGCCCACGGCTTCACGCAGACCGCACGATCCTGGGCGACGTTCGCCGGTCTCCTCCGCGACGAGCTGCCCGGCGCCGAGACGATCGCGATCGACCTGGCCGGCCACGGCACCGCTCCCCCACCGCCCGACGCCAATCTGTGGGAGAGCGCCAGGCGACTGGTCGACGCGGGCGGCACGGCGACCTACATCGGGTACTCGATGGGGGGCCGCGTGTCGCTCCACGCTGCGCTCGCGTCCCCTGAGCGTGTACGAGCACTGGTGCTGATCGGTGCCACCGCCGGGATCGACGATCCGAACGAGCGTCTGGCCCGCCGTGCCGCGGACGAGCGCCTCGCCGACCACATCGAAGCGGTCGGCGTCGAGGCGTTCATCGACGAATGGCTCACCAACCCCCTCTTCGCCGGGCTCACCGAACAGACGGCGCTGCGCGACGACCGGCTGCGCAACACCGCCGGCGGGCTGGCGGCGAGTCTTCGAGCCACGGGGACGGGGACCCAGGAACCGCTGTGGGAGCGGCTCGGCGAGATCGACGTTCCCGTGCTGGTCCTGGCGGGCGAGCACGACGAGAAGTTCCGCGCGATCGGCGAGCGGATGGCCGCGCTCCTGACGACGTCGACCCTCGACGTGATCGCCGACGCGGGCCACTCGGTGCATCTGGAGCAACCGGAAGCGACGGCGGCGGCAGTCGCCCGCTGGCACCGGCTCTGCGTCAGCTGACGTTCAGAGCGCCAGGCCGACGGTGGCCAGGATGCCCCAGGCCAGCTGCAGCTTCGCCGGTCGCGCCGAGTACGGGGATGAGCGCCGGCCCGACCGCGCCACCGAGCACTGAACGCACCGGTGCGATCGCCAGCGGAAGTGCGACGAACGCGAGCACCACGGGCACGCGCCACGTCGCAGCGACCGCAGACAGAGCGAACGCCGCAGCGATCAACACGACGTAGAACCAGCGGGTTCGATGGTCGCCCAGGCGAACGGCGAGCGTCTGCTTGCCGACTTCACGGTCGGTCGGGATGTCGCGGAGGTTGTTGACCACGAGCAGGGCGCACGCCAACGATCCGACCGCCGCACCCATGACCAGCGACAGCGCGGTCACCGACTCGATGGCGGCATACGTGGTACCGGCAGTGGCCACCAGCCCGAAGAAGACGAACACGAACACCTCGCCGAGACCCATGTAGCCGTACGGCCGAGGTCCGCCCGTGTAGAACCATCCGGCGGCGATCGCAGCCGCACCGACGGCGAGCAGCCACAGCGACGTCGACAGTGCGATTGCCAGGCCGCAGACCGCCGCGACGCCGAAAGCGGCCACGGCGGCGCGCTTCACCGACGACGCACTGGCGAGGCCGCCGGCCACCAGACGCGTCGGCCCGACGCGCACGTCGTCGGTTCCCCGAACCCCGTCGCTGTAGTCGTTGGCGTAGTTGACGCCCACCTGCAGTGCCAGGCTCACGACGAGCGCGGCAACCACGCGCCACCAGACGATGTCACCCGGTTCGCCGATCGCAGCGGCCGCGCCAACGGCCACCGGAACGACGGCGGCGGGCAGGGTCCGGGGCCGGGCTCCGGTGATCCAACGATTCATGTGTGCGCCATGATGGGGCAATGACAGAGCTGTGGCAACTGGGAGCACTCGAATTGGCCGAGACGATCCGGAGCGGTGAGGCATCGAGCCGTGAGGTGGTCGAGGCCCACCTCGCCCGCGTCGACCGGTGCAACGGCCATCTCAACGCCATCGTGCGGCTGCTCGCCGACGAGGCCCTCGTCGCTGCCGACGCCGCCGACGCCGCTGTCGCCCGCGGCGACGAGCTGGGTCGGCTGCACGGCGTTCCGTGCAGCGTGAAGGAGAACATCGACGTGGCCGGTACACCGACCACCAACGGCGTGGTCGCGCTGGCCGAGGCGGTGGCCACGATCGATTCGCCGACCGTCGAGCGCATGCGGGCCGCGGGCGCCATCCCGTTCGCCCGTACGAACCTGCCCGATCTGGGCTTGCGGGTGCACACCCACTCGCAGCTCCACGGGTTGACCCGCAACCCGTGGAACCCCGACGTGACCGCCGGCGGGTCCAGCGGCGGCGAGGCCTCGACCATCGCATCGGGCATGAGTCCGATCGGGATCGGCAACGACATCGGCGGTTCGTTGCGCAACCCTGCTCACTGCTGCGGCATCGCATCGCTCAAGCCGACGGTGGGCGTGATCCCGATGGCCACCGTCGTGCCACCGGAGGACATGGGACTCTCGTCGCAGTTGATGGTCGTCGAGGGTCCGATGGCGCGTCACGTCGCCGACGTTCGCGCCGGCCTCGAGATCCTGGCCGGCCAGCACTGGCGCGATCCGCGCAGCGTGACCGCCGTCCTGGCCGACTCGGCTCCCGGGGAACGGCTCCGCATCGCCGTGCTCCTCGACCCGCCCGGGGGAAGCACCGATCCGGGCATTGCCGGTGCGATCCGCGCCGTCGCGGACCGGCTCTCCGATGCCGGCCACGATGTCGTCGAGGCAACCCCTCCGAGCTACGAGCGAACGATCGACCTCTGGCGGATGCTCATGATCGACGACGTGCGCGCCCAGCGCGAACTGCTGGGGCTGGTGTTGGGATCGGACGCGATGTCGCTGCTCGACCAGTTCGACATCACCTCCGAGCCGACGAAGATCCCTGACACGCACCTGATGCACTTCGAGCGCTACGGCATCATGCGGGGCTGGGCAGCGTTCCACCAGGAGTACCCGGTGATGATCTCGCCCACCTGGGCCCAGCGGGCCTTCGCCCACGGCGCCGATCTCGACCTGCAGTCCGGCGTCGAGATGATGACCGACACGATCCGCCCGGTCATTCCGTCGAACCTCCTGGGCACGCCTGCGGTCGTGACACCCGCCGGAGTGGTCGACGGGCTGCCGGTCGGCGTCCAGGTGATGGGCGACCACTTCAGCGATCTCCGCTGCCTCACCGTCGCTGCCGAGATCGAGTCGCTGGTCGGCACGATCACGCCGATCGACCCGGTCGTGACTTCGCAACACGTGACGAGCAGACTCGTAGCGATCGACGAGCCGGGCGGCCCGGGGTTCGTCGACGAACTCCAACGGATCTGGAGGGCCGGCAACGCCGCCTTCCCGGTCGACCAGCGACTTCCGCAGTCGGCCAGGTCGGCGCTCGTCGCGGCGATGCGTGTCGGCGATCCCGTCGAGCCCGGCGATGCCCTGGTGGTGGCCACGAGTGGATCGACCGGCGAGCCGAAAGGTGTCGTCCTCACCCACGACGCCGTGGCCGCGTCAGCGGAGGCCACCAGTCGCCGACTCGGCGTGACCGAGGAGGATCACTGGCTGGCGTGCCTTCCCCTGTCGCACGTCGGCGGGTTGTCGGTGGTCACCCGGGCGCTCCACGTCGGCACGAGGCTCACGGTGCTGCCGGGCTTCGATGCCGGCGCGGTGAACACCAGCGGAGCGACACTCGTGTCGCTGGTGGCGACGACGCTTCCGAGGGTGCACGCCGAGAGGTTCCGGGTGATCGTGCTCGGGGGGAGCCGGCCGCCGGCCGATCGACCGGTGAACACCGTCACGACGTACGGCATGACGGAGACGGGCAGTGGCGTCGTCTACGACGGCGTCCCGCTCGAGGGTGTCGAGGTGAGGATCGACGACGACGACCAGATCCTGTTGCGGGCGCCCATGCTGCTGCGCTGCTATCGCGACGGCACGGTGCCACTCGACGCCGACGGATGGTTCCCGACCGGTGATCTGGGCCGATGGCTCCCCGAAGGACGGCTCCACGTCGACGGCCGCCGCGGCGATCTGATCATCACCGGTGGGGAGAACGTGTGGCCCGAAGCCGTCGAAGCGGCGCTCGCCGACCATCCCGACGTGGCCGAGGTGATGGTGCGCGGCGTTCCCGATCCCGAATGGGGTCAGCTCGTGGAGGCCCTCATCGTGCCAGCTCGGTCGGTGCCGACGCTGGAGTCCGTCCGCGACCACGTGAAGCTGCGGCACCCGGCGTTCATGGCGCCGAAGCGGATCGAGATCGTGTCGTCGCTCCCCCGGACCGGGATCGGAAAACTGCGCCGGGGGTGAGACGGGTCGGCTGGAATCGGCTCGAGGCTCAGCCGGCGGCGGCAACGCCGGCGCCACCGTCGATGACGTAGGTCTCGCCGGTGATCCAGCCGGCGAGATCACTCGCCAGGAACGTTGCGAGGTTGGCGATGTCCTCTGGCTCGCCGAGGCGCTTCAGGGGCAGGCGCGCAGCGAGTTGTTCGCCGAAGTTGTCCACGAGGACGGCCGCGAAGTCGGTCACGACGAGTCCCGGAGCGATACCGACCACGCGGGTCGGGCCAAGTTCCGACGCCAGCTGTCGGGTCATGTGGATGAGCGCTGCCTTGGTCAGGTTGTAGACGCCGAGGCCACCGCCGTCGGTTCGCAGACCACCGACCGAGGCGATGTTGACGATCGTGCCGGGCTTCGCCTTGAACGACTGCTCCCAAGCCGCGCGACACCACAGCAGTGGTGCTTCGAGGTTCACCTGGAAGGTCTTGTCGTAGCGGCCCTTGTCGACGTCCAGCGTGCGGCCGTAGTACGGGTTGGTCGCAGCGTTGTTCACGAGGATGTCGAGCCCACCGAAGCGTTCGATGGTGGCCGACACGGCCCGCTCACCTGCATCGGCATCGCCGGCGTTGGCGGCGAAGATCTCGACCTCGCCATCCATCTCGGCAGCGGCCGCCTCCAGTTGCTCCTGCTTGCGGCTGTTGATCATCACCTTGGCGCCCGATGCGGCGAACGACGCAGCGATCGCCTTGCCGATGCCCTTCGATGCGCCGGTGACCAGTGCGACCTTGCCGTCGAGTGAGATCTCCATGGCCGCCGACGCTACGTCGACGGCGCGGGTCGGTACGAACCGATGAACTCGAGATCAGACGTGTGCAGCCGACAGAACTCGACCCTGACGGTTCGACGTTCCCATCCCACGATCACGTCCGGGGCCGTTTCGGCACGATCGCCGTCGGAATCGTCGAACCTCAACCGCCGACCCACGGGGGCCATGGCTGTTGCGTCGTCACGGAAGTCGACCACGTTGCCGAATTCGTCGCGTTTCGATCTGAGTCGGTGCGCCGACTTCCATGGATTGTGGGTACTGCATCTGGGTTTGGAATTGGCCTGATCGGTGCCGCCGTCGTCTCGTTCCCACTCGGCGAGGTGGTCCACCTGGCAGAGTCGGGCGGGCACGGTGCAACCGACGTGATCACACGAGTGCGCCAGGAGCAGCGCCATCTCCCGGGCCACTCCCGAGAACAGTCGACGCTTCCGGCCGGCGTCGACCACGACGCCGGCTCCGTCGATCACGACCCGTCGAACATGGCCGATCACTGCTGCGGCGAGCACGTCGTCGGGCGACACGCTCGTACCGGTGTCCGCCTCCATCCGCTCGACGTTCAGGTCGACGTCGAGACCGGCCCCGGGATCATCGCCGGTGATCCGGCGAATGACCAGGCGCTCGATTGTGTCGAGCCCGACCAGCAGGTTGACCACGGGCACGGGAGCAACCCCATCCGCCGGCGCGACGACTGCTGCGCGGAAGATGGCAACGAGCGCGTCGAAACGACGCTGCGCGTCAGTGCGGGGCAGCGTCGATGCCGGGGCGTCCGGGCCGAACTCGGCCGTGCGGGCGGCGACGTCCTTGCCGAACTCGGCCTGGACGAAACGATCGAAGATCGCCAGCAGCTCGGCCGTCACGAGACCCGAACCACCGCAGGCTCGCACGTCGATCGCTCCGCCGACCTCGATGACCGATGCCTTCCGACGTGCCTCGGATGCTTCGTCGTCTCGTTCCGCCCCGTCGAGGTCGGCGAGTGTCTCCCAACGGCGCGCGACGACGCGGAACTCCTCGTACGAGAGGTGCTCGGCGTGTTGCAGCAGCAGTGACGATGCCGAGTCGAGCTGGTCACCGACGCGCGGGTGAGCGCGGAGGCGAGCCAGTTCGTTCGCCTGCGCCGCGCCGATGTGTCCGTCGTGGAGGGCGTCGCCGAGCCCGTCGACGGTGTTCAGGGCGGCGGCGAGACGTCGCAGTCGTGTGGCGTCGCCGGCCGGGCAGTTGATCTGCGCACGCACCCAGTGCTTCATCGTGCGATGGCCGTCGACAGTGTGCAACGCCCGGCGCTGGCCCTCCTGCACGATGGCCGCCATCTCCGCCTCGGTGCGCCGCCGCTGCACCTCGAGCACCCTGAACCGCTCGGTCAGTTCGTCGTCGGTGACGTCGAACAAGTTCTCAACGAGCGTCGAGTACATGGAGCAGACGCTATCGTACAGATGCGCGAGACACAACCATAAATCAGAAAGAATGTTCGTTGGTTCACGTGCGTCACGGACGTTGCTCGGTCAGGTGCTCGACGACCACCACCTGGGCGGGGATGTTGACCAGCGTTGCGAAGACACTCGACACCGCCTGGAGCGCCAGGACGACGACCAGCCACGTGGTGAACCCGAGCGCCACCCCGAACGAGTCGAGGAAGCCGACCGGAAACGTGGCCACGCCGGCGATCAGGCGCGGCGACGACGAGACGTCCGACCACACCCCAGAAATGACCGTCGGTGAGTTCCCAGCTCCGGCGGACACCGATGCCGTGACCGCCGATGGCCGCGATCGCAGTGGCGAGTGACAATCGTCCGAGGATCACGAACCCGGAGGCGAACGCTGCGAGCAGTCCGAAGACGGCCGCAACGGCGACGACTCCACCGTCACCACCGACGCCGATGGCGAGCAGCATCGGCGCGAAGGCTGCGAGGGTCACGACGACCGAGATCCCGACGAGCGCGAGCAACGATGCGAAGACTGCCGGGGATCTGCGAACGGAGTCGGCTGCATCGTCGACGCGCGGCAGCTGGTCGACGGTTCCCGAGCCGACCCTGGCGGCAACCCGCGCCGCGAGCGCAGCGGTCCAGACCCAGGCGATGACGAGCACGATCCCGAGCGCGATCATCCACGGCACCGCCCTCACCAGGATGTCGCGACCGAGTTCGCCGACACGGTCCAGTTCCGCGTCGGTGAGCAGCACCGTGTCGCTCGAGCGGAACGTCCGGTCGAAGTCGAGGAGCTCGCGGATCTCACGGCCCTTGCCGCTGTTGAAGACGGCCACCACGAACACGCCGATCAGCGCCGTTGCCGCGACCCACACCGACGCGATCATCCAGCCGACACGCCGCGGCCACCGCCTTGAACGCGGCGAAGGACGCCTCGAACCAGGCCGAGAGCGAGTACGGATCACGGTGCGGTCCCCAGTCCGGTCTGCGGTGCACGCAGATCGGTCCAACTGCTGCCGTCCCACCAGCGCCACGTCCACACCTGCTCGGGGTCGGGGTACCAGCCCGGCGGCGGCATCAGTGGCGGCGAGGTCGGCGCGGTCACGGTGCGACCGTATCCAGCTCAGTCGTGGACTTGGCGGAACCCGAGCGGCGCAGGTCCTGCCCAGTGATGGGCTTCGAGTAGCTCGAGTTCGCGCCGTCGCATGACTGCGGTCTCGTCGGGCTCGGCGTGGTCGTAGCCGAGCACGTGCAGCACGCCATGGACGACCAACAGGGCGATCTCGTCATCGATCGTGCCGGCGTGCTCGGCGAACTGTTCGACTGCAACTGCCGGGCTGATCACGACGTCGCCGAGCAGTGTCGGCACACCCGGTGTCGGATCGTCGTCCATCGGGAACGACAACACGTCGGTCGGCCCGACCTTGCCCATGTACTCGGCGTTCAACGCGGCGATCTCGGATGCGTCGACGAACGTGAGCGTCAGTTCGCCGGCGGCCGACTCTGCGACCAGCGCGTGCTCGGCGAGTCGACGCCAACGGTCGAGGTCGATGATCGCCGTCGGCGAGTCGTCGGTACTGCGTTCGTCGGCGGCCACGACCGTGACGTCACCACTCGACACGGTCACCACTCGACACGGTCACCACCCGACACGGCTGTCACGGAGTGGCTGCCTGCTCGCTCTGCTGCTCGTACGCGGCGACGATGTCGGCCACGATCTTGTGGCGCACGACGTCGGCGCCCGAGAGCCGCACGAACGCCAGGCCATCGATCCCGTCGAGCGTCTTCTCCAAGCCCGCGAGCCCGCTCTTGCCGGTCGGCACGTCGACCTGCGTCGTGTCACCCGTGACCACCACGCGTGACCCGAAGCCGATACGGGTGAGGAACATCTTCATCTGCTCGGGTGTGGCGTTCTGCGCCTCGTCGAGGATGATGAAGCTGTTGTTCAACGTGCGACCGCGCATGAACGCGAGCGGGGCGACCTCGACGACCTGACGCTCGAGCAGGCGCTGGACGGCGTCGGGATCGAGCATGTCGTAGAGCGCGTCGTAGAGCGGTCGCAGGTACGGATCGATCTTGGCCATCAGGTCACCGGGCAGGAATCCCAGCCGTTCCCCGGCCTCGACGGCGGGCCGGGTCAGGATGATGCGCTGCACCTCCTTGGCCTGCAACGCCCGCACTGCCATGGCGACGGCGAGCCACGACTTGCCGGTGCCTGCAGGACCGAGTCCGAACGTGATCACGTTCTCGGCGATGGCATCGATGTAGCGCTTCTGGCCGGCGGTCTTCGGCTTCACCTGGCGGCCCTTGGCCCCGCGCAACACCTGGTGCGACAGGATCTCACTCGGCCGCTCACTGGCCAGCACCATCGCGACGACCCGATCGAGCGTGACGTCGTCGAGTTGCTGCCCGCTCTGCAGCAGCGTCGAGAGTTCCTCGAACAGGCCGGCGACACCGGCGACGTCGGCGGGCTCGTCGCCTGCGATGCGCACTTCGTTGCCGCGCACACTGATCTGCACACTCGGGAACTGCTGCTCGATGAGCCGGAGGTACTGGTCACGCGGGCCGACGAGAGCGGTCATCACGTGGGTGCCGGGAACGACGACTGTCGTGGTGGAGGTGCTCGTTGTCATGTGTCGATGCGACGAACACGGAGTGCCGGCGCTTCCGCCAGGTTACTGGCCGCCGGCCGGCGGCCGACAACGCGTTGCGCGACTGACACCGACGCCGATCCGGCGAGTACTACCGTCGAGCGAGCCATGGTTCCCCGTCTGCCCATCGCCCTGGTCGCCGCCGGGATCGCCATGTCGACGTTGGCGCCCGTCGCCGTGGCGCAGGCAGGCCGGCCTGCGCGGGGCCGCCGATGCCGCCGAACTGAACTTCGGGAGCGCGGTGACGATGGACGTCCTGGCCACCGACGAGGCCTACGGCAGCCTGCTCGTCGACAACGTCAACATGATCTCGACCGTCGACGAGGTGGACTTCGCCGTGATCCAACCCGAACCCGGCGTCTACGACTTCACCCGCGCCGACGCCCTCGTCGACTTCGCCGCTGCGAACGACATGACCGCTCGCGGTCATCGAGCTGATCACCACCGACGCGTTCCCCGACTGGATCGTCAACGGCGACTGGACTGCCGAGACGCTCGGCCAGGTACTCAGCGACCACGTGACCGCCGTCGTCGGCCGGTACGCCGAACGAAATCCAGGAGTGGTCACCCAGTGGGACGTGGTCGACGAGGCATTCCTCCCCGACGGCACCTGCGCGACTCGATCTGGCGTCGCGTCATCGGTGACGACTACCTGCGCATCGCATTCGAGGCGGCGCGAGCAGCCGACCCTGCGGCGCAGCTGTTCTACGACGACTTCTACGACGACCTGTCGGTCACCCAGGATGCCGTCGACAACGGCGTCGCGATCGTCCCGGGTGCCACGACCGAGCGATCGAACTGCGCCGACGTGGCGAAGTGCGTCGGGGTCCAGGCCACCTTGGCCGCCCTCGTCGCCGCCGGAGTCCCCATCGATGCTGTCGGGCTGCAGTCGCGGATCCGCTCACCCGATCCGGTCGACATCACCCGGTTCTCGACCTGGGTCGAAGACCTCGGTCTGCGCTGGGCGATCACCGAGTTCGACGTGCCGCTCCCCGTCACCGAGATCGACAATCCCCAGTCGTTGACCTTCCAGGCCCAGGTGTACGCGGACACGTTGTCGGCCTGCGTCGAGTCGACCGCATGCGACACCTTCGTCACCTGGGGCGTCACCGACCGGGTCCCGCCCACACCCGATTCGACCGGCGGAGCATTCGGCGGCGCGTTGTGGTTCGACGCCACCGACGCGCCCAAACCGGCATTCGACGCCATGGCCGCGGTGCTCGAGCAGTCGTCGACGGTCGTACCGACCACCGACGCGTCACCGACGAATTCGACGCCGGCGACCGTCCCGGCCACGATCGTCGCTCCGACGGACGACACCGGCATCGACACGGGCGTCGTGACAGGCCTGGTCGTCGGCGGGCTCGCCCTGGCGGTCGTCGCGGGTGTCGTCGTGATCCTGCGCCGTCGACGCTGACCCAGATCAGGGGCACCAACACCTGGACACCCACACCTGGAGCACCCCACATCGGGGGTCACACTGGAGGCGACGATGAGAATCGAACTCATGTACACGGCTTTGCAGGCCGTTGCCTAAACCACTCGGCCACGTCGCCAGTCAGGTACCGACGATAGCGGCACCGCCCCGATCTCAGGCAGTCGATCCCCGAGCAGCCTGCTCGTCGAACCACGCGCCGAGACGTCGCAACCCCTCGTCGATCGACACCGCCGGGCTGTAGCCCAGGTCGTCGCGCGCCGGACGGGAATCGAACCAGTGCGCGGTACCGAGCTGTTCGGCGAGGAACTGGGTGAGGGGCGGTTCGTCGCTGCGCCGCAGGATCGGCCACACCCGCTCGACCACGGCGCCGGCCGACCGCCCGACCCGCAGCGACACGTCACGGGGAGCGAAGGTCACGCCGGCCGCCGAGCAGATCCCCTCGACCAGCTCACGGATCATCCGGGGCTCACCGTTCGACACGACGTACGCCCGACCCGAGCAGCGCGCACCAGGGTGCACGGCGTCGAGCGCGGCGACCAGCGCCGCAACGGCGTTGTCGAGGTAGGTGGTGTCGACCAACGCACGACCACCGCCCACGAGCGCGAGCCGACCGGCACGCGCACGTTCGACGATCCGGCCGACGAGTTGCGTGTCGCCCGGGCCCCACACGAGGTGCGGCCGGACGGCCACCACGCCCATGTCACCCGACGCCGCATCGAGGGCGACGATCTCGGCCATCGCCTTCGACTCGGGATACCAGGCGCGCCGACGACCCAGGACCGGCGCATCGGCAGCTCCGCCGACGATCGGCTCGCCGCCGTGGGCGACCGATGGCGACGAGACGTACACCACCCTCGGCACACCCTGCTCGCTGCGCGGCTGCCACGACATTCGCCGTTCCATCGACATTGACCGACCGGTACTCCTCCCACGGCCCGATCACACCGACCTTCGCGGCGACGTGCACGACAGCGTCGCAGCCGGAGGCCGCCTCGACGACGACCTCGCGCTCGCGGATGTCACCGAGGTCGCTGGGCGACACCGGCATCCACGAGCGCCGAACGGCTGCGTTGCAGGCACACGACGTCGTCGCCGCGAGATGCCAGGGCGTTCGCCACGCCGGCACCGATGAGGCTGGATCCGCCGGTGACCAGGACCTTCATCGCGGGACCTGCATCGCTGTCACGCCGAGTTTTCGGACGCGTCGACCGGCCAACACGCCGTCGGCCCACTGGGCCACGGCGGCGCGATCGATCTTTGCGTTGTGGCGGATGTCGACAGGGAGCGAGGGCGCCGTCAGCACGGCGGCGACCGGTCGGCCGACGGCCGCGCGCACCTCGTCGGCGACCTCGGCACCCGCTGCACCGGCGACCCCTTCGGGCTCCTCGAGCACGACGACGAGCTGTTGGCTGCCGACAGGTCCGACACCGACCGCCGCACACCGTGGCACCCCGAGCGCGCGTTGCACCGCCCGTTCGACCGGGACCGGTGTGATCGGGCCGTCGATGCCGTGGATGACGTGCACCGCGCGGCCCTCGACCCAGAGTCGACCGTCGGCGTCGACGTGGCCGACGTCGCCCGAGCGATGCCACTCCCCCGCGCCGGGCCGGGCCGCACGCTGCGTGGCCCACAGGCCGAGATATCCCTCCGACACCCAGGGAGCGCGGACCAGGATCTCGCCCATCACGCCGACGGCGACCGCATCGGGCAGTTCGGCCGCATCGAAGTCGAGCGGCACGATCCGCACCTGCGCGCCGGAGACGGGGCGGCCCACGCACACGCCCCCGTCGGGGGCGGCTGCCTCGGCGGCGACGATCTCTCCGAGTTCGATGTCGGCGACCGGCAACACCTCGGTCATGCCGTACGGGGTGTGCAGCGAGGCATTCGGAGCGAGCCGGCCGACCGCCTCGAGTGTCTCCGACGGCACCGGAGCACCGGCGGAGAAGACGACGCGCAGTGCCTCCAGACCTGCCAACGGCGACCCGTCGGCAGTCGCGACGACGTTGGCGAGCGCCGACGGCGACGCGAACGCGAGCGTCGCGCCGATCCGGGCGCATGCCTCGTCGAGCATGGCTGCCGTCAGTTCGGCAGGCTTCGTGACATCGCAGTTCGGCAGAGCGGTCGGGATCCCGAGGGCCGGACCGTAGAGCGCGAACGGGGCGAAGGCCGCCACGAGCCGGTCGCCCGCCGTGATCGAGTACGTGGCCGCGAGCGCGTCGCGTTGCGCCACGAGCTGGCGATGCAGGTACCGCACACCCTTGGCCGGACCGGTCGCGCCCGAGGTGAAGAGCACCGCGGCCACATCGTCGCCCGACGGCTCCGGTGGGAGTTCACCCGCGGCGGCGACGAGGAGATCGGCCACGTCGAGCCGGGTGGCCCGTGGCGCCCAGCGCAGCGCCGTCGATGCGGCCAGTGCCCGTTTCGGGCCGATGACCCACGCCGGACGCGTCGAGCGCACCGCCCGACCGAGCCCCTGGAGTCCGAGGCCCCGATCGGCGATCACCGTCACGCCACCGGCACGCCAGACCCCGTACACCGCTGCGACGAGATCCACACCGGGCGGTGTGAGCATCGCGACACGGTCGCCCGGCTGCACCCCCCGGCGGACGAGCTCGACGGCGACACGCTCGACTCGCTGTGCCAACTCGGCGAACGTGATCGAGTCGCCGGTCGCGAGATCGACGAAGGCCTCACGCCCGCCGTCGCGTCCGGACAGGATCGCGGACCACACCGACGCTTCGGCCGTCGGCTCACCCGATGCGGGCCCGCCTCCCGGAACCGACGCCAGCCGCCCGTCGAACAGGTCCCCGAGCCACACGTCGACGACGCCTGCGACATCGGCCTCGGCCATCACGAGATGACCGGCCTTCGCGAAACGGTGCGTTGTCGTGTTCGGGAACCGCGCGGCCAGGTCGGCGGCGAAGTCGTCGTTGAACACCGGGTCCTTCGCACCCCACGCCAACAGCACCGGCGCCCGCACGTTGCCGAGACGCTCGGCCACCTCGGCGATCACCGTCTCGGACGGATGACCGGGACTCAACGGGATGTCGTCGACGAAGTCGGCAATCGCCGCACGCGAGGGAGCAGTCGGATACGGCGCCCTGAACGCCTCACGATCGACCTTCGAGATCCGGCCGCGCGACACCGCGACGTCCCCTCGACGAAGATCGACGTGCCCCGGCACACGAAGTCGAGAATCGGCGCCCACGCGGCGAGGCGAATGATCGACGGCGCCTTGCGTCCCTCGGGAACGGCGATGCCCGTGTTGCACAGGATCAGACCCGCGACCTGCCGCGGGTCCTGGACGACCCAGCCCATGACGATCGCCCCGCCCCAGTCGTGCGCCGCGACCACGAGGGGCGACGCGCCGGGGAGCCCGAGTGCGACGATCACGTCGTCGAGATCTCGCACCCGATCGGTGTAGCGCCGGCGCTCGACACGGTCACTGAAGCCCATGCCGAGCTGGTCGACGGCGACCACCCGGTAGCGGCCGTGCAGACGTCGCAGGAACGTCGCCCAGGCATACCCCCACGTCGGGTTGCCGTGGACGCACAGCACCGTCGGCGTCGACGAGGCGTCGGCACCCTCGGGAACGCCGGTGTCGAGCACGTGCCACCGATGCGTACCACCGGTGTGGCTGACGACGTCGACGAATCTCGACCACTGCGGTTCGAGATCCCAGCGACGCCAATCGTCGTCGCTCGGTGGCTTCGGCGACCAGGGCACTGCCTCCCCGGCGGTGTCGACCGCAGCGGTCACCAGACGATTTCGGTGAAGCTGGTGTTCAGGCCGGAACCGATCCCCATGCAGAGCACGCGGTCGCCGACCTCGATCCGATCGGCAACGCTCGCGAGCGTGATCGGGATGGCCGCCGGCCCGACGTTGCCGTACTGCGGGAACGTGAGTGGCGCCTTGTCGGGGTCGATGCCCAGACGTTCGGTCATCAGCCGGGTGTGCACCTGGCTGACCTGGTGGATGATGTACCAGTCCATGCCGACCTCCCAGTCGAAGTGGTGCCCGGAATGCTTCCAGGCCGCCTCGCCGAGATCGAGGCCCGCCACCAGGAGGCCGTGGGTGTCGGTGGTCATGCGCTCGAGATCGCCGACGCACAGCTCGTTGTGCTGTGTGGCCGCCCGGGCGACCCCACCGACGAGCCGATGGGCCTCGGGATGCTCGTCGAGACGGCACAGCACGGCGGCCGCAGCACCCGATCCGAGCGTCAGCGAGGCGAACTCGGCGAAGACGTCGGCAGCCTCGGTGTTCGGCTGTTGCAGGCGAGCGATGGTGTTCTGCTGGACGTACCGACTTCCTTCGCCGTCGACGATCAGCGCATAGTCGATCGCTCCGGCATCGATCGCGTTGGCGGCGATCTGCATGCCGTTGATGAACCCGAGGCACGCGTTGCCGACGTCGAAGTTGAGACAGCTCGGGGCGAGCTGGAGTTGGTGATGCACCGCACACGCCACGGACGGCTCGAGGTGGTGCTTGCAGACCGACGTGGAGATGAGCATCCCGACGCGTCTGGGGTCGATGCCCGCCGCGTCCAGGGCCGCCTGGCCGGCCATCGCAGCTGCCTGGTCGAACGTGACGCCCTCGGGCCACCACCGACGCGCTTCGATGCCGGCGAGTTCGGCCAGCGTTCCGGCCTTGAGGCCGGTGCGTTCGTAGGTCTCCGCCAGCTGTTCGTCGATCCACGCGGACGTGACGATTTCGGGTGCTTCCACTGCCTCGACCGACAGAACGCCGACATTTCGGTGGGTGATCACGGAGTTCTCGGTCATCGACGGTCCTTTCCCATGGGTCCGGGAAGCCTACGCCATCGTCACCGCCTGCGCGAGGTCGCTCACGCGTGTCGTCGGTCCGATTTGGCGACGGCTACGGTCGGCGCGGTCATCCAACGGAGGGGGAACAGATGGAACTGGGTCCGGGCAAGGTCGCTGTCGTCACCGGCGCAGGAAGCGGGATCGGGCTGGCGCTCGCCAATGCCTTCGCTTCGGCCGGCTGCTCCGTGGTGCTCGCCGATGTGCAGCAGGACGCCCTCGACGCCGCCGCAGTCGAGGTCGGCGCGCACGGTGTCGAGGTGCTGACGGTGGTGACCGATGTCAGCAAGGCCGAACAGGTCGGCGCGCTCGCTGCTGCCACGATGGAGCGGTTCGGCGCCGTTCACGTCGTGTGCAACAACGCCGGTGTCGGCGGGCTCGGTGATCCCTGGTTCGGCCCGATCGAGTCGTGGGAATGGGTCGTCGGTGTGAACTTCTGGGGCGTCGTCCACGGCGTCCGGGCGTTCCTGCCGCACATTGCCATGTCCGGCGGCGGCCACATCGTCAACACCGCGTCGATGGCCGGCCTCTATCCGGGGTTCGCCGCCCCGTACGACGCCACGAAGCACGCAGTCGTCGCGCTCACCGAGGGGCTCTACTCCAGCATGCAGGCAGCGCAGTTGCCGATCGGCGTGAGCTGCCTGTGTCCCGGCTGGGTCAAGACCGGCATCGCCCACTCCGAACGCAATTGGCCGGAGTCGTTCGGCGACGCCCCGGCTCGTGATGCCGGCCAGGAGGTGAGCCTCAGCTACCTGCGCCGAGCGATCGACGAGGGCATGCAGCCCGGAGCTGTCGCCGACCTGGTCGTCGATGCAGTCCGCACCGGTCGGTACTGGATCTTCCCGCACCCCGACTGGCTGGACATCGCCGTCGAGCGCTTCCACAGCATCGGCGAGCAACTGAATCCGTCGCCGCCGGAGGAATTCCCCGGGATGCCGCCTCGTTCGCAGATGATCGCCGAGGTCATCGCCGCCATGACGCCCCCCGACTCACCACCCCACCGATGAGGTTCCGGCCCACCCCTCGCGCCACAACCTCATCACCACCCCACCGATGAGGTTCCGGCCCACCCCTCGCGCCACAACCTCATCGCAAGGGTGGGGGGTTCAGAGCCGGTAGATCCGGGCGGCGGTGCCACGGAGCATGGCGTCGCGTTCGGACGACGAGAAGTCGGCGATCATCTTCTTGAAGCCGTTCCACACGGTCCGGTACGACAGCGAGAACCGGTCGACCGGGAAGTTCGACTCGAACATGCAGCGACCGGGTCCGAACTGTTCGATCGTGTGGAGGTAGTAGCGGCGCTGGGCGGCGACGAACTCGTCCGACGTCGGTGGCCGATCGGCGGTGTGCCACTCGAACCCGTTGTCCGGCATGGCCAGGCCACCGATCTTCGCCACCACGTTGCCGCAGGTGGCGATGTCGGCGATGTCGGCAGTCCACTGCCGGTAGATCTGTTCGCGCTGCGATGCGTAGGGTCCGACGCCGAGCGGCGTGCCGAAATGGTCGAGCACCATCGTGGTGCCCGGGACGGCGCGAGCGAGGTCGGCGAACTCCTGGTTCTGGTAGTGGTAGTGCCAGGTGTCGTACGTGAGGCCGCGCTCCCCCAGCCTGGCGACACCGGCGCGGAACCCGGGGTCGGCATACAGCCCGGCGGGAGCACGTCCCGGAATGGCGAGCAGTTCCGGGTGGAGCGCATGTGAGCCCGCGTGTCGGATGCCGCGCAGTCGACCGTGCGACGCCGCCTCGTGGGCGTCGAGCACCTCGTCGAGGTGCTCGAGGTCGGTCAGGTCGGCGTGCGCGACGATGCCGCCCATCACCGGTCGCGGCGAGCGTTCGGCCTCGGCGGTCACGAACTCGGTCTCGCCGACCGGGGCGAGTTCCGAGCGACCCTCACGGCGGTACGCGGCGCCGCACTCGACGAACACCGTGTCGACGACGTGGTGGCCGCTGGCGAGGTCGGCCAGCAGATCGTCGAGCCCGTACGGAAGGGAACCACCGACCGGCCAGAGGTGATGGTGCGGGTCGATGATCGCCGCACCGGGATCGACCACGTCCTCGACGACCGAGTCGAGCCACTCCTGGCTCCCGGGTTGCGGTGTGGCCCTGTCGATCGAAGCCTCGCTCATGATCCGAAGCTACTCACTTGCACGGCCGGCGGGGAGGCCGGCGACGTGAGTGGGTTCCCACCGGGACCTTCCGCCTCTGGCCCCCGCATCGTCCTGCGACCACAGTGGAACCATGAGTGATGGCGCGATGAATCACGGGGTCGATTCGGCCGCCGTCGATGCTCGGATCGGCCACGAGGGCACGCGGATCGACCTGGACGACGTGTCGAAGCTGTATCGCATCGGTGAGGTCGACGTGACGGCCCTCGACGGAGTGAACCTCCACGTCGACGAGGCCGCGTTCGTCGCCATCGTCGGCCCGTCGGGCTGCGGCAAGACGACGCTGCTGAACATGATCGGGGCGCTCGACACACCGACCTCCGGGTCGGTGCGAGTCGGTGGGGTGGACGTGAGCGGCGCGTCGCAGGCAGATCGCGCCATGCTGCGACGGCACACCGTCAGCTTCATCTTCCAGACGTTCAACCTGTTTCCCGGCCTGACCGCGTTCGAGAACGTGCAGTTCGGCGCCGACGCTGCACAGCGGTCCGAGCCGGGCGAGCGAGCGCAGCAGGCCCTGGCGCAGGTCGGCCTGGCCGAGCGTCACCGCCACTTTCCGCATCAGATGTCCGGAGGCGAACAGCAACGGGTGGCGATCGCGCGAGCACTCGCCACGGGCAATCCGATCATCCTGGCCGACGAACCGACGGGCGAACTGGACTTCCGCACCGGTGTTCAGATTCTCGGGGTGCTCGAAGAGCAGGCTCGCGCCGGGATGACCGTGCTCGTCGTGACCCACAACCGTGAGATCGCCAGGGTCGCGGATCGGGTGATCGAACTCTCGAGCGGCCGAATCGTGTCCGACGGTCCACCGGCGGGCGGCAAGGCCGAGATCGGTGAACTCCAGTGGTGACGGGCCCGAGTCGGAGCCGCCGCGCCCGATTGTGGATGCGGTGGTCATGGCGTGATCTCCGATCGCGTTGGGTGTCGGTGATGGCGATCGCCCTGGTGCTGGCCATCGGTACCGGGGTGTACGCGGGACTCGGGAGCACCGCCGAATGGAGACGTCAGTCCAACGACGCGAGCTTCGCCGCGCTCGGGATGCACGACCTTCGCGTCGCACTGAGCCCGGGAACGTTCACAGAGCAGGGGTCGCTGTCGGGGGCGATCGCCGAGATCGAGGATGCGGGGTCGGTGAGTGCGACGGCCGAACGCCTGGTGGTCGACAGTCAGGTCGACACCGGCAGCATCGGCGGATCCGAGTCGGTGTTGGTTCCGGCGCGTCTGGTGGGAATGACCTTCGGCGCCGCCGATCCCGTCGACGACGTCTGGATACGTGATGCCACGGACGCCACGGATGATCCGACCGACGAGACGTCCGCGATCCTCGAGGCCAAGTTCGCCGACCACCGCGGTCTTCCGGTCCAGGGGATCCTCACGGTGGCAGGCGGGCACACGCTCGCCTACCGCGGGCTGGGCATCGCGCCCGATGACTTCTTCTACGAAGGGCCGGAGGGCACGGTCTTCGCCGAGAGTGAACTCGCCATCGTGTACCTGCCGCTCGCTGCTGCGCAGGAGATCAGCGACCACGCCGGGATGGTGAACGATGTCGTTCTCACGCTCGTCGACGGCGCTGATCGGGACGCGATCGAGGCGCAGGTCGCCACCGCCATCTCCGATCTGGGTCTCAGCGCCACGGTGACCACCCGGGACGACTCCGATGCCGTCCGGGTGCTGTACGAGGACATCGACAACGATCAACGGTTCTGGAACGCCCTGTCGGCGCTGGTCCTGGTCGCGGCGGCGCTGGCAGCGTTCAATCTCATCAGTCGGATCGTCGAATCGCAACGTCGCGAGATCGGCATCGGGATGGCCCTGGGCGTCCCCGCGGCGAGCTCGCCATCCGCCCGCTCCTCGTCGGGGTGCAGGTGGCGATCATCGGCACGATCGCGGGACTCGGGTTCGGACTGCTCGTGGGCGACGCCTTCGGACACCTCCTGGAGTCGTTCGTGCCGCTCCCGGAGCGCCGCACACCCTTCCAGCCCGGTGTCTACGGTCGGGCGGTGGCGCTCGGGATCGCGATCCCCGTCGTCGCCAGTGCCCTGCCGGTCTGGCGGGCACTCAGGGTCGAACCGATCGAGGCGATCCGTACCGGTCATCTCACCGCCAGGAGCAGCAGGCTGAGCACCTTCGTCGGCCGCATCCGGCTGCCCGGTTCGTCGATCACCCAGATGCCGCTCCGTAACGTGGTGCGCACCCCCCGCCGGTCCGCGATGACGGCGGTCGGGGTCGGTGCTGCCATCACGGCCCTGGTTGCCGTACTCGGAATGATGGACAGCTTCGATCGGACGATCCAACACGGCAACGACGAGTTCACCAAGGCGAACGCCGACCGCATCGTGGTGCAACTCGACACCTTTCACCCCACCGACTCCGACGTGGTCGCGGCCATCGGTGCAGCGCCTTCGGTCGGGCGCATCGACGCCGGACTCCGCCTCCCTGCGACGGCACTCGCGCGCGAATCCGACGCGAGCCTGGACCTCCTCGTCGAATTCGTCGACTTCGAGACGGCGGTCTGGACACCCACCATCGAGGAGGGCGATGCCCCCACGGATGCCGCCGGCGGTGGGATCCTGCTGGCACGCAAGGCAGCTGACGACCTGGGTGTGGACGTCGGCGACACCGTGACCGTCCGCCATCCGATTCGCACGGACCTGGGCAGCTTCGCCCTGGCCGAGACCGACTTCGTCGTCGCCGGGATCCACGCCAATCCGATCAGGACGTTCGCGTTCCTGGACGCCGGCGACGCCGAACAGTTCGGGCTCGAGGGAACGACGAACGTGGTCCAGGCCTATCCGGCGGACGGCGCGACACGATCCGACGTACAACGCGCGGTGTTCGGGCTCCCCGGCGTGGCGTCCAGCCAGGCAGTCGCGCGGATCAGCGAGGCGATCGACGAAGCGCTCGACCAGTTCCTGAGCTTCCTCTACGTCACCGCCGCGGCCGTCCTGACCCTCGCCCTGTTGATCGCGTTCAATGCCACCCGGATCACCGTCGAGGAACGACGGCGGGAACTCGCGACGATGCGGGCCTTCGGTCTTCCCGTTCGAGCGGTGCTCGGTGTCGTCGTCAAGGAGAGCATCCTGGTCGGCATCGTCGCGACGTTCATCGGACTGGTGGGCGGCGTCGCCTTCCTGCGGTGGATGCTGGCATCCATGGCGACGACCACGCTTCCCGACGTCGGCATCGACGTCTACGTCGCACCGAGCACTGTCGTGGTCGCCGCGGTCGTCGGGATCGTGGCGGTCGCTGCTGCCCCCCTGCTGCTCGCTCGCCGACTACGGAACATGAACCTTCCCGGCACGCTCCGGGTCGTCGAATGACGCCGGCGCACCGTGGACTCTCCCGATCTCGAGGGTGGATCGAGCGATGAGGTCGTAGGCACAGGCTCGACGCGCCGGCTGACGCCAGTCGAGGAAGGCCGACTCGATCACCATCCACGAGAGCACCCAGGCCAAGGTGATCGCGATCATCGCGACAACGACGAGGAGGCCCGCGGCCGTCGCGCTGTCGGCGACCGTGACGAGGTCTCCGCAGGGAGCAGGATTCGGATGGTCAGGTCGTCGGGCAGGCGCACGGCGGCACTCAGCGTGAGCCCGAGATCATCGAGACCGGACCGGTTCGGCCCACGGAGTTCGAACAGGTCGGCGTCGGGCTCGCTCAGCAGCGCGTCCAGGTCGTCGAGCGCCAACTCCAGGACATGATCGTCGCGCAGGCCGACGAGATCGGCCTCGAGCGCGTCGACGGCTTGCCGGGGACCTCTCCTGTTCACACCCACACGTCCACTGTCGGAGCAACCGGCCCGACCGGCCAAGAGGCCAAGGTCCCCGACCGCGCCTACGACGCGGCGTCGGAGAGGATCTCGATGATCTCGGACGGATGCCATTTCTCGGTGACTCGAACGCCGAGTAGTCCGGTCGCCGCGATCGGGCCCGGTCGGAGAACCCGCGTTCCGAGTCGACTCACTGCCAGATCCTGATCGACGATCCGTCGATCTGCGGTCGACTGGTCCATCGAGGCCAGTGCGGTGGCGAACCGCCATGCCTCCGCACGTGCACGAGCAATGCTGAAGTTGACGACCGCGCGGTCCGTGTCGCCGCCGATGTCATCGACGAACCGGTAGAGCGGCGACACTCTGTTCAAGCGGTCCTGGACTGCCTGCACGAGTCCGGCCAGCACGTTGTTGATCTGCGTGAAGTCTGGCTCCAGCTCGATGATGTCGGTGCCTGGCGCGACGGCGGCGCATGCAATCCCCAGGTCCAGATTGATGTGTGCGTTCATGCCGAGCAGGAGGTGTTGCAGGACCGTCGGTCGCCACGTCTGCGCCGCCCGGAACGCCACCTGCCAGGACTCCGCCGCCATCGCGCCGCGACGGTGGAGCTGCAGTGCATCGAGGTACCGTCGGGCGAACGCGGTCGTCAGCTCGCTCAGGCGGCCCGGTGTGGTGAACGTGCCGTCGGTCAGCCCGCGCTCGACGGTGGTGGTGACGCCGAGGTACATCGCTGCGAAGTACCCGTTCGCATCGTCGTGCTCGTGTGCGTCCTCGACGACCGCCCGCATCTCCTCGACGAGTCCACCGATCATCTCGACGACCCGGGTGGGTCCGGGAGCCGATCGGCTACGACCCGTCCGCGGTCATCGCGGAACTGGGCCTCGAACGTGTAGGCCTCGGCCTCGAGCGGGTTGCGGTGGTAGGCGGTCGGCCGATCGATGTAGGCGGGCAGTTCCCCACCACCCTCGAGGTAGCCGGCACCGTACGTGCGAGCGAACGCCGTCTCGCCACCGAGACGACGGACCTGGTCGACGTGGACGATCTCGTGGATCAGCTTGACCAGATCCCGGGGATCATGCTCGTCGAGATCGTCACGCCAGTAGATGGTGTCGCCGAACGTCATCGCGTAGATCGAGCCGTGCTCCCGAAACCGGTTCGAGGGAAGCCGGCACTCGGATCGGACGCGGATCAGATGCAGGTCGAGGTCCGGGAACAGCGGCTGGAGCCGTTCGATGGTGTCGGCGCCGAGCGGACGAGTCGCACGACCGACGTTCGCGATCCGAGCCGACCGCTTGGCCTCACGGAAGATCGTCGTACCGAGCTCCCAACCGACCGGCACGACCCGGCGCTTCCAGAGCCCGAGCGCATCGGCGACAGACCGTGTGGTCGACCACAACGACATGTCACGATTCTGTCACGTACGAACGCAATCTGTGGGAGTAATGTCACTCTTCGTCGCCTGACGGAACATCGGAAGGAGGTCCGATGCCCAGACTGCAGCAGGACAAGTTCAACGTCTTCGTGAGCCACAAGTCCGATGACAAGGACCTCGCCAATCTGGTGGCCGACGAGTTGCGACAACTCGCGCCCGACCTCATCGAGTGCTGGGTGTCGGGCCAGGCCCTGACCGCCGGCGCCGACTGGGAACGCCAGATCAAGAAGCAGCTCGCCCAGAGCCATCTGCTCATCTTGTTGTTCACCACGCCGCATCACACCTGGGACTGGTGCCTGTACGAGGTCGGACTGTTCGTCCGCTTCGAGGCGGACGAGGTGGTGTCGGTTGCCTGTCTGTTCGACCCGAACGGGCTGCCGCCCGCACCACTGAGTCAAGTGCAGTGTGTGCGCGCACTCACCGACGAGGTCGCCACGCAGCTCATTCGCCCCATGTGCACCCAGACCTGGAACATGTCGGACACCTGGCAGCGTGGCGCTCTCGTTCCGGATGTGTCGGACGATGTGGTCGATGCAGCGGCGAAACGGATCGCCGAAGGGTTCGAAAGCGTTCTGGCCCGGTCGGGATCAGGTCGGATCCCCGACGTCTACCGCTACCGACCGTGTCACCGCATCGTGCTCGACCTCACACTCTGTGGCGAGACCGACGCCAGGGAGGGGCTACCGCGGAACGCCCGTGTCGTCGAAGGGATCGACGACACGACCAGCTACACGCTGTCGCTGTTCAGGGCTCACGACGGCAAGTCCGCCTGGACCTGGGGAGACCTCGTCGACGAGGTCGACGGACGGGACACGAACTGGCTCCGCGATCTGAACCAGAGTTACGTGCAGAGTCTGACCCGCCACCTCTGGTCGCCGTCGATGGAGGTGATGGAGGTCTGGCAGCCGGACTCCGACCGGCGCCGCGCCTACCGTCCGATGATCTACGAAGTCGTGCGTCGCGCCAGCGATGACACCCCCGTCGAGGTGACCATCCTGCTGCTCCCCGACGGCGCTCGGCACGCCGGTCATGCCGGTGCTCGCTCCGACCCGTCGCTCACGTAGCGCGCTTCGAACTCGTCGCCACGAACGACCATCACCTCGCCTGTGGACTGACGGACGATCCAGTCACCCGGCTGCGCGGTGACGGTCACCTCGACATGCCCGTCGACCACCGTGTCCACGACACATGCGATGTCGGTCCGGTAGGCCGAGACCGGTGCAGTCTTCACCCACCGGTTCGCGCCGACCGCCCGGTGTGTCGCCTCGAACTCATCGCGGGTCGCCCCGTATGACCCGTCGCCTTCCGCCACGACGTAGAAGGCGCCGGTGAACCGCTGTTCGCCGAAGGGTGTTCGAATCAGCGTCTGCGCTCCCGGATCACTCGGCTCGACGAGCACTGCCACCTTCTCGAAACCGGCACGAGGACGATAGGAGCCGGCACGAGTCTCGTCGAACTGGCACACATCCCGACCGTCGGACACGTGGGCCAGCATAGGAACGGTGAGCCGAGGGTTGCATCGATGCACATTTCGGCGCTGGACCTCTTCACGGAGCGCACCGAATCGACTACTCTGAGTTGTCAACGGGTGGCGCTGCAAGCGATTCGTGGCAGGGCCCGAGGAAGGGGTTCAGCATGCACAGTCGTGCATCAGCGCAGGCTGTTCGATCGGGGCGGCGACACGGCTCGACGCCACCTGGACGTCGCCGGTGTCGGAGATCGACATGACCGACTATCCGACGTACGGGGACAAGCGCGTGACGATCGACAACATCGTCGCGTCGAGGACGTTCCGAGGGATGCACCCGCAGATGCAGGAACGCGTGCGTCGGCTCATCGAGGCCTCGGACGGCAGAGTCGGTCTGGGCCAAGGTCTCCGCGACCCGAAGCAACAGCTCCAGATGTTCCTCAGTCGGCATGTTCCGGACCCTGGCGGGACAGTCACCCACGCAGGTCGACGATGGAGCCGGCTCCCGGGTATGGCGGCGGCCGCCCCGCCCGGCAAGTCGATGCACGAGATCGGCCTCGCTGCCGACATGACGGGCGACATCGGCTGGGTGCGCGACAACGTCGCGCGCTTCGACCTGCAGACGTTCGAGAACGTCAACAACGAACCGTGGCACGTACAACCGTCCGAGCTGCCACGAGGTCGATCGTCGTACGAGCAGCAGCCCGCATGGGGTCTCCCTCCGTGGAACGCCCCCGGCGACACGACCATGACCAGCCCCACCGAGTCGCCGCCGCTGCTCACCTCGTCGACGCCGCTCACGCCGGCGCTCCGTGCCCGGCCGGGTGACACGGGGCCGGCCGTGACGGTCCTTCTCGAAGCGCTGATCGCCAATGGGCTCCTGCCGGACTCGTCCGTCAGCAGGAACGGCATCTACGGGCCGGAGCCGACCAGGATCGTCGAGGAGTTCCAGCGCAGCCGCGGCCTCGCGGTCGACGGCATCGTCGGTCCGCAGACGTGGGGAGCGCTGCTCACGGTCGTCAGGCCGGGCGACAAGGGCGCCCATGTGGTCGTACTCCAGGTCACGTTGATCGTTCGCGGGTTGCTGCTCGACACCGCCGGCAACCATGACGGCGACTACGGACCAGCGACGCAGGATGTGATCCGTCAGTTCCAGACCCTGGCGGGGTTGGGCAGCGACGGAGAGGTCGGTCCGAAGACGTGGACCGCGCTCATCGGAGCGAAGACCCGCGTCGCGGCGCAGACGCGGGGCGGAGGTGAGGTCGAACCGGACGTCGATCTCGACGACATCGACATGCTCGGCGTCTACGAAGGAATGCCGGCCGAGTGACGACCAGGTACCGCCCACACGAAGGAGACGCCAGATGAGTACACCGCCCGATCCGGCGTTCGCCGCCGACCACGCGGTCGACGTCGACGCATCGACCGAACGCGACATCGGCGTCGCGTTGTCGGGGGGTGGCCACCGTGCGACCGTGTTCGGGCTCGGCGCACTGCTCGCGATGGCGGACGCAGGCTTGTGCGCGCGGACGGCCTCGATCAGTTCGGTGTCCGGAGGATCGATCGCGAATGGCGCGGTGATGGTCGGACCGGATTTCGGAACCGCACCAGTCGCCGACATCGAGGCGCACATCGCCCGGACGGTGCGGTCGATTGCGGAACGCGGGATCCTGCAGGGCGGCGCACCCGCGACGAAGTGGTACCTCCGTTCGTTCGTCGCGAGCACCGTGCTGACCGTCACCGCGTTCGCCGCGGCGGCCGTCGCAGGCATTGCCCAATGGCCCGTCGTGGTCGCGATCGCGCTGGTGCTGTTCTTCGTGTTCGGATGGCTGACCCTCTGGTTGTTCTCACAGCGATCGTCGGCGACCGAGCGCGCCATCGACAAGGAACTGCTCGGCGATGCGCACACGAGCCTCTCCGCTCAGCAGGCCCGCGACCTGAGCGTCCACCACGTGATCTGCACGACCGACGTGCAGGGAGGTACCACGTTCTACTTCAGCAACCGCATGGTCTACGGATGGGAGTTCGGCGGTACGACCCGGCCGGCATCGGTGCCGTTGTCGACCGCGGTCCAGGCGTCGGCCTGCGTCCCCGGTGCGTTCCGCGCCAGGGCTGTCGGGCTCGACCGACTCGGTCTGACGCCCGGGACACTGACAGCGGACGATCACCCACCCCACGCCGACGTGACGGTCGACCGGATCGTGGTCGTCGACGGCGGCGTCTACGACAACATGGCCGACGGCTGGGAGTACGGCTTCTCGGACCGCGCCGCGAGATGGCCAGGTCTCGCCGGCGTCCAGTCGACAGCTGCACGGTCGCTCGTCGTCGTGAATGCCTCGTCGGACTGGAACAGCCTGAGGCCGATGCCCGGCGGCGGCGTGCGCTTCGAACTGGACGCGCTGATGCGTTCCAAGGACGTCCAGTACGACGTGTCGACATCGCATCGCCGCCAAGCACTCGGCGAGCTCTTCACGAGTTCCACGGACACCGGTCACCTCGACGGCGTGTTCGTCCAGATCAAGGACAGCCCCTATCGGCTCGTCGACCTGTTCACGCTCGGGCCCGGACGGACCGCCGGCGACATGAACCGTTGGGCCGACGAGGCGCGCGAGTTCCTCGACCGATACGGCGTGTCGGCTTCGGCATGGGACGACATCGTCGACGCTTCATCGGCCGTGCCGACCACGTTGAAGCCACTGGGGACAGCGGTGTGCGCTTCCCTGCTCGAACACGGTTACATGCTGGCGGCCGCGAACCTCCATGTCATCTTCGGGCACGGTGACATGACTCGAACGGTCGAACGGGCCGGATTCACCCGACTCGCACGCGGCGAGACGAGGGGAAGCGGACGATGACCGCCGTCACGGTGCGGGCGCTGCCGGCCAAGTGCGGCGACTGCCTCGTCGTCGAATACGGCTCGGCGGGCGACAGGCCCTTTCGGATCCTGATCGACGGTGGGCTCGAGGGCAGCTACGACGAGGGACTCGGCAGATATCTGAGGGAGTCGGCCGATCAGCCGACCGAGTTCGACATCGTCGTCGTCACCCACATCGATCTCGATCACATCGAGGGCGTGATCGAAGCCCTCGCCGCGAAGCAGCTCACCACCGGCGACATCTGGTTCAACGGACGCGACCAACTCGACGAGTTGGTCAACACCCTCGACACCGATGCCTCGAGCCGTGGCCCCCGCCAGGGGGACGCTCTCGACAGGCTGATCCCGCCCGGCAGACGGAACCGAGTCGTCGGCGGCAGAGCGATCCACGTACCCGACACCGGCGCCTTCCAGGTGACCGGGATGCCCGGCGCGGCGCGCTGCACACTGCTGTCGCCCTCCCGCGACCGGCTGGAGCAACTCCTGAGGAAGTGGCCGAAACCAACTCGTGGCGATCCGATCCAGGACCTCTTCGACGCATTCGACGACGCCACCGACCTCGGCGGGGCGGAGACTCGCGCCGCCGGGGTGTTCGGCAAGGACAGCAGTGTCGCGAACGGATCGAGCATCGCCTTTCTCCTCGAGATCGACGACGTCAAGCTCCTGCTCACGGGCGACGCATACGCGACCGAACTCGAAACGACGATCAGACAGGTACTCGACGAGCGCGGCGAGGACAAGCTCACGGTCGATCTCTTCAAACTCTCGCACCACGGCAGTCGGCAGAACATGACCGATGGACTGCTCGACCTGATCGACCCGGCCACGATTCTCATCTGCACGGACGGGTCCAAGTTCCAGCACCCCGACGCCGACGCGCTCCAGAAGATCCGCTCCCACTATCCGGGCGTGCCGATCCAGTTCACCGACAACACCGACAGCATCGTCGCGAAGGCCAACCAGTTCGGTCTTCCGACACCCACTCCGGAACAACTGCCGGTCGAGTTGCACTTCGGCACGTCCCCGGTCGACCGTCGCGCCGGCGCGCCGCCGTCTCCGAGGGCGCTGACAGGGGCTCGTTCCAACGGCGTCAAGATCCGCGGCGAGAACCTGAACGTGAAGTTCGAATGGGGCGGCGGCGCGACGACGCGGGGCGGAGCGAGCGTCGACGCCGTGTCGACAGCGCTGACGGCTCACGAATCCACCGGAGACGGATCCGTCGACTTCCGGTTGGTGGCCGAGGCAACCATCGGCGAGCTGGAGCAGACCAGCCGACGTGCCCGCGGCGTCGCCGAGCCGGGCGAACTGATCGTCGAGCTGGGACGGCCGGACGACGGCGAACAGCGCATCGTCCTGGTCGAGGAGAACGGTCGATACGGCTGGTACCTCCCCGAGCGCGACGCAGACGAAGTCGTCCTCCCGGTGACGCTCGGCGCTCCGGGCAGTCGTGGACGGATCACGAGTCTGCTGAGGCGCAAACTGCGGGTGATCGCCCTGAAGGGGATCGAGAAGGCCGCCGGCGCGGCCACGCAGGCCGCAGTCGGCGCGTACGAGCGACGACGCAACCCGCCCGTCCTGCGCACCTGGACCGCGGACAACTACGCGACTCGCAGCGTCGAAGCGCCCGACCTGAAACGCTTCAGCCGCAGCGATCGCAGCCTGCTCGTCATCCATGGCTTCATGGGATCGATCCACGGATCGTTCGGCTTCTCGGAGGCGACCGTTCGTCGGCTCGGCGCGGCCTACGACGACCGCATGATCGCGTTCGACCACCCCACGTTGGCCTCGACGCCGCGCAAGAACGCCGAGGAACTCCTCGAGCGCCTGGACGGCCACGAAATGAGCCTCGACGTCCTCGCACACTCCCGAGGTGGCCTGGTCGCCCGTGAGCTGGCACGGCTGACGGAGGGCTCCAGGATCGACATCCGCTCGATCGTGTTCGTCGCCTCCCCGAACGGCGGCACCCCGATGGCGGACCCTGATCGACCATCCGGGTTGCTCGACGGCGTCACCAACCTCATCGGGAACCTTCCCGGCGCGGACGGCTTCGCGCTCGTGTTGGAGATGCTCGCGGACGTCGTGCTCCAGGGAGCGCTCCCCGGCCTCGAGGGGCTGGTCGCCATGCGGCCCGGCGGCGATTACCTCACCGAACTCAACAAGCACCCGACGCCCGAACACATCGTCCTTCGGTCGATTGCGGCCGAGTACGAGCCCGCCGCCACCGGCGGCTTCCTCCAGACGAAGTACGACGACACACTCGACATGTACTTCGGGCAACTCCGCAACGACCGCATCGTGCCCACGTCCAGCGCGTATGCCCGCAGCGGCAGCTTCCAGGTGAGACCAGGCCAGCGTCTCGTTCTCGACGCATCCAGAGGCGTCGATCACAGTTCGTTCTGGACCGATTCCCGAGCGACACGTCAACTGCTGACCTGGTTGTCGGCCGACGAAGACGCACGGACGACGCCGGAGGTTCCCGAGGCCGAAACGGACCCCGAGGCAGAGACCGCCGGCGTTGCCGAATCCATGTCGGTCGAGTCGATCATCGAGAGTGTTCAATCCCTGCCCGACTCGATCCGCAAGAAGATCGGCGCACTGTCCGGAGGGGTCGCCGAAACGGCGTCGCCACCGACGGGACAACGCGATGCCGTGATCGTCCTGCCCGGCATCATGGGCTCCCATCTCGCCGCAGCGGGCCGCACGATCTGGGTCGATGCGTTCCGGCTGGCCCGCGGCGGACTCGGTGATCTCGCCTATGACGACAATGGTGCAGTCACCGCCATCGGCGTCAATCGCGCCTACATCCCCATGATCACGAGACTCGCACGGAACTGGGACGTGCACCTGTTCCCGTACGACTGGCGCGACGACATCTGCCGATCGGCGAGCCGCCTCGCCGAGCTCGTCGAACGACTTCGCTCCGAGCACCCCGATCGGGGGGTGAACTTCGTCGCTCACTCGATGGGCGGGCTGGTCGTGCGGGCGTTCGTCGCCGAACACCGGCAGCACTGGGACGAACTCGCCACGATCGCGGGCGCGTCGAGCGGACGACTCGTGATGCTGGGTACCCCGAATCGGGGGTCGTACTCGATCCCGCTGACGCTGCTCGGCAGTGACCTCGCCGTACGCGGACTCGCGGCAATCGACCGCAAACACACCAAGGAGGAGATCGACGCCATCGTCGCCGGGTTCCCCGGCGTGTACCAGATGCTGCCGTTCGCGGAAGGTATCGAGGACGACAACTGGGACGATCTGTACGACACGACGACATGGGGTGACGGCACGCACGTGCGTGCAGAGCTGCTCACGCTCGCGCGCAACACCCACGCGAAGCTCGCCGAAGACGGTGTCGATGCCCCGCGCTTCTGTTACGTCGCCGGATACGGGAAGGACACGCCGTATCGCATCACGATCGGGGACGGCGGGGAGATGCGCATCGGACAGTTCGCCATGGGTGACGGTCGCGTCGCACATCGGCTCGGTGAACTCGACGAGATGCCGATGTACTTCGTCGATGCAGATCACGGCGGGCTGATCTCGGACCCCACGGTCCTCGACAAGCTCGATGATCTGATCCGCGACGGTGCGACGTCGATCACCGATCGGTTCCTCTCCAAGCCCCCGCGCGCCGCGGCGTCGGCGGTCAGCTGCCGAGGATGCTCGCCATCGGCGACATCGACCGTCAGCCGCTCGCACCGGTCACCTGCGCGCGTGGCGGGGCCGTTCGCCCGCCGACGGGCGACGACCGTCGAGTGATGGACGATGCACTGTCGATGATCCTCGGCGGCGGATCCGACGAGCCGAGTCGGTCGCGCCTCGACGTCAAGGTCGTCCACGCGAGCCTGGAGCAGACCAGCCATCCCGTCGCAGTCGGACACTACGCACGGATGCCGGCCGAAGGGGCGGAGGGCTTCCTGGACTGGAAACTGGGCGGAGTGCTCAGCGCCCGCTATCGCTTGGGGCTGAACGCCGACGACCCGGGACACGCCCTCGTCGTTCGCACCCCGGAAGGTCAACGCCCGGGCGGCGCAGTCGTCGTCGGTCTGGGAGAGTTCGGCCTGCTGACCGAGTCGGTACTGACAGAAGGAATCGCCGACGGCGTACTGCGCCTCGCCCGCATGCGACTCGAAGCCGGCGTCGACACGTCCCAGCCGTTCGGACTGGCCTCGGTACTCATCGGAACACCCGGTCGCTTCGGGTTGGAGATCGAGTCGTCGATGGTTGCGATCATCGAAGGCGTCATGGGGGCCCTCGGCCGGCTGGGCGACGACCGACCGAGCCAGTTCGATCTCGAGTTCGTCGAACTGTACGAACAGCAGGCGGACGACGCCGCGAAGGTGCTCTGCACGATCCGTGAGGAGATCGACCACAACCTGCTGGACACCATGGATCTCGACATCACCGAGGTGGTCGAGACACGCGAGGGCGGTCGCCCTGGCGCTCCCGCCCACAACGTCTCCGGCCGACCATGGATTCGAATGCAGGCATCGCTGCAATCGCCCGACCCGACGAAGGTCTCACCGATCAGCGAGATCAGCGTGTCGGTCCTCGCCCGGCAGGCGCAAGCCGACAAGCTCACCCACCAGGTCGACCTGGACAAGATCAGCGATTACGTCAGCGCCGCGATCGACAACTCCGGCACCGACAGCGTCGGCCACACCCTCTACGAACTCCTCCTGCCGCACCGCGTGAAGCTCGAACTCGGTCGGTCCGAGAACATCCATCTGCTCGTCGACGAGCACCTCGGGCAGCTGCCGTGGGAACTCCTCGCCGCTCGCGACACCGGCGGAAAGGCGCGCGGCGCGCTCGCGCTGCGGGCAGGATTCCTCCGCCAGTTGCAGAGCGAGCAGATCACTCGGCAGGGCTCCGTCCGACCCACCGGCCTCCAAGCGCTCGTGATCGGAGACCCGCCGACCAACTTCGGCAGACTGCCGGGGGCGCGACGCGAAGCCGGCGAGGTCGCCGAGTTGCTGAAGAGCTTCGACTGGGAGGTCGCCGAACACATCTCCCAGGCCGACGACGAGGCCGCCGGCCAGTGGGTCGAGATCGACAACCTGCTGCACGCCGCCGCCTATCGGGTCGTGCACGCGGCAGCGCACGGCATCTTCGATCCGGACGAACCGAACCGCAGCGGCGTGGTGACCGGCACCGGGCCGCACCATCGACTCACCGCGCTCGACTTCCGCTCGATGTCGGTGCAGCCTGATCTCGTCTTCCTGAACTGCTGTCACCTCGGACGGCTCGAAGCCGGCGACGGGGACCGCAAACTCGAGTCGTGGCTCGACCCGCGCCAACTCCGCCAACCCCACAAATTGGCAGCCACCGTCGCGACGCAGCTCATGCAGAATGGCGTCAAGGCCGTCGTCGTGGCCGGGTGGGAGGTCGACGACCAGGCTGCGGCGGCCTTCGCAGATCGGCTGTACCGATGCCTCCTCGATGCCGAACCCTTCGGCGACGCAGTGCGCAAGGCGCGAGCTGCAGCCTTCGACGTCACCGGCGAGACATCGAACACCTGGGGCGCGTACCAGTGCTACGGCGACCCCGACTTCCAGCTCGTCACCGGTTCACGGCCGAGACGCCGCCGTGAGCCGATCGTCAGCGACAACCAACTGATCAAGAACCTGCAGATCCTGGCCGGCAACGCCGGGCAGGCCGACGACGACCACATCCGCAGACTCACCGAGGAGTTGGAGAGCCTGGTCGAGGAGGCCGGCGATCGGCTCGAGAGTGCGCATGTCACTCTGGCCATCGGCGATGCCTACGAGTCCGTCGGCCAGTTCAAGCAGGCCGCCGAATGGTACGAACGCTGCTTCCTGTCACCCGATGGCCGCGGCGAACTCCGAGCGATCGAGCAGTACGCCAACATGCTGGTTCGCGACGCTGCCACCACCGCGGACAACGCCGACATTGCCCCGTTCGAGACCGCTGCCGAGAAGCTCGAGGCGATCATCGCGACAGTCGGAGCGACATCGGGGCGTCTGTCGCTGCTCGGGTCCGTCTACAAGAAGCTGGCAGTGGTACTGACCCGGCACCCCGAGGTGGAGGTACCACCGGAATCGACGCTCCCGAAGACAGCGAAGGATGCGCTCGTCCTGGCGAAGGCCAGGTACGAGGAGGCCAGCGACGCGGCCCTCGCCGGCCTCGACGCCAAGCCCGACCTCCACAGCGCCAACGTCTGGTTGCAGCTGGAGTACACGGCATCCTGCGACCGGGAACGCGACGAGCATCTCGAACTCGGCAGACGACTGCTGGACCTGGCACTGGCGAACGCCGACTCCGCGACCGACTTCTGGGACCGATCCCAACTCGGCGACACACTCCTCACGGTGGCCCTCCTGAAGGGCGACACGACGAGTCGCACGGACATCGGTCGAGCGATCCACCAGTACGTCACGGCCTTCGAGAACCGCTCGACGATCAGGGAACGGGACTCGGTACGAACCCACCTCGACGACCTCATCACGATCTTCGGCGACCTGCCCGGCAACGAAGCGCCAGGCCTGGAGCTCATCCAGGAACTGAGACACGGTCTCCCGTCGGGCTAGGCGCCCGAGAAAGCAGAAAGCCCCTGCAGTGCAGGGGCTTTCTGGAGCGGACGACCGGGATCGAACCGGCGACCTCAACCTTGGCAAGGTTGCGCTCTACCAACTGAGCCACGTCCGCGAGGAATGCACAATCTAGCAGTCCGGTTCCCGGACCGGACAACGAGATCGCCGACTGATGGATTCAGCGTTGGTCGGGCGGGCGCAGGTCGATACGCAGGGTGAGAATGCCCTCGTCGAGGCTCACCTCGGCGTCACCGAGCATCGCGAAATCCTGGAAGTCGAGCTTCGACTGTTCGATGAAGTGACGCCGCCCCTCCCCCTCGACAGGCGGCATCGGACGCTTCTTCACCGCTGCCGCGCGCTCCTTGAACCGTTGGACCATCTCATCGGGATCGAACGTTGCCACGTCGACGACCCTACCGGTCGACGCCGTCCGGCGAACCCTCGATGGCCTCGATCCACTCGGGGCGCTCGATTCCCTGCGGGGTCGGTGTCCGCGACTCCGGTGACGGAGGTGCGAGATCACTCCTCGACGATGCGGCCGACAGCGTCGAGGGGCCGAGATCACTCATCGAGGTGACGGGCCGCTCGGCCAATTCGAACTCTGCATCGAGCTTCGGAGGTGACGACTCGTGACGCAGCGGTTCGGCGCCCTCGGGACGCACCTCGTCGAGCACACGGCGCTGCGTCGCCGGATCGCTCTGACGGCGCCACTTCTTGTCGCCCATTCGTTCGAGCGGTGCGAGGACGGGCGGGTCGTACCTGGTCTGACGGAACAGCCAGATCCCGAGGAGCAGGAAGGCGACACCGACGACGACGAGGCCTGCCACCATGGCATAGACCAGACGCGTCGAACCCGGGTCACCGGCACCCAGCAGGGCCGGTGCCATCAGCGAATGGGCGGTGAGTTCTCGCACGGAACCGAGATTGTGTCAGTTCCGAACACGGTTGCGTCGGATCACGCCCGTCACTGTTGATGCCGCGGGCACCACACGGCGGTGCGACCACCGATGGTGTCGCGTCGCAACGGGCAGCCGTCACGTTCACACGGCGGGCAGTTGGCGCGCACCGCCGGCGACAGGGTTCCCCGATGGCTCCCGCCTCGCCGCATCATGATCGCGAGGCGGCGCCGGATCGCTGTCGCCAATCGGTCGACGTCGGCATCATCGAGATCGTCGGCGGGCCGGTGCGGATCGATCCCGGCCCACCAGAGGACCTCGTCGGCGCACATGTTGCCGAGCCCGGCGACGACCGTCTGATCGAGCAGCACGGTCTTGATCGCCGGTCGGCGTCCGGAAATGGCGGGGCCCAGTCGGGCAGGGGTGACCGAGGTGAAGTCGACTCCGAGCGCCGAGACGTCGGGATCGAGGCTGAGTCGTCCCAGCCGGCGCGGGTCGTTGAACCTGATCGCGGGAACGTCACCGCCGGTGTACGCCCGGAGGCGATCCCAGTCGGGGTCGTCGCGGCCCGAGGCGTACTGCAGCCTGTCGATCGGGGCGACCCCGTCGATGACCACCCGTCCCGTCATCCCGAAGTGCAGGCCGATCGTCGGGCCGTCGGTGTCGACCAGGACGATCTTGCCGGCCCGTCTGATCCCCACGATCGTGGCGTCGACGATCGCATCGACGAACCCCGGCGGGGCGACACGCTCGTCGACCCACGCGCGTTCGACCGTACGACCGACCGTGGCCTCCATCGCCGACCGCCAGATCTCGGCTTCGAGCCCCTCGGGCATCGCTGCGACTCCGCGGTCCGCTCAGGTGTCGGACTTGGCGACGGCGGCGATGAAGCGTTCGATCGGTTCGTCGAGCTGGTCGCTGTTGATCAGGAACGCATCATGGCCGTGCGGCGAGTCGATCTCGACGTACTCGCTGGGCACGCCGTTGGCGAGCAGCGTGTGATGGATCTGCTGCTGCTGATACGCCGGGTAGAGCATGTCGCTCCAGATCCCGACCGCCATGGTCGGCGCCGTCACGCGCAGCATCGCGCGATCCAGCGTTCCGCGTCCGCTGCGCCACGTCGTGGAGGTCCATGGCCTTGCCGATCGCCAGGTAGCTGTTCGTGTCGAAGCGGAGCGCCAGCTTGCGGCCGTGGTACTCGAGGTAGCGCTCGACCTCGAAGCGCTGCCACATGTCGAGCGTGTCGCCGACGGCAGCCTTGTCGGCGAGTTCGCGACCGAACCGGTCGGTGAAGACGTTGTCACTGCGGAATGTCACCTGCGCGACCATGCGGGCGATCTCGAGTCCCTCCGTCGGGCCGTCGCCGGGCTCGGCGTCGTAGTAGTCCCCGCCACGCCACTTGGGGTCGAGTCGGATCGCCCGTCGACCGATGGCGCCCCACGCGATCTGCTGAGCCGTGGCCTGCATGCAGGTGGCGATCGCAACGAGCGACCTCACCCGACGGGGGTACATCACCGCCCATTCGAGCGCCTGCATCCCACCCATGGAGCCGCCGATCACCGCCAGCCAGCGTGGCACACCCAGGTACTCCATGAGCCGGGCCTGCGAGCGGACCATGTCGCGGATGGTGACGACCGGGAATCTCGATCCGTACGGGCGTCCGTCGACGGGGTGGGGCGATGCCGGTCCGGTCGAGCCCTGACATCCACCCAGCACGTTGGCGCACACGACGAAGTACCGGTCGGTGTCGATCGGCTTGCCCGGCCCGACCGTCTCGTCCCACCATCCCGCCGCGAGATGGCCTCGCCCGGCCGGTCCGGCCGCATGGCTGTCGCCCGTCCAGGCATGGCACAGCAGGATGGCGTTGGCGCCGTCCGCATCGAGTTGGCCCCAGGTCTCGTACGCGACGGTCACGTCCGACAGTGCAACACCACAGTCGAGCGCGAAACGCCGATCGGTCGCGAAGGTGAAGAACTGCCGATGTCCCGGCTCGTCGCCCGGCCTCCAGGCGCCGGTCACGGGGAGAGGTCGGGCGGCACTCATGGAGTCATGACACGGTACCGATGACCGGCTGGGCGAACGTCATGCGTTGTTCGAATCCGGATTCGTACGGCATGAACCCGTTGCGATCGGGATAGAGCAACTGGACGATCTCGAAGGGTGCGCCCCGGTACCAGGCGGCCGCAGTCAGGAACCACGGTCCCCACCGGCCGAGGTCGATCGGCGCGAACATGCAACGCAGGTCGTTGTCGAGCAAGCCGACGACTTCGACACCGAGCGGGATCTCGGTGCCGCCTCGGCACGCGTCCGCCACGAGCGTCACGAGACCGTTCGCCGCGACCGGTGTCAGGCCGAACACGGCGACCTCGGCAAAGCCCACGGCCGACGGCATCCCGATCGAATAGGCGTACCCGGGGGTGGGTGGCTCGGCGTCGACGTCGGCGGCAACCGGCTCGAGCGCCCATCCCCTCGTCTCGATCATCCACTCGATCTTCTCCGCGTGCGGGATGTGGAAGTCCGGCAGTTCCATCCCGCCAGTCTTGCATCCCCAGTCGTGCATCCGAGGTCCGACCCCTGATGCAGGAACCCTGTTTCGGGGTCAGACGAGCGAGAGGGAGTCGAGGTCGATGGCGTGTTGGAGGTGGCGCGAGGCCATCGCCCCGAACATGTCGAGGCTGCGATCGTTCATGGTGACCATCTGCGACGTCATGGCCGTGATGAACACGCCGTGGAAGGCCTCACGCCGGTACTGCGTCCAGAGCCAGTCGCGGTCGACGTCGACGTCGTAGGCGCGCAGCGATTCCGCATACACGGCCACGAGATCGCGTTCGTGCGTACGGCGGTCCTCGATCAGCAACCCGGCTCCGCAGAAGTACGACAGATCGGTGATCGGCATGCCATGGGCGGGCGACCCCCAGTCGACGACGGTGATCGGTGGACCGCCGGCCTCGGTACCGAACAGCATGTTGTCGAGGCGGTAATCGGTGTGGACGAGCGAGAACGGGCGGTCCCGACCGCCGATGAACGCACCGATGTGCTCACCGAACCGCTCGGCCAGGTCGAGCATCTCGGCGGTGAGGTAGCGCTCGTACGTGGCGGCGAAACCGGGGAACACCATCGACCAGATCACGGCGTATCCGTCGGTGTTCGCGTCCGGATCGTTGCCGTTGAGCCAGTCGATGTCGGCCAGGGTGGGGTCGTTCCAGCGAGGACCGTGCAGCTTGGCCAACTCCCGAACCGCCAGGTCGGCGCGTTCGACCGAGCAGCCGGCGAGCTGGTCGCCCTGCTCCGCCGGCGACATGTCCTCGAGGAGCACGACGTAGTCGTTGGTGGCGGGGTCCCAGTCGGCGTGATGGCAGTGCGGCATGCGGATGTCGACCGTGGCCGCCAGTTCACGGAAGAGCTTCACCTCGCGCTCGTAGCTGCGTACCGATGCCGCCAACAACCGACTCCGTTCGTCCTCGGCGGGCACCTTGGCGACGATGGACGACGGGATCGTGGGGTCGTCGGTGACGAGGGTCAGCCGAATGGTCGTGCTGACGTGCCCGTCACCGATCGGGCGGGCCTCCACGGAACGGACGTCGCCGCCGAGCACGTCGGACAGCCAGTCTGCAGTGATGTCGTCAGGACTCATCGCGACGCACGGTAGCGCTGGACGGCCGCTACCGTCGGGCCGAGATGTCCGGGTCGAGCCGTGCTGTGCTGTCGAGTCCGAAGTGGATCGCCTTCCACCTCGTGGTGTTCTGCTCGATCGCCCTCATGGTCTGGCTCGGCTTCTGGCAGCTCCGACGCCTCGACGCTCGCCAGGCGTTCAACGACACCGTGGCCGAGCGCATCGACCAGCCCCCGGTCCCGCTCGACGAACTCGTCAGCTCGGCGCGCACCGATCCGGGTTCCGTCGAATGGCGACAGGTCACCGTGACCGGCGAGTACCTGCCCGACCAGATCGTGTGGTTCAACCGATCACAGGACGGGTTGGCCGGCAGCAACGTCCTCACCGCACTGGTCGACGACGACACCACGGTCGTGATCAACCGCGGATTCGTCCTGCTCGACGACGATGTTCCCCCGCCACCCACGGGCGAGGTCGAGGTGCTCGGCCGGATCCGCGTGCCTCCGGGCCGCCAGCTCGGAGAGCTGACCGATTCCTCGCAGGGGCCGCTGACCGAGGTTCGTCGTGTCGATCTCGAACGGCTGGACGAACAGCTCCCCGGCGAACTGCTCCCGGTCTACCTCGATCTCATCGGCAGCATTCCGAACGTCACCCCGAGCGATCCGGTACCCGTGCCACCGCCGACGTCGAGCAACGGCCCCCACCTGTCGTATGCCGTGCAGTGGTTCATCTTCGCCGCCGCCGTGCTGCTCGGTTGGGTGCTGGCCGTGCGGCGTTCGATCGCCCATCGACGTAGGGATCTCGACGTCACGGACGCAGCAGTCGGGCGAACATCGCCGGATTCCCCGCCGACAGTCGACGCCGCATCGACCACGACGACATCCTGAACAGCTTCGTCATCACGGCGGCCACCTCCGACGGTGGCGTGTCGATGCGCATGTACCCGCGCCACTGCTCGACCGTCAGCGCGAAGAAGGCGCCGAAGAAGTCCCGCACGTCGTCGTCGTCGAGTCGCAGCAGCAGCTCGAGCCCGTAGTCGTGCAGCACCCGGCTGCGGCGGAACGCCACCGGCCACACCGCATCGGCCACGACCGATGGATCGGCGACCGAGGCGGACGACTGCAGTGCGGTCACGATCGACGACGCGACGCGTGGCGCAGCCCGCAACGACGACGCCACACTGAAACCGGTCGCTGCGTGGACGTAGCCGGCGGCGGCGCCGAAGGCGACCACCGGCTCGTCGAGGCCGGGTCGACTCCCCCCGAGCGGAATGCGCACGTACTCGGTTCGTACGGAGTCGGCCAGGACGTCGTCGGGGTGCCGCCCGAGGCGAGCGGCCAAGCGCGCCAGTAGAGCGATCGGCTCGACGGCCGGCCGCGCGGCGAGCACGGTTTCCTCGACCAACCACCCGTCGTGGACCGGCAACGTGTAACAGAACGTCGTGACGCCGCTCGGACCGATCGGCGACGGGCGACCGTCCCCGCTTGCGCCGCTGACAGCACGAAAGTCCATCAGCGTGGGACGTCCGAGGTCGCCCGGAGGTGGCTCCGCCAGCACGACGCCGATCGCTGTCTGCCATGCCGGCGGTGTCGATCCGGAACGACGCGGCGAACGACGACGGCCAGCCGCTCGCGTCGACGACGAGGCGCGCCCGGAGCTCGGATCCGTCGACCAGCACCACACGATGACGTTCACCGGCCGGGGAACGGACGTCGGCCACCTTGCCCACGATGTGCTCGACGCCTTCACGAAGACGAGATCGCAGCAGCTCGTTGTCGAAGACCCCGTAGGGTCGGGCGATCTGCGTCGGTTGTCCGGTGTACACCGCGATGGTCTCGAGACGCCGGGCGAGCACACCGTCGACGTCGTCGCCGATGGCCTCGACGCCCTGGATGTCGTCGATCCACGTGCTGTAGGTCGGGCTCCACGCATCGCCGGGACCGACGAGCACGACGTCGACGCCACGCGCCCCGCAGGCACAGGCGAGCGCGCTGCCGGCCGGGCCGTCGCCGATCACGACCACGTCGACGTGGCGTGGGGGATCGGTCATCAGCTGCGTTCGAGTTCCGCCATACGGCGGAACTGCTCGACGACGTCAGGTGTCGAATGCCCGGGGTCGAGTGTGCGATAGACCGTCTCCACGTTGACCGCGATCCGACCGAACTCGCCCAGCTCGCGGAACCGTTCGTCGACACCGAGCAGCCGAGCGATGTCGCGTGCGGCCTCGAACGCATCGAGACCCGCCGCCTGGCGCGCGGTCGCCTCGGCGTCGACGAAGCCGAGGTAGTCACGCACGGCCACGATCCCCGCGGTGTCGGTGAGAGGCCCGTGACCGGGCACGACGGTGTCGACGTCGAGGCCCAGCATGAGATCGCACGCCGCCACCCAGTTCGACAGCGGGCCTGCCCAGACGATCGGCGTGCCGCCGACGAACAGGATGTCGCCGGTGTAGACCGTGCGCGAGTCGGGCACGTGAACGATCGTGTCGCCCGAGGTGTGGGCGGGGCCGACCTCGATCAGCTCGACGAGCCGACCGCCGACCTCGATGTCGAGTCGACGGTCGAACGTCGTCGTCGGCGCGACGAGCTCGACCCCGTCGAAGTGGAATTCGCCGAAGAACGACCGGAACAGATCGCCGACCTCACCGGGGGCCTGGTTCAGTGCCGCCAACATCGCCGGCGGCACCTCGGTCATTTCGTGGGCGGTCGCGGTCGACGCCACGATCTCGACGTCGGGCCGTCGGCGGACGACTTCGCCGTTGCCGTAGCAGTGGTCGCCGTTGGCGTGGGTGTTCACCACGGTGTCGATCGGCGCTCGGCCCATCACCGGGGCCATCGCGTCGAGCATCGCCGCAGTCAGGTCGAGGTCGAAGAGGGTGTCGACGAGCAGCGATGCGCCCTCACCGACGATCAGACCGGCGTTGCTCCAGCCCCAACCGCCGTCGGGCTGGAGATACGCGAAGCAGCCGTCGCCCAGTTCGTGCAGACCCAGGGTGTAGTCGGTGGCTCCCATGGCCTCATCATGTCACGGGTGACTGCGCCGCCAGCGGGCGCTCAGACGCTCGGCCAGCATCGTCGTGGGAAGGTGCGTGTTCGCGTCGGGGATCGTCGGGAACACCGACGCATCGCAGACATGGATCGACTCGTAGCCGAGCACGGCACCGTCGGCGTCGACGACGGAGCCCATGGCGCAGCTGCCCGACGCGTGCACACAGTCACCGAGCGCCGCCGGCAGCCACCGTTCGATCGAGGCAGCGTCGCCCAGCGCGTCGATGGTGGTGCCCGAGTCGTCGACGTACACCTGCTCGACGACCTCGGCGAACGGATCCGACCGGAGCATCCTCACGGCGTCGGCCACGGCCGCGCCGAGTTCCTTCACGTCACCGGGGTCGTCGAGCAGGGCGAAGTCGACGAGTGGTTCCCCGAGCTGATCGAGGCGGACCGTACCGGATCGGCTGCGCGGGGTCATCAACGTCACGAGGAGCAGTCCGAGGCGCGGCGCATCCGGGCCGAGGTGATTCATCGGAAGGAGTTGGATGCCGTCGCGTCGACGGAACGTCCCGATGACGAGTCCCGCGGGATCGACAGGGACACCATCACGCAGCGCCAGCGTCAGCGGTGCCGAGGGGTGATCCTGGAGACCGAGGCCGATCCCCGGCGTGTCGAACCCCGATCGCAGCAACAGCGCCGGCGTCCGGATGGCCCCGGCCGAGAGGACGACGTGATCGGCTGCGATCTCCTCGCCGGTCGACAACACGACCCCGACGGCCCGCCGAGCGTGCAGGGCCACACGTTCGACGGTGGCGTCGGCACGAACCACCAGATTCGGACGGTCCCGCGCCGGCCAGAGGTACGCCTCGGCCGAGGTGACCCTGCGACCGTCACGCCGGGTGAGCGGAACGCGTCGTGCATCGCTGTCGGCGGCAACGAGGGCCCGGTCGATCGGGCCGAGTTCGCTCTCGAGCGGTTCCTCCTCGGGGAGCGCCATTGCCGACCAGGCCGCGTCGGCATCGTCCCACCCCCACGATCGGTACAGGTTCGGATCACCACGCAGGGCAACCATCGCGTTCACCACCGACGAACCACCGACGCCCCGGCCCCGCCGGTACGGACGCGGCGTGCCGCCGGCGGTTCGCGTGGCCACCAGGTCACCGTCGTTGCGCGTCGGCAGACCGACCGTGGCGAAGAAGTTGTCGGCGTCGACTTCCGGGGGCACGACACCGGCCACGAGGTCGGGGCCGGACTCCACCAGCACGACGTGGCGATCCGGATCCTCGGACAGACGGGCGGCAACCACGCAACCTGCGGTCCCAGCGCCCACCACGACCCACACCCCAGTCACGTCACGACACTACGAGAGAGCCGGCGTTGACGTTCAAGACTGCGACCGCGCCGACCGATGACATGATCATCATGCAGGACACCACGGAACTCCAGGCGCCATCAGCCGGGATCCCCGGGGTCGACGGCTATCCGCCACCGCCACCGGTACCCCCCGCCTTCCTGCGGCCGCCGAATGAGATCAGTCAGGGCACCACCCCGTCGCTGCCTCGGATCGCCCCGGCCGTGCCACGACCGCCGGTCGCCCCCGACGCGAACCCGTTCGCGACGTCGATGGACCAGCAGTGGTCGCCTGCGAAACCGACCCAGGTGAAGAAGCGCGGCTCGGGGCGACGGAGGTTCACCTGGCTGATCGTGCTCGCGGTGATCGGCGCCGTCGCCTACGCCGGCTTGACGCACGGTTCCGATCTCATGAAGCTCGCCGGTGGCGAGGAATCCATCGACGAGCCGGCCGTCGCGCTGGAGTTCCCGACGCCCGCCGCGGCCGTCGCCCCGATCAGGACCGCGACGTTCCTGGTCGAGCGCCCTGACGCGCTGAACGGACCGCAGACCTTCGAGGTGACGACCGACTTCGAGACCGGCGTCTCCCGGGTCGTCGTCGATCGCACCGAGACCCCCGACCTCGAGATACTGACGCTGTGGGACACGGCATTCATCCGCCGAGTGGACGAGTCGACCTGGTACCGGCTCGACCGCGGACAGTTCCCGGTCGACTCGGAGTTCGGCATCAGTCGCTGGATCCGTTCGCTCGACCAGATCCTTCCGCCCACGATCAGGGAGTCCGCCGTCATCGATCGGGCGACCGAGTCGACCGTCGGGACCGAAGCGACCACGAGACTGCTCGTGTCGATCGACCCCGCCGCGATCTCGCTGGCCACCGCGGTGCCGCCGACTCCCCCGCCACCCGTCGACGGGACTCCGGCCCCGGCACCTCCCGAGCCGGCGGTCGCTCTGTCGCCCGGCGTCGTCCTGCAGCCGGGCTCCGACACGGTCGAGACGCTCAGCATCGAACTCTGGATCGACAGCGCCGGCATCGTCCGCAAGTCGATCATGCCCGCAGAACTCGGCGCCGAGACCATCACGATCACCTCGATCTCACCCGAGGGCTGGGTGCCGGTCTTCCCCACCGAGGACATGGTGCAGTCACTGACCGCCTCGTCGATGTTCCGACTCGGGATCTAGACCGGGACGTCGAATTCGAGGACTCATCGGCCCTGGTCAGGGGTACCGGCGTAGACATTTCGTACAATCACACGGGGCAGCGCCGACGCGATCCGTAGGGTCGCAGAAGTGGCCACCCGGCATCGTTTGACCATTCGCACACTCGACCGGGACCCCCGAGAGGCCGTTCTCGCCGCAGCTGCCCACGCTGTCGGAATTCGGGTTCCCGAGCCGATCCGGGTCGCCGACATCGTGTTCATCGACGGCGACCTCGACGCCGACGACCTCGAACGACTGCACGGCGTGCTCGTCGACCCACTGCTGCAGCAGGGCAGCTGGGACCTGCCCGGCGGCGACGGCGTCGAGATCACCTTCCTGCCCGGCGTGACCGACACCGCTGCCGACGCGGTCCGACACGCGGCTGCACAGCTCGGCGTCCCCGCCGATGCTGCCGCCACGGGTCGGCGAGTGGAGTTCGGCGATCCCATCGAGCCCGACATTGCGGACGAACTGGTGCGCCGGTTGGTGGCCAACCCCGTGATCGAACGGTGGTGCCACGGTGTGATCGAGCCACCGCACGTCGACGACACACCGTCGGGCGCGGCCGGCGAGGTCATCGTGATTCGCGGGCTCGACGACGACGGACTCCGCGCCATCGACGATGCCCGTTCGCTGTACCTCGACATCGAGGAGCTGCGCGCCATCCGCGACGAGTACGAGCGGCTCGGGCGCGACATCACCGACGTCGAGATCGAAGTGCTGGCACAGACCTGGAGCGAGCACTGCGCCCACAAGACGTTCCGGGCGATCATCGACGTCACCGGCGGCGATCGCACGATCGATCCGCTCCTCGTCCAACTTCGCGACTGCACCGACTCGATCGGTGCCGGGTTCGTCCGGTCCGCCTTCGTCGGCAACGCGGGCGTGATCGAGTTCACCGAGGGCACCACGATCGCTCTCAAGGCCGAGACGCACAACCATCCCTCCGCGGTCGAACCCTTCGGCGGCGCCAACACGGGCGTCGGCGGCGTGATCCGCGACGTACTGGGCATCGCCCACCGGCCGATCGCCGTCACGGACATCTTGTGCTTCGGTCCCCCTGATCTCCCGATGGCGGATCTCCCCGACGGCGCACTCCACCCACGCCGGATCAGAGACGGCGTCATCGACGGCGTCGCCGACTACGGCAACAAGATCGGCCTGCCGACCGTCGCCGGCGCCATCCTCTACGACCCCGCCTACACCACCAACCCCCTCGTGTTCGCCGGATGCATCGGCACCGCGTCGACGCGGCCACTCCACACCGGGCCGTTTCCCGGCGACCGAGTCGTCGTGCTCGGGGGCGCCACCGGACGCGACGGCATCCGCGGCGCCACCTTCTCGTCGGCGACGATGGACGCCACCACCGGCGAGGTGGCGGGCGCGAGCGTCCAGATCGGCGATCCGATCGTCGAGAAGCTCCTCATCGATGCCCTCATCGGCGCCGAGGACCTCTACTCGGCGATCACGGACTGCGGGGCCGGCGGGCTCTCGTCGGCAATCGGAGAGATGGCCGAGGGTGTCGGCGCCGACGTCGAACTCGACCTCGTGCCGCGCAAGTATCGCGGACTCGAGCCCTGGGAGGTGTGGCTCTCCGAGGCCCAGGAGCGCATGGTGGTGGCCGTACCGCCCGAGCACCTCGACGCTCTCCGACAGCGGTGCGACCGGGTGGGCGTCGACATCGCCGACATCGGGTCGTTCACGGGCGACGGCCGACTCGTCGTCCGCAACGGCGGCGACACCGTCGCCGACATCGACACGGCCTTCCTCCACGACGGCCGCCCCCAACGACGCATGCAGGCCGAGTTGCCGACACCGAACCGTTCCGACCGAGCGACGCGCACCGTCACCGATCCTGCCGCCACCCTGCTCGCCCTGCTGGCCCATCCGAACATCGCGTCCAAGGCCGGCACGATCCACCGCTACGACCACGAGATCCTCGGGTCCACGGTGGTACGACCGCTGGTCGGGGCGGTCGGGGACGGCCCCGCCGACGGCGTGGTCCTCGCCGAACCGACCGCCACCGAGGGGATCGCGATCGGCATCGGCGTCAACCCGTGGTACGGCCTGCACGATCCCGAGGCGATGGCCTACGCCGTGGTCGACGAGGCGATACGCAACGTGGTCGCCGTCGGCGCCGACCCGGATCGGGTGGCGCTGCTCGACAACTTCTCGTGGGGCGACCCCCGGCGTCCGTCGACGCTCGGTGAGCTGGTGCTGGCGGTCGAGGGCTGTTGCGGCGCAGCTCGCATGTACAACGCCCCGTTCGTGTCGGGCAAGGATTCACTGAACAACGAGTACATGGGGTCCGACGGCCGACGTCACGCCGTGCCGCCGACACTCGTGATCACCGCGATCGCCCACGTGCCCGATGCCGACCACTGCATCACGCCCGACCTGGCCGAGCCCGGCAACGTCCTGCTCCTCGTCGGGAAGACCGACTCGGAGTTCGCCGGTTCGCATCTCGACATGCTGTCCGGCGCTGCGAACCTTCCCGGGGTTGCACCCTTGCCGGTACCCGACGCGCCGAGCGACTATCGCCACCTCCACGCCGCGATGCGCGCCGGTCTGGTCGAGTCGTGCCACGACGTCAGCGAGGGCGGCCTCGCAGTGGCGCTCGCCGAGATGTGCCTCGCCGGCCGGCTCGGCGCCACCATCGACACCCTGCCCCACGACGACCTGGTCACCGCGCTGTTCGCGGAGTCGTGCGGCCGACTCGTCGTCGAGGTCCAGCCCCGACACGTGGCAGCATTCCTGGAGGTGATGGACGATCGGGCCATCCGCATCGGAACGGTCAACGACACCTCGATGCTCCAGATCGCGGGAGTCGAGCCCCTGCCGGTCGATGCGCTCGTCGATGCATTCCAGGGCGAGGCCGACGCATGAGCCCCGTTCCGGCCCTCGTCGTCGCCGGACCCGGCACCAACCGCGACCACGACGTGGAACTGGCGCTGGAGTTGGCGGGAGCCTCGGTGCAGATCGTGCTGGCCGACGAACTGATCCGTCGGCCGCACCTCCTCGACGAGGCTCGACTCGCTGTCGTCGCCGGCGGCTTCAGCTACGCCGACTCGCTCGGCGCCGGACGGATGCTGGCGCTCGACCTCATGGTCGGATTGGGCGACCGGCTCCGCTCGTTCGTCGACGCCGGGCGGCCCCTGATCGGGATCTGCAACGGCTTCCAGGTGCTCACCCGCACGGGGCTGCTTCCCGGCGCCCTCGGCCACAACGCGCAGGGACGCTTCGACTGTCGCTGGGTCGTGCTCGACCCGGTGCCGTCCGGCGTGTCGGTGTGGACGCGCGGCATCGACGATCCGATCCACTGTCCGATCGCCCACGGCGAGGGCCGGTACGTCCACCCCGACCCCGAGGGGCTCGCAGCGGCCGGTCAGGTGGCGCTGCGCTACCGCAGCACCAACCCCAACGGATCGGTGGCCGACATCGCCGGGGTGAGTGACGAGTCCGGTGTGGTGCTCGGGCTGATGCCGCACCCCGAGAACCACATCGTGGCGCGCCAGCATCCTCACCATCGGCGCGGTGGTGGCGGCGCACAGCATCTGGGGCTGCGCCTGTTCGACAACGGCGTCCGCCACGCCGGGCAACTGTGATGGACGCCGAGCTGTCGGCACTGCCCGATCCTCTCGTCGACGTCGACCTCCCGCTCTCCGACCGACGCGACGGCAAGGTGCGCGTGTCGTACGCGCTGCCGGGCGTCGCCGGCTCTTCGTCACCACCGACCGACTGTCGGCGTTCGATCGCATCATCGCGGGCGTCCCCTACAAGGGTCAGGTGCTGAACCAGCTCTCGTGGTGGTGGTTCGAGCACTCGCGTGACATCGTCGCCAATCACGCGCTGTCGACACCCGACCCGAACGTGCTGCTCGCCGCGTGAGGCGACCCCGCTCTCGGTCGAGGTCATCGTTCGCGGCTACATCACGGGCGTCACCGACACCGCCCTGTGGACGCGCTACGCGGCCGGCGAGCGTCTGATCTACGGCCACGAGTTCCCCGACGGGCTCGGCAAGAACACGCCACTACCCGCGCCGATCATCACCCCGACCACGAAGGGCGAGGCCGGGTCACACGACGAACCGCTGTCGTCGGCCGACGTGGTCGAGCAGGGGTTCGTCGAAGCGGGGCTGTGGGCCGCCGTCGAGGCCGCAGCCCTCGCGATGTTCGAACGCGGGCTCCGCACGTGGGATCGAGGCCGGCCTCATCCTCGCCGACACGAAGTTCGAGTTCGGCGTCGACGCCGACGGTGAACTGTTGCTGATCGACGAGGCACTCACTCCGGATTCGTCGCGCTGGTGGATCGCCGACACCTACGACGAACGCCTGGCGGCGGGCGCCGAGCCCGAGAGCCTCGACAAGGAAGTCGTCCGTCGGGCACTGGCCGACGCGGGGTACACCGGCGACGGCCCGATCCCGCAACTGCCTCGCGAGGTGTGGGCGGCCACGTCGCGCGCGCTACATCGACGCCTACGAGCGCCTCACGGGAACCACGTTCGTCCCGGGCGTCTACCCTGCGGGACCACGGATCAGCGCCGCTGTCGCGCGACTGGAGATCACCTGACATGACCAAGCACCACCGACCCCTCCGTGTGACGGCCCTGCCGGACGACGACTCCCCCAAGGACGAATGCGGTGTCCTCGGCATCTCGACCCCGCACGGCGAGGGCGTGGCACAGCTGGCATTCTTCGGCCTGTTCGCCCTGCAGCATCGCGGCCAGGAGGCCGCCGGCATCGCGGTCAGCGACGGCAAGCGGGCCCGCGTCCACAAGGAGGCCGGCCTCGTTGCCAACGTGTTCACGCCGGAGGCGCTCGCCCCGCTCACGGGCTACCACGCCATCGGTCACACCCGGTACTCGACCACCGGCTCGAATGCCGAACGGAACATCCAGCCGTTCCTGGTCGAGACGATGCACGGTCCGCTGGCACTCGCCCACAACGGCAACGTCGTCAACGCGCCGGCGCTGCGCGACGAGCTGCTGAAGCCGGGGATTCGGGCTCACCGCGACCAGCGATTCGGAGGTGATGACGCTGATGCTCGCCGCCGCCGGTGGCCAGACGTGGGAGGAACGCCTCGAGCGCACCCTGCCGGCATGGAAGGGCGCCTTCTCGCTCGTGCTGTTGGCAGCCGACCACGTGATCGCCGTGCGCGACCCCTGGGGGTTCCGACCGCTGTCGATCGGCCGTCTCCCCCACGGAGGTCACGCCGTGGCCAGCGAGACCTGCGCCCTGTCGACGCTCGGCTGCGTCGACATCGAGGAGGTACAGCCCGGCGAGATGGTGACCCTGATGGGCGCCGAGGTGCACCGCTCACAGGTGCTCGCTCCCCAACCCCGAGGCGCTCGCTGCACCTTCGAGTTCGTCTACTTCTCGCGTCCCGACTCGGTGTGGGACGGCCGCAACGTCCACCACGTCCGCCAGCGTCTCGGCATGCAGCTCGCCCAGGAGGCTCCCGCCGAAGCCGACGTGGTGATTCCCGTGCCCGACTCGTCGATCCCCGCGGCCATCGGTTACTCGAACGAGAGCGGCATCCCGTTCAACGACGGTCTGATCAAGAACCGGTACATCGGTCGCACGTTCATCGAGCCCACCCAGGACATCCGTGAGCGTGGCGTGGCCCTCAAGTTCAATGCACTCCGCGAGAACCTCGAGGGCAAGCGGGTGGTGATGATCGACGACTCGCTCGTGCGCGGTACCACCGCCGGTCCCCTCGTGAAGCTGGTACGCGATGCGGGAGCGACGGAGGTCCACGTGCGCATCACGTGTCCGCCGATCACGCACGCGTGCCACTTCGGCGTCGACATGGGCCACGACGGCGACCTCATCGCCGCCCGCCTGCGCGTGGACGAGATGCGTGACCACATCGGCGCCGACAGTCTGGCGTTCCTGTCCCTCGACGGGATGATGCTGGCGGTGGCCGACACCACGGCCAACGACGACGACGGCTACTGCAACGCCTGCTACACCGGGAAGTATCCGATGAACGTCGGTGATGCGCAGCCCAAGCTCTCCTTCGAAGGCGTGCTCGCCTGATGCGGGTCCTGGTCATCGGATCGGGTGGCCGCGAGCAGGCGATTGCGTGGGCCTGTCGGCACCACGGCCACGACGTGCGCATCGAGGCAGACCTCGGTGACGCATCCACCGACGACACCGATCTCGTGATCCCCGGCCCCGAAGCGGTGCTCGTCGCCGGTGTCGCCGACGAGTGTGCGCGTCGCGGCATCCCGTGCTTCGGACCCACCGCCGACGTGGCCCGACTCGAATCGTCGAAATCGTTCGCCCGCGAGCTGGCGACGTCACTCGGCATCCCCGGCCCGGCATTCGGCCGTTTCGACGACGCCGGCGAAGCGATCGCCTGGTGGAACCGGCTGGCGCGCCCGGTCGTCGTCAAGCTCGACGGCCTCGCGGCGGGCAAGGGCGTGACGGTGCCGTCGACCGATGCGGAGACCGTCGACGCGATCACGGCGGCGGCCGCCGTCGGCCCCTTCGTGCTGGAGGAGCGACTGCACGGCCCCGAATGCTCGCTGCTCGCACTCTGCGACGGCTCCCGAGCCGTGGCGCTGCCGATCGCCCAGGACCACAAGCGCATCGGCGAGGGCGACACGGGAGCGAACACCGGTGGCATGGGCGCCTACGCACCCGGCCCCGTCCCCTATCCGGCCGACGACTTGCTGGCGACGTTCGTCCAGCCGATCCTCGACCACCTCGCGGCGCACGGAACGCCGTACGTCGGTGTGCTGTTCGCCGGGTTGATGCTGACCACCGACGGTCCTCGGCTCATCGAGTACAACGTCCGCTTCGGTGATCCGGAGGCCCAGGCGGTGCTGCCGTTGCTCGAGACCGACCTCGCCGATCTGGCCCTGGCGTGCACTCGGGGATCGCTCGACGACTTCCCACTCGTCGTGCGCGCGCAGTCGGCGCTCACCGTTGTCGCAGCGGCGCCCGGGTACCCCGCCGCCCCGGTGACCGGGGCGGCCGTCACCGATCACATGCAGAGCGGAGTCATCGGCCCCGACGGCACCACGACCCTGCGTTTCGACGCCGCTGTCGACGCCGACGGTCGGGTGGCCGGTGGTCGGGTGCTGGCGGTCACCGGGATCGGCTTCGATCTCGCCGAGGCACGTCGCGCTGCGTACGAGCGCATGGCGAACATCCACTTCGACGGGATGCAGGTGCGGCGCGACATCGGCTGGCGCGCGCTCGGCGCCGGCCTCGCGTCGTATGCCGCTGCCGGGGTCGACATCGACGAGGGCAGCCGAGCCGTTTCGGAGATGAAGGCGGCCGTCGAGGCCACGCATGACAACGGCGTGCTCAAGGGTGTCGGCAGTTTCGGCGGCGTGTTCTCGGCGAAGGCGATCCTGGAGCTCGATGATCCGGTGCTCGTGGCATCGACCGACGGCGTGGGAACGAAGGTCGAACTCGCCGCTCGACTCGGCATGGTCCGAGGCGTGGGGATGGACATCGTCAACCACTGCATCGACGACGTGCTCGTCCAGTCGGCGCGGCCGCTGTTCTTCCTCGACTACATCGCCGCCAGCGTGCTCGACGCCGACATGGTCGCCGAGGTCGTGCGCGGGATGGCCGACGCCTGTCGAGCCGCCGGGTGTGCGTTGCTGGGCGGAGAGACCGCGGAGATGCCGGGCGTGTACCAGCCGGGTGCGTTCGACATCGCCGGCACACTCGTGGGCGTGGCGGAACGGTCCGAACTGCTCCCCCGGGCCGACGTCGCCGCCGGTGACGTGCTCGTCGGCGTCACGTCGAGCGGGCCTCACACCAACGGCTATTCACTGCTGCGCAGGATCTTCGACTGGATCCCGATGGACGTCGTCCCCGACGGCTTCGACCGCCCGCTCGGCGAGACGCTCCTCGAGCCACACCGTTCGTACCTCGACGTGCTGCGTCCGGCGCTCGATTCGGGTCACGTGAAGGCCCTCGCCCACATCACCGGTGGCGGCCTCCCCGAGAATCTCCCGCGGGTGCTGCCCGACGACGTCGACGCCGTGATCGAACTGGGTTCGTGGCCGGTGTCGCCGCTGTTCGCGCTCGCACGGGAGTTGACGCCGCTGATGGAGACCGACGAGCTCTACCGCACGCTGAACATGGGGATCGGCATGGTCATCGTGTGCGCCCCCGACGAGGTGGACGCGTTGCGCTCGACCATCGCCGAGCCCACCTGGATCATCGGCAAGCTGCAACCCGGCACCGGCACCGTCCACCTCACCTGAATCCCGAAATATGCCTCCCAGTGCGCGCTGAGCGCGCACTGGGAGGCATATTTCGGAGGTTTTCGGGGGGTGACGGGGGATGCGTGGATTTTTCGTTCACGCTCGCCGGTGTCACCGGGATCCATCGCTAGGTTCGACACATGGGAGCCACCGAGCCCGACCGCCCGACACGGGTCAAGCGACTGGTCGTGCTCGTGTCGGGAAGTGGTTCGAACCTCCAGGCGATCATCGATGCCTGCGCCGATGATCGCCTTCCCGCCGAGGTCGTGGCCGTCGTCTCGAACAAGGCCGATGTCTTCGCACTCCAGCGCGCCGACGCCGCCGGCGTGCCTGCGGTTCACGTCGGAGTGCACCCCGGCGAGGAGCGCGCCGACTACGACGCCCGCCTCGCCGACGTCGTTGCGGGTTTCGACCCCGATCTCGTCGTGCTCGCGGGATGGATGCGCGTGCTCACGATGAGCTTTCTCGGTTGGTTCCCGAACCGGGTGGTCAATCTCCATCCGGCCCTGCCCGGCGATCTTCCCGGCACGCGCGCCATCGAGCGGGCATGGGACGACGCGATCGCCGGCACTCGCACGCAGACCGGTGTGATGGTCCACTTGGTCCCTGACGAAGGTGTCGACGACGGACCCGTGCTCGGGACGGCCACGATCGACATCGACACCGCCGCCGGGTTCGACGCATTCGCCGAACTCGTGCACGCCACCGAGCACCGGCTCCTCGTCGACACGCTCACCTCGCTCTGTACCGCCACCCCCGACCGCACGGAGGTCTCCGCATGACCGATCAACACCGCACCAGCCCGAACGACGACTTCTTCGACCGGTTCGAGGCCCTGACGTTCAACGACGTCGTCGTGATCCCGGGCTACTCCGAAACACTCCCCGACGAGGTCGACACGTCGGCCACCTTCGCCGCCGACATCGAGTTGGCCGTCCCCCTGGTGTCGGCCGCGATGGACAAGGTGACCGAAGGTCGTATGGCCGTCGCCATGGCCCGCCACGGGGGCATCGGTGTGATCCACCGCAACATGTCGATCGCCGACCAGGCGTCGGAAGTCCAGAAGGTGAAGCGCTCGCAGTCAGGCATGATCACCGACCCGGTGACCCTCGCCCCGACCGCCCTGCTCCACGAGGCCGAGGCCCTGATGCACCGCTTCAAGTTCTCCGGCGTTCCGATCACCGACCCCGACGGACGCCTCGTCGGCATCCTCACCAACCGCGACATCCGCTTCTGCGAGGGGTCCGACTTCGAGCGGCCCGTCACCGACTTCATGACCGCCGACGGGCTCGTCACCGCCGAGGTCGGCACCTCACTCGATCAGGCCAAGGCGATCCTGCAGCAGCACCGCATCGAGAAGCTTCCCCTCGTCGACGCCAACGGTCACCTCGCCGGCTTGATCACCGTCAAGGACATCCAGAAGCGGCTCGACTTCCCGAATGCCTCACGTGACGCCCGCGGGAGGCTGCGCTGCGCTGCTGCCGTCGGAGTCGGCGACGATCTGGAGGAGCGTGTCGACGCGCTCGTGGCGATGGGTGTCGACGCGGTGTCGATCGACACGGCCCACGGCCACTCGGCCAATGTCGTCAAGGCGATCCAGCGGATCAAGGGGTCGTGGCCCGATCTGCCGGTCACGGCCGGCAACGTGGTCACCGAGGAAGGCGTCGAGACGCTCGCCGATGCCGGCGCCGATGCCGTCAAGGTCGGCGTCGGGGCGGGGTCGATCTGCACCACCCGCGTGGTCTCCGGGGCGGGAATGCCGCAGCTGTCGGCGATCTGGTTCACGTCCCAGCGCGCGCGCCGGCTCGGCATCCCGATCATCGCGGACGGAGGCATCACCTTCTCCGGTGACATCGTCAAGGCGATCGTTGCCGGTGCCTCCACGGTGATGCTCGGGTCGTTGCTCGCGGGCACCGAGGAGAGCCCCGGCGAGATGGAGCTGTTCGAGGGACGCCGGTACAAGAGCTACCGCGGCATGGGTTCGATGGGCGCCATGACCGGCGACAGCCAGGACCGATATGCCACGGGCCAGTCGTCGGGCGGGAAGACCGCCGTCGGCGCGGGGAGCAACAAACTCGTGCCCGAGGGCATCGAGGGTCGTGTGCCGTACGCCGGTCCGCTCGGCGACGTCGCCTACCAGCTCGTCGGCGGTCTCCGCTCGGGCATGGGCTACGCCGGCGCGGCCACGCTCGACGCCCTCCGCAGCGCCCGCCTGATGCGGGTCACCGCGGCCGGCCGTGAGGAGTCGCACCCCCACGACGTGACCATCACCAAGGAAGCCCCGAACTACCAGCGCTCCTGACCCCGGGCGGGTCAGGCGAGCTTCTCGACGAACGCCTCGAGCTGGCGCAGGTTGCGACACTCGTAGACGCCGTCGGTGTGGGTGCCGTACTCGCCGACGATCGAGTCACCGGTGTTCCAGTAGCTGCGCGGCTCGGGGTTCAGCCAGTAGACGTGGCGGGCCTTCTGCGCGATCTCCTTGACCACCCACGCCTGGCTGGCGTGGTAGTTGTTGCGGGCGTCGCCGAGCAGCAGCACCGTCGACTTCGGTCCGATGTCCTTGCCGTAGCGCTCCCAGAAGACCTCGAACGCGTGGCCGTAGTCCGAGTGACCGTCGACCCACACGACATCGGCCTCGGTGTTGACCCGGTGGATCGCCTCGGCGATGTCCTCGGTGGCACGGAAGTAGTCGGTCACCTCGTCGATGCCGTCGATGAACACGAACGACCGAACCTTCGAGAACTGGTTCTGGATCGCATACACGAGCATCAAGGTGAACCGGGCGAACGCCGCCACCGACCCCGAGATGTCGGCGATGACGACCAGCTCGGGCTTGGCCGGCCGCGGATACTTGAACTTCGGCTCGGCCGGCACGCCGCCGTAGCTGAGCGAGTGACGCACCGTGTTGCGGAAGTCGAGCGGGCCCTTGCGGCCGTGCCGGCGCTTGCGAGCCAACCTCGCTGCGAGCTTGCGGGTGAGCGGGTACAACGACTTCTTCAGCGCCACCATCTCGTCACGCGACGCGTGCATGAACTCGACGTCTTCCGGGAGCGGCTTGCGCAGCGTCTTGGCCATCGCCTCGGCGCCACGATCGGCGACCAGACGGCGACGGATCTCCGCTTCGATCTCGCCCTTGAACTTCTCGATGCGGTCCTCGAACTCCTCCTTCTCGAGTCGCTCCTCGAGTGCGGTCAGATCGCCGTCGGCGTCCTGACGCGCCTGCTCCATCATCTTCTCGAGCATCCCGTCGAGGTCGAGGTTGCGCAGCGTGCGGTAGAGGTAGTACGTACCGCCGACGGGCCGGCCCGGCTCCATGCCGGCGAAGCGCTGGACGGCCTGCTTGGCCATCGCCCGCATCACACCCTGGTCACCGTTCATCAGCGCCGACATGAGCATCTGCGCGATTTCCTCGGGGGTCAGGCTGTCGAGCCCACCGGCGCCACCGGCGCCCTCCTGCTTCTGCTGCTCCTGCAGCTCGCGCCACAGCTCGTCGATGTCGGTTTCGTCGTCGCCACCCTGGACCAGCTTGTACTCGGGTCCGCGGAGGCTGAAATACACCTCGAACACCGTCTCGAAACTGCGCCAGTGCGCGTGGTTCTTGATCAGCGTGGCGCCGAGGGCGTACTTGAACGCATCACGATCCTCGATCGGAATGTGCTGTACGGCCTCCATCGCATCGAGGTTCTCCGTGAGGCTGACAGGCAGCCCCGCGTTGCGGAGTTCGACGACGAAGCCGTTGAGAAGATCGAGCATGGGTGTGCGCCTACCGTTCGCCGAGCGCCCCGGTCAGCTGCTCTCGACGGAGAGTTCCTTGGCCGCCTTGGCGATGTCGGTCTGGTACTTGAGGAGTACGTGGAGCGTGTCCTTGGCCGTCTGCTCGTCGATGTTGTCGATGTTGAGCAGCAGCAGCGTGCGAGCCCAGTCGAGGGTCTCCGACACACTCGGCGACTTCTTCAGATCGAGCTGACGGATCGAGCGGACGATGCGGGCAACCTGATCGGCGAGATGCTCCGAGATGTCGGGCACCTTGGCGAGCACGATCTCCTTTTCGCGTTCGAGCTGCGGGTAGTCGACGTGCAGGTACAGGCACCGTCGCTTGAGGGCTTCGGACAGCTCACGAGTGTTGTTCGACGTGAGGAACACCAGCGGGATCTGCGTGGCCGTGATCGTGCCGAGTTCGGGGATCGACACCTGGTAGTCGGACAGGATCTCCAACAGCAACGCCTCGGTCTCGACTTCGACGCGGTCGACCTCGTCGATCAGGAGCACGACAGGATCGGTGGCCGTGATCGCCTCGAGCAGTGGACGGGTGAGGAGGAACTCGTCGGAGAAGATGTCGTCCTTGATCTCCGTCCAGTCCTCTCCCTGTTCGCCCCGCTCGGTCTGGATGCGGAGGAGCTGCTTCTTGTAGTTCCACTCGTAGAGGGCTTTCGACTCGTCGAGGCCCTCGTAGCACTGCAGCCGGATCAGCCGGGCGTCGGTGATCTCGGCGATCGACTTGGCGAGCTGCGTCTTGCCGGTTCCGGCGGGTCCCTCGACGAGAATCGGCTTCTGCAGCCGGTCGGCGAGGTAAGCGACGCCGGCGATGCCGTCGTCGGCGAGATAGTTCACGTCGCGCAGGGCGTCGCGCACCGACTGCACACTCTCGAAGCGGTGGGTGGTGCTACCGGTTGCCCCGGCATCCGTCGTGGTCATGGCATCGAACGCTACCCGGCGCCTTGACCCACGGGTCAATTGGGATGTCCTACGCTCGCCGCATGCCGGGCACCTCGTTCGATCGGGTCGCATCGATCTACGACGCGACACGCGGCGGCGAACGGCGCGGCGACAGCTTCGCCGATGCCCTGGCGACCTGGATCCTCGGCCCGACCGTGGTCGAGCTCGGCATCGGAACCGGCGTCATCGCCCACGGCCTGCGCCGCCATGACATCCATCCGCTCGGGTTCGATCTCAGCGATGCGATGCTCCGATCGGCGGTTGCCCGACTCGGCGAGCGCGTCGGGATCGCCGACGTCGATCGGCTCCCGCTCGCCGACGACTGCACCGACACCGCCTACTTCGTCTGGGTGCTGCAGCTGGTCGACGACCCGATCACCACGTTGAACGAGGCCGCGCGGATCGTGCGGCCCGGAGGGCGAGTGATCGCGATCCTGTCGAACTCCGAATTCGACCCGGCCGACGAGATCGCGACGATCCTCGACGGACTGGCTCCCCTGCGCGCCGAACGCCTCGACCGGAACCGGATCGTGGGCGCAGACCTCACCGGGTTGGCACTCGAGTACCAGGGGTACACGCCGTGGGACGGAGTCCCGAGCACCGTCACCGACGAGATCGACCACATCGAGAACCGCATCTACTCGTCGCTCTTCGACGTCGACGATGCCACCTGGTCCACCGTCGTGGAACCGGTCCTCGCGCGACTCCGGGCCATCCCCGAGCCGGATCGCCCTCGCGTCCGCCGCAGTCGTCATCCCCTCCTCGTCTGGACCACCACCTCCCCTTCGTCGTGAGCTCCCCTTCGTTGTGAGCGATACACGCGCTGGGTGCGTGGATCGCTCACAACCATGGGTGGACGCCCAGGTGTGAGCGATGCACGCGCTGGGTGCGTGGATCGCTCACAGCGGACCGGTGGGTGGGTGGGAGGGGGTAACCGGGTCGCAGGGGTCGACGCAAGTAGCGTTCGCTCGAATGAGTGGGCTGCTGCGGAGCAACGTCGTCGTTGCCAGCGGCACCGCGCTGTCGAGGGTCACCGGACTGCTCCGCTTGATCGTGCTCGGGTACGTGCTCGGCCAGACCGCGCTCTCCGACGCCTACCTGATCGCCAACGAGACCCCGAACATCGTCTACGAGCTGCTGCTCGGCGGCCTGCTGTCGGCCACGCTCGTGCCATTGTTCTCGACCTTCGTCGAGACCGACGACGACGAGTCGACGAACGTGGTGCTCACGGTGTCGGTGACGCTGATGGCGGCGTTGACCGTCGTCGCCGTGATCGCCGCGCCCCTGATCTTCGGGTTGTACTCGGTCAACGTGGCCGACGGCGTCGATGCCGACCTCTACCGATCCGTCGGAACCACGCTCGCGCGCATCTTCCTCGTGCAGATCCTCTTCTACGGACTCGTCGGCCTCGCCAATGCATTCCTGAACAGCCGCCGACGGTTCTTCGCCGCTGCCTGGGCCCCGATCCTGCCGAACGTCATCATCATCGCGTTCCTGCTGTCCCTGCCGAATCCGGGCTCGGCCGACTGGCAGCTCGACGACGTGCTCTCGAACGACCGCCTCCGTTGGACCCTCGGGCTCGGCGCCACGGTCGGCATCGCCACGATGGCCGCTGTGCTGATCCCGGCGATGTTCGCCACCGGGTTCAAGTTCCGCCCGAACTTCGACTTCCGTCACCCGGCAGTTCGCAAGCTGTTGTCGCTGTCGTTCTGGACCATCGGGTTCGTCGTGGCCAACCAGGTGGCCCTCCTCGTCGTTCGCAACCTCGCCGAACCGGGATCGAGTGATGCGAGCGCCTACATCAACGCGTTCACTTTCTTCGTGCTCCCCCACGGCCTCCTGGCGGTCTCGATCGCCACCACGTTCCAACCCGAGATGTCGCGCTCGGTGGCGCGCCGTGACCGAACGGGTTTCGTCGACCAGGCGTCGCTCGGTCTCCGGATGACGGCCCTGTTCACGATTCCGGCGGGTGTGGGGATCTTCGTGCTGCGCCAGCCGATCATCGGTGCGCTCCTCCAACGTGGCGAATTCAGTGCCGCCGATGCCAACGCCGCCCAACGGGCACTCGCCGGGCTCGCTCTCGGCCTCGGCGCATTCTCCATCTACATGTTCGTGCTCCGCGGTTTCTACGCCCACAAGGACACCAAGACACCGTTCAAGATCAACGTCGTGGAGAACCTCGTCAACATCGTGCTCGCCTTCGTCCTCGTGGATCGTTACGGCGTGCTCGGACTCGGGCTCGCATTCGCGCTGGCGTACATGATCTCGTCGCTGTGGGCGATGCAGGTCCTGAGCTACAAGGTGCCGGGCTTCTCCGTGCGTTCGATCCTGATCAGCATCGGTCCGATGCTGCTGGCGGCGCTCCTGATGGCCGAAGCGGTGTGGCTGGTGACGAGCCAGGTGGGCGGCAACACCGGTGTCGATGCGGTCGTGCGGCTCGTCGTCGGTGCGGTCGTGGGAGTCGGCGTCTACCTCGGCGTGCTGTACGCGCTCGGCGCCCCCGAACTCGACGCCGTCCGCCGACGCCTCCACCGCACCTGACACCCACCCGGTCGAAACCAGTCACAGAACGGTTTGCGTTGCAGTTCCATTGGCCCGGGCCAACCGAAGTGCAACGCAAACCGTGGTTCAGGCGGGGAGGACGACGAGGTCGTCGCGGTGGACGACTTCGTGGTTGACGCCGGCCGGAAGGTCTCCGGTCCGAAGCCCGATCACGCTGCGCACCACATCGGCATCGACGGCGGCGAGTCCGCGGGCGAACGCCCGACCCGACGGTCCGGCGATGTCGACGGTGTCGCCCTCGGCGAACCCGCCGTCGACCGCCACGACGCCGGCCGGCAGGAGGCTGTTGGGCCGGTCGGTCAACGCCCGCTCGGCCCCTGCGTCGACGTGGACGGTGCCCATCACCTCGGCGGCGAACGCGATCCACAGCTTGCGCGCCGACAACGTGCGATCGTGCGCCTCGAACGTCGTACCGACGAGTTCTGCCGACACGGCGCCGGCCAGCACATCGGGACGCGACGCCCTTGCGATCACGCTGCGCAGACCCGACCACGACGCCATCCGAGCGGCCGTCAGCTTCGACGCCATGCCGCCACTCCCGCGGCCACTCCCGCCGGCATCGACGCTGACCGCGAGCAACGCGTCTCCCCGCCGAACCAGGGGGATCAGCGTCGCCGTCGGATCGCGCCGCGGGTCGTCGGTGTACACGCCGTCCATGTCCGTGAGCAGGACGAGCACGTCGGCACCGACGCTGTTCGCCACCAGTGCCGCCAACCGGTCGTTGTCGCCGTAGCGCAACTCGTCGTTGGCGACGGCGTCGTTCTCGTTGACCACGGGCACGCAGCCGAGCTCGAGCAGCCGTTCGATCGTGCGGCGGGCGTGCAGGTACTGCCTGCGATCCACGAAGTCGTGCGGATCGAGGAGCACCTGGGCGCCGACCAGCCCGTGGCGGGCGAACTGCTGGTTGTAGGCCTCGACCAGGCGGCTCTGCCCGGCAGCCGAGATCGCCTGGAGCGTCGTCATGTCGGCCGGTCGGGCCGACAGGCCGAGCGCCGCCACACCTGCCGCGACGGCCCCGGACGACACCACGATCACCTCGTGGCCCTCGGCACGCAGGCCGGCGACCTCGTCGGCCAGCTTCGCCATCGCGACGACGTCGATCGCTCCCCCACTGTCGGTGATCGACGCGGTGCCGATCTTCGCCACGACTCTCATCGAACGCTCATCGAACTCTCATCGAACCGTGCGACTACAGGTCCGGCGAATACGCGAAGCTGAAGTCACCGATCCAGATGACGTCGCCCTCACGCGCACCTGCCTTGGCGAGCATCTTGGGCACGCCGAGTCGCTCGAGCCGGTAGTCGATGTAGGACAGTGCTTCCGGCGTCGTCACGTCGTTCAGTGCCACCACGCGCTCGACATCGCGACCGAGCAGACGGAACTCACCGTCGGCGACTCGTTCGACCGCGGCGCCACTCACCTCGGGGCGCAGGACGACCACGCCCTCGGCCCACTGGATCGCCTGACGGATGTCGTGCACCTTCTGTGCGAGCTGGCCGACCACCTCGGAGACGCCCTGGCCGGTCACCGACGACATGATCGGGCCGTCCCAACCGAGCGCGGCGAGTTCCTCGGGTTGCACGCTGTCGGCCTTGGTTCCCACGGTGACGCGTGGACGCTCGAGGAGTTCGGGCTGGTATGCGCCGAGCTCGTGCAGGAGGATCCGTTCCTGTTCCTGCGGGCTGACACCGTCCATCGAGGCGAGGTCGAGCAGCAGACACAGCACCCTGGCGCGCTCGACGTGGCGGAGGAACTGATGACCGAGGCCCTTGCCATCGCTGGCGCCCTCGATGAGCCCGGGGATGTCGGCCACCACGAAGTCGGTCTCGTCGTCGACACGCACCACACCGAGATTCGGCTCGAGCGTCGTGAACGGATAGTTGGCGATCTTCGGCTTGGCCGCCGAGATCACACTGATGAACGTCGACTTGCCGGCATTCGGGAACCCGACGAGCGCGACATCGGCCAACAACCTGAGTTCCAGCTTGAGCCACCGCTCCTCGCCGTGCTCACCCTGTTCGGCGAAACTGGGTGCTCGCCGTTTGTTGGAGAGGAACTTGGCGTTGCCCCGGCCACCTCGACCTCCAGCAGCTGCGAGCCACCGGTCACCGTGGTTGACCAGCTCGGCGAGCATGTCGCCGGTGTACATGTCGAACACGACGGTTCCCATCGGAACGGTGATCTCCATCGACTCCCCGCGCCGGCCGTGGAGATCCTTGCCCTTGCCGTGCACGCCGTCGCCGGCACGCCGGTGGGGGTGATCGCGAAAGGCCAGCAGCGACGACACGTTGTGGTCGGCGACGAGCCAGATGTTGCCACCGTTGCCCCCGTCGCCACCGTTCGGCCCACCCATCGACTCGGGGCCCTCCCGACGGAAACTGACGCAGCCCGCGCCGCCGTCACCTCCACGAACGTTCAGTTGGCACTCGTCGACGAACTGCGACATTCCATTGAGGCTAACGCCGTCAATCGGATGGCATCTCGTATCGTTCTGCCATGACCGGTCTGCCGTTCCCCGACTCGGCCGCCGATCGCGCCGATCGGTGGGCGGCCACGATGACCGGCCACGGCGCCGACGACATCGTCGTCGCACACGCGAACTCGACAGCGACGGTCGGCGAGGCCGTCGTGCGCACACGCGAGACCCGCGAGGAGGCGGAGTCGACACTGCTCGCCACCAACGCAACGCGTGCGGCGGGCGCGGGTGATCGTGCCGTCGAGGAGTCTCCCGACCCGTATCGCACGTGCTTCGAACGTGACCGCGATCGCATCCTGCACGACTCGGCGTTCCGGCGCCTCGCCGGCAAGACCCAGGTCTTCGTGTTCCCCGACGATCACCAGCGCACCCGCATGACCCACGCGCTCGAGGTGGCCCAGGTCGCCCGCTCGGTCGGCGACGCGCTCAGCCTGAACGTCCCGCTCATCGAGGCGATGGCCCTCGGGCACGACTGCGGCCACGGGCCTGGCGGCCACGCCAGCGAGGATGCCCTGTCGCCCTACCTCGACGGCGGGTTCGACCACGCCCCGTGGGGCGCCGACGTCACGCTGCAGCCCCTCAACCTGTGCTCGGAGACGCTCGATGGCATCCGCAACCACTCGTGGAGCCTGCCGGCGCCGCGAACTCCCGAGGGCGAGGTCGTGTCGTGGGCCGATCGGATCGCCTACGTCTGTCACGATTTCGAGGATGCGGTCGCTGCCGGCATCGTGACCGGCGAGATGCTGCCGCCGATCGTCGCCGAGCAGTGCGGTCGCGATCGATCGCGTCAGCTCGGCACGTTCGTGCGAGCGATGATCGAGACCACCACTGCGACCGGCCGGATCGGCATGTCACCCGACGTCGCCGACGCCCTGACGGCGTTCCGTCGGTTCAACTACGAACGCATCTACCTCCGCCCCGCGAGCCAGCAGCAGGCCGGCGCCGTCATTTCGCTCCTGCGCGCGCTGGTCGAGCACTATGCCGACCGGCCCCATGCCATCCCCGCGCAGACCGTGACAGCCGCACTGGGTGAACGGGCGAGCGGCGATCTCGACGCCGGGAGTACCGAGGCCCTGCGGGCGGCGGTCGCGTACGTCGCCGGGATGACCGACCGGTTCGCATGCCAGGAGGCGCTGGCGCAGCTGTCGTGGGATCCCGCCAAGCTGCCCCAGGGGATCGGCGTCAGTGCGTTCCGAGGTACATGGCCCTGATACCGAGGCCCATGATGAACAGGCTGCCCAGGCCGTACAGCAGGTACACCTTGTCCTCGACGAACGGGCTGCCCCGGTAGCTGTAGAGGATGCCGACGGCGACGATCACGCTGAAGCCGTACAGGGCGTGGAACTGGTCGAGCTCGACGTCGTAGCGATTGACGATCAGCACTCCGACCACGGCGATCACGAACGCCGACAGCTGCGCAACGCCGATCGCCCACCACATCGGGCGGACCCGCAGCACCGGTACGTACTGTGCGGCGAGCGCCCAGACGCCGACGGCGGCATTGCCGAGCACGAGGAACCACGCGAGCGCTTCGTGCAGGTCGTACAGGGTCATCGACGAGAACGTGATCCCGCGACCGCTAGATGCCGCAATCGTCGCCGCCGATGATCGCCGTCACCGTGGCGTCGTCGTCGACGCCCGTGAGGAACCCGCGCAGGCTGTCGTTGACGATGAAGAACGGCGGGGTGAAGTCGTCCTCCGGCAGGATCTGCACCGCGGGATACGCCGCCTTGACGTCGACGACACACGATCCGATCATCACACCGCGGCTCGTCGTCAGCCCGGCCGGGGCCGCCCCGATCTCGGCCTGGTCGCCGTAGGTGTACCCGAAGAAGTGACGGCGACCCTGCACCACCGACGACACGTCGCCGAACAACAGGGTCAGCACCCCCCACGACACGCGCCTGAGTTCGGTTCCCGAGCAGATCCCGATGGTCAACGGATCGACCCAACCGGTGTCGTTCGTGGGTTCGCCGAGATAGGAACTGAGATACGAGATCACGCCGTCGGGGTCGGCGCCGAACCCGGCGGTTCCGATGCCTTCACCACTGAGGACCAGTGCGAGCACTGCCGGATCGGCGACGGTGGTCGAGGGTTCGACGATCTCCACCGTGGTGGACGTGGTGGACGTGGTCGTCGAGGTGGTCGATGTGGTCGACGTCGTCGACGTGGAGGGGGGTGGCATGGTCGTCGGCAGCAACGTGAACTCGGTCGTGGTCTCGGTCGCCGACTCGTCGGACCCACCACACGCGGTGACGAGCAGGCCCACCACTGCCACCCCAGCTACCAGTCGCCGAATCATGCTGGACATCATGGTCCAGTGTTGCCGACGAGACGGGGATCTCACTGTCAGGTGGGTTCGAAGATCCAGCCTCGCCTGACAGGCGGGCGGGCGTCGTGCTCGATGAACCATTCGGTGCCGAACGCCATCGCGAACACGTCGTCGGGCATCTCGAGGAAGAACGACGTGTCGGAGATCTGGCTGCGATGACAGCGCATCGCCGCACGTTTGACCGCGAGGTGCTCGGTCACGTCGACGGCCAACGTGAGGTCGGCCTCCAGCATGCCCATCGGATTGCCGTCGTCGGCCGGACCGTGCGGATCGAACTCGTCGGCTTCGGCGCCGTCGGGCGCCTCGACCCCCGCGTCGCGCATCGCCTGGATCATCTGGACGAAGGCGTCGCGGTTCATGGTCGCCTCGAGCACCCGCACCTCGGGCACGAGGCGCGCTGCGGCGACACCGATGCGATGCACGGCGATGTGGTCGGGGTGGCCGTAGTTGCCGTGCCAGTCGTAGATGGTCAGCACGTCGGCGGATTCCTCTCGGAGTACCGCTGCGAGACGTTCGGCCGCGTCGTCGGGGTCGGCGCGCAGGAAGCTGGCGGGATCGTCGTTCTGCTCCCACCCGGTCATGCCCGAATCGGTGTACCCGAGCCACACGATCCGGCTGATCCCGAGGGCAGCGGCCGATGCCTCCGTCTCCGCCCGGCGTCGGTCCACGAGCGTCTCGCCGGGTGCGAGATCGTCGGGGACCTCGCCGTGGTCACCATTGGTGGCAACCACCAGGACGACCCGGTGCTGCTCGGCCGCGGCGCGTGCGATCGTCCCGCCCGTGCTGATGACCTCGTCGTCGGGATGGGCGTGGAAACAGACGAGCGTTCCCACGTCAGCCGGCCGTCGGCTCGGCCTGCTTGATGGCGCCCGATGATTCCCAGGAGTCGATCAGGTCGACGCCGACACCCCACTCGGCGAGCACTTCGCGGGTGTGGGCGCCGGCGAATGCTGGCGGCATCGACACCTCCGGCACCGTCCGGCTGAACCGCGGGGCCGGCGCAGGTTGCGTGGTTCCGGCGATGTCGATGAACGTGTTCCGTTCGACGTTGTGTGGATGCTCGGCTGCCTCACCCATCGTGAGCACGGGAGCGAAGCACACGTCGGTCGCCTCCATGATCTCGCACCACTCTGCTCTCGACTTCTGGGCGAAGACCTCGGTGAGACGGGACTTCAGGGCCGGCCATTCGGTCTTGTCCATCTGCTTGGCGAACTGTGCGTCACCCTCGAGCCCGGTGAGGCGGAGCAGTTCGGCGTAGAACTGCGGCTCGATCGAGCCGACCGAGATGTAGTTGCCGTCGCTGCAGCGATACACGTCGTAGAAGTGCGCTCCCGTGTCGAGCAGGTTCGTGCCGCGGGCGTTCTCGTCGTGCATCCCGATCGACCGGAACGCCCAGAACATCGACATGAGGACCGCAGCACCGTCGACCATGGCCGTGTCGACGACCTGGCCCTCGCCGCTGCGCTGGCTCTCGAGGAGGGCACACACCACGCCGTAGGCGAGGAACATGCCACCGCCCCCGAAGTCGCCGACCATGTTGAGCGGCGGAACCGGTGCCTCTCCGGCGCGCCCGAAGTGCGCGAGCGCACCCGCGAGCGAGATGTAGTTGATGTCGTGGCCCGCAGCCTGGGAGTAGGGGCCCTCCTGGCCCCAACCGGTCATGCGTCCGAAGACGAGTTTCGGGTTGCGTGCGAGGCACTCGTCGGGCCCGATCCCGAGGCGCTCCATCACACCCGGGCGGAACCCCTCGATGAGGGCGTCGGCCGACTCGACGAGGGTCAGCAGAGCTTCCACTCCGTCGGGATGCTTCAGGTCGATCGCCACGTTGCGACGACCGCGCAGCAAGACGTCGAAGTGCGCGCCTTCGGGCAGCGGTCCACGCACTGCGCCGGCTCGCTCGACGCGGACGACTTCGGCGCCCATGTCGGCGAGCAGCATGGCGGCGAACGGCCCCGGGCCGATGCCGGCGATCTCGATGATGCGGTATCCGGTGAGTGGTCCAGCCATGTCTGCTCCTCGTGGTTGTGGTCGTACGGGTTGATTCGTGGTCGGGTCAGCGCTGCGACGCCAGGGTCACACGTACGTGTCCGCCGATCGCCTCGGCCAGCACGGGCCACAGCGGGCGGGGCATGTCGTGGCCCATGTCCGACAGGAACAGGTAGCACGCACCGGGCACCAGCTCGGCGGTGCGCTCGCCACCCTCTGGCGTGATCAGCGTGTCGTCGCGTCCGTGGATGACGAGCATCGGCACGTCGAGCTCGGCCAGACGAGCGCTGCGATCACCGGAGGCGTAGATCGCGGCGAGCTGCCGTGTGGCCCCTTCGGGGTAGAAGCACCGGTCGTACTGCGCAGCGGCGAGCTCTTGCAGCCAGTCGGGGTCGTAGTGCTTCTTCGACGCCCACACGCTCGAGTTCAACGACGCCGCGATGTAGTCGTCGCGTTCAGGTGGCGATTCCGCCAACAGCGCCTCACGCGCCTCGCGGCTCGGTGCTCCGACGCGCGGATCGCCGGTACTGCTCATCACCGAGATCACGCTCGCGATGCGGGCCGGATGTTCGATCGCCATGGTCTGCACGATCATGCCGCCCATGGAGTTGCCGACGACGTGCGCCCGGTCGACACCGAGATGATCGAGCAGACCGATCCCGTCGGCGGCCATGTCGGACAGCGTGTACGGCACGGGTGGAAGTGGTTCGCCGGCCAGTACCGATCTCAGCACGGCGCCGGGCGACACGGTCTGGCCGTCGAGCTTGGTCGACAGGCCGACGTCACGATTGTCGAACTGCACGACGAACAGGCCCTGCGCCGCGATCTGGTCGATGTAGTCCTGCGGCCATGAGATCAGCTGCGTCGTGTACCCGTTCACCACCAACAGCACCGGGTGGTCGGGGTCTCCCGTCGTGCGGTACTCCAACTCGATTCCCGAGGGCAACGACGCGCGTGGCATGTCGGCGAGTGTTGCAGAACCTGCGGGCGAATCTCGATACCGTGCGCTGCGTGGTCGACGTACATCGAGTGCATGCGCCCGGACGCGTGAATCTGATCGGCGACCACACCGACTACACCGGCGGCCTGGTCTTCCCCATGGCCATCGACCGTGGAACGACGATCGACTACACGACAGCCACGACGCCGCGGATCACGCTGACCTCGGCTGACGAACCCGGCATCGTCGACATCGAGCTACCGGTCGGCGATGATCCCGCCACCATCACCCCGCAGTGGGGTTCGTACGTCGCCGCCATGGCACGCGAACTCGGCGCCGACCGCGGGCTGACCGGCACCATCACCTCCGACATCCCCTCGGGTGCCGGGTTGTCGTCGAGCGCAGCACTCGAGTGCGCCGTCGGGCTGGCTCTCGGATTCGACGGCTCGCCGATCGAACTCACGCTCGCGGCGCGACGAGCGGAGCATGCCGCCACGGGTGTACCGACGGGGATCATGGACCAGCTCTGCATCGCCGCCTCCACGTCGGGGCATGCGACCCTGATCGACTGCCACACCCTCGACGTCACCCACGTGCCGGTGCCGACCGACATCGACATCGTCGTCGAGTTCATCGCGCACCGGACACTGGTGGGATCCGCCTACTCCGATCGGGTCGCCGAATGCGCCCGTGCCGAAGCCGTGATCGGGCCGCTGTGGTCGGCAACCGTCGACGATGTCGTCGACCGTCGAACGACCCTCGACGACGTCGCCTGGCGGCGCGCCCACCACGTCGTCACGGAGAACGAGCGGGTACGGAGCTTCGCTGCCGCGCTCCGCCGCGGCGACTACACCTCAGCGGGCCGGTTGATGACCGCGAGCCACGAGAGCCTCCGGTCCGACTTCGAGACGTCGACGCCGGCCATGGACGCTGCTGTCGACCGGTTGGTGCACACACCGGGCGTCTTCGGTGCCCGGATGACCGGAGGAGGCTTCGGAGGCTGCACCGTGGCGATCTGCGAACGCGGCGCTCTCGGCACCGGTTGGCGCGTCGTGCCGTCCCCCGGCGCCCATCGTGTCACCGTCGGACATCGCCGGTGACACCGGTGACGCCGGCGAGGCGACGGATCGCTCCCGGGGTGCGGATGCCCCACCAGAACAGGTCACGACCGTCGACGCGCACGATGGTTGCGTCCGGGATCGACCGGCGCAGTTCGGCCAGGTGTGACTCGCTGAACTCGTAGGGCTCGCTCGGCACGAGCACCAGATCAGGGGCCAGCCTGGCAACGTCCGCCACGTCGACGGTCGGATACGGATCCGGCGATCCGGCCGTGACCGACTCGATGCCGAGTCGTTCCAGGACGGAGGCGCCGTAGGTGTGCTCGTTGATCGACATCCAGGGTCGGCGCCAGATCGGCACGAATGCAGTCCGGATACGGACGTCGAGCATCGCAGGCAGTTCGACGGGAGGGGGAACCACGTCGATCAACGTCGCCAGATCGACGACGACCGCGAGGGCATCGTCGACGCTGCGGACGGCGCTCACCCAGACCCTGACACCGCGGGCCGACAGTTCGTCGTGATCCTCACGACGGTTCTCCTCGCTGTCCATCACGACCACGTCGGGGTGGAGCCCGACGATGGCGTCGATGTCGGGGTTCTTCGTACCACCGACGTGGCGCAACTGCGGCTGCTCGCAGAACCGGGTGCAGGCAACCACGTCGGCGCCGAGCGCCAACAACGTCTCGGTGCTCGACGGCACGAGGCTCACCACCCGAGGCCGGCGGTCACGATCCCAGGAGGCGCTGTTTCTGGCGGTCGAACTCGTCGGGCGTGAGGCTCCCGCGCATCAGCATGGCTTCCAGCCGCTCGAGCTGGCCCGCCACGTCGATCACCGGCTCACCACTCCTGTGTCGGCGAATGGCGTCCATCTCGGCGTGGATGACCCGCTGCACACGATCGGGCTGACGGATGTCGGTGAATCGTTGCTGCCCCGACTCGCCACCCGACTCGATCAGCAGGTCACCTGCACCGACGATCCGCTCCATGACACCCTGGTGGAAGTGCACCGTGTTGACCCTGTCGAGCGGGATCTCGATCCCCCGCTTCGACACGAGTCCCGACCGGAAGATGATCCGCAGGTTGGTGATCACGAAGTGCGTGGTCAGCCACTTCGAGTACCTGATCACGAGCCAGATCGCCGACACGCCGAGCGCGACCAGTGACGCCCATCCGGCAACCGATTGTTGCGTCGTGTCGGCGTCGGTCATCGTCAACGTCGCCACCGCAGCGGCGATCGATGCGACCGACCGCGATCGATCGGCGCCGCCAGGAACCACCAGTGCGGATGCAGGTCGACCGTGACGCTCTCGTGGTCGTTCAGGAGTCGGCGGGGATAGGCCATCTCCGTGTCAGTCCGAGCGATCGCCCGACACGGTCATGCGGATGCGCAGCGCGTCGATGGCGAACCCGTCCATCTTCAGCACCTCGAACTCGCCGAGGTCGGTCCGCACCCGGTCGCCTTCCGAGGGGATGTCGTCGAACGCATCGATGACGTACCCGGCCAGTGTCTGCCAGTCGCCCTCCGGCAGCTCGACCCCGGTGAACTCCTCGAACTGCTCGACCCTGGTCGTCCCGCTCATCTGGTAGCTCCCGTCGGGGAGTTGCTCGCACTCGTCCAGGCGGCGGTCGGACTCGTCGTCGAAGTCGCCGATCAGTTCCTCGATGACGTCTTCGAGCGTCACCAGTCCGAGGACGAGACCGTGCTCGTCGACGACCAGCGCGACGTGGTGGCGTTCGGTCCGCATCTCGAGCAACAGATCCTCGAGGCCGTGGTGCTCGGGGGTGACCATGACGGGTCGGGCCATGCTGCCCGCCTGCGTGGTGGGCCAGGCGACCCATGTCGAGCCGGATGACGTCCTTCGCGTGCACGAATCCGCGGACGTGATCGAGGTCTCCCTCGTGGATGATCGACTGCGAGTGCGACCGGTGCGATGCGCCTCGGCTGCGACGTCGGCAGCGGTCGCCTCGGCGGGAAGGGCGACGATGTCGCGACGCGGTGTCATGGCGTCGGCCGCGGTGAGACCCGACAGTTCGAGCGAGCGCGCGAGGAGTTCGATGCTCCTCGGCCGCGATGCCGCCGCGCCCGGCCGACTCGTCGATCAACAGCAGCAGCTCGCTCGGCGAGTGGGCCATCGCTCGCTCGTCCTGCGGCTCGACACCGACCAGGCGTACGACGACGTTCGCGCATCCAGTTGAGCAGCCGGATGATCGGCCGAAAGACACGGGCGAACATCCGGAACGGTCGGGCCAGGAGCAACGACGACTTCTCCGGGTGCGCGATCGCCCACGACTTCGGCGCCATCTCGCCCGACCACCATGTGGAGGAAGACCACGATCGACAACGCAATCGTGAACGCGATGACGTGGCGCGCCGTGTCCGACAGGGTGAACAGCTCGCCGAGCACGCCCTCGATGACCCGCGCGACCGCCGGTTCGGCAACGGCACCGAGCCCGAGCGAGCACATCGTGATGCCGAGCTGTGCTCCCGCGAACATCAAGGTCAACTCGCGAAGTCCGGCCAGCGCGTGCCTGGCCCGCTTGTCGCCCTCGGCCGCGAACTGCTCGATGCGCGAGCGGCGCGAGGCCAGCAACGCGAATTCGGCGGCGACGAAGAACCCGTTCAGTGCCAGCAGCACGACCGCGAGTCCGAGGCTCGACCCAGCTGACCTGGATGCCCTCGGACGCTGCGAGCATCATCGCTCGCCGCCCTTGACGTCGTCTTCGGAGCCGGTGTCACGTCTCGTCGGTGGCGCGTCGGGTCGACTCGCGCAAGCTGCAGCCGGTGGATCGCGAATCCGTCGACCTCGACGACCTCGATCTGGATCCCGTCGACGACGAACATCTCGCCGACCGACGGAATGTGCTCGAGACGGTCGAGGACGAGACCCGCCACCGTGTCGTAGTCGCCGTCGGGAAGGTCGAAACCCGTGATCCGTTCGATCTCGTCGGGGCGTGAACTGGCGGCCACCGACCACACGCCGGGCTCGATCTCGACGTGTTCGCCGCGTGCGCTCGGGTCGTACTCGTCCTCGATCTCGCCGACGAGTTCCTCGACGATGTCCTCGAGCGTCACCACGCCGGCCGGCCCGCCGTACTCGTCGATGACGACGCCATCTCGGTGGCATGGGCGCGCAGCTCGGCGAGCACCACACTCAGGCCGGCGGCCTCGGGCACGGCCAGGATCTCGTCGCACCAGCGACGCCACCGCCGGTGGTCTCGTAGTCGGAGCGGGGAACGCCGAGAAGATCCTTGGCATGCACGATGCCGTGGACCCGTCGTCGGCGTCGACCACCGGGAAACGCGAATGCGACGACGTCATCAACGCCGCGCAGGTCGGCTGCCGTCGCGTCGGCGTCGATGGTGACCACTCGGTTCCACGGGACCATCGCGTCGGATGCCTCGAGCTCACCGAAGTCGATGGCACGCTCGAGCAACTGGGCCTGCAGCATCGTCAGGTGGCCGCTCTCGGCGGACGAGTCGACGATCAGGTCGAGTTCCTGGGTCGACACCGTGTCACGCAGTTCCTCGACGGGCTCGACACCGACCAGCCGGAGCAGCCGGTTGGCGGCGCCGTCGAAGAGGCGGATCATCGGCCCGGCGACGCGCATGAAGAGCCAGTCGACGGCGCCAGCGCGCGGGCAACCGGTTCGGGCCGGGCAATCGCGAGGTTCTTCGGTGCCAGCTCACCGAACACCATCTGCGCCATCGTGGCGAAGAGCAGCGCCAGAGCCAGGGCGATCGCCGAGCGACGCCGATTCGGGGACGCCGGCCGCCTCGAGCGACCGGAGCGAACACCGACGCAATGGCCGGCTCGGCGATGAAACCGAGCGACCAGCGTCGTGACGGTGATGCCGAGCTGGGCACCCGACAGCATGAAACTGAGACGCTTGTGAACGGCGATCGCCCGCTTCGAGCGGCGGTCACCGTCGATTCTGCCTGCTCCACGAACCGGCTCCGGCGAGCCGCGACGAACGCGAACTCGACGGCGACGAAGTAGCCGTTCGCGGCGATCAGGGCGACGACACCGATCAGCCCGAGAGCAGTCAGCACGGCGTCAACTTCGTTTTCGGTCGGCGGGCATGGGTGAACAGATGATATCCACACGGGTCGGCTGACGGAGCGAACGGTCATCGCTGTGTCGGGACGGCATCGAGCGTCGCCGAGCCCTGGACCGACGGCAGTGGCCCGCTCGAGGGCTACACTCCGCACGATGTCAGCCTTCCACGACTTCGAGATGACGTCGATCACCGGCGAGCAGGTCTCGTTCGACCAGTTCCGCGGTCAGATCTGCCTGATCGTCAACGTCGCCAGCGCTTGAGGCCTCACGCCTCAGTACGCAGGTCTGCGTGCGCTCCACGATGACAACGACGACGTCACCGTCCTCGGGTTCCCGTGCAACCAGTTCGCGCAACCAGGAGCCCGGAACCGACGCGGAGATCCTCGAGTTCGCCACGTCGAAGTACGGCGTCACATTCCCGATGTTCCACAAGATCGAGGTGAACGGCGACGGCGCCGCCCCGCTCTACCATGGCTCAAGTCCGAGCAGCCGGGCACGGGCGACAGCGCCGACATCACCTGGAACTTCGAGAAGTTCCTCGTCGACGGCGACGGCAACGTGGTGGCCCGGTTCTCGCCGACCACCACGCCGGAGCAGGTCGCCGAGGCCCTCGACAGCTACCGCTGATCGTGATCGGTCGTCTGCCACCATGACGATCGAGTTCACCCACAACGAACGGCCGACGGTCGGCATCGAGATGGAACTCCACGTGGTCGATCGCGCCACGGGCGAGCTCGTGTCGGCAGCAAACGAACTGCTCGACGAACTCGGGATCGACCACCCGGAGGGCCGAGCATCCGAAGGCCAAGCACGAACTGTTCCAGAGCACGATCGAGATCATCACCGGCGTCTGCGAGACACCGGACGAAGCGGGCCATGATCTGCGCGCGACCCTCGCCGAAGTCCGCGTCGCCGCCGATCGCCGAGGCCTCGCGCTGATGAGTTCGGGCACCCATCCGTTCGCACTCGCCCGCGACCAGTTGGTCAGCCCCGATCAGCGCTATCACGAACTCATCGAGTCGATGCAGTGGCCTGCACGTCGGCTCCTGATCTGCGGGATGCACGTGCACGTCGGTGTCAGCGACGGCGCTCGTGCGATCACGATCATCAACGAGTTGCGACGCCACCTGCCGTTGTTCCTGGCGCTGTCGTCGTCGAGCCCGTACTTCGAGGGCGAGGATTCGGGACTCGCATCCGCACGGTCGAAGGTGTTCGAGGGGCTGCCGACCGCCGGGCTCCCGCCGCAACTCGCCGACTGGACCGACTTCGAGGTGTTCATGTCGACGCTCCTCGACTCGAAGTGCATCAACTCCATCCGTGAGGTCTGGTGGGACATCCGTCCGCACCCCGACTTCGGCACGGTGGAGTTCCGCATGTGTGATGCGACTCCGACCGTGCGTGAAGCTGTGGCCCTCGCCGGGCTCGCTCAGACGCTCGTGGCCTGGTGCAATGCCCGCATCGACGACGGCACGCTGCCCGTCGCCCCACGCGAGTGGACCGTGCGCGAGAACCGATGGCTCGCTGCTCGCTTCGGCATCGACGCGGACCTGATCGTCGAGCACCCCGACACCGGGCGGCCCGATCGACGATCGGTCGCGCGACCTCCTCGCCGAGCTGGTCGACGACCTCGGGCCCACGGCGCAACGGCTCGGAACCACGGCCCAACTGGACGATCTCCTCACGGTGCTCGACGTCGGCACGGGCGCGACGCGCCAACGAGCGCTCGTCGAGGCCGGCGGTACGCTCGTCGACGTGGTCCATCTCCTGGTCGACAGCCTGACCACCGACGAACTCCGGTCATGACGATCGTCGCGCCGCCGCTGACCGAATGGCTCGATGAACACGGCGAAGGGCTGATCGCCCTGCGACGCAACCTCCACGCCCATCCCGAGCTCAGCGGCGCCGAGCACGCGACCACCGAGCTGGTCGAGGAGCGACTCCGCTTGGCCGGCTTGGAGCCGCGCCGCCTGGCGGTCGGAACCGGCCTCGTGTGCGATCTCGGCCCGACGAACCGCAACGGCTCCGAGCCCCTCTTCGCGTTGCGCGCCGACCTCGACGCACTGGCGATGACCGACGACAAGGACGTCTCCTACGCGAGCCGTCATCCCGGCGTCGCTCACGCCTGCGGGCACGACGTGCACACCACGATCGTGCTCGGCGCTGCGTTGTACTTCGCCCATCACCGAGACCTCCTGCCCGGGCCCGTCCGCTTCGTGTTCCAGCCGGCCGAGGAGCGCGTCCCCGGCGGCGCCCTCGACGTGATCGGCGACGGTGGGCTCGACGGCGTCGCGGCGATCGTCGGGATCCACTGCGAGCCGAAACTCGACGTCGGCACGATCGGCCTCAAGTCCGGTGCGATCTCGTCGGCTGCCGACATGGCAGTGATCCGCCTCGTCGGGCCGGGTGGGCACACCGCACGTCCGGAACTCACGGTCGATCTCGTTGCGCTCGCAGCTCGGATCATCGCCGAACTGCCGGCGCGCGTCGCGGGACACCTCGACGATCCCGGCGACGTGAAGGTCGTGTTCGGGGCGATCCATGCCGGCGACGCCGCCAACGTCATTCCGACCCACTGCGAACTCAAGGCATCGATCCGAACCCCGTCGCTCCCGGTCTGGGAGCGCCTGGCCGGACTCGTCGAGCGCGAAGTCGTGAGCATCGTCGGCGAGTCCGGTGCCGTCTTGGAGATCGACTACACCCACGGCGTCCCACCGGTGGTGAACGATGCCGGTGTCACCGACACCCTGCGCCGCGCGGCCATCGATGTCGTGGGCGCGCAGTCGGTCGCCACGGTCGAGCAGAGTTGGGGCGGTGACGACTTCGCGTGGTTCACACGCGAGGTTCCGGGAACCTACGTCCGCCTGGGCGTGCGCGACCCGTCCGGCCCCACGCTCGACCTCCACGCCGGTCACTTCGACGTCGACGAACGCGCCATCGGGCTCGGCGTACGGTTGTTGGTGGGCGCGGTGCACGAACACTTCCACGCATGAGTGCCGGCACCTGGGTGTTCGGCTACGGCTCACTGGTGTCGCCGACCTCGCTGGCCTCGACCATCGGACGCCATGTTGCTCCCGGCGACGTCGGTGCCGCCCATCTCCACGGATACGGACGGCGATGGAACTACGGGTCACTCCACCTGCGCGGCGACTGGCGCCATGACGACGTCGACGTGCACCAGGGCGTCGTCATCTCGCTCGGGCTGGTCGCTGCCGACGGTGAGCACTGCAACGGTGTCGCCGTACGGGTCACCGATGACGAGCTCGCCCGACTGGACTGGCGTGAACGCGACTACGAGCGAACCGACGTGACCGACCGGATCGACGCCGAGGTCCGCAGGCGCGGCGAGCGCGTCGTCACGTATGTCCCCAGGCCGAGTGCCATCGAGCGGTACGAGGCAGCCCGCGACGAGCGTCGCGCGGCGATCCGGCGTTCGTACTGGGACCTCGTCGACCGGGCCTTCAGCGACCTCGGCGCCCACCATTCGGCGATCTACGCGACCACGCCGGCACCGGACGTGCCGGTACTGGACATCTCGCTGTCACTGCTCGGCTGAGGTCGCGGTCGACAGTTCGGTCAACGCCGTCCACAGCGAGTCGACCTGCTCGATCAGCGAATCCCGGTCGCCGCCGTTGTCGATCACGTGCGTGGCGGTGGCCAGTCGCTCGTCACGGCTGATCTGGCTGCTGATGCGGGCACGGGCGTCCGTCTCGTCCATGCCCCGTTGGTCGACCAGCCGCTGCACCGCCACGTCGACGGGAACATCGACCACGACCGTGGCGACGAGCCCCTTGCGAGGGTTCTCGCCGAGCAGCGGGAAGTCGAGCACCACGACCCGATCGGTGTCCTTGTGGACGTCGATCTGACGCTGGATCTCGTCCTGCATCGCCGGGTGGACGATGCCGTTGAGGTCCTTCAGCGCCGCTTCGTCGTTGAAGACGATCTTGGCGACGGCGCCACGATCGAGCGAGCCGTCGGCGAGCAGGATGTGATCGCCGAACCGCTCGGCCATGGCCGCCAGCACCGGACTGCCCGGCGCTTGGAGATCGCGGGCGATCTGATCGGCATCGACGATGGCGGCACCGCGTTCGGCGAGCATCGCCGACACCGTCGACTTGCCCGCCCCGATTCCTCCGGTCAGACCGACCAGGATCACTCGGCGGGCGCTTCCTCCGGCACGACGTCTTCGACGACGACGTCTTCGACAGCAACTTCCTCGACGGCCGATTCGTCGGCCTCGACTCGTCGAGCGCGCCGACCGGTTCGGTGCCGCTGCGCCTTCGCCGCCCTCGCCGTAGTACTCGGACCACGCGGCTTCGGCCTCGGCCGACGCCTCGCCCTGGACCCAGTTGCCGGCGGAGTCGACCTCGAAGTGCTCGCGGTACTCGGCGGCGAGCTCGCCACCCTCGGCGGCCTGCTTGATCGACAGGCTGATGCGGCGACGCTGCGAGGTCGAGGTCGATGATCTTGACCCACAGCTCCTCGCCGGGCGTGACGACCTGCTCGGGCGAGTCGACGTGGTGCGCCGACATCTCCGAGATGTGCACGAGGCCCTCGATGCCGTCGCCGACCTGGACGAACGCACCGAACGGCACGAGCTTGGTGACCCGGCCGTAGACCAGCTCGCCGACCTGGTGGCTGGCGGCGAACTCCTGCCACGGATCCTGCTGGGTGGCCTTCAGCGACAGGCTGATGCGCTCGCGGTCGAGGTCGACGTCGAGCACCTGCACCTTGACCTCGTCGCCGACGGCGACGACCGAGCCCGGGTGGTCGACGTGCTTCCACGACAGCTCGGAGACGTGGACGAGGCCGTCCATGCCGCCGAGGTCGACGAACGCACCGAAGTTGACGACCGACGGAGACGACGCCCTCGCGGACCTCGCCGGGCTTGAGGTTGGCGAGGAACTCGTCGCGCTGCTCCTTCTGGGTCTCCTCGAGGTAGGCCCGGCGGGACAGCACCACGTTGTTGCGGTTCTTGTCGAGCTCGATGATCTTGGCCTCGAGCGTCTCGCCGACGTACGGCTGCGAGGTCGCGGACCCGGCGCAGCTCGACGAGCGAGGCGGGCAGGAAGCCACGCAGGCCGATGTCGAGGATGAGGCCGCCCTTGACGACCTCGATGACCGGGCCGGACGACGACGCCGTCGGCTTCCTTGATCTTCTCGATCGTCGCCCCAGGCCCGCTCGTACTGCGCCCGCTTCTTGGACAGGACGAGGCGGCCTTCCTTGTCCTCCTTGTTGAGGACGAGGGCCTCGACGCGCTCGCCGAGCGAGACGACCTCGTGCGGGTCGACGTCGTTGCGGATCGACAGCTCGCGGGAGGGGATGACGCCCTCGGACTTGTAGCCGATGTCGAGGAGCACCTCGTCGTTGTCGATCTTGACGACCGTGCCGTTGACGAGCTGGCCGTCCTCGACGTCGACCATGGTGCCGTCGATGGCGTCGGCGAAGCGACATGCCGAGGTCGTCGGACGACGATCTCGCGGGGGGTGTAGCTGCCCTCGTCGTCGAAGGTTCCCATCGGGTTCGCGGGAGACTCGGAGGTGGTTGCGGTGTCGGACAAGGGACGGACTGCTTTCGGAACGGACGGTGAGTAGATGGACAGCGCGCCACTGGCGTGACGCAGCCGACCATGGTACCAGCGGTCGCGCCGAACGGCGATGGCGCGCCATCGCCCGCGACACCGAAATCCGGCGCACGTGCGCTCAGCGGCACGGTCCGGCGAATCGGTCGGGCGGTCAGGGGCGTGGGCGACGACGAGGAACTCGGGCGATTCGACGGTCGGCGGGTCGCGGCCGTACGCGCCGGGCTCGACGCTGGCAGATCGAGTCGACCCGAAGCCGTGCGCGGCCGAGCAGCAGCCGCAGCTCACGAGGGGTGTAGCAGCCGGTCCAGAGGTCGACGCGTCGGCGATCGCGCCGGACTCCGAGCGGATCTCGGTGCGCTCGTGGTTGACACGCCGGCTCCGGCGTCGAACGTCGGCGTCCTCGTGGTACTTCACCGCGAAGTAGGCGTTGAACGCGGTCAGCGCGAGCCGCCCGCCCGGCCGCAGCGCCCGGGCCATGCCCGGCCACGCACCGCAGCGTCGTCGCCGTCGGCGGTCATCAGCCCGAACGCCCCTGGCACAGGCAGATCACGGCGTCGAACTCCGGCGTCGAACGCGCAGCGCCCGGGCGTCGAGCGCGCTCGAACGTGGCGCCGCGCGCGGGCGCGCTCGCCGCGCGCGGCGAGGTCGACGAACCGCTGGCTGATGTCGACGCCGTGCACCTCGATCCCGCGCCGGGCCAGTCGTGGGCGTGGCGGCCCGGGCCGCACCCGACGTCGAGCACCCGGTCACCCGGCTGCCAGCCCGAGCGCGTCGACCAGGAGGTCGACCTCCTGCTCGGTGCCCTTGGTGAACGAGTACCGCAGGTAGGCCGCGCCGAGGTGGTCGGCGAGGTCCTCGAACCAGTGGTCGCGTCGACCGCCGGCGTCAGACCTCGGTCGGTCGGGCGGTCGCGCTGCGCACCGTCAGCCCTTCGCCGACGGCCCACGTGTCGCCCCACGACACGTTCACCTCGAGCGGCACGTCGAGCTCGGCGGCATCGCGCATGAGCGTCGACGACGAGCGTCGCCGACGACGTCGTGCTCGTCGGTCGGGCACCTCGACGAGCACCTCGTCGTGCACCTGCAGCACGAGCCGGCTGTCGTAGCCGCCGGCGACCGAGCGCCTGCGTCGAGGCGCACCAGCGCCACCTTGAAGATGTCGGCGGCGAGGCCCTGGATGCCGGCGTTCATCGCCTGGCGCTCGCCCGCCTGGCGGATCCGGAAGTTCGAGTTCGAGCAGCTCGGGGATCGGGCGGCGACGCCCGAACAGCGTCTCGGTGTAGCCGCGCTCGCGGGCCTCGATCACCGTGCGGTCCATGTAGTCCTTCACGTTCGGGAACGCCACGAAGTAGGCGTCGAGGATCACCGCGGCCTCCTCGGTCGGGATGTTGAGCCGCTGGCCGAGCCCGTAGGCCTCCATGCCGTAGGCGAGCCCGTAGCGACACCATCTTCGCCTTCGACCGCTGCTCGACGGTGACCGCGGCCGGCTCGACGCCGAACACCCGCGCCGCGGTGGCGTTGTGGATGTCCTGCCCGCTCGTGAACGCCTCGATCAGCCCGGGGTCCTCGGCGAGGTGGGCGATGCAGCGCAGCTCGATCTGGTTGTAGTCGGCGACCAGCAGCTCGGTAGCCCGGCGCCGGGCACGAACGCCTTGCGGAACTGGCGGCCCTCCTCGGTGCGCACCGGGATGTTGTGCAGGTTCGGCTGGTCGGACGAGAGCCGGCCGGTGCGGGCGACGGTCTGGTTGAACGTGGCGTGGATGCGCCCGTCGGCGGCCGACCTCGGCGAGCAGGCCCTCGCCGTAGGTGGAGCGCAGCTTCTCGACCTCGCGGTAGCGCAGCAGCGGCTCGATGAACTCGGGCCACTGGTCCTTGAGCTTCTCGAGCGTCGCGGCGTCGGTGGAGTAGCCGGTCTTGGTCTTCTTCCGCGGCGCCAGGCCCACGCTCGTCGTAGAGGATCTCGCGCAGCTGCTTCGGCGAGTTGAGGTTGAGGTCGTCGCGGCCCGCCGACCTCGCGCAGCTGCGCCTGCAGCGTCTGCACCTCGTCGGACAGTCGCTTGCCGAGCGCCGCGCAGCTCGTCGACGTCGACCCCGATGCCGACGTGCTCCATCTTGGCGAGCACGCCGCACCAGCGGGTTCTCGATCGTCGCGGTACAGCTCGGCCATCCCCTGGGCCTCCATGCTCGGCCACGAGCGGCTCGGCGAGCGCGGTCGACGGCGAGCGCATCGCGGGCGGCCAGCTCGGCGTCGCCGAGCGACGTGCCGTCGAGGTCGAGCTGGCCACTGCCGGCGGCGTCGTCGGACGGCCGGGCGAACCTCGTGTACTTCTCGATGAGGTCGGGCAGCGTGTAGCGGGCCTCGGCCGGGTCGATGAGGTAGGCGGCGATCGCCGTGTCGAGCGTGAGGCCCCGCACCTCGACGTCGAACTCCAGCAGCGAGCGCATCAGCGGCTTCGACGTTGTGCCCGCGCAGGTCGGTGTGCGAGCCGAGCGCCGCGCGCACGGCGTCGTCGGCGAGCACGTCGGCCGGGATCCACAGCACGTCGGCCATCGACGCGTCGACGACCACGGCGATGCCCGGCGAGCGGCGCTGCGGCCGGGCTCGCCGAGCCACGTGGCCGCGACATCGAGCGTCGCCGCCGCCGCGATCGCTGCAGCTGCCTGCGCCGGCCGACGACGCGGTCGTCACCTCGGCCTCGAGCTCGGCGCGCTCGTCGGCAGGGCCGAGGTCGACCGACGCGCCCATCGCCGACAGCGCCTCGTCGAGGCGGTCCGGCGAGGGTGCGGAACTCGAGGAAGTCGAACAGCCGCCTCACCTCGTCGGCGTTCGGGGTCACGCGCGAGGTCGTCGAGGTCGACGTCGATCGGCGCGTCGTGGCGCAGCAGCATCAGCTCGAGGTTCTTGCGGGCCCGCTCCTCGTGCTCGGCGAGGTTCGCGCGCAGCTTCGGGGTCTGCTCGTCGACGTGCTCGAAGATGCCGTCGAGGCCGCCGTAGGTGGTGATCAGCTTGGCCGCCGTCTTCTCCCCCACGCCGGGCACGCCGGGCAGGTTGTCGCTGGGGTCGCCGCGCAGCGCGGCGTACTGCGGGTACTGCGCCGGGCGTCACGCCGGTGCGCTCCTCGATGCCGGCCTCGTCGTAGAACGCGTAGTCGCTGACGCCGCGCTTGTTGTAGAGCACCTTGACGTGGGGGTCCGCGACGAGCTGGTAGCTGTCGCGGTCGCCGGTGACGATGATCACCTGGTGGCCGCGCGTCGACGAGGCGGTCGGTGGCGGTGGCGATGATGTCGTCGGCCTCCCAGCCGGACAGGTCGACGACGTGATGCCGAGCGCGTCGAGCACCTCGCGGACGAGCCCCATCTGCTGGCGCAGGATGTCCGGGGCCGCGTCGCGCTGCGCCTTGTAGGCGGCTCGGCCTCGTGGCGGAACGTCGGCTCGGGCCGGTCGAAGGCGACCAGCACGCCGTCGGGGCGGTGGTCCTTGAGCACGTTGATCAGCATCGACGTGAAGCCGAACACCGCGTTGGTGACCTGCCCGCTCGCCGTGGCCATGTCGGTCGGGCAGCGCGAAGAACGCGCGGTAGGTCAGCGAGTTGCCGTCGACGACGAGGTAGGTGCCCATCGCCGCGCTCAGCCGGCGCCCGGGCGCAGCGAGCCGTCGAGGATCCGGTCGGCGACGTCACGCATCCGGGTCCGCTCGCTCATCGCCGTGCGCTGGATGAACGAGAACGCGTCGGCCTCGCGTCATGCCCGGCTCGTCCATCAGCACGCCCTTGGCGCGGTCGACGACCTTGCGGGACTCGAGCTGCTCGCCGAGCGCGTCGATCTCGCCGGTGAGCGACCGCAGCTCCCGGAAGCGGCCCATCGCCACCTCGATGGCCGGGATCAGGTCGCTCTTCTGGAACGGCTTGACGAGGTAGGCCAGCGCACCGGCGTCGCGGGCCTGCTCGACGACCTCGCGCTGGCTGAACGCGGTGAGCATCAGCACGCCGCAGATCTTCTCGCCGTTGATGATCGCGGGCGGCCTCGAGGCCGTCCATGCCGGGCATCTTGATGTCGAGGATGGCGAGATCGGGCTGCAGGGCCCGGACGAGCTCGACGGCCTGGTCGCCCCGGCCGGTCTCGCCGACGACCTCGTAGCCCTCTTCCTCGAGGGTCTCACGGAGGTCCATGCCGGATGATGGCCTCGTCCTCGGCGATGACGACACGCAACGGCATGGCTCTTATCTAGCAGGTGACGGCCGACCATCCGTTCCTGCACCACCGTGCAGCTCACCAGTAGTTCGGCCATCAGCTCGACTCATCCACGCCGGTTGACGAACCTCGCTGCGAGGCTGGAACTCGCGGACGTAACGGCTTGATGTCGAGCACCGGCGTGGCGTCGATCGCGTCCAGGCCACGCACTCGGAGGGCGAGACCCTCGACGCCGACCAGCTCACAAGTGGTGAGGCCCAGACGGTTCGGTCGAGAGCTCGCACGCTGGGCGAAGATTCCGACCTTCGGCCAGGCCTCGTTTCCCCGCGGGTGTCGGGCTCCGGTACTGCACCTTCACCTCGTCGAACTGATCGAAGAGGAAGATCACCTCGACGTGAGAGAACTCGCCGAGCCCGGCCAGCGCGTCGGGTGAGAACCGTTCGGCGTCGAGCCGGATCGTGCTCTCGACGTCGCCCCAGTCGTCGTCGGCCCGTCCACGACGGCCCGACTCGACCCACCCGATCGGACGCACCACGAACTCGAACGCCCGACTCACCCGAACGCCGATGCCATCGTCCTGGCTGATCGGTCGCACCAACTCGCGCAGCCGCTCGCAGCCGTCGACGCCGATCGCGTCGTACGGAGCGGCGGCGAGTTCGTCGGTGCGCTGCTCGATCCAGTCACGCCGTTGCCGGCCGAGTTCGGTGAACGCGAGGTCCGGGTCGAGCCAGCCGATCGAACGCAGCCGTTCCTCGGCGGCCAGCCAGTCGTCGCCGGTGCGTTGCCGTGTGGCCCTGAGGATCTCCGCAGCTCACATCGCCTGCCGCAGCGTGCGTGACGAGCGCTTCGCAACCATTCAGCCCCTCGACCGTCAGCGCCGCGATGTGCCCGTCGCCGCGGAACTCGCGCAGGAGCGTCTGGGCATGCCACAGCACGAGGTGCGGTTCGTCGGGCCACGGCCAGCGCTGCGTGGCCGGCGAACAACGGTCGCCCCTCGGGGCGCTCACAGGCGGCCAGCGCCGCAGCACCGCGCCAACGTCGGCCGCCTCGACGATGTGCGGGTCCGTCGACGCCGTCGGGCGCGAACCGTCGCATCATCCGATCGGCAGCTCGTCAGTCGCGCCGCCGAGATCGCTTCCGGGGTGACGTGATCCCAGACCCCGTCCATGCTCGCGCGGACCAGGTCGGGGTCGAAGTTGAAGAACGTGGCGATCACGACCGATGCCGGCACGGCACCCATCGGCGCCGACCGCGACGCGAAGTAGCCCCGCATCCGGTCGTCGATGCCGATGGCGGCGTACTCCTCGCGGGCCTCGGGCACGAAGTAGATGGCGCCGTGCACCGGCTCGAGCGTGCGCCAGGTCTTGCGTGCGGTCAGTGGATCCATCGAGCCGAGCATGTCAGCTGTCGCCCGACCGTCACATGCGGTCGAGGAGTTCGTCCTGGCGGATTTCCAGCGACGCGATCTCCTCGATCACTTTCGATCGGTGCTTCGCCAGGGCGTCGACGTGCCGACGCGCATCACGCGCCTCGTACGACGCCCCCGCCGTCTCGGAGACGAGCGCCCTGATCGCCTGATCGTCGGCATCGTCGCCCAGGTGGATCATCTGCTCGTCGATCACCGCCAGTTCCGAGCGCAGCGACTTCAGACGTGTCGCCACCTGCGAGAGTCGCCGTTCGACCAGCCAGTTGCCCATCAGGACGCCGAATCTACTTCGCCGAAGGTGCCACCAAGTGCGACCACGGGCCACCACGTGCGGCCACCACGAGCAGTGCCCCGGGTCGGACTCGAACCGACACTTGACGGTGTTTGAGACCGTTGCCTCTGCCAATTGGGCTACCGGGGCGCGTGTGACGGCTGGGCAGCCGGAGGCTAGCGGGCTTACCGGGCGGTAGCTCTGCAGACGTGGGCGGAGGTCTAGCCTGCGACCGAATGCTCGCTTTCACCTTCCCCGGCCAGGGCTCGCAACGCCCGGGCATGGGGCTGCCCTGGCGCGACCACGAGAGCTGGGAACTCGTCGACGAGGCCAGCGACATCGCCGGCCGCGACGTCGGCGCCCTGCTCTGCGACGCCGACGCCGACGAGCTGCAAGGACACCCGCAACGCCCAGCTGACGACGTTCGTGTCGAGCCTGATGGTGCTCGACGCCGTCGAGCGCCTCGGCATCGAGCCCAGCTACTGCGCCGGCCACAGCCTCGGCGAGTACACCGCCCTCACCGCCACCGGCGCACTCGGCTTCGACGACGGCATCCGGCTCGTCGTGCGAGCGCAGCGCCGCGATGCACGATGCCGGCCTCGCCCAGCCCGGCACGATGGCCGCCGTGCTCGGCCTCGACGACGACCAGGTCGAGGTCGCCTGCCGCCGCGCCGACGCCGACGTGTGGGTCGCCAACTTCAACGCCCCCGGCCAGGTCGTGATCGCCGGCTCGCCCGTCGGGCGTCGACGCCGCGCGCCGTCCACGCCAAGGAGCTCGGCGCCAAGAAGGTCATGCCGCTGCAGGTGTCCGGGGCGTTCCACACGCCCGTTCATGGCCGCCGCCCGCGACCGGCTGCGCACGGCGCTCGCCGCGGCCGACCCGCGCGACACCGACGTGCCGGTCGTGTCGAACGTCGACGCGCTGGCCCACGACCAGGGCGCCGACTGGGCGAGCCTGCTGTCGGCCCAGCTCTCGAGCCCGGTGCGCTGGAAGCACTGCCTGCTCACGCTCGCCGAGCGCGGCGTCACCGACTTCGCCGAACTCGGCCCCGGCGCGGTGCTCACCGGCATGGCCAAGCGCACGGTCGACCGGCGGCCGCACGATCTCGGTGTCCACCCCCGAGGACCTCGACAAGCTGCTCGAGTGGGTCGGCGCCGGCACGCACGTCGGCCCCCGCTCAGCACGAGGGCGAGCACCTCTTCGCCGTCGAGCGGCTCGTCGTGAGCCCGGCCGCGGGCATCTTCACGCCGATCGGCTCGCTGGCGCGAGGGATCGTCGATCGACGGTCGGCACGGTGCTCGGCCACGTCGGCGACGTCGAGGTCCGCTCGCCGTTCGCCGGCATTCTCCAGAGCTACATCGCGCTCGACACCGAGCGCGTCACACCACGCCAGCCGATCGCCTGGCTGCGCAGCGACGGATCATGACGAACGCGGGGACTGACCAGATGCCAGCAGTACCGACGGGCGTCCGAGGCGCGGTGATCACCGGGTGGGGCACCGCCCTGCCCGACCAGGTCGTCACCAACCACGACCTCGAGCAGACGCTCGACACCAACCACGACTGGATCGTCGAACGCACCGGCATCCGCGAGCGCCACGTCGGCGGCACCACCGCCGGGTCTGTCGGTCGAGGCCGGGCGCCAGGCCACTCGAGCATGTCCGGCGTCGACCCGGCGACATCGACGCTGCTCATCCTCGCCACCACCACCCCCGACCGCGCCGTGCCGGCCACGTCCGCGACGGTGCAGCACGAGCTCGGCCTGACGTGCGGCGCGTTCGACCTCAACGCCGCCTGCTCCGGCTTGGTCTACGGCCTCGTCGCCGCCCACGGGCTCATCGCCATCGGCGCCGACGAAGGTCCTGGTCATCGGCACCGACACCCTCGCGCGCATCACCGACTGGACCGACCGCAACACCGCCATCCTGTTCGCCGACGGATCGGGCGCCGCGGTGCTCGAGGCCGTCGACGGGCCCGGCCAGCTGCTCGGCTGGGACCTCGACGCCGACGGCAGCGCCGAGGACGCCCTGTACTGCGAGCATCGGCGGCCTGCTCCAGATGGAGGGCAAGGAGGTGTTCCGGCGCGCCGTGCGGATCATGGTCGACTCCGCCACGAAGTCGATGGCCGCACGCCGGCGTCACCGCCGACGACATCGCCCTCGTCGTCCCCCACCAGGCCAACATCCGCATCATCTCGGCCTCCTGCGATCGCCTCGGGATCGGCCTCGATCGCGCATCGATCGTGCTCGATCACACCGGCAACACGTCGGCGGCATCGATCCCGCTCGCGCTCGCCGACGCCCTCGACGCCGGCCGTGTCACCGACGGCGACCTGGTGCTGTTCGTCGGGTTCGGCGCCGGCATGACCTCCGCCAGCGCCGTGGTGCGCTGGAATCAGCAGCCCGTGAACGGAGCGCTGCCACATGACCGCTGACCACCGGACGCATCGTGCTCGTCACCGGCGGCTCCCGCGGGATCGGGCTGGCCTGCGCCGCGCGCTTCGCAGGCGCTCGGCGACCGGGTCGCCGTCACCTACAACTCGTCGCCGCCGCCCGACGGGCTCTTCGGCGTGCAAGTGCGACGTGACCTCGAACGACGACGTCGACGCCGCCTTCACCGCCGTCGAGGACCACTTCGGCGGCACCGGTCGAGGTCGCTCGTCTCGAACGCCGGCATCACCCGCGACGGCCTGCTGCTGCGGATGAGCGAGGACGACTTCACCTCGGTCGATCGACGCCAACCTGACCGCCGCCTACCGGGTCGTCAAGCGAGCCAGCCGCGCGGCATGCTCAAGGCCCGCCGGGCCGGATCGTGCTCGTGTCGTCGGTCGTCGGGCTGCTCGGCTCGGCCGGCCAGGCGAACTACGCCGCCTCGAAGGCCGGCCTGGTCGGCTTCGCCCGATCGCTCGCCCGCGAGCTCGGCTCGCGATCGATCACCGTCAACGTCGTGGCTCCCGGCCCGGTCGCCACCGACATGACCGCCGCGCTCGGCGACGACCGCCTCGCCGACCTCACCGCGATGGTGCCGCTGCAGCGCATGGCCGAACCCGACGAGATCGCCGGCGTCGTCGCGTTCCTCGCCTCCGCCGACGCCGCCTACATCACCGGCGCCGTCATCCCCGTCGACGGCGGCCTCGGCATGGGACACTGACCGCCGTCACGTAACCGCCCGGTCGACCGATCACAGTCGCCGAACACCGTGTGCCTACACTTTCAATCCGGCTCGACGCCACACTGCAACATCGCACCGACAAGGAGAAGACCGTGGATCCAGAACTGTTCGCCCGTTTCCGCAAGTGCGCCGTCGAGGTGCTGTCCGTCGAGGAGAGCGCCGTCGTGCCCGAGGCCAACTTCGGTGACGATCTCGACGCCGACAGCCTCGACCTCGTCGAGCTCGTGATGGCGCTCGAGGAGGAGTTCGACGTCTCGGTGCCCGAAGAGGACCTCGAAGGCGTCGAGACGGTCCAGCAGGCGTACGACCTCGTCGTCGCCAAGCTCTGATGAGCGGCGGCCGCCGGGTCGCCGTCACGGGTCTCGGCGTCGTCGCACCGACCGGCATCGGCGACACGGCGTTCTGGGACGGCCTGCTCGGGCCCGGCGCATCACCGACGGCCAGTCGCTCGTCGATCGACGACTGGGATCCGGCGCCCTACTTCGACAATCCCAAGCAGGCGCGCCGCACCGACCGCGTCGAGCAGTTCGCTGTCGCCGCGGCGGCCGAGGCGTTCGAGCAGGCCGGTGGCGTCGACGCGATCGGCGTCGATCCCGCTCGATTCGGCACGATCTTCGCCACCGGCGTCGGCGGGCTCCACACGCATCGAGGAGCAGGTCGCAGGTCCGGCTGGAGAAGGGCGACCGCCGGGTCTCGCCGTTCCTCGTTCCGATGATGATGGCCAACGCCTCGGGCGCATCGATCTCGATGCGCTACGGGCTGCAGGGCCCGAACGAGACGATCTGCACGGCGTGCGCCGCAGGTACCCACGCGATCGGCTATGCCGCCCGGCTGATCCGCTGGGGTGTCGTCGACGCCGTCGCCACCGGCGGCAGCGAGGCCGCTGCCACGCTGACCGCGCTCGCCGGCTTCGGCAACATGACCGCGCTGTCGACCAGTCGGCGTCAGCCGCCCGTTCGACGCCGAGCGCGACGGCTTCGTGCTCGGCGAGGGTGCCGCCGTGCTCGTGCTCGAGGAGTGGTCGAACGCCGTCGCTCGTGGCGCCACGATCCTCGGCGAGATCCTCGGCGGTGCGAGCACTGCCGACGCCCACCACATCACCGCGCCCGTCACCCGGCGGCGTCGGGGCCATCGCCTGCATGCGGCTCGCGCTCGCCGACTCCGGGCTCGAGCCCGGCGACGTCAAGCAGGTCAACGCCCACGGCACCTCGACCCCGCTCAACGACGCCGCCGAGGCCGCGGCGATCACCGAGGTGTTCGGACCCGGCAACGTCCCGGTCGTGTCGACCAAGGGCGTCACCGGCCATGCGCTCGGCGCGGCCGGCGCACTCGAGGCCGCAGCCGCGCTGCTGTCGATCGAGCACCGCCTGATCCCGCCGACGGCGAACACCACGGTGATCAGCGACGACATGGAGATCGACCTCGTCGATCGGCGAGCCGCGGCCGTGGGAGCCCGGGCCGGTGATCTCGAACAACTTCGGCTTCGGCGGCCACAACGGCTCCGTCGTCGTCGCCCCGCCACCTGACCGACCCCTCCTCCCCCGAAATTCGCATCCACGTGCGCGCCGGCGCGACCGTGAGGAGTTACCGCTCGGGGCGATGGGGTTCAGGCGTCGGCGAGGACGAAGAGGAGGTCGCACTGGCAGGCGACCTCGTCGCCGACGAGCGCGCGACCCGATCCCTTGCCGGCGCGAGCCGACATGCGGCCGAGTTCGACCTCGAGCACGAGTTCGTCGCCGGGCACCACCTGGCGACGGAACCGGGCGCCGTCGAGCCCGCCGAACAGCGGAAGCTTGCCGGCGAACCTCGGGTCGGCCAGCACGGCGGCGGCGCCGACCTGGGCGATCGCCTCGCACATCAGGACGCCGGGCAGCGTGGGACGACCCGGGAAGTGCCCGGCGAAGAAGAACTCGTCGCCCGTCAGCCGCCAGATCCCCGACGCCGACTCGCCGGGCACGATCGAGAGTCATCTCGTCGACGAACAGGAACGGGGGCCGGTGCGGCAGCAGTTCGTCGGGGCGGGGAAGTGCGAGGAATCGGATGCGTCATCAGCGTCGTCCAGTCGGGTCGGCGGCGGGCGTGGGCGTGGTAGTGGTCGGGGATCGAGCGGAGGTGATCGTCGATCCAGAACGGTGCCGACGATCGAGCGACTCGACGACCGCGGTCAGCCGCTCGTGCAGCGCCGCTCGGATCTCGGGCGGCGGCGACGGATCGTGCGGATCGCCAGACGACCATCGGCACCGCCGCACGAGTCACACTCGGCGATCCAGCACAGGTCGTCGCTGTGGAACCACTCGGTGAATGGCGTCGCCTCGCAGAGCTCACACGTCGGATCAGCCGCCACGCCGGTCACCGTACGCGAACGTGGGGTCGGCCGCCACGATGGCGACCGACCCCACGGATCGCAGGAGGATCGTGTTGTGCCGGTGACCGGCAGTCGGCGTCGACCGATCAGGCGGGGCAGGTCTCGAGGAAGGCTGCCACGTCGATGCTCGGCGGGACCAGGACACCGTCGATGACGTGGATGACGCCGTTGCTGGCCTCGACGTCGGCCGTCGTCACTGTGACGCGCTCGTTGAGCGTCACGCCGTCGGTGAGGTCGACCGTGATGTCCTCACCCTGCAGCGTCGGCACCGGACCGTCGGTCAGGTCGGTCGACATGACCGCACCGTCGACCACGTGGTAGGTGAGGATCGCGGTCAGCGGGTCGATGTTCTCGTCGAGGAGCAGGCAGTCGACGAGGCCCTCGGGCAGGGCAGCGAACGCCTCGTCGGTCGGTGCGAACACCGTGAACGGGCCTTCGCCCGAGAGTGTCTCGCCGAGACCGGCTGCGGTCACGGCAGCAACGAGCGTGTCGAACGAGCCGGCGGCGACGGCGACGTCGACGATCGTGCCCGGCTCTTCGGCTGCAGCCTCGGTGGTCTCGGTCATGGCCTCGGTGGTCTCGGTCATGGCCTCGGTGGTCTCGGTGGCGGCGGGCGCCTCGGTGGCGGCGGGGGCCTCGGTCGACGAGCTCTCGTCGTTGGAGTCGCGATGCCGCAGGCGCTCAGGGCGAGCGAGGCCGGCGATGGCGCCGACGGCGACGAGACGGGTGGAGGTGCGCTTCATGTGAATGTCCTTTTCGTAGGGAGTGGATTCGCTGTGTTGTTCACGCCGCAGCGAAGCGGCATGTGAGGTCTACGAACCTGCTTGCAGGATCGGATGACGAGATCCCGAAGTTTTCCTACTCAATGTCCGTGCCGGGGCGACGACCCACTTCCCGGGCCGGGTCACCGCCGATATCCGGGCGGGTACGTCAGCGACAGTTCTTCGGCCGTCGGCTTGCGCCGGCGAGTACGCATCGTCGGGAAGCATCGCGACGATCGCGCGCCATGATCCGCTTCGTGTCGGCTTCGAGCGATCGACCCCGGAGCTCGACCGGCTCGCCGACTCGGACTCGTACGGTTGGCGGTCGAGCGAGGTTGAGGACGTTCGGTACCCGGCTCGAACGGGGCCACACCTTCTCGGTCCCCCACAGACCCGACGGGGATGATCGGAGCACCGCTCAACTGGGCGAGCCGCGCAGCCCCCCAGCGACCGACGGGCTTGCGGAAGAACGCCGGTCCTCGCGGGATCGTCCCCTCCGGCATCATCGTGACCATCTCGCCGCCCGCCGAGGCGCAGCGGCGGCCGCGGCGAGCGGCTCGTCGGAGCCGGTTCCACGGTCGACCCGGATACCACCCATCGCCGCCGCGATCGGGCCGACGATCGGTGCGTCGAACACTTCCTTCTTGCCGAGGAAGCGAGCCGCGCGACCGCGTCTTGGCGATCGTCAGCGACATCGCCGCGACATCGAAGTAGCTGCGATGGTTGCCGCACAGGATCGCCGCACCGGCGGTCGGGATGTTGTCGACGCCGTCGATGTCGAATCGTGCGTACGGATACAGGCCGCGGACGTGCGAATCGCAGGGCGAGTCTCCTGTACTTCGAGCCCGATCACCGGCACCTTGAGCACGCCCGGCGACACGTCGAGATTGAGGGTCGGCCACCGACGTGCAGCGGCAACGAGCACCATCCGGGGATCCGGGTTGACGACGACGGGATGGCCGACGGCGGCGAGCATCGGCGTGTCGTACACGCTGTCGGAGTACGCGTAGCTCTCGGCGAGATCGACGCCGTTGCGGTCCGCCCACTCGGTGATCGCCGCCAGCTTGCCCGCCGACCACACGAACGGGCCGTCGAGCGTGCCGTCGTAGGTGCCGTCGGCGTGCGACCCCGTAGCGGGTCGCCACCACGTCGTCGAGTCCCAGCCGATCGGCGAACGGCTTGACGAGGTCGTACGGGCTCGTGGTGGCGAGCACGATCGGCCGACCCGCTGCGCGGTGCGCGGCGAAGGCCGTCTCGGCGAACGGTTGCACCATCGCACACAGCTCGTCGGCGACGTCCGCCGCGGCCTGCGGTCACCGATGCCTGCGAGCGCCCGCCGGCGAGACGGACCGCTTGGCGGGCGAGCACCATCGACGGCAGCGTCTCGCCGATCGCGTTGAAGAGGCGGTAGAGCAGCTGCTCGCCGGGGATCGGGGTCGGCGCCGACGAGGCCGGCCGCGGCGCATCGCCCCGGCGAACACCTCCCCCGACGCGCCCGCCAACAGCGTGCGATCGAGGTCGAAGAAGGCAGCAGCACGTGGAGAGGTCACCGAGCCAGGCTACGCACTCGCCCCGGCGACGAGGGCCCGTCGACCAGTGCCGGAACGGGAGCCGAAAAACGGGAAAGACCCGGATGGGGGATCCGGGTCTCTCAACCTGGGAATGTCCTCCGATTTGGGGGAATCGGATGGTGGACTTCCCTTCGAGTGGAACATGGGGGGTGTTCGCACTGCGATCTGCTTGTGAAAGTATGCACGTGAACAAGCGATCTGACAAGTAGAACAAAGAGATATCGGTATCGTTCGCCGGAGATGGATGTCCGGCAGCTCGCGACGCTGGTGGCGATCGCCGACCACGGCACCTTCTCGGCGGCGGCCCGTGCGCTCTACACGGTGCAGTCGAACGTCTCCAGCCACATCGCCCGCCTCGAGAAGGAACTCGGCGTGACGCTCGTCGACCGGGCCCAGGGTGGGCTGACCGAGGACGGGACCCGGGTCGTCGAGCGGGCCCGCCGTGTCCTCAACGAGATCGACGACATCACCGCCGACATGTCGAGCCGCCACGCCGACGTGTCCGGCCAGACCCGCATCGGCGTGATCGGCACCACCGCTCGATGGTTGGTCCCGGGATTCCTCGAACCGCCTCGGCGAGCGACACCCTTCCGTCCGCGTGATCGTCCAGGAGGGCGCCACGTCGTCGCTCGTGCCCAACGTGCTCACCGGCCAGCTCAACGCTGCCATCGTGCACCTCCCCGTCGACGATCCCGAACTCGTCATCGAGCCGCTGTTCGCCGAGGATCTGCTGCTGCTGGCCGCCGACGGGCACCCCCTCGCCGACCGCGACACGATTCCCCTCGCCGACCTCGACGAGGTGCCGCTGCTGCTGCCACCACCCGGCGCCGCGCTGCGACGAGTCCTCGAACGCGCTGCGGCCACCGCGGACATCACCCTGCGCGCCCAGGCCGAGGTCGACGGTGTCCGCCTGCTGGCTTCGCTGGCGTTCGACGGCTTCGGCGCCGCGATCGTGCCTGCCACCGCCGTGCCCGCCTGGCTCGAGGGATCGTTCCACCGCATCACGGTGCCGGAACTCCCCCGCCGGGTCGTTGCGTTCGCGCAGACGGCGCCGGCCCAGCGCGAGCGCCCCGACGATGGCGGCACTCGAGACGCTTCGCGAGGTCACCCGCGAGCAGGGCCACGCCCAGCACGGCGTGCATCCGGACGCCACGGCCATCCCCTTCGGCCGGTCGGGTTGACCCGACGTTCTGCGTGCACCCGCACCGACCGATACTGTCGCCACGCATGAGTGAACGAGCATCGACGACCATGGCGACCATGGGGTTGACACTCGCGGCACACACTCCGAGCGACATCGCCGTGTCGGTTCGCCCGCTCAACGGACGTGACGTGGTGTGGGCCGAGTTCGACCACCGACGATCGCACTGTTCCGCTCACGACCGAATCGTCACTGCAGCTGGCCCGCGCCGCTCAGGCGGCCCGATCACATCGGCTCCCACTCGTCATGGTTCTGGCCACCTCCGGTGCCGCGATCGACGAAGGCATCCCCGCGCTCCATGCATGGGGAACGGTCGCCGCGGCCATGGTCCAGTGTTCGGGGATCGTGCCGATGGCGGTGATCGTCGACGGACCCGCCGTGTCGGGGCCGGCCCTGCTCCTCGGCATCGCCGACCTCACGGTGATGACCGCGGACAGCTACGCGTTCGTGAACGGCCCGACGATGGTCGAGGAGTTCACCGGTGATCGGGATCGGCATCGAGGAGCTGGGCGGCGCAGCGAACCACGCCCGCTACACCGGCGTCGCCACGATGGTGGTCGCCGACCGCGACGCCGCCATCGAGGCCGTCGGCGACCTCCTCGCGTACCTGCCCGATCACGTCGACGCCGAACCGCCGGTCGTCGCCACCGACGACCCGGCCGATCGACGCTGCCCCGAGGCCGGCGAGCTGATCCCCCCGACCTCGACCGGGAGCTACGACGTCCGCAAGGTCGCCGCGGCGATCGTCGACGACGACTCGCTGCTCGAACTGAAGGCGCAGTGGGCGGCGAACGTCGTGACGGCGTTCGCCACCATCGCCGGGGCGCCGGTCGGCATCGTCGCCAACCAGCCGATCACGCTCGCCGGAACGCTCGACATCCCGGCATCACAGAAGGCGGCTCGCTTCGTTGCGCATGTGCGACGCCTTCAACCTGCCGATCGTCACCCTGGTCGACACGCCCGGCTTCTACCCCGGCAAGGACCTCGAGTGGCGCGGCATGATCCGCCACGGCGCCCAGCTCGTCTACGCCTATGCCCGCGCGACCGTGCCACGCATCTGCGTGATCCTGCGCAAGAGCTACGGCGGCGCCTACATCGTCATGGACTCCAAGACGATGGGCAACGATCTGTGCCTGGCCTGGCCGTGGGCCGAGCTGGCCGTGATGGGTGCCGGCCAGGCCGCAGCGATCCTGCAGCGGCGCGCGACGCCCGAGGAACGCGCCGAGTTCGAACTCGACTACGCGCGAACGGCTGCTCAACCCGTATGTCGCCGCCGAGCGTGGGCTCGTCGACGCCGTGATCGATCCGGCCGACACCCGCCGCGAGATCGCCGCCGCGCTCGATGCCCTCGTCGACAAGCGCGAGTTGCTCGAGCGGCCGCAAGCACGGCAACAGCCCGCTCTGACGACCGCACCGACCCGATCGCGCCGCGGTTGCACGAAACGGAGCCGGTTGGGGCAGCGAGGGTGGGTCCGCACTATCGTGGCCCTGCGGCCGGGGAGGAACCTTCGGCGGCATCGACAACGAGTTCGCGCCACGAGAGGAAGCCACGTGCCCGACACCATCACCATCACCGACGACCGCACCGGGAAGACCGTCACCGTCCCCATCGAAGGCGGGGTGTTCCCGTCGTCGGCGCTGCGTGAACTCGACCCGACGCTGTACTGCTACGACCCGGCGTACCTGTCGACCGCGTCGTGCAAGTCGGCGATCACCTACCTCGACGGCGATGCGGGCATCCTGCGCTACGGCGGCTACCCGATCGAGCAGCTCGCCGAGCACTCGACCTACCTCGAGGTCGCCTATCTGCTGTTGAACGGCGAGCTGCCGAACAAGGTGCAGCTCGACGCCTGGGTGGACGACGTCACGCACCACACCTTCATCCACGAGAACATGCGCAAGCGGTTCGTCGACGGCTTCCACTACGACGCCCACCCGATGGGGATGTTCATCTCGGCCGTTGCCGCGCTCGGCACGTTCTACGACGGCGCCAAGGACATCCACGACCCGGCCCAACGCGATCGGCAGATCCTGCGCCTGATCGCCAAGGCCCCGACGCTCGCGGCGATGGCCTACCGCTTCTCGGTCGGGCTGCCGTTCAACTACCCGAACAACGACCTGTCGTACCCGGCCAACTTCCTCAACATGATGTGGAAGGTCGGCGACTACGAGGTCGACCCCGCCTCGAGCGGGCGATGGACGTGCTGTTCATCCTCCACGCCGACCACGAGCAGAACTGCGGCACCACGGCGATGCGCGTCATCGGCTCCAGCCACGCCGACCCGTATTCGTCGGCTGCGGGCGCTGCCGCGGCGCTGTACGGCCCGCTGCACGGCGGCGCCAACGAGGCCGTCGTGCGGATGCTCGGCGAGATCGGCTCGATCGAGCAACGTTCCGGCGTTCGTCGAGTCGGTCAAGGCCGGCGAGGGCCGCCTGATGGGCTTCGGCCACCGGGTGTACAAGAACTACGACCCGCGGGCCACGCATCATCAAGCAGGCCGCCTACGACGTGTTCGAGGTCACCGGCAAGAACCCGCTGCTCGACATCGCCCTGGCGCTCGAGGAGACGGCGCTCTCCGATCCGTACTTCATCGACCGCAAGCTGTACCCGAACGTCGACTTCTACTCGGGCCTGATCTACCAGGCCATGGGTTTCCCGGTCGAGATGTTCACCGTGCTGTTCGCCATCCCGCGCATGTCGGGCTGGCTGGCGCACTGGCAGGAACTGCTCAACGACCCGGCCCAGAAGATCTCCCGGCCGCGCCAGTGGTACGCCGGCCCCGACGAGCGCAGCTACGTCCCGCTCGCCAACCGCTGACTCGCGATCGGGACTCGCGATCGGGGTCAGACCCCAATCGCGAATCGATCAGGAGAGGGCGTCGATGACGGCGTTGAAGGTGGGGCTGGGTCGCATGATCGCGGTGGCCTTCTCGGCGTCGGGGGCGTAGTAGCCGCCGATGTCGGCGGGCTGACCCTGCACGGCGAGCAGCTCGTCGACGATCGTCTGCTCGTTGGCCGACAGTTCGGCCGCGATCGGCGCGAACGTCGGCGGCCAGCTCGGCATCGTCGGTCTGCGCGGCGAGCGCCTGCGCCCAGTACAGCGCGATGTAGAAGTGGCTGCCCCGGTTGTCGATCTGGCCGAGGCGACGCGCCGGCGACTTGCCGTTCTCGAGCAGCTGGCCGGTCGCGGCGTCGAGCGTGTCGCCGAGGATGCGGGCGCGCTCGTTGCCGGTCACGTTCGCGAGGTGCTCGAACGACACGGCCAGCGCCAGGAACTCGCCGAGCGAGTCCCACCGCAGGTAGTTCTCCTTGACCAGCTGCTGCACGTGCTTGGGCGCCGAACCGCCGGCGCCGGTCTCGAACAGTCCGCCGCCGTTGAGGAGCGGGACGATCGACAGCATCTTGGCGCTGGTGCCGAGCTCGAGGATCGGGAACAGGTCGGTCAGGTAGTCGCGCAGCACGTTGCCGGTCACCGAGATCGTGTCCTCACCCCTGCGGATCCGGTCGATCGAGAACTTCGTGGCGTCCTCGGGCGACATGATCTCGATCTGCAGGCCGGTCGGTGTCGTGGTCGCCGAGGTACTGGCTGCACCTTCGCGATGAGCTGCGCGTCGTGCGCACGAGTCGTCGTCGAGCCAGAACACCGCGGGCGCACCGGTTGCGCGGGCCCGATCGACGGCGAGGCGCACCCAGTCGCGGATCGGCTCGTCCTTCACCTGGCACACCCGGAAGATGTCGCCGGCCTGCACGGTCTGCTCCATCAGGGTGGCACCGGTCGCGGCGTCGACGACACGGATCGTGCCCGCGCCGCGGCGCCTCGAACGTCTTGTCGTGGCTGCCGTACTCCTCGGCCTTCTGTGCCATCAAGCCCGACGTTCGGGACGCGTGCCCATGGTCGACGGATCGAAGGCACCGTTGACGCGGCAGTCGTCGATCACGGCCTGGTACACGCCGGCATAGCAGCTGTCGGGGATGACCGCCTTGGTGTCCTGCTGCTCGCCGGCCTTGTTCCACATCTGGCCCGACGTGCGGATCATCGCCGGCATCGAGGCATCGACGATCACGTCGCTCGGCACGTGCAGGTTCGTGATGCCCTTGTCGGAGTCGACCATCGCGAGGTCGGGGCCGTTGCTCGTAGGCCGCCGCGATGTCGGCCTCGATGGCGGCGCGCTGGTCGGCGGGCAGCGACTCGACGGCAGCGAGCACGCTCGCCCAGCCGTTGTTCGGGTCGCCCCCGGCGGCGGCGATCGCGTCGCCGTGCTTGGCGAAGACGTCGGCGAAGAAGACCTCGACGGCGTGGCCGAACATGATCGGGTCGGAGACCTTCATCATCGTCGCCTTGAGGTGGATCGAGAACAGCACGCCCTGGTCCTTGGCGTCGGCGCATCTGCTCGGCGAGGAACGAACGCAGCGCGGCCACCTCCATCACGGTCGAGTCGACGACCTCGCCGGCGAGGACCGGGACCGACTCCTTGAGCACCGTCACGGTGCCGTCGGCGCCGACGTGCTCGATGCGCAGCGTGCGAGTCGTCGGCCAGCGTGATCGACTGCTCGTTCGAGCGGAAGTCGTGGTCGCCCATCGTGGCGACGTGGGTCTTCGAGTCGGGCGACCACGCGCCCATCGAGTGCGGGTGCGACTTGGCGTAGTCCTTGACCGCCTTGGGGGCCCGCCGATCGGAGTTGCCCTGGCGCAGCACCGGGTTGACGGCCGAGCCCATCACCTTGCCGTAGCGCTGCTTGATCTCGACCTCCTCGGGCGTCGAGGGCTCGTCGGGATAGTCCGGGATGTCGTAGCCCTTGGCCTGCAGCTCGGCGATCGCCGCCTTCATCTGCGGCACCGAGGCGCTGATGTTCGGCAGCTTGATGATGTTCGCCTGCCGGCGTCAGCGCCAGCTCGCCGAGTTCGGCCAGCGCGTCGCCGACGCGCTGCTCGCGGTGTCAGCCGCTCGGGGAAGTTGGCGAGGATCCGCCCGGCGAGCGAGATGTCGCGGGTCTCGACGTCGATCGCCGGCGGCACCGGCGAACGCCTCGACGATCGGCAGCAACGAATACGTCGCCAGCGCCGGCGCCTCGTCGGTGAAGGTGTAGATGATGGTGGACGGGGTGATCTCGCTCATGGGGGTTCCTGCTCGCTCGGGTCGACTTGTCTACAACTTGTCTACACTGTAGCAACGCCGCGGCAGCATGCTCCACAGGAACGCGTGCGAGCCACGACCCTCTACGCTCGACGGCGATGGACTTCGACTGGACACCCGAGCAGACCGCCCTTCGCGAGCCACGCCCGCAAGGTCGCCGCCGAGGCGGTCGAGCGCTACGGCCGCCACAACGACTCGTGGATCAACGGGTTCTCGAAGGACTTCGCGAAGGAGATGGCCGCGCACGGCTGGATCGGCATGACCTGGCCGGTCGAGTTCGGTGGCGGCGGCCAACCGGCCATCAACCGGCTGATCGTCGGCGAGGAGCTGATCGCCGCCGGTGCCCCGATCGCGGCGATGTGGTTCGCCGACCGCCAGATGGGCCCGACCCTGATCCACTACGGCACGCCGGATCAGCAGGCCGAGTTCCTCCCGGGCATCCTGTCGGGCGAGACGACGTGGTGCATCGGCATGTCCGAGCCCGACTCCGGCTCCGACCTGGCGTCGCTCACCACCAGCGCGGTGCGCGACGGCGACGACTTCGTGATCAACGGCCAGAAGATCTGGACGAGCTTCGGCGAGCTCGCCGACTACTGCTACCTCATCTGCCGCACCGACGCCGACGGCCCGCCGCACAAGGGCATCAGCGAGATCATCGTGCCGATGGACACGCCCGGGCATCGAGGTGCGCCCGATCACCGACATGACCACGAACCGGCACTTCTGCGAGGTGTGCTTCACCGACGTGCGGGTGCCGGTCGCCAACCTCGTCGGCGTCGAGGGCAACGCGTTCAAGCAGACGATGGCGCAACTCGAGCACGAGCGCGGCGGCATCGACCGGCTCGTGTCGAACCGAGCGCTCTACCGTGCTCGCCCTCGAACGGGCCGACCGCACCGATCCCCGCGTCCGCCAGGAGATCGCCGCGCTCGAGACCGGCTATCGCATCGGGCGCATCCTCGTCACCCGGGAGGTGCTGCGCCAGGCACCGGCCGGGTTCTCGGCCGCGACCAAGTGCTTCTGCACCGAGCACGAGATCCGCGTCGCCGAGTTCGTGCGCTCGAACCTTCGGCGCCGACGCGCATGCTGTGGGACGACGTCACCCACGGACTCGTCTACGCGCCCGGCTACACGATCATGGGCGGCACGTCGAACATCATGCGCAACATCCTCGGCGAGCGGGTCCTCGGCCTCCCCGCGAACCTCGCTGATCGCCCCAGGTTGAACGACGCCGCGGCGTGACGCGGTGACGATTGCTACGGTACGACGACATTCCCAGGAGGCTCACATGTACACATCGATCGTGGTCGGTACCGACGGATCGACCGACCGCAGCCAAAGCGGTCTCCCATGCAGCGACGTTGGCCGCGCTGACCGGCGCTCATCTCCACGTCGCCATGGTGGCGCCGCGCATCCCGGTGCTCGTGGCGCCCGACATGGTGCGTCGCCTCGAACGAGTGGGGCGAGGCGAGCGAACAATCCACGCGCCTCGGACTCGAAGCGGCAGCGGCCGCTCGCCGCCGAGGCGGGTGCCGAGGTGACGACCCATGCTCTCGCCGGTGATCCGGCCGACGCGCTGCTGTCGCTGTGCGAGGCAGGTCGACGCCGATCTGCTCGTCGTCGGCAACCGCGGCATGCAGGGCGCCCGGCGCTTCCTGCTCGGCAGCGTCTCGAGTCGATGCGCCCATCACGCCGGGTGCTCCGTCCTCATCGTGCAGACGACCTGAATCGACCGAGAGCCCCGATGACCACACCGCTTCCGGACGCCACCGAACTCGCCGCACTGATCCGATCGGGTGCAGGCGTCGCCCGGTCGAACTGGTCGACGACGCCATCGAGCGCGTGCAACGTCTCGACCCGACCATCAATGCGGTCATCCACGAACGCTTCGAGGCGGCGCGCGCCGAGGCGGTCGGGCCGATCCCCGACGGCCCGTTCCGGGGTGTCCCGTTCCTGGTCAAGGACCTCGGCTGCGAGATCGCCGGCGAGCCGCACACGCTCGGCAACCAGGCGCTCAAGGACGCCGGCGTCCGGGCGACCGAGAACTCGTATCTCTACGAGTCGATCCGCGCTGCGGGCCTGATCACGCTCGGCCGAACGAACACGCCGGAGCTGGGCGGCACGGTCACCACCGAGCCGCTGGCGTTCGGAGCCGACGCGCAACCCGTGGAACACCGATCACTCCACCGGCGGCTCCTCCGGCGGATCTGCCGCCGCCGTGGCGGCCGGCATGGTTCCGATGGCGCACGCGAGCGACGGTGGCGGATCGATCCGCGTTCCCGCGAGCGAGTGCGGCCTGGTCGGGCTCAAGCCGAGCCGGGGCCGGATCACCCACGGTCCGAAGCTGGGCGAAGGATGGGCGGGCGCCACGACCGACGGCGTCGTGTCGCGTTCGGTCCGTGACACCGCTGCGATGCTCGACGTGATGAGCGGCCGTCACACCGGCGATCCGTACGCGGCCGCACCGCCGACACGCCCGTTCGCCGACGAGGTGGGCGTCGATCCCGGTCGACTCCGGGTCGGGCTCGCACCGGATCACGCCGGCGTCACCACCGATCCGGAGTGCGTCGCCGCTGTCGAGCGGGCCGGCGCGCTGTTGGAGGCGCTCGGCCACGACGTCGAGGTTGCGCAGCCCGACGCGTTCTTCGACGAGGAGTTCTCCCGTCACTTCGTGACCATCGTCGCGGTGGCCACGGCCGTCGACTTCGCCACGATGGGCGAGGCGATCGGGCGCCCGATCGGCGAGCACGACGTCGAACCGAGCAACTGGCTCATGGGCTCGATCGGCCGGGCGATCCCGGCGGCCGACTACGTCCACTCGATCAACTGGGTCCACGCCTGGTCTCGGCGCCTCCAGGCGTGGTGGGACGACTTCGACGTCCTCGTGACGCCCGTGATCGCCGTGCCGCCGCCCCCCATCGGGTGGTTGAGCGATCCCGAACTCGGCACCGAGCGACTCACGAGCATCCTGCAGTTCACCGCGCAGTTCAACGTGAGCGGCCAGCCGGCGATGTCCCTCCCGCTCCACTGGAGCGACACCGGCCTGCCGGTCGGGGTGCAGTTCGTCGGACCGATCGACGACGAGGCGCTGCTCCTGCGGGTCGCATCGCAGCTCGAGATCGCCAGCCCCGTGGGCGGACCGGCGTCCCGCCGATCTACGGCTGAACCGACACGACCGCACCGCGCCGATGTCGGCAACGATGGCGCAGTGCGCGTGCATGACCTGGAACCTGTGGTGGCGGTTCGGTCCGTGGGAGCAGCGCCAGCATGCGATCGTCGAGACCATGCGGCGCGCCGGTCCCGACGTCATGTGCCTGCAGGAGGTGTGGGTCGACGCCGACGAGCGACGCTCGCGGCGATCATCGGCGAGGAACTCGGCTTCCACACCGATGCGGACGGCGTGCCCGATCGGACGTGTCGGAGTCGGCTTCGCCAATGCGGTGCTGTCACGATGGCCCATCGAGCCGATCGCCGACGAGGCCCTTCCCGCGCCACGACGGCATCGCCGGGTCATCGCCGTGTGATCGCCGGCGCCGTCGGGGTCCGCCGTGGGGGCGGTGGCCGGTCGCCTCGACGCACCTCGATCATCGCTTCGACGACTCCGCCACACGCCGAACGCCAGGCGCGACGCCTCCTCGAGCTGGCGGTGCAGTGGCGGGGCGATCCCGACGACCGACCTCCCGGTCGTGATCGGCGCCGACCTGAACGCCGTCGCCGACAGCGACGAGGTGCGACTGCTGACCGGTCGGCGAGACGGCGATCGGCGGGATCGTGTTGTCGGACGCCTGGGAACAGGTCGGGCGACGGGCCGGGATGGACCTGGCGCCGCGAGAATCCCTACTCACCGCCGACAGCGCGTGGCCGAACCGTCGCCTCGACTACGTCCTGGTCTCGTGGCCGCGCCCCAAGCCCGTCGGGCAATCCCGTCAGCGGCATGGCTCGTGGGCACCGAACCGGTGGACGTCGACGGCGAGAGCGGTGTGGGCGAGCGACCATGCCGGCGTCGTCGTCGACCTGGTCACACCGGGCTGAGCACCTGGCGGCCAGGTCACGACACGTCACAGGGTGACGACGACCTTGCCGTAGGTCGCCCGGTTCGCCAGATCCTGGAGCGCCGTGGCCGCATCGTCGAACGCGTACGGCGGGTACAGCGGCGGATCGACGGCACCGGTCGTCGCCATCTCCAGCAACGTCGTCATCTGCTCGCCGAGCGACTCGGGTCGCCGGGCGAGCGAGGCACCCCAGTGCACGCCGACGATCGAGTAGCTCTTGAGCAGCACATGGTTCGTGGCCACTTCGGGGATGCCCGCGACGAAGCCGATCACGAGCAACCGTCCGTCCCACCCCATGCAGCGTCGAACCTGGTGGAACGTGTCGCCACCGACGGGGTCGTATGCGACGTCGACGCCGCCACCGCTGGCCTCGCGGACGAGATCGACCCAGTCGGGTGTGGCCTGGTGGTCGATCACCACGTCGGCGCCGACGTCACGGGCGAGTGCGGCCTTCTCCTCGCCGCCGGCGACCGCGATCGTCCGGGCGCCCGCGGCGTTGGCCAGCTGAATCGCCGCGGTGCCCGTTCCGCCGGCGGCTCCGGTGATCAGCACCGATTCACCGGCCTGGAGCTTGCCGCGGTCGTGCAGGGCATAGAGCGTCGTGCAGTAGTTGATCGGGATGGCTGCCGCTTTGGCTGCCGACACGCCGTCGGGCACCGGGTACACCGCACGTGCCGGATGGGTGACCTGCTCGGCGAGCCCACCGCCACCGAGGAAGACGACTCGCTGGCCGACCTCGAAGCCGGTGACGCCGTCGCCGAGTGCGCTGATGGTGCCCGCCAACTCTCCGCCCGGCGTGAAGCCCGGACCCGTCTTCACCTGGTACTTGCCCCGACACTGCAGCACGTCGGGGAACGCCAACCCGACAGCCTCGACATCGACGAGCACCTCGCCCTCGCGGGCCGTCGGAGCGTCTTGCTCCACGAGCTCGAGTTGGTCAGCCGGTTCTCCGAGTTCGCGCAGTCGCCAGATTCGCATGCCACGACCGTAGGGTTTCCGCAGCACCCACCCGACATGCCGATCGCGCATACCGTGGCGTCATGGACCTCGTCCCCGTCGTCGACATCCGAAACCCGGGCGCAACATCGCTCGACGCACTCGATCGGGCGTGTCGGAGTCACGGCTTCTTCCTCCTGCAGGGTCACGGCCTCGACCACGTGATCGACGACACGTTCAGCGCAGCGAGGCGGTTCTTCGATGCCGACCCGTCACTGAAGGACGACGTTCGGCGAGATGCCCGTGTGGCGCTCGGATACAACGACCGTGAACTCACGAAACGCCGACGCGACCACAAGGAGGTGTTCGACTTCGTCGATCCCACCCAGGGGCGAGCAGCTCATCGCAACCGCTGGCCCGAGGTCGACGGTTTCCGCGACGCCATGTGCGCCCACTACGACGCCTTCAGCGATCTCGCCGCCCGTACGACGGAGTTGGTCTTCTCCGCGCTCGACCTGTCGGCGTCGGCCGTGGACGACCATCGAGGCGACCGGACCTCCAGCCACATGCGACTGAACCACTACACCGTCGACGACCCGGTCCCCGAGGATCAGCGCGGCGACCTCAACGAGCTGGCCGACGACGTCGCACTCGGCGAACACACCGATTCGGGGTTGCTGACCCTGCTGATCCAGGACGCGGTCGGGGGTCTGCAGGCGCTGTCGGCCGACGACGGGTGGATCGACGTCGAACCACGTCCCGGAACCGTGGTCGTGAACCTGGCCGACTGCATGCAGGTCTGGACGAACGACCGATATCGAGCCGCGCTCCATCGGGTCCTGCCCATGAGCTCGACCGACCGCATGAGCATCCCCTACTTCCACAATCCGCCCATCGACGCGGTCATCGAGCCCATCGGTGAATCGGCCCTCGGCCCTCCGGTGTACCGCCCGTTCGTGTTCCGGGACTTCATCAACGCCCGCGGCGCCGACAACTACGCCGACGCGGGCGTCGACGACGTCCAGATCACCGACTACCGGTCATGACATGTCCGTGAATCGGCCGACGACGAGTTCGGCCTGCTCCGACGCGTCGGCATGTCCGGTGACCGCCGTGAGGAAATGACGCCGGTCGATCGCTCTCGCGGTGAGGTCGGTGACGGCCGTGACCGTCGCAGTACGCGGCACGTCGCGCAGGAGGGCGATCTCGCCGAACGACTCGCCGACGTCGAGGTCCGCGACCGGCCGTCCGAACTTCGAGACGCGGGCAACGCCTGATTCGATCACGTAGAACCGGTCGCCATGGTCGCCCTCGGCGAACACCGGCGAACCGGCGAGCACCATCACCCGCTCGGACGTCCGAGCGAGGCGCTCGATCACGTGCTCGGGCAGCACGGCGAGCATGGGAACACCACGGAGCAGGTCGAGGCCCTCGGGCGCGAGCGCCGTCTCGTCGACACGGACGAGTCCGGGGATCGTCAGGACCACCAGCAGCGTCACCCCGACACCGATGACCACCAGGCCGGCCCTGAGACCGATCGTTGCGATCATCACCGGCATGATCGCGGCGCCGATCGCCATGCCGGCGATCGCGGCGCTGTCGAGCGCACCGAAGACGCGGCCGAGCACCTCGTCGGGAACGAGGCGCTGCACGATCGTCTCGGCGTTGACGTCGACCATCGAGTTGCCGATGCCGATGAGCACCATCGCGAGCAGGGCGGACGGAATCGACGCGAACGCGGCGACGAGGAGGAGCGGGGCCGCCCACAACGCCACACCGATCCCGAAGTCGCGGGACAACTTGCCGCGCTGCGAGAGCACCAGGGCGACCACACTGCCGATCAGCCCACCGATGCCGAGCGCTGCGTTGAGGACACCGACCCCGCTCTCCGCCATCTCCAGCAGGTCGAGCGCGATCGTCACCTCGTACACCGCAGAGCAGCCCGCGACGATCGTCTGCGCGACGTAGAGCGCGACGATCAGACGCAGATCCCGGTTCCCGAGGATGACGCGGTAGCCATCGGCGACACCCGAGAACATCCCGCGCATCCGGTTCGTCCGGTTCGGTGTCGCTCGGTCGGAGCGTCGACCTCGGTGAGCGTCTCGACGTCGTGTCGTCGTCTCGATCACCACGGTGGTCGGCCGTACACCGAACACCATCACCGCCGACCAGACGAAGGTCAGCGCATCGAAGGCGAAGACCGCGCCGACGTCGGCCACCGCCAGCAACAATCCGGCGACCATGGGGCCGACGAAGAACCCGAGGCTGTTGATCGTGCTCGACGCGACGTTCGCAGCCGTCAGCTCCGACGGATTCCTCGCAAGACTCGGCAGCAGCGCAGCCAGCGCCGGCCGGAACGTCAGGCCGACGACGCCGACCAGTACCGACAACACGTACACCGGGCAAGGCCGGACCGTCGGCAAGGACGATCGCCGCACACGCCAGCACGAGCACGGCTCGAATGACGTCCGCAGCGATCATCAGCCTGCGACGATCGAGCTTGTCGGCCAGGATCGACAGGATCGAGGCGAGGACCGCCATCGTGACGTAGCGCACCACGCTGATCACGCCGAGCGCGGTGGCACCGCCGTTCTGGTAGACGTAGACCGCGAACGCCACGCTGAACGCCCAGTCGCCGATCACCGAACCCACCAGGGCGAGGTTGATGCGCCGGAGCGCCGGGCTGCGGAACACACCGGTGATCGCCAGCCGCGACTCGGCGAACTGCTCTGCAACGACCGTCATGTTCTCGACCCCTCCGCCCTCGACTCGCTCGAACTGCATCGCCAACGTAGACGCTGCCCGCAGACCAGAATGTCATCGTGGCAAACCCCGGAAATCTCACGCGCCAACTCGCAGCGGTGGCCGACTCGTTCGGCCCGATGTTGATGCCCGTCGAGCAACGCAACCAGCTCATCGACCTCTGCGCGCTGACCCGACTCGCGGTCGGGGCGGCGAGCGTGTCGATCGCGCGGCTCGACGACGGCGAGTTGTCGTACGAGGCGGCCGAGGGAACCGGTGCGTCAGAACGTGATGGGTCTGCGTCTGCCGTCCGACCGGGGAATCGCCGGCTACGTCGCGCACACGGGCCAATCGCTCGTGATCGACGAGGTGCACTCCGACCCGCGGTTCGCCCGCGACGTCGCGGAGCGCATCGGGTACGTGCCGAACTCGCTGCTCGCAGTACCGGTCGTCGACCCGCAGGACCGGGTACTCGGTGTGATCTCGGTGCTCGACCGAACCGTCGGCGATCGGCGATCCACTCGCCGTGACCTCTGCGTCGGCACGAGTGGCTGCGCCGATTCTCGCGATGTCCGGCGCGGTCACGAGGCTGGGCCCACTCCTCGTTCGGGCGCTCGCCGACGCTGTCGACGCAGACGAGACGACGCTCGTCAGAGCACTTCGTCGCCTCGCCGACGATCTCCCGGAGGACGACGCCGAGATCGCCACGCTCGCCTCGCTGCTCGCCCAGCTCCGGGTGCTGCCGGCCTCGTCCCAGCAGGCCGTCGAACGCATCCTGCTCGAGAGCATCTCGCTCGCCACGCCGAGGCGCCGTTGGTGACCGCGCAGCTCGATTCTCCCGGCATGGTCGGAGCCGTTCCACCGCGCGGCCGGGCCCGGTCCTGCGCCGTCGATCGCCTTCCCGCAGGCGCTCACGAAGGCATGGGCCTACGGTGACGGCAGCGGCAGAGGCGTGCGCGTCGCCGTGGTCGACAGCGGGATCGATGGCGACCACCCGATGGTCCGCGGGGTCGAGCACTACGTCGCGATCGATCGCGACGACTCGACCGAAACCGGTGTGTGCTTCATTCCCGGGACGCACGACGATCTGTACGGCCACGGGACCGCCTGCGCGGCCATCATCCGCGAGGTGGCTCCCGAGGTCGAACTCGTGTCGGTCCGCGTGCTCCGTGACGACCTGAAGGGAAGTGCGGCTGCGTTCGCCTTCGGAGTCGAGTGGTGCATCGAGGAGGGTGTCGACATCATCAACCTCAGCATGTCGACGGCGAGCGAGCGCTGGGCCGACACGTTCTGGGACCTCGTCGACCTGGCGACGTACCGGGGCGTGCTGCTCGTCGCCGCGATGAACAACGAACGCAAGCGCACGATCCCGAGCGAATTCGCCGGCGTGTTCTCCGTCGCCTGCGCTCCGGGGACCGACCGCGAGGAGGTCTGGTGCAACCCGCAAGGGCCGGCCGAATGGGGGGCCGCGGGGATCGACGTCGACGTCGCCTGGTTGAACGGCGCATCCATCCGCACCACCGGGAACTCCTTTGCTGCCCCGGTGGTGGCCGGGCATCTCGCGCGCATCCTGGCCACCCACCCCGGCATCAAGCCCTGGCAGGCCAAGACCGTGCTGGCGCAGCTGGCCGTGAACGCGCCGTCACCGACCTGAGACGCCTGACCCGAAACGCGTGACCCGAAACGCGACGAAGGGGCACCGACCCCACCGTCGGTGCCCCTTCGACCCGCCGGATGTCAGCGAGCGACCCTGTGGCCCTCGGCCTCGTCGTCGAGGGCGTCGCCGCTCTGACGGATCGCCGCCTTCCTGCCGGCGTCCTGGCTCTCCTCGAGACCGAGCTTGATCCGGTGCCCCTCGGCGGTCTCGGTGTCGATGTTGCGATTGACTTCGTTGTCCTTGGTGCTCATGGCGTTCCTCCTGTGTCGGTGTGGGCTCCACAGCCCCCTTGCTGATGTATCGCAGTATGCACGATCGTCACGACCCGAGATGTCAGCCGTCTGACACTCTGGCGAAATTCATTCGAACCGACCGCCGGCCGACACCGACCGCAGTCGCAGTCCACGCTCGTCGACGATCCGCACCGTGCGGCCGTCGAGCACGATCAAGCCCGCCTCCTCCAGGGCCCGCATCACCTGGTTCACGGTCTGTCGAGCCCCACCGAGCATCTGCCCCAACTCGGCCTGCGTGAGCGTGAGTGTGATGTCGGTGCGGCCTTGACGTTGCGATTCGGTCAGGAGGTACTTGGCCAACCGGCCGCCCAGATCGAGGTACGCGAGATCGGCGAGGCCGTCGGTCACGGTTCTCAGCCGAGCGGCGAGCATCGTCACCATCTGACGGGCGATGGCCGGGTCGGACCCGTACGCCGTGCGGAAAGCCGCGGCCGGCACTTCGACGATCTCCGAGCGGCGCAGCGCCGCAATCGAGGCCGAGCGGGGCACGTCATCGAGCACGCCAAGCTCACCGACGACCTCACCTTCGTGGATGAGTGCCAATGTGGGCTCGGTGCCCTGCATCGACGAGGTGAAGACGCGGAAGGTGCCGGACACGACGACGTAGATCGAGGTGGCGCGCTCGGCGACAGTGAACAACAACTCGTTGCGTTGAACTGTCCGCCATCTCGACGTACGAGCCAGGTCGGAGATCGTTCCGGGGGCTGCGACGCCGAAGAGCGGTGTCGCCGCGAGCACGTCGTCGATGCTCCGTTCCGACACGTCCGCCACAGCAGGGTCAGTCGATGATCGCCTGGTAGGTCAGCGATCGCATGTCACGATCGGGCGACAGGACCCCGGTCATGTACTGGCTCATGAAGATCCCGACCAACTCCTCGGCGGGGTCGACCCAGTAGTACGTCTTGGCGGCACCCGCCCAGCCGAACTCGCCGACCGAACCGGTTCCGGCGGTCTGCGCCGGGTCGAGCATGACGCGCGAACCGAGACCGAAGCCCATCCCGGGGCTCGCCTGACCGAGCAGTTCCCACGGCATCAGCCCGGGTGCGAGATGGTTGCTGTGCATCAGCTCGAGCGTCTTGCGGCCGACGATGCGTTCACCGTCGAGCGCCCCCTCGTTGGCCAGCATCTGAGCAAATCGCATGTAGTCGCCGATGGTCGAGAACAGCCCGAGCCCGCCGCGGTTGAAGACGTCCGGGGTGCCGGTGGGATACGTCCTCGACACGTCGATCCGTTCGTTGAAGCCGCTCAGTGCGGCCTCGAGCAGTTGGATCCCCGAGTAGTTCTCACCCACGAGATCGGGAAGCCCGTACATGGCTGCGAGGCGGTGGAGTTCGGAGTCGGGCACACCGAAGCCGGTGTCGACCATGCCGAGCGGATCGAACAGTCGGTCACGCAGGAAGTCGCCCAACGACTGGCCCGAGATCACCTCGATCAGTCGAGCCGCGACGTCGATGCCGACGCTGTAGTGCCAACGAGCACCCGGCTGCGATGCGAGCGGCAGGGTCGCGAGCTCGTCGATCATCTCCGCCAGCGTGCGTGTCGCGTCGTGACTGATGTGGTTGTCGCGGTACATCTGAGCGACCGGTGTGTCGATCATGAAGTCGTAGGTGAGCCCGCTGGTGTGCGTCAGCACGTCGCGGATGTCGATCGGCCTGACCGGGTCGACGAGCGTGCCGTCGGCGGCCAGCACCTTGACGGCACCGAAGGCGGGAAGGTAGGTGGCGACCGGGTGCTCGAGCTGGAAGCGGCCCTCCTCGTGGAGCAGCATCAGAGCCGTCGACACGATCGGCTTGGTCATCGAGTAGATCCGGAAGATCGTGTCGGCGGTCATCGGCAGGTCGGCTTCCCTGTCGCGGTGGCCGAACTGTTCGGCATGGACGACCTGCCCGCGTCGGCTGATCATCGTGCTGATGCCGACGACACCGCGTTCGTCGACGTACGACTGCATGATCGGCCGCAGACGCTCGAGTCGGTCGGCACTCATCCCGACGGCTTCCGGCGTCGTGCTGTTGCTGCTCACGTGGACCCCCATTTCGGCTCGGTGTCGAGACCATAACCGTGACGCGGCGTTCGACGCCCCACGGGTCCGGCTCCGGCAGCGTCAGCTCGTTCCGATTCCCGATCGGGTGTCGACCTTCCTGGACGGACCGATTCCTTCGAAGCCCGGTCCGGCCGAACCCATCACGTCGATCAGGATGTCGGCGGCCGCCGAGGAGTACACACAGATCTCGCCGTTGGCGTCCGGCTGCACGACCGCGAAGTTGGCGATCGTCTGACCTCGGCCGTAGTTGATGTTCGACGTGTCCGAACGGCCGCCGGCACAGGGGTACACGGTCCCGAAACCGGCACCCTCGGGCTCGACGATCGTCAGGTTCATGAAGACCCCCTCGATCGGGCTGCTGGTGTCGAGTTCGGTGTCGCCGACCGAGAAGCGGACCACACGGCCGGACGCGCGCGTCGAACCGTCGGATCGCGTGTCGGTCACGCGTCCGGGTCGCACGAGGTCGATCGGTTCGCCGGTGGCGAACGAGGCGAATCGGTCGACGATGAGGTGTGTCGTGGTGGAGGCGATGATGCACACGTTGCCGTCGGCATCCGGGCGCGCCATCACGAGGTTCGGGGTGACCGAACCGGGCACGAGGTTGACGTTCGAGGTCTCGAGCGTGGTCAGTCCACATGCCTGAACGGTCACGAATCCGGGCGTCTCGGCCTCGAGGGCGGTGACGTTCAACGCCACCGCACCCACACCGGGATCAGCGACGTGCAGTTCGAGTTCGGCCGACGCCGGCTGTCGCGCACCCACGATCCGGCTGTCGTGGAGCCGCGTCGGCGTCGCGTCGACGAGGTCGACCGTGTCATCGAACCGGCCGAACAGGTCGACGATGAGTTCGGTGGTGGTCTGGTTGTACACGCAGATGTCGCCGCTCGGCCCGACCGGGACGATCGCAGCGGCCGCGACGGTGTGATCGCGACCGTGGTTCAGGTTGCTCACGTCGGGTCGACCCGCTTCGCAGGGAAACGCGGCGAACCAGCCCGGGGCACGAGTTCCCGTGGCGGTGAGGTTCACGGCAACCGCTGTCGTGGGGGCGTCGGCGACATGGACCCTGGTCACGGTTGCGTTGTCGAGCCGCGTTGCGGTGTTGCGAACGGCGTCGGCGATGAGCGCGCTGTAGAGCGCCGCACCGGTCGGGTTCAGGTGGATCGCGTCGTAGGTGAGCCCGGGCTGGTCGGCTGCCGCGGCCCAGTCGACCAGGGTGAGATTGGGATGCCGCTCGACCGCACGCTCGAGATGTTCGTTGACCGTCGGGAAGTACCAGGAGTACTTCAGTCCTTCCCGCCACGCCGAGGCCGACACGTACTCCGGCTTCACTTCGCGAAGCGTGACCCAATAGATGTGGTCGACACCGGCATCCGTCAAGGTGCCGATCATCGAGTCGATCGATCGGTCGAAGCGCGCGGGGTCCCAGTACGGGTAGTTGTACCCGCTGCCGATCACGACGTGATCGCCGATGATCGAAGGGTTCGACATCAACGTCGGGATCACGTGCCGATCACGCAGTTGCTCGACCATGTACGCCGGCGTGCCGATGGTGTTCACCTGCCAGTCGGCCGGGAATGCCCCCGGGAGCGCCGCCGCAGCACCCAGGCCGACCGAATCGCTGAAGAGCGTGACGCGATGTTCGGGAGGCGCTGCGTGGGCGACCTCCGCCGCCGGCGGGGCCGACACCGACGAGGCAGCGGCGAGCGCTGCAACCAGACCGATGACGAGACGCCGGGACGGTCGTCGAGTACGACTCGCGTGAGCCGTCACGGAACCCACCACCCCGTCACGTCGAACAGCGAATGGGTCACGGGTTGCGAGTACACGCAGAGCCTCCCTGAGTCGGACACGCCCGTCGTGAGCGAGTTGGCGAGCACCTGGCCGGCGCCGGCATTGACCGATGAGGTCGGTGGCGTCGACCCGCACGCGTTCCCGACCAGGTACCCGCAGCCGCGGGGCCGACCATCGTGATCGTGCCGGTGACCGCCTTCGCGTCCTGCGGCGTGACGCGCACGTCGAGGGTCTGCTCGGCGCCGTGGATCGGTGACCATCCACCGATCGCATTGCGGGTGTCGAGCATCCGGGTCGGGGGAACGGGGACGAACGACAACCCGCCGGCGCCGAACGTGCCGGTCAGGTCGACGACGACATCGGCTGATGTGCTCGTCTCGACGCAGATCGTGTCCTGCTCCGAGGTGGCGACGAAGGCCGAGCCTGCAACCGCCTCGATCGGTCCGTAGTTGACGTTCGACACGCCGGTGACCGCACCGCACGGGGCGGCCCGGAGCCACCCCGGCCCGGCAGCGTTCACGACGGTGAGGTTGACCGCGACCGCCGTGGCTCCGGGTGGCGTGTCGACGACCAGGACGGCCGACCTGCCGGTGGCCCGGGTGTCGACGAGTCGCCGGTTGGTGTCGAGTGGGGTGAACCCGCTCTCCCCCGCGCCCCCGACGAAGGCTCCCTGCAGGTCGACGATGACGTCGGTCTCACCGCTGTTGAAGATGCAGACCCGGTCGTCGGACCCGAGTGGAGTCACGGTCATGGCACCGCGGGACACTCCACGCGTGAAGTTGACGGTCGATCCACTGTTCGTCCTCCCGCACGGGCCGGCCGAGAGGTAGCCGTCAGCTCCCGGTCCGGCCGCGGTCACGCTGATCGCGACCGCCGTCGTTGCAGCGGGGAGCCGGCCGGCGAAGTCCACCGCGAGCTCGCTTCCGTCGAGTCGACGGCCCGGTGGGTCGAGACGCGTGTCGACGACACGGACAGGGTCGAGTGGCAGGAACCGGCTCGCAGCGGCGGTGGGCGCGGGGAGCGCAGCGTCGCTCCCCACCCGCACCGCGCGTGCGAGGTCGTGGGTGAACGCGGCCGCCATCCGAAGCGAACGCTGCCGATACCCGACGACGTCGAGGTGGGTGTTGTCGTTGCTCACGTAGCCGCCGGTGGCCATCTCCGTGGGCCAGTCCCACGTGAAGAAGTCGTCCCGCTCGGCAGCGATCCGGGTGAGCGCAGAGTTCCACGCCGCCGACTCCGATTCGCTGCCGGGGTTCCGCGTGATCATCGGCCACCAGATCCGGTGGCCCGGGCCGATCAGCTCGACGACATCGAGGATGCGCCGGCGCGAGCAGGCGACATCGACGCGGCAGATCGCCGAGTCGTTGGCGCCGAGGTTCACGATCACGTTCGGAGCGTCCCAACCCTGACGTCTCCAGGTCTCGATCCACCATCCAGCCGTGGTGGTGTCGCCGGTCGGCCCGGCCTTGTCGCCGACCCCGGCGCGGAACCGGATCGGGCCCCACCCGTTCGCCTGCAGCTGGTCGGGAAGCGTCGGGCTCCAGAGTCCGGATCCGAGCAGGACCGAGTCGCCCACGACGGTCACGGCGCCGAGCGGGCCGGCCGCCGGCAGCTCGATGTCCTTGCTCAGCACGATGCCCTCGACGTCGCCGTCGGCACGGATGGCGGCCAGGCCGAGCACGAACACCGGGAGCAGGACGAGAGCACCGAGTACACCACGCTTCCGGCGTCGCCCACGCTCGGAGTTCGACGAGACGAACATGACCGGCGTCACTCTATTCGCCGACCGGGGCGACGATCTGTCTCTGTCGATGTACCGACGGAATAGGGTCGCTGACGTGCGGCGACGACGACCCGGCATGGCGCAGCTGCTGATCGCGGCCGGGCTCGTACTCGGGCTCGTCGCACTCGGTTCTCTCGCCCGAACGACCCCGCCGGCGCGAGCCGAAGTGACGACCGCGTTCGGACTCTCGGTGCCCGCTCGGCCATCGGCGCCGGCGATCCGCGGGGAACAGGTCCGCATCAGGCCGCTGCCCTCCCCGCCCAGCTGTCGCCGCGTGGCGGTGATCGGGGACTCACTCACCGACAATGCACGCTGGTACCTCGGCACTGCGCTCGGTCGAGCCGGCTTCTCGAACATCATCGACGCGCAGCCCAGTCGCCGAATTCCCGAAACGGTCCGGGCTCCGTACAGCGGCGTGCTCGCTGCCCGACACGTTCGATCCACCTGGGGAGACGCTGACTGCTGGGTGATCGCGCTCGGATCCAACGACCTCATCTTCGGCGGCGGTGATCCGACAGTGGCGGGCTCGTTGATCGACTCGATGCTCGCAGTCGTCACTCCCGGCTCGAGCGTCTGGTGGGTGAACCTCGACTATCACCGCGATCCGCAGGTGTCCTTCGACTTCGTCGGGGCGACGGCGACCTTCAACGCGGTGCTCGACGCACGAGCGGTACTCGACGTGAACCTGACGGTGATCGACTGGTATTCGCTGGCCGAGTCACACGGCGAGTGGTTCTTCGACCCGGTGCACGTCGACACCATCGGCAGCCGGGCTCGGGCCGAGCAGATGGTCGACGCCCTCGTGCGGTCCTCGCTCGTCGTGGGACCCTGATCGGTTCCTCGTCAGATCCGAGGGACGACGTCGAGCTCAGTGGGGTTCGGCGCAACTTCGCTTCCGCGTAGGTACAGCGCGAACGCGCCGCTGGCGAGTGCAGCCCACGCACACCAGAGCGACGCGAACCCCTGGATGACGAAGATCGCGAGGACGACGACGGCGATGAGGTTGACCACACCGAAGCGCACGAGGACGCGATTGCCGGAGAAGATGAACGAGCCGCAGGTGGCCAGGATGTACGCGCCGACGATCGGCACGACAGCATCGATTCCGGTGCCGTAGCGAACGTGCCAGTCGGCCAGGCTCGACGTGACGGGTCCACGCGACATCGTCGCCAGCATCAGTATCGAGACGACGACGCCGACGATCACGAACCAGCGGATCTGGCGCCGGCGCGGGCCGGGCGGTTCGGTGACCAGCACAGCGACGGGAACGTACGTCGGCAACAGCACGAACGCGAACAGCAGGTACAGCCACGTTGCCACCTCGCCGACGGTTTCGCTGACGTGGCCCTGCAGTCCCCACCACACGAACGCCTCCATGAGCTGATGGCCGGCGAACATCAGGGGCAGTGCTGCGAGGGGCAGGTACTCGCGCCGGTTCCCGACGTGGCGGATCGTGTCGATGCCGATGGCCCCGAGTACGACCCCGCCGATCAGGTCGGCCTGCGCTGAGAAACACACGATTCCACCTCCGGCAGATCGGTTGGACGTTGCCTGCGAGCCGAGGCATCGTCCCCCCTGGCACCTGATGAACCGCGAGAGCGCCGTCCCGTGGCATTGACGAGGGCTGATCGTGACGCTGTGACGTCCCCGACTCTATGCCGACAGACCGGGCAGACCGGGCAGGATCACACCCTGTTTGCGTGACACTTCGGTTGGGGTGGCCCAATGGAACTGTCACGCAAACCGGGGAATTGCGCTCTGGTACGGCGTACTCGAGTCGGATCGGGCACCATGATCGAGCGGACCGCCAACGAGGTCGCAGCATCGGCGGAGGCCGTCTTGTCCATGCAGCACCATCACGACCACGACTCGAATGAATTCGGCAGCGCAGGCGACCCGGCGGTGCCGAGACCGCCGAAGCAGGAGCAGGAGGACGCGTCGACCGATGTGATCGAGGTGGCCCCGGGCGTCGTTCGAACGCAGCTTCCGATCAGCATGCCCGGGCTGGGTCACGTGAACTGCTACGTACTGGAGGACGAACGGGGCATCGCCGTGGTCGATCCGGGCCTTCCTGGTCAGGAGTCGTGGAACCATCTGGTCGACCGCCTCGCTCGAGGCGGTTGGTCCGTCGACGACGTCCACACCGTGGTCGTCACCCACTCGCACCCCGACCACTTCGGCGGCGCCATGCGACTCCATCACGAGGCGGGTGCAGACGTCGTCACGCACGAGTCGTTCCGCACCATCTTCGACACCACCGACATCGATGATCACGAGGACTCCGCCGAGCTCGACGTCAACTCTCCTGACGATCGTGCCGCGGCGATGGAGCGTTACTTCGCCAAGCCGTCCCCCTGGGGCGGGCGCCGCGCCGGGCCGTCGCCCGAATTCCTGGAGCGTCTCCGCGATGCCGGAGGATCGGCGGGATCGGTGTTCGCGACCCCGAGGCCGACGCGACCGCTGGTCGACGGGCAGACCATCGAGCTGGCACGACGCGAGTGGGTGGCGATGCACACACCCGGCCACACCTACGACCATCTGTGCCTGTACGACCCCGAGTTCGGCGTGGTGCTGACGGGCGACCACGTGCTCCCGTCCATCACGCCCCACATCAGCGGGCTGGCACCGGACGCCGATCCGCTCGCCCTCTTCTTCGAGTCGTTGCAGCGAATGGCCGAGATGCAGGACGTCTCGATCGCGCTTCCTGCCCACGGTCACCCGTTCGAGGATCTCCGCGGACGGGCCGAGCACATCATCGAACATCACGAAGAACGGCTCGACATCATCCGCGAGGCACTGCCGGCCCTCCCGGACGGCACGGTCGCCCAGTTCATGCGCGTGCTGTTCAAGGAACGATCGTGGGGCGACATGGCCGAGAGCGAGACGTACGCCCACCTCGAGCACCTGCGCGAACGGGGCGAGCTGGTGCGACACGTCGACGACGGGATCGCTCGCTACACGCCGGTTCGAGACGTACGTTCCGCTCCCCGATGACGGTCGACTTCGCTCGATCTGACCTCGGTGACGCTCGTGACCGGCGAAGGGCTGAGGATCTCGCCCTCGACGGGTTCTTTGCGGACCTCGCCTCGCTGCAGGCCGGACGGATCGGCACGACGGACCTCGTGCCAGCCCAGGGTGCGCGCGCCGTGGCGTCGGTTACGAGACGCAGTCGATCGAGTCGGCGAGACGACGAGCGAGGTCGGTGAGCGTTGCCGCACGCGTGGTCGGGATCGACTTGCCGGTCTTGGCCGACACCTCGTTGACGAAGGCCGCGAGCAGCCCGCACGCGTTCTGGGCTCTCCCGTCCTCGATCGCGTCAGCGATGTTGCCGACCTTCTTCGCCAGGCTGGCGCCGCCGCTGACCTCGGCCACCGCTGCCGCGAGTTCGGCAAGATGGTCGTCGCCACCGGAGCCCAGGTCGCCCTCGACGAGGAGCACCGAATCGATACTGCCGTCGCCGCCGTCGGCGATCGCGATCTTCACGTGCACCGACGCCCCGGGAGTGACCGCCGCGCTGCACGTCTGCACGGTACTGAAGCCACTCATCTCGGTGTCGTGCTCGGGCGGCACACCGGTGTTGTCGACGTACAGGTCGGTGTTCACCGGCGACTCGTCCAGCACCATCTCCTCGGTCGTTTCGTCGAACCCGAACCGGCCGAACCGGATCGACTCGACCGACACCGGTAGATCACCCGGCAGCGCGCACGGCTGACCATCGATCGAGACGCGTGCGGTGTCGTTGAACCCTTCGGTCACATATCCACCCGGGCGGTACTCCTCACTGGCCAGGACGTACCGGAAACTGACTGCGTCGCCGGTCGGCACGATGTCGAACTCGACGACGACCGCATCTCTGGTCTCCACGGCCGCGGCTGTCGTGAGGTCGTCATCGCCGGCCATCCCGTGGTCGGTGCTCGTCCCCTCCACGAGGTTGGGACCGAGTGCGTCGACCGCACGGCCGGTGCTGAGCACGATGCCGGCGTCGATGCCGAACACGGCCTCCGCGTTCTCGAACGTGCCCACGGCCAGAGGTGACCCGGTCAGCGTGGTCGCCGACACCGCGCCGCCCGCCGCGAGCGCCCCGGACAGCAGTACCGGATCCGAGTCGGGGGTGAACGGCGTCACCGACCACGACGAACCGAGCACCTCGATCGTCACCGTCGCCGGGTCGGACGCGCCGTGGCTGTCGGATGCCGTGTAGGTGAACGAATCGGTCCCGACGAATCCCGGCCGGGGCGTATAGGTGCACCGTCCGAATTCGCAGCTGTCGAGCGCGCCGTGCTGTGGACCGGCGAAGATCTCGAAGACGACCGGGTCGTCCTCGACGTCGAATGCCGCAAGGTCCACGGCCACTGCCCGGCCGGCCTTGGTCGTCGTGTCGACGTCCTCTGCGGTCGGCGGTTGGTTGGCGACGACGTCGAAGGTGACCGTGCCCGTGGACGAAACGAGCGTGCCGTCAGACGCAGTGAACGTGAATCCATCCGGGCCGACGTAGCCATCACTCGGCGTGTAGTCACACGTCCCGAGGCCGCAGCCCTCGAGGGTGCCGTGCGAGGGTCCGCCGACAATGGTGAACGTCAGCGGATCGCCGTTGGCGTCACCAGCCGGAAGCGACAATGTCGACGTGATGCCCGCGACGACCGTGAACGTCTCCGAGCCGACTTCGGGGGCGACGTTCGGGATGACCTCGATCGACACGGTCGCCGGGTCGGAGACCAGCGACCCGTTGGACGCGAGGAACGTGAAGCTGTCCGAGCCGACGTAGCCATCGTCCGGCGTGTAGTCACACGTCCCGAGGCCGCAGTCGTCGAGGGTGCCGTGCGACGGGCCGTCGACGATCTCGAACGTCAGCGCGCCGTCGTTCGGATCGGACGCGTTCAGCGCCACGGTCGCGGGCCGGTCGATGGTGACGGTGACGGACGTGTCCGCGGCGACCGGTCGAGCCGCCACAGCGCCGTACGTGATCACCCAGGTACCGGTCGCCCGTGCGCCGTGTTCGTCTTCGACCGTGTAGGTGAACTCCGTGGTGCCGGCGAACCCTGGCGGAGGGGTGAGCGTGCAGGTGAAGGTCTGCGGGTCGAGCCCGGTGCAAGCAGGGTCCGAGAAGATGCCGAAATCGGCACCGACGATGTCCACCTGGTCGCCGTCCGGGTCGGAGAACTCGAGACGCACGTCGACCGATTCGTCGACGGCGGCCTCGATCGAACCGCCCAGCGCGGTCGGTGGCAGGTTGCCGACCGCGCCCGGATCGACGACCGAAGCGATCCAGTCGCGGTAGGCGCCGACTCGGGGACCGAGGGTGAACGTGTTGCAGTTCGCGTCGCTACTCGAGATCACGCCCACCAGCGTCGCTCCGGAGACCATCGGTCCGCCGCTGTCGCCCGAGCAGGCAACCACCGACGATCCTGCCTCCACGAGCGTCGTGCTGAGCCCGTCGATGGCAACCTCACCGAAGGAGGGTGCGATCGGGTCGACGCCCGTCGACGTGTCTCCCCAGCCGACGAGGGTGACCTCCTGCCCGGTCACCAACCCGTCAACGGCACCGGCGAACGCAACAGGCCCACGGAAGCTCGCCGCGGTCAGCCGCATGAGCGCGAGGTCGTCCTCGACGCTGCCGAGCCATGCGGGGTGAGCCTGCACCTCGGACACCGCGACGCCGATGGCATCGTCGCCGACGAAGGCGGTGATACCGCCGGCGCCAGAGATCTCGGCGCAGTGCGCGGCGGTGAGCACCCACTCGGCGTGAACCAGAGAACCCGAGCACGTGCCCTGCGAACCTTCGAGGCGGACCAGCCAACCGAACTCGCCGCCCGCCGAGAGTAACCCTGCCCCGATCTCCGCGCCGCCGACGATGGCCGACACAGGCGGCGTCGAAGGTGCCGGAGCGACGGTCGCCATGAGGCCGATGACCGAGCCGAAGACCGCGAGGAGGGTGCGGCGAGGGGTGCGCATGGAACGCCATGCTGCGCGAGGCCGCTGACAAACCGCTGACAGCACCTGCGACATGTGCGAGTGTCTGCGATCCGCCCCTGCCGTCTGCGCAGCCGTCGATTCGCCTGCTCGGGCCGGTCCGGGTGATTCACCACGGTGACGCGGTGGCCATCGCTTCCGTCGCAAATCGGCGAACGGGGCGGTCCGGGAGATGGCGACGGACACGGCCACGGTCACGGTCGGCGACGTCGGCATCGGGGCGGGTGACGCCACCGGGCTCCCTCTCGGACTCCCTCGTTCCCGAATCCGTGCGGTGTAGCTTCGCCGCCGTGACCGTCGAGGACGACACCACTGACGGACCGCCTGCGGAATCGGCTGCGCAGCTGACTGCGGTCGGGTCGGTGACCCAGTGGCTGCGCGACACCTGGCACCGTGAACCCTCCGACGAGGAACACGCGGCGATCGACGAACTGATCCCCCAGGACGGCCCCGAGTTCCTCGAGTACGTGGTCCGCTTCAGCTTCCTGATCATGCTGTCGGCGTCGATCGCCGCGTTCGGTCTGCTCGCCGATTCCGCCGCGGTGGTCATCGGTGCGATGTTGGTGGCGCCGATGATGACGCCGATCACTGCGGTCGCGGGCGCCATCGTGACGGCCCGCAACCCCCGGTTGTGGCGGGCCTTCGCGGTGATCGCGTGGGGCATCGTCCTCGCCGTGGCCGTCGGCTGGCTCGTGTCGCTGATCGCCGGCGGCACCGTCACCGACGTCCGCGAGCTCCCCGGCGAGGTGCGGGCCCGCACGTTCCCCGGGCTGCTCGACCTCGGGATCGCGGTCACGGCGGGTGCAGCGGCGGGGTACATCCTCCCGCGCAAGTCGACCATCGGGGCGCTCCCCGGCGTCGGCATCGCTGTCGCGTTGGTGCCGCCACTCGCCACGGTCGGCATCACGTTCCAGTACGGCTTCCCGACCGAGGCGTGGAATGCGTTCCTGCTCTTCCTCACCAACCTCGCCGCGATCGTGTTCGCGGCGAGCATCGCCCTGGTCCTCACGGGGTTCCGGCCGAGCCAGTACTCCGGTCGCACGCGCGCTGCGCACGCGCATGGCCATCACACTCGTCGTGGTCGCAGTGATCGCAATCCCCCTGACGGTGCACACGCTCACCGCGCTGGAGGACACGCGGCTTCGTCGAGCGGTGGTCGCCTCGGTCCAGGCGTGGGACGGCCAAGTGCGCATCGTCGACCTCGATTCGGACGCCACCGGTGGGCGTGCGACCGTCGATCTGCTCGTCTCCGGCAGCGGTGACCCACGCCCGGTGTGGGCGCTGGCGGAGGAGATCCGTCAGCGTTTCGACGGACCCGTCGATCTGCGCCTGCTCTACCAGCGCGACGAACTCTTCACCGTGAGCGCGCGATGAGGCGGCCTCCTCGCTGTCGTTGGCAGTGGCGTCGGTGTTGGCCGCGTGCGCCGACCCACCGTCGTCGACACCCGGCGACGCGATCGACGTGTTCGGCCCGTACCGGGGCGTCGAGGCCGACAACTTCGCGGCCTCGCTGCAGGGGTTCGAGGATGCCACCGGTATCGAGGTGACCTACACGGGGAGCGCCGACTTCGTCAGCGACCTGCGTCAGCGGATCGAGAGCGGACTCGATGCGCCCGACATCGCGGTCGTGCCCCAGCCCGGATTGATCTCCGAGGCCGTCGACCGCGGCGTCGCCGTGCCCCTCTCCGAGGCCACGACGGCAGCGATCGCCGAGCACTACGGCGAACGCGCCGCCGACCTGACGATGGGCAACGAGGGATTCACCGCGCCCTATCGAGTGTCGGCCAAGTCGCTCGTCTGGTACCGGCCGGATGTGTTCGAGGAGTACGGCTGGGCCATCCCGACCACGCTCGATGAACTGGGCGCACTGGTCGACGAGATCGAGCGCACCGAGACCGGCTCGGCAACACCGATCGCACCGTGGTGTTTCTCGATGGCGGCGGGCACCGCAACGGGTTGGGCAGCCACGGACTGGGTCGAAGACCTCGTGATCCGGCAAGCCGGAATCGACGCGTACGACCGTTGGACGGCGGGTGAACTGGCATGGAGCGACCTGGCCATCCGCGATGCGCTCACGACGTTCGACGGGCTCGTCGTCGCCAGCGGACGGGCGGCCGGCGGCCTGCGCAGCATCCTGCAGGTCGACGTCACACTCGCCGGCGAACCGATGTTCCGGACACCGGCCGAGTGTGCGATGTACAAGCAGGCGAGCTTCGCCACGTCCTGGTTCCCCGATGGCATCGACGTCGGTGAGGACGTCGACTTCTTCGTGCTGCCCGCGGTCGAGGATGCCGTCGTCGCGCCGATGCTCGTGGGCGCCGACGGGTTGGTCCAGTTCAGCGACGACGACGACGTCCACCGTCTGATGGAGTATCTCGTGACACCCGACGGCGCACGGGAGTGGGCCCGGCGCGGCGGCTACCTCAGCGCGCGCACGTCGGTCGACGTCGAGACGTACTACACCGAGACGGATCAACTGTTCGCGGCTCTGTTGCTCGACGGGAGGGAACTGCGATTCGACGCCTCCGACGCCATGCCGCCCGAGATCGGCTCGGGCCTGCTGTGGCGCGAGATCACCAGCTGGACGGCCGGAACCACGAGCCTGGACGACTTCGTCACGACCATCGACGATGCCGTCGAGACCGCAACGACTCCATGACGCTGCCGTCACGAGTCGGTCACGACTCCGTGAAGCACGAAGCCCCGGTCGGATTGCTCCTCACCAGGGCTTTCGGGGTGGGCACGACGGGACTCGAACCCGGGACCTCTACCGTGTCATGGTAGCGCTCTAACCAACTGAGCTACGCGCCCGTAGCGGAGCAGTACGTTACCAACTCGTGAGCCCCGCCCCACACCTTCCGGTCGTCGACGTCGCTGCGCTGGTCGACCCGGATGCCCTGCCGTCCGACAGGGCCGCGCGCGGCGACGGCGATCGACCGGGCCTGCCGAGACGTCGGATTCTTCGCCATCACCGGCCACGGCGTCGACCCCGCGCTCCAGGATCGCCTCGAAGTCGCCTCCCACGCGTTCTTCGAACGCCCCGCGAACGACAAGGCCCGGATCGCCATGGCGAACGCCGGCGCAGCGTGGCGCGGATGGTTCCCGGTCGACGGCGAGCTGACCTCGGGAGTCCCCGATCGCAAGGAGGGGATCTACTTCGGCGCCGAGCACGCCGCCGACCATCCCCGGGTCCGCTCCGCCACCGCCCTGCACGGACGCAACCAGTTCCCGGCCGAGCCCGCCGAGCTCGGACCGCTGGTGCTCGAGTGGCTCGACGCGATGCGGCGGAGTCGCCGATGCGGTGATGAGCGGCATGGCAATGGGTCTCGGACTCCCGGCCAACTGGTTCGCCGATCACCTGACGGCCGATCCGACCATCCTGTTCCGCATCTTCCACTACCCGCCCGACGGCCGCCGACGAACAGTGGGGCGTCGGCGAGCACACCGACTACGGGCTGCTCACACTGCTCGCACAGGACCATCACGGCGGCCTCCAGGTGAAGGGGCTCGACGGTGGATGGATCGACGTCGAACCGCAGCCGGGGCGTCCTGATCTGCAATCTCGGCGACATGCTCGAACGGCTCACGGCGGGCCGTTACCGATCGACGCCGCACCGGGTGCGCAACACCTCCGGCGAATCCCGACTGTCGTTTCCCTACTTCTTCGATCCGTCGTGGGATGCGACCGTCCCGACCCTCCCGACCGTGCCGATCGCCGCCGGCGTCGCCGGCTCCCGCGACGATCGATGGGACGGTGCCGACGTGCTGGCCTGGGAGGGAACCTACGGCGAGTACCTCACCGCCAAGGTTGCCAAGGTGTTCCCCGACACTGTTCGGCACGATCTCGACCGACGCGTCATCGCAGGCGCAGTGACACCTCGTTGGCCATCAGCCGCCCGTGACGGGTGAGGACCACCCGGGCCGGGTCGGTCGGATGGTCGACCACCATGGCGTCGAGCAGCTCGAGCGTCTCGGGCGAGAACGCATCGCGCAGCACGCCGTCACGGGTGCGCAAGCGCAAGCTGCAGGCCCTCGAAGCGGCGCGTCTCGGCATCGAGTGTCTCCGACGCCGCCTCGACCGTCTCGCCACGGTCGATCGCCTCGATGTAGCGATCGGGTGTGCGCACGTTCCACCACCGGCGCCCGGATTCGTGCGAGTGCGCCGCACAGCCGAAGCCGCGGTAGTCGGCCTGGTCCCAGTAGAGGAAGTTGTGGCGCGACTCGTGACCCGGCCGCGCCCAGTTCGACACCTCGTAGTTGCGCAGGCCGGCAGCGGTCAGCAGATCGTCGACCAGTTCGTACTTGTCGGCCTGGTCGTCGTCGTCGGGATGCCGGTCCGGCTGCGCGGCCAGCGGCGTCCCGGCCTCGACGGTCAGGCCGTAGGCAGAGATGTGCGGCGGGTCGAACGCCAGCGCCGCCTCGACCGTGCGAGCGCCAGTCGTCGATCGACTCCCCGGCCGCCCCGTAGATCAGGTCGAGGTTGAACGACGGCATGCCGGCCGAGCTCGATCGCCGCGACCGCCCGCTCGACGTTCGCCTGGTCGTGGGTGCGCCCGAGCGACGCCAGCACGTGCGCCGACATCGACTGCACGCCGAGGCTGACCCGGTTGACGCCGGCGCCCGGTAGGTCGTCAGCAGCTCGACGGTGACGTCGTCGGGGTTGCACTCGACGGTGATCTCGGCATCCGCACTCGACGGGGATCGAGGCGATCACCGACGCGAGGCCGTCGGCCGGGACGAGCGTCGGCGTTCCGCCGCCGACGAACACGGTGTCGGCCACCGGCAGCCCGGCGTCGACCGCCCGGGCGATCTCGGTGCGCAGCGCGGCGAGGTAGGCGTCGACGAGGTGGTCACGATCGGTCCAGGTGGCGAAGGCGCAGTAGTCGCACTTCGACGCGCAGAACGGGATGTGCACGTACACCCCGAACGTCGCTGCAGCCATCGCCCCCAGTCAACCGCCCCGCACGGCTGGCGCGGCCGACGCTCGGCTCAGCCGGTCGGGAACGAAGAGCAGGTCGAGCGCGGCGAGGCGCTCGGCGACCTGATCGACCGGCACGTCGAGCATCGCCGCGATCGAGCGGGTGTCGTCGCCGCGCACGGTGATCACCCGGCCGTTGAAGTCCTGGCGCTGCACCTGGATCAGCCGCAGGTACCGGGCCAGCATCTCGAACGGCGAACCCTTGAGCTGCACGAGCTTGGCGACGTCGATCGCCAGCTTCTTGTTGACCGGCGACTGCGAGCGCCGCCGCGGCCTCGGCTGCCCGTGACCTCACGCGGCAGCAGTTGCTCGACCGGAACGGAGTAGAACTGCGAGAGCCGGTCGAGGCGGGGCACCGACAGCGCCCGCTCGCCACGCTCGTAGGCCCCGAGCACCGAGGCCTTGAACTCCTGGTTCGACTGGGCCTCGACTTCCTGCAGCGACATCCGCTTCTGCTTGCGGATGACACGCAAGCGCTCACCGACCTGCTGGCTGTAGGCCGATGGTGCGTCGTCGTCGATGACTGTCATATGGGTATCCCGCCTTGTTCGATCTGTCTCATGCGTTCGGTGGCGCCCGCCTGCCGACCGCCCGGCACGTTACCCGGGGGTAACTCGGCCATCATAGACTGTCAGCGTTCGAATGTCACGCAGAGTGCCGTCGCAGCCACCGCTGCGGTCTCCGTGCGCAGGATGTTCGACCCGAGCGACACCCGGTCGCGCGCGACGTCGAGCTCGTCGGGCGACCACCCGCCCTCGGGCCCGATCGCCACCGACCGTGTCCGCCGGACGCGAGGTCGACGACCACCCGGCTCGGCGACCACGAAGTCGCGCGAGCACCGTCGATGCCTCGACCGGCGCATCGATCTCGACTCGCCACACTCGGCGGCTCTGCCGACAGCGCCTCGTCGGCGATGCGCCGAAGGCGCACGAGCTGCGATGTCGCACTCGATCGGGCTTCCACCGCACCACCGAGCGCTCGGCGTGCAGCGAGCACGAGGCGATCGACGCCGAGTTCGGTCACCTTCTGCACGAGCCAGTCGAGCCGGTCGCCCTTCGGCATGGCCACCGCCAACGTGAACGGGTCGGCGCGAGGCGGCTCGGTGACGATCTCGCTCGCGGCCTGCAGCGTCAGCGACGAGCCCTCCACGCGAACCGACGGCGAGCAGCCACCGGCCGCCACCGTCGGTGACGCTGACCGGCTCGCCGTCACGCAGGCGCAGCACCCGGCGCAGGTGATGCACCGTGTCGTCGTCGATCGACAGCGCATCCAACTGCTCGGGATCGACCAGCACATGGGCGCTGGTCGATCGCAGCGACGACAGGTCCATCCGGCGCACCGTCAGTGGAACGCCGACTTGATGCGGCTGAACAGGCCCTCTTTCTCGTGCCCGACCACCTCACCGCGCCCCTCGGCGTAGCGCCGTGAGCAGTTCGACCTCCTTGTCGGAGAGCTTCTGGGGATCTCCACGCGAACCCGCGCGCGCAGGTCGCCGCGACCGCGGCCACGCAGGTGCGGAACGCCACGCTGACGCAGGACGAACTCGCGGCCGGGCTGCGTGCCGGGCGGGATGACGAGGTGCTCGGTGCCGTCGAGCGTCTCGAGTTCGATCGCGGTGCCGAGCGCGGCCTGGGCGATCGAGATCGGCACCTCGGTGACGAGGTCGTGATCGTCGCTGCACGAACAGGTCGTGCGGTGCAACCCTGAGGTGGACGTACAGGTCGCCCGACCGCCCACCGCGAGGCCCGACCGCTCCCCGACCGGTCAAGCCGCAGCGTCGAGCCGGAGTCGACACCGGCCGGAACATCGACCTGGTACGTCTTGTCGACGGTGACCCGACCCTCGCCACGGCACGAGGCGCACGGTGTGCGTGATGACCTGGCCGAGACCACCGCACCGGCTGCACGGGCTGGCCGTCACCATCTGGCCGAGCAGGCTCTGGCGCACCCGCTGGATCTGGCCGCTGCCACCGCAGTCGGAGCAGGTGACCGGGCTGGTGCCCTCGCCGGCGCCCGAGCCGCTGCAGTCCTCGCACGTGACCGGCAGCTTCAGCGACACGTCGACCTGGTCGCCGAACACCGACTGCTCGAACGTGATGTCGGCGACGACTTCGATGTCCTGTCCGCGCGGCGGCCCGGCCGGACCGCGCTGACGACCGCCACCGAACGGGCTCGCCGCCGCCGCCGAAGAACGTCTCGAAGATGTCGCCGAGGCCGCCACCGAACAGGTCCTCCGCAGTCGGGCCCGCCGCCGTTGCCGCCGACACCCGGCCTCGCCGTAGCGGTCGTAGCGGGCGCGCTGGTCGTCGTCGGAGAGCACCTGGTAGGCCTGGGCGATCTTCTTGAACTGCTCGGCGGCCTCGGCGTCGTCGGGGTTCGCGTCGGGGTGGAACTCGCGAGCGCGCTGGCGGTAGGCCTTCTTGATCTCGTCGGCCGTTGCGGTGCGTTGCACGCCGAGGAGTTCGTAGTAGTCAGCCATGGGGGGCCCCATCATGCCGGGACTTCGGCACCGCGACTCAGCCCTCTTCGATGCGGTGGCCGAGCTGTTCGCTCACCACTTCGACGGTGGCGAGCGCCTGCGGGTAGTTCATCCGGGTGGGGCCGAGCACACCGACCGAGCCGAGATGCTCCCCGTCGACCACCACGGGCGCGACCACGACCGAGCAGGCCGACAGCGGCTCGACGCCGTGTTCGACGCCGATGGCCACCGACATGCCGCGGTTGACGATGTCACTGACGAGCGTGACCACCACGAACTGCTGCTCGAGCGTGGCGAGCACCGATCGGACGATCTCGACGGCGTCGAACGCGTTGGCGACTGCCGCGGCGCCACCGGTGAAGACGTGTTCGGGGCTCCCGGCCGATCGCAGTGCGGCGAGCGCATCGTCGCACAGCCGGTCGACCGCGGCGTCGCCGGTCGGGGTCGATGTCGACGACCGAGCCGAGCACACGACCATCGAGCGCCGCCGACAGGTGGGCGCCGGCAGCCGACAGCTTGAGGTCGTCGTCGCCCTCGGACAGCTCGATCGACGACGTTCTCGACGGTGCCGTTGGCGAACACGACCACGACAGTGGCGGCCGTCGCCGACAGCGACACGATCTGCACTCGCCGCACGGGCACGGCCTCGGCACGCGGACCGACGACGACGCCGGCGTTGTTGGTGAGCGAGGCGAGGAGGTTCGACGTCTGGTGCAGCATCTCCTCGAGCCGGCCGTGGGCGGCGGAGAAGAACTCGCCGACCTGCCTGGTGGTGGCAGTGTCGAGGTGGCCGGGCGCCGTCAGGTGGTCGACGAAGTAGCGGTAGCCCTTGTCGGTGGGGATGCGTCCCGCCGACGTGTGCGGCTGGACCAGGTATCCCTCGTGCTCGAGCTGGGCCATCTCGTTGCGCACGGTCGCCGAGGAGACCTTGATCGCTGGGTGCCTCGGCGATGTGGCTCGACCCGACGGGCTGCGCGGTGGCGATGTACTCCTGCACCACGGCACTCAGGATCGCTGTCTTGCGGTCGTCCAACATCTGGCACTCCAGTCTATCGACTGCCAACGCCGCGGATCGACCGTCGGTCTGTCGGGGTCGGGTCCGGACAGCGACCGTGCACGGGTCAGCGGATCGAGGCGAGGCGGCGGAGCGCTTCGTCGCGTTCCGCCCGATGATCGAGCATCGGGGCGACCGGGTCGGGCACCCAGCGGGCGACGTACTCGCCGTCGGGGTCGTAGCGCTCCTGCTGGAGGGTGGGGTTGAACACCCGGAAGTACGGGGCGGCGTCGGTGCCGGTGCCGGCCGCCCACTGCCAGCCGTGGTTGTTCGAGGCGAGGTCACCGTCGATCAGGTGCTGCATGAACCACCGGGCACCCCACTGCCAGGGCAGGTGGAGATCCTTCACGAGGAAGCTCGCCACGATCATCCGCACCCGGTTGTGCATCCATCCCGTCGCCGCGAGTTGCCGCATGCCGGCGTCGACGATGCCGAACCCGGTCGTCGCCGGCTGCCCAGCGGTCGAATCGCTCGCGTGCCGCGCGCGTCGGTGTCGACGGGCATGGCGTCCATCTTGCGGTTCAGGTTCTCCCAGGCAGTTCGCGGCTGCTGGAACAGCACGTCGGCGTAGAACTCGCGCCAGGCCAGTTCGCTGGAGAAGACCGTGTGCGCCTTCGGCCCGGCGCCCGATGCATCGAGGTCGGCAAGCAGCTGGCGCGGATGGATCGTGCCCCACTTGAGCGCCGGCGAGAGTCGGCTCGTGCCCTCGACCCCCGGCAGGTTGCGCTGGTCCGGATAGCCGTCGATGCCGCCGCCGAGGAACTGCGACCACAGGTCGTGAGCCGCCTCCTCCCCCGCCGGCGGAAGGTCGCAGGCCGGATCCGGACGCACCGGCAGCGGATCGCCGACGATGCCGGACGCGCCGGCGCCGAGCCATCGGAAGTCGTCGCCGGGGGCGTCCGCCGGGAGCTCCCAGCCGATCTGGCGCCACACCTTCGAGAACGGGGTGAACACGGCGTACGGATCGCCGTCGCCCTTGCGGACGCTCCCCGGCGCCACCGCGTAGGGCGACCCGACGCCGTGGAGCGAGCGGCCCGCCGACCGTCAACGCCGCGGCGACCGCTGCGTCACGATCACGTCCGTACGGGGCGTAGTCGCGGCTGACGAACACGGCGTCGGCACCGATCTCGGCGGCCAGACGCGGCACGACGTCGACCGGATCGCCGTGGCGGATCACGAGACCGGTCCCCGAACGGCGCACGGATCTCGGCGTCGAGCGACGACAGACAGTCGTGCAGGTACGCGAGCCGGGGCGCTCCGGACGCGGCGAACGCCGGGTCGACGACGAAGACCGGTACCACCTCGGCGCCGTCGGCGCCCGCAGCGATCAGCGCCGGATTGTCGGCCAGACGCAGATCCCGCCGGAACCACATGATCGAGCGCTTCACGACCCCGGTTGTACCCGCAGTCGCGACCCGCCGATCCAGATCGAACTCGACCGCCGAATCGTGTGACCGACTACGCACTCGGAAGCGATCCCGACACAGATCGCCAAGACGACGTCAGGTGAGCAACTACATCGACCGCGACGATGTGTGTCACACAGATCTCGTCGCCGACCGAGACCGTGCCCGGCTCGACGACCACTGCGCAGATGCCGCGCAGACGAAGGTCCTTGCGGGAGTTCACCCAGCGGGCCGCGTCGACACCGAATCGCTCGGCGAACTTCGCGCACCCGTTGTGCGGCTTCTCGGTCACCTCGATGACAGCCGTGCCGATGCGCGAGGCGGGTTCCCGCGGGCGCAGTGCCGAGCGACAGGTCGAAGTCGACGATGAACTGGTCGCCGGCGAGCGGCCAGCGCTCCCGATCGGCGCCGGCGACGGCCTCGAGCGCTCGGGCACTCATGATGTTCAGCTCGGCGAGCGGATCGGCAGGGCCGCCGGCCGGTCCGACTGCTGCCACGCTCGAGGTAGTTGTCGCCGACGAGCCCCACACCCGGGCGCAACTCGCCGACGTCGAGTATCCGGCCGTTCCCCCACCGCCGGCCGGGCGACGATCAGTTCGACGATCCCGACGTCGGACGGCGCCGCCGCGACATGATCGAGCTGGGCGTCGAGTTCCTCGACGGTGGCTGGCATCGACCGAGTATGGCCGCCATCGACCGCCGACTCGGGACGAATTCCCCGTGCATCGCTGACCCGTCCGGCGCGCATCATGGGGTGACGACACTCGAGAAGGAGACAACCATCGCGCGCCCTGGTCGTGTACGAGTCGATGTTCGGCAACACCCACGTGATCGCCGACCACATCGCAACCGGTCTGCGAACGCAGCTCGAGACCACGGTCGTCGGAGTCCACGACGCCACGGTCGAACTCGTGGAGTCGGCCGACCTCGTCGTGGTGGGCGGCCCGACACACGTCCACGGGATGACGAGTCAACGCAGCCGCGACGGCGCCAAGGACATGGCCGCCAAGGACAGCGAACTCGCACCTCGACCCCGACGCCGAGGGACCCGGGCTGCGCGACTGGTTCGACGAACTCCCCGACGGGCAGCACGGGCCGAGCGGCGGCATTCGACACACGGGTGCACGCCAGCACGCTGCGTGACCGGCCAGGCGTCGAAGGGCATCGCCAAACGCCTGCGTCGCCACGGATTCGACCTCCTCGTCGAACCGGAGAGCTTCTTCGTCGACAAGTCGAATCACCTGGAGCCGGACGAAGCCGATCGTGCCGAGGCGTGGGGCCGAACGCTCGCCGAGACCCTGGTTCAGGCCCGCGACCTGACGCCTCGCCCGCAGCATCCACGCGGGCCGATCGGTCCAGAGCCGCTCGACGCGGAAGAACGGGGCGAAGGCGACGAGGAAGAGCGGGTACGGGAACCCGATCAGCATGAACGCCAGAACACCCGCGTGCAGCAGCCAGGCGGCGATCACCCACACGGTTCGGACCTTCCCGCCGAGCAGCGCGATCGGCGCCGACGAGTTCGATGACGATCGTCGCCGCCGCGGCGAACGGCCACACCCACGACAGCCGCACACCCACGGCGAGCGAGCGGTGACGGATCGCCACCGAGCAGGTCGAGGCGAGCCGCCGCGTAGGCGACGTGGTTGCGCAGCGTGTCGCCGAACGATCCAATCGAGCCCGCCGTAGCGCAGCTTGGCGAGGCCTGCGATCACGTAGGTGATCACGACGACCAGCGCGGCGAGCGCGATCGGCCACCCGTAGCTCGTCGGCTCCCGACATCGACGCCGTCGCCGCCCGGCCCGCGCATCGAGCGACCACCGATCCGCAGCCGGGGCGAGCCCCACGATCAACAGATGCAGGACGAACAGGTTCTCGAAGTGCAGGAGCTGGCCCCACGACCCCCGGTAGCTCCCCAGTGCCAGCCAGCCCACCGCGAACACCGGCGCCAGCCGGCGGTACTGCCACCCGACCGTGTAGGCGAGCCCGGCAACGAACGACGACGCCGATCGACGCGAAGAGCATCCAGTCGGGTACCGGGCCCGTCAGCAGCCGACGCCACACCGACGCCGTCGAATCCGGACTCCCGATCGGCGAGTTGCACGAAGACCGGCAGTCTGATCGACAGGTACGCGACCGCAAATGCGCCGGTCAGGATCCGCAGCATGGCGAGACGCTCGGGCGGCGCCTCGGCGTCGACGATCCGCCACAGCTCCGGTGCGGCCGCCTCCGGGTCGATCGTCGGCGTCGCGGTCACGGCGGCTCGATCTCACAGCGGGCGTACACGGTGCGGTCGAGCAGGCTCGCCGCGCCCGACGCCCGGGCGACGACGTCGTGACGCTCGGTGACGACCTCGATCGCCACCGCATCGTCCGGGAGCCCCGCCCAGCCCCGCGCCCGGGCGGCGATCTCGACGCATCGCTCCTCGGCACGGCCCTCGCGGAGCGCAGCTGCGGAGTTCGCCGGCGACGATCAGCGGATCGTCGCTGTCGCCGATCACCCCGAGACTCAGCGCCGAGACCGACCCCTCGGCATCGACCGCCTGCGCCGTCGCGAAGGTGACGGCTTCGCCGCGCGTCCGCGAGTACATCGGGTAGGTCGACAACGGGAAGCTGTCACGGTCGAGCGATCACCGGAGCAACGAGCGCGCCGACGACCCCTGCGGTCACCAGGATCCGAGCGCGCCGATCCATCTCCTCCAGCATGCCGCGCACGCGCGATCGCCTCAACCGACGCGGCTCGACGTGGCCAGCTCGCGTGTCGCTCGGTTCCCCGACTGCCAGTACAGACCGGCGACGCCGACGCAGACGAGGCTGATCACGCTGCTGTAGGCCAGCGCCCACTCCGCGCTGACGTTGTCGGCGATCAGACCCGTGAGTGGACCACCGATCGGCGTCGACCCGAGGAATGCGACGGCCTGCAGCGCGAGCAGCCGACTGCGCATGTCGGCGCGGGCATTCCTGCTGCGTGATCGCGTTGGCGCCGGCGATGAACGCGGCGCTCCCGATCCCGAACGGGATCGCCCACACGAATGCCGAGCCAGAGGCCGGGCGCCCAGGCCAGGCCGAACCCGGCCAGCGCCATCACGACGATCGCACCGAAGAACCATCGCATCGTCACGCACGTGATGTCGGGCGGTCAGCAACGAGCCGGTGAGCGACCCGACCGACATCACCGCGAGCACGAAGCCGAACACTGCCTCGCCGCCCCATCGCTCGTCGGCGAGCTTCGGGCAGCACGACGGCCTGATTGAACGCCACGGCATCGAGATGATGACGCAGCAGCGAGTAGATGATCGCCATGTCGCGCCGGCCGGCGACGAAGCGCAGCGCCTCGCGGATCGGCTTGCCGCCCTTCGGGCGCCGAGGCATCGGGAACATCTCGTCACGCCGGATCGCCACGAGCGAGAAGATGATCGCGAAGAACGTGATGCCCGTTGACGATGAAGCACCAGGCGGTTCCGATCGTGGCGACGAGCGCCGGCAGCCATCGCCGGACCGAAGATCCGCGAGCCCGTCATCACCGCCGTGTTCAGCGACGTCGCGTTCGGGATGTCGGCCGTCGGGACCAGCTCGGTCACGAGGCCGCGTCGCGCCGGGTTGTCGAACGCGGCGACCACGCCGAGCACCAGCGACAGCACGTAGACGACCGGGAGCGTCGACGAGTCCGGCCAGGTCGAGCACGCCGAGCAGCAGCGCCTGCGCGGCGAGCGCCGCTCTGGGTGAGGATCGCCATCGTGCGCTTGTCGTAGGTGTCGGCGATGACACCGGCCCACGCGCCGAGCAGCAGCATCGGCAGGAACTGGCAGCGCCACGCTGATGCCGACCGACGGTCGCCTCGCCGGTCAGTCGGTAGACCAGCAGCGACATCGCCGTCATCTGCAGCCACGTGCCGACGTTCGAGACGGCCAGCCCGGCGAAGAACAGCCGGGCGTTGTGGTACTTCAGCGAGCGGAACGTCGACGACACCGCTCCGCCGCTCTCAGTCGTCCAGCTTGAGGGCGTTGATGAAGACGTCGCCGGGCACTTCGACCCGCCCGATCGACTTCATCTTCTTCTTGCCCTCCTTCTGCTTCTCGAGGAGCTTGCGCTTGCGGGTGATGTCGCCGCCGTAGCACTTGGCGAGCACGTCCTTGCGCTTGGCCTTCACCGTCTCGCGGGCGATGACCTTGCCCGCCGATGGCGGCCTGGATCGGCACGTCGAACATCTGGCGCGGGATCAGCTCCTTGAGCTTCTCGCACATGCGCGCGCCGTAGTCGATAGGCCTTGTCGCGGTGCACGATCGTGCGAGAACGCGTCGGCCGGCACGCCGTTGAGCAGCAGGTCGACCTTCACGAGGTTCGACGGCCGGTAGCCCGACAGCTCGTAGTCGAGGCTGGCGTAGCCCTGGGTGCGGGACTTCATCTGGTCGAAGAAGTCGATGACGACCTCGGCGAGCGGCACCTCGTAGACGAGCTCGACCCGCTCGGGCGACAGGTACTCCATCTTCTTCATCTCGCCACGCCGGGTCTGGCACAGATCCATCAGCGTGCCCGTGTACTCGGTCGGGCGTGATGATCGATGACCTTGAAGAACGGCTCCTCGATCGTGGCGATGCGCTGCGCCTCGGGCATGTCGGCGGGGTTGTCGACCAGCTCGACGGTGCCGTCGGTGCGGGTCAGCGCGGTACTCGACGCTCGGCGCCGTGGCGATGAGCGCCAGGTCCGAACTCGCGCTCGAGGCGCTCCTTGACGATCTCCATGTGCAGCAGGCCGAGGAAGCCGCACCGGAACCCGAACCCGAGCGCGCCCGACGACTCGGGCGCGTAGGTGATCGACGCGTCGTTGAGCTTCAGCTTCTCGAGCGCCTCGCGCAGGTTCTCGAAGTCGTCGCCGTCGATCGGGAACAGCCCGCAGAACACCATCGGCTTGGGGTCGCGGTAGCCGGGCGAGCGCCTCGGTCGATCCGCCGCGACGCCGTGGTGACGGTCTCGCCGGAGCGGGCCTCGCCGACGTCCTTGATGCCGGCGATGAGGTAGCCGACCTCGCCGGGGCCGAGCTCGTGCACCGGCGTGGGCACCGGGCGGCGCACGCCGATCTCGATCGGCCTCGTGGTTGGCGCCGGCCTGGATGAAGCGTGAGCTTCGAGCCCGACGTCAGCGTGCCCTGCATGATCCGGACGCTCGACACGACGCCGCGGTACTGGTCGAACTGCGAGTCGAAGATCAGGCGCCTGCAGCGGGGCGTCGGGGTCGCCCTCCGGCGCCGGGATGCGCTCGATGACCGCGTCGAGCAGCTCGGGCACGCCCTCGCCGGTCTTGGCCGAGATGCGCAGGATCTCGTCGGCGGGGATGCCGAGGACCTTCTCGATCTCGGCGGCGTAGCGGTCGGGGTCGGCGGCCGGCAGGTCGATCTTGTTGAGCGCGGCGACGATCTCGAGGTCGTTCTCCAGCGCCAGGTAGCAGTTGGCCAGCGTCTGGGCCTCGATGCCCTGGGCGGCGTCGACCACGCAGGACGACGCCCTCGCAGGCGGCGAGGACTGCGGCTGACCTCGTAGCCGAAGTCGACGTGGCCGGGCGTGTCGATCAGGTGGAAGACGTGGCCCTTCCAGTCGACGCGCACGTTCTGGGCCTTGATCGTGATGCCCCGCTCGCGCTCGAGGTCCATCGAGTCGAGGTACTGCGCGCGCATGTCGCGGGCGTCGACGGCGCCGGTGATCTCCAGGATGCGGTCGGACAGCGTGGACTTGCCGTGGTCGATGTGCGCGATGATCGAGAAGTTGCGGATGCGGCCGAGATCCATGACCGACCCAACGCTACCTGGGCACGTTGCCGCTCATGTCGGCACGTTGCCGCTCGTGGAAGGCCCCCGATAGAGTCGCAGGGCTGTTCAGTGGGGCATCGGGCCCCCGAACACCACGATCGACGGAAAGCACGAGGCCATGGCCAACATCAAGAGCCAGAAGAAGCGCATTCTCACCAACGAGAAGCGCCACGAGCGCAACAAGGCCGTCAAGGCCGAGGTGAAGACGCGCACCAAGCGCGCCAACGACACGATCGGCACCGACGACAACGACGACGCCGTGCGCCTCGCCGTGAAGCGCATCGACAGCGCCGCGTCGAAGGGCATCATCCACAAGAACGCCGCGGCCCGCAAGAAGAGCCGCCTCATGAAGAAGGTCAACGCCGCCCGGCTGACCCCTCTCACATCCGAAATTCGCCTGGGAATCGCGTCGCTGAGCGCGCAATTCCAGGCATCTTTCGGTTTTCGGGCGGTTGTCGAGGAGGGTCGTTCAGCGACGGAGTTTGGAGAGGCGGGCGACGAGCACCTCCATCACCAGCTCGGGCTCGAGGTCCTTCGCGCCACGCAGGTCGAGGTCGGCCTGGGCGAGGAGTTCGATCGCCCGCTCGGACCGCGCCGGTGCCGAGGCGGTTGTAGGTCTGCAGCGCCTTCTTCGCGGGATACCCGCTTCATGCCCGTCGCCGGCGGCAGCATCGGCCTCCGATCGCGCCTCGGCGCCGTCGAGCTTCGCGAGGTTCGACGTAGTGACCGTGCAGGATCGCCATGATCTGCAGCGGATGCCGGCCGCCGGCGTGCATCATCCGGCCGAGCAGCGTCGAGCGCCTTGGTGGTGTTGCCGGTGTCGATGGCATCGGTGAAGTCCCACGGCGGCACTCCCCCGGCCTCACCGAGGAACGGCTCGACGTCGGCGAACGTGAGCACGTGCTCGTTGCCGTACGTGCTCGTGAGCGTCGCGAGGATCCCGTCGAGCCGACCGGCGTCCTCGCCGAGCCACTGCCCGAGCTGGGCGGCAGCGTCGGGCCTGATCCGCAACCCTGCGGACGCGATGTGCTCGGAGATCCACTCCTGACGATCCTTCGGACGCGACGGTGGCGACGTGTTCACCACCGTGCCCGACGGCCTTGACGGCGTCGGCAAGCTTCTTCGGCACGGCGCCGCCGTTGACGACGAGGACGAGGTCGGACGAGTCGAGCGGATCGGCGAGGTAGGCGAGCAGCGGGGCGAGGTCGGCGGCGTTGAAGCGGCCGACGTCGCGGGCGACGATCACCCGCTTGTCGGTGAGGAACGACGGCGTCTGCGCGGCGTCGACCACGAGGCGGAGCTCGTACTCGTCGCCGTCGAACTCGTCGACCATCATGGCCCGATCGCCCGCGCCGACCAGCTCGTCGACGAGTTCGTGGACCGCGGATCGCAGGATCGATTCGTCGTTGCCGCTGAGGAGATGGGTTGCCATGGAGACCTCGATTCTTATCGCGTCGTGTCATCGCCGATGGAACCTGCTCCACAGCAGCGACGTCAGCACGGCGACCAGCGATCACGACCCACCCGATCCACGACCACGGTGGCCCCGGTTCGAGCCGGGCGCCGAGCAGCGGCGACGGTGTCGACCCACTTGGTACCCATCCGGGCGGGGAACATCACCACCGGTCCGAGCGCCGGCACGGCGCCGACGAGGAGTCCCGCCGGGAAGCCCGTACAGCATCACCATCCCGGCGACCGGCACCGCGAGGAGGTTGGCAACCACGCTCACCAACGGCAAGACGCCCGAACACGAGCATGCTCGGCACGACCACCCCCACCTGGGCTCCGAGTGTGATCCCCAGCGGGAGCGCCACCGGCCCGAGGACCGCGAGGCGCTCGGCGAGCCACGGACCCACCGTGCACACCCCGGCGGTGGCGCCCACCGACAACCAGAACCCGACCGACCACAACAGCAGCGGGTCGACCAGGAGCAGCCCGGTGACGGCGAGCGCCAGGATCCGCACCGGAGATCGCTCCCGCCCCGTCATGAACGCCGTCGCCGACAATCCCGCCATCACGCCCGCTCGCAGGATCGACGGCTCGAACCGGGTGATCACCACGAACCAGGCGATCACCGACACGGTCACAGCCCAGCGCGGAAGCGGCCGGAGTCGGACGAGCAGCGGACCGCACGCCGCGAGGACGAAAGCGACGTTCTGTCCGGAGACGGCCGTCAGGTGTGACAGACCGCTGGCACGGAATCGTGCGGTCATGTCGGGTGGCTGCTCACGATCGTCTCCGATCACCAGACCGCGATAGAGGGCGCCATGCGGCTCGGGGATGAACTCGGCGGCCCGCTCGATCGCCGCGCGGACACGATTCGAGGCTCGGGCCACCGGACTGCCGGCGGCCACATCGCTGGCCCACTCGAGATCGAATCGGCCGACGACGTGCTGCCAGGCGACCCGATGCGCCCGTTCGGCGTCGAGAAGCACGCGCTCACCGTGCACGTGGATCCACTGCCCGCCCCGCCACCGCATCACCCGCTGTTGCCGGGCACGACCGCGCGACCACATCTCGAACCGTTCGCCGTCGAGCTCGATGATCACGCGAGTGCTCGACGGGTAGGGCTGCGGATCGTCGATCAACCGTCCCCACCCGGTGAACGGCCCCAGTCGGTCGGGTGCCAGATCCGCCCAACTCTGCTGCGAATGCATCCCCGCGCCGACGGCCACGAGGACCGCCAGCGCGAACCAACGCCATCCGGCTTGACGCGCCGCTGTCACCACCATGCCGACCAGCGCGACGGTGCCCACGGTCACCAGTGGCGTCGCGGTCCACACCCCGACCGCCGTCACGATGGCGAGTCCGACGATCGCACCGTCGCCGACACCTGGGCGATCACCGTCCACGAGGTGCGTCGTTGCGCCGACACAATCGTCGTAACCTGATGCACCCGTGACCTCGTTCACCCCAGTCCCGCCCGGTGCCCGGCCACCCTCGTACCACTCGTCGACGCCCGCGCCGCTCACCGAGGGCCCCCGCTGGTACCGGTCTCGGATACGCACCTGGGGTCCGCTGGTCGGTCTCGTCGTTCCGGGCATCGTCGGGGCGATCGCCTACGCAGCGCTCCGCTGGTCGGACGCAACCTGGAGCGGTGCCGTCGGGCTGATCGGCGGAGTGTGCGCGGCCCCGGGCCTGCTGCTCGTGGGCGCACCGTTCGGCGAGCACGATCTCTACGGGCTGGCGATCGCTGCATCAGCACTCCTCTGGATCCTCGTGGGGTTTCTGGCCTCGCGGCGCGCCACACGAAATCCGGTGGCGACGTGGAGCGACTACTGGCACCACTTCGCGTGGATGTGCGGTGGGATCTGGCTCGGCAGCTGCCTGGCGCTCGGCATCGCTGCGCTCGTGATCTCCGATTCGTTGTTCTGATCGACGCTCACGTCGTCACCAGGTCGCGCAGGGCGGCGAGCTTGGCCGGCCCGATGCCGGGCACGCGGTCCAGGTCGTCGATGTCGGCGAACGGTCCGTTGCGTTCGCGTTCGGTCACGATCGCGGCTGCCGTCGCGGGACCGACACCGGGCAGTTCCTCGAGTTCGTCAGCCGTCGCCCGGTTGACGTCGACCGGACCCGCCGGGGCGCGGACGCCGGGCCCGAGCCGATCATCACCTCTGCCGGCACCTCCTCGCCGACCTCGGGCACGTAGATGCGCGTGGCGTCGGCGACCACCGCTGCCAGGTTCACCGCGTTCCAGTCGGCCGACTCGGTCGGCCCGCCGGCGGCCACGATCGCGTCGCGGATCCGGCGCTCCGGGCCTCAGTTCGTAGACACCCGGCTCGATCACTGCACCGGCGACGTGGACCAGCACCGCCGACAGCGCGGTCGTGGTGGGATCGAGCGATGCATCCGGTCGTTCGACGACCGTCGTGCTCGTCGCCATCGGCAACGACGCCTCGGTCGACGGCGGCGGGCTGCTCACCAACCAGAACGCGCCTCCGCACACGACCGCCGTGGCGAGCGATGCCGCCAGGAGACGCCCGACACCGAACCACTCGATCCACGCCCGGGCCCGCTCGGCGAACGAAGTCGGCGAGGTGGGTCTCGACAAGGGTTCCACGATCGGCCTCCTCGACCGGAAGATGCGCGCGGCGCAACGTCATCAGGAGGAAGTCGGTGATGTGAACCTATCGCTGCAGACCACCGACTCAACCTGAAACGCTGGGGTCTGACCCCAGCGTTTCAGGTTGGGTCTCTCGAGCCGGAGGAGGCGGCGCGCCAGAAGGCCCGATAGCTCGGGTACTCGATGGCCTCGGTGACCCATCCGGAGTCGACCAGTTCCTGGTGCAGCCTGGGCAGGTTGTACCACGGCACGCCCATGTCGACGTGGTGGGCGAGGTGCCAGCCGGTGTTGTACGGCACCATCCAGTAGCGGGCGAGGCGGCTCTGGCGGATGACGTGCGTGGTCAGGCGACGGTCCTTCGATCGGACCATGCCCCCGTGCTCGGCGATGGCGCGCAGCCGGTTCGACACCTTCCACAACGTCGACCACGACAGGATCCACACGACGTAGGCGAGCGGACGCATGAACAGGATCGAGGTGCCGAGCATGACCGTCTGCACGATCAGGATCTGCTTGGCTTCGGTCTGGCCACGCCGGAGCGCGTGGTACAGCGAGCGGAAGTTCTTCGACGCGCTGTTGCCGGTCGCGTCGCGACGGAGCTTGCGATGCCACGACTCGCGTGACACCGGGTACCCCGAGTACAGCCCGAGGTCGGGCTCGTCGGGGCCCATCTCGTCGCGGTGGTGGGCGAAGTGCGCTCGCCGGTAGGCGAGCATCGCCTGATACGTCGGATAGGCGAGCAGCCAGCGGCCGACGCCATCGTTCAGCCGCCGCTGGGTGAACAGCAGCCGGTGCGCCGCTTCGTGGGCGAGGATGTTGAGACACACGTGCCCCCGCACCATCAGCACGAACGCCAGCAGGTACGACCACCACGTGTTGATCCACGCCGCAGCGACACGACGCCGAACGACTGCAGCAGGGTGCTCGCGACGGCGATCGACATTGCGGGAGTTGGAGATGTGGCGGAGCTCGTTGCGCAGCGGCGGGCGCGGCTTGCCCCGCTCGTTGAGGCGCTCGGTCGGCAGGACGTCGGGCAGCGCCTCGACGGGCGGGACCATCGTGCGCTGTGCCGGCGGAGCTCGGCCATCTGCGTCATGACTCGATGTTACACTCCGCGATCACTGTGATCAATCAGCGTACGAACGAGTCGGACGTCGAACTCGGCTCCACTCAGCCCACGCTCGATCGTGCTCTCGCGTGCTCCTCGGCAGTCACATCCGCCGTCGATGCCGGTCGGCCGACTCCTCGCGTTCACCTCGCTGTTCGGGATCACGACCGGCACGGCACGCACTGCGCTGTCGCGGATGGTGGCGCGCGGTGAACTCGACAACGACAGCGGGATCTATCGATTGGGCGGACGACTCCTCGAACGCCAGGCGCAACAGGACGCCGGGCCGGCGCGCGGCCCCCGACGGACTGGGACGGCACCTGGTGGTTCGTCGCCGTGCTGGCCCAGCGTCGCTCGGTCGCCGATCGGCGCGCGTTCCGATCGAGGGTCGTCGGCGCCCGACTCGGCGAGCTTCGTCCCGACACGTGGTTACGCCCGGCGAACATCGAGGTCGCCGACCGATCTCGCCGGCGTGATCGATGACCCGCGGGCCGCTCGTCGCCGGCGACGACGCGGCACTCGTCGCGACGTCTGTGGGACCTCGACGCGATCGACGCTCGGGCGCGATCGCACGTTGCGTCACTCGTCGCACCGGCTCACGACTGGACACAGGCGCACGACGTGCCGAGGGCGACACGGCGCTCGCCGACGCGTTCGTGCAGCTGGCATGCGTGCCAACGGTTCCTGCGGACCGAACCCCAGCTCCGCGAGTCACTCGACCCGAGCCGGTCGAGCGCCGAACTCCGCTCGGCCTACGCCGAGGTCGTCGTGTCGTTCCAACAGCAGCTCGCCGAGTTCTTCGCCCGCCGCCGACAGCTCGACGAGATCAGTACAGACGCGACGTGAGCTGGCGCCGGTAGTCGGCGGTGCGCGGGTCGGTCGGACCCATCAGCTCGAGCAGGTCGACGTACTTCTGGCGGGCGTCGTCGTCGGTCTTCACCTGGTCGAGCAGCGCGGTGAGCTGCTCGTCGTAGTCGTCCTGCGGGGCCTGGCCGACACGGGCCAGCGCGGCGACGTGCCGGGTGCGATCCGACTCCGGGATCCGCGCCAGCAGCGCAAGCGCTTCGTCGCTGTTCGCCTCGGCGATGAGCAGCTCGGCGAGCGCCACGATGACGTCCTCGTTCGCCGGGCTCCATCGACAGCGCGATCCGCAAGCTGCCCTCGTCGCCTGCCTCGAGCAGCTCCCTGATCGCGACCTCCTCCTCGGTCGGCAGCAGCGAGTCGACGAACTCCTTGACGGCGTGCTCCGGGTAGGCGCCCATGAAGCCGTCGACGACTGCGCCGTCCTTGACGGCGTACACGGCCGGGATCGACTGCACCTTGAACGCCTGGCTCAGGCCGGGGTTCTCGTCGACGTTCACCTTGACCAGCACGACCTTGCCGTCGGTCTCGTCGATGACCTTCTCGATGATCGGCCCGAGGGTCTTGCACGGGCCGCACCACGGCGCCCAGAGGTCGACGACGACCGGGACCTCCGCGGACTTGTCGATGACGTCGGTCTGGAAGGTGGCGTCGGTGACATCGATGGCTGCCATGGACCCAACGCTACCGGTGCGGCGCGATGAGCTACCCTCGGCACGCACATGACTGGGGAGCGAGATGCCATGAACGACCGTGCCGGGAATCGACGTCGGAGCCGTCACCGACTGGCTGGAGTCGAACGTCGACGGTGCCGTCGGACCCGTTCACGTTCGACGTGATCGCCGGCGGCCACTCGAACCTCACGTTCCGGGTCACCGGGTCGGACGGCAGCCGCATTCGTGCTGCGCCGCCCGCCGCTCGGCCACGTGCTGGCGAGCGCCCACGACATGGGCCGCGAGCACCGCATCCTGTCGGGCCTGCAGGCCTCCGCCGTGCCGGTCCCGCCGGTCAAGGGCTTCTGCGACGACCTCGACGTCAACGGCGCGCCGTTCTACGTCATGGGGTTCGTCGACGGCCACGTGCTCCGCGACCGCGTCACGTCCGAGGCGCGCGCTCCCCGACGAGGCCGCCCGGAGCAACGCCAGCCGGTCGCTCGTCGACACGATGGCCGCCATCCACGCCGTCGACCTCGACGCGGTCGGGCTGGCCGACCTCGGCCGCCACGAGGGCTACATCGAACGCCAGCTGAAGCGCTGGTACGGCCAGTGGAACCAGGGCAAGACCCGCGAGCTCGCCGCCGTCGACCGGGTGCTACGAGGGCCTGCTGGCGCGCATCCCCGAGCAGGGCCCGGCCACCATCGTCCACGGCGACTACCGCCTCGACAACTGCATGGTCGGCGACGACGGCGACGTCGTCGCCGTGCTCGACTGGGAGATCTGCACGCTCGGCGATCCGCTCGCCGACGTCGGGCCTGCTGCAGGTGTACTGGAACGGCCCGAACGACGCCGAGGGCGCATGGAGCGGCACGTCGACCTCGGCGCCCGGGTTCTGGGACCGCCACGCAGCTCGCCGAGCGCTACGCCGAGGTCTCCGGGCGCGACATCTCGCAGCTCGACTTCTACGTCGCGTTCGCCTTCTGGAAGCTGGCCTGCATCATCGAGGGCGTGTACTCGCGCTACCTCGGCGGCGCGCTCGGCGATCGACCACCCGAGGAGCTCGCGCCGTTCAAGCTGCAGGTCGAACAGGCCGCCGCCACCGCCGAGCGCTACCTGGACGCACTGCCGTGAGCCGACGGGCGCGGCGACGGCGACGGCGCGTACGAGTGGCTCGTCGACGAGCCGATGCTCCACGAGCCCGTCCTCGTCGTGATGCTCACCGGATGGATCGACGCCGCCGGCGCTGCGGCAGCGGCGGCCGCCGCACTGTCGAAGGAGTGCGAGACCAGCCCGCTCGTGCGGTTCGACGACGACACGTTCATCGACTACCGCGCCCGGCGCCCGATCATGGAGCTTCGCGACGGCATCAACACCGACCTCGTCTGGTCGACGATCGAGCTGCGCTCCGGGCGTTCGACGTCGGGGCGCGACGTCCTCGTGCTGACCGGCCCGGAGCCCGACATGGCCTGGCACCGCTTCGCCCGGTCGATCGTCCGACATCGCGGTCGAACTCGGCGTCACGAAGATGGTCGCCTTCGGCGCCTACCCGTTCGCCGCGCCGCACACCCGCACACCGCGCCTGTCGTGCTCGTCGCCGTCGACCGAGGTCCTCGCGAACGTGACGTTCGCGCGGAGCTCCGTCGATGTGCCCGCCGGCATGGCGGCCGCGCTGGAACACGCGCTGCACGCCCGCAAGATCCCGGCGCTCGGCATCTGGGTGCAGGTGCCGCACTACGTCGGCGGCACTGCCCTACCCGGCCGCCTCGGTGGCGCTGCTCGACGGGCTGACCGAGGTCACGGGCATCGAGGTCGCCGCCGCCGACCTGCGCGCCGCAGTCGGCCCGCAGCGCCAACGGATCGATGCGTCGATCGCCGACAACGCCGACCACCTCGACGATGCTGCGCCAACTCGAGGAGATGTACGACGCATCGACCGACGGCGAGGTGACGCCGGGTCCGGCGTTCGAGATGCGCTCGGGCGACGAACTCGCCGACGAGATCCAGCAGTTCCTCCGCGACCAGGACTGAACCGGTCTGTCGGGGTCGGGTCCGGAAACGACCGGACGGTCTAGCGTCGGTCGCGCCATGAAGGTCGACGGCAACATCGGCATGGACCTGCGCAGCGTCGCGCAGAACGCGAAGGAGGTGGAGGCCGCCGGCTACTCCGGCGCCTGGACGGCCGAGACGTCGCACGACCCGTTCCTCCCGCTGCTGCTCGCGGCCGAGCACACCGAGACGCTCGAGCTCGGCACGTCGATCGCCGTGGCGTTCGCCCGCAACCCGATGACCCTCGCCAACACCGGCTGGGACCTGCAGGCGTACTCGGAGGGCCGCTTCATCCTCGGCCTCGGCAGCCAGATCAAGCCGCACATCACGAAGCGGTTCTCGATGGAGTGGAGCCATCCGGCGCCGCGGATGCGCGAGATGGTCCTGGCGATGCGGGCCATCTGGAACACGTGGTTGACCGGCGAGAAGCTCGACTTCCGCGGCGAGTTCTACACCCACACGCTGATGACCCCGTTCTTCACGCCGAACGCGACCGAACTCGACGGGTTCGGCCCGCCGAAGGTGTTCCTCGCCGGCGTCGGCGAGCTGATGACCGAGGTCGCCGGCGAGGTGTGCGACGGGTTCCTCTGCCACGGCTTCACGACCGAGAAGTACCTGCGCGAGGTCACGATCCCGGCGCTCGAGCGCGGCCGGGCCAAGGCCGGCAAGACGATGGAGGGCTTCGAGATCATGGGCCCGTCGTTCGTCGTCACCGGCAACAACGACGAGGAGACTGGAAGCGGCCGCCACCGGCACCCGCCAGCAGATCGCGTTCTACGGCTCGACGCCCGCGTACCGCAACGTGCTCGAGATCCACGGCTGGGGCGGGCTCCAGGACGAGCTGAACACGCTGTCGAAGCAGGGCGAGTGGGCCAAGATGGGCACGCTCATCGACGACGAGATCCTCAACACCTTCGCCGTCGTCGGCGAGCCCGAGAGCATCGCCCCCGAGCTGTCGCAGCCGCTACGGCGACGTGATCCAGCGGATCAGCTTCTACGCCCCGTACGCGAGCGACCCCGACCGCTGGGCCGCCGTGATGGCCGCCCTCCAAGCCGCCTGACCGTCATCCGATCTCGTGACGTACACGATGTCGTCCAGCGTCACATCGGATGTACGTGTCAGTGGGCGTGGGCGACGGTGCCGGCGCGGCGGCGGAAACGGCCGCCGAAGACGTACGCGACGATGAAGAAGCACGCCGAGGTGAGCACGATCGTCGGGCCCGATGCCACGTCGAGGTGGTAGCTGGCGTTCATGCCGACGAACCCACTGACCGCACCGATCATCGCCGACAGCGCCAGCATGTTGCCGAAGCTGTCGGTCAGCATGCGGGCCACGACGGCCGGCACCACGAGCGTCGCGGCGATCAGCGTCACGCCCATCACGTTCATCGTGGCCAACACCGTGGCCGACAGCACGATCATCAGCAACGCATCGATCCATGCGGTGCGCACACCGGTCGCCGCGGCGACCTGCGAGTCGAACGTGGTGAACAACAGCGGTCGATAGAAGAAGAACACGACCGCCGCGGTTGCCAGTGCGACGCCGACGATCAGCCAGACGTCGGACGTGGTCACGCCGAGCACGTTGCCGAACAGCAGCGCGTCGGCGTTGCGGCCCGGTGATCCGTAGAGCTGGACGAGCGCGAGCCCGAGCGCGAACGACGCCGTGGTGACCACCCCGATCGCTGCGTCGGAGCCGATCGGGCGACGCCGGACGATGCCGCCGACCGCCAGCGCCGTGACCACACCCCAGATGCCGGCGCCGAGGAACAGGTTCACGCCGGCCAGACCGGCGACGGCGTAGCCACCGAAGATCGAGTGCGACAGCCCGTGGCCGATGTAGCTCATGTTGCGCAGCACCACGTAGCAGCCGACGACACCGCACAGCGCGCCGGCGATGGTCGCGACGTAGAGGCCGTTGCGGAAGAACTCGAACTCGAACGGTCGCAGCAACTCGGCCCAGCTCATGCCGACGCCCCCGACCCGCCCGCGATGCGGCGCAGCGGGGTGACGTTCGAATCGAGCGGCGCATCGACGACCACGCGCATCCCGCCGTGCTCGAGCACCTGCATCGGCGAGCCGTAGGTGCGCTCCAGCACGTCGGGCACCAGCACCTCGTCGGGCCTGCCCGCGCCGATCACCGAGCGGTTCAGGCAGACGACCGTCGGCAGATGCGCGGCGATGCCGTTGAGGTCGTGCGTGGTGAGCACGATCGTGAGGCCCTCGGCGTTGAGATCGTCGAGAAGGTGCAGCACGTCGTGGCGGGTACGCACGTCGAGGCCCGATGTCGGCTCGTCGAGGTAGATCACCTGCGCGTTGGTGAACAGTGCTCGAGCCAGGAACACGCGCTGCTGCTGGCCGCCCGACAGTTCGCGGATGTGTCGGCCCCCGAGACCCGCCAATGCCGAGGCGATCGAGCACCGCCGCGATCTCGGCGCGCTCGCTCCTGCTGATCCACGGCGTGCGCAGGCCTCGCGCCCGGGCCATCCCGACGCATTCGGCCACGGTGACGGGGAAGTTCCAGTCGATCGTCTCGACCTGCGGGACGAGCCCGACCGCGAGCCCCGGCAGGCGGCGCACGCTCCCCGACACCGGCGGGACCGTGCCGAGCATCGCCTTGAGCAGGGTCGACTTGCCCGACCCGGACGGGCCGACGATGCCGACGAGATCGCCGGGCTCGATCGTCAGGTCGACGTCGATCAGCACCGGCGCGCCACCGCCGTAGTTGACGGTCAGCTGATCGACGACGATCGAGCGCGCCCATCGACTCGAGCGACGGCTGCGCGCTCATGATCCGCGTCATTGCGGGTACTCCGCGCTGTCGACGGCGACGTTGCGGACGACGAAGTCCTTCAGCGCGCTCGCGTCGCCGCCGAGCGCCTCGGTCATCGTGACGAAGTTGAACTTCATCAGACCGAGCCACGAGTGGTCGACCTCACCGGGCTCGCCCGGCAGATCGTCGTCGCGGAGGTCGTCGACGTAGGTGGCGCCGGTCTCCTTGGCGATCTGTTCGAGGATCGGCGACGGGAAGACCTCCGAACCGAAGATCGCCGGGACGTTCTCGGCCTCGATCTGATCGATGAGATCGGCGATCTCCTTCGGTGTCGGGTCACCGAAGTCCGACGGCTGGATCGCACCGATGACATTCCAGCCGTAGGTGTCGGCGAAGTACGCGTAGGCATCGTGGTAGGTGACGAGCTTGCGCTGGTCCTCGGCAATCGTGTCGAACGCCTCACGGTCGCCGCGTCGAATTCGTCGACGAGCTGCTCGAACTCGGCCTGGTTCTCGTCGTAGACGCTCGGCGCCCTCCGGATCGATCTCGACCATCGTGTCGCGGATGATGTCGGCGTAGACCTTGACCAGGGTCGGATCGGTCCACAGGTGGGGGTTCGGCTTGCCGCCCGTCCTCGGGGAACGAGAAGTCGTACTTGTACTGATCGGGCGTGATCGTCTGATCGCCGAGTCTCGACGATCTCGCACGCCGTCGGCCGACGTTGGTCAGTGCCAGTTCCTTGGTCGGTTCCTCCAACTGCAGCCCGTTGATGAACACCACGTCGGCGGTGCTCATCACCTCGGCTGCCGACGGCGGCGGCTCGAAGGTGTGCGAGTTGGTGCCTTCGGGGACGATGCCGATGATCTCGGCACGGTCGCCGATGATGTTGGCGGCGATCGAGGTGATCGGCGCCACGGTGGTGACCACCTGGAGCCGATCGGACGCGGACGCGGCGTCGGACGAGGACGTGGCGTCGGACGACTCGTCGGTCCCGCATGCGGCGAGGGTCACGATCAGAGCCGCCGCCGCGCCGGCAGCGACGAGCCGAGCGAGGGAGCTGGTCGTGGCGGCACGGCGGATCACCGCACCAAAACTAGTTGCGAGCTGGTCGCAACACGACGTCGTGCTCGAAACTCACCCACATTCGAGCTCGGCGAGCATCGGCCGGAACCCTTGGCTATGGTCCCCGGAATGCCTTCGGACTGCTGGAACGACTCGCAACTGGTGACGGGCCGACTCGATCCCCAGCGAGCCGACGACCTCGACCGGTTCGTTCGATCGGGTGGAACCGCCCTCATCGCGCTCGAGCCCGACGATTCCCTCGGTGCCGCACTCGCAGGCGTCGAGGTCGTGGCCGATCTGCCCGCCACCGAATGGTTCGTCACCCTCGCCGATCGTGCCGCCGGCGCCCGGCTCGATGGCGAAGTCGCCGTCACGTCGGCGCTTCGGCCCCTCCGTCAGGTGGCCGCCGACGTGCAGATCGCCGCGACGACCAGCATCCGATTCGAGCACCAGCCGACCATCGCGGTCCGCACCGTCGGCGCCGGCCGGATCGTCGTCCACCGGCGTCCGCGACCTCGACGCCATTCGCCGCCACCCGACACTCGGCGCGTTCGTCGCCCGCCTGCTCCGTCCGGCCACGCCCGCACGCACCGGTGATCTCGGCGTCGGCGTCATCGGCTACGGACCGTTCGGCGGCATGGGTTACCTGCACGGTCTCGCCACGACCGAGACCGACGGCCTCGCCCTCGTGGCCGCCGCCGACTCGGCTCCCGAGCGGCTCGAGGCAGCACGAGCGGACTTCCCCGAGCTCGTCGTCCCACGACTCGGCCGTGTCGCTGGCAGCCGACCCTGCCGTCGACATCGCGATCATCGCCACTCCCCCGGTGCTGCACGCCGAGCTCGCGCTGGAACTGCTGCGCGCCGGCAAGCACGTGGTGATCGAGAAGCCGATGTGCCTGCGCCGAGCCGACGCCGACGAGATCATCGCCACGGCCCGCGACCTCGATCTGGCCGTCACCGTCCACCAGAGCCGTCGGTGGGATCGTGACTGGCTCGCCGTCCGCGACGTCATCGGCCGTGGCGACATCGGCGAGGTCTTCAACATCGAGACCTTCGTCGGCGGATTCGAGCACCCCTGTCGAGCCTGGCACTCGGAGGAGTCGATCTCGGGTGGCGCGATCTACGACTGGGGTTCGCACCATGTCGACTGGATCGTGCAGCTGTACGGCTCGGCGCCGAGCCGGGTGCTGTGCAGTGCGCACAACCGCGTGTGGCACGACACCACGAACGCCGACCAACTCTCGCTGTGGATGCAGTGGCCGGACGGACGCGAGGCCACGTTCCGCCAGAGCGACGTCTGCGCGATCCGTCGCCCGAAATTCCACGTCGAGGGCACACGCGGCACGATCGAGGGGCACTACGTGCCGCTGCGCACCGATTCGGTCGAACCCGGGCGTGGACACGTCGAGCAGGTCTCCCACCACGCCGAGGTGCCGGTCGACCTGAGAGTCGCCACCTACGAGGGGTCGATGGGTCTCCGCGAGTCCGTCGTCGAGCCGGCACCCGCTCCCGGCTGGGGGTTCCATCGCAACCTGGCCGACCATCTGCTCCTCGGCGAGCCGCTCGCCGTGCGACCCGAGCAGTCACGCGATGTCGTCGCCGTGCTCGAGGCCGGGCACCGGTCGGGCGCCAACGGTGGCGAGCTGATCGAACTCGGATGAACGGACCCAGACGCCTCGGAGGTCGGATTCGGGGTCATCGGCGCCCGATCGATGGTGGCGACCAAGGCGGTGATGCCGGCGATCGATGCCTCCGAGCGCGCACGGCTGGTGGCCGTGTCGTCGCTCGGTGGACCGGTCCCCGAGCCCTGGGCGCACCTCGGTGCCGGGCTGTACGACGACGTCATCGACCACCCCGACGTCGAGGTCGTCTACATCCCGCTCCCGAACGGCATGCATCTGGAGTGGGTCGAGCGCGCCATCGCCGCCGGCAAGCACGTGCTGTGCGAGAAGCCGATCGCGCCGACCGCCGACGACGCCCGACGCCTGGCCGATACCGCCGACCGGGCGGGCGTGCTCCTCGCCGAGGCGTGGATGACCCCGTTCGACGCTCGTTGGCGCCGAGCGATGTCGATGGCCGCCAGCGGCGACCTGGGCCGGATCATCGACATCGATGCCTCGTTCACGTTCACGATCGGCCCCGAGGGCGCCGACAACTACCGCTGGTCGGCCGACCAGGGTGGTGGCGCGTTGCTCGACGTCGGGATCTACTGCCTCGGCCCGATCGTCGAACTCTGGGGAGCGGATCCCGACCTCGTCGAGGCCACCGCGTTGTGGCACACCAGTGGCGTCGACGCCCGAACCGAGGCCACCCTCGAATGGGTCGACGGCCGCCAGGCGCGCATCCGCTGCTCGTTCGTCGACGACGAGGAGCAACGCATCGAGATCATCGGCGACGACGCCTCCCTCGTGATCGCGACCGACGCTCACACCGGCGGACTGCGCGCCGACACCATCCTGGTGGCCCGCAGCGATGGCCGCGTCCGCACGGTGTCGGTGACCCCGACCGATCCGTATCTGGGTATGGTCGATGCGTTCGCCGACGCAGTCCGCGGCGACTGCACCCTGGCCCCGTCCCATGTCTGCCACCGCCGAACTCTTGACCCTCATCGAACGAATCGAGCAGGCGAGCCGATGATCGAACCGCGCCACGAGATGCATGCGTTGCCGTCGGGCGTGGAGTTGCACGGCGTCCACTGGGATCCACCCGGCGGCGCCGACGCCGAACTCACGCCGTGGCTCCTCGTGCACGGGCTGGCGTCGAACGCCCGCCTGTGGGACGGCGTCGCGCGGCATCTGGCCGAACTCGGCCACACCGTGGTGGCCATCGACCAGCGCGGACACGGAGGATCGTCGAAGCCCGACGACGGCTTCGAGATGGCCACCGTGGCCGACGATCTGCGCCTGCTGATCGAGGCGCTGGGCTTCGAGCGGCCGGCCGTGGCCGGCCAGTCGTGGGGCGGCAACGTCGTGCTCGAACTCGCGTACCGTCACCCCGAGGCCGTCAGCACGATCGTCTGCGTCGACGGCGGCTTCATCGACCTCGGCACCCGCTTCCCCGACTGGGACGACGCCGCGACGACGCTCGCTCCTCCCCGTCTCGTCGGCACACCGCTCGATCAGATCACCGCGTGGTTGCAGACCTCGGCGGCCGACTGGCCGGAGGAGGGCCGCCGGGGAACGCTCGCGAACTTCGAGGTCCGCGACGACGGCACGATCGCTCCGTGGCTCACGTTCGAGCGCCACATCATGGTGCTGCGTGGGCTGTGGGAACACCAGCCGTCCACCCGCTACCCGCTGATCGACGTTCCGACACTGCTCATCGCCGCCGACACGGGCGACGTGGCATGGACCCACTCGAAGCACGAGGCAGTCGATGCGGCGATCGCCTCGCTTCCCCGTGGACGCGCCGAGTGGTTCAGCCCCGCCCATCACGACGTCCACGCCCAACGACCGACCGAAGTCGGTGACCTCCTGCACCGGGCGGTCACCGAAGCCGACTTCTTCCCCTCACCGGAGGCCCGACCGTGACGACTCCGCGAATCCTGGCGATCATGGGATCGGGTGAGACGGCGCCGACGATGAAGGGCCCGCACCGTGCGATCTTCGAGCGACTCGGGCCCGACCGTCGACGCGGTACTGCTCGACACTCCGTTCGGATTCCAGGAGAACGCACCGATCCTCGCGGCCAAGGCGACCGAGTACTTCCGCGACGCGGTCGGCCGCGAGGTCGTGGTGGCCGGGCTCGGTCGCACGGACACCGGCGACGTGGTCGCCATCGAACGGGGGGTCGTCACGGGTGCGTCACGCCGACTGGGTGTTCGCCGGCCCGGGCAGCCCGACGTTCGCGCTCGAGCAGTGGCGTGGCACACCGGTGCCGGACGCGCTCGGCCGAGAAACTGCGATCAGGTGGCGCCGTCGTGTTCTCGTCGGCGGCGGTGCTCACCCTCGGCGTGGCGACCGTGCCGGTGTACGAGATCTACAAGGTTGGACGTCGACCCGTACTGGGTGGACGGGCTCGACGTGCTGAGTCGAGGTCGGCCTGAACGTCGCCGTGATCCCCCACTACGACAACCAGGAGGGCGGCAATCACGACACCCGTTTCTGCTACCTCGGCGAACGCCGCCTGGCCATGTTGGAGCCCGAACTGCCCGACGGGGCGTTCGTGCTCGGCATCGACGAGCACACCGGCGTGATCATGGATCTCGACGCCGACACCGCCGAGATCGTCGGCAAGGGCGCCGTCACGCTGCGTCGCAACGGCCGGTCGGTCCGCATCGAGTCGGGAACCACCGTGCCGATCGACGTCCTCCGCGCCGGCCCCGCGCGACAGCCACCTCCCCCACGCTGCCGACACCCGCCTCCCCCACCCGCCCGCACCGGGGTCAGACCTCGGTCCGACCCCTGGCCAGAGCGACAGCAGCGAACAAGAAGGAGCAGCGAGCGAGCGCACGCAGCGTCGACTCGCTCGCCGCCGCCACCGCCTCCACGAGTCGGCGTTCACCGCCGCACTGGACGCGCGCGACGCCGACGCTGCGGTGGCCGCGATCCTCGAACTCGAGTCCGCGATCGTCGACTGGTCACGCGACACGCTGCAGTCCGACGAGATCGGCCGGGCCCGCGCCGCACTCCGTTCGATGATCGTCCGCCTCGGCGCCGCAGCCACCGAAGGCGTCCGCGACGTCCGCGACGTGCTCGGGCCCGTCGTCGAGGCCGCCCTGGCGGCCCGGGTGATCGCACGTTCCGAGAAGGCCTTCGCCGTGTCGGATGCCATCCGCGACGAACTCGCCAAAGCCGGCATCGAGGTTCGCGACACGCCGGACGGCGTCGACTGGCTCGTCGCCGACTGATTCCACCTTGCAGCAGCGGTCAGGGTCGGGTCAGGGTCGGGTCAGACCCCGGATGCGACACCGAGGAGGAACTGGCGGACGTTGTCGCCGATGGCGTCGACGTCGTAGCCGCCCTCCTGGAGCACGACGGTCGGCAGCGCGAGTTGGGAGACCAGTTCGCCCTGTCGGCGAAACCCGTCGGCGGTGATGGCGAGATCGGAGATCGGGTCGTTGTGGAACGTGTCGACACCGAGCGACACGATGACCACGCCCGGGCCGAACGAGCCGATCGCCTCCAGGGCCGCCTCCAGTGACCGGAGGTAGGCGTCGTCGTCGGTTCCGGCGGCCAGTGGGATGTTCAGGGTCGTCCCCTCCCCCGGCCGGCACCCGCTTCGTCGGCGAAGCCGGTGATGTACGGATACGCCCGGGCGGGGTCGCCGTGGAGCGAGACGTACTGGACGTCGTCGCGCCGGTAGAAGATCTGCTGGGTGCCGTTGCCGTGGTGGTAGTCGACGTCGAGGATCGTCACCTTCGCACCGGTCGTCGACGACGACGTGGTGGGCGGCCACCGCAGCGTTGTTGAAGAAGCAGTAGCCGCCGTAGAGGCTCGTCGGAGCGTGATGTCCGGGTGGCCGGCAGAGCCCGTACACGCTGCGGCGACCATCGAGCACGTCCGTCGTCGCCGACGAACGCGATGTCGACCGCCGATCGAGCGGCGTCGTACGTCCCCTCGGTGATGGGTGTCGTGGTCTCGAAGCACCAGCGGCCGAGTTCGTGATCGACGGGCGCCCGCTCGGGAAACGCACCGATGCCGTCGACGAGGCCGGGCATGGCGAACACGTCGGGCACGACGTCGTGGGTTCCGGGATGACGCACCTGGTACTCGGCCCACGCGCGTTCGAGGAATCGCACCAGCCCGGGATCGTGCACCGCCTCGATCGCCGTGGCCGCCCACGTCGTCGGGCTCGACCAGTTCGAACCGGTCGTCGGCGGCCAGCGTGTCGCGGATCGCGTCGGCTCGACCCGGGTGTTCGAACGGTGGCTGCAGCCCGGACGACTCGATCTCGGCGAGCGGGGCATGCCCGCGGTGCCGGTCCGAGGCGACGACCCGCATCGACGACCCACCGAGGATCGCACCGTCAGCGCAGGATCCCGGCACGACGCAGGGCGTCGGTGCGATGGGGTTCGACGAGCACCGCCGCGAGTGCGAGTTCGAGGCCGAGCTCTGCGATTCGACCGATGGGTGGCCCAGTCGATCGTGCCGTGCGCCCACCGTTCGAGTCCGCGTATCCACTGCACGAAGACGTGACGCGCGAGCCGGTCGGTGTCGCAGTCGACGAAGAACAGCCCTGCAGCGCGGGCCTTGGCGAGGTCGATCTCGATCGACGCGATGATGCGGTCACCGACGGCTCCCATGCGCTGCGAGCCCGGGCTCGATCCGATGCGTCGCCAGCACCGGTCGCCAGACGTGATCCGCCGATCCGATCGTGTCGTCGAGAGCGCCGAGCAGCACCCGCGTGCCGTCGACGGGATCGGACGCCGGCTGTTCGTCGAGCGAAGCTCGAGCTCGTCGAGCCCGTTGCTGACGAAGGCGACCAGGACGCCGTTGCGGTCGGCGAACTGGTTGTAGAGGGTTGCGACGGCGACATCGGCGCGCTCGGCGAGCTTGCGCATCGTCAGCCCGTCGACGCCGTCGGACGGCGATGATGTCACCGACGGCTGCCAGGATCTCCGAACGGGTCCGCTGCTGACGGGTCTCCCAACCGTGGCTCATCGTGCGACGAAGCTTAAGAGATTCCGGGAGACGCTCGCCCCATCAGCCACGTGATCCGCCGGGCTTGACAGTCGGGGTGTCAGGGTGGTCTCATCCGTCCATGACCCGTCTCGGCTATCAGATCCCCAACTTCACCTATCCCGGCGTCGGCCCGGCCGAACTGTTCGACGTCGTGGCCGCGCAGGCGAAGGAGGCCGACACGTCGGGGTTCGACACGGTGTTGGTGATGGACCACTTCTACCAGTTGCCGATGCTCGGCGACCCCGACCAGTACATGCTCGAGTGCTACGCGCTGCTGTCGGCGCTGGCCCGCGAGACCTCGAACGTCCGACTCAGCGCGCTGGTCACCGGCAACACGTACCGCAATCCGGCGGTCCTGGCCAAGACCGTGACGACGCTCGACATCGTGTCGAACGGCCGCGCACAGCTCGGCATCGGCGCCGGCTGGTACGAACTCGAACACGACGCGTTCGGCATCGAGTTCGGCACGTTCACCGACCGCTTCGAGAAGCTGGAGGAGGCCCTGCAGATCATCATCCCGATGCTGCGTGGCGAACGACCGTCGCTCGCCGGCAGCCGGTACACGGCCAAGGAGGCGATGAACGAGCCGCCGCGCGATCGTCACGCATCCCGGTGATGATCGGTGGCGGCGGCGAACGCAAGACGCTGCGCATGGTCGCCCAGTACGCCGACGAGTCGAACATCATCTGCCCGCCCGCCGACGTCCAGCGCAAGCTCGACGCACTCGACGGCCACTGCGACTCGCTGGGTCGCGACCGTTCGGAGCTGACCGTGTCGTGGCAGAAGACCGCCTGCATCGCGCCGACCGCCGAGGAGGCCAAGGCCGATCTGGTCGCCTACTTCGGTCGCCGCGGGCTCGATCTCGCCTCGATGTCCGACGACGAACAGGCGCGTGTGGCTCGCCAACTTCATCTGGGGTGACCCCGACACCGTCGGCGAGACGTTCGCCGAGATGCTCGTGCCGGGCATCGACGGCTTCACCGTCAACATGCCCGCCAACGGCCACATCGAAGGCCGGGTGGCCCTCCTCGGCCAGACCCTCGCCCCGCTCATCTCCTGACCGAGCGTGACGTTCGGGGTGCGACCCCGGACGTCACGCTCGACACGGTCACGATGGGTCGACGAGGGAGAGTTCTTCGTTCAGGTACTCGTCGCGGCACTTGGCGCGCTGCAGCTTGCCGCTCGACGTCTTCGGCAGCGTTCCGGGCGTCACGAGCATGACGTCGCGGGGCGGCAGGCCGCACACCTCGAGCGTGCGGTGGTGGATGCGTTCGCGGATCTCGTCGAGGCCACCCGGACGTGTCAGCTCACACGCACCTCGGCGACGACGACCACGCTCTCCTTGCCCTTGTAGCCCTCCATGCCGAACGCGATGACGTTGCCGGCGCGCACACCGTCGAGCGGGCCGACCGCCCGCTCGATGTCCTCGGGGAACACGTTGCGCCCGCCGACGATGATCACGTCCTTGATCCGGCCGCACAGCACCAGCTCACCGTCGAGGATGTACGCGAGGTCACCGGTGCACAGCCACCCGTCACGGAACAGTGCCGCAGTCGCGTCGGGCCGCTTGTAGTAGCCCGGTGTGACCGACGTTCCACGCAGCAGCAGTTCGCCGACATGACGTTCCGGGAGTTCCTCGAACGTCTCGGGATCGACGACCTTCATCTCGAGGCCCGGCACCGGCTTGCCGAGCAGCGGCAACTTGCGAGCGGTCAGCCCGAGTTCGTCGGGGTCGTGGATCTCGACGGGCTTCGCGACACGCTGTGTCTCCAGCACGATCACGGTCGACCGTGTCGGTCACGAGCCCCCGACGTCGGGGCGGGAACGTGCCACCGATCGCGACCTCGGCCATGCCGAACGCCGGGAACATGCCGCCCGGCGGTGAAGCCGAAACGCGACGCCTCGGCGACGAACGCATCGACCGCGGCCGGGTCGACCGGTTCGGCGCCGGAGAGCGCAACGGTGAGACGGGACAGGTCGAGCTCCTTCATCCGCTTGAGCGCCCGAGTTGCGAGCACCCACGAGAAGTTCGGCCCCGCGGTCGCCGTCGCCCGGTAGTCGGACAGCCACTGCATCCAGTTGCCCGGCCGGGCGAGGAAGTCCTGCGGTGCCGCCTGCACGAGGTCGACACCCTTCGTCATCGGCAGCGCGAGGAACCCGACGAGCCCCATGTCGTGGTACAGCGGCAGCCACGAGACCATCGCATCGTCGGACGTCAGTTCGGCCGCTTCGGCGCAGGCGTCGATGTTGGCGCTGAGCACCCGGTCGGGGATCATCACGCCCTTGGGTTCGCTCGTCGAGCCGCTCGTGTACTGCAGGATCACGAGTCGCTCGGGGTCGTGTGACGGGATCTCCAACGCATCACCCGTGGGAACGTTCGGCGCCCCGGGCATCACCGCCCTCATCGGCAGGATCGGCGGGTCGTCCGCGGCAGCGACGTAGAAGTCGGCGAGCAGGTCGTCGATCAGCAGCAAGCTGGCATCGCCGTGGTGGATGCGACCCCGGGTGGAGTCGACGAACACCTCGAGCGAACCCATCCGCATCGGCAGCGGGAAGCACCATCGACGCGAGCCCCGCCATCCAACACCCACGGATGATCGTCATGAGTTCACGGCTCGTCGGCCCGAGGATCGCCACGTGATCGCCGGGCACGAGGCCCCGTGCCTGCAGCGCGGCGCCGACGGCCCGGGCGTCGTCGTGGATCTGGCGCCAGCTCACCTGCTTCGGAACGTCGTCGGTGGCCATCGACGATCCGACGAACGTGACTCCCGTGCCGGAGTCGGCGGCGAGCTCGAGCCGCTCGATGGTGGTCAGCGATTGGTTGTCGCTCATCAGCACGACGCTAGTCGGCGAACCCGGCGGTCACTGGCTGCCGTCGATTCGATCCGGGACAAGCGTCGGTGTGTCGGCGCAACTCGTGTGTGTCAAGCTCGCGTCGATGTCCGCGTGGTGTTCACGGGCGCCGACCTGCTGATCGACGGGCGTCTCACCCGCAGCAACCTGTCCGTCGACGGTCACACCATTTCGACGATCGGGGACGACGTCGACCCGGCTGCCGAGATCGTCGACTGCAGCGGTCTCGTCATCTCGCCGGGATTCATCGATCTGCAGTGCAACGGGGCGGTCGGTGCCGACATCACCACCGACCCGACGTCGATCGGGATCGTCGCCGAGGCACTCCCCTCCTTCGGCGTCACCTCGTTCCTGCCGACGGTGGTCACCAGCCCGGCGTCCAGCGGCACGCAGCGATCGAGGCACTGCGGAGCGCGCACCGTCCGACCTCGGGTGCCGACCCGATCGGCCTGCACTTCGAGGGCCCGATGATCTCGCGACAGCACCTCGGCGCGCACGTTCCCGCTCACGTCGCAACGCTCGATGCGGAGGAACTCGACGAGTGGATCGCGTCCGGCGTCGTCTCGCTGGTGACGCTCGCCCCGGAGGTGCCGGGGGCTCTCGAAGTGGTCCGAACGGCTCGCGAGGGGCGGAGTCGTCGTGTCCGGCGGCCACACCGCCATGACACCCGACGACCTCGCTGCCGCCCGACGGGCCGGACTCTCGTACGCCACCCATCTCTTCAATGCGATGGCCCCGTTCAACCATCGATCGCCGGGTCCGATCGGGGCGGTCCTCGCCGACGATGCCGTGGTGGCGGGCATCATCTGCGACGGGATCCACGTCGATCCGATCGCCGTGCGGATGGCGTGGCACGCCCTCGGCCCGCACCGTACGTCACTGGTCTCGGATGCGTCGCCGGCGCTCGGCATGCCGTACGGCCGGATGCATCTCGCCGGGTTCGAGATCGTCCACGACGAGACCGGTGTCCGCACGGTCGACGGCGTGCTCGCCGGCAGCGCCCTCGCGCTCGATCAGGCGGTGCGCAACCTCATCGCCTTCACCGGCGTGCTCCCTCGCCGACGCGCTCGCCACCGTCACCTCGACCCCCGCCGACCTGCTGGGGCTGACCGACCGCGGCCGACTGCGTGTCGGGAGCCGAGCCGACCTCACCATCCTCGACGCCGACGCCAATCTCGTCGCGACGATCGTTGCCGGCACCCTGGCCCACGGCCACCTCCCAGCGATGTGAGTCGCGTGCAGCGACAACGCCGAACTCGGATGTTGTCGGCTCGACGCTAATGCCGGATCGTCGCGATCGGTGCTCTGCGCTCATTCGAAGCGACCGTACTCATCGGCCCGATGCCTAGGCTGGTCGACCGGTATGAGCGACACGACGGCCACGCCCACGACCAGCACCGATGCGCCTCCGCACCGCTACTCCTCGGACCTCGCGCAGGACATCGAGCTGCGCTGGCAGGCATGGTGGGACGAGCACCACACCTTCGAGACCCCGAACACCGCCGGACCGCTCGCCGACCCCGAGCTCGCCGCCGAGCGCGGCGAGAAACTGTTCGTGCTCGACATGTTCCCGTACCCGTCGGGAACCGGCCTGCACGTCGGCCACCCACTCGGATTCATCGGCACCGACGTGTTCGCCCGCTTCAAGCGGATGACCGGCCACAACGTGCTGCATGCAATGGGCTTCGACGCGTTCGGGCTGCCCGGCCGAGCAGTTCGCGGTCGAGACCGGCCAACACCCGGCGATCACGACCGCGGAGAACATCGCCACCTATCGGCGCCAACTGCGCCGTCTCGGCCTCGCCCACGACCCGCGCCGCAGCGTCTCCACGACCGACCCCGAGTTCTACCGGTGGACGCAATGGATCTTCAGCCAGGTCTTCAACGCCTGGTACGACCACGACCTCGATCGGGCACGCCCGATCGCCGAGCTGTCGCCGAGTTCGAGTCCGGCGCACGGCCGACACCGGACGGCGTCGCCTGGGCCGACCTGTCGAGCGGTGAGCGCGCCGACATCGTCGACGACCACCGCCTCGCCTACGTCAGCGAGGCGCCGGTCAACTGGTGCCCCGGGCTCGGCACCGTCGTCGCCAACGAGGAGGTCACCGCCGACGGCCGCAGCGACCGCGGCAACTTCCCCGTGTTCAAGCGCAGCATGCGCCAGTGGATGATGCGCATCACCGCCTACGCCGACCGGCTGATCGACGACCTCGAACTGCTCGACTGGACCGATGGCATCAAGACGATGCAGCGCAACTGGATCGGCCGGAGCGTAGGGCGCGGAGGTGCACTTCCCCGTGACGTTCGTGGGGGGTCGTTCCGACGAGATCACGGTGTTCACCACGCGCCCCGACACGCTCTTCGGTGCGTCGTTCATGGTGCTGTCGCCCGAGCATCCCTTCGTCGACGAACTCACCGTGCCCGAGCAGGCCGACGCCGTCGCCGCGTATCGCACCCAGGCCGGCAAGAAGAAGGACTTCGAGCGTCAGGACGAGACCCGCGAGAAGACCGGCGTCTTCACCGGCTCGTACGCGACCAACCCGGTCAACGGCGAGCAGATCCCGGTGTGGATCGCCGACTACGTGCTCATGGGATACGGCACCGGCGCCATCATGGCGGTGCCCTGCGGCGACCAACGCGACTTCGAGTTCGCCCGCAGGTTCGACCTGCCGATCGTCGCGATCCAGCAGCCGTCCGACTCCTGGTTCGCCGGCCACGACATCGAGCCGACGCTCGACACCTCGAAGTGGCCCGTCGCGTTCATCGGCGACGCGCCGTACGTGCAGTCGGCCAACGACGACCTCGACCTGAACGGGGTCGGCACCAAGGCCGAAGGCATCGAGCGCACGAACGCCTGGCTCGACGCGCACGGCGCGGGCACGGCCACGATCAACTACAAGCTGCGCGACTGGCTCTTCAGCCGCCAGCGCTACTGGGGCGAGCCGTTCCCGGTCGTCTACGACGCCGACGGTCGCCCGCACACCCTGCCCGACGACATGTTGCCGGTGCTGCTGCCCGAGACCGAGTCGTTCTCGCCGCGCACGTTCGACGCCGACGACGAGTTCTCCAACCCGGAGAGCCCCCTCGACCGGTTGGGCGACTGGGTCGAGGTGGAACTCGATCTCCATCCCGAACGCGGCGACGGCCCGCAGGTGTACCGCCGCGACACCAACGTGATGCCGCAGTGGGCCGGCTCGTGCTGGTACGAGATGCGCTACCTCGACCCCACCAACGACGGAACGCTTCGTCGACCGCGAGGTCGAGGAGTACTGGATGGGGCCGCGCACCGACATCCGTCCCGACCATCCGGGCGGCGTCGATCTGTACGTCGGCGGCGTCGAGCACGCAGTGCTGCACCTGCTGTACTCCCGTTTCTGGCACAAGGTGCTGTTCGACCTCGGCCACGTCAGCTCCAAGGAGCCGTACGCCCGACTGTTCAACCAGGGGTACGTCCAGGCCGCCGCGTACAAGGACGAACGCGAGATCTACGTCGACGCCACGAAGATCGAGGGCGACGAGCGCACGGGGTTCACCTACGAGGGCAAGCCCGTCACCCGCGAGTGGGGCAAGATGGGCAAGAGCCTGAAGAACGCCGTGTCACCCGACGACATGTACGAGCAGTACGGCGCCGACACGCTGCGTCTCTACGAGATGGCGACCGGCCCGCTCGATGCGTCACGCCCGTGGGAGACCCGTGACGTCGTCGGGATGTACCGCTTCCTCCAGCGCCTGTGGCGCAACGTCGTCGACGAGACGAACGGCGACTGCGTCGTCGTCGACACTCCTGCCGACGACGCCACCCGCAAGCTGCTGCACCGCACGATCGACGTCGTGCGCACCGAGATGGACGCACTCCGGTTCAACACGGCGATCGCCAAGCTGATCGAGCTGAACAACGCCGTCACCAAGCTCGACGCGACGCCTCGCGAGATCGCCGAGCCGATGGTGCTCATGGCGGCTCCGCTGGTGCCGCACGTCGCCGAGGAACTCTGGCGCCGGCTGGGCCACGCCGACACGATCACCTACGTCGGCTTCCCCGAGGCCGACCCGGCGCTGCTCGTCGACGACATGGTCGAAGTACCCGGTGCAGGTCAACGGCAAGGTTCGCGGGCACATCGAGGTCGCCACCGATGCCGACGCGGCCACCGTCGAGGCGGTCGCGCTGGCCGACCCGAAGGTCATCGCGGCACTCGACGCAGCGATCCCGAAGAAGGTCATCGTCGTGCCGGGCCGCATGGTCAACATCGTCGTCTGATTCCCTATCGGGGATCGGGTGTCAAGCGGTTCGTTGCTTGACGTTGGTGGTGGGTCGCCGCGACGATGGTGGGTGGGGAAGGTCGCCCCGTTTGTCGACCCTTCGGGAGTCTGACCTCACATGTGCCTCGTGCACTTGCTGGGGGGCCTTCCCCATCTTCCTGCTCCGTCTCCGGGCCCTGACCTCGGCAGGGATGGCCCATTGCTCGGCGATGATCGTTTTGGCTTCGGTGGGGGTGACGGGTCGGCCGTCGGTGTCGCAGATGACGTAGGGCATGCCACGGTTCATCACCGCCCAGAACCGTTCCGCGAGGTTGGCGGCGACGACACAGTTCGCGCCGAGGTGGTCTTTGCCTCGTTCGACCATTTGGACGTGGTAGATCCGGGCGAGTTGCGGGTCGAGTTTGCGAGCATGATCGGCGGCGCGGATCAGCGTGGTGCGCAGCAGCGACGATCCGGCTTTGGACATGGGTTGTCCTTTGCGGTCGGTGTCACCGGTCTCCGACGCCCGTGGGGTGAGCCCGCTGAACGCCCGGAACTGTTTGCCGGTCGGGAACCGGGCCGGGTCACCGATCGCTGCGACCAACGCGGGGCCGCCGATGTCGGCGACGCCGGGCAGAGAACGAGCCAGCTGGCACGGGTCGACCCACCGATAGGCCCGTTCACGCTCGGCTGGCGTGGGCGGCGAGTTCGGCCTGCACGGCGCGCAGCAGCCGGACTTCGGTAGCGACCTCGGCAGCAAGATCGGCGAACGCGACCGCTGGGTGGCCGTCGTAGAGCTCAACGGCTGCTTCGGCCGCTGTCATCCACTCGAGGGCGCGGTCGTGGCCTTGATGGTTGTGCGACGCCTTCACGATCACCGCCGTGACCCGCTTCACACCTGCCGCGAGCAGCCGGTTCGGGTCCGCCCAACGTTCCAACACGGCGAGGTCGGCGACACCGAGATCACCGGTCAACGGAGTCATCGGGAACAGCTGACGGACCAGGTCCTTGATCCGCACCTTGTGCTCGGACGCCGATCGGGTCAGGCGGTCCGTGGCCCGCACCCGCCGATCCAACGCGGCACGCTCCACCGTCGGCAACTCGAGCGGACGCAACCCGGCCGGGTCGATCAACCCCAGACGGGCCAAGGTGTCCGCGTCGATCCCGTTCGTCTTGATGTGCCGCGACAAGAACCGGCGCAGATCCGCTGCCTTCGCCGACGACACCCGGAACACCCGATGCCCGCGCCGAGAGAAGAACACCGCGATCGGCATCCACGCCGGCCCCGTCGGCTCCACGATCACCTCCAACCGGGTCCCTTCCGGACAGCCCGCCAACGCGGCGGTCTCCACCGCCGTCAGGCTCTCCACTGTCGGCCACGCCTTGCGTTTCGCGATCGTGTTCCCGGACTCGTCGAGCACCCGCACCGTGTGCGCACTCGCGATCCCCAGATCGATCCCGACCAGCCGTCGACATCCCATCTCCATGCTCCTTTCCGATGTGTTGTTCCAACACCGGCGTCACAAGCGATAGCGACGATCACGATGGCCACGGTCCCAAGGAAGACACGCTCAACCGCGGCTCCCACTCATGTGCTGCAACCGGCTCCGACCTCGACGGACCGAGCCACTTCCCTCATCCGGGGCATCCGTGGCCGAGCCGGACATGGCAATCAGTCGAACGGGGCAGAACCAACCAGCCCTCCCCAGAGCCCTTCACGACGCCACCACCCGAAACGACCGGGATGACCATGCAACCCTGGAACCCCGATGTGATCAAGCACCGGTGTTCCTTACATGAGCCGGTCTGTCGGGGTCGGGTCCGGAAAGACCGAGCGCGGGACCAATGACCCATTGCTTTTCGATCGATCCGGCGCGACCATCTAATCGGACCCGATGAGGTGCCACACAGGGATCCAGGAGCGGAACCGGCCCGCCGGTTTCGTTGACTGATTCGAGCCTTTCCCCGCCAACGGGATTGCACCTCACGGGTCCATTTACGCGCTCGAGAACGTGACTGTTCGTCGGTTCGGCGCCGAGTGATCAGACGAGCAGCGCGATCAGGCGAGCAGCGACATCCAGTCGAGGTCGACGGCACCCCTGGCCTGCCGGGACATCATGACGTTCACCAGTGCCTGCTCACGGGGAACGTCGAGGTCCATACCGCGGCTCGCGACGACCGGGTAGACCAGACAGAACAGCGCGGCCACCCGATACTTCTCCCACATGTCGTGGAGATCGGCCTCGGGCACACCGCCGGCGATCAACCCGGCGATCCAGCGGTCGTAGAGCGCCCGCTCGCCAGCCGCGTCGACGTCGAGGCATGATCCGATGAAATACGCGATGTCGTACGCGGCCGCCCCGACCCCGACCAGTTGGAAGTCCATGAGGATCAGGTTGTCATCGGCGTCGAACATCATGTTGTCGGTTCGGAAGTCACCGTGCAGCAGCGTCAACGCGCCCTGGCTCAGCGTCTGCAGCAGGCCTTCGACCGCCTGCGCGTACTTCGGTCCGACCGCCTGCAGCGCCTCGGGCGGCACACAGTGGGCCGAGCTGCACAGCTTGGCCCACCCCTCGTCGAACAGGCCGGGCAGCATGGCGGGGTAGATCGGGTCGCTCAGCGCGACCGCGACACCGGATTCGCATTTTCCGTCGGTGCTCCCCCACCAGTTGGCGTGCCACACCGCGAGCGTGTCGATGCACCGTTCGGCGTCGGCATCGGACATCACCCGGGTCTGGTCGAGCATCCGGTTGCCGGCGAGATCCTCCATCACCACGACGAAGTCGGCGCCGTCGTCGGAGACCTCGCCGTAGTACCCGGCCGGCACCCGAACCGGCACGTCGCCGGCGAGTCCGTTGAAGAATGCCGCCTCGCGCCGATACATCTTCAGCACGGTGCTGGTGAACGCCGCCGCCGGGTCGATGGCCGTGAGCTTCACGACCACGGTGGGCGGCACGTCGGTGCCGGTCAACCGTGCGCGGTACACCGCGCTGCTGACGCCGATCCCGGCACCGATCTCGTGGACCTGGACGTCCGTGACGTCCCAGCCGAGATGTTCCCTCAACCACTCGGCCGTGACGTCGTCGGGATGTTTCGGAATGCTCATGATCTCCCCTTCGCGCGCAGAGCCCCCATGGCTGCACCGACCGGCGAACATAGTCGGGACGGGTCGGTCCGGTCCGAATCGCCACCGCGACCCGCAGTAGTTTCAACCGGGCACCACCGAGCCAAGGAGACGCGCCATGGAATCGAAGCCCGTGACCGACTGGACCACCGACTACGACATCCTCGATCCCGACTACGTCGCCGATCCGTATCCGGTGTGGGACGACCTCCGTGAGCAGTGCCCGATCGCCCACAGCGACCGCTGGGGCGGATCGTGGCTGCCGACGAGGTACTCCGACGTCCAGCGAATCGCCCAGGACCACGCTCACTTCAGCTCGCGCGACGTCGGCGTGCTGAGCTTCACCGACGAGGAACGCCCGCCGCCACCGATCGAGATCCCACTCCCTCCGATCGACGCCGACCAGCCGGTGCACACGTGGACCCGTCGTCTGCTGCTGCCGTGGTTCTCGCACACACGTGTCGCTCAGTACGAGCCGTACACCCGTGATCTGTGCAACCGCCTGATCGACGGGTTCATCGAGTCCGGGTCGGCCGATGCCGCGGGCGACTACGCACGCCAGATCCCGGTCCGCGTCGATCTCGCTCCTGCTCGGCGTGCCGGACGAGATGGCCGACACATTCACCGGCTGGGTCCAGGATGTGCTCGAGTTCGCTCACGACGAGGCGCGCAGCGCACACGGACGCGACGACATCACCGCTGTACCTGCTCGAACAACTCGAGGACCGCCGGACGAATCCGGGCGACGACCTCATCAGCGACCTGCTCCAGGCCGAGGTCGACGGTGCAGCATGTCGACGACCTGCAGATCATGGGCATCGCTGCGCTCACGCTCATCGCCGGCGTCGACACCACGTGGTCGAGCATCGGTTCAGCGATGTTGCACCTCGCAACCCACCCCGACGACGTGAAGCGCCTGATCGACGAGCCCGAGATCATGCCGCTGGCGATCGAGGAACTGCTGCGCGCCTACTCGCCCGTCACGATGGCTCGGATCGCCGTCGAGGACATCGAGGTCGCCGGATGCCCGATGAAGGCCGGCGACAAGGTGCTGATGAACTTCCCCGGCGCCAACCGCGACCCCGAGGTGTTCGAGAACCCGGACGACGTGATCCTGGATCGGGCACAGAACCGCCACGTCGCGTTCGGTGCGGGCATCCACCGGTGTGCCGGGTCGAACCTGGCCCGCATGGAGATGCGCGTCGCCGTCGAGGAGTGGATCAGAGCGGATCCCCTCGTTCCGTCTGGCCGACAACGCCGAGGTCACCTGGGCGGGCGGTCAGGTCCGCGGACCACGCCAGGTGCCCGTCGTCTTCTGAGCGCCTGATCACGTCAGCGCTTCGCTCCCGACCCCTGCGGTCTGCAACACTGTTCCAATTCGTCAAGGCCGCGAGGCCCGAGTTGGAGGTTCACAGTGAGCAACGACACATCGACCGGTGCCCCGGTGACGCCCCCCGTGACCGACTGGGCGAGCGACTACGACATCTTCGACCCGCAGTACGTCGCCGACCCCTACGCCATCTGGGACGAACTCCGCGAGACGTGCCCGATGGCGCACACCGACCGGTGGGGCGGGTCGTGGCTGCCCACGCGCTACGCCGACGTGTACGCGATCGCGCACGACATCGAGAAGTTCCCGTCCGGCAACGGCATCAGCGTCGTGCCGATGGTCGACATCGGCCCCGACGGAACCACGCGCCGGCGCCGACCGGCGCCGGTGCTCACCTCGGGCGTGCCTCCGATCAGCGCCGACCCGCCGCTGCACACCTGGACCCGGCGACTCGTGCTGCCGACGATGAGCCCGGCCCGGGTGGCCGAGTACGAGGTGTTCACCCGCGAGCTGTGCCGCCGCCTCGTCGACGACGTCGTCGCTCGCGGCGAGGGCGACGCTGCCGCGGAGTACGCCCAGCAGATCCCGGTGCGGGTGATCGGCCACATCCTCGGCGTGCCCGAGTCGATGGCCGGCACCTTCACCGAGTGGGTGCGCGACGTGCTCGAGTTCGCCCACGACCCCGAGCGCCGCCGCCGCGGCATCGTCGGGATCATCGAGTACCTGCAGGAGGCGATCGCCGAGCGCGAGGCCGAGCCGACCGACGACTTCATCAGCGAACTGCTCCAGTCCGAGCACGACGGCGAGCCGATCACCAAGCGACGTGGTGATGGGCATGTGCGCACTGCTGCTGATCGCCGGCATCGACACGACGTGGTCGTCGATCGGCTCCACCATGTGGCACCTCGCCACCCACCCCGACGACCGCCGCCGCCTGATCGCCGAGCCCGACCTGATGCCGACGGCGATCGAGGAGTTCCTGCGCGCCTACGCGCCGGTCACGATGGCGCGTCGGCTGTCGAGGACACCGAGTACAACGGCTGTCCGATCAAGGCCGGCGAGCGCATCCTGATGAACTTCCCCGGCGCCAACCGTGACCCCGAGGTGTTCCCCGACGCCGACAAGGTCATCCTCGACCGCCAGCAGAACCGCCACCTCGCGTTCGGTGCCGGCATCCACCGCTGCGCCGGATCGAACCTCGCCCGCATGGAACTGCGCGTCGCCGTCGAGGAGTGGCTGGCGCAGATCCCCGAGTTCGAACTCGTCGATCCCGCCGCTCGTCACCTGGGCGGGCGGCCAGGTTCGCGGCCCGCGGTCGATCCCCGTCCGCGATCAGCTGACGAGTGCCGCCGCTCGGCGGGCGTCGTGTCGGTAACCGTCGAGCCGATGACCGCATCGGGCCACGACCACTGCTGCTCGCGGCCTGCACTGGTGGTGCTCGCAGCGCGTGCAGTGCGACCGCCCAGACCGCGGGTGACGCGCTCGACGACGTCGCCGATGTCGACCACCCCGTCGACCGAGGTCGTCGAGACGACGGTGCCGCTGCCGCCGCCCACGACGGAGCCGGCGCTCGACGTCTACGACCCGCTGTGCGTGGTCCAGGTCGCACCCGGTGAATCACTCAGCCTGATCGCCGATCGGTTCGACGACGACACCGTGCGCGTCGACACGATCCAGGCGCCGAGAACGACCTCGTCGACGACACCCTCCAACCGGACCAGCTGCTCGACGTGTGTGTCGACAACGGGCTCGACGACCGGACCGGGCGACGCCCGCGAACCCAACGCGGTGTTGGTCGCCGAGGCGACGATGGCGAACGTCGAGATCCAGCAGGCCAAGCTCAACGAACTGTTCGCCGGCTACGGCATGGCCGACCTCCCGATCGACGGCGTGTCGGGCTCGGTGACGAGACAGCGGCTGTGCGCAGCGCGACATCGGGCTCGGCCTGCCGCCGAGCACGCTCGACATGGCGGCCGGCAGCGAGGAGGAGCAGGTCCTGATGGCCGCGACCCAGCTCAACATCCCGTTGGCGGCCCCGGTCGAGGAGGAACGGTGGGCGTTGGTCGACCAGACGTGTCAGGTCATGTTCGTCGGTGCCGGCAACCAACAGTTGCAGTTCATCTTCCCGACCTCGACCGGCTCAGCCGGATTCGAGACCCGCCTGCAGGACCGGTCGAAGGTGTATCGCTACGATCCGGCCTTCGAGAACGACGGTTGGCACGACAGCACCGAGTTCCCCGTTCCGGAGGACAACCCGATCAACGGCAACATGTACAAGCCGCTCTACTTCGACGGCGGACTCGCCATCCACGGCGCGAACAACGTCCCGACGAACCCGCAGAGCAAGGGTTGTGCACGCCTCCGCCTCGAGAACCACGACATGCTGCTCGACTGGCTCGGCATCGGGGCCGTGACGACACCCATCGGTGGCTCGAACTTCAACCTGACCGTCCGCATCGTGGGCGCGTTCGTCCCGGCGGCCTGACGAGATCGAGTACTCCGACCCTGGCGCAACTCACGCTGCGGGGCGATCGTGGGGTCATGGCCACCAACGACGACTTCCTGCCAGCCCCCGATGTCGACGCCGATGCCGAACGTTTCGTCGATCCCGACGACGAGGAACTCGAGGTGCCCACGTCGCTCGACCATCCGACCGAAGGATCCATCGCGGACGTGATCGACCAACACCGCGCCGTCCCCGTCGACGACGACATGGACTGACACCGCGGACTAGTCGAGGTCGCGGTACACCGGAGTCCAGCTCACCCGCGCGATCCGTGCAGCGACCTCGTCGTCGGTCATCGGCACCGCCAGACCCTGGTCGACAGCAGCCCTGGCCACGGCGAACGCAACATGTTGCGCCACGTGACGGCTCTCGGTGATCGGCGGGAGGATGCCGCCGTCGTGGTTCTCGGCTGCGAGCTGCCCGATTGCCGTCGCGGCGGCCGTGAGCATCTCGTCGGACACCGCTCGCGCCGCGACGGCGACGACACCGAGGCCGATTCCGGGGAAGACGTGCACGTTGTTGACCTGCGCGATCGGCACCGAGCGGCCCCCGACCGTGACCGGTTCGAACGGGCTCCCCGTGCCGATGAGCGCGGCGCCGTCGGTCCATGCCAGTACGTCGGCGGGGATCGCCTCGGCCCGAGGCGTGGGGTTCGACAGCGGCAGCACGATCGGTCGCTCGATCCGGGCGGCCTGGGCCCTGATGACCGCCTCGGTGAAGATGCCCGGCTGCCCGGTGACACCCACGAGCGCGTGCGGGCCGACCCGGCTCACGACGTCGAGCAGGTCGACCGTACCGTCACCGTCCTCGTCCCATTCGGCGATCTCGTCCCACCGACGGGCGTACGGCTGCTGGAACGACGCCAGACCCTGCATCCGGTCGTGGAGCAGGCCGTCTCGATCCACCAGCCAGCAGCGGCGCACGGCGTCGTCCTGCGACAGTCCACCCGCCACCATGGCCCGCACGGCCTGATTGGCGATGCCGGTGCCGGCCGATCCGGCGCCGACCACCACGAGCCGCAGCTCGGTGATCGGGGTGCCGACGGTGGTGAGCCCGGCGACGATCGCCGCCACACTGACCGCGGCGGTGCCCTGGATGTCGTCGTTGAACGAACAGATGCGGTCGCGATGGCGCGCCAGGAGCCGGTTGGCGTGGAGTTGGGCGAAGTCCTCCCACTGCAGCAACACGTTCGGGAACCGCTTCGACAACGCCTCCACGAACGCGTCGACCAGTTCGTCGTACTCGGCGCCCCGTACTCGCTGGTGTCGCCACCCGAGGTAGAGCGGATCGGACAGCAGCGCATCGTTGTCCGTTCCCACGTCGAGCATGACCGGCAACGTCCGCGCCGGATCCAGGCCACCACCGGCGGTGTACAGGGCCAACTTGCCGACCGGGATGCCCATCCCGCCGATCCCGAGATCGCCCAGACCGAGGACCCGTTCCCCGTCGGTCACCACGACGACATCGACCTCGGCGTCACCGACCGCATTGTCGAGCAGCTCGTCGACGCGGTCACGCTGGGGCCACGACAGGAAGAGCCCACGCTCGCGGCGATAGATCCGCGACCACTGCTGGCAGGCCAGACCGACCGTCGGCGTGTACACGATCGGCAACAACTCGGCCAGGTGCTGTTCGACGAACGCATAGAACAGCACCGAGTTGCGGTCCTGCAGCGCTCGGAGGAACACGTGTCGGCCCAGATCGGTCATCTTGGACCGGTACTCCACCTCCACGCGCTGCAGCTGCGTCTCGAGCTCCTCGATCACCGGCGGGAGCAGCCCGTCGAGGCCGAAACGGCGACGCTCCTGCGCCGAGAAGGCCGTGCCCTTGTTCAGGTACCGGTCGGCGAGGATCGCTCGTCCACGCGTTGTCATCGGCGCCCATCGTACGACGACCGACGACATCGCAGGCCTTCGATGACGTACAGCCGGCGTTCAGCGGCAAACATGCGTGTGACAACGGCACGACGAACAGGGAGACGCTGATGGCGTGGGACTTCTCAACCGAACCCGAATTCCAGGAGAAGCTCGACTGGGTCGAGAACTTCTGCAAGGAAGAGGTCGAACCGCTGCACTACGTGTTCCCGTACGCGGTGCGGTCGCCCGACCCGAAGGTCAAGGAGCTGGTCCGCAGCCTGCAGCAACAGGTGAAGGACCAGGGCCTCTGGGCGATCTTCCTCGACGAGGAACTCGGTGGCCCCGGCTTCGGCCAGCTCAAGCTCGGCCTGCTCAACGAGATCCTCGGGCGGTACCCGGCTGCGCCTCAGCTCTTCGGCGCCGCGGCGCCGGATACCGGCAACATGGAGATGCTGGCCGCCTACGGCACCGAGGAGCAGAAGGAGCGCTGGCTGCACGCCGCTGCTCAACCAGGAGATGTTCTCCGCCTACTCGATGACCGAACCGCAGGGCGGCTCCGACCCCAACCTCTTCAAGACCACGGCTGTTCGTGACGGCGAGGAGTGGGTCATCAACGGCGAGAAGTGGTTCACCAGCGCAGGGCGAGTCGCCGACATCTTGTTCGTGATGTGCACGAACGGCATGTTCGTGGTGCCCCGCACCACTCCCGGCGTGGAGATCATGCCGGAGCCACGCAACCACAACTACATCAAGTACAACGACGTGCGCGTGCCGCTCGACCATCTGCTCGGGCCCGAGGACGGCGCCAAGGTCCTCGCCCAGCGCCGCCTCGGCGGCGGGCGAATCCACCATGCGATGCGCACCATCGCGCAGTGCAAGCTGGCGTTCGACATGATGTGCGAGCGGGCGCTGTCACGCGAGTCGCACGGCAAGATCATCGGCGAGCACCAGATGGTGCAGGAGAAGATCGCCGAGAGCTATGCCCAGCTGCGGATGCTGCGGCTGTTCGTGCTCGAGACCGCGTGGAAGATCGACAACACCTCCACCCAGGAGGCCCGCACCGACATCGCCGCCGTGAAGTTCACGATGGCCAAGGTGCTGCGGGAGATCTCGTTCAACGCCCTGCACATCCACGGCTCGCTCGGTACCACCGACCTCACGCCGCTGCAGGACATGTACGCGTCCGCGCCCACGATGGGCCTCGCCGACGGCGCCGACGAGGTGCACAAGTCGACCGTTGCCCGCCGGGTGCTCAAGGACTACCGACCGCACGAGGGCTACTTCCCACGCGAGTACATCCCCTACAAGCGCGAGGAGGCGTGGGAGAAGTTCCAGCCGAAGTTCGCCGCGGATCCCGAACTGCTCGCGTCGGCCGAGCAGTACAGGAAGTACTTCGCAGGGCGGCGCTAGCACGTCTGTCGACGAGAGCTCGGCGAGGTCAGGACGTCGGGGCGCCATCGACGTCGCTCGTGTCGGCGCCCTGGTGCTGGTGGTGCTCGGTCACCTCACGCTCGCCGTCATCGACCGTGGTCCGGACGGCGCGATCCGGGGCGCCAATGCGATCGCACTCCATCCCGGGCTGGCCTGGCTCGCGGTGCTGGCGCCGATGCCCGTGTTCTTCGCGGCCGCCGGTTGGGCCAACGCCACGTCGACACCGCGATCGGCTGCACCCCGGCTGCGCACCCTCGTCGGGCTCGGCGCCGTCGTCGTCGTCCTGTGGTCGACGATGAGCATCGTCGAGCTCGTGGTCCGAGGCGAAGGGGGCGTGGTGGCCGACGGCGCGCGCATCGCCACGCAGCCCCTGTGGTTCCTCGCCGTGTACGTGCCGTTGGCCGCTCTGGGTTCGGACGTCGCGACACTGGCCCAGCACCCCGTGGCGGCAGTGGCTGGCTGCCTTGCCGTCCTCGCTGCGCTCGACCTCGCTCGGTTCGGATTCGGGGCGCCCGACGCCATCGGTTGGCCCGGCTTCTTCCTGGCGTGGGGCGTGCCCTGGCTGATCGGCGCGTGGTGGAGGCTGCGATGGCAGACCGGGTGGCAACACGAGCGACGTACGGGGGCGGTGCTGGTTGCGATCGCGTCGGTGTGCGCACTCGGGCTGGTACACGTCGGCGGATATGACCCGGCCCTGATCGACGCCGTCGAGGGCCAACGGTCGAACACCACCCCACCCGGACTGTTCACCGCCGTGGCCGGCGTGGCACAGGTGGGCGTGTTGATGGTCGTCGCCGGCGGACTCGATCGACTTGCCGCGCGCTGGCGAGGGCTGTTCGACCGGGCGGGCGAAGCATCGATCGCGGTGTACGTCGTGGCATCTGTCGGCACTGGCGCTCTGCGCCGCTGCGCTCGCTGCCGGCGTGTGGGCACCGGGTCGGTTCTCCTCGGGATGGTGGCTCACCCGACCGATGTGGTTCGCCGCCGTACTCGGCGTCACCGGCCTGCTGGCCGCCGCCACCGCGTGGGTCCGACGTCGAACCCACCGCGACACCGCACCGGTCGAGCCGACGAACATCCGCATCGGCATCGGCCTGGCCTGCGCGACGGTCGGTGCCGGCATCGTCGGACTCCTCGGGCCCCGGACCCTGCCGTCGGCCGCCCTCGCCATGGCCACGTTCGTCGCCGGCTGGTGGTGTCTGCGATCAACCAGTGTGTTCGTCCGTCGCGGAAGTTGACCGCAGCGATCACCACATCTACGCTTCGTAGCGATCACTACAATCAAGACGCGACGACGAGGACCGACGATGACGACCACTCCCACCGAGACTGTCGAGGCGTTTCTGACGGCATTTGCCGCCATGGACTTCGACACGGCACTGACCCATCTCGCCGGCGACTGCGAGTACACCAACGTTCCGATGGGAACGGTGTACGGCCACACCGGAGTCCGAGAGGTGCTCGGGCCGTTCTTCGAACCGATCCGGGAGAACGAGTTCCTCCTCGTACGCAAGGCCGCGGACGGTCCGGTCGTGTTCGTCGAACGACTCGACCGACACCGCCTCGATCACGGCTGGCGTGAACTCCCCGTCAACAGCGTGTTCGAAGTCCACGACGGGCTGATCACGGTGTGGCGCGACTACTTCGATCTGATGACCGCAGCGAAGATCAACGACCCGACCGCCGTCTGAACGAGACGGAGCGGATCGGGATCGTCAGAGCTCGGCAAGGATCGGAGCCACCAGTTCGGCGACGAAGCGCTCGCTGAGTCCTGGAGCGAGATGGACGCCGTCGGGCCTGCCGTCGGGTCCGTCCAGGCCCTCGGCCACCAACCAGCCGGGGAAGTCGACCTGCGTCACACCGAGTTCGGTGATGATCTGGCGGATGGCGTCCCATCGCGCCGGGTCGTTGACCGGATCGTCGAACTCCCCCCAGCCGAGGTGCGTGTCGGCGGGGGTCACCCAGACGACCGTCGCGCCCGCCGCTTCGACGTCCGCAGCGAACCGGCGGTAGGCGTCGGCGACCAGACGCCGACCGGCCTCGTCGGCGACCGACACCACCCGGCCGTCCGCCAAGTGCATGTCGAGAGCGTCCCAGGGCCCGATGTCGACGAGCACGACATCGATCGCCTCGTCTCGGACGCGGGTCGGGATCGAACTCCACTGCCCGACGCACCCACTGATGTCGAGCAGCTCGCGGTCGCCGCTGGCGTTGGTGAACTCGTGGAGGCGGCCATCGGTTGCAGCAGAAAGGCCACAGCCGCCGAACGCGGCGCTGCCGGCCACGAGTTCGTCGGGTCGGTCAGCGGCGTATCCCAGGAGAGCCTCCGACAGCTGCACGCCCATGCTGTCGCCGGTGACGAGCACGCGGACCGGCCCGGCACCGGCGGCATCACCGGCAGGTGGTGTGCTCGGCGCGCTGTTCGGGTCCGAAACGTCGACGTCGGCCGCTGGGGCCGACGGGATGGTCGGCGATGCCGGCACGGTGCCGGCCGTGTCGGCTGTGTCGGCCGGTGGCGGCAGGGTGACGACCGAGGTGGCGGAGGTCGACGCCGGGCCGGGAACGACCATGACCAGCAACAGCGCGAGCAGGGCCAGTGACGACGCGGCCGCAACCGGTGCCTGCCACCCGCTCAAGCGGCGGCGGCGCCTGATCGGGGTCTCGAGCCAGCGGTACGACGCGTCCGCGAGCGCAACCGCAATGGCCACTCGCACCACGTCGAACAGTGCCATCGGGAGCCCGGACTCGGCGATGCCGACGCGGGAGGCGGAGAGCAGGAGGAACACCGGCCAGTGCCACAGATAGAGCCCGTAGCTCCGGTCGCCCAGCCATTTCATGGGCCGCGACCCCAGGGTCGTCTCGGCGACACCGTCGGCCACCGCCACGACGACGACGACCATCGCAACAGCGAAGAGCGGGAACCCCCAACGGAACAGCCAGGTGGAACGCTCGGACGAGGCGAACATGATCGCCAGTGCCACGGCGGCACCGATCGGTGCCATTCGCCGGGCAGTTCGACCGAAACGGAGACCGCCGTCCGCGAGCACCGTCGTCAGTGCGCCGGCCGCGGCACCGATCATCAGCGTGTGGGCACGGGCGAACGTGTTCATGTACGTCGCCGTCGGATCGATGGGGTCGAACATCACGTTCATCAGCACGATCGACGCTGCGGCCCCGGCGATGCTGACCAACGCCACCCCGTGACGGACCGAACGCATCGAGGCGATGATCGCCAACAGGACGAGGGGCCACACGAGATAGAACTGCTGCTCGATCGCGAGCGACCAGAAGTGCGTCACCGGCGACGGTTCGCCGAACCGCGCCCAATAGTCGGCACCCCCGGAGATCGTGCCCCAGTTCGACAGGCCCACTGCTGCCCACGCAATGTCTCGACGCAGCGACGGAACGTCGATGCCGGCAAGCGGCCAGACCACGGCGATGACGAGCAGTACCGCCATGCTCGCCGGCATCAGCCGGCGCAACCGACCGGCCCAGAACCTCCGCGAGTCGACGGTGCCGCTGCGATCGACATCCGACAACAGCTTCCACGTGATCAGCCAGCCGGACACCACGAAGAACGCGTCGACGCCGAGGTTGCCACCGGGCAGGCGATCGAGATGGAACAGCAGCACTGCCGTGACGGCGAGGGCTCGTATGCCGTCGAGCCCCGGCCGGTAGCCCCGGTCGGGCACACCGGTCCCGCCCCGGACGGGTCCCCGGACGGTTCCCCGGACGGTTCCGCTGACGGTTTCCACGACGACCTCACACGCCCCGCAGGACCTGCAGCGCTTCGTCGAGTGTCGTCACGCCGCGCACCGCCACTCCGGTGGAGCCGACCTCGCCCACCTCGCTCGCCGGCACGAGCAACAGCTCGGCACCCGCGTCCTCGGCGGCGACCGCCTTCTCGGGGACACCGCCCACCGCGCCGACCGCACCGTCGGCACCGATCGTCCCCGTCGCGGCGATGGCCCGTGATCGGATGAGGTCGTCGGGATCGAGCATGTCGGCGATCGCGAGCGCGTACGCGAGCCCGGCCGAGGGCCCGCCGATGTCCGGCCGATCGTCGAACGTGATCGAGAAGGGCACCTCGACCCGGAGATCCCTCGTCCGCGCCACGATCCCGAGTCCGACGCCACCGGCGATGGTCGGCAACTCGATGGTTCGAGTGGACGCCTCGATGGTGTGCCCGTCGCGTTCGATGCCGAGCCGTACCGGGTCGCCGGCCAGTCGGCCCGAAAGCAGGTCGCCGAGATCCGCTGCCGTTCCGACGCCGACACCGTCGACGGCAGTGATGACGTCACCCACCTGCAGCACGTCGGCGGCTGGCGCCGACTCGACGATGCCGACGACCTGAGCGCCGGTGCCCTCGATCGTCGCGTCGTAGCCGGCGGCCTGGGCGGCTGCCGCAGCTGCCATCTGCTGGCTGTCGACGAAGAGATCGTGTTGGAGAGTGTCGGCCTCGTCGGAGGGCACGCCGGCCGGGGCGACGTCCGCGAGGGCGATGATCTCACGATCGGCGCGCGTGGCAGCGGCCAACAACCCCAGCAGGTTGGGCTGTCGCAGGCGCACCGATGTCAGCATGATCGGGCCGGACGGCTCGTCGGTCGGCACCCCCTCGATGGTGATGTCGTCTCGGATGTCGAACGACACTCCCGGTTCGATCACCACGTACGGCGGGTGGTACAGGGCAGCCACACCGCCCAGCACGATCAGCAGACTCACCAGCAGGGCGAGGAACCCACCTCGCTGCCGAGGCACGCGGGCGACCTCCGGTGGGGCGTTCTGCAGCACGCGCGACAGATCACTCGCCGACACGAGTCCGAGCACCCTGTCGGGCTCCTCGAGCACGAGTCCGCGACCGGGCTCTCGTGTCAGCACGTCGAGCACGGAACTCATCGCGTCGTCGGGGCCGACGATCGGCACCTCGGAGATGGGGAGCATCGCATCGGCGACGGTCACACGGTCGTACTCGGACCTCGGAATGGCACCGGTGCGGTGCAGCCGCATCAACCCGACCAACTCGCCGCGATTGTTCGTCACCGGGTAGGCGCCGTGCGGGCTGCGACGGGCCACGCCGGCGAGGAAGTCGCCGATCGTCGTCGTCGCCGGCACGGAGACCGGGTCGCGGACCATCACGTCGCGGACACGCAATCCGGTGACGACGCGCTCCACGAGGCCTGCGATCGCCTCCTGGTTCGCAGCTTCCATCAGGAACCAACCGAGGAACACGAACCAGGCAGCGGTGAGCCCTGCGCCGACGAACAAGCCGAACACACCCAGCCCGATCAACATGAACGCGAACGCTCGTCCTGCGCCGGCGGCCGAGATCGTCGACGCGGCCCGATCACCCGAGCGCCGCCACAGCCAAGCGTGCAGCAGGCGCCCTCCGTCGAGCGGAAGGGCCGGCACCAGGTTGAACACCAAGAGGAGCAGGTTGATGGCTGCGAGATAGCTCGCGACTCCCACCACGGTGTTCGGCAAGCCGGCGGATCGCCCGAGCAGGGCCCCGATCCAGAACGTGACGGCGAGGACGGCCGACGCGGCGGGGCCGGCGGCGATGACGCGGAACTCGGCGCCTGGTGTCGGCATCGGTTCTTCGGAGCTCGACACGCCGCCGAACAGCCACAGCGTGACCTCGCGGACCTTGATCCCCTCCCGCAGCGACTGCAGCGTGTGGCTGAGCTCGTGGACGAGGATCGAACCGAAGAACAGCGCGCTCGCCACGACCGCCATGAGGAAGTACGTCGCATCGGAGTGACCCGGGTACTCGGTCGGGAACACAGCTGCCGCCAGCGACCACACCACCAACACGAGCACGAGCAGCCACGTCCAGTTGACACCCACGGGGACCCCTCGCACCGTGAACAGCCGCAGCGACGAATGAAGCATGTCGACCACTCACACGTCGACGCCGGGCTCGCTGGTCGGTGGAAGAGGTGTGGATGCCATCGCGGCCTCCGATGTCTGGCGCATCATCCTGTGTCTTCGAACGTACGACTGCGAGCACGATCGGGAGAAGGGCCATTCGGCACGGCGATGACGCGTTTGCTCGAGCCGAGCCCCGGTGACGTTGGACCCTGCCGTCGTCGCCGGCAAGCGGGTTGAGTCGAAATGGGCGAGCGACGTCGGCCCGTCCGACGACCGAAGGGGTGAGGATGACGTCGAAGCATGGTGCCTCCGAGACCGCCGAGACCCACATCTCCTGGGTGTTCTTCACCCCCGACAGGGCGTTCAAGCTGCTGAAGCCCGTGACGATGCCATTTCTCGACCACAGTGATGCCCGGACACGAATCGCCGCGACCGACCGTGAGTTCGAGCTGAACCGGGCGATTGCACCCGACGTGTACCTCGGGCTCGCAGACGTGCACGAGGCCGGCGAGTTGGTCGACCGGATGATCGTGATGCGCCGGCTCCCGCCTGATCGGAAGCTCTCCGCTCTGGTCGGCGACGACCGGTTCATCGACTGTCTGCGCGCCGTCGGTCGTGCCGTCGCTGTCCTTCACGCCCGACAGGAGCCCGTCGTCCCCGCGCCGATGGCGACCGCTCGGGCCGTGCGCTCGTACTGGGACGAGAACTTCGCCGCGATCGAACCGCACGTCGGGACGATCATCGACCGTGCCGAGGACGAACGGGTCCGGTCGCTGGTCGATGCCTACCTCACCGGACGCGAGTCGCTGTTCGACGCGCGGATTCGTGAAGGATTCGTCCGCGCCGGGCACGGTGACCTGATCGCGGACGACATCTTCTGTCTCGACGACGGACCGCGCATCATCGACTGTCTCGCGTTCAACGACAACTGGCGTATCGGCGACGTGCTCTGGGACATCGCCTTCCTGGTGATGGACATCCACCGACTCGCCGGGGAACCAGCCGCGACTGCCCTGCTCGACTGGTACGTGGAGTTCAGCAGCCTCCATCATCCGCCCTCGCTCGCACATCACTACATCGCCTACCGGGCCCACGTACGAACCAAGATTGCGTGCCTGCGACACGCGCAGGGAGACGCAGCCAGCGCGGACGTGGCCCGCGAGCTGCATCGGTTGACACTCCATCACCTCGAGCGGGCACGGCTTCGGCTGATCATCATCGGCGGAGGACCCGGCGTCGGGAAGTCCACACTCGCCCACGATGTGGCCGATCACCTCGATTGCGCCGTCCTCGCCACGGACGAGATCCGCAAGGACCTCACCGCCACGCCACACGACGAACACCGATTCGCCGAGCCGGGCGGAGGGATCTACGACGCCGCGACCGTCGATGCGGTGTATGCCGAACAACTGCGTGAGGCGCGTCTGTTGCTCGACGTGGGACGAGCGGTCGTCCTGGACGCGTCGTGGGCTCGTGCAGCCCACCGCGAAGCGGCGCGCTCGATCGCACGGGAGTGCCGAGTCGAATTCGTCGAGATCGAGTGCGAACTCGAGCCCGCCGTCGCGAAGGAACGAATCGCTCGCCGACTCGGGAACGTCTGGAACCCGTCCGACGCCACACCCGACATCGCCGACGCGTTGAATGCTGCTCGCGAACCATGGCCGACCTCGATGAAGGTGTCGACGAAGGAGGGCCCGAGGGAGGTGCTCGCCGACACGATCGCCCGAATCGAACGGCAACCGGTCGTCGTCGAGTGACGTCGCTCTGTTCCGAGGATCCATGACCGACCACGGAGGAATCGCATCGGGTGTCGCAGCGCTGGCATTCAGCGCGATGGCAGACGTGACGGTCCTCGAGCGCGAGCAGCAGCGGCTGTCCTCGGTCGAGCCGCCGCTGTGGCAACCGGGGCCCGGCCCGATCATTGCCGGGGGGTGCTTCGCCGCGTTCGCGCGCGGCGAACAGGGTCCGGGCCGTGCCGGCGATCGCGCGTACGTCGGCGCAGCAGCAACCCGCGACACGACCGAACTCGTACGGGTCACCGTCGAAGGCCGCGCCGGGGCCGCGTACGTACCCGGCCTGCTCGCCGCGCGAAGGCGCGATGCTCGAAGCCGCGATCCGGGCGCTGCAGGCCGAGGGCCCGACTCTCGACGTGCTCCTGATCGACGCCACGGGACGCGACCATCCGCGGGGCGTCGGGCTGGCCCTGCACATCGGCGCGGTCCTCGACGTCCCGACTGTCGGTGTGACCCATCGGCCGCTCCTCGCGTCGGGACCCGAGCCCGACGACCGGGCGGGGGCGTCGACCGATCTGGTGCTCAAGGGTGCAGTGGTGGGCCGATGGCTGCGAACCCAGCAAGGGGTACGGCCGGTCGCAGTGCACGCCGCATGGCGCACCGATGACCACACGGCCGTCGAGGTCGTGCGGCGCGTGACGGCGACGGCGAGGACCCCGGAGCCCCTCCGCCTGGCCCGCATGGCTGCACGGGAAGCACGCTCCGCTGCCACCGCCCGGTCCGGTCGCGCGTTCGACGGGTGACTGTGTCACCGAGGCGAACATTTCGAGACCTTCGGCTCTGCTGCCCGGGGCATCACCGGGGTCAGGATGACCGTGGGGGGAACGGGGGCGAACGAGAAAGGTTCAACGAGGAGGCTGCATGCAGTTCAACGCGATTCACACGTATCAACATCCTGCCGACGACGTGTTCGAGGCGCTGACCGATTTCGAGGCGGTGAAGTCGAAGTACGAAGCGATCGGTCAGAGCGAGATCCGTCTCGTTCGACGCGACCGCGGCGACGACGGTTCGGTCACCCTGGTCACCACTCGGGTCGTACCGCTCGAGCTGCCGGGGTTCGCGAAGAAGGTGCTGTCACCCAAACAGCAGGTCACCCAGACCGACGTCTGGGCTGCTGCAGACAGCGACGGTCGCCGCACCGGAACGTTCGTCGTGGAAGCGAAGGGCACCCCCGTCCGGCTGCACGGCGCACTCGAGCTCGTTCCTCGCGGAGCGAAGGGGTGCACCAACACCACCGACGTCGAGGTCGAGTGCAAGGTGCCGCTGATCGGCGGAAAGATCGCCGACCTCGTGGCCAACGACACTCGTCGAGCACTCGACCACGAACAGACATGGATGAGCGAGCACCTCGAATCCTCCTGAGATCAAGCGACCGCTCCCGTGACCGCGCTCCGACGCGGAACGACCGATGGCACGCGCGCTCCCCCGTTATCGTGCGTCGTCGAACGACGACGGAGGAGCGAACGGAATGTCGACCAATCTGACCGACGAGGTCTCGCCGCCCGACGCCGTGGTGGCTCGACTGTCACTGCTGGATCGTTTCCTGCCGGTGTGGATCGGGTTGGCGATGGTGACGGGGATCGTGTTGGGCAAGGTGTTCACCGGGCTCGACGACACCCTCGACGCCGTGAAGATCGACACGGTGTCGCTGCCGATCGCCATCGGGTTGCTCGCCATGATGTACCCGGTTCTGGCGAAGGTGAAGTACCGCTCGATCGGCAGCGTGGTCGACCGGCGATCGCTGGTCATGTCGCTGGTGTTGAACTGGGTGATCGGTCCGCTGCTGATGTTCACTCTGGCCTGGTTGCTGTTGCCCGATCTGCCGGAGTACCGCACCGGGCTGATCATCGTCGGCCTTGCCCGCTGCATCGCGATGGTGCTGATCTGGAACGACCTGGCGTGCGGGAGCCGCGAGCTCGCAGCCGTCTTGGTGGCGATCAACAGCGTGTTCCAGATCGTGGCGTATTCGCTGCTCGGGTACTTCTATCTCGAGCTCCTGCCCGGCTGGTTGGGGCTCGACTCCGACGGGATCGACATCACGATCTGGGGGATCACCAAGTCGGTGTTGATCTTCCTGGGCATCCCCCTGCTGGCGGGCTTCCTCACCCGATTCATCCTCGAAGGCCGAAACGGTACGGAGTGGTACGAGGGGACGTTCCTGCCCCGTATCGGCCCGATCGCGCTCGTACGGGTTGTTGTTCACGATCGTCATCCTGTTCGCACTCCAGGGCGACGCGATCACCGAGAACCCCTGGGACGTGGCCCGGATCGCGATCCCGCTCGTCGTCTACTTCGCCATCATGTGGACCGGTTCGTTCGCGACCGGGCTGAGGATGGGATTCCCCTACGACCGCAATGCCTCCATCGCGTTCACCGCGGCCGGCAACAACTTCGAACTCGCCATCGCGGTCGCCATCGGAGTGTTCGGCGTGTCGTCGGGCCAGGCGCTCGCCGGTGTGGTCGGACCGTTGATCGAGGTCCCCGTGCTCGTCGGCCTGGTGTACGTGTCGCTGTGGGCACGACGTCGCTACTACCCCGACGACCACGCGTCCGCGGCGCTCGCTCCGACGTAGTCCGACTGCCCCGGTCCCCGGACGGCACGGGAGCGTGCTTCGAGGGCCATTGGCCTCTGGCCGGACGGCGATTCGCTTCACCATGATGGCACCACCATGCGGACGTGACGTCGTTCGTGGACATCCACAACCAACCAGGGGCGCTCATGACTTCATCACCCATCGTCATCCTCTCCGGGGCCCGTACCCCGATCGGCAAGTTGTCGGGCTCGCTCGCCTCGTTCTCGGCCGTCCAGTTGGGTGGCGTCGCGATCGGCGCCGCGCTGGACAAGGCCGGCCTGTCCGGTGAGCAGATCGACTACGTCTACATGGGCCACGTCCTGCAGGCCGGGGCGGGGCAGATCACGGCCCGCCAAGCTGCCGTGAACGGCGGGATCCCGATGTCGGTGCCGGCCACGACCGTGAACAAGGTGTGCCTGTCGGGCATGGATGCCATCTACCAGGCCGACCGCCGCATCCGATCCGGCGACGCCGACATCGTCGTGGCCGGCGGCATGGAGTCGATGACCAACGCCCCGCACCTGCTGCCCGGAGCGCGCTCCGGTTATCGCATCGGCGACGGCGTCCTCGTCGACTCGATGATGTACGACGGTCTCTACTGTGCCTTCGACCAGTGCGCGATGGGTGAGGGCACCGAGAAGTACGCCCAGGCCCACGGCCTGGTCCGCGAGCACATGGACGCGATGGCCGCCGAATCGCACCGCCGGGCCGACGCCGCGCAACGGAGCGACCTGTTCGCCGACGAGATCGTTCCGGTCACGGTCCCGCAGCGCCGCGGCGATGCGCTCATCGTCGGCCACGACGAAGGTGTGCGCGGGGAGACCACCATCGAGTCGCTCGCCGGGCTTCGTCCCGCGTTCGACGCACACGGCCACATCACCGCCGGCAACGCCAGCCAGATCAGCGACGGGGCGTCCGCGATGGTCATCACCACCGCGGAGGTCGCCGATCGGCTCGGCGTGACCCCGCTCGCCGAGATCATCGGCTACGGCCAGGTCGCCGGGCCTGACGCCTCGCTCCTGCACCAACCCTCGCGTGCCATCAGGGCGGCCCTCGACCGCGCCGGGCTCAGCGTCGGCGATGTGGATCTGTTCGAGATCAACGAGGCCTTCGCCGCGGTCGGTGTGGCATCGGCCGACGACCTCGGCATCTCCATGGACATCGTCAACGTCAACGGCGGCGCGATCGCTGTCGGCCATCCCCTCGGCATGTCCGGCAACCGCATCGCGCTCCACCTCGCGCTCGAACTCACCCGGCGCGGCGGCGGCATCGGCGCCGCCGCACTGTGCGGCGGCGGCGGCCAGGGTGACGCCATCGTGCTGCGAGTGGGAGCCTGACGCGTGCCATGACGTCGGGAGTCGCTCGGAGCGGTCATCGCTGCGTACGTCAGTCCGCCGACGATGTGTTCCTCCCGCGGCTGGGGAAAGACGCAGCGCGCTGCGACACCGAGATGTTCCGGCCGCCGGTCACGTCATGGTCGTCTGACGTCATCGCCGAGGCTCGTACGAGCATCACGGCGCCGATCACCAGGACAAGTGCGACCCCCGCGTCGATCCAGTAGTGGTTGGCCGTGGCCACGATCGCGATCAGCGTGATGATCGGGTGCAGGAAGGCCAGCAGACTCGTGGATGTGCGGCGGACAGCGACGAAGCCGGCTGCGACGATCACCGCCCACCCGAAGTGGAGCGACGGCATCGCTGCGAACTGGTTGGCCGCGGAGTCGTTCGGGTTGGTGCTGTAGATCCGCAGCCCACTCTCTCGAAGCGTGTCCACGAAACCGAGCGACGACAGCATCCGAGGCGGAGCGAGCGGAAACGCGACGTGCAGCATGAGCGCGGCCAGGGTGACGGCGATCAGCCATGTCCGCACCGTTCGGTAGGCGCCTCGGTGACGGATGACGAGCCAGACGAGAAAGATGATCGTGAGCGGGAAGTGCACCCGGGCGTAGTAGTGGTTGAGCAACCACATCGGCGCGTCGTGGTGCATGAAGGCCTGCTGGACGGCCTGCTCGGTGAACATGTGCAGGCGTCGCTCGATCTCGACGACCCGTCGAGCGTTCGCGAACGCCTGATCGGCCTGATCGCGTGCGAGGTGGCGGACGTGGCGGTAGCCGAGGTAGACCACGACGATCAGCGCGACCTCACGGAGCAGCTCTGCACGCGTGCGCGTCCCGGTTCCAGGTTGGCACCCGTGACGACGGGTGGACCTGAGATCCGAACACGAAGTCATGACACTCGCAGACCGACGGCGAACACCGTACTGGACGCTCCGTCGGCTTGGCCACCGCCCCGGCGTCGGTCGCGACGAGTCGCCGTTCAGGTGATCCAGAGCACGAGGTTCACCAGGATGGTGGGCTGCGAACTGCGATGAGGGGCCCTTCGATCGGATGCACGAAGCTCACGACTCCTACGATGCGAACGTGGCAGCTCGGCAGTATGTGTTCCCCCAGGCCGGTGACGACCTTGCGAGCATCGCGGCGCGCGAGTTGACCGGCGTCGAGGGTGCTGAGCAACAGCTGCTCTCCTGGAACCTGCACCTGGCGGCGCGAGCCGGCCTGGGTCGCAGCGGCGGGCTGCTGCCCAGTGACGTCGTGTTCACCGAACCACCGCGGGCTCGATGACCGCGATCATCAGTCGCGCCGCCGTGGTCGGCGGGCACGACGGGCGCGCCGAGATCGAGGTGGAACTCACCTACGACAACGGCGGCGTCTCGACGATCTCGCTCGACGAGGAGGCCTGCACCGCCTCGCTCGATCGGGCAGGTATCAGCTCGATCGACGAGCTGATCGGACAGCCGTGGAGCACCATGCTCCCGGCATTGGAACAACAAATGAGGAACCATGCTCGATCTCGTCATCCGTAACGGTCTGATCGTCGACGGCTCCGGGCTCCCCGGCCGCCACGGGGACCTCGCGATCCAAGCGGGTCGGATCGTGTCCGTCGGCGGCAAGGCCGGCGAGGCGCATCGAGAACTCGATGCCACCGGCAGGGTCGTGGCGCCCGGGTTCATCGACCCGCACACGCACTACGACGCCCAGCTCTGCTTCGACCCGTATGCCTTCCCGGCAATCGAGCACGGCGTCACCACCGTCGTCGCCGGCAACTGCTCGCTGTCGCTCGCTCCGCTCCGGGTCGATCAACGCGATGCGTTCAGTCGCATGTTCCGACTGATCGAGGAGATGCCGGAGGCCGCGTTCGATTCCGGTGTCGACTGGCGCTGGGGCGAAGGCTTCGGCGAGTGGCTCGACGCGCTCGAGGGCAACATCTCGATCAACCTCGCTTCACTCGTCGGCCACTCGGTGCTCAGGATGTACGTGATGGGTGCCGACGCCCAGAGCCGCATCGCGACGAGCGACGAGATCAGCGCCATGGCCGAACTCCTGCGGACGTGCCTCGCCGCCGGCGGCGTCGGGCTGTCGACCAGCTTCGTCGACGTCGACGAGACCTACCGTCCGGTGCCCAGCCGATGGGCCGACGCTGCCGAGCTCGACGCGCTGTCGGCCGTACTCGGCGAATTCAACGCGGTGCTCCAGATCGTTCCGGAGTTCTTCGACGCCGACATCACCGTCGCCCGTGTCGAACAGCTCGAGGTCCTCTCGCTCCGCCACGGGATCACGACGACGTTCTCGCCGCTGTTCCACTCCGATGCCAACCACCATGGCGTCGTCAAGGTGATGGAGGCGGTGGCACGGGCCCGGGCCCGGGGTGCGGCGGTGTGGCCGCAGGTTCAGACCCGGCCGATCGACATCAGTTTCACGCTCGACCAGCGCAGCCTCATGCTGCTGACGATGCCGACGTGGTGGCGGGTCGCGTCGAGCGGAGACCACGCCGAGAAGGTGGCCGCTGTCATCGACCAGCGCCAGGCGCTCGTCGACGAGATGAACTCCCTCGCCGCACGCCCGGGCGGTGGGCTCGGCGCAGGTGGATTCGTCGTGCGCGAGGTCGTCCACGAGCGCAACGCTGATCTCGTCGGGCGCACGATCGACGACATCGCCGGCGAGCGCGGCTGTTCGCACGGCGACGCCGTTGTCGACCTCGCCCTCGACGAGGATCTCGGCACGTGGTTCATCCGGGCGTCGATCGGTCACGAGAACTCCCAGGCCGTCGGAGATCTGCTGGCCGATCCGCTGGTCCATGTCGGCGCCTCGGACGGTGGTGCCCACGTCGGATCGTTCTCGACCTACGGCGACACCGGCTACCTGTTCTCCGAGTTCGTGCGCGGCACGGGCTCGCTCAGCCTCGAGTCGGCGGTCAAGAAGATCACGCTCGATCCGGCCACGATCTGGGGACTGACGGGCCGGGGCCTGCTCGCCCCCGGCCTGCAGGCCGACGTCGTGGTGTTCGATGCCGAGCGCATCGGCCGTGGCCCCGAGATCGCCTCGGATGACTTCCCCGGCGAGGGGATCCGCTGGATCCGCCACCAGGAGGGCATCGACACCGTGGTGGTCAACGGCGAGGTCACCTGGACTGCTGCCGACGGCTACATCGCCGGTGCCCGCGCCGGGCAGATCGCAACCCGGTGACGACGCCCGTGCTGCCTCCCGGGTGTCGCTCGGGTGTCGTCGACGTCGACAGCATCCGCCTCCATTACGTCGAGGCAGGTGAGGGCCCGCTCGTCGTGCTCGTGCACGGCTTCCCGGAGTCCTGGTACTCGTGGCGCCACCAGCTGGTGGCGCTGGCGGCAGCGGGCTACCGGGCCGTGGCCATCGACGTGCGGGGCTACGGCCGCTCCTCGAAGCCGCTCGCCGTGGAGGACTACCGCATGGTGCGCCTCGTGGCCGACAACGTCGGGCTCGTCGCCGCGCTCGGGGCGCAGACCGCAGTGATCGTCGGTCACGACTGGGGGGCGCCGATCGCCTGGAACTCGGCGATGCTGCGCCCGGACGTGTTCACGGCGGTGGCCGGGTTGTCGGTGCCGTTCTCGCCGCCGTCGCAGGTTCGCCCGACCACCGCCATGCGGGCGATGGCCGGCGACGAGGAGTTCTACATCGAGTACTTCCAGGAGCCGGGTCGCGCCGAGGCGGAGATCGAGGCCGACATTCGCGACTGGCTGCTCGGGTTCATGTTCAGCGGGTCGGGCGATGCCCCGCTTCCCGATCCGTCGAAGGGCACCATCGCGACGGTCCCCGCGGGGCCCGCATGAAGGACCGCTTCAGCCGGCCCGAGACGATGCCCGCCTGGCTCACCGACATCGACCTCGACGTGTACACGACCGAGTTCGAGCACGGCGGTCTGCGCGGGCCGCTCAACCGGTACCGCAACGTCGACCGTGACTGGGAGGACCTTGCTGCGTTCCGTGGAGCGAGGATCGACGTGCCGGCACTGTTCATCGGCGGTGACCGCGACGGCCCGACCGTCTGGGGAGCCCCGGCGATCGCCGCCTTCGAGCACACGCTGCCGCAGCTGCACCGCTCGATCATCCTCGAGGGCTGCGGCCACTGGACCCAACAGGAACGCCCGACGGACGTCAACGAGGCGCTCATCGACTTCCTCGGAAGGCTGTCGTGAGCGGCACCGGCGTCACCCCTGCGCACCGCATCGCCGACCCACAGGACATCGCCGTCGTCGGAGGCGGGATGGCCGGACTGCTCGCGGCGCTCATGCTCGCGCGCGATGGGCACCGAATCACCGTGTACGAGCGTGACGACACCGATGTGCCCGACACCGCCGATCAGGCGTTCGACGGCTGGGATCGCCGCGGTGCTTCCCAGGCTCGCCAGTCCCATGCGATCCTGGCCCGCCTCCGCCAGATCCTGCGGGAGCGTGCGCCGGACGTGCTCGAGGCCCTGATCGAGCAGGGGGCCACCGAGCTCAGCGTCGAGCAGATCCTCCCACCCGACATCGAAGACCGCGAGCCGCGCCCCGGCGACGACGAACTCGCGTTGCTCTGCTGCCGACGCCTCACGATCGAGTGGGTGCTGCGCCAGGCCGCCACCGCAGAACCAGGTGTCGATTGGCGCGGCGGGGTGGGCGTCGCCGGCCTCGTCGCCGACGGCACCGACGTTCGCGGCCTCCGCCTCGAGGACGGCACCACGGTCGACGCCGATCTGGTCGTCGTCGGCGGCGGTCGAAACTCGCCCGTGTTGGAGTGGATCGCCGAACTCGGCGGACCCGTCCAACCGATCGAGCAGGAGAGCGAGGCAGGCATCATCTACATGTCTCGCTTCTATCGGCTCCGCGAGGGACGCGAGCTGCCACTGTTGACCAAGGATGGTGCCGGGGGCGATCTCGGCTATCTGGCGTTCGCCGGCTTCTACGGCGACAACCGGACGTTCTCCATCACCTTCGGCGTGCCGACCGGCGACCGTGACCTGATGGCCCTTCGCGACGAGAACGCCTGGGAGGCGGTGATCCGGACACTGAGCCCGCTGGGGCCGTGGACCCAACCCGATCTCGCCGACCCGATCACCGGTGTCGAGTCGATGGCGCGGCTGCGCAACCGGATCCGTCGCTTCGTCGTCGACGGTACGCCGGCGGCGACGGGACTCGTCGTCATCGGCGACGCAGCAGTGGCGACCAACCCGTGGTACGGCAAGGGATGTTCGTTGGCCGGCATCGCCGCCGACGCGCTGTCGAATGCACTGGCCGAGCACGGCCGCGACCGGGTGGCGGTCGCGCTTGCGATGGACGAGGCGACGACGACCGAGTTGGAGCCGCACTACACGGCGGCGGTGATGCAGGACGCCGACCGCATGAAGCTGCACGCAGCGCAGCACGAGGGCCGCGAACCCGATCCGAGGGCAGCTGCGACACGCGACTTCATCCTCAACGGGCTGCTTCCAGCGAGCCGTGCCGACCCGGACGTCTTCCGGTCGTTCTTCCGCTCCTTCAACATGCTCGATGCCCCCGACGCGCTGCTGACCGATCCGGTCGTGCTCCAGGCCGCCGCCGAGGCCCACGCCACCAAGGACCAACGTCCACCCGCTCCCACCTTGGGCCCGCCGCGCGAGGAACTGCTCGCCGTGATGGCGGCGGCAACCGCCGGGTAGGTCCCCATTCCCGTTTGCGGGAGGATTCGGTTGGTCCGTCCCAACCGAACTGCAACGCAAACGGGAAAGTGGTCGCAATCAGTCGCTGCGCTCAGGCAATGCAGAGCACGATGGTCAGACGGCACTCCCGGTCAGGCTGCCGATCGCCATCGAGATCAGCAGCGCCAACGTGCCTCCGATGAAGACCCGAACAGCAGCCCGCCCGGGAGGTGCACCACCGAGTCGTGCGCCGGCAGCACCCAGCAGGATGAGCCCGACCAACGTGACGGCGATGGTCAACGGCACGCGCAGCGACGGCGACGCGATCACGACGACCAGGATGGGGATCACCGCGCCGATCACGAAGCTCAACGCCGACACCACCGCGGCCTGAATCGGGTTGGCGAGTGCCTCGACATCGATGCCGAGTTCATCGCGTGCGTGCACAGCGAGCTGGTCGAGCTGGGAGAGTTCGTCGGCGACCTGCTCGGCGAGGCCGGCACTCAGTCCTCGATCTCGATAGATGCGAGCAAGTTCCTCGCGTTCAGCCTCGGGAGTGGCGATCAGCTCACGACGCTCGACCGCCAGGTCGGCACGTTCGGTGTCGCGTTGCGAGCTGACCGACACGTACTCGCCGGCGGCCATCGACAGAGCACCAGCGGTCAGTCCGGCGATGCCCGCCACGAGGACCGCCGAGCGCGAGCTCGAGGCCGCCGCAACTGCCACCATGAGGCTCGCGGTCGAGATCAAGCCGTCGTTGGCGCCGAGCACACCCGCTCGTAGCCAGGCGCCGCGACCCCCGAGGTGTCGCTCGGCAGCTGCGTGGTCCGGTTGAGTCCGAGTCATCGTGGGTGTGAGGCGACCGGCTCGCCGTCAGCTCTCCTGTCCCATGCAACGAGATGCTACGCCTGCGCCGTCACCCGACCGCGGACGACGAGAGGCACGTTCTCGATCTTCGGCTCGTTGCGACTCCGACGCGGAGGTGTAGGAACGCGCCATGTTCCTGGATGAGCCCGAACCCGATGAAGGTGCGCAACGACTGTTCGACGCAGACACGGACTCCATGGGCTGGGTGATGAACGTCTCCCGACTCTGGGCGTGGCAACCCGAGAGCCAGGAAACCCTGTTCGATCTGCTCCGCTCGGTGTCGGATGGTTTCTCGATGCGACAGCGGGCCGTGCTCGTCGCCGCGTGCGCATCGACGTTCGGCGACTCCTACTGCTCGATGGCCTGGGGTGGAAAGCTGGCCAAGGAGTCCGACACCGAGACGGCGGTCGGGGTGCTGACCGGCTCGGACGACGGGTCTCACCACCGCTGAAAGAGCGATGGCACGTTGGGCCCGTTCGGTCGCCGCTGATCCGAACGCAACGACGCAGTCCGACGTCGACGAGTTGCGCTCCGCGGGCTTCAGCGACGCCGACATCTTCGCGATGACCGCATTCGTCGGGCTGCGCATCGCGTTCTCGACCGTGAACGACGCGCTCGGGGCCCAACCCGATGCCGAGCTGCGGGGATTCTCGCCACCCGAGGTGATCGCAGCAGTCGACTTCGGACGGCCGATCGCGGGCGACGCATCGACGGCGTGAGGATGTGATGCCAGGTCCAGCGCATCCCAGATTTCCCCTGGATTACCACGCACCGCGAGCGTATGGTTACTCAGAGGGGTGAGTTGCGGGCTCTGAAGCATCCGATCCGTCAATGCAAGGAGCATGATCATGTGGGACCCTGAACACTTCCCCGGCGCCGACAACGTGCCGTGGCAACTGTTGATCCGTGCCCGGTTCCAGTACGAGCTCGACGCCGTCATCGCGTCGACCATCGTTCGCAACATCGCCACACTCGGATCCGAAAGCCTGGCGAACAAGGTCGGGCTGGCCGCCACCAAGGCCGTCGCCCTCAGCCGTGAATCGAACGGACAGGACAAGGCGAACCGTTCGGAATCGATGATGTCGGTTCTTGCCGAGTTCGACGATTGGTGCGGCACCCGCTGGCCGCGCTGGCCGTGGCCCCGCCCGAAGTCCTTCGATCTCGATCCGCTCGTCATCGTGCGTCGCAGATCGCGCCATCGCAGTGCTTCGAGAACTCGGCAGCGACCAACTGCAGAAGGGCCTCGGCGAAGTCCTGAACGAGATCGCTGCAGGAAAGATCACCTGACCGAGCTCGGCTGGTCGAGACGAGCAACGGAGACGTCCCATGGCTCCCGCCAAGAAGTCCTCGCCAGCTGGGATCGACCGGCAGGTCGCCCGCAAGCTCGACGGCGGGCTCCGCCGCGTGCTCTCGATGCCCGAGGCCGACCTGCGGGCCGGTCTGCTCGACGAGCACGCCCGCGTCCGCCGGCTGCGACGTCGGGTGGTACCGGTGCTCATGACACCGCCGGCCGGGCTCGACGTCGCTGCGCTGCGTCGGCAGTTGACACCGCATCCGGTGTGGGGAGCCATCCGCTTCGGCGGCGGGCGCCTCAAGCCGGTGCGGGTCCGGGCGATCACCCGATTCAACGGCAACCGTGACGATCTGACAGCGCTCGGCATCACCGTCCACGGCCAGGCCCACGACATCTTCACGATCGAGGCCACACGCCCCCAACTGATCGCACTGGCTCAGCAGCCGGCCACCGCAGAGATGCGCATGCCTCGCTACCTGCTGCCCGAGGTCGAACAGGCGAGCGCCCAGGCCGGTATCGCCGACGTGCACCAACCGCGCCCCGCCAACCCCACCGGCTACCGGGGCGCGGGCGTGATCGTGGGCATCGTCGACACCCCGATCGACGTCCGCCACCCGACGTTCCGCGAGGCCGCCGCGTCGCACGACAGCCGCGTCCTCTACTACTGGGTGCAGGACCCCGACAGCGCGGCAGCCCCCGGCCAGACCCCGCAGGCGTTCAACGCCACCGCCTTCAACGGACTGAACTACGGGCGCCTCTACACCCAGGCCGACATCGACGCCGCCCTCGGCAACGCCGCCGGAACCTACGGCGATGGCAACAACCAGATCTCCCAGCGGCTCTCCACGACCGACAGCGAGCATGGCACGCACGTGGCCGGCATCGCCGCCGGGAACGGGCACGAGGCCGACTACACGGTCGGTGCTCACGTGGGCGCCGCCCCGGACGCGTCGATCATCCACGTCACGAACGTGAGCACGTGGGCCAACTTCGCCAACGGCGGCTACGAGGACCGGCTGATCGACGCGATCGACTTCATCTTCCGCGCCGCCGCGCTCGAGGGGATGCCCGTCGTGGTCAACGTCAGCCAGGGCACCAGCCTCGGCCCGCACGACGGCCGGTCGACGTTCGACCAGGCCCGCGACAACCTGCTCAACTCGTTCGACAACCGCTCGATCGTGTGGGCCGCCGGGAACGACAACAACGACACCGGCTACGCCACCGGCACGGTGAACGCCGGAGCAACCGCGTCGCACATGTTCACCTCGACCTGGCCGGCGGCCAGTCCGTTCGTCACCCACAACTTCCTCGACGTCTGGTACACCGGCCCCGAGCTCGACATCGAGGTGCGGCGAGGGACCGCCACCTCGGGCTGGACCACCGCCGGGAACGAGTTCCACGGGATGATCGGCGCCAACCAGGTGGACATCGACCGAGATCCAGAGCCGAGCAGCGGCACCCGCGGCGTTCGGATCTTCATCCAGTCCACCGACAACTCCCAGACATGGACGATCAACCTCCGCAACCCGAGCGCGTCCGACGCAGCGACCTATTGGGCATGGACCGGGATCCAGGGACAGCACGCCACCATCAGCGGCGCCTCACAGAACGAGTTGACGCTGTCCGACACCGGTTGCGGGCAGGCGATCCTCACGGTCGGTTCGAGCGGCAAGGTGATGCCGCCCAACGTCGCGTCGTCCGAGGCGATCAGCGGCTACAGCGGCGCCGGGCCGACCGTGAACGATCGGGTCAAGCCGGAGCTGGTTGCTGTCGGCGGCGTCGGCGGGGCGCCGGTGATGTCGGCCGATTCGCTGGTTCTCGACGGATGGGTGGGAATGACCGGCACCAGCATGGCGGCGCCGCTGGTGGCCGGGCTGGTGGCGCTGATCCTGGAGGAGCGCCAGAACGCCGGGGTGCCGATCGACCAGGACACCATCAAGGCACTGCTGATCGAGTACGCCGACCGGACCGGACTGAACCTCGACCCGGCCGCGGCCGGATTCGTGCCGACCGAACGCAATCTCTGGGGTCACGGCCGAGTGCGGGCGATCGGGCCGATCGACCACCACCTACCGCCCCAGAACGTCGAGGTGTGGGTGCGCACCGCGCCCGACGACTACGGCCACGAACCGTTCCTCGGCGACGTGTACTGGGTCGCGCCGGAAATCAGGATCCGCCCCACCGGCAGCACCACCGAGACGAACGAACTGCACTGGGGCCAGACCTACGACGTCAGCGTCACCGTGCGCAACCTCGGCGACAACGCGGCCATCGGCACCGACGTGTGGCTCAAGTACACCCGCCCGTACGCCGCACCCAACGCGTGGACACCCGCCGAGGACACCGGCAACGTCGCACTGCACACCACAGTCGACGTGCCCGCGCTCGGCGAGGCCGAAGCGCACTTCGTGTGGCGACCCGACAGCGGCGAGGTGCCCCCGCCGTACCCCGACGCCCACTTCTGCGTGCTGGCCGAGGTCAGCCACGTGAACGACGTCCTCACGCACCCAGCGCCGACCACCGCCGGCGGCACCGCCTGGGACAGCAACATCCGCGGCACGAACAACGTCGCCCTCCGCAACGTGAGCATCCAGTAGCCGGGCAGTCGGGAGGAGGACAACGTCATGCCATCGCCGATCACCTGGAGTGGTGAACAGGTCGTCCGGATCGTCGGGACCGCGCTCCACGAGGACACGCTCCGGATCCGCCCTTCGGACTTCAAGCATCGAGAGAACCGCTACCGGCTGCGCCTCCCCACGCTGTGCATCACCTACGCCGACGTGAAGTTCGCCAACGACATCGGCGGCGAGCAGGAGCGCTGGCCGGCCTCGGCCGCGTACGGCCCGCAGTTCTTCGACCCGCCGATCGTGATCGGCCGTGCCGACGTCGAACGCCTCACCTGGATCCGCGGCGCCGAACGGGTGACGATCGGGCCGAAGGAGACCGAGATCGAGTGGTTCGGCATCCGCGAGCTGGTGGTACCACGGATGCGGCTGAGCCTCACCGACCCGATCGAGGCCACCGTCGAGGTGGTCAGCTCGGTGATCGACGTCGGTGAGGAGTTGCGGCTCGACGTCGCTCAGTACGCCAACGGGCGCCTGATCGGCGGGGTGCAGGTCGCCAAGCGGCACCCCGACTGGAAGCCGCCCGAGGAGCCGACCTCGTACAGGTTGTGGATCCGCGTGATCGACGCCGACCGGCAGCAGCCGTTCCGCAAAGCCCGCCTCCAGCTGTCGCACTGGGACGGCAAGAGATTCACACCGCTCGAGTCCGCGAGCACCGACACCGGCGGATCGGTGGTGCGCGACGAGCGCAAGCCGGGCGAGCTCGAGGCGGTCGCCCTGGCGATGAAGGGCTGGTGGGCGGTGCCGCGGGTGTGGCGCGCGCTGCCCGGCCAGCAGCTCAACCTGTTGCTCGAGGCGGCGCGACTCGAGCCGACGAAGTACCCGAAGCAGACCTCCGGGTCACGCCGCGCGGTGTTCGCAGCCCGGTACCCACTGCAGCCCGGCGACACGCTGTCGACGGTCGCCGAGTTGTTCCGGTACCGCGACGCCGAGGAGCGGCGCCACTTGGGCGGTATCGACCAACCGGAGAACCCGACCGAGCTCAGCCTGCCGGGCTGGTACTTCACGCAGGCCCGGACCGGCGACACGCTCGACGCGATCGCACGGGACTTCGGCGTGCCCCGCGGCTGGCCGCGGATGCCCGGCCGACGCCACCGCCCCGACCCACGGGTGCCGTTGGAGTACGAGGTCGTAGCAGTGCCCGGACCCGATTTCGTGTCCGGTCGAAGGCCGCGCTCGACTTGGACGGGCGGCCCACAGCGAAGAGGCGAACGCGTGAGGCCAACGGAGCACACAGCGAGCGAGCCCCTCCGGGGAGCATCGAGCGGGCGTCGGCGGGCACGTCCGTGTGCAGTGCGCCCGATCATCCTCGTCGCCGTGTTGCTCTCACTCGCCGGATGTGATGCCGCTGACGATTCAGCCAGTCCCGACATCACCGAGCCGGCAGGCAGTGCGCCGTCAACCACCGTGCCAGTCACGGAAAGCGACCTCGATACCGCACTGCAGCTCTGCGCAGAGCGCGCCGACGACGCGAAGTTGACCTTTCAGCCGAACAAGCAGATGACAGAAGGCCAACCCGAAACCGTCGAAGCGGTTGCCAGCGCCAGCGGTGTTCGACCGCCTGGCTCGCTCGCGGGCGGTGAGGCCACGGTCACGTTGTCCGTCAGTCTCGCTTGTGTTGTCGAGGCGAGTCTGGTCGGACCCGACTTCGAGATCGAGCCCGAAGGTTGGCAGACGCGTTCATTCCTCGAGGCCGACAAGATCAGGTTTGCCTGGCAGGTGAAACCCGAGCGGGACGGCGCGGCACTTCCGCTGTCATTGCGGCTGCGGGCCTTCGTCGACCTACCCGGCGGCGGCGAACGGATCCCGATTGGCCCGGATGACTCCACCGTGACCATTTCCGTCGATGCCGAGCCGAAGTCGTTCGGCGACCGGTGGAGAGAAGTCTGGTCCGATCCCTTCTGGGGTTCCGTGAGTGGCTTGGTGATCGTCCTGGGAGGCCTCGCAACAGTGTTCCGGGTGGTCAAGAAGCGGTGGCCATGGAAGCAGTTGCCGCCGGGCGCGCCAACCACGTGACGGTCCAGTTGGCTTCTCCTGCTGGTTCCGTGAGTCACGAGGGCCGGCCGGCCTGATGGCCCGGGTGTCGGGGCCACGACCTCCGCGACGCTTCGGGGGGCAGGACCTCCATACCGCCGTCGGCGGTCATCGCACCGAGGAGAACGCCGTCCCAGCGAGCCGCGCGTCCCAACGTGCGTTCGTTGCGGGTGATGGCTGACACCCAGACCGGGATACGCGGTTCTTGGAGCGGCGGCGGCAGAAATTGCACGTTGTCGAACGAGTAGTGGGCGCCATGATGGGAGAAGGGCTGGCCGGTCCACAGCCCGGACACGACCTCCAGGGCCTCGTCCAGCATCGAGGCATGGACGCCAGTCTGATCCGCTCGGTCCGCGCCGCCAGCGCACCGAGCACGACCCACGCGTCAGACATGGGCACCGCAAAGTCCGGGGTGCCGATCACGTGGTGCCACATGAGGACGCCGTCCCACCCGTTCGCTTCGGCTGCCACACCGAGGTCCACCAACGTGGACGGTTCGTCCATGATGGGAACGCTGAGGCCCACGCGCAAACCCCGACGGTACAGCAGCGGCCCACACGCTCCGGCCCGTCTCCTCGAGCCGACGATCAGTTCACGTCACGCCGGTAGAACAGCATCGTTCCGACGGTGAGCAGCGCCACGGTGTAGCCGCCGAAGAGCAGCGCATCTTGCGTCGGGCTGAGCCCGGCGGCGAGCGTTTCAGGGGTGTCGGTCGCTTGCGAAATGCCGAGCATGCCGGCGGCGGCGCTGAATGGCATGAAGCGCGCCGCGCTTGCCGGGATGAGGGTGCGCACCAGGTTCTCCAGCACGAGGGCCCAGACCAGCAGCGTCGCGACCGCTGCAGAGCTATGGCGCAGGATCATGCCGACGCCCAGGCCGAACATCGGGGCCAACGTGGTCAGCAGAAGGCCCCAGAGCGCGGTGGTCGCCATGCCCGAGGTGTCGCCGCGTTCGAGCCCGCCGAGCACCGCGCCGCTCAGACCACCGATCATCCCCAGGACGCCCATCGCCAGACCGAAGCACGCCGCCACGGTCGACTTGGCTGCGACGGTGACCCACCGTGCTGGTTGTGCTCCGACAGCAGTCGCCAGGGTTCCGTGCTGGACCTCGGACGTGAACATCAGCGTGCCCGTAATCGCGGCGAGAACGGTCGTGAGCCACGTCGAGAAGATGAATGTCTCGCCGATCGTGAATGGGAGGTTCGTGTCGGGATCCGTCTTGACGAAGGTCGCAAGGATCCACGACAAGAGGATTCCGATCACGGGGATCAGCGCGAGGATCGTCACGTTGGAGCGAAGCGACGACACCTTGATGCGCTCGCTCCGCAGAGCGGTGGGGATCGAGTGGATGTCGTCGCGCCGGGATCGCTCGGTGACTCGGCGGACGGGCGACGATCGGTGATCGGAGGTCGAAGCAGACATTGCAGGAGCGGTGATGATGGTCATGATGGTGGGTTCCTTCGTGGGTGTCGGTGAGGTGGGTGTCGGTGGGTGTTGCTCAGGCAGAAGCGAATTCCGCGATTGAGCCAGTCATGTCGAGCAGGATCTCCTCGAGTGACCGCGAGGTCTCGCTGATCTCGACGACGTGAATGCGATGATCGAACGCGATCTGCGACACCGTCGCCGTGGTCGCACCGCGGATCGAGAGGCGGTCGTCGGACACCGCCACCTCGACGTTGCCGCGGTGCAGCAGGCCGGCCAGCTCGGCCGCCTGGGGTGTCTGGACGACGACCGTGGACTGTCCGCGGGCAAGGGTGGTGGCGACCGATTCGGAAGCGACCAACCTGCCGCCGCCGACCACGATGAGGTCGTCGGCGAACATCTCCAGCTCGCCGATCAGGTGACTCGACACGAACACGGTGCCGCCGTTTGCGGCGAAGGCGCTGAGCGAGTTGCGCAGCCAGCGGATGCCGTCGGGGTCGAGGCCGTTGGACGGCTCGTCGAGCAGTAGCGCCTCGGGCCGGCCGAGCAGGGCGCCGGCCAGGGCGAGGCGTTGGCGCATGCCGAGCGAGAAGCTGCCGGCGCGCTGGTCGGCGGCGCTCTCGAGGCCGACTTCGCCGAGCACTTCGTCGACTCGGTGAGCGGGGATGGCGCTGAGCGCTGCCGTGGCACGCAGATGGTTCCTGGCGGTCCGGCCAGGATGCATGCATCGCGTATCGAGCACCGACCCGACGACCCGTGCCGGCTGCAGGAGCCGGGTGTAGGAGCTGCCGTGATAGCGGACGTCGCCCCGGTCCGGTCGGGTGAGCCCGACCATCATTCGCATGGTGGTCGACTTGCCGGCGCCGTTCGGTCCGACGAAGCCGGTGACACGCCCGGATGCGACATCGAAGGTCATGTCGTCGACGGCGACCCGGTCGCCGTACTGCTTGGTGAGTCCCGAGACGGTGATCATGATGCTGTAGTCCATTCCTGTTTGGTGTTGGGTGTGAGATCGGTTGGCAGCGGTACTGCCACGGTCGGGTCGACGGGCGCGATCGAGATCAGCTCGGCATTCATCGAGGTCAGGTGCGCCACCACACCGTGGAGGTGGGCGGGGTCGTGGACCTCACCGATCAGGCGCGTGATGCCATCGGCGGTGTGGTCGCAGACGAAGTCATCGAGGAGTGGATGCAGGACTCGAGCGTTGGCCCGTCCCCGAATCACGATCTCGTAGGTGGTCGGCTCGAACATGGCTCCACCGTCTCATCGTGTGGTGTGAGGGCGCATCACCTCATCGACCTTCTCACCCGGGTGACTTCGTGAGAGTTAGGGTCGATCGAGATGCCCGGCGACGCTGAGTTCGGAATCGCGGCGACCAAGCTGCGGCCGCCCGCGCCGCCCACGCGCCTCGTCGGACGCACACGACTCGACGTCATCCTCGACGGCGGCTTCGACCGTCACGTGCCGCTGGTCCTCGCCAGTGCACCGGCCGGATCCGGGAAGTCGACGTTGCTCGCAGCGTGGGGCGCCCGACATTCGCAACGATTGGCCTGGATGCAGGTGGAGGGTGCCGATTCCGATCCGGCTCGCTTCTGGTCGTCACTCGTCGCCGCGATCGGGCGCCCACTCCCCGACCTCGCGAGCCGTCTGACGCCTCTGGTCCTCGGTTCCCTGGGCGATGACCAAGTGATCGTCCCGGCGATCATCAACGCACTGGTCGACGACAACGAACGGCTCATCGTCGTTGTCGACGACTACCACCTGATCGACAACGCCAGCGTCCACCGGGGCGTGGAACATCTCATCGACATGTGCCCCCCTGAGTTGACGCTGGCGCTCTCCACTCGCGTGGACCCGCCATTTCGCCTCGGCCGGCTGCGCGTGCGCAACCGGCTCGCCGAGGTTCGTGCCGACGACCTGCGGTTTGCCGCCAATGAGGCCGCGTCGTTGTTGGGAACGGTCGGCGCCACCATGTCGCCGGCCCTGCTCGACGAGCTCTGCGCACGCACCGAGGGGTGGGCCGCAGCGCTGGTGCTCGCGGGCCTCTCCCTCGAGCGGGCACCCGACCCGGCCCGTTTCGTCGAGGCGTTCCGCGGTGACAATCAACTCGTTGTCAGCTACCTCAGCGATGAGCTCCTCGCAACCATGGACGCCGAGGACCGCCATCGTCTCCTCGAGACCTCTGTGCTCGACCGGCTCACCGGTCCCCTGGTCGATGCGGTCACCGCGTCGTCAGGCGGGCAACAGTGGCTGACCACGATTGCCGACCAGAACCAGCTCATCGTCCGCTTGGACAATGTCGGTGAATGGTTCCGTTACCACCACCTCCTCCGCGACCTTCTCGTGCTGGAGGCCCAACGTACGTTCCCCGAACGGATATCTGAGCTGCACCAACGAGCCGCAGCGTGGTTCGAGTCGCAAGACGACCATGCCCGTGCCGTTGCGCACCGTCTCGCGGCGGGTGATACCGCCGACGCGATGCAGCTGATGCGCGTCGTCGGCCCAGACCTGCTGGGCAAGGGGCAGATCCGCACATTGCGCACCTTGCTCGACCAGATCGGCCCCGCCGCGGCGACCGACACCGTCTGCGCGTTGCTGTGGGGTTGGTACCGATACCTCACCGGCCGCTACGTCGAGGCTCAGCAGTGGCTCGACACTGCGCTCGCCGTCGCGCCGGCCGCGTTCGACCCTGTGATCGCGACGCCGCTGAGCATCAACGTGTCACTCGGGCGCGGTGACGTCGCCTCCGCCCTGGCTGTCGCGGGGACGTGACCGCCGCCGAACAGATCGCGAGCCGTCCAGCCGAACTCGCGACTGCCACAGGCTCCGCGTACGCCTGGGCAGGTCTCGCAGACGAAGCCAGGACCGCGCTCGCCATCGCTGTCAACCGGGCGACGGACGAGCACCGCAAGACCGCGCACGTGCTCGCACTCGTGTCTCTCGCGATCGTCGAAGCCGAGGACGGCACCGTCGCCACCGCGCGTTCAGCGGCCGAGCGAGCCACGTCAACTGCGCAGTCCTTCGGCCTGCCGGGTTACCACGGCATCGCACCCGCGTTCGCAGTGCGCGCGAGAACCGCGAACGATCCCGGCGACGCCCGAGCCGACGCGACTCACGCCGTCGAGCTGGCGCGACGGGGTACGACAACACTGGGGTTGGCGTACGTGTTGACGAGCTGCGGTGACACGCTCCTCGGTCTGGGCGACGGTGCCGGCGAGGCGCTCCTCGACGAGGCCCGCGAGGTCATCGCTCGCTGCCCCGACCCAGGCATCGCCGGTCGCTACCTGACGCGCTCACGAGCGCGTCATCACCTGAGTTCGGATCTCGTCGAGCGCACAGATTCGCTGGTGGAGCAGTTGACCGAACGCGAGCTCGCCGTCCTGCACTACCTATCCACCCAGCTCTCCCAGCGCGACATCGCCGCCGAGCTCTACGTCTCACTCAACACCGTGAAGACTCACTGCAACGCGATCTACCGCAAGCTCGGCGTCAGCGACCGCAAGAGCGCGGTGCAAGCCGCTCGCGACCTCCGGCTCCTCTGAGGAGTGTCGGCGTACGACGCTGGGCAAGCACCCCGGATCCTCGGGGTCAGCCCGCTCGTGTGGCAACGTGTCTGCGGCAATGCCGAACACCGCGAAGGCCCTGTGAACCCACCCACTGCATCCTCGACGTCATCGTGACCCACCCCAAGACACCCAGGATCCGATCCCTCGTACGGACCCGCCGCCCGACGCGCGAACGCGCCGTCAGCTTCGAACACCACGACGACGGACTCAACATCGACACCTCGACCCCACGCCCGGCCTCACCCATCATCGACAGCGCCATCTATCTCGACGGTCAACGCGTCGCCACGATGGACACGATCACCGACACCGTCGCCCAACTCGACCAACACCCTGGCGGCATCGCCTGGATCGGCCTCTACCGGCCCACCGACACCGAGGTCCACTCCCTCGCCGAACAGTTCGGGCTCCACACCCTCGCCGTCGAGGACGCCATCCACGCACACCAACGCCCCAAACTCGAACGGTACGACGACACCCTGTTCGTCGTGCTCCGCCCCGCCCGCTACCGAGACGACCTCGAAGAAGTCGAGTTCGGCGAAGTGCACCTGTTCGCCGGCACCAACTTCGTCCTCACCGTCCGACACAGCGAAGCCCCCGAGTTCAGCAGCGTCCGGCGACGACTCGAGAGCCAACCGGACCTGCTCCGCCAGGGCCCCGAAGCGGTCCTCTACGCCGTCATGGACCAAGTCGTCGACGGCTACTACCCCGTCGTCACCGGCCTCGGCAACGACATCGACGAGATCGAGATCGAGGTGTTCTCGGGCGCCCCCGAAGTCTCCCGCCGCATCTATGAACTGTCACGCGAGGTCGCCGATTTCCACCGCGCCACCCGACCACTCGCACAGGTCATCGCCGACCTGCGCTCCGGGTTCGACAAGTACTCCGTCGACGACGAACTCCAGCGCTACCTCCGCGATGTCGAGGACCATCTCACCCAGATCACCGAACGCATCGAGGAGTACCGCACAGCGCTACGCGACATGCTCACCGTCAACGCCACACTCGTCGCCCAACGCCAGAACGACGAGATGCGACGTCTCACCGAGACCAGCAATGCCCAGAACGAAGAAGTCAAGAAGATCTCCGCCTGGGCAGCGATCCTGTTCGCACCGACCCTGATCGGCACCATCTACGGCATGAACTTCACCAACATGCCCGAACTCGACGCGCAATACGGCTACCCCGTCGCACTCGGGCTGATGGCCCTGACCTGCAGCACGCTCTACTTCGTGTTCAAACGCCGCGACTGGCTCTGACCGTCACCGGCCAGATCGGCATGAGGCGTTGGGGTTTGGATCCGCCGGCAAGTGGAAAACGGAGAAGGGTCACCCCGACCCACGACCTGAAGGAGACACCCATGACACCGAAGAACACGGTCTGCCTGTGGTTCGATCGCGACGCGCTCGATGCGGCGAATTTCTACGCCGCCACCATTCCTGACAGCTCGGTCGGCGCCGTACTGCGAGCGCCCGGCGACTTCCCCGACGGCAAGGAGGGCGACGTGTTGACGGTGGAATTCACCGTGGCCGGAATTCCCTGTATCGGTCTCAACGGAGGGCCGGCGTTCCAACAGAGCGAGGCGTTCTCGTTCCAGATCGCCACCGATGACCAGGCCGAAACCGATCGGCTGTGGAACGCCATCGTCGACAACGGTGGCCAGGAGAGCGCCTGCGGTTGGTGCAAGGACAGGTGGGGCTTGTCCTGGCAGATCACCCCACGGGCACTGACGGACGGCATGGCGGATCCCGATCAGGCCGCAGCGAAGCGGGTCTTCGAAGCGATGATGACGATGCGCAAGATCGACATCGCCGTCATCGAGCAAGCCAGACGGGGCTGAGTCGGACCTCATCGGCCGCCACCCGGAGGCGATCGGCGCGACCGATCAGTGACCGCGGAAGACGGGGTCGCGGCGATCGACGAATGCCCCGATGGCCTCGACGGTGTCCTTCGTGCCGAAGTTGACGCTCTGTGAGAGCCCCTCGTCGTCCAACGCTTCCTCGAGGGTGACGTTGAACGAGTTGTTGAGCAGGCGCTTGGTCATCGCCATCGCGATCGGTGGGCCGCCGGCGAGCCGCTTGGCCCAATCGTCGACGAAGGCATCGATCTCGTCGTCGGGCACGATCCGGTTCACCAGGCCCAGTTCCTCGGCCCGTCCGGCGTCGATGATGTCGGCGAACAGGGCGAGTTCCTTTGCCCGATGGAGTCCAACGAGCCGCGGCAACAGCCAGGAGCCGCCGAAGTCGATGCTGAGGCCGCGCTTCGCGAAGATCTCGGAGAACCGGACGTCGGGGCTCGCCACGATGAGGTCGCACGACAGTGCGAGGTTCATGCCGGCCCCGACGGCCACGCCGCGCACCTTGGCGACCGTCGGTTGCGGCAGTCGCTGGAGGGCGTGACAGACGTTGCCGACGTTCCGCATCGCAGCCAGCTGGTGTCTCGGTGGGCCATCTCCTTCGGCCCACAGGTCGGCTCCCGAGCAGAAGTTTCCTCCGGCGCCCGTGATGACCACCGCGCGGTCCTCGCTGCTGTCGCCGATCGTTCGGAACTCGGCGAGCAGTTCGGACCACATCGTCTGGCTCGCTGCGTTCTTCTTCTCCGGTCGGCGAAGCGTGATCGTGACCACACCGTGTTCACGCTCGACGGTGATGGCATCCAACTCTCTCTGCTCCATCCGGGCGACGCTAACCACCTTCGTCGGCGCCGCTCCTACCCGGGATAGTGCCGGTCGACGCGCCTCGGACCGACGCTTCTCGGGCCCGAGCGCGGCGAGACCCGTGCGACCGTTCCCGATGGCACCACCCCACGACAGGCACGGCGACGCTCGGCGCTGACGCCCGTCGCACAGAGTCAGCACGACGGTCACCGAGCCTTGTTGCCCTTCGCTGCGTGGAAGTGGTCACGCCGGCCGTCGGCACGACATATCCGCTGAGCAGGCATGACGTCGTCCTCGTCACGACCCGCACGGGTCAGGGAACTCCCGTTCCGCAACCGGGAAGGTGTCAACGCACTGGCACTCCAAGATCACCCCGACCCAATACGGGGTCCGTGACCTGGGCCTTTACCGTGGAGCTAAGGAGAATCGAACTCCTGACCTCTTCCATGCCATGGAAGCGCTCTACCAACTGAGCTATAGCCCCGAGACTGCGTGGATCTCGGACTGCTGGACCTCGGACTGCTCCGGGAACCAGCGAATCGATCGCCGTGCGAATCTAGCCCGCCCAGCGGGCCGCTCCAACGTCGCCGGTCAACCTGCCGACCTCGCCGAGCCTCCGGGGCGGCTGACATCCTCGATCTCGTGAACAAGATGCGCTCTGAGAGCGCATCTTGTTCACGGGATGGGACCGGGCACGAGTCAGCTCGTTGCGGTGGCGACTGCCGGTGGTTCCCACTCGAGGCGGGGGGCATCCATGTAGAGACGTTCGATCTCGTAGAACTCGCGGACACTGTCGAGGAACACGTGCACCACCACGTCGCCGTAGTCGATGAGCGACCACTGCTGCTCGCGGATCCCCTCGGTACGCACGGGCGACCGACCGAATTCGGCCTTCACCTTGGCCTCGATGTCGTCGACGATCGCACGCACCTGACGCGGGTTCGACCCGCTCGCGATCACGAAGTAGCCGGCGATCGACAACACCGCACCCACATCGAGCACGAGAACCTCCGACGCCTTCATGTCGGACGCCGAACGAGCTGCGAAAATCGCGAGATCGGCTCCAGTGTCACGGGGTGAAACGTTGCGTGCGTCAGTCATGCGGGTCATCCATCACCCTCGACGGTATCGGCTGGTGTCGACTCGTCGGGTGCGATGCCGATCGCGCCGCTCGAATTCGACTCCGCTTCAACCGCCCGCTCGAGGTAGGACCGCCCCAGAGTCACGACGAGATCGACGCCTTCGAGCACGGTCGTCGCCAGCCGCACCTCGGACGGGCCGAACAGGAGCTCAGCAGTCTTGGTCGCCTCCTCGAGAAGCGCCGGATCCGTCACCTCGACGAGGGTCACGTCCGGTGCCCCGGTCGCCGACGTGTCGACCGACACCACATTGCCCTGCAGGTACAGCACCAGACCGATCAGCTCGCGGGCGATGTCCGAGTTCGTTTCGTACAGACCATCGGATTGGTCGAGTTGGTCATCGGTGAACGTCACCTCGACGCGCACCTTGCTCCCGGTGTTGGGCGTCGACACCAGCGACGGCGAAACCTGAGCGAACACCAGGACCGAGTCGTTGCGGTCGAGCACGACGACGTCGGCGTCCGTCGGGTTCGTCGTCGCCGTGGACGACGACACCGCAATGTCGCGAACCCCGACAGGACCTTCGAAGAGCAGCGCAGCGAGATCGGCAACCGAGTCCGGCGCCACCGGGCTTCCCAGCCCATCGGTGGTCACCGGCTCCGGCGGAACATCGACCGGTGCCAGCTGGGCAATCGCCGACCACATCGCAACATCGAGCGGGTGCTGATCGTAGGCAGGCACCGACTCGTCGATCGCCGTCAGCACATCGACCACCTGCGCGGTCTCGAGGATCTGCGGACCCGCCGTGACCACCACGCCGTCGCGTCCCACGGTCTGTGATTCGCCCGTGTCGGAAACGGTGTCGCCGGGGACCGAACCGTCGGGAACCGAACCGTCGGGTTCCGTGTCGTCGGGAACCGAACCGTCGGACTCCGAGTCGTCGGGAACCGTTGTCACCGACACCTGCCCGCCAGTGTCGATCGCATCGGAGTCGATGACGGCATCCGGCAACACGACCTGCACGGAACCGAGCGGTTCGAGCAGCGCCTCGAGCCCGGCCGGGTCGACCACCGCCGACCGCTCGATCGTGATCGACAACATGTCCTCGACCATGGCCACGAATCCCTCGGGATCGGACGGATCGAAGGACTCGTTCAGTGGCCGACGTTGCAGCCCGAAGCCCGAGGTGGCGTCGGCGTTGACCGGCACCGTCACGATGCTGCCGCCCTGGCCCTCGGGCAGGAGCGTCATGACGACGAGCGAGGCCAACTGTCCCGCGTCGTCGGTGACCGCGAGCAGTGCGTTCGGCGTCTTCGGAAAGGTCTCGACCGGACGGGTGTCGACACCGACTGCCTCACCCTCCTGGGAATTCGACAACGTGACGACGCCCACCGTGAAGAGCACGGATGCCACGATCACGAGACCGAGTGCGACCGCCGCCGCGGTGATCGTGCGGCGAGTCCTCCGCTGCGCGATGGCGGTCATGCCGACGCTCCGTACAAGCCGCGCCGTCGGATCACATCGAGAACCGGCTGCGTGATCAGGTAGTCGAGTGGTCGACCGTCGGTGAACCGGGCGCGCAGGTCGGTGCTCGACACCTCGAGACGAGGCACCTCGACTCGAATCCAGTCGATGTCGTCGTCGAGCGCCACCGCTTCACCAGGTCGATCGACCACCACCAGATGCGAACGTGCCACGACCTCGTCCCAACGGGTCCAGGTGCGCAGGCCGGCCGCTGCGTCGTCGCCGATGATCGTGAAGAATTCGGCGTTCGGATACTCGACAGCGAGGACCTCGAGAGTGTCTGCAGTGAAGCTGTGACCGCCGAGATCGATCTCCTGACGGCCCGGCAGCAGCCCCGCAACGTCGGACACGGCAGCTTCGACCATGGCGAGCCGATCGAGGGCCGGGGTGATCTGGCGGGTGCCCTCCTTCTGCCAGGGCACGTTGGCGACCATCATCGACACGAGGTCCAGATCGAGTGCGTGGCGCACATTGACGGCGGTGACGAGATGCCCGACGTGCGGCGGATCGAAGGTGCCCCCGAAGAGCCCGATACGGCGCAGCTGTTGAGCGGTTCCGGGCACGATCTCCCTACTTTATTGCTTCCTGACGGATTTCACGCTCAACCGACCACCCCTGGGGTTGACAGGTCTGTTACTGTGAATTGCTCCCCCATATACCCCCGAGTACACGGTTTACGACGATTCCCCCCGGAATCCCCTCGTAGTCGGCGTCTGCCGCTCATCGATCAACTCGTCGGACCTGCACGATCACGTGCAAATCCGACGCCCGCTCGATCCGCTCGGCCGACGCAGTGTGTCCAATGACACAGCCTGGGCCCGGAATCATCACGCACACGAACGGTTGTAGGAAACATCATGAACGACTCCATTGGTCTCTATTTGAATGACATCGGCAAGGTCGCCCTGCTGACCGCCGAAGATGAGCGCGAACTGTCTCGCGTCATCGAAGCCGGTCGCGAGGCCCAAGAGCAGCTCGACGCCGGCAAGCGCAGCGCCGCCCTCAAGGCGAAGGTCGCCGCCGCAGCCGAAGCGAAGGACCGGTTCATCCGCTCCAACCTGCGTCTGGTCGTCTCCATCGCTCGTCGTTACCCCCTGCCGCAGGGCATGGATCTGCTCGACCTCATCCAGGAGGGCAACCTGGGCCTCGAGCATGCCGTCGACAAGTTCGACTGGCGCCGTGGTTTCAAGTTCTCCACGTATGCGACGTTCTGGATCCGTCAGGCCATCGGCCGTGCACTCGACCAGAAGGCCAGCCTCATCCGCATCCCGGGCGATCGCTCCGCCAGCCTGCGAGCCGCGCTGCGTCAGGCGTCCGGCGACGGCGAGACGCTCGACCAGACCAACGCCGAGTTGCACCGCCTCACCACGCCGGTCAGCCTCGACAAGACGGTCGGCGACGACGGCGACGCCACCCTGGGCGATCTCATGGCCAACGGTGACGGCACCCCTGAAGACCACGTGATGACGCTGGTCGACAGCGAGCTCCTCGACGAGCTCCTCGGCACGCTCGATGCGCGGGCGCGTTTCGCCGTCGAGTCCCGCTTCGGGCTCGTCGACGGTGAGCGCAAGAGCTTCCGCGAAGTCGGCGAGCAGCTCGGTGTCACCGCCGAAGCCGCCCGTCGCCTCGTCAGCCGAGCAGTTGCCGGCCTCCGCGACGACGCCGAGCGCATCCTGGCGGTCTGACCGTTACAGCTGGGGTCAGACCCCAGACCCAACGTCCACTCGAACGAACGGCCCCGGGAAACCGGGGCCGTTTCTTCGTTTTCGCCGGCGGTAGCCTGATCGGATGCCCGAGAGCCGATCCACCTGGTCGCCGTCGTCCTGGCACGACCACTCCGTGGGCCAACAGCCCGACTGGCCCGATGCCGCAGCGCTCGAGCAGTCGCTGAAACAGATCTCCTCGATGCCGCCGCTCGTGTTCGCCGGCGAGGCCCGATCGCTGCAGGCCGAACTCGCCCGGGTCGCCGCAGGCAACGCGTTCCTCCTCCAGGCCGGCGACTGCGCGGAGAGCTTCGAGGAGTTCTCCGCCGACAACATCCGAGAGAAGTTGCGCGTCATCCTCCAGATGGCCGTCGTGCTCACCTACTCCGTCGGCGTCCCGATCGTGAAGGTCGGCCGGATCGCCGGCCAGTTCGCGAAGCCCCGATCCTCCCCCACCGAAATGGTCGGCGATCTCGAACTCCCGTCGTTCCGGGGCCACATCGTCAACGACGCCAACCCGTCCGAAGCCGCACGGATCCCGAACCCGGATCGGCTGGTGCAGGCGTACCACCAGTCGGCGTCGACCCTCAACCTGCTGCGAGCCTTCACGAAGGGTGGCTTCGCCGACCTGTCACGGGTACATGCCTGGACGCAGGAGTTCGTGGCATCGAGCCCGGAGGGTGAGCGCTACGAGAGCGTCGCGGCCGAAATCGAACGCGGCACTCGCATTCATGCGGGCGTGCGGCATCGACACCGAGTCCAATCCGAACCTGTCGCAGGTCGACGTCTTCACGTCGCACGAAGCGCTCATCCTCGGCTACGAGGAGGCCCTCACGCGTCAGGACTCGCTGACCGGCGCGTGGTTCGACTGCTCGGCCCACATGCTCTGGATCGGTGAGCGCACACGCGACCTCGACGGCGCACACATCGAATTCCTGCGCGGCGTCGGCAACCCGGTCGGCTGCAAGATCGGCCCCACGACCAGCGCCGAGTTCGTCCTCGAACTGTGCGAAGTGCTCAACCCCTCACGGATCCCGGGTCGGCTCACGCTGATCACCCGGATGGGCGCCGACAAGATCGAGGACGGTCTGCGACCCCTGCTTCGAGCCGTCACCGATGCCGGGCACCCGGTCGTGTGGGCGTGCGACCCGATGCACGGCAACACCTACACCACCTCGACCGGCCGCAAGACCCGCCACTTCGATGATGTCGTCGCCGAGATCAGCGGGTTCGTCAGAGCCCATCGCGCCGAGGGCACGTGGCCGGGCGGCATCCACATCGAACTCACCGGTGAGAACGTCACCGAGTGTCTCGGTGGTGGCGACGATCTGTCCGACACCGATCTCGACCACCGGTACGAAACGGTGTGCGACCCGCGGCTCAATGCTCGACAGAGCGTCGACCTCGCCTTCCGTGTCGCCGAGCTGCTCCGCGACTTCACCTGAGCGATCGGGATGTCGGTCCTCGATCTCACGAACGAGTGGCCCGTGCCCCACGTGTCCGCCGCCGTCGTGCGCGGCGGCGAGGTCGCCGTCACCACCGGTGACGGCGACGCGCGTCCAACGATTGGCGTCGATCTCCAAGCCGATGACGGCGTGGGCGATCCTCGTCGCCGTCGAAGAGGGAGTCGTCTCGCTCGACGACCCGGTCGGTCAGCCCGGCTGCACACTTCGCCACCTCCTCGCCCACGCCGGCGGGTACCCGTTCGAGGGCGAGGACCCGATCAGCCCACCCGAGCGCACCCGGATCTATTCGAACAGCGGATTCAGCCTCGCTGCGCGAGCCGTCGAGGCGGCGACCGACATGACGTTCGCCGACTACCTGCACGAGGCGGTGTTCGCTCCGCTCGGGATGACGTCGAGCGTCCTGCGGGGCTCGGCAGCAGCGGGGATCCGTTCGAATCTCGTCGACACCTGCCGGTTCGTCGCCGAGGTGATGCGGCCGACGCTCATCCACTCGTCGACCGCTGCGGACGCTCGTCCGCACCCACTACCCCACGCTCGCAGGTATCGTTCCGGGCGTGGGTCGCTATGCGCAGTGCCCCTGGGGGCTCGGATTCGAGGTGCGCGGCGTCAAGGAGCCGCACTGGACCGGCACGACCAATTCACCGCGTACGTTCGGTCACTTCGGCGGGTCGGGCACGATGTTCTGGATCGACCCAGATGTCGATCTCGCACTGGTGGCGCTCGCCGACCGCGATTTCGACGAGTGGGCCGACGTCGCACTCCAGGTGTGGCCCGAGCTGTCCGACGCAGTGATCGCCGAGTTCGCCGACCCTTCGGGAGGCCGCCCGGTGACCACGTTCAGCCACGGCGATCGGATCCGTTACGCCACCACCGGCGACGACGGTCTGCCGCTCGTGCGCTACGGGTTCATCGGCGGGGTCACCGGGCCCGACGGTCCGATCGTGGTCATGCTCGACGGTGAACTCGGTGGCGAGGTGGTCGAACCCGAGCACGTCGAGCCGGTCCACATCTGCAACGTCACCCTCACACTCGGCGGATCCGACCTCCTCGACGATCCGTCGCTCCGGCAGGGTCTCGTGAATCTCTGGGCTGCCGAGGCCGAGAGCGCTGGGCTGCAGATCGCCTCGCTGCACTGCATCGGCACCGGCGTGCGCGACTCCAGCGAGGGCTACGCGCTGGCGGAGTTGTCGAGCGGCGGCGAACAGTACGTGCTGCGGGCCACGCTGTGCCTGAAGCAGTACGACGCCATCGTCGTCCACGCCGACCGACCCAATCGCTGGGAAGTGATGTAACGCCCTCGCGCCACGACCTCAGCGCACAGTAGGTTTCGGGCCGAGATGAGTCAGGTGGTGGCAGCGCTCGATGTGGGTGGGACGTCGATCAAGACCGGAGTCGTGCGGGGCGACACCCGAGCCGACCCCGTCGTGGAGTTCGGTCCGGCCCTGCCGACACTCGCACAATCCGATGCCGAGACCATCCTGGCCCGGCTCGCCGAGATGGCCGAGCACGCCCTCGCGCTCGGACGACAACGCACTGGGCCTGGCGATCGCGATCTGTGGCCCGTTCGACCTCGACGCGGGCGAGTCACGAATGCGTGGCGTCGCCAAGTTCGAGGACATCTACGGCATCGATCTCCGCTCGGCGCTCCGTCGACGCACCCGGATCGGTGACCGACCGATCAGATTCGCTCGAGACGCCGAGTCAGCGGGGACCGGTGAGGCCCTGATCGGTGCCGGCAAGCGGCGTCGACCGGGTGCTGACGATCACACTCGGCACCGGCATGGGCACGTGCGTGACCGATCATGCCTGGCCGGTCGAGTTCATCGACGGCTTCGGCGTCGAGCACCTCGGGATGCGGGCCACGCCGATGGGACGGCCGATCCGACGACGTGCTGTCCGCACGCGGCCTCGCCGATCGGCTCGGCGTACCGATGGCCGACCTCCAGGCGGCGGTCGACGATCCGACCAACAGCCGAGGTCGTCTTCGACCACGGCCATCGGATCGGCGAGTTCCTCGCGCCGGTCATCGTCGAGTTCGACGTCCAGCTGCTCGTCATCGGCGGCGGGTTGTCGGCGGCGTTCGACCGCTTCGGCCCGGCCATCCAGTCGCACCTCGACGTCCCGGTGCGCCCGATCGCCCTCGGCGCCGCCGGCCCACTCCTCGGCGCCGTCCACCTCACCTTCTCCTGAACGACTCGCTTCCACGCGGCGATGAGGTCCGGCCCACCTCGCACCACAACCTCATCACAACACCGACGATGAGGTTCCGGCCCACCCCTCGCACCACAACCTCATCACAACACCGACGATGAGATTCCGGCCCACCCCTCGCACCACAACCTCATCGCTGGCGGGTGGGCGGGGGTGAGCGGGGTCAGCGGGTGTCGAGGACGCGGAAGAGTTCGACGCTGCGGCCTTCGGGAAGGCCACGGTCGGCGGCGATCTGGCGGAAGCGGTCGCGGATGCGCTGCTCCATGCCATCGGGATCGGCGAGCTGGCTGGCGTGACAGCGCAACGCCCGCATCTTGCGGTCGACCTGGGCGGTGATGTCGACGTCGTGCGAGATCGTCGCCGACCACCCATCGGGCCCGCCTGCACCCACACCTCCTGCACCTTCCAGTCCTCCAGCTCGGCGCACGGGGTGCCGGGGAAGGCGAACGGATTGCGGGCGTCGGGATACACCGCACACATCGTCGCCTCGCCGGTGGCCGTGTGATCCGGGTGCGAGCCGTACGTGGAGGCGAGGTTGCGGATCGGTGACTGGGCGATGACCACCTGTGGTCGGACCTGGCGGATCACGAGGCTGATGTCGTGGCGCAGCTCCATGGTCACCTGGACCGTGCCGTCCATGAACCCGAGGAACCGCAGATCGGTGACGCCCACCTCGGCCGCCGCCTTGGTCTGCTCCTCGCGCCGGATCGCCGCCATCTCGCCACGCGGGATCGAATGGTCGAAGCCACCGGCCTGGCCGTCGGTGACGAGGCAGTACACGACCTCGACGCCGGCATCGGTCAGCGCGGCGACCGTGCCCGCCGCACCGAAGTCGACGTCGTCGGGATGGGCGGTGACGACCAGGACCCGTTCGATCTCGGAGAACTCCAGCATCCGACCAGTCAACGCCAGATCCCCGACGTTCTCAACTCCTCCACCGGATCAGTCGACTACCGCGTCGCACCGGCGCGTCTCCCTACAGTCGCGCACCATGACGATGCTCGCACCGTGCGACCAGGTCGGACTCGACGACTTCGACCTGTCCGATCCCGAATTCTGGTTGGCGCCGCGCCCGCATCGCGAGGGTGCGTTCAAGACGCTGCGCGACACACCCGGGCTCGTGCACTACGACGAGCGCGAGATCCCCGACCTCCCGTTCCCGCCCGGGCCCGGGATACTGGGCGGTCACCCGCCACGACGACATCTGGCACGTCAGCCGCAACCCGAAGTTGTTCTGCTCGGGGCAGGGGTCGAACATCGGCGACCTGCCCACAGGAGATGAACGAGTTCTTCGGCTCGATGATCAACATGGACGATCCGAAGCACTTCCGGCTCCGCTCGATCGTCTCGAAGGGCTTCACCCCACGGGAGATCACCGCCGTCGAGGACGTCGTGAAGACGAAGGCCAACCAGATCATCGATCGCCTGCTGGCCGACTTCCCCGACAAGACCTGCGACTTCGTCGAACACGTCGCGGCGGCGCTGCCGCTCGAGATCATCTGCGACATGATGGGCATCCCCGCCGAGGACTACGGCCAGATCTTCAACTGGACCAACACGATCCTCGGCGGCGGCGACCCCGACTTCGTCACCTCGTACGAGGACCTGATGGGCCAGGCGCTTGCAGATGTTCATGTACGCCCAGGCGCTCGGCGAGGACCGCAAGGCCAACCCGCAGGACGACATCACCTCGGTGATGATGGCCGCCGAGGTCGACGGCGAGCAGCTGACTCCGCAGGAGTTCGGCTCGTTCTTCATCCTGCTGGTCGTGGCCGGCAACGAGACGACCCGCAACGCGATCAGCCACGGCATGAAGGCGTCTCACCGACTTCCCCGACCAGACGGAACTGCTGTACGACGACTTCGACGCCCACTCGAAGACGGCCGTCGAGGAGATCGTCCGCTGGGGCACGCCGGTGATCCACTTCCGCCGCACCGCGACCGAGGACACCGAACTCGGCGGCCAGGCGGTCAAGGCCGGTGAGAAGGTCGTGATGTTCTACAACTCCGGCAATCGCGACGAGCGGGTCTTCGAGAACCCGTTCACCTTCGACGTCACCCGCCCACCGAACCCGGCCCAGATCGGATTCGGCGCCGGCGGTCCGCACTTCTGCCTCGGCGCAAACCTCGCCCGCCGGGAGATCACCGTGATGTTCGACGTGATCAGGACTCCGCATTCCGTCGCTGCGGATCACCGGCGAACCCGCTTACCTGCAGAGCGCCTTCATCAACGGCATCAAGCGGCTCCAGTGTGCCTGGGACTGAGCTGACGCCCGAACGCCGGGCCGACCTCGTCCGCAACCTGACAATTTCCGGCTGGCTGCTACTCGGCGGAGTCGATCGGCTTCGTGTCGTTCCAGGTCGAACGCATCCGCGGCGTCACCGAGCAGCCGTTCGCCGGCGTGTGGGACCAACGCATCGAGGTGTTGAGCTTCCTGATGCTGCCCCCGAACCTGGTCGTGCTCGCTCCCGCAACGTTCGTCGCGGCGATCGCAACCTGGTTGGCCGGCGCCGAGCGCGAACCGTGGTTGAACGCGCTTCTGCGGTTCGTCGCCGCCACCGCCATCGTGCTCGGAGTGATCGGATTCGTGTCGATCGTCAGCATCCTCGCCAGCGACGACGGTGGACCGACCGACTTCGAAGGCGTGTTCCTGCGACTCGGCGGCATCTCGATGGCGGCAGGACTCGCGGTCATCTGCCGCGCCGCCGACCGGACCGTCAGCTGAATCGGTGGGATACGGTGCGGCGATGTCAGACACCACCAGCGACTCCCCCGATCGGAACACGATCCCCGTCGAGTTCCTCGGCACCCTGAACGCGACGACCCAGGCGGTGATGCCCGTCGCTGTCGCCGGATCGACCGGAACCCGAGTGACGGTCACCGTCACCGAGGCGACGTTCGTCGGACCGAAGATCAACGCGACGGCGGTCCCAGGCGTCGCCGGCGGTGACTGGCCGCTGGTGCGCTCCGACGGCTCACTGCTGTTGGACGTTCGCCTCAACCTGCGAACCGACGACGGTGCCGACATCTTCGTCACCTACACCGGCATCGGCACCCGGAACGACGACGGCCTGTTCGACATCCGCACCGCCCCCCACTTCCAGACGGGCGACCCGCGATACGCGTGGTTGAACAACGTGCTGGGCGTCGGCATCGGCCGGTCGAATCCGACCGGCGTGGTCTACGACATCTACGCCGTCCAGTAGGCCGTCACCGAGGTCTCCGACGCCACGGAGCGACCGTGCTCGGTGATCTCACGATCTAGAGTTCGCTGAGCGACGACGGGGGGCCGGCATGGCGGAGGACATCGAGGCACGGCTGGAGACGGCCCTCCGGCGCGAGTCGGCACTCGCCGGCGTCCTGAGCGCCGTTGCCCGCGGCGGTGACCTGGAGTCGGTCCTGACCGACATCGCCCACCGGGCGGCTGAACTGACTGCGTCCCCGCTCGGTTTGGTGTTCGTCGGCGACGGCGAGGTCGTCGCCACGTACATGAGTGGCCCGGACCGCGAGCCGACACGCAGGGAGCGGCCGTTCGGTGACGACTCCGCGCTCACCAAGGTGCTGCGCGATCGGGTGACGCTGGCCTTCGACGACCAGTCGAACCATCCCCGAGCCCGGCTTTGCCCAATCGATCGAGGCGGCTCAGCTCTTCGGCATTCGATCATCGGTGTTCGCGCCGATGAGGAGCGAGGGACCACCGGTCGGCGTTGCCGCATTCCGACTCGCCGTCGAGCCGTTCACCGCCGACGAGATCGAACTGCTGGAGTCGTTCGCCGCCCAAGCCGGCAACGCCGTCACGAACGCACGCCTGCTCGCGGACATCGAGCAGCGCAATGCCGAACTCGCCGAGGCGCTGGAGCTGCAGACAGCAACCGCCGAAGTGCTGCGGCTGATCGGCGAGCACCCGGGCGAGCGCGACGCGGTCCTGGAGGGGATCCTGCACAAGGCGGCGGAACTCTGCGGCGGTGAAGCGGGCTCGATCACGCTCGTCGAGGGCGGTGCGGAACGATTCGTGGCGTCGTACGGGCCCGCCATGGAGCCGTACCTCGGCACGTTGCTCGAGTCGACCGACGGCCTGTCGACCGAACAGTTCGGTTCGCTCGGCGAGCGCGTCATCTTCGTCGACGACTTCATGCCCGTCGCCGACGGTTGGACCCACTACTACTCCGACATGGCGCAAACGGGCAACATCCACAGCTACGCGGTCGCTTCCCTGATGAGCGGCGATCAGCGCGTCGGTCGGCTGCACATGTTCCGCCACAGGGTCGAGCCGTTCAACGAGGTCGAGTTGGAGCGCCTGGGGTCGTTCGCCGCGCAAGCGTCGCTGGCAATCGGCAACGCACAGCTGTTCAACGACCTCGATGCGGCCCTGGAGCGGCAGACCGCCATGACCGACGTGCTCGAGGCAGTCGGCAATGCCCGTCTCGACACCCAGCCGGTGTTCGATCGGATCGTGGACCACGCCCGGCGGCTGTGCGACGACACCTACGCCTCCGTCTCCGTGCTCGACGACTCCGGCATCTCGACACGCTCGATGGCCGGGCCGAGCGGCCACGAGACGCTGAACGAGGGACCCGAGGGCTTCATGCGGACCCACGGCGACGAGTCCTCGACGACCGCGGCGGTGTACCGATCCGGCGAGGTGCTCCACATCCGTGACTGGGAAGCGTTGCCGGCCGACCAGTACCCGAACTCGAGAGCCAGGCTCAGCGGACTGCGCACGCTGCTCGCACTCCCGATGCGGAGACACGGCGACGTGGTCGGCGTAGCGACCTTCACCAGGGCGTCCGCGGGCGGCTACACCGACGCCGAACTCTCGCTGCTCCAGGCCTTCACCGACCAGGCCTCCATCGCCGTCGACAACGCCCGGCTCCTCGCGGAGATCGAACGGCGCAACGCGGAACTCGGCGAGTCGCTCGACCTCCAGACCGCGACATCGGGGATCCTTCAGCTGATCAGCGCCCATCCCGGCGACCTCGAGACGGTCTTCGATCGGATCATCCAGCAGGCAGCCCGATTGTGCGATGCCGACGCCGCGGCCGTCCTGGAGTTCCACGGCGAGGAGTTCGAGTTGGTGGCGATCGGCAGCGAGGCCAATCGGGACGAACTCGGTCGACGCGGCACCACTCCGCCCGAGTGGCTCCACCACGACACGATGTTCGTCGACGACGTCGAGCTCATCACCGAGACCAGCCGGCCCCGGCCGATTCGGAGCCTGTTGTCCGTGCCGCTGATGGTCGACGGCGCGATGTACGGCCGGTTGAACGTCACTCGCTTCGAGGTTCGTCCGTTCGAGCCGCACCACGGCGCGATTCTCGAACGCTTCGCCGAGCAGGCCGCGATCGCTATCGCCAACGCCCGCCTCTTCAACGACCTCGACCGTGCGCTGGAACGCCAGACGGCGATGACCGACGTGCTCGACGCAGTGAGCACCGCCCGCGACGATCTCCAGCCCGTCTACGACGCGGTTGCCCGCCACACGAGCAATCTCTGTCAGGGGGCCAGTGTGGGGCTCTTCGTCAGAGAGGGCGCGAACCTCGTCGGTGCCGCAGACGACGGCCCGCACCTCGACATCTTCAGCGATCAGGCGGCGGGTCGCGAGTTCCTGATCGGACGCGTCTGGTCGATCGACGAGGACACACCGATGTCCGAAGCGTGTCGCACCGGTCGGCCGGTGCACATCCGCGACTGGGACGAGGTCCCGCCGGAGACCTTTCGAGACACCGTCATGCGCAGCGTCGGGCGGCGGACCGCCTTGTCGCTCCCCCTGCTCAGAAACCACGAAACCGTGGGCGTGATCAACATCGGGAGGGTCGGGCCGGGCGGCTTCACCGACGACGAGATCTCACTCCTCCAGGCGTTCGCGAACCAGGCGGCGATCGCGGTCAACAACGCGCGCCTGCTGAAGGAGATCCACGAGCGAAACGCCGAACTCGCCGACTCACTCGAGCTGCAGACCGCGACGAGCGACGTGCTTCGCCTGATCAGCGCCCACCCCGGCGAGCTCGACGTCGTGCTGGACGGGATCCTCACCAAGGCGGCTCAGCTCTGCGATGCCGACGGCGGCGCCGTGCTCGTCGGCAACTCGGAACTCGTTCGGATCGAAGCATCGCTGGGACCCGGTGCGGGCGCGATACGGGGGCTGCACACACGACCATCCGATCTCACGATCGACGCCGCCGCCCGCCATGCTCCGGTCAGCATCGACGATCTCCGCACCATCGACGATCCCGTGCTGAGCCCCCTGTCCGAGCGCATCGGAATACGGAGTTGGGCGTCGGTGGCACTCGTCCACGACGGGATGTGGATCGGCAGCGTCAACCTGAGTCGCACCACGGTCCGTCCCTTCGATGCCGAGAACCTCGCGGCACTGCAGACCTTCGCCGACCAGGCGGCGATCGCGGTGGTCAACGCCAAGCTCTTCAACGACCTCGACCGAGCGCTGGAACGCCAGACCGCGATGGCCGATGTGCTCGAGGCGGTGAGCACCGCCCGCTTCGACATCCAGCCCGTCTTCGACCGGATCGCCGATCATGCGCAGCGCCTCTGCGACGACACCATGGCGCTCGTCACGGTCCGGGACCACGCGTCGATGTCGATCGTCGCGGCCTCGTGGTCGAACATGAGCGACGACGACGTCCCCGAGGGCGACATCCACTGGGACGAGATCGACACGAGCACGACCACCGGCACCGTCTTCGCGACCGGGCAGGCAGTCCACATCCGGGACTGGCTCGAGGTTCCCGACGATCTGTACCCCGACTCTCAGGCCCGCAACTCCGGGATGCGCACTCTCCTGACGCTGCCGATGCGTCGGCACGACGCGGTGATCGGCGTGATCACGTTCGTGCGCGTCGAGCCCGGCGGATACCCCGACGACCAGGTCGCGTTGCTCCAGGCGTTCACCGACCAGGCCGCGATCGCCGTCGACAACGCCCGCCTCCTGGCCGAGATCGAGGAACGGAACCACGAGCTGTCCGAATCACTCGAACTCCAGACCGCAACCTCGGACATCCTCGAGCTGATCAGTTCGAACCCCGGCGACTTGACGACGGTCCTGGCGGGCATCGCCGAGCGGGCCGCGGCGTTGTGCGACGCCGAGGGTGGGTCGGTCCTGCTCCGCCACGGTGACATCCTCCGCATCGAGGCCGAGACCGAACCCTGGGAGGGGGCGCCGAGTCTCGTGGGCCGCGAGTTCGTCGCCGAGCGAACCATCAACCGCCGTGCGAGGGACGCGAGAGAACCCGTCTTTCTCGACGACTTCCAGACCGTCCGCGACTCCGTCGGACTGGAGGTCGCTCGGGATCTCCCCGACCTGCACAGCTTCGCCTCGATCGCGCTGCTGCTCGACGACGAATGGATCGGCAGCCTCAACCTGAGCCGAACCGAGGTGCGGCCGTTCGATCCGAAGGTTGCCGCGGTCATGCAGGCGTTCGCGGACCAGGCAGCGATCGCCGTGGCCAACGCCAAGCTGTTCAACGATCTCGATGCCGCCCTCGATCGCCAGACGGCGATGACCGACGTCCTCGACGCCGTCAGCACCGCAAGGTTCGATCTCCAACCGGTCTTCGACCGCATCGTCGAGCACGCCCAACGGCTCTGCCACGACGTGTTGGCCTACATCTCGCTGCGCGATGCCGACGTCACCGTCGTGGCCGCGGCGGGATCCGAGATCGCCGGCAGCCAGCAGTTCGAGAACCGGTCGGTGCCCGTGGACACCAACTCGACAACGGGCGCGGTGTACGCCACCGGCGAGGCGCTGCACATCCGCGACTGGGACGAGATCCCCGCCGAGCTCTACCCGAACTCCCGCGGGCGGGCGATCGGGGCGCGTTCGCTGTTGACGCTGCCGATGGGTCGACATGGCCACGTCATCGGCGCGATCGGGTTCCTCCGGCTGGCCCCGGGCGGGTTCACCGACGACGAGATCGAACTCCTCCAGGCGTTCACCGATCAAGCCGCGATCGCCGTCGAGAACGCCCGCCTGCTGAGCGAGATCGAGGAGCGCAACCGTGAGTTGTCGGAGTCGCTGGAGCTGCAGACGGCGACCAGCGAGGTGCTGCAGCTGATCAGCGCCAACCCGGGTGATCTCACCATCGTGCTCGAAGGCATCATCACGAGGGCAGCGGCGTTCTGCGATGCGGAGACCGGGCTCCTCTGGCTCCGCGACGGCGACGAGCTGCGGTGCGTCGCCCAACGCGAAGCGAGGTTCTCCTTCGTCGGCAACGCGACGTCGCTGGCCGACGCCGGCGCGAACTTGCGGGCCGGCGAGTCGAAACAGCCCGTCTTCATGGATGACGTCGCACTCAGCGCCAGGCCCGGACGGCCACTTGCCGACGAGATCCTGGCCACCGGGGTGCACTCGTTCGCGACGATCCCATTGCTTCGCGACGGTGAGTGGATCGGCAACATCAATGTCGGGCGATTCGACGTTCGTCCGTTCGACGAGAAGCAGGCCGCGCATCCTCCAGGCGTTCGCCGACCAGGCAGCGATCGCCGTCGAGAACGCCCGACTCTTCAACGATCTCGACGCAGCGCTCGAACGACAGACCGCCATGACCGACGTGCTCGACGCGGTCAGCACAGGCCCGTCTCGATCTGCAGCCCGTGTTCGACAAGGTGGCCGAGCACGCCGACCGGCTGTGCACGGGGACCGGCGCCATGGTCCTCGTGCGTGACGGCGACGAACTGATCCTCAGCGCCGTCGCCGGACCGATGCCGATCGCCGCCAGGACCGCATCGGCAACGGACGTCGTCCCGATCGACGAGTCGTCGATCACCGGCGCTGCGGTCGCTCCGTGGCGAGATCGTCCACATCCGCGACTGGGAAGCGGAGTCCGCAGCCGTCTACGCCGATTCACCGGCCCGCCGGATGGGCCACCAGAGCGCGCTGGCGATGCCGATGATGCGCGGCGGTGCGGCCATCGGCGCGGTCGGCTTCACCCGCGAGGAGCCCGGCGGGTACACCGACGACGAGATCGCCCTCCTGGAGACGTTCGCCGACCAGGCCGCAATCGCGGTCGACAACGCCCGCCTGCTCCGCGAGATCGAGCAACGCAACACGCGACCTGTCGGAATCGCTCGAACTGCAGACCGCGACGTCGGAGATCCTGCAGCTCATCAGCGACAACCCGGGCAACCTCGACGCCGTCTTCGAGGGCATCGTGACCCAGGCAGCGCACCTGTGCGACGCCGAGATGGCCGGCGTCATGCGCCGGGAGGGTGACGAATTCGTCCTGATCCGCGCCAGCGACCAGCGAGACCAGGCCGAGATCGGAACCCGGACACCGGTGCCCGCCGGCCGTCGACTACCGGGAACCCGTCTTCATCGACGACGTCGCAGGCTTCGCTCCCGACGTGGCAACGGCCGGTCCGGAGCATGGTCGTCGGTCGGGATGTTCGTCGACGACGTCCACTACGGCCAGATCAACGTGAATCGGTCGCGAGGTCCGGCCATTCGATCCTCGACACGGCCGAATCGTGCAGGCGTTCGCCGAGCAGGCGGCGATCGCCATCTCCAACGCGAACCTGTTCGCGCAGCTCGAGGAGCAGACCCGCCTCGCCGAGGAGGCGAACGCCGCGAAGGGTTCGTTCCTGGCGACGATGAGCCACGAGATCCGCACGCCGATGAACGCGGTGATCGGGATGAGCGGGCTGCTGCTCGACACCGACCTGCAGCCGCGCCAGCGCGAGTTCGCCGAGATCATCCGCTCCAGCGGCGAGTCGCTGCTCGGGATCATCAACGACATCCTCGACTTCTCGAAGATCGACGCCGGACGCCTCGAACTCGAAGTCAGCCCCGTTCGATCTGCGCGGCCTGCATCGAGTCGGCGTTCGACCTCGTCACCGAGCCCGCCGCCCGCAAGGGGCTGGAGCTGGCGTTCCTGATCGACCCGGCGATCCCCGACGGTGTCTCGCGGCGACGTCACCCGCCTCCGCCAGGTGATGGTCAACCTGCTCGCCAACGCGGTGAAGTTCACCGAGGTCGGCGAGGTCGTGATGACCGTCGAACCCGGCGACGGCGCCGAACGAGATCCACCTCGCCGTGCGTGACACCGGCATCGGCATCCCGGCCGATCGGGCGCACAAGCTGTTCGAGGAGTTCAGCCAGCTCGACTCGTCGACCACCCGCAAGTACGGCGGCACCGGCCTCGGCCTCGCCGTCAGCAAGCGACTGGCCGAGCTGATGGGCGGCACGATGTGGGTCGAGAGCGTCGAGGGCGAAGGCGCCACGTTCCACTTCACGATCGTCGCCGAGCCGGCCGAGGTGCCGTCGCGTCGCGCCGCCGCCGGGATTCCCTCCGAGCTCGCCGGCAAGCACGTCCTCGTGGTCGACGACAACGCCATCAACCGCCGCATCCTCGATCTGCAGACCGAGGCGTGGGGGCTGCACTGCCGGTCGTTCGAGTCGGCCGCGGACGCGCTCGGCGAGCGTCGAGGTCGGCGACACGTACGACCTGGCGATCCTCGACATGCACATGCCGGGCATGGACGGCCTCGAACTCGCCCGTCGCCTGCGCGGCGCTGCGACCCGACCTGCCGCTGGTGCTCTACACGTCGCTCGGCGGTGCCGAGGCCGCCGACCCGGTGTTCGCCGGGGTGCTGGCCAAGCCGGTCAAGCAGTCGCAGCTGTTCGACATGCTCGTGTCGGTGCTCACCGATGTCGACGCGGGGAGCGTCGTGACGGCGGACGTCGGATGCCGACGTCCACCAAGCTCGGCGAACGCCACCCGCTGCGGGTGTTGCTGGCCGAGGACAACACCGTCAACCAGCAGATCGCGCTCCTGGTGCTCGAATCGATGGGGTACCGCGCCGACGTCGCCTCGAACGGCGTCGAAGCGGTGGAGGCCGTCGAGCAGTTCCCGTACGACCTCGTGCTGATGGACGTGCAGATGCCGGAGATGGACGGTCTGGAGGCCACCCGCCGCATCCGCGCCCGGCCGATCCCGCCCGAGCGCGGCACCCAGCCGATCCGGATCGTCGCCATGACCGCCAACGCCATGCAGGGCGACCGCGAGGCGTGCATCGCCGCCGGTATGGACGACTACCTCGCCAAGCCGATCCGCCCCGAGGAACTCGCCGCCGCCCTGGCCGCCACGCCCGCACGATCGAGCGGCGCCACCGCCGAGATGGCCGCCGAACCAGCGGCCACGGCCGAGGTGACACTCGACGCGTCGGCGATCGCCCGGATGCGCTCGATCGCCCCCGACGACGCGTCGTTCGAACGGCTGGTCACCTCGTTCCTCGACAACGGCGCCACTCTGCTCACCCAGCTCGCCGACGCCGCGGGCGCGAACGACATCGACGTGCTGCGCCGCACGGCCCACACGCTCAAGTCGAACGCGACGAGCTTCGGCGCGACCGAACTGGCGGAGCTGCTGCGCCGAGCTCGAGTCGCAGGCGCGCCAGCGAGGCCGTCGTCGACGCGGAGCAGCAGGTGCAGGCGATCACCGTCGCGTTCGAGGGCGCCCGACGCGCGCTGGACACGCGAGGATGAGCGCCGTGACCGACGCCGTCGACCAGCCGCCCGCCACCGTGCTCGTCGTCGACGACGATCCGCTCAACCGGGCGATGCTGTCGATGTCGCTCGGCTCGCTCGGCCACCAGGTGATCGAAGCCGGCAACGGTCTCGAAGCGATCGCCGCCCTGGCCACCAACGACGTCGACGTCGTCCTCACCGACATCGAGATGCCCGAGATGGACGGCTACGGCCTGCTCGAGCACCGCGCCGGCGACGACCGCCTGAAGGCGATCCCGTTCATCGTGATCTCCGGCGTCGACGAGATGGCGTCGATCATCACCTGCATCAAGCTCGGCGCCGAGGACTACCTGCCCAAGCCGTTCGATCCCGGTGCTCCTCCACGCCCGCCTCGGCGCCTGCCTCGACAAGAAGCGGATGACCGACGAACTCGCAGCAGTGGAACCTCCTCCTGGCCGAGCGGGTCGACGAGAAGGTCGCCGAGGTCGAGCGGCTGAACAGCCTCCGCCGGTTCGTCAGCCCGCAGCTCGCCGAGGCGCTGGCAGTCGGGCGGCGAGGAGATCCTCGCCAGCCACCGCCGCGAGATCACCGTGCCTTCTTCTGCGACCTGCGCGGCTTCACCGCGTTCTCCGAGACCGCCGAGCCCGAGGAGGTGATGGACGTCCTGCGCGAGTTCCATCACGCCGTCGGCCCGATGATCTTCGACCACGACGGCACGATCGCCCAGTTCACCGGCGACGGCATGCTCGTGTTCTTCAACGATCCGGTGCAGCTCGACGACCCGGCATGGAGCGCCGTGCGACTGGCGGTCGCGATGCGCGACCGGACCGCCGAGCTGTCGGCACAGTGGAAGCGGCGCGGCCACGACCTGGAGCTCGGCATCGGCATCGCCATCGGCTACGCGACGTGCGGCGAGATCGGCTTCGACGGCCGCACCGAGTACACCGCGATCGGCACCGTCGTGAACCTGTCGGCGCGGGTGTGCGCGATCGCCGCTGGCGGCCAGATCCTCGTGACGAACAAGGTGTTCGCCGCCGTCGAGGATCGCGTCGAGTCGACGCCGATGGGCGACGTCGAGTTCAAGGGCCTGAGCCGCCCCGTCCCGATCGTCGAGATCACCGCGCTGAGATGACGGCAACCGGCTGGACCTGTCCCGACTGCGGGCGGCTGTTCGGTCGGACCGGACAGGGCCACGACTGCGCACCGGGTCTGTCGATCGAGGAGTACTTCGAGACGGGCCCGAGCCACGAGCGTCCGGTGTTCGATGCGGTGATGGCGCACGTGCAGTCACTCGGGCCCGTCCACGCCGACGTCGTGTCGGTCGGCATCTTCCTGAAGAACCCGCGCAAGTTCGCCGAGCTGCGGCCGATGCAGCACTGGGTCGCCGTGTCGTTCGCACTGAGTCGGCAAGCACGCCACCGAACCATCACCCGCAAGGTCAATCTCGTACGGCAACAAGTTCTGGCACACCGCCAACGTCGCCTCGCCGGCACGACTTCGACGACGCCCTCCGCGAACTCCTCACCGAGGCCTACAACAATCACCTCCCCTGAAGCGCGGTCTTCCGGGGTCGGGTCCGGAAAGACCGCCGGGTCTTTCGGGGTCGGGTCCGGACAGACCGGCCGGGTCTTTCGGGGTCGGGTCCGGAAAGACCGGTCAGGCGCCGAGGTCGCCGCTGCGGAAGTGCAGGCGGCAGAGCAGTTCGTAGCGCACGGAGTCGCCGAACAACCTCGCATCGGATCGAGTTCGTGTCGCCGACCACGACGGTGTCGCCCTCGTACACCACGTCACCGTTGACGACGCGGGCGTTGTGCGTCGCACGGGCGCCACACCAGCACCGTGCCTCCACCTGCAACGGCATGTGTTCGTCGGCGATCTCGAGCATTCGCCGGGTGCCCTCGAACAGATGCCCCCGGAAGTCGGTGAGGAGCCCGAATGCGTAGACGTCGATGTCGAACTCGTCGACCACCCGGGCCAACTGGTCGCACTGTTCCACGGTGTAGAACTGGACCTCGTCGCAGATCATGTAGTGGATCGGCCAGTGCTTCACGGCGAGCGCATGGAGGTCGAGGTCAGGCGTCACCTCGATCGCCGGAGCCGCCACGCCGAGCCGACTCGTCACCTGACGGCCCTCACGGTCGAGGGTGGTCAACAGCAGTCCGTAGAGCTGGCGACTCGACAGGTTGTGGTGGATCTGCAACGCCACGGTGCTCTTCCCCGAGCCCATGGTGCCGAAGCTGAATCGAAGAGACGCCATGCTGGCTGACGACCCTACCCGCGAGCCGTCAGCCTCCCGCCTCCGTCACAACCGGTGGGGTCGTCGCGAACGGGTCGAACGACGGATCGATCTGAGCCGGCCCGTCGATCCGATCGATCCCCGGCGGATCATCGGGCTCGTTCGACGTGTCGCAGGCCGACATCATCAGCGAACTGCACATCCGAGCAGCCCGATCAGCACCCGACGCGACATGCACCGATCCTCGCGCATCCGGTGTGACATCCGGGGTCCGACCCCGGATGTCACACCGGGAACAAGGTCACTTTCTCCTCGGCCGTCCCGATTCCGACACGGGGTGCACCGCTACGGTTGACGGCGGACATGCCCGGCAACGGCGCCGGGCCACCGAATCCCTCGGGGGGAGACAACATGACGGACACGATCGACCGCTCGGGTACCGAGGACGATCATGTACTCGACCATCTCATCGTCCGTTTCGCCGGCGACTCCGGCGACGGGATGCAGCTCACGGGTGACCGCTTCACCTCGGTGAGCGCGGCATTCGGCAACGACCTGTCGACGCTGCCGGACTTCCCGGCAGAGATCCGGGCGCCGGCCGGCACGGTGAACGGTGTGTCGGCATTCCAGGTGAACATCGCCAACCACAAGATCACGACACCGGGTGACGAACCCAGCGTGCTGGTGGCCATGAACCCGGCCGCGTTGATGGCCGACCTCCACCGGCTGGAGCCTGGCGGCACCGTGATCATCAACGAGGACGCCTTCGACGAACGCAACCTCGAAAAGGCCGGCTACACGGCCAACCCGCTCGACGACGACACGCTGGCGAACTACCGGGTCCTGCGTGTCCCGATGACCAGTCTCACCAAGGAGGTCTGCGAACCGCTCGGGGTGAAGCCGCGCGACGCCGAACGGTCGAAGAACTTCTTCGCGCTCGGGCTCGTGTCGTTCATGTTCACCAGGCCGATCGACCCGACCCTCGGGTGGATCGCCGAGAAGTTCGGCACCAACGAACAGGTCGAGGCCGCCAACAAGGCGTCGTTCCTCGCCGGCTTCAACTTCGGCGAAACCACCGAAGCCGTCGGCCATCGCTACGAGGTCCGGCCAGCCGAGCTCCCCGCCGGCGAGTACACGAGCATCACCGGCAACACCGCGCTCGCCTGGGGAATCGTCGCCGCCGGCCAGCTCGCGAAGCTGCCGATCACGCTCGGGTCGTATCCGATCACCCCGGCGAGCGACATCCTCCACGAGCTGTCCAAGCACAAGCACTTCGGGATCCGCACGGTGCAGGCCGAAGACGAGATCGCCGCCATCGGCATGGCGCTCGGCGCCTCGTTCGCCGGCCATCTCGGCGTCACCACGACGAGCGGCCCCGGCGTCGCCCTCAAGAGCGAAACGACGTCACTGGCGGTGTCGATCGAACTGCCGCTGCTGATCGTCGACATCCAGCGCGGCGGCCCGTCGACCGGACTGCCGACCAAGACCGAGGCGGCCGACCTCAACATCGCGCTCTACGGCCGCCACGGCGAAGCACCGCTCCCGATCGTCGCCGCGTACACCCCGGCGCAGTGCTTCCATGCTGCCATCGAGGCGATCCGCATCGCCCTCAAGTACCGCACCCCGGTGATCCTGCTCTCCGACGGCTACCTGGCCAACGGTTCCGAGTCGTGGAATCTGCCGTCGATCGAGTCGTTGCCCGACATCTCGGTGCCGTTCACGACCGAACCGAACCACGTCGACGACGAGGGCAACGAGGTGTTCTGGCCGTACCTGCGCGACGAGCACGACGTTGGCTCGACCATGGGCGATCCCAGGGACACCCGGACTGATGCACCGCGTCGGTGGCCTCGAGAAGGCCGACGGCACCGGCAACATCGACTACACGCCGGAGAACCACGAGAAGATGGTCCACCTGCGTGCCGACAAGATCGCTCGCATCGCCATGGACATCCCGCCGACCGAGATCAACGGCGACGTCGATGCCGACGTGCTCGTGCTCGGCTGGGGCTCGACCTGGGCGGCGATCGACTCCGCGATCCAGCAGACCCGCCGCGCCGGCAAGAAGGTGGCGTCGGCGCACATCATGCACCTCAACCCACTGCCCTCCGACCTCGGCGACATCCTGCACCGTTACCAGCGGGTGATCGTCCCCGAACTCAACATGGGCCAACTCACCAATCTCATCCGCGCCAAGTACCTCGTCGACGCCAGGGCACTCACCAAGATGCAGGGCCTCCCCTTCAAGGCCCGAGAGATCATGGCCGCCATCGACGAGGCCCTTGCGTCGATCACCAGCACGAACGGAGCGAACTCATGAGCACCGCACAGGTCGCCGTCACGACGAAGAAGGACTGGACGAGCGATCAGGAGGTTCGCTGGTGCCCGGGGTGCGGCGACTACGGCATCCTGCTGGCCGTCCAGACGCTGATGCCCGAACTCGGCATCGCCCCGGAGAACACGGTGTTCATCTCGGGGATCGGCTGCTCGAGCCGGTTCCCGTACTACATGAACACCTACGGGATGCACTCGATCCACGGGCGCGCCCCGGCGATCGCCACGGGTCTCGCCGTCGCCCGCCCGGATCTCGACGTGTGGGTCATCACCGGCGACGGTGACGGCCTGTCGATCGGCGGCAACCACCTGATCCACGCGTTGCGCCGCAACGTCAACCTCAACATCCTGCTGTTCAACAACCGGATCTACGGCCTGACCAAGGGTCAGTTCTCGCCGACGTCGCCGGTCGGCAAGGTCACCAAGTCGACCCCGATGGGCTCGATCGACCCGCCGTTCAACCCGCTTGCCGTCGCGCTCGGCGCCGAGGCCAGCTTCGTCGCTCGCACCCACGACCTCGACCGCAAGCACATGATGGACACCTTCCGGTCGGCGCACGAACACCACGGCACGTCGTTCGTCGAGATCTACCAGAACTGCAACGTCTTCAACGACGGCCAGTTCGACGACGTCACCAAGAAGCAGGCCCGCGACGAGATGATGATCGACCTCGTGCACGGCGAGCCGATCACGTTCGGCACCGACGGGCACCGGGCAGTCGCGATGGGTGTCGACGGACAGCTCCGGCTCGTCGAACGGGCCGACGTCGCCGCCGACGAGATCCTGATCCACGACGCCCACCGCGACGACCCGTCGCTGGCGTTCGCGCTCGCCCGGCTGAGCCACGACGACCACTCCCCCACCCCGTTCGGTGTGTTCCGCGACATCCAGCGCCCGGAGTACGCGGGGGCCGTCGCCGATCAGGTGATGGCCGCCAGCGAACGCAAGGGCCCCGGCGACCTCGAAGCGCTCCTGCGCTCCAACGGCACCTGGACCGTCGCCTGATCGCGATCGGGGTCTGACCCCGATCGCGATTCCAGTCGCAGTCAGGTCACGGCGGCGCCGGTCAGTCGGTCGAAGACGATCGGCTGGTCGACGCGCAGGCGCACGCGATCACCCGCGGCGACATCGAGACCCTTCGTCGTCGCCGTCAACGGCGTGCCCGCGACCACGCAGCGCACCCCTCCGGCCGGGATCGGCAGGCGACGCTCGACGACCGCCGGGATCGACCCGTTGTCGGAGACCACGAGGTTCTCCGGACGCACTCCGACCGTCACCGAGCGAGCCCACGTAGCGCGCCAACGACGGCGCCCACGCTCTGATGCGGACGCGTTCGCCGCCCGCCGGGTCGTCGCGAACGAGCCAGAACCCCCCGCCCTCGGCGACCACCGTCATGTCGATCAACGAGACGGCGCCAGTCGTCGCCGCGGCGAGCAGCGTTGCGGGCGATCGACGAATCCACGAGGTCTCGCCGAACTGCACGAGCCGCCCCTCGTCGAGCACGATGAGCAACGGCGTCAACGTCGCCACGTCGAGGGGGTCATTGGTGCTCATCAGCGTGGTGACGCCGTAGCCGTCCTGGAGCATGGCGATCTCGGCGCGCATGTCGGTGGCGAAGCGGCTCGTCGAGCGCTGCGAACGGCTCGTCGAGCAACAACACCCGCGGCACCCGAACGAGGGCACGGGCGACCTGCACCATCTGCTGCTCGCCATGCGACAGCTCGTTCGGCCGGCGAGTGAGCAGCTCCTCGATGTGCAGCGCCCGCACCTCGGCATCGACACGCCGACGTATCTCCTCGGCGTCACGCCGGCGAACGTCGAGGGGAAACGACACGTTGCGGCGTACCGAGAGGTGCCCGAGGAGTGCCGGCTGCTGGAAGACCATGGCGACATCGCGTTCGCTCGGCGCCGACCGGGTGACATCGTCCCCGTCGATCCGGATCGTCCCGCTCGTGGGCCGCTCCAAACCGGCAATCGTGCGCAGCAGCGTCGTCTTGCCGCTCCCCGACCCGCCGACCAGCCCGACGAACGCACCGTCGGAAAGCGCCACCGAGATGTCGTCGAGGCGCCACTCCCCGCCGGTTCGCAGACTGACACGATCCAGCTCGACCGTTGCCATCAGCAACCGACCCCGAGGACCCAGCCCTCTTCGCGCTCGATGCGTGCGACGTCGGCGGGTCCCGCGACGTCAGGGCCGAACAGATCGGCGAGTCGATCGGCCCGGTCGAGATCGGCCAGCCACTCGGCGACCGCGACGACCTGCGCCTCGTCTCGCACGACACCGTCGCGGGCATCATGAGGCACCAGCGACGGCCACACCTCCGCGACCACCACCGTTCCACGGTCCACCGTCGGCGAACGCAGGCCGGTGGTGAACGGCCAGACCGACACCCGATCGACGAACCGAACCGACAGTCGATGGACCATCGGGATGCCGAGCAGGCTCTGGCTGCCGACCGCGCCGGCACCGAGCAGCTGCCACGACGAGAACGGGCGGTGGCCGCGCTCGCGAAGAACCGTCTCGACCGCCCGCCACTCCGCGAGCGGCGCGAACGAGGCCGGCTTCGTCACGGTCAGCGTGCGGCTGACCCGCGCCGGTGGACATCCCCAGAACGGCGCACCCGTCGCCGTGATCCGCTCATTGAGCGCTGCGGCGACCTCGAACCGGTTGTTGGCGTTGCGATCGTCGTCGACGATCGCCTCGTTCAGGAACCCGATCATCGACTCCCACGCACAACCGGTCAAGCCGAGCGCCGCGGCGGTTCCTGCGGGATAGCCGAGCGAGAAGTCGACGCCGATCAATGTGCGACCCGACGGGTCGGATCTCACGAGTTCTGTGAGGTATCGCTCGGCGTCGGCACGGGTCGACGGATTCGACACCGAGATCCGCCGTTCCCTCGTGGACCGCGATCCAGATCGAGTCACGACCTCGTTTCGGCGTCGAGTTGGCGCTCCAGTCGACGACGACGAAGCGATCGAACAGTCGACTCAGGCGACGACGTCGGTGACCGCGGCGAAGTGCAGCACCGCCGCCACCACGACGAGCAGATGCCACACCTCGTGGTACCCGAAGGTCTTGGGCCACGGATCGGGGCGACGCCGCACGAGCACCGGGAAACCCACCGTGTAGGCGAGCCCGCCCGCCACCATGAGGCCGAGCTGCAGCCCTGTGAGATTGTCGATCAGGACAGGTGCAGCCACGATCGACACCCACCCCATGACGAGATACAGCGAGTACGACACGAAGCGGGCACCGTGGAAGAACGCGAGCTTGAGCACCATGCCGACCACGGCCATGGTCCCGACGACGGCCAGCATGGGGATCCCCCATGCGCTGGGCAAAGCGACCAGACAGATCGGCACGTAGGTGCCCGCGATGAGCAGGTAGATCATCGAGTGGTCGAGTCGCTGCATCACCTCGCGGGCGCGCACCGAGTGGGCGAGGCGGTGGTAGGAAGCGGACGTTCCGAACAGCAGCAGCAACGTCGTGGCGTAGATCGCAGCCGCGACCGTGGCCGCAACTCCGTCGGCAATGGCGATCAGCAGGATCCCGGCAGGAATCGCCGCGAAGAAGGCACCGGCGTGCATCGTCCCGCGCCAGAGTGGACGCTCCAGTACCGAGAGGTTCACCGAGGCAGTCGTCACCTCCTTCACCGTACCGGGCCACTCGTGATCGGATGGCGCGGCAGCACCTGTCACACCGTCATCTCACCCGGCCGCCAGGTCGGCCATCAGCTTGATCACCGCATCCCCGTACCGTTCGAGCTTGGCGGGGCCGACACCGGAGATCCGGCCGAGGTCACGCAATGTGGTCGGAGCAGAACGGGCGATCGCCGCCAGTGTCTTGTTGTCGAACACCACGTAGGCAGGTTTGCCGTCGCGTAGCTCGTTGCGCAGATCCCGGAGCGCGGCGAAACGCCGTTGACCGTCGGGGTCGAGGTCGGCAGCGGGGTCATCGCCGGTCGACGATGCCCGTGCGGCGGGTTTCGAGACGGGCTCCGGGCGGTGCGACGACACGATGCCGCGCCCGACGGACGGCTCGGTCGTGAGTTCGGCCACGAACGGGCTCGGATGCACCCCGGTGACGATGGTCGCGTGGGTGCTGGCGCGGGTGATCGCCACGTGGAACAGCCGCCGCTCCTCTTCCACGTCGTCGGCGAGCCGGTGCGGATACTGATCGGCGTCGGCCAGGTGCACCACCACGTGCGGCCACTCCTGCCCCTTCACCCGATGCACCGTCGACAGCAGCACGCCACCCGGAGCGCGCTTGGCGGCCAACTGGGCGCGTAACCACCGCTCGAAGGTCGTCGGATCGTCGTGCAACGCCGCCAGATGGGTGATCGCGGTGAGATCGTCACCCTGGGCCGAGCGGTTGGCGCCGCGCCGGTTGGCGTCGAGCGAGGCGACCGACCCGGCGAGGCCGATGTCGTCGATGAGCATCAGCACGAGATCGGAAGTGGTCGCCCCCGACAGCACGGACTTCTGCATCGTCTGGATGTCGGCGGCGAAATCGATCACGCGCTCCGAGTCACGCTCGTTGGTGAGTCGAGCGGCCAGTCGGTTGAGGTCGACCACACTCCGCTGCTCGGACACCCAGTCGGTGATCCGGGGATGAAACGAGCGCGACGGGCGACGAAGCGCCTCGCGGATGTCGTCGGGCGCGAACGTTCCGCCCCGGCCCGCCACGGCCAGACGCAACCAGGCCAACACCGTGCGCACTGCGGTGCGATCGGCGAACTCCAGGCCCACCCCACCACTGATCGGAACGCCCTCGGCCACCAGGGCGACCTGCACGGGCGCCAGGAGCGCGTTCACGCGGGCGAGCACGGCCACCTCGTCGGGTCGGGCCCCTCCGGCAATCGCATCACGGACCGCACGACGCGACGAGGCAACGGCATCGACTGCGCTGTCGACCGACCATCCGATGCTGTCGTTCGACGCAGCCCTGATCGTCTTGGCGACACGCCGACGGTTGTGACGCAGCAGCCGGTCGACGACCTCGACGATGCCCGCCGGGCAGCGGTAGTTGACTTCCAACGGGTGCGAACCCGAGCCGGGGAACAGCTCGGCGAAGTCGATCAGCCACGCCGGGTCGGCTCCGTTGTAGCCGTAGATGGTCTGGTCGTCGTCGCCGACCCCGAACACCGCACCGCCAGGCGCCGACAGCAGCCGGATCAGCAACAGGTGGGCCGGGGTGAGGTCCTGGAACTCGTCGACCAGCATGATCCGACACGCCCGCTGCGCGGCTCGGCGCGCCGCTGGGTCGCGCAGCAGCACCAGGAGCGCCCGGTAGATCTGATCATCGAAGTCGACGGCGCCGCGCCGTTCCAGGGCCTGTCGGTAACTCGGCCAGGTGTCGGCGAGGCCGTCGACGTCGCCGGCATACCGACCCTCGACCTCGGCGGGATCGACCAGGCCCAGACGGATGACCGTGAGCGCCTCGATCCACGGCCCGATCGGGTCGCTGTTGCGGCGGCGGGGGAACGACACGAGATCGCCGATGATGCGCCGCACGTCGGGCTCGTCGATCGTGCGCCACTTGGTGACCTGCGGTGCGAACGGTGGTACGCCGTTGACGATCGCCAGGGCGATGGCATTCAGGGTGCGCACCTGGAGGCCGGGCAGGTCGGAGGTCCGCTCGACCATCTCCTCCTGGGCCCGCTTGTTGAATGCCACGAGGCTCACCGCGCTCGGCGGCAGGTTCCACTTCGTCAGGAGGTGGCGAGCCCGCTCGGTCAGCACCCGGGTCTTGCCCGAGCCGGCCGGCGCGATGATGCGGGCGCCGCCGCCGCGATGGGTGACCGCCGCGAGCTGATCGGGCGCGAGATCCGCGTCGGAACGATTCGCTCCAGGTGGGCGCAGCGAACCGTGCTCGACAGCGACGGCGTGCACGACGGGCACATCGTCGATCGGATCGGTGTGGCGCACGGGCCCTCCGTCGAGCCACACGGCCGTCCCGTCGGACATCACGACGTCGCCTCGATCGTCCGCCGGCACGGCACCTGCGGCGAGCGCCGTGTCGAGCGCGATCCACGTCGGACGGTCGGGATCGCGGTGGTCGACGCTGTTGGCCCACACGAGATGGTGGAGTTCCTCCAGGTCGAAGGCGAACGTCGGTCCCAGCTCGTACGGTGCTGCCTCGGTCATCAGCATCGGCTCGCGTTCGAACGGTGCGGCGAGCTCGATGACGAGTCGTTCCCGGGCGTGGTGGGCGGCGCGGAGGAACGCGAGTGCGTGCAACGGATCAGCCAGCGTGGCGGCATCGACGACGAGGCGCTGCGCGTCGGCCCACGGCTCGGGCACGTGTCCGCCCGGCTCGATGACCACATGACGCCCGAGTTCGTCGGGCCCGGCGCCGGCCGGCGCCACGCCTCGCGGCACGTCACGCCTCGCTACCGCCGACGCGGCGGGCGGGCGACGAGCCGCAGGTGTGCGCTCGGGAGTGGCGCTGCCGTTGCGTCGGCCCCTCCGCGTGCTCACCATCGTCGAACGGCGAGTGGCTCGTCGCCGGAGGTGGGGAGGTCCTGACGTCCACCGTCATGCCAACACTGGCGAACCTCGGCCGGCGTCGCATGCTCCCCGTTGCAGTACGCGCACTGGATCGCCATGGCCCGACCCTACCGAACCACCCCCCGCAACAGCACACACGTTCGATCACCACCTGATCTCGGCAGCCGTACCTTGACGAGAACTTGACGTGGGAGAGGACGTTCGCCCCATGCACAGTCGGGGCAGCGGCGCGATCGTGGAATCGGGTTCCGAGAGATATCGGATCCCAGCGGGAGGCTGTGAATCGCTGCCTCGTGATGGTCGCAATCGGCAGCGCAGAGCCAAAGGCGAACCCGGCCCGCTCCTCGGGTCACCGTTTCGGTGACCCCACGAGAAAGGAGCAGCCATGAACACGTTCAGCACCCGCACCCGACGCGGTGCGGCGATCCTCTTCTCCGGCGTCCTGATCCTCGGCGGTCTCACCGTGGCAGGCGAGGCATCCGCCGTCAAGAACGTCGATGACAATCCGACCTGTGAGGACCTCGGCTACACCTACGGCGAGAAGTGGGAGGAGAACTGGGATGTGATCGAGGGAGACACCTACACCCTTGATCGTGACGGAATGAAGGCCAGCCTCACGGTGGGCACGTACCCCGACACGGAAGACCCCAACACGAACAACGCGATCACCGCCTTCAGCGTCAATCTGACTGAGGGTTATGCGATCGTCGTCAAGGGCGGCGACGGTGCAAACGTGTATCGCAACGCCACCCAGACAGACATTCCATTGCACGCGCCGGCGGTCCCGGCAGTCCCGGCGGTCGATGAACAACAGAAGTGGCCGACGATCAGCCACTTCGATCTCTGCTGGAACACGCCGGCACCTGCGCCCGAGTTCGGGCGAATCGAGGTGACCAAGACGGTCGTCGGTGATCCGCCGGACGGCGCTTCGTACGTGATCAACGTCGTGGGCCCGACCCCGGCGACCACGATGCAGTCCAAGACGATCGTCGCAGGGCAAACGGTCATCTTCGACAATCTGGTTCCGGGCACCTACACGGTGACCGAGAACAATCCTGGGACCGAGTACACCGTGAACATCACCCCCGGCACCGTCGAGGTGACGGCAGGTGGGCTCGCGACGGTCGCCGTGGTGAACACGTACTCGGAGGAGGAATCGTTGCCCCCGACGACCCCGACGACCCCGACCGCTCCTGCCGCTCCGGCGACCCCTGCCGCTCCTGCGGCTCCTGCCGCCCCAGCGGACGTAGCGCTCCAGGCGACGCTTCCCGCCACGGGGAGCAACGGCTGGATCGCCGCTCTGGCCACGGTCCTGGTGGCCACCGGTGTCGCTCTGACGTTGCTCAGCCGGCGTCGAGGAACACAGCAGGCCTGAACACGCGGGCAGAACCTGGGACTCGGCAACGAGTCTCCCGAAGGGGCGGGCCATCCGGCCCGCCCCTTGGACGCGCTACCGCGAGCCGTTCAGCGACCGGTGAACTCGGCCGGTCGACGCTCGAGGAACGACGCGACACCCTCTCGATGATCATCGCTCTTGAAACACGCAGCCATCGCAGCGGTGTGGCGCTCCATGTGCTCGCCCACTGGTGCCGTCAGCCCCTCGTGGACGAGCGACTTGACGAGGCCGAGGCTGTGCGGTGAACCTGCTGCGACGGCGTTGGCGAGGCCCATCGCCCGAGGCAGCAGATCGTCACTCTCCACGACCTCGAGGACGTAGCCGAGCCGGAGGGCCTCGGCGGCGTCGATCATCTCGCCGGTGTAGAGCAACCGCAGTGCCTGCTGCACCCCGATGATGCGCGGGAGCAGCCAGGTACCGGCGCCGGTGTCGGGAACCAGCCCGCGGTGCACGAAGTTCCACGCGAACCGGGCTTGCGTGCTCGCAAGTCGAAGATCGCATTGGGACGAGAACTCCGCACCCATGCCCACCGCTGGACCGTCGATCGCCCCGATCGTCGGCTTGCGGGCCTGGGCGATCGGCCACCACTTGTGGCGCTCCTCGGCCGATCCCCGAAGTCCACGCACCTCGCCCGGCACCGTTGCGAGATCGGCCAGATCGGTTCCGGCACAGAACGCTCCGGGAACGCCGGTGATCACCAGCACGGTCGTCGCCGGATCCTCGTCGGCGCGCCCGACCGTCTCGATGAACTCTCCGAGCATCGCGTACGTCATCGCGTTGCGCTTCTCGGGTCGGTCGATCGTGATGACGCCGACCTTGCCCTCGGCGTGATACCGGATCAGTTCGCGTGTGTCGTCACCCATGCCCGGACGGTACCGCTCACGACCCTCCCGCCCCGATCCCAACGACCCCCACCGATGAGGTTCCGGCTCACCCCTCGCGCCACAACCTCATCACAACACCACCGATGAGGTTCCGGCCCACCCCTCGCGCCACAACCTCATCACAACACCACCGATGAGGTTCCGGCCCACCCCTCGCGCCACAACCTCATCACAGCCTCATGGGGCGACGGGGGTCAGGAGCAGCCGCTGGTCGACCCGCAGGAGGTGCACACGTAGCAGCTCCCCGCACGGACCATCACGATGCCGCACTGCATGCACATCGGCGCATCGCTCACCCGCACCCGCTCGGCGACGGCGAACGGCAACTCGGCGACGACAGCCTGGGGCACCGACTTCGGGTCGGGGGCGAGATCGGAACCCTGATGGGTCGGCGTCACCTGCTCGTCGAGGCCCGGCAGCGTCGGTTGGAGCCGTTCGTCGACGGAGAAGATGCCGAGCTCGGCGCGTTCGTCGTAGGTCATGTACTCGATCGCCAGGCGACGGAACAGGTAGTCCATGATCGACGAGGCGAAGCGGATGTCGGGGTCGTCGGTCATTCCGGCGGGCTCGAAACGCATGTTGGTGAACGCCTCGACGAAGGCTCGCAACGGCACGCCGTACTGCAGCCCGTAGCTCACCGATTTCGCGAACGCGTCCATCACCCCGGCCATCGTGGACCCCTGCTTGGAGACCGTGAGGAAGATCTCGCCGGGCTGGCCGTTGTCGTACTCGCCGATCGTCGCGAAGCCCTTGCAGTCGGCCACCCTGAACTCGAACGTGCGCCCACGACGCGTCCGCGGCATCTTGCGGCGGACCGGATGATGCTCGACCCTCTCGATGATCTCCACCTCGAGCGGCGCATCGCCCGCCGTCACCTTCGACGTCGACAACGGTTGGCCGAGTTTGCAGTTGTCGCGATAGATCGCCACCGACTTCAACCCGAGCTCCCAGGCCAGCATGTGCAGCGCCTCGACCTCTTCGACCGTGGCGTCCTCGGGCATGTTGACCGTCTTGCTGATCCCGCCGCTGACGAACGGCTGCACGGCGGCCATCATCCGGATGTGGCCCTCGTAGTGGATCGTGTGGTCGCCCATCGAGCAGGCGAACACCGGCAGGTGCGCCGCCGCGAGGTGCGGGGCGCCGATGACCGACATGTGCTCGTCGATGTAGGTGACGATGTCGTCGACCTCCTCGGGTGGGTAGCCGAGACGTCGCAGGGCCCGCGGGATGGTCTGGTTGACGATCGACATCGTCCCCCCACCGACCAACTTCTTGGTCTTCACGAGCGCCAGGTCGGGCTCGATGCCCGTCGTGTCGCAGTCCATGGCCAGGCCGATCGTTCCGGTCGGAGCGATCACCGAGGCCTGACTGTTGCGCACGCCGTGCGCGGCGGCGTCACGCAGGACCGTGTCCCACGCCGTGCGCCCCGCGTCGATCAGGTCGGCCGGAACCACGCCGTGGCTGTCGAGGTTGCGGGCTGCCTGGCGGTGCATCCCGAGCACGCCGAGCATGGCGTCGGCCTCGTCGGCGAAGCCGTCGAACGGACCGACGCGGGCTGCGGTCCGAGCGCTCGCGGCGTAGGCCGATCCCGTCATCAACGACGTGACTGCCGCCGCCCACGCCCGGCCCTCCTCGGAGTCGTACGGCAGACCGAGCGCCATGAGCAACGCGCCGAGGTTGGCGTAACCCAGCCCGAGCTGTCGCAGCGCCCGCGTGTTGTCAGCGATCTTCTCGGTCGGATAGTCCGCGTGACCGACGAGGATCTCCTGGGCCGTGATCAGCATGTCGATCGTGTGCGTGAACGCCCCGACATCGAACCCGCCGTCGTCCTGCAGGTACTTCAACAGGTTGATGGACGCGAGATTGCACGCGCTGTTGTCGACGTGAAGGTATTCGGAGCAAGGGTTGCTCGACGGTGATCCGGCCGTGGTGGGGGGCCGTGTGCCAGCGATTGATCGTCGTGTCGAACTGCAGACCCGGATCGGCACATTCCCATGCCGCCTGGGCGATCTCACGCCACAGATCCCGGGCGCGAACCGTGCGCAGCACCTCGCCGGTGGTGACCGCCCGAAGATCCCAGTCCGCATCGTCGAGTACCGCCTGCATGAACTCGTCGGTCACCCGTACCGAGTTGTTGGCGTTCTGGTACTGGACCGAGAACGAGTCGACACCGTCGAGACCCATGTCGAAGCCGGCCTCGGCGAGCGCGTGTGCCTTACGTTCCTCCCACGCCTTGGCCCACACGAACTGCTCGATGTCGGGATGATCGGCGTCGAGGATCACCATCTTGGCGGCCCGCCGGGTCTTGCCGCCCGACTTGATCGTGCCCGCCGACGCGTCGGCCCCGCGCATGAAGCTCACGGGACCCGAGGCGGTGCCGCCACCCTCCAACGGCTCGAACGACGACCGGATCCGTGACAGGTTGACACCTGCACCCGAGCCTCCCTTGAAGATGATCCCCTCCTCGCGGTACCAGTTGAGGATCGAGTGCATCTCGTCGTCGACCGCGAGGATGAAACAGGCGCTCGCCTGCTGCGGCACGCCCGGTACACCGATGTTGAACCACACCGGGCTGTTGAATGCCGCCCGCTGCGTCACGAGGATGTACTTCAGTTCGTCGCGGAACGCGTCGGCTTCGTCGCCGTCGAAGTAACCGTCGGCCGACGCCCCAGTCGGTGATCGTGTCGACGATGCGATCGACGACCTGCTTCAGCGACCATTCACGCCCGGGTGATCCCAGCGCACCGCGGAAGTACTTCTGCGTGACGATGTTGGTGGCGTTCTGCGACCACGCGATCGGGAATTCGACACCGAGCTGCTCGAACGCCACCGACCCGTCGACCCAGTTCGTGATTCGGGCGTCGCGACGCTCCCAGACGACCTCGTCGTACGGGTCGACGCCGGCCGAGGTGTACAGGCGGCTCAGTCCGATGACGCCGGCCCCAATGGTGCGGTCGGCGATGCTGTCGAGCGACATGACGGTTCCTCCGAACGTCGAGTGGATTCCAAACTACAGCCGTGGCACACCCGAGCAACCGGCCGATCGTCGTGGCCTGACCTGCTCCCGACGCGAACCGCCGACCACTGCGCGCCGTCACAGGTCGAGGGAACGCCCCACAGACAGACACCTTCCCCGACATGTCGGGGAATGTCGGTGCCCGCCTCTCATCCGTGCGTCGCGCCGTGGTCGGCACTGCGCCGCACTCTACGGAGTCGAGCCTGTGAGAAGGAAGGGGACAACCATGTGAATTTCGGTGAATCCACTGCGGACAGCATGTGAACAACAGGGGGTTGTCCACACCGTCACATCCGACGTTCGGCCACCAAATCAGACAGCAGCGGTCACCTCGACGGGAATGCCGTTGAGAACCGACGTGCCCGACAGCGGATCGATCGCCTTGTCGTCGGACAACACGTTCGAGTTGACCCCCGCGTGCTCGGCCGCCACCCGCATCCGGGTACCCGGCACGTCATGCCCCCAGCCGTGCGGCAGGCTGACCACACCCGGACGGATCGACTCGGTCACCTCGACCGGTGCCCTCACCGAGCCGACGCGCGAGGTGATGGTCGCGGCGCCGCCATCGACCAGGCCGAGCGCGACTGCGTCGTGCGGATGCACCTGCAACGTGCAGCGTGGCGTGCCCTTCACCAGCACCTTCACGTTGTGCATCCACGAGTTGTTGCTCCTGAGGTGACGCCTCCCCACGAGGACCAGGCCCCGGGTGGCCAGTTCGCCGGCTGCTGCTTCGAGCCGTGCGAGATCGGTCACCAACGGCTCCGGCGCCAACTCGATCATGCCACTGGGTGTCCGCAGGATCTCGGGCACGCGAGGCACGAGGGCGCCGAAGTCCCGGCCGTGCGGTCGCGACAACAGGTCGTCGAGTGACGTCCCGTCCGGATTCGCCCCGAATCCGTCACCGAACGGTCCGGTCCGCAGCATGAAGTCGAGCATCCGCTCCGGCCCACGACGCCCCGACGCCGACAGCTCGGCCAGGAGTTCGTCGGCGTCGCGACCGGCCACGACGGAATGTTCACCCTTGACGGTGCCGCGCACGAGCGCCTCGATCGCCGCGTCATCGGCCAGCGACGCATCGACCTCGACCCCCAGCCCCTGCGCGATCGCAGTCAGCTTCGAGATGATCTCCCACTCGTCGGGCTGGCCCTCGTCGAGCGGCAGGACCGGCGGCGAGTAGTTGGCGACGTTACGGACGGCGAACTGCAACAGCAGCAGGTCGTAATGACCGCGTTGGAGCTGCGACGGCGGCGGCAGGATCACGTCGGCGTGCCGCGTCGTCTCGTTCAGGTACAGGTCGATGCTGACCATGAACTCGAGTTCGTCGAGCGCCCCGGCCAGTTGGTCGCTGTTCGGTGTCGACAGCACCGGATTGCCCGCCAGCGTCACGAGCGCACGGATCTGCCCCTCTCCTGGCGTGAGGATCTCCTCGGCGAGCACGCTCACCGGGTACTCGCCCATCACCTCGGGATGGCCACTCACCCGGCTGTGGCCGCGGCCGACGGAGAACCCCCGGCCGGAACCGGGCTTGCCACGGGTCGTCGCCCCGCCTGCCACCGGGGTGGGGAACATCGATCCGCCCGGGCGGTCGAGATTGCCGCTGAGAATGTTCACCACGTCGATCAACCACGATGCCGTCGAGCCGAACTCGGTGGTGGTGGTGCCGATACGGCCGTACACCGCTGCGCTCGGTGCCGCGGCGATCTCGCGGGCGAGCCGACGGATCGTGTCGGCCGCGACGCCGGTCGCGTCCGCAGCGAACTCGGGCGTGAAGGGTGCAAGTGCCGCGGTCAGCTCGTCGAGTCCGGCGACGTGCCCTGCCAGGTGATCGCCCGGGTCGGCGAGACCCTCCTCGATCATCGTGTGAGCGATGGCAGCCAGCAGCAGCGCATCGGTGCCCGGACGGATCGACACCCATTCGTCCGCCTCCTGCGCCGTACGCGACAGGCGGGGGTCGACGACGACCAGCTTGCCTCCCCTGGCCCGCATCGCCTCGATGCGACCCGGGAAGTCCGGCGCGGTGCACACGCTGCCGTTCGACGCATACGGGTTCGCTCCGAGGATCACCAGATGGTCGGTGCGATCGAGATCGGGCACCGGGATCGCCACCGGCGAGCCGAACACGTAGCCCGAGGCGACGTGTCGCGGCATCTGGTCGACCGTCGACGCACTGAAGCGATGTTTGGTGCCGAGCCCGGTGAGCAGCACCCGCGAGAAGGTCATCGCCGACAGGCTGTGCGCCGTCGGATTGCCCACGTACGCCGCGAGCGAGCCACGCCCGTGACCGGCGATCACACCACCGAGCCGCTCGTCGATCAGCGACCACGCCTCGTCCCACGTCGCCGGCACGTGCACGCCGTCACGCTTGATCATGGGGGTGCGCAGGCGATCGGGATCCTCGTGCAGCTGCTTGAGGGTCGACCCCTTCGGGCAGATGAAGCCCTTCGAGAACACGTCGAGGCGGTCACCACGGATCCGTTGCACCTCCTCGCCGCCGCGTCCATCGGGGCGCAACGTGATCTCCAGACCACAGCTCGCCTCGCAGAGCGGACAGGTGCGAAAGGCGGTGCGGGTGGAGCTCGAACGATCAGCCATCCACTCATCGTCGCAGACCGTGCGAGGTCGCATCGCAGCGGTCCGTCCGACATGATGCTGCCATGCGCCGACTGCTCCCCGAGCCCGCCGACGACATCGCGGTTGCCGATGCGTACGCCTCCGCGCTGGGCCGGCGATCGGGCCGCCCCTGGGTGGGGCTCTGCATGGTGGCCTCGATCGACGGATCCACCGTCGTCGGTGGGGACTCGGCCGCACTCTCGAGTCCGACCGACACCGCGGTGCTCGGGCAACTCCGAGCCATCGCCGATGTCATCGTCGTCGGTGCCGGCACCGTCCGCGACGAGGGATACGGCCCGCCCCGCAAGCCGGGCCAGCGCATCGGGGTCGTCACCCGCTCGGGTGACGTCGATCTGTCCACGGCACTCTTCGCGTCGGGCGCCGGGTTTCTGATCACCACCGAAGATGCCACGTTCGACACCGCCGGGGTCGACGTCGTTCGCGCCGGAACGGGAACCGTCGACCTCGCCGACGCCGTCGGCCGGCTCGACCGACTCATGCACGTCTGCGACGTGGTCCAGGCCGAGGGAGGGGCGATCCTGAACGCGGCGCTGCTCGACGCCGACCTGATCGACGAGATCAACCTGACCACCTCACCCGCGGTGGTGGGCGGGAGCGGGCCTCGACTCACCGCGGGCGCCGGCGACCACCAGCACCGATTCGATCTCGCCCAGTTGGCGATCGACGACCGATCGTTCCTGTACAGCGCGCTGGCTACGTCGGCGTCGCTGACTTCTCGAGCAGCGCCAGCTCCCGGTGGAAGTCCGAGGCGCCGTCGAAACCCTTGTAGACGCTGGCAAATCGCAGGTAGGCGACGTCGTCGACCGCACGCAACTGGTCGAGCACGGCGACGCCCACCCTCGCGCTGGTGACGGTCGAGCCCAACAGACGCATGCACTCCTCGACACGCGCGGCGATCTCGTCGAGTTGTGCCTCCGACACGTTGCGGCCCTTCGTCGCTGCCGCGAGACCACCGATCACCTTCTTGCGATCGAACGGCTCGTCACCGCCGTGTGACTTCACGACGGTGAGCGGTGCGTGGTCGACACGCTCGAAGGTGGTGAACCGGTGCGCGCACGCCAGACACTCGCGGCGTCGCCTGATCGCCGAACCTTCCTCGGCAACACGCGAATCGACCACCTTGGTGTCATCGGTGCGGCACGCTGGGCAGAACACGCCGGTCAGGCTATCCGCCGACACCCTGACGCGCCGGGCACGCCACTGCACACCCGTGTGCGGACGAACCGTCAGGGCAGGCGAACTGCCTGGCCGACCTGAATGGAGGTGTCGCCGTTGAGGTCGATGAGCGCGTCGACGTAGCGATCGCGCCCGACGCCGCCTCGATACTGCTGCGCAATCGACCACAGGGTGTCGCCAGGCGCTGCGACGTGGACGCTCGGGGTCGAGTCACCGCTCGCCGAGGCGACCTCGGAGGCCGCGGCAGGACGGCCTCCGAGGTCGGCCACCGCGCCGACGACCTCGCCGACGCCGACTGCGCCCGCAGCCAGGACCGCGAGCATCACGAGCGCGGCTGCGGCCCGGCGGATGGTGTAGTTCGGCACCGTCACGGCGCGACCTGCCCCGTTGGCCATCTGTCGACGGGTCCGCTGGAAGTCCTGTGATGGGTGGAAGGTGGCAGTCATCATGTGCTCCGCTCGGGCGGTCGATGGTTCGGATGTTCGGATGTTCGGTCGGTGTTCGCTCGCTGCTTCGATCGTATCGGTCGGAGGCAACGTGTGTTCGTAGAACGACTGTTCGTAGTGAACCAGCGCCATTGGCCCGATGTCAACCCCGCACGGGCATTTCTTCGAACAATTGTTTGTGAAACAGATGTTTGACCGAGTCCGCACCGATCCGTACACTGTTCGCATGGCCCCCACGATCAGCACTCGTCAGCGAAACATCCTCGAGTTCATCGAACAGCAGATCCGTGAGCGGGGCTATCCACCGTCGGTCCGTGAGATCGGCGATGCCGTGGGTCTCACGTCCCCGTCGACCGTGCACAGCCACCTCAACACCCTGCAACGGCTGGGCTACCTGCGTCGCGATCCCACCAAGCCACGGGCCATCGAGGTGCGGTACGACACGAACAGCGGCGCCATGATGGAACGTCGCCCGGTACGACACGTCCCCCTCGTCGGCGATGTGGCCGCCGGCACCGACGTGCTCGCCGAGGAGAACGTCGAGGAGATCCTTCCGGTCCCTGCCGACTTCACCGGCGACGGCGAACTCTTCATGCTGCGGGTGCGTGGCGAGTCGATGATCGAACTCGGCATCCTCGACGGCGACTTCGTGATCGCGACGCAGATCGCCAACCCCAACAACGGCGACATCGTCGTCGCCGGCATCCCCGGTGGGGAGGCCACGATCAAGACGTACAGCCGCTCGGGTGCCCAGGTCACGCTCACGCCGGCCAACTCGACCATGGCGCCCATGGAGTTCACGGCCGACGAAGTCGAGATCTACGGCAAGGTCGTCACCGTCATGCGCCGCTACTGATCGACGGCGGAGCCCAGGGCGACGGTTGCGCCGGACCCGGTGGCACAACGGGTGCGGGAGCGCTCGAGGGAGGTGCGAGCGGTGGGCCGGCCGGTCCGGTCGCACCGGTCGTCGGAGGCGGAGCGGGGAATCCTGGAGGGCCGACGGGCCATGTGGTCGGCGTCGCCTGCGGTTCCCAACGCGACTCGTCCGACACGGCCGCCCGGGGAGGACGGCGGCTGCCGAGCACGAGCAGGATGCCTCCGACGACGAGTGACACGATCGCCACGACCACCGCACTCCACCGCAGCACGCCCACTCCGTCGCTCGGGTCGCCCCCGACGGCGATCGCGAACTGGCCGCCGTCGGCCGCCACGGTCATGAGGTGCTCACCCGGTGTTCGGATCTGGACGACTCCGACCGACGAGCCGGTGAACGCACCGGTGTCGTACGACACATCGGACACATCGGAGATGACGACTGCCGCGCCGTCGGGGTCGACGAGCTGGATCTGTGCATCGGCGACCTCGTCACGGTCGTACTCCGTGTCGGCCGAACAGTCCCCGGCGAGATCGTCGAGGCTGCCCGTCGTCTCGACGTACACGGTGAATTCACCGGTACGGGCGAAGTCGAGCGTCGTCGCACAGCCCGACGGGGCGCGGGCGAAGCCGGCGACGTTGTCGTCGAGGCGCTGACCACCGGCATACCAGAGAGCGCCGGCACCGACCAGGCCGACCACGATCACGACGGCTCCGAGGCCGAGCATCCATCCACGGCCACGCGACGATTCGCTCATCGACGATCGTCCCGGAGACGATCGGCCCAGCGAGAGGCGCCGAGCGAGTGGTCGTTGAGGAGGGGAATCATGCAGGTCGCCGGTTGGTCAGCCGGCCGACAAACGATCGGCAACGAGTTGGATCCGATCGTCAGGTTGTACCACGGCTGCACGAACGAACCGTGCACCCGCGGGGCCGTAGAACTCGCCGGGGCTCACGAGCGCACCGCCGTCGCGTGCGAGGCGCTCGGCGTACTCCCAGCCGTCGGCAACCGGAATCCACAGATAGAACGCGCCATCGGGTAGCGCGACGGGTTCGCCCGACCACTCCGACAGCACCGTGGCCAGCAAGTCCAGTCGACTGCGGTACCGCTCACGCTGGAGCGCGACGTGTTCGTCGTCGTCGAGCGCCGCGATACCGGCGGCCTGCGCCGGACCGGGCACCATCATGCCGACGTGCTTGCGGACTTCCTGGAGGTAGCCGACGAGTTCGGCGTCACCGGCGTAGAAGCCGACGCGGACGCCGGCGAGATTCGAGCGCTTCGACAACGAGTGCACGGCAACGAGCCCGTCGAGGCCTGATTCCAGAATCGTGCGTCCACGACCGGTCCACGTGAACTCGACGTAGCACTCGTCGGAGAACACCGGGACTCCGTGCGCCCGACCCCACGCCGCCGCCGACTCGAGATCGTCGAGCGCACCCGTGGGGTTGCTCGGGCTGTTCACCCAGAGCACCAACGCCCGTTCGGCGTCGGCCGGATCGATCGACTCGAGGTCGAGTTGGCCTGTCGGCGTGATGGCGACCGGCACGGGGCGACAGCCGGCCAGAATCGCCCCCATCTCGTAGGTCGGGTAGGCAATCGCCGGGTACAGCACGGTGTCGCGCGACGGCGTGCGCAGCTGCAGCCACTGCGGCAGCGTGGCGACGAACTCCTTGGTTCCGATCGAGGCACCGATCTGTGCGGCCGGAACCTCGACACCGAATCGACGACGCATCCACCTCTGCGCAGCTTCGCGGAACGGCAACGAGCCGATGCTCGCGGGATACGCACGCTCGGAACCGCTCGATGCGAGCGCGTCGATGACGCGCTGCGGCGGCGGGTCGCACGGTGTGCCGATCGACAGGTCGACCGTGCCACCCTCGTGGGCGTCGCTCAGCGGGCGGAGCCGGTCGAGGCGGTCGTAGGGGTACGGCGGCGGGACGAAGCCGGTCATGCGTCCGTCACCTCGGCCGAGACGAACTCCGACAGGCGGCCGGCCGAGGCATCGGACAGGCGGGCCCGCACGGTCCAGCCGTCGACGCCGTCGGTCACCGAGACGACCTCGCCCTCGCGGTGCACTGACGCAAGTACGTCTCCACGGTCGTAGGGGATCACCAGCTCGTGCACGACGGTCAGCACCCGGAGCCGATCGGCGAGGGTGCGGAGGAATTCCTCGACGCCCTCGCCCGTCACGGCACTGATCGCCAGCGAGCCGGGATGGTCGGCGACGAGTTCCTTCGCGACGCCCGGCGCGAGATCTGCCTTGTTGAACACGAGCAGCTCGGGCACGGTGGCCGCGTCGATCTCGCTCAGCACTTCGTGCACCGCGTCGATCTGGCCGATCGGATCGGGTGCGGTCGAGTCGACCACGTGCACGAGATAGTCGGCCATGGCCGCGACCTCGAGCGTGCCCTTGAACGACTCGACGAGTCCGTGGGGCAGCCGGTTGATGAAGCCGACGGTGTCGGTGAGCAGCACCGGCTCGCCGCCGGGAAGCTCCAATCGTCTGGTGGTCGGGTCGAGCGTCGCGAACAGCCGATCCTCGACGAGCACGCCGGCGTCGGTGAGCCGGTTCAGCAGTGTCGACTTGCCGGCGTTGGTGTAGCCGACGATCGCCACCGAGGCGAGCCCGCTGAGGGACCGCCCCTTGCGCTGCAGCGAGCGGGTGTCGGCGAGCTCGTGGAGATCACGTTCGAGCTTGTTGATGCGCCGCATGATCCGCCGGCGGTCGACTTCGATCTTCGTCTCGCCGCCACCGAATCGGGCCCCGACACCACCGCGCTGCTGGGAGAGCTTGGCGTCGGCGCCCCGGCGAAGTCGAGGCAGCCGATAGCGCAGCAGGGCGAGCTCGACCTGCGCCTTGCCCTCGAGCGTGTGGGCGTTCTGGGCGAAGATGTCGAGGATCACCGCGGTCCGGTCGAGCGCGGTTCGCCCGAGCAACTTCTCGAGGTTGTACTGCTGCGCCGGTGACAGATCGTTGTCGAACACGACCGTGTCCGCGTCGACTGCGAGGCAGAGCTGGCGGAGTTCCTCGGCCTTTCCCTTGCCGACACACCAGGTGTGGTCGGGAGCGTCGCGTCGCTGCACCATGCGGGCGACGACGTCGGCACCGGCGGTGTCGACGAGCAGCGCGAGCTCGTCGAGGCTGGCATCGACCTCCTCGTCGTCCTGGCGTGGCAACGCCACCGCGACGAGCACGATCTTCTCTCGGATCGTGCGGTCGATCAGTGTGCCGGCGAGGGCCTCGGTGTAAGGGGTGTTGCTCATGCGAGAACGACCTCGATCGTTGCGATGTGGGTGGCCGGACCGCTCAGGACGGCCCGTTGCGGCGTGTCGGACACGAAGCTGACGGTGGCGGTCCCGCCGTCCATGTGGACGATGACATCGCCGTCGCCCCGGCTCACCAGGCCCCACGATCGTGCGGCGTATGCAGCCGCGCAGGCACCCGTGCCGCACGCTTCGGTGATGCCCGCGCCGCGCTCGTGGACCCGCATCGTGATGGCATTCGGTTCGGGACCGGCCTCGATGACCTCGAGGTTGACCTGCGGAACCTGGCTGCCGAGGTGGGCCAGATCGACGGCAGCAACCTCGTCGACGCCGACCACGCTGTGAGGATTGCCGAGGCTCAGATGGGCGACCGGCCGATCGGGAAGGCATCCGAGCGTCGCCCAGTTCTCCGGCTCGTCGAGGGGAGTGACATCACCCATCTCGACGCGTGCCTCGATCGTCGCTGGATCATCGGTGGCGGTGAGCACGACGAGTCGGTCGCCGGCATCGGTGAGGATCAGCTGCTCTGCCAGGTCACCGCGGCGAGCCGCCAGTGCCTGAGCGAAGCACCGGATGCCGTTGCCGCTCATCTCCGCCCGCGATCCGTCGGCGTTGTAGAGCGTCATGCGGGCGGCATACCCCTCGGCGTGCCCCGCGACGAGCAGTCCATCGGCCCCGATGCCGCGACGCCGGTCGCAGAGTTGCCGGGCGAGCGCCGGGAGGTCGTCGACATCCGGATCGAACACGACGAGGAAGTCGTTGCCGAGTCCGTGGTGCTTCGTGAGCGTGAGTGTGGTCATGTGTCGAAGGCGTCGATGACGACCGGAGCGACCTCGGCCACCGGATCGTGTTCGACGTCGATCCAGCGTACGCGTGGATCACGGCGGAACCATCGCTCCTGGCGGACGGCGAACCGGCGGGTACGGGTGATGATCATCTCGATCGCCTCATCCTGGCTGATCCGACCTTCCAGCGCCTCCAGGATTTCCTTGTAGCCGAGCGCCTGGGCTGCCGTGCGTGACAGACCTCCGTGGCGCAGAGCGTCGACTTCGGCGATCAGTCCGGCGTCGACCATCTCGCGGACACGTGCGGTGATCCGATCGGTCAGCACGTGACGCGGCCAACGCAACCCGATCTGGGTCACCGCTGACGGCGGGTAGCTGTCGACCCCGGGCCCGAAGGAGCTGAACGGACGGCCGCTGCCGATGGTGACCTCGAGCGCTCGGGCGACCCGGCGGCGGTTCGTCGGCTCCATCTTCGTGGCGGCAGCGGGATCCAACTCGCCCAGGCGTGCGAAGAGCGCTGCGGTGTCCGCCTCGGCTTCGATCTCGGCTCGGACCTCGGGCCACTCCCCGGGGAGTTCGAAGTCGTCGATCACCACACGGTGGTAGAGCCCGGTGCCGCCGACGAGCAGCGCTCGGTGTCGCCGATCGCCGATCGAATCGATCACCGAGCTGTACGCCACCTGGAATTCGGCCACGGTGAAGTCGTCGGTCGGATCGACGAGGTCGATGAGGTGGTGTGGGATCTCGGCCCGCTCCGCCGGCGACGGCTTCGCTGTGCCGATGTCCATGCCCCGGTACACCTGCATGCTGTCGATCGACACGAGTTCCACGTCGCCCAGCCGGCGGGCGACCGCCATGGCCACGGCGGACTTCCCGGACGCCGTCGAGCCGACGAGGGCGACTCGTGGTGGTGCGCTCAGAAGTGTTCGCCCTCTGCGATGCGCTGATGGTGATGGATCACTTCGGCCACGATGAATCGCAAGAACTTCTCCGTGAAGACCGGGTCGAGTCCGGACTCCTCGGCCAGGGCTCGGAGACGCTCGATCTGGATGCGCTCGCGGTCGGGGTCGGCCGCCGGGAGATCGACCGTGGCCTTGTAGCGGCCGACTGCCTTGGTGATCTTGAACCGTTCGGCGAGCAGGTGCACCAGCGCGGCGTCGATGTTGTCGATGCTGGCGCGATAGTCGGCCAGTTGCGGATCGACCGCCTCGTCGCTCATCCTGCCGACGCTAATGCGGATCGACCGCCCCGCAACCCCGAAATATGCCTGGAGGTGCGCGCTAGCGCGCACTCCAGGCATATTTCGGAGGAGGGAGCGGAGGATGGAGGGGGAGCGACCGCGGGGCGGTCACAGTGCGGCGACGGGTATCCGCAACTTGTGGGTCGGCTCGGAGATGAAGTCGACGAACTGCCCTTCGAGGAAGTGGGGCGCTCCCCGGGTGATCTCGACAGTGGCATAGCTGCCGGTGCGCAACGGGCGCGGCGGCGTGAAGTGCACGAGCTTGTTCTGACGGGTGCGGCCGCTCGTCACCGACGGGTCGCGCTTGCTCGGCCCTTCGACGAGTACTTCCTCGATACGACCGACGCGGGCCTCGTGGCGACGAAGCGCGGCGCGCTCGACGACGAGCCGGAGGCGCTGGAACCGCTCCCCCGCCACCGAAGCGTCGACGAAGTCGGCCTCCATCGACGCGGCTTCGGTGCCCTCACGGGGTGAGAACAAGAACGTGTAGGCGTAGTCGTACTCGGCCGCCGCCGCGACTTCGAGAGTCTGCTCGAAGTCGGCCTCGGTCTCGCCCGGGAAGCCGACGATGATGTCGGTCGACACGGCGAGATCGTCGATCACACGGCGGGCATCGGCGAGCCGGTCGAGGTATCGCTCGGCCGTGTAGCCCCGATGCATCAGCGCGAGCACACGATCGCTGCCCGACTGCAGCGGGTAGTGCAGGTGCTCGCACACCGACGGCGTCTCGGCCATCGCCGCGAACGTCTCGGGCCGCATGTCCTTCGGGTGCGGGCTGGTGTAGCGAACCCGGCGAATGCCGTCGACGGCGCCGACATCTCGCAGCAGGTCGGAGAACAGCGGACGCAGGCGAGCCGACTCGTCACCGCCCTGACGGGCAGCAACCTGCAGGTCACGGCCGTAGCTGTTGACGTTCTGGCCGAGCAGCGTCACCTCGGTGACACCCTCGGCTGCGAGGTGGGTGATCTCGTCGAGGATCTCGGCGTAGGGACGACTCATCTCGACACCCCGCACCGAGGGCACGATGCAGAACGCGCAGTTGTTGTCGCAGCCGATCTGGATGGTGACCCAGGCGTTGTAGGAGGTTTCCCGACGCGCCGGGAGCGCCGAGGGGAACAGTGCCTGGTCGTCGATGACGGCCTCGGTGAGGATCTCGGTGATCGGACGGTCGGACGTGCGGGCCTCCGCGAGGAGTTCGGCCGCGCGGTGGACGTTGTGCGTGCCCATCACGACGTCGACGTGGCCGGCACGTTCGGCCACGAGTTCCTGGTCCTTCTGGGCAAGACACCCCGACACCACGATCTGGCGACCTTCACGCTCGGCCTTCCAGGTCTTGAGGTGGCCGAGGTTGCCGTAGAGCTTGTTGTCGGCGTTCTCCCGGATGCAGCACGTGTTGAGCACGACGACGTCGGCGTCGGCCTCCGACTCGACTCGCACCAGTCCATCGGCTTCGAGCAGCCCGGAAATGCGTTCGGAGTCGTGTTCGTTCATCTGACACCCATAGGTGCGCACGACGTAACTCCGAGACATGGTGAGCCAGGCTAGTGGCGGGCCATCACGAGAAGGTCGCCGCTATCGTCCCCGACCGTGCTCGCCATCCTCGTTCCCGAGAACAACGACCTCTACCGACTGCTGTACTTCGTACACCTGCTCAGCGCGACCGCGGCGTTCGGGCCGCTGTTCCTGTATCCCCGCCTCCAACGCGCCGGTGAGACGGAGGCAATTGCCCGGATGCACATGCGCTTCGTCTTCCCGGCGATGGTGCTGCTGTGGGTGGCGGGCATGGGAATGGCGGGGGTCGGCAAGATCAGCCTGGCCGGCACGCCGTTCATCACGGCCACGATCGTGCTCTGGCTCGTCGCGCTCGTGGTGAGCTGGTTCCTGATCCGCCCGGCGCTCAGCGAGCCCGACGAGGGTGCGAAGTCGAAGCTGGCGATGGGCGTCGGCATCACCCACCTGATCCTCGTGGTCGCCATGTACCTGATGATCTTCAAGCCCGGCGGCTATTCGTTCAACACCTGATCCAGCCTTCTGCGTCAGCCCAAACGTCTGCCGAATGCGTTGTGGCTGACGCTGAAGGCCGACGAGACGTCAGTCAGTGGACGCGCCCATGACGAGGCGGCCGTCGGCGTCGAGTGTGGCGTACGGGTTGTGGGCGAGTTCCCAGAGGTGCCCGTCGAGGTCGGCGACGTACGACGAGTATCCGCCCCAGAAGGCCTTGTGCGGCTCGACGACCGAGGTCGCTCCGGCCGCCAACCACTCGGCGAACACTGCGTCGACCTCATCGGTCGATGCCAGGTTCATCGCGAGCGCGACGCCACGGAAGCCGGAGCCGGCCGCCGGGACCTTCGCGTCGTCGGCCAGCGCCGACCACTCGTAGAGGCCGAACACCGGTCCGACCATCTCGAAGAGGGTGATCGTCGGCATCGATGCCGACGACTTCGTCCAGCCGAGGGATTCGTAGAACGCAGTGGCACGGTCGAGGTCGGCCACGCCGAACGTGACGATCGAGATGCGATTGGGAACGGTCATGAAGATCTCCTCCTACGAACCCACCTGAAACGCTGGGGTCTGACCCCAGCGTTTCAGGTTTGGATGATTCAGGCGAGATCGATGGGTGCTTCGTCGGCCTCGGTGAACTCCTCCACCAGGTCGGCGACACCGTCGACGGGATCGTCGTCGGACTTCTTCAGGCCCGACACGGTCAGCACCTTGTCGCTGATCTCCATCATGATCTCGGGGTTCTGCTTGAGGTAGTCCTTGGCCTTCTCGCGGCCCTGGCCGAGTTGCTCACCCTCGTAGGTGAACCAGGCCCCCGACTTCTTCACGATGCCGAGATCGACCGACATGTCGATCAAGGACCCCTCACGGCTGATGCCCTGGCCGTACATGATGTCGAACTCGGCCTGGCGGAACGGCGGCGACACCTTGTTCTTGACGACCTTCACCCGGGTGCGGTTGCCGACGATCTCGGCACCGTCCTTCAACGATTCGATGCGACGGATGTCGAGGCGGACCGACGAGTAGAACTTCAGCGCCCGCCCACCCGGCGTGGTTTCGGGCGAACCGAACATGACGCCGATCTTCTCGCGCAACTGGTTGATGAAGATCACGATCGTGTTGGTCTTGTTGATGTTGCCCGTGAGCTTGCGGAGTGCCTGGCTCATGAGCCGCGCCTGGAGGCCGACGTGGGTGTCGCCCATCTCGCCTTCGATCTCGGCACGAGGCGTCAGGGCGGCCACGGAGTCGATCACGATCACGTCGACGGCACCGGAACGGGTGAGCATGTCGGCGATCTCGAGCGCCTGTTCACCGGTGTCGGGCTGCGAGATGAGCAACTGATCGACGTCGACCCCGATGGCTCGTGCGTACACCGGGTCCATCGCGTGCTCGGCGTCGATGTAGGCGCACACGCCACCGTTGCGCTGGGCCTCGGCGACGACGTGCATGGCGAGGGTCGACTTGCCGGAGGACTCCGGGCCGTAGATCTCGGTGATACGCCCACGGGGCAGACCGCCGACACCGAGCGCCAGATCGAGCGAGAGGGCCCCGGTCGGGATGACCTCGATCGCCATGTTCGTGCGTTCACCCATCTTCATGATGGCGCCCTTGCCGAACTGCTTGTCGATCTGGGCGAGTGCCATCTCGAGTGCCTTGTCACGGTCGTTGCTCATGTCGTGTCTCACTTTCGTCGTGCTGCGGGCGGACCCGGTGCGGTTGGTGATGTGCACCGTAGAGATGGGGTGTCACAGGGTTGTTCGGAATCGTTGATCGGAACAGTGGATCGGTGGATCGAGGGACGGGTGCTGCTGCTGCGGCCGCCGGCAGCGACCGAATGACACGAGTGTAGTCAACGAACAGAGGTTCGAACAAGCATTGTGTGAACGAACGTGGTGAACATCTACCTTGTGTCGATGCCAGCGGCCACCAGAACCTTCGACGACGTGGACGACCTCGTCGCCCATCTCCGAGAACTCGCCACACTCGGCTCCGACGAAGGGCTGGCGTTCTCCGAACTCGACCACGGCCTGCAGACTGCGGCGATCCTCGAATCGACCCACCCCGATGACCTGGAGCTCCAGGTCGCGGGTCTCGTCCACGACCTCGCTCATCCCTGGGACGGCCCCGGGCAACCGGAGCACCATCGGATGGGTGCCCGTGCGGTGGAGGGCCTGCTCGGCGAACGCGTCGCGTTCCTCATCGAGGCCCACGTCGACGCGAAGCGCTACCTCGTCGCCACCGATGTGGGCTACCAGGCAGCCCTCTCCCCCGGCAGCGTCCTCACCCTCCGGGCGCAGGGCGGACCGCTGTCGCCCGACGAGATCGAGACTGTCGAGCAACACCCCGACTGGGAGGCCGCGGTCGCCCTGCGCCGAGCCGACGACGGCGCCAAACAGGTCGGTGCCGCCGTCGCCGGTCTCGACCACTGGATCGGCGCGCTCCACGAGGTGGCGGCTCGGTGACGCTGTCCCAACGTCTTGCTGATCACCCTCGACCAGTACCGGGGCGACGCGCTCGAGCTGCGCCGGCCATCCGGTCGTGCGGACCCCCAATCTCGACGCGCTCGCCGCCTCCGGCGTGCGGCTCGCCAACCACTTCGCGCAGGCAGCACCCTGCGCTCCGGGCCGCGCCGCCCTCTACACCGGCACCTACCAGATGACCAACCGGGTCGTCGGCAACGGCACGCCGCTCGACGATCGATTCGACAACGTGGCCCGCATGGCCCGCCGAGCGGGCTACCAGCCGACCCTCTTCGGGTACACCGACCAGGGCATCGACCCGAGGCTGGTCACCGATCCCGACGACCCGCGCCTCTCGGACTACGAGGGCGTGCTGTCCGGTTTCGACGTCGGCCTCGATCTACCGGGCCCCGCCGAGCACTGGCTGGCGTGGCTCGCCGACCACGGCCATGACCTGCGCGACGCCGAGCACGCCCTCGTCACCGAGCCCGATCGGCCCGCCGAGCTGTCACAGTCGGCGTTCCTCACCGACCACCTCCTCGGCTGGATCGACCGGCAGGACGAGCCGTGGTTCGCCCACGCGTCGTACCTGCGTCCGCACCCTCCCTATGCCGCGGCCGGGCGTTGGTCGAACGAGTACCACCCCGACGACATGCCGACACCGATGCCCGTCGGCGAGCACCTCCACGGCATCCATCGAGCCCTGCTGGATCATCCGCAGTCGGCAGCTCCGACCGATCCTGCGAAGATGGCGCGCTGGCAGGCCCAGTACTTCGGGATGTGCAGCGAGGTCGACGACCAGCTCGGCCGGGTCTGGGAGTCCCTGCGGCGATCCGGCCAGTGGAACGACACGATCGTCGTCGTCACCTCCGATCACGGTGAACAGCTCGGCGACCAGGGTCTCGTCCAGAAGGCGGGCTTCTTCGAGTCGAGCTACCGCATCGTCGGCATCGTCCGCGACCCCCGGCGCCCGGCAGGCCACGGCACCGTGGTCGAGGAGTTCACCGAGAACGTCGACGTGGTCCCCACGATCGCCCATCTGATCGGCGAGGCGACCCCCGCGCAGTGCGACGGTCACCCGCTGACGCCGTTCCTCGACGGCGACTCACCGACGGTGTGGCGCACCGAGGCGCACTGGGAGTGGGACTGGCGCGATTCGCTTCCCGATGACGCCGATGATCTCTGGGATCGCCACGCGGACCGGTGCAACCTCGCCGTCGCACGGAACCACACCCACGCCTACGTGCAGTTCGGCAACGGCAGCTGGCGCTGCTTCGACCTGGCCGCAGATCCGACGTGGCGTACGGAGGTCACCGATCCTGCCGTCGTCCTCCCGCTGGCACAGTCGATGCTCGCCTGGCGGTCACGTCACCTCGACCGCAATCTCACCGGATTCTGGTTGAGAGACGGGGGCGTCGGTCGCCGGCCGTTCACCCCGACGCCCGGCTGAGCCAACGGCGCCGGGCTCGGTCAGGGTGCGTCGGTCTCCGACGACGTGTCGCTGTCGATGGCCACGCCGTCGGCGTCGTGGCCGCCGATGATCTGGAAATCGAGCGGGGTCGGCTCGCGCATCATGATGTCGATCGCCTGCCACATCAGGTACGCCGATCCGTACAGCAGCAGCGGCAGGGTGACGGCCAGCACGACGAGGACGGCGAACATCGGCACGACCTCCACGTCGGGCCAGGTGTAGGCGACCATGCCACCGAGAATCAGCATCAGCGGACCGAACGTGATGATCGCCGTGATCGCTGCGGCGCCGAGTTCGTAGCCAACGTCACCACGTCGCCACTCGAGCCCGCAGGACTGGCAGCACTCGGCCTTCTTGAACCACCCGACGAAGAACCCGCCGCGTCCCCCGCACCAGGGACAGTGCCGGAAGGCACCCCGAATCAGCATGTGGAACAGGCCCGGTCGCTTCACGATTCAAGGATATGCCGGAGATTTGTCAGACTCTCGACGTGCGGCGTTCCCTCGGAGGCTTGATGTTGATCATCGGAGCGGTCCTCGTCGCGCTCGCCATCGGTTCGTGGTGGCTCCAACGAGTGGCGTTCTCACCCAGCGACGACTCGGGCGTCGCCCACTCGATCCTGGGCAACGAGGACATCCGCGGCCAGCTCGCGAGCATCGTTGCGGCCGCCGACGCACCGATCCTGCAGCAGTCACCGATCGAGCTCAAGGGCTTCATCGAGGAGATCGCCCGCATCCCCGACGGCGCCGCGCTCATGAGTCGGATCATCGGCGATGCCCACGCCCGGCTGATCGGCCAGAACGACGCGTTGGTGCTGATCACCGCCGACGAGCAGGTCACCATCGTTCGCAACGAACTCGTCGGCGAGGCCGACGCACTGACCCTGCCCGTCCAACGGGTCGGTTCGATGGCCTTCCTCGACCGATGGCTGGGATGGTTCGCTGTCGGTGCGGCCGTGCTCGGTCTCGTCTTCGTTCTCGGGGGCATCATCCTGCGACCCGAGCGAGGTGAGGGCACCTTCGCACTCGGCGTCGGCCTCGCCTCGCTGGCCGGATCGCTGTTCGTGCTCGGATACCTCGTGCCGCTGGCGGTGCTCCCGGCATTCTCCGACGATCCGTGGATGGGCGTGTTCCCCCGGCTCGCGAACCACCACCGCAACCTGACCCTGCTGTTGGTGGTGTTCGCCCTCGTCGTGGCCGCGCTGATCGTGTTCGGCACGAGCAGCCGCCGTCAACGCCGTCAGGGCTCGACGCCACTCAACGTGACCCGCTACCGCGACGACCGCAGCTGGAGCCGCTGAGGCCCCACCCCTCACCCGAAGCCCCCCTCACGAAACACCGACGACCAGGAGACCGAGACATGTTCCAGTGGAGTGACGAACACGAGATGATCCGCGACGCCGTCAAGCGGTTCGTGGACGACGAGATCCGCCCGCACGTGGACGAACTCGAGCACGGCGACCTGCCGCCGTACGACATCTTGCGCAAGCTCTTCGCGACGTTCGGGATGGACTCGATGGCCCGCGACCGCTTCGCCAAGCAGATCGCCCGCGACAAGGCCATCGCCGCCGGCGAGGACGTCCCCGCGCCGAAGGAATCAGGGGGCGGTGGCGACGGCGGCATGTCGCTGATCCCGATCATCGAGCTCTGTCGGGTGTGCCCCGGCATGGTGACCGCGATGGGTGTGTCGATGGGTCTCACGTCGGCCGCGATCATGTCGAAGGGCACCATCGCGCAGAAGGAGCGCTGGGCGCTCGATCTGTTGACGATGGACAAGGTGGGCGCCTGGGCGATCACCGAACCCGGCAGCGGATCCGATGCCTTCGGCTCGATGCGCTCGACTGCACGCCGTGACGGCGACGACTACATCTTGAACGGCTCGAAGACCTTCATCACGAACGGGCCCTTCGCCGACACCACCGTGTTCATCTGCAAGCTCGACGACGGTTCGGCTCCCGAGGATCGCAAGGTGCTCTCGTTCGTCCTCGACCGTGGGATGCCGGGATTCGTGCAGTCGAAGCCGCTGCGCAAGATGGGGATGCACTCCTCCCCCACCGGTGAGCTGTTCCTCGACGACGTGCGCGTGGGCCGCGACCGTCTGATCGGCGAGACCGAGGACCTGCCCGCGGGCGGTCGCGACGGCGCCAAGGCGACGTTCCAGCAGGAACGCGCGGGGTCGCGGCGATGGCGCTCGGCATCATCGAGGAATGCCTGAAGCTGAGTGTGCAGTACGCGAAGGACCGCGTGCAGTTCGGCAAGCCCATCGGCGAGTTCCAGCTGATCCAGGACAAGCTCGCCCGCATGGAGGTGGCCCGTCTCAACGTGCAGAACCTCGTGTTCCGCACGATGGAGATGGGCGGCGCCGGCGTCACCATGTCGCTGGCGGAGGCATCGGCGATGAAGTTGTACTCGGCCCGCGCCGCCACCGAGGTCGCGCTCGAAGCCGTCCAACTCTTCGGCGGCAACGGCTACATGAGCGAGTTCCGCGTCGAGCAGCTCGCCCGTGACGCCAAGGTGCTGCAGATCTATGCCGGCACCGACGAGATCCAGATCACCCACATCGCGAAGGACCTCCTCCGCCGCTGACACTGGGCCCGGGACGACCGGGAGTTTCGAACTCGACCGAACGGGTACTCGGTGGGGCACGGATCGGCGTGGGCATCTCGTCCCCGACGCACACGCCGATCCGTGCAATCACCCACTCGATCCGAGGAGCACCAATGTCGACGAGTTCGTCCACCACCCTGACACCGGGCAATCTGGCGTCCACCCTGCGTGACGCTGCGGAAGTGGTGGTCGACGCCACGACCTCCTCGGCGAAGACGCTCTCCGCCGCTCTGCCCGACAGCATGCCCCAACTCGCGGCAAGCCTGCCGGCCGTCATCCCCTTCATGGGCAATCTCCGGTCGCGCCGTCGGTCGTCGGGAGTCCGTCGGCTGATCATCGTCGGCGCCATCGTGGTCTGCGTCGCAGGTGCCGTCGTCGTTCTGCGGAATCGTGCGCAGCGCCGATCGATCGACGCGATCGAGGGCTGAGCCATGGAGCGCATCGACGTCTCGGAGATCGACGTCTCGGGGTTCGAACCGTCAGCACTCGCGACGGCTCCACACGATCTGGGTCCCGCCCCGGTCGACGGTGAGCGTGATCCGTCCGATGGAGACGCCTCGAGCACACACCGTGGGCGCACACACCACCCGCGAAGAGTCATCGCACGGCGCGTGGCGCTCGAACTCGGGATCGCCTACGCACTGCTCACGCTCACCTGGATCGTGATCGGCCGGGCCATCGTCGGCATCGACGTCGTCGTCGACAACGACGAGTCGGTGAGCGCCGATCTGGCCGCGAACCGGACAGAGAACATGGACGACCTCACGGCCTGGGGTTCGATGCTGTCCGACACGATGGTCAAGATCCTCGTCACGGCGCTCGCGGCCGCGGCCATCTTCGCTGTGTGGCGGAAGTGGCGCGACGTCGGCGTGCTCGTCCTGTCACTCGTGCTCGAAGCGAGTGTCTTCATCACCGTCACGTGGGTGATCGCTCGAGCGCGACCCGACGTGATGCGACTCGAGGACTCGCCGGTCGACAGCAGCTTCCCCTCGGGCCACGTGGCGGCCGCTGCCGCCTACGGGGCACTCGTGATCGTCGTGGCGTGGCACACCCGTCGGTGGTGGCTGCGAGCCGGCACTGCCCTCGCCGTGGCGATCGTCGTGGCCATCGTTGCGTGGTCACGCGTCTACCGCGGCATGCACTTCCTCTCCGACGTGGCAGCCGGCGTCGCACTCGGCGTCGCCTCGATCGCTGCGGTGTGGTGGATCCTCCGTCGACACGACCCCGAGCGGACGGTGGCCCGATGACCGATCGGGTGGCGATCATCGCGAACTCTGCCAGCGGGTCCTCGATCGACGACGAGACCCTGCGGGCGGCGTGGGACGACATGGACGTCGAGACCGAGTGGATGCCGACCACCGAACAGTCCCCCGGGACCGAACAGGCCGCACGTGCCGCCGCGAGCGGTGTCGACACCGTGGTCGCCTGCGGCGGGGACGGGACGGTACGGGCGGTGCTCGAGGGCGTGGCCGGCACGTCGGCGCATCTCGGCATCGTGCCGCTCGGAACCGGCAACCTGCTGGCCTCCAATCTCGATCTTCCCTCTGGTCTCGACGCGGTTGCGATCTCGGTCTCGGGCGTCCCCCGACGGTTGGACGTCGGCGTCGTCAACGGCGAGCGCTTCGCCGTGATGGCCGGTGTCGGACTCGACGCCGCCATGGTGGGCGAGGCCAGCTCGAACCTGAAGCGTCGGATCGGAACGCTCGCGTACGTCGTCTCCGCACTGAAACAGGTGCGGTCACTGCGATCGCAGATCTTCCGCGCCGACGTGGAGGCCGACGGCGAGTCGTGGTCGGGGAGATCCGCGATGGTGCTGGTCGGCAACTGTGGCGCCGTCAGCGGCGGCTTGACCGTCTTCCCCGATGCCGAGCCCGACGACGGTCGGCTCGACGTGGCCATCGTGACGGCGACATCGCTGCGAGCGTGGCTGTCCATCCTGAGTCGGATGGTGCTCTCACGACCACAGCGAGCCGATTTCGTCCGGCGTTCCCGCGCCCGACACATCGAGGTGCGACTGGATCGCCCGATGCCGTACGAGCTCGACGGCGAGATCCGGCCTGCTGCGCGCGTCCTGGACGTGAGCGTGGAGCCCGCAGCGGTGTCGGTGCGAGTGGGTGTACCACCCGACGCCGCATCGCCACCGACGACGCAGTAGTCGGACGTCCGCCGACGTCATCGGCGCAGTACCGTCCCGCTCGTGCTGTTACTGGGCCCGATGTTGCGTCACGTGACCCCGACGTCGGCAACGGTGTGGGTCGAAACGGAGTCACCGGCGACTGTCGAGGTGCTCGGCCGATCGGCGCGCACGTTCACGATCGCAGGGCACCATTACGCGCTGGTGGTCCTGCGCGACCTCGAGCCAGGTCGGGTGATCCCGTACGAGGTCCATGTCGACGGCACGCGTTGTTGGCCGGACGATTCGGACCTGCCACCGAGCGTGATCCGCACATCGGTCGACCACCACCCGGTTCGCATCCTCTTCGGGAGCTGTCGCGCAGCGGCGCCGCACGAACCGCCGTACACGTTGGAGCGAGACGCCGACGACGACGCACGCGGCGTCGACGCTCTCTGGGCCCACGCTCGCCGGATGCTGTCGCAGCCACCCGACGAGTGGCCCGACGTCGCCCTGTTCGTCGGTGATCAGATCTACGCCGACGACTCGTCGCCCCGGGCGACGGAGCGCATCGAGGCCCGGCGCCAGAGGGACCACTCGATCGCACTTCCCCCCGACGACGTCGTCGCCGATTTCGAGGAGTACACCTGGCTGTACCGGGAGGCGTGGGCCGGGCCGCTGGAGCGTTGGTTCTTCTCGGTCGTCCCGACGGCGATGCTGTTCGACGACCACGACATGATCGACGACTGGAACATCTCGGACCTCTGGGTGGAGGAGATCCGCCGCGAGCCGTGGTGGCAGGAGCACATCATCGGTGGCCTCGTCTCGTACTGGGTGTACCAACACCTCGGCAATCTGTCACCCGACGAGATCGAGCAGGAGGGCATGCTCGCCGAGTTCGTCGCGGTCGACGACGCCACGGAGATGTTGCGCCGTTGGGCCTTCGAATCGGAGGAGTTCACCCCGGTGCCCGGCGGGTACCGGTTCAGTCACACCCGTGAGGTCGGAGGGATCCGCCTCGTCGTGATCGATTCACGCAACGGTCGCGTGCTCGATCCGGCCGATCGGCGGATGGTCGACCGCGACGAGTGGGAGTGGGTCGTGGAGCAGGCGCTGCGTCCGTGTGATCACCTGCTCCTCGCCTCCTCGCTGCCCGTGTTCGTACCCCCCGGCGTCCATGGGCTGCAACAGTGGAACGAGGCCGTCTGTGCCGGCCGGTGGGGGCGCCGGATGGCGCGATGGGGCGAGAAGTTGCGTCGCGAGCTCGATCTCGAGGACTGGTCGGCGTTCGCCACCTCGTTCGACGAGATGGTCGACCTGCTGCGACGAGCTGCCGGATCCAGCCACACGGCGCCGAGTACCACCACCGTGCTGGCAGGCGACATCCACTTCGCGTTCGTCGCGACGATCGATGTCGGCGACGGGGTCCGGGTGCGCCAGGTGGTGAGCTCACCGATGCGCAACGCCCTCGCGACGGTCGAGCGCGGTGCGATCCACTTCGCGTCGAGCCGCACGGGCGGCCTGATCGGCCGGACGCTCGCCCGTCTCGTCGGACGGGGAACTCCCACGCACCGCTTCCACCTCGACGAGGGACCGTTCTTCAACAACAACATCGGGCTCCTCGAGTTCCCGTCCGCGACGCGGGGGCGAGTACTGGTGGAGCGATCGCGGCTCGTCGACGACGAACCCGACCTCGAGACGGTCGTCGACCTCGCCCTCTGATTCCGACACACCGCGAATCCGGCGCGAGCAGCAGGTTTGGTCGGACACCCATCGGGGTACCCGGGTTCTCGAGCGCCGCCGGGGTGCCGAGAAGGGTGTGTGATGCAAGGGACTGGTGCCGTGCAGGCAGAGGTAACCGACTCCGCGGCCGACGGGTCGGCGATCGATGAGGTGGAGCGGGTCGTCGAGCACCATCCGTGGATCGAGACGATCACGCGATTCGGGTGGGTGTCGAAGGGAATCGTCTACGCCCTCATGGGCCTGTTGGCCGTGGCGATCGCCCGCTCCGATGCTCCGGAGGAGGACGCGTCGCCCGAAGGTGCGCTGTCGGTCGTGCTCGAGCGCCCCTTCGGGCGACCACTCCTCGGCGTTGTCGGCGTCGGCCTGGTGCTCTACTCCGTGTGGCGACTGCTGTCGGTGGCGCTGCAGCGGGGGGCCGACCCGCGGGCGTGGCTGAACCGCATCGGGTACGCCTTCAGTGGCACGTTCTATGCCGTTCTCGCCTGGACCGCGATCCGCAGCGCCCTGGCCGACGACGATCCCGATCGGTCGACCACCGTCGAGCGGATCTCGACCGAACTCCTGGGCAGTGGCCTCGGCCGGCTCGCCGTCCTGGTCGGCGGCGCCATCATCATCGGTGTCGGGCTCTACTTCGCGAAGCAGGCGGTGACACGCGACTTCCGAGACGAACTCGACCTCTCGGGCGTCGGCCCGTTCGAGGCCCGCGCCGTCGACCTGCTCGGCGTGGTGGGGCACGTGGGTCGATCACTCGTGACGATCCTCGTCGGTGTCTTCGTCGCTCTCGCGTGCCTGCGCTCCGATCCGAACGAGGCCCGCGGTTTCGACCGCTCACTGCGCCACGTCGCCGGCCACCCGGTTGGGGCGGCGCTCGTGCTGGCCGCTGCGGTCGGGCTCGTCCTCTATGGCGCGTTCTGCCTCGTGAGCTTCCGCCACCGCGATCTCGTGAGCTCCGCCACCGCGATCGTGAGCTACCGCCACCGCGATCTCGTCGAGAACTCGGGCGGCGATCGATGAGCCCGCTCCTGATCGTGGCGGCCGCCGGTGCAATAGGTGCGGCGGCGATCGCCCTGTTGTCCACCACCACGCGTCGTCGTCGCACCGGCACCGTCGTCGCCGTCGATCCCGATGCGGCAGAGTCGTGGCTCGTGCGTCACGCACCACGGAGTTCCGTGCCGATGCTTCGCACGCTCGACCGCCACGTGGTGGGCGGTGCAGCGCTCGCCGTGATCTTCGTCGTCGTACTCGTCACTTCGTTGTTCCTCGGCTGGGTGCTCGACGGCGTCGACGACCAGAGCGGATTCGCCCGGTGGGACGAGGCCGCAGCGGAGTGGGGTGCGCAGAACGCGACCGACTTCTCCACGGCAGTCCTCGAACGGATCACGGATCTCGGTGGCACCCCACTGCTGTTCGCAGCCGTCGTGCTGGTGTCCGTCGTCGATCTCGTGCGGTTCCGGAACTGGAGCGTGCCGCTCCACCTCGGAGCGGTGCTGGGTGGTGCGGTGCTGGTGAGCAATGGCGTGAAGATCATCGTCGACCGCGAGCGCCCCGACATCGCCCAGCTCGTCGGCTGGTCGGGCGCCAGTTTCCCGAGCGGTCATTCAGCCGCCGCGGCCGCCGGCTGGGCGGCCATCGCATTCGTCCTGACTCGTACGAGCCCTCGCCCGGTACGGGTGATCGCTGCGGCGTCTGCCGTCCTCGTTGCAGTGGCCGTCGCCGCGTCACGGGTCCTCCTCGGCGTCCACTGGTTGACCGACGTCGCCGCCGGGCTGGCCGTCGGGTGGGGGTGCTTCGTGCTGATGTCCGTTGCATTCGGCGGTCGGCTGGAACGCCTCGGCGAACCGGCAGAACAGATCGTGGATGCCGACGACGCGGTGGTCGGCGTCGACCGGGTCGAGGCAGCGAAATGACCGCCGCGGAGGTTTCCGAGCACGGCTCGGACAGCTGTGGAGCGGCGCTCCGCCGTGAGCTCTCCGTGCCGTTCGACCCGCAGGGCACCAACCTCGAGGGGTACGACTCGCGCGCCACGCCGTTCGAGTCGTCGAAGAAGCGGGCTGTTCGCCAGCTCGACGAAGAGCTCCGCCCGGCGCTGTTCGAGGCGCACGAACTGCTCATGGCGCACGCTGATCGGCGGGTCGTCCTGGTTCTGCAGGGGCTCGATGCGAGCGGGAAGAGCGGCGCCATCAAGCACGTCGTGTCGGCGATGAACCCGGTCGGCGTGCGGGTGAGTTCGTTCAAGAAGCCCACGGGTGAGGAGGAGGCAGAGCCGTTCCTGGCGCGGATCGAACGAGCTCTGCCGGGACCCGGTGAGCTCGCAGTGTTCGACCGCTCGCACTACGAGGATGCGATCGTGCCCGCGGTGCGCGAACGCGAGTCGGACGACATCGTCGATGCCCGCGTGGACGCGATCCGCCGGTTCGAGGAGGACCTCGTCGCCGACGGCACCGTCATCGTGAAGTGCGTGCTCAACCTGTCGTACGACGAGCAGAGAGAGCGGTTCCTGAGTCGACTGCGCGAACCGGACAAGCGGTGGAAGTTCTCGGATGCCGACCTGGAGACCCGCCGGTCATGGTCACAGTTCGTCGCCGCGTACGGCGCGGTGATCGGTCGGACATCCACGGAAATCGCACCGTGGCACGTGGTACCGGCCGATCGGAAGTGGTATCGCAACTGGGCGATCGCACAGATCCTGTTGGACGTCCTGCGCGAACTGCACGACGGGCACCCGCAGCCAGACCTCGACGTGGCGGCCCTCGAGGCCCGACTCGAGCCACCACACTGACGGTGCCATCGATGTCGATCACCACGAACACGCCCGCGAACGGCGGCGATCCGGGACGTTCGGTTCGGTCGGCCGAGGCAGCACCGATCACCGACGATGGTGCGCGCGATCCGTGGTGGGATCTCGTCCGGGTCGTCCTGCTGGTGCTCGTCTGCGTCGTCGTCGCCCGTCGTGGTGGGGCGACTCGACGACGTCATCGGACTCACGCTGCTCGCCGGTGCCATGGCGTTGCTGACCGCACCCGTCCGCATGCGCCTCGCTCGCCGCATCCCGTCGGGTCTCGCGACGGCGCTGACGGCCGTGCTCACCATCGCCGCTGCGATCGCGGTGTCCGTGCTGCTCGTGCGCGGGTTGGCGGGCGAGGCCGAGCGGTTGGCGGACGAGCTCACATCGCGTCTCGACGCGCTCCGGCCGGGAACGCTTCCCGACCGCGTCGCCGATGCGCTCGACGCGCGAGCGAGCATCGAGGAGATCTTCTCCCGCCTCCCGTCCAGTGTGGTGGCCGGTGAAGCCGACGCTGCCGGCGTCGGTGGACGCGTGATCGATCTGCTCCTCGTCGTGATCCTCGCGGCGTTCCTCCAGTCGAGTGCGAGCTGGCATGCTCGACCGAGTCGTCGAGCGCTGGCCACGCAGCGGCCGGGCCGAGGTGAGGGCGTTCGCCGCCGATCTCGTGGCGCGTGGCGGTGGGTACGTACGCAGGGTCCTGCTCCTCGCCATCGTCGTGTGGCCGATCTCGGCGCTGGCTGCTGCGTGGCTCGATGTGCCCGGCGCAGTGGTCGTGGGTGCCTGGATGGCGCTCTGGATGACGGTGCCGTGGGTGGGCGCGTGGGTCGGTACCGCGCCGCTCGTCGCACTCGCGGCCGGTGACGACTGGCGGCGCGGTGCGATCGCCGTCGGCATCGGGATTGCGATCGCGATCTCCGCCGGTGAGGTGCGTCGACGACGTGTCGAGCACCGAACGGTCGAGGTGGGGGCGGCGGCCACGGTGCTCGCCTTCGCCTCGGGTCTCACCGTCGGTGGCTTCGGAGGGCTCGTCGTCTGTCTGACGATCGTCGCGCTCGTGCGGGCATGGTCGACGTCGAACCATGTGCTGGCGCGTCCGTCGCGCGTCGGTGACCGACGAGTTCGACGCGGCCCACGGAGGCAAATCGAGCAGATGGGTCGCGGGACCCTCGTCGAGGTCTCGACGCGATCGTCGCGGCCACGCCGACGGGTGTGCGCCTCGCGGCGGGGTGGCGTGGAGCATTCACGTTGCTCGGCGCCGTGGTCGCGGGCGTACTCCTGTGGATCGGGCTGTCGTCGATGATGCCGGTGGCGGTGTCGATCGTGGTTGCCGTCCTCATCGCCGTGGCCCTGCACCGACCGGTGTCGTGGGTGCAGCGGCGCGCCCGGCTTCCCCGCTTCGTCGCGATCGGGGCCATCAGTCTCGCGGGCTTGGGCGTCGTCGGGGCGGCGACCGTCTTCGCTGTGGCCGGCGGCGCGAAGACCTCGTCGGAGCTGAGCTCGGAAGTTCCGACGATCGCCGACGACCTGTCGACTCTTCCCGTCGTCGGGCCCTGGCTCGAGGATCGTGAAGCGTCGGTCTGGCTCGAGGATCAGATGGCGAACCTGCCGCAACGGCTCGAGAGTGGTCGCGATCTGGCGGACGTGCTGCCGTCGCTCGGTGCCCGCCTGCTCGGCGCCGCCTGGACGCTGATCTTCGCCGCCGCGCTGCTCGTGGACGGCCCGCGGCTGGTTGCGGCCGCCGAACGCCGGATCCCCGTGAGGTCGCGCCGACAGGCCATCCGCCTGCGCGATGCGGCGCACCGGGCGGTCGGGGGCTATCTCGCCGGGGCGGCACTGGTTGCGATGATCAACGGACTCGTCGTGTTCGGGATCGCCGCGGCACTGGGCATCGCTCTGGCACCGGTGCTCGCCGTCTGGGCGTTCGGCTGGAACTTCGTCCCACAGATCGGTGGGTTCATGGGCGGACTCCCACTGATGGTGTTCGCGCTCGCCCAGGGCCCGACGCAGGCGATCGTGGCGGGCGTGATCTTCGTCTCGTACCAGTTCTTCGAGAACCACCTCATCCAGCCTGCGGTGATCAGCGAGTCGATCGATGTTCCTCCGTGGGTGGCGCTCCTGGCGGCGCTGGCCGGTGGAGCCGCCGCCGGCCTCGTGGGCGCAGTGGTGCTCACCCCCCTGGTCGGCGTCGTCCGCGTGATCGTCCACCAGATCCATCGCGACGACTTCCCCGGCTCCACCGTGCAGACATCGCCGTCGGGTTCAGCAGCTGATCCCTCGCCCTGACCAGTGCGACAACGGCCCCGCAGGCATGCCTGGTCACCGTGGTGCTTCCCCTGGGATTCGAACCCAGAACCAATGGATTAAGAGTCCACTGCTCTGCCATTGAGCTAGAGAAGCAAGCGGCCTGAGAGGGTACCGAGCGATTACTCGCTCTGCACCCTGTCAGGGCCTGCGTATGGGGTGGCCAAGGGGACTTGAACCCCCAACCGCCAGGATCACAACCTGGTGCTCTACCTGTTGAGCTATGACCACCATGTGGTCGCTCAGTCTGCCAGGTCGCACCCGATTCGCCACCAACGATTCGATGGGTGCGGTCAGGACTGCATCCGCTGGCGCCACGCATCGGGCTTGAGTCCGAGTTCCACCATTCGCTCGCTCGCCCAGATCGGCGGCTCGAAGTCGCCACCGGCCCGGAGCTGGCGCACCTGCTCGCCGTCCTCGGCCCAGACGTGGCAGGTGTTGAGGTTGAACTGCCACGCCATCTCGCGCTGTTCGGGCGACGGCTCCTGCGCCGTACCGCCGCTGCGTCGGGCCTGCGACGCCCGCATCGACCACATGCACTGGACCGCCACCGGCGCCATCGCCTGCAGCAGTGCGGTGGTGTGTGTGCAACCTCGCGGGCCGCCGAACAGCTCGCGCACCTTGTGGGTGAACCCACGGGCGATCGACAGCCCGACGAGCTTGTCGTAGTGCGACTCGATGCTCGGACATCCTGCGCTCGGGTGGACCTCGATGCCGACCTGGGCGCCGACGATCTCGAGGGTGGGGAAGGCGATCTCGAGGTCGATCTGCATGTGGTGGATCGTCATCGGGTCCGGGTCGATGTCGATGTACAGCCCCGGCGGCTTCTGGTCGCGCACGGCGCCGCGGATCAGCAGCAGATCGTCGCGTTTGCGAAACGCCCGGACGCGGTACTCGCGATCGTGCAGCACCTCGAGCGGCTCCCCGTCGTCGCCGAGCGGGGCGGTCGGCAGGATCGTGCTCGTGTCGAACAGGTCGTCGAGCGCTCGGGGCGCCGCGGGGGAGGTCGAGTCGGCCATCGCTGCACGGTACCGCGGCGAGTCCCGACGAATCCGACCGACGGGCAGGTGTCGACCGTGCGCCAAGATGTCGACGTGAACGAACTCGCCACCGCGCCGCTGCCCGGCCGATTCGTGCTCCTCGAACCGATGCGAGCCGAGCACGTCGACGAGATCGCTGCGGCGGGCTCCGGCGATCGATCCAGCTTCGGTTTCACCCAGGTCCCCGACGGTCGCGACGAGGCAGCCGCCTACGTGCACTGGCTGCTGGACGATGCCGCCCACGGGCGCGCGGCTCCATTCGTGCAGCGCCGCATCGCCGACGGCATCGTGGTCGGCTGTACCCGCTTCCTCGATCCGATGTGGCCGCTCGGGCGTGACGACCCCGACGAGGTGGAGATCGGCGGCACCTGGCTGTCGGCGTCGGCACAACGCACGCCGATCAACAGCGAGGCGAAGCTGCTGCTGCTGTCGCACGCGTTCGACGTGTGGCGGGTGCAACGGGTGGCGATCTGCACCGACGCCCGCAACGAGCAGAGCCGTCGGGCGATCGAACGCCTCGGCGCGACCTTCGAGGGGGTGCTGCGCCGCCATCGCCGCTCGACCCGGGCCGGCGAGATCGACGCCCTACGCGACACGGCGACGTACTCGATCATCATCGACGAGTGGCCGACGATCGAGGCTCGCCTCCGCTCCTTCGCCGAGCGCTGACCCCACCCACCCAGCGTTCCCGTGAACAAGGTGCGCACAGGGACCGCAACTTGTTCACGAGATTCGGCGTTGCCGGAGCGGGTCGAGGCGGACAGCTCGGACTCACCTATCCTCGAACTTCGTGTCATCCCCTCACGTGCAGTTCCGCAAGGCCGCGATCGTCGGCGTCGCGGCGGGACTGCTCGGTGGATTGTTCGGGGTCGGCGGGGGGCTCATCATGGTCCCCGGCCTCATCGGAGTCGCCAAGATGGAGCGGCGACGCGCGCACGGCACCTCGCTCGCGGCCACGCTCCCGATCTCGCTCGCCAGCCTCGCCACATACCTCGCCCACGGCAACGTCGACTGGGCGGTCGCCTTCTTCATCACGATCGGCGCGATCGCCGGCGCGATCGTCGGGACGCACCTGCTCCACGTGATTCCCAAGAACGTGCTGGTCATCGTGTTCGTCGTGACGATCCTCGCCACCGCCACACGCTTGCTGATGGGCTCGAACGATTCACCCGGGATCGACATCACGATCGGGGTGGCGATCGTCCTCGTCCTGGTCGGGTTCGTGTCGGGGACGCTGGCCGGGTTGCTCGGCATCGGTGGCGGCGTGATCATGGTGCCCGCGATGGCGACGCTCGGCATGGCGACCGTCGTCGCCAAGGGAACATCGGTCGCCGTCATCGTGCCGACGGCGATCATGGGCACGATCCGCAACCGCACGAACGCCAACGTCGATCTCCGTGCGGCGGCGATCGTCGGCGGGTTCGGTGCATTCACCGCCGTGATCGGCGCCACGATCTCCGACGGGTTGAGCGAGCAGACGGCCAACATCATGTTCGCGTTGCTGCTGCTGTTCGTTGCCGTCAACCAGTTGTTGTCGCTGCGTCCCGAGCGCAATCGGGGCGCCGCAACCCCTGAGCCGGCGCTCCCGGCGAGCGACTGACGTGCTCGTCGCCCTCGTCGTCGCCCACCCGTCGCCCGACAGTTACTGCCGGGCCCTCGCCGCCCGCGCCGTCGCCGGGCTGCGCGCCGGCGGCCACGACGTCGTCGTGCTCGACCTGTACGACGAGGGATTCGGTGTGGCGATGACCGCCGACGAGCGCCACGCCTACCACGGGGACGAACCGATCCTCGATCCGATGGTTGCCCGACACGCCGACGTCGTCACCCGTGCCGACGCGCTCGTCTTCGTGTACCCGACCTGGTGGAGTGGCCTCCCCGCGATCCTCAAGGGATGGCTGGAGCGAGTCATGGTCCCCGGCGTCGGATTCCGCTTCGACGAGCGTTCGGGCAAGGTCAGGCCCGGCTTGGGGCAGGTCCGCCACATCATCGGGATCTCGACCTACGGGTCCCCCCGCTCCTACGTCCGGCTGATCAACGACAACGGACGCCGCACCCTGACTCGGGCACTGCGGTTGAGCTGCGGCTTTCGTGTCCGAACGCGCTGGCTGGGGCTGTACGCCATCGACACGTCGACACCGTTGGCCCGAGACGAGTTCGCCGCGCGGGTCGAGCGGGAGATGGCGGCGCTGCGATGACGCGGGCGCTCGTCGTGTACTGCCACCCCCTGGCGGACTCGTTCGTCGCGGCCGTCCGCGACCGGGTGCTCGCCGGACTGGCGACCGGCGGGGCCGAGGTGCGTTTCACCGACCTGTACGCAGACGGGTTCGATCCGGGATTCACGGCGTCGGATCACGCCAACCACCTCGTCGCCGGCACCGACCCGTCGCTCACGTCGTACGCCGACGACCTGCAGTGGTGCGACACACTCGTGCTCGTCTACCCCACGTGGTGGTCGGGCCAGCCGGCGATGCTCAAGGGCTGGATCGATCGGGTGTGGGTTCACGGCGTGGCCTGGACGCTGCCCGAGGGCGCCAACCGGCTCGCGCCGGGGCTCCGCAACGTCCGGCGACTCGTGGCGGTCACCACACACGGCTCGCCGAAGTGGATCAACGTCGTGGAAGGTGAGGGCGGCAAGCGCACCGTCACCCGCAGCCTGCGCACCATGTGCCATCCGCTCGCCCGAACGACCTGGCTGGCGCTCTACGGCGTCGACAGCGCATCCGAGTCGAAGCGAACCGCCTTCCTCGACCGGGTCGAACGGCGACTCACCCGCCTCGCCTGAGTCCCGCGGTCAACCCCCGGAAGCGATGAGTCTCAGCGCGCACAGGTCGCGCCCGGACTCATCGCTGGAGGGTGGGGCGAGGTCAGACGGAGGCGATCGCGACGGCGACTCGGGCGGCGACGGACGCGTTGTTCTCGGCGAGGGCGAGGTTCGCCGGGACGCTCCGGCCGTGTGTGGCCGCACCGATCCGGCCGAGCACGAACGGGGTGATGGCCGCGCCGGTCACCCCGGCGCGCTCGCACTCGTCGAGCGCGTCCCGGAGCACGAGATCGAGGTCGGCGGCGTCGAGTTCGGCCTCCACGGGAATCGGAACGGTCAACAGCATCCCCGACGAGGATCGGCTCCGGGCGGCGAAGATCCGAGCGACCTCGTCGGCGGATTCGACCCGGTGCGGCACGGGCAGGCCGGACGAGCGGGTGTAGAACGCCGGGAACCAGTCGTGCTGCCATCCGAGTACCGGGGCACCCGCCGTTTCGAGGAACTCCAGCGTGCGAGGAAGATCGAGGAAGGCCTTGGCGCCGGCCGAGACGGTGATCACGGGGTGCGAGGCGATCGCGTCGAGATCGGCGGAGATGTCGCCGGTGATCTCGGCACCACGATGGACACCACCGATTCCACCGGTTGCGAACACCGCAACCCCGGCCGCCGCAGCGATCGCCACCGACGCCGACACCGTCGTCGCTCCGAAATCCCAGCCCTGACCCACAGCGACCGCCACGTCACGCTCTGCCGCCTTTCGCGCAGGGCCGAGGATCCGCTCGTGTTCCTCGTCGGTCAGACCCACGCGGACCACTCCGTCGAGGACGGCGGTCACCGCCGGCACTCCCCCACCCGCCCGCACGGCTGCGGCGCAGCGATCGAGCGCCTCACGATTGTGGGGAGACGGAAGGCCGAGGTGCGAGAAGATCGTCGATTCCAGCGCGACCACCGCCCGCCCCTCGGTCAAGGCGGTGGAGACTTCCTCGGAACAGACCGGATCGAGCACCCAGCCAGGCTACGCGTGCCTCACCCCTCCCAGCGATGAGCGAAGCGACCGACCCCCGGTCGTTTCGTTCAAGGCGGCGAGTTGTGGCCGCTCAGAAGGTGCCGACGAAGGCGCCGTCGGGGTTGCCGTCGCTGATCACGCCGGGATAGTCCTCGATCGTGATCGCGAGCGCCGTGACGGAACCCTCGACGGTGAACGTCTCGATTTCCGGGTGCGGACCGAAGATCCCCAGAGAGATCACCTGCCCATCCTCGACGACTCCCCACAGCTGGTACGTCTGGTCGTCGGGCAGGGTCGGCAGGTCGCTGCCCAGCACGAAACCGTGACCGTCCTGGTCGATGACGGCGTCGGCGGATGCATCGGAGACTTCCGAGACCAGCGTGGTCGTCAACGAGTCACGATCGGCCAGTGCCAGTTCGACGGCGCCCGACATCGGGTCGTTCGGCGCCTCGGCGGAGTCGGCCAATCCGATCGCCACGAACCCGATGACCGCAGCCGCAGCCGCCGTCACGACCCACGGTGCGATCGCAGAAATGCGGCGTCGACGCGGCGCGTCGTCCATCGACAGGACCTTGGCGAGCTCGGGACCGGGCGGCGGCGCCTGCTCGGCGATCTCGTCGGCGATGCGGCCCCACAGATCGTCGGGCGCATCCATACCGGTGAACGCGAGCATCGTGGCAGTCTCGCGGTGCATCTGCACTTCGGCCGCCGCACGCGGGTTGACCTCGAGGTAGTCCTCGACACGCCGACGCTCGGCATCGTCGACGGCATCGAGTGCATAGGCACCGAGGAGCTCGTCGAGCTCGTAGGTGTCGCCGGATGGTCCGGTCATGTCGTCCTGCTCTCCGTCCATCATCATTCCGTCCCGACGCCCACACCGGCGCTCACGAGTTCGACCCGCAGGCGCTTGAGGCCCGAGCGGATGCGGCTCTTCACGGTTCCCTCCGGCTCGCCGAGCCGCTCGGCAGCCTCCTTGTAGGTGAGACCACCGAAGTACGCCAGCTCGATCGCCTCGCGCTCGCCCTGCTGCAGCGTCTCCATCGCGTCACGCACGTGCCCGGCGAGTGCGATGTCCCACACCTCGTGGGCGATGTCGTAACCACCATCGGCCTGCTGACGGGCCTCTTTCTCCTCACGGTTGCGCCGAGACACGTCCGAACGGATCATGTCGACGGCGCGGCCGTGCGTGTGTGCCAGCAGGAAGCTGCGCAACGTGCCGCGCTCGGGATCGAACCGTCCCGGTTCGTTCCAGAGGCGAACGAAGACTTCCTGCACGACCTCCTCGGCGCGGGCATGGTCGTTGAGCAGGCGTTTCGCGAGCCCGAACGTTGCGCCGGCATGGCGACGGTACGCCTCGGCGAGCGCTGCTTGCTGGTACCGGCCGATCGACACCACGAGCGCGGCATCGGAAGCATCGGTGTACTCGCGTCTCACATCGTCTGTACGGTCCAGAGCGTCCTCCCGGATGATGATTCGATCAGAATATTCAGCTGCCGACGGAAACGAACCTCGTGACCGTCTCGACATGGTGGGTGTTGGGGAACAGGTCGAGCACCTCGACTCGTTCGGGTGCGTACCCGGCGGCTCCCATGAGGGTCACGTCGCGGGCGAGCGACACGGGATCACAGCTGACGAGGACGAACACCGGTGCATGCGCCGCGGTGAGCGCGGCCACTCCAGGTTTACCGAGCCCCGGGCGGGCCGGGTCGGCGACGATCACGTCGACCGGAGGGATCGGGCCCGACCCGGTCGGCGGGGTCCAACCCGTCACCTCGGCCCGCAGCACCCGTGCCTCTCGTCCGGCGAGGTTGTGCTCGGCGTCGAGACACGCCGATTTCCCCGACTCGATGACGGTGACCTGCTTCGCGCTCGCCATGGCGGTCGCAGCGAACAGCCCGACCCCGCCGTAGGCATCGAGGGCGTGGGTTGCGGTGGTCAGCTCGGGGGCGGAGGCGGTGACCGCGGCGACGAGCAGTTCTGCCGCTTGCGCACCGGACTGGAAGAACGATCCCGCCGACACCCGCAGGTCGTGGCCGGCGATCCGCTCGGTGAGCCAGGCGCGCTCGCCGATGTGGACCTCCGACGGCACGCCGCGGATCGCCTTGCGGAACCGCTTGTCCCAGATCGCGGTCACGGCCCCGGTCGCCACCGAGGTCCGCAACGTGAGTTCGGCGCCTTCGTCGGCCTGGATCACGGCGAGCAGACGGGAGAGCTTCGACTCGGCGATCGGACAGCTCGTGATCGGGACGACCTCGGTGGTGCCCTGCTCGCGGAACCCGAGCGCCCCGTCGGTCCCGCCGACGACGCGGATCGTGGTGCGATACCCGAACGGCGTGACCGCAGCTCCCTGCACGACGATCGTGTCGACCAGGTCGGCGTCGACTCGACCGATCCGGCGCAGCGACTCGCGCACGATCTCCACCTTGGCGTCGAACTGCGCCTCCGGCTGGAGATGCATCCAGTCGCAGCCCCCGCACCCTGCCCGCCGGTGTGAGCACGACGGCGAGTCACGCAGCGGCGACTTCTCGACGATCCGCACGATCCGTCCCCTGGCGAAGTCCTTCTTCGACGTCTCGACCTCGACCTCGACGACCTCGCCGGGGATGGCGCCCTCGATGAACACGACCCGCCCGTCGTCGTCGCGGGCCATCGCGTCGCCACCCGCGACGAGTCGATCGGGAGTCAACAGCATCAGCCCAGCGTACGCCGCGCGGCGCACCGACGGCAGACGGCCGCGCGAGACTGGATCTCGTGAGCCACGACGACACCTGGTACTGGGATCTCGAACGCAAGGTCGCCGTTCCCGCATCGGAGCGAGGGCCGGCGGATCACCTCCTCGGCCCGTACCCGTCACGCGCCGAGGCGGAGAACTGGAAGGCGAAGGTCGAGCAGCGCAACGAGGGCTGGGACGAAGCCGACGAAGCCTGGAGCGACCGCACCCGCCCCGACCCCGACACCTGACCCCGACCCCGACCCGACCCCAGCACCCGACCCGTCGTTGTGAGCGATGTGCGCACCAGTCGCGCACATTGCTCACAGCTTCGGTCGGAGGGAGGGGTCGGAGGGGGGAGGGGGTGTGGGAGTAGGTTGCTGCACGATGAGCCGACCGATCCAGATCGCCCCGTCCGTGCTGCCCGCCGACTTCTCACGGCTCGGCGAGGAGGTCGCCGCGCTCGAAGCCGCCGGCGTCGACCTGATCCAGTGGGACGTGATGGACGGCCAGTTCGTGCCCAACCTCACCTTCGGCCCCGACGTGATCGCGTCGGCCCGGCCGCACACCTCCGTGCCCTTCGAGGCACATCTCATGGTGTACACGCCCGACGTGATGGCCGAGCAGTACATCGCTGCCGGCTGCTCACGCCTGATCGTGCACGCCGAGGCCTGCACCCATCTCCACCGCACGCTCGGCAACATCAACGACCTCGGTGCGAACGCCGCGGTCGCCCTCAACCCGGCAACACCCGCGTCGGCGATCGCCCACGTCCTGGATCTCGTCGACCTCGTGCTGGTGATGACCGTGAATCCCGGCTTCGGTGGCCAGGCCTACATCCCCACGATGGAGCCGAAGATCGCCGAGATCCGAGCGATGATCGACGCCGCCGGGCTCGCCGACACCGTCGACCTGGAAGTCGACGGCGGCATCGGACCCGCAACGATCGCCGGAGCTGCCGCCGCCGGCGCCAACGTCTTGATCGCGGGCAGCGCCCTCTACAAGGATCCCGAGGGCCTCGAACACGCCGTCACCGATCTCCGAGCACGGGCCGAAGCCGCCCGCTCCGCCTGACCCGGTCTTTCCGGACCCGACCCCGAAAGACTGACCCGGTCTCTCCGGACCCGACCCCGAAAGACCGGGCTCACGTCGGGCGGTACATGCCCCACACGTGCGGGCCCTGGGCAAGATCCCACTCGGAGCGGACCTCGAAGCCGTGGTGCCGGTAGTAGGCGACGTTCTCGACCGTCTCGGTCTCGAGCCAGCAGGGCAGGCCCTCGGCCTCCGCCCGCTCGAAGACGACGTTCATCAGTGCAGCAGCGAGACCCTGGCGTTGCCAGTCGGGGTGGGTCGCCAGCAACTGGAGGTACCAGTGCGGTTCGGCGGGCGTGTGTTCCGCCTTCGCCGCACCGAACGCCGCGAACCGTTCGAGACGATCCGCCGGCGTTGGCGGCACGTCAGGGTCCTCGACGAACTCGATCTCCGGAGGGTCCGGTGGGATCCACACCGCGACCGCGGCCACATCGTCGGTGCACCACACCTCGCCGAGCCCGATCCAGCCCGAGATCGCCGGCCGGAACACGGCGCCGTTCGGGGCGAGGAAAACGTCGTCCTCGGGGTAGAGCCAGCGCAGCACCGGATCGTCGACGAACGCCCGCATCGCCGTGGTGCACGCAGCTCGGAGGTCGTCGGGTCGTGCTCTGCGAACCTGCATCACCCGATCGTAGATCGCGGGCTGTGACACCCCTTCCCTACGATCGGTGGTGTGACGATCTCGGCGGCCCTGGTCGCACCTTCCGAAGCGCTCCAGGCGCTCGCGACCCTGATCGCCGAGGCGAAGGGAGCCGACACGCTCGCCCCGGTGACCGTGGCGGTCCCCACCAACACCTGCGGTGTGATGACCCGGCGCGCGCTCGGTCGTGCCGGTGGAATCGTCGGTGTCGACATGGTCACCCTCAACCGGCTCGCCGAGCTGATCGCGGGCCCGGAACTCGCCGACGCCGGACGCTCACCGATGTCGACCCCCGTCGTCGACCTCGCCATCGGCTCCGTGCTGGCGGCCGATCCGGGCCCGTTCGGTTCCGTGGCCACCCACCCGTCAACCGTGGTCGCCCTTCGCGAACTCCATGGTGAACTCCGGCTGGCGGGCCCGGCCGCCCGCAACCGGCTCGCCGCCGAGTCCGTCCGCGGGCGACACGTGTTGCGCGTGAGCGATGCCGTCACCGAACGCCTCGGGGCGTCGTGGTACGACGAGGCCGATCTGTACGCCGTGGCGACCACGGCCGTGCAACGGGGCGTCCCCGAGGGGCTGCGGAGCCTGGTGCTCCACCTGCCCCAGGAGTTGTCGGGTCTGGCACTCGACTTCGTCCGAGCGCTCGGCGAGGTCATCGACGTGCGCCTCGTCCTGCAGGTCACCGGCAACGCATCCGCCGACAGCGACACCGATTCGATCGTCGACGCGCTCGGCGTGGCCCGCTCGGACCACGACGTCACGACCGATCCTCGACCCGTCGCCATCGTCTCCACCACCGATGCCGACGACGAGGTCCGCACCGCCGTCAGGGCCGTCCTCGACGCTGCACGCTCGGGCACGCCGTTCGAGCGGATCGCCGTGCTCTGGCCGGCGCAGCGCCCCTACGCCCGGCTCGTCGAACATCACCTGACCAACGCCGACATCCCGTGGAACGGGCGGCCCGGAACCACCGTCACCGAACGCCTCGCGCCACGGCTGGTGCTCGACCTGCTCGACGTCGACCGGCGCGGTCTGCGACGCCGCAACCTGTTCGACCTCCTCGCCGACGTGCCGGCCCGAGACGCCGACGGCAACTACCTCCCCACCGCGAGCTGGGAACGCGTCAGCCGCGAGGCCGGCGTGTCGCGCGACGACGACTGGGATCCTCGACTCGGATCGATCTCGGGACACGAACGGTGGGCCGCGCCGGCCACGTCGCTGCGAGCGTTCGTGGTCGAGCTGCGTGCCGAACTGGGCCACCCCGCCGCGAAGCGCGCGTGGTCCGACTGGTCGAGGTGGTGCAACGACCAGGTCGAGCGCTGGCTCGGTCGTCACACCGTCGAGCGGCTCCCCGAGGCCGAGTACCGGGCCTGGGAGTCGCTGACGACGGCCCTCGATCGCCTGGGCCATCTCGACCCCGTCGGCGAACCGGTCACGCGACATCAGTTCCGCTCCACGCTCGAGGCCGAACTCGAGGCCAGCCCCGCTCGCGAGGGGCGCGTCGGCAACGGCGTCACGGTCGGTCCACTGGCCGGGGCGGTCGGCCTCGACGTCGACATGGTCGTCATCGTCGGCGCCGCCGAGGGAATGCTGCCTCCGACCCCGAAGAGCGACCCGCTGTTGTCCGAAGCCGACCGGGTGCTGGCCGGACTCCCCACGGCCGATGCCCGAGCGATCCGGCTGCATCGTCTGCTGCTCGCCACGCTCGCGACCAGTTCGGTCACGCTCACCCACCCCCGAGGCGACCTCCGTGCCACGTCGCAACTCCTGCCCTCGCGATGGATCGAGCGGTGGATCGACGACCTCGGTGTCGCCGAGATCGCCTCCCATCACGCCGGGCTCGAGCGCACCGAGTTCCCTGCGACTCCGGCCGAGCACCGGCTGCGTGGTCACTATCGGGACATCCGCTCCGGCCTGCCTCTCGACGCCGCCGCCGCCGGTGGTGGTGGTCGTGGTGGTGTTCCCGACGATGTGCTGCGGCGAGCGCTCACGTGTGTCGACGAGCGCGGCACCGACGGGTTGACCGCGTACGACGGCGACCTCAGCGGCGCCGTGGTACCGCGGCTCGACGGCCCGGTGTCGCCGAGCCGGCTCGAATCCTGGGTGGCCTGCCCGCACGCCTACTTCGCCCACTACCTGCTCGAGGTCGACCCCGTCGAGGAGCCCGACGACGAGATCAGCATCACCGCCCGCGATCGCGGCTCCGCGCACCACGGTGCCCTCGATCTCTTCCACCGCGCCGTGGTCGAGGGCACCCTGCCCCAGCCCGGGCCGGCCGGCTGGACCGACGAGCATCGCGCTGCGCTGAGCGCGGCGTTCGACGAGGTGTGCGAGCGCACGCAGCGGCGCGGACGCACGGGGCGACCCGCCTTCTGGGCCGACGAGCGCGACCGGATGAGGGCCGACCTGCTGGCGTGGTTGGAACGTGACAGCGAACTGGTCCGCGACCGGGGCTCGACGGTGCTCGCGTCCGAGATGCGCTTCGGTGCCGACGACGCCGTGGTGATCCGCCTGCCCGGCGGGCGCGGCATCCAGTTGCAGGGTTCGATCGACCGGGTCGATCGAACCCGTGACGGGGCGCTCGTCGTCACCGATCACAAGACGGGCGGCAAGGCCAAGTTCAAGGATCTGTCGGCCGACGACCCCACGGCCGGAGGCACGCTGTTCCAGTTGCCGAGCTATGCGGCCGCGGCCCGGGCCAGTTTCGGCAACGACGACACGATCGTGCATGCGGAGTACGGGCTGATGAGCAAGGGGAACTACGACCGGCCGGGCTACGTGATCACGCCCGAGGTCGACGAGCGGGTGCGCTCGTCGCTCGCTCTCGTCGTGGCCGGGATCGAAGCGGGGTACTTCCCGAACCGGCCCGAGCGTCCGGGGTACCGCTTCTACGTCTCGTGCGAGTACTGCGAGCCCGACCATCTCGGCACGGCCGAGCGGTGGGCCGAGTGGGACCGCAAGCAGCACGATCCTCGCCTCGCGCCCTGGTTCGGGCCGATCGGTGACGACGCATGACCGCCTCCGACACCCCCTCCATGCCGGTGACGCCTCCCGACGAAGCCGCCCGCGTCCGCATCCGAACCGATCTCGACACCACGCTCTTCGTCGAGGCCGGTGCCGGTGCCGGCAAGACGAGTTCCCTGGTCGCGCGCATCGTCAACCTCGTGCGCGCCGGCGTACCGATCACCGCCATCGCGGCGATCACGTTCACCGAGAAGGCCGCGGCCGAACTGCGCAGCCGCACCCGCGCGAGCCTCGAACACGATCCGAGCGCTCGCGCCCGCGCCGCGCTCGATCGGCTCGACCATGCGCCGATCGGAACGCTGCACTCGTTCGCCCGGCGGATGCTGTTCGACTTCCCGATCGAAGCGGGCCTGCCACCCGGGTTCTCCGTCCTCGACGAACTCGAGAGCGCGTTGGAGTTCGAGGAGCAGTGGGACGACCTGCTCGACCGCCTGCTCGACGAGCCCGATCCGCCCGGCGGCATGATCGAGGGAGGCCGGGCATTCGTCGAGCTGTGCGAATTCGACGGCTTCGGCATCAACAAGGGCGCCCGTCGCATGGCCGAGGACTTCCGGGCCAACTGGGACCTCGTCGACGACCGCGTCGACCTCGACGATCCCGGGCCGCTGCGCATCGACGTCGCTCCCCTGCTCGCCGTCGGGGCCGCAATCGCCGCCACACCGGTGCCGCCCGACGACACACAGGTCGAGACCACTCGCGACATCGCCGAGCTGGTCGACGATCTGGCGGAAGCGGACAACGTCCGAATCAGACTCGAACTGATCGTCGAGCTCGATCGCCGCTTCGGGCACTGGGGCGACGCCAAGCGTTGGCCGGGAGCGAAGGGGAAGTGGACCAAGGCGTTCGGAGCCACCGGTGCGGCCGACCTCGAGGCACTTCAGGGCCTCGAGATCGAACTCGGTCGTGTCGCGCACGAGCTCCTCGAAGGTGTCCGTCGACACCGGCGACTCCTGCTCGGAGCGGTGATGGGGCGCTTCGTCCTCGACACCGCCACGCGTCGCGCCGAGGCCGGCCTGCTCGAGTTCCACGACCTGCTCGTGCTCACCCGACGTCTCCTCACCGATCGACCCCACGTCCGCCGAATCCTTCACGCCCGGTACGAGCGGATCCTGCTCGACGAATTCCAGGACACCGACCCGATCCAACTCGAGATCGCCGTCCGTCTCACCGCCGACCCCGACGATCCGGCCCAGTCCACGGCCGACGGCGGCGCAACGGCCTGGCGGCGGCTGCAACCACTCCCGGGACGCCTGTTCATCGTCGGTGACCCCAAGCAGTCGATCTACCGGTTCCGGCGAGCCGACATCGCCCAGTACCTGCGCGCGGCCGATCAGGTCGGCGCAGCACGTGTGGCGTTGTCGGCCAACTTCCGCTCGACGCAGGCCGTGATCGACTTCGCCAACGACGTCTTCGGCCGCCTCATCACGTTCGAGGCCGATGCGCAGCCGGCATTCCAACCGCTCGATGCGTGTCGCCCTGCGGCCGCCCTCACGCACGGCACCGTGTCGGTACTCGGCGCCGAACGCCACGACGACCTCACGCCCAACAGCCGTACCGGCGATCTGGGCGCCGCCGACGCCCTGCGGCTCCGAGAGGCAGCCGACGTCGCCGCCACCGTGTCGACCGCGCTCGCCGAGGGATGGCTCGTCCACGACGAGACACTCGAGGCATTGCGGCCGTGCCGTCCCAACGACATCTGCATCCTGCTCCCCACCCGCATCGCGTTGCCTGCGCTCGAGGCCGAACTGCGCCGCGCCCGGATCTCGTACCGGGCGGAGAACTCCTCCGTCGTCTACGCCACCGCCGAGATCCGCCATGTGATGATGGTGCTGCGGGCCGCCGACGACCCCACCGACGAACTGACGCTGGTCGAGGCGTTGCGCAGCCCGCTGTACGCGTGCAGCGACGTCGAACTCTGGGAGTGGAAGCGCCGGGGCGGGTCGTGGAACCCGTGGGCGCCGGTCCCCGACGGACTGGACGAGCACCCCGTCGCCGCGTCGATCGCGCACGTGCGGTCCGTCGCCGAGCGCGTCGGTTGGGCATCGCCGGCCGATCTGCTCGCGTCGATCGTCGACGATCGACGCGTGCTCGACCTCGCGTTGGCCGGCCCGGACGGGCGCGATGTCTGGCGGCGGGTCCGGTACGTGATCGAACAGGCGCGGGCCTGGGCCGATGCCGGCGGCCACGGCGTGCGCCGCTACCTGCAGTGGGCGAGGCTGCAGGCCTCCGAGAGTCGCGTGGCCGACACGATCCTGCCCGAGAGCGACCACGACGCCGTCCGGGTGATGACGATCCACGCGGCGAAGGGTCTGGAGTTCCCGATCACGATCGTCGCCGGGCTCACCACGCGGCCGCGACGTGCCGCCACCAACGGTGTCGTGTGGGCCAACGACACCTGGATGCTCACGGGTCGCGGCGACGACGGCGTCTTCGACGCGCACCAACCGATCGACGAGCAGATGAGTGACGCCGAGCGGCGACGGCTGCTCTACGTCGCGTGCACCCGCGCGGCGGATCACCTGGTGGTGTCACTGCACCGTGGCGCGCCGACGAAGGCCAACGAGAACTACACCGACTGGGGTCCGCTGACGTCGGCCGAGCTGCTGTTCGCCGCCGGAGCGACCGAACCGACGTGCGGTGCTGTCGCAACCTCGTTCGAGACCGCGCCGTACACGTCACCCTCACCGACCGCACTCGATCTGGCATGGAGTGATCCGGCGATCTGGGCCACTGAACGCAACGTCGTGCTGCGGCGTGCGTCACGTCGTACGGGCATCGCGGCCACCCGATTGTCGGAGGAGTTGGCGGCGATCGGCGACCGCGATGCCGTCGACGATCCGGGGCTCGACAAGCGTCCGGTCAATGTCGAGACCCCACCGTGGCAGCGGGGCCGCTACGGAACGAGCATCGGACGCGCCGTGCACGGCGTGCTCCAGTTCTGCGACCTGGCCACAGGGGCCGACATCGACAACCTCGCGCGGGCCCAGTGCGCGGCTGAAGGTGTGATCGGGCTGGAGGAGCGCGTGGCGTCGCTCGCCCGCTCGACGCTCGACGCACCCATCGTCCGTCAGGTCGTCGACGGCGCCGAACACTGGCGCGAGCTGTTCGTGGCGGCGCCCGTGGGCGACCGCGTCCTGGAGGGCTACGTCGACCTGCTGGTGCGCACCGCCGACGGTCTCGTCATCGTCGACTACAAGACCGACCAGTGGTCCGGGCCGGCGCAGACCGCCGAACGGGTCGGTCGGTACCGATTGCAGCTCGCGGCCTACGGCGCCGCGCTCGGTGCCGCACTCGGCGAACCGATCGTCGGCGGCATCCTCGTTCGCTGTGTCGCCGACGGGAAGGCCGAACAGATCGACATCATCGACTGGAACGACGCGATCGCCGAGGTCCGTGCCGCTGTGGTCTGACGCCGTGGTTTGATGCCGTGGTCTGATGCCGGCGATCGTCAGAAATGGCCGAGGAACCAGTCCCTGGCGTGCCCGGCGGCAGCCTCCAGCGTGCCCGGTTCCTCGAAGAGATGCGTGGCCCCCGGCACGATCACCAGATCACTCTCGCAACGAAGCTGACGTTGTGCCTGCTGATTCAGCTCCAACACCAGGTCGTCGCGCCCACCCACGATCAGCAGCGTCGGTGCTCGCACCGCGCCGAGACGCGAGCCGGCCAGATCGGGTCGTCCCCCGCGCGACACCACGGCGGCGACCTTCGTCTCGGGCTCGGCAGCCGCGTACAGGGCGGCGGCCGCGCCCGTGCTGGCGCCGAAGTAGCCGACGGGGAGGTCGTGGAAGTCGGTCTCGCCGACCACAGCACGGGTGACCTGTTCGAGGCGACGTCCGAGCAGCGCGATGTCGAACACGTTGGCACGGTCCTCCTCCTCGGCGGGCGTCAGCAGGTCGAACAGCAGGGTGGCCAACCCCGACTCGTTGAGGACCGACGCGACGTAACGGTTGCGCGGACTGTGCCGACTGCTCCCGCTGCCGTGCGCGAAGACGACGATGCCGGTGGCGTGGGCCGGCACGGTGAGGTGTCCGCCGAGCGCAGCACTGCCCGCACCGATGCGCACCTCCTCGTCACGGGGTCGGGGACCACGCGGGGAGGCGTTGGCTCGATCCAGACACTCGGTGACCTCCCGGTCGGTCGTCTGGGAAAAGTCGCGATAGAACTGGCCGACGCCGGAGAAGTCCGACGGCGTGGCCAGAGCGATGAATTCGTCGGCCTCGCCGGCGAGTCGCAGCTTCCAATCGGTCGGAGCGACCGGAACTGCCAGCACCACACGCTTGGCGCCCTCCGCTCTGGCCACCTGACAGGCCGCCTTGGCGGTCGAGCCGGTCGCCACACCGTCGTCGACGACCACGACCGTGCGGCCGGCGAGCGGCACGCGTGCACGCCCGCGCCGGTACAGGTCACTGCGACGCTGCAATTCCTTGCGCTCGCGGGCCTCGACCTCGGCGACTTCCCTGTCGTCGACGCCGACCATCCGGACGATGTCGGTGTTGATCACGCGCACACCGTCCTCACCGATCGCGCCCATGCCCAGTTCCGGCTGGAACGGCACTCCCAGTTTTCGTACGAGGATCACGTCGAGTGGCGCGCCGAGCTCGCGTGCGACCTCGGCCGCGACCGGAACGCCACCTCGGGGCAGACCGACCACCACGGTGTCCGGACCGCGGAGGTGGCCCAGACGGGCGGCGAGTCGCTCCCCGGCATCGATTCGATTGCTGAACACGTTGGCCTCCTCTCGGCGGGTGCCCTGCCTCCACTGGACCAAACCGGCGCGGTTCGCAACAGGGACGTCCGACCATTTTGCTGACCTTGAGCCCTAGCGATCTCCGATGCGACGCGCGCGCGATCCACGTGGAGACATCTCTCCATGTACATCACGACGAATGCGAAAGGAGTTGCCATGGCCAAGCACATCACCAAGCCCGCCGCAGAGGTCGACGTCGCTGAACGCTCACCCTCGGTATGGGGGCGGCCCTTCGGACAGATCGACTTCGATGAGTGGTTCGATCGCTGGCCGGAGCTGTTCGCGCGCCGTTGGCCCGAGTCGCTCCGTGGGCTCCCGATGCTGGACACTCCGTTCAAGCTCGAGGAGTTCACCGAGGACGACGGGACCTTCGTGGTACGCGCCGAACTCCCGGGCATCGACCCGGACGAGAATCTGGAGATCACCGTCGAGGACGGCCTGCTCAAGATCAGCGCCGAGCGCGAGGAGCGCTCCGAGGATCGCGAGAACGGGCACTACCGCAGCGAATTCCGCTATGGATCCCTCGCTCGGACTGTCCGCCTTCCCGACGGCGCCGACGAAGACGGGATCACGGCCACGTTCGACGCCGGGATCCTCGAGGTACGGGTGCCGCACAACGGTGAACTTCCGCCGGTCAAGACCATTCCGGTCACGACCAACGGCTGACCACCTCGTGTACGTGTTCAACGGCCGGTGTCGCGTCACGCGGCGCCGGCCGCACCGCGCCCGGGGCGGTCTACGTCACCGCTGACCGAGATGCACCACGGGGAGGTGCCACTGGGCAGCGAGTGCTTCGAGCGCCGATCGGTGATCGCCGTAGACGATCCCGAGGTGGTGTTCGAGTCCGTGTTCGAACACCGTCGACAGCACAGCGTCGATCGGGCGATCCCACCGCAGCACGCCGCAGGTGCCCTGGAACGGCCGCGGTCGGCTCAACAGCTCGCCACTGCCGAGCACCATGGCGACCTGGTTGGACGATTGGCTGAGTCGAGCGACGGTGACGCGGCCGGGCCGGAGCGCGAACTGGTTGGCGAGCGCCCGGTGACGGTTCTGATGGGTGATCCCGATCGGTCGCTCTGCGGGATCGGCGAGACGCGGTGACGCGATGCCGCAGTGCCAGACCACCGAGGTGTCGTCGTTCATGTCGGCGTCGACGAGATCGGCGATGAACGGGTCGGTGCCGGCGACGTCGCCGAGGATCAGTGCGGTGATCGCTCCATAGAGATCCGCTTCACACACCGACGGCACGCCGTCCTCGGTCAGCATGGCCATCGGCGTGCACATCGCCCCGCCGTACTCCGTCATGCATTCGGGCCAACATCTGGTGGCCACGGCCGACCAGCCGTGACGGCGAGCGAGTTCGGCGAGGCCGCCGTAGAGCCCGATACTGCGATCCAGGCCCGCCTCGCGTACGTCCTCGGCGACATCCATGGTCGCGAAGATGCGCTGCGAGGTTGCCGCCCGTTCTGCGTCGTCGACGGAATCGGCTGCCGTGAACAGGTCGTCGAGTGCGACCCGATCGACCTCGATCCCGGTGATGCGACGGACCTCGTCGCTGTTGCCCTCGCACGGCTCGAAACCCGACGGCGCGTCACCCACGACACCGATCCGACGCCCGGCGAAGGCGCCGACGTGCACGGGGACCCCGACGACCGTTGCGGCCTCCTCCCGGGTCGCCGCGGCGACCGGTTCGTTCGCCGTCTCGAGCGCTTCACGGACGAGTTCGCCGGCGTTCGGATCGGTCGGGTCGACGTGGACGAACCGGACGAGCGCTCCGCGCCGACGCAGCAGGTACGCCGCGAGGTTGGCGCCGCACAGCGAGTTCAGCCGAAGTCGTTCGCCCGTTCGCTCCTCCGGAAACGACCAGACGACCATCGGCGCGTCGATGCGATCTGCGATCCGCCCGACGAGGGAGGCGTCGGCGAAGGTCGCCTGCAGCACCACCACGAGTTCCGTCGGGCCGGCCACAGCCGCGAGCACACCGTCCAACACGTCGATGTCCGTGACGATCGCCGGAACGTCGGCGGGCTCAACGCCGAGCGAGTCGAGCAGCGAGGTTGCTGCCGCCACCTGCTCCGACCCGAGGTCGAGGTCGAAGGTCGGGCGGCCGATCGGAATCACCAGTACGTGATCCATCATCGGGTTCCCGTCAGCGCCCGCGCCATGAGGTCGTCGACCGCTGGCCGCTCGGGCATGCCGGCGCGTGCCCCGGGTCGGGAGCACTTCAGCGCTGCCGCCGCAGCCGCGAAGCGCAACCCGGCAGGTTCGTCGAGGCCCTCGGCGAGTGCCAGCGCGAACGCGCCGTGGAAGACATCGCCGGCAGCTGCGGTGTCGACGACGTCGACGGTGAAGGCGTCGATCGACTCCACGATGTCGCCGTCGAGCCATTGGACACCTCGCTCGCCGAGCGTGACCGACACGTGCGCAGCTGTCTGCCCCGCGATCGCTCGAAGCCCCTCGGCGCTCGACTCGCACCCGGTCGTGTCCAGCAGCGCATCCTCACTGAACACGAGGTGGGTGCCGAGGTCGAACACGTTGCGTCGGACCTCCGGATCGGTGATCCGACGGTCGACGTCGACGACACAGGGCACCCCGTGGTCGTGTGCGTGACGAAGCGCCGCCTCGGTGCCGGCCGGCCATCGGCAGTCGGTGAGGACCACGTCGACATGGCGGTGATCGAGCGGGAGACAGGGTCGATCGAACAACTCCGACGGTGTGTGATTGAACACGGTGCGGGCGCCATCGGACGAGACCACGATCGTCGAGCACGGTGTTGCCACCGACGTGACGCGACGGACGAAGTGGGTGTCGACGCGCTCGGCTGCCAGACCTTCCAACACGGATCGCCCTGCCGGGTCATCTCCGACGCAGCTGGCCAGGATGCTCGTGCCACCCAGCCGGGACACGGCGACTGCGGCATTGGCGGCAACCCCACCTCCGACCGCCTGGTAGCCGTCGGCAGCATGCTTGTGTCCGACCGCGAGCGCCGTCGGCACGAACAGGACGTGATCGAACGTCGACTGCCCGACGCACAGGACGCAGACAGCATCGGCACGGTCCGTTGGAACGGTCATACCTCCATCGTCACGACCGCGTCGCGAACGACGAAAGGGGCGAACGACCCTCAGCTGCGTTCTGCGGTGTCGGCGAGAGACGCCGGCTCGTCGACGCTCCGGTGCGTTCGAACCCTGACCACCCGGTGATCGGGAACCGGCGTCACCGCCGCGCGCCCGAGCTGCCAGACGCCACCCACCGCCAGGCGACCGAACGTCTTCAACACCACGAGCGCCAGCAGCGCGGCGAAGACGATCGCCGCGGGCACTGCGATGGTCGCGAGCAGGAGGCGTCGATCGTCGGTGAGCAGGCTCAACACGCCCGAGTCGATGCTCGTGCCGTCGAGGTTGACCGTCCGTACCGGATCGTCGAGTCGTGGGCAGGCCACCGAGAGGTCGTCGACCCCGACGACGTCGTTGCCACCGAACAAGGGCTCTGCCGGCCGCACCGACGAGGACAACACGCCGTAGACGGGATCGGAACCGGCGCCGACGAGGTACTTCTCGCCGTTCACGAGGAACCGGTAGTCGTCGCCGTAGCGGATGTCGATCAAGCCGTTGATCGCCCACGGCTCGGCAGATCCTGCCCGAAGCTGGTCGATGCGGAACCGGACGACCTGGGTGACGTCGTCCTTGCCGATCATGGTGCCGACGAAGGCCACCGCGGCCGGATCCGGCTGCGGGCAGCCGACGGGGATCGGGATCAGTCCCTGGTCGACGGCGACGGGCGCAGGCACGGGTTCGGGTGGCGCTGCGCTCGCGATCCCGGCCGTGGCGCCGACACCCGCTGCGCACAGCAGGCCGAACAGGCCGAGGCGAACGATCCGGGGAGCCACCCGGTCAGGCTAACGAACGCCGCGCACCGGTGAACGGCAGCCGGCGACCCGGCCGTCCGGCGATTCAGCGACCTTCGAAGACCGGATCGCACTTCTCCATGAACGCCTCGATCGCCTCGACGCGCGGGGCGTCGATGATCTCTGCCAGCAGTCGGCCGACGATACTGACCGCCGTGGGATACAACCCGTACCGGAAGTTCAAGGCAAAGCCGGCCGACTACGTTCTCGTCGCCGCCGCCCTCCTCGTGTCTCTCGCCCTCCTGATCTGGGCCTTCGCCGGCTGACCGTTACCGTTGGTGTCAGACACCATGGGTAACAGGTTCGTGTGGAGTTCAGAAGGCGTCGGTGATGAGGTCGAGGGTGGTGCCGGTGATGGCGACGACGTCGAAGCGCACTGAATCGGCGTGCATCTCGTGGGCACGGAGCCACTCGACGGCCAGTTGGCGGATGCGTCGCTGCTTGGCGACGGTGACGGCCGCCGACGCCGGACCGAAGTCGGCGGTGCGGCGGGCCTTCACCTCGCTGAACACGATCGTGTGGCCGATGCTCACGATCAGGTCGAGTTCTCCGGTCGGCGACCGCCAGTTGCGGTCGATCACGTCATAGCCCAAGCGGCGGTAGTGGCGGGCGGCGAGATCCTCGCCCCACTGACCGCGGGCGCGATTCGAGAGATCGGGTGTGGATGGATTGCGTGCGGTCATGGCGGCCTCCGTCATCGTGAGTATGGGAGGGGCCGATGCCCGATGTGGGACGCCTGGAGCGGCGGCCGAACTCAGATCGGGTTGCTCAGAAGTCGCGCTTCTCGCGGATCTTGGCAGCCTTGCCCTTGCGATCGCGCAGGTAGTACAGCTTCGCCCGGCGGACGTCGCCGCGCTTGACGACATGCGCCCCCGTGGGCCGCTAGCTCAGTTGGGAGAGCGCCGCCTTTGCACGGCGGAGGTCAGGGGTTCGACTCCCCTGCGGTCCACCAACTCACCCAGTCCGGGCGCCGTGCCCCGGGCCTCGCCGCAGTTCCCCGCATGCGTCAACTGGTACATCCGCCTTCGGCTGTGGCCAGGACGCGAGCATCGGTGCTACCGTGCAGGCAGGCTCAACGCCCGTCACCGCCTCGGGGCCCGCCGGAAGCCCGCCCTGTAGCCGCGCCCGCCACTTCGGACGAGCGCGCGGCAAGCGGCGATCGGACCATCACGGGGGAGATGTCCGATGAAGCGCCTCGCGAGGATCCACCGTCACGCTCTGCCTGGCGTGCTTCGGCTGTCTGGCTGGCGCTGGCCCTGGCTCCTGTCGCTCCGGGTCCTGCGCTCACTGACGCACGCGCGGCCGGCTCGGCGGGTCCGCGCATCCACATCGGTGAGAACTTCCTCAATCAGCGGTGCCCATTCGGATACCAGTGCGTACGGAAAGCCCGCGATCGCCTTCGACGGGCAGAACTTCCTCATCGCCTGGCATGACGCGGCGGCGTCTGCCGCGTCCACCGTGCACGCGTCCCGCGTCACCCCCGACGGGGAGATCCTCCATCCCGCCGGGATCCCCCTGCCGCTCCCCGCCTGGGACTCCGGGCCGGCCGCCGTCTCGTTCGACGGCGAGAACTACATGCTGGTGTGGGACGCGACCCAGGACGACGTGAGCTGGGAGCTGTTCTGCGCCCGCGTGACGCCGTCCGGCGACGTGGTGGCCCCCGGCGTGCAGCAGCTCACCACGGGCAGCGGCTGCTGGGGCGGCAGGCCCCTGGGGATCTCGTTCGACGGCTCCGAGTTCATGGTCGTGTTTCGCACCACCGACACCCAGATCCGTGGTCTTCGCGTCTCACGCTCCGGGGCGAGCCTCGACGGGCCGACGGGCTTTGCCATCACCCTCGACGGCAAGTACCCGGCGGTCGCCTTCGACGGGACGAACTTCTTCGTCGTACTGGCACACCGCCGGCCTCGACTATCGCGGCGCGCGCGTCACTACGGGCGGAGTCGTCCTGGACCCCGCCGGCATCACGATCTCCTCGGCCCCCGGCTCCCAGGAGCACGGCTCGGTCGCGTTCGCCGGCGGCTGCTACCTCGTCGTGTGGGAGCAATGGTCGGCCGAGAGACTCCGCGGCAGCACCCGCGGGGCGCGCGTGTCCGTCGAACGGCGCGGTGCTCGACACCACTCCCCTGACGATCGGCGAACGATGCCGCGGCGAGAAGCGCCGTCATGGTGAACTCGGACGGCAACGACTTCCTGGTCACCTGGGCGGCGGAGACGCAGAGGCAAGACGGCGGCGCGAACCCCGACTTCCGTCTCATCGACTCGTGGGGTCGCCGCGTGTCCCCGGACGGCAGCTTCGTGGACGAGGCCCCCTTCCCCATCGCCACGGCACGCTGGCACGCCGCATGCCCGCTCGCGGGCTATGGGGCCGGACGGTACCTCGTGGCGTGGCGTGATCATCGGCTCGACTCCCCCACGGTCTGGGGTCAGCTGCTTGACGCCGGCGCGACCGGCGCGACCGCTCCGACCGCGCCGGGGCCGCCGGCCGGCAGCCCGACCATCTGGACGCCGGAGTCGAGCCCGGTGGCCGCCCCGATCTACGCGATCGTCGCGTTCGACGCCGAGCGCGCCATGGCGTTCGGCGCCGGCGACGACCTCGTGCGTGACTCGTTCGGGGTGGGCGCCGGGGTCGTGCGAGCCCTGGACCGTGTACGACGCGTTCGCGCTCAGCGACGTCGATGTGTGGACCAGCGGCTGGGCGCAGGGCGTGCACCATCTCAACGGTTCCACATGGTCGGGCGTCGGCGGCGGCAGTCCAGACCCGAGCCTCATCGACACCGGCATCTGGGGTACGGACGACGAGCACCTGTGGTTCTCGGGCGCAGGGGGGACGGTCAGGGTCGGTCCCGGCATGGACGGCCTGCCGCTGGAGTTCCAGAACGTCGGGACGACCGCGGACCTCCACGACGTCTGGGGCTTCGCCTGGGACGACGTCTACATCGTGGCCGAGCTCGGGCTGGTCTTTCACTTCGACGGGGAGACGTGGTCGCGCGTGCCGGGTATCCCCACCTGGCAGACGCTCAACGCGGTCTGGGGGAGTGGGCCGAACGACATCTTCGCGGTAGGCGACTTCGGGACGATCGTGCACTACGACGGCGCCCAGTGGGTACGGCAGTACTCGGGCACCACGCAGGACCTCCAGGGCCTCTGGGGCCGCAACGGCTCCGACGTCTACGCCGTCGGGTTCGGCGGCACGATACTGCACTACGACGGCGTCGGATGGAGCCCCGAATCGAGCGGCGTCGGCGAAGACCTCCTGGAGCGTGGCCGGCGCTCCAGACCAGGACGGCACGATGTCCGTCTGGGTCGGCGGCAGCGCCGGCCGGATCCTTCATGCCCGGTATCCCGTTGTGAACCGGGCGCCGGCAGGCGCGCCAGACGGCTATGCCACGGAGCACGACCAGGAACTCGTCGCCCCCCCACCTGGGGTGTCGGCGAACGACGTGGACGCCGACGGCGATACGCTGCAGGTGGAATTGGTGACCGGCGTCGCGCACGGTCAGCTGGACCTTGCGCCGACGGGGTGGTTCACGTACAGCCCCGCTCCCGGCTGGCATGGCTCTGACGCGTTCACGTACCGCGTCACGGATGGCTTCTCGAGCTCGGCGGTCACCACCGTGTCGATACTCGTCACCTCAGCGCCCGACAGCACCCCGCCGACCACGACCGCCGGCGGCGCCGACGACTCCTGGCACAACGCGGCGGTGACAGTCACCTTGTCAGCGCCGTAGACAACGAAGGCGGCTCGGGCATGGTGGGCGGCCTGGCGAAGACGGAGTACAAGGTCGACGGCGCCGCCGCCTGGACGACCGGCACGAGCGTCGTGGTCGACGCGGCGGCCGACCACTCGAACGACGGCGCGCACGCGATCAGCTATCGCTCCACCGACGCGGCAGGCAACGTCGAGACGACGAAGAGCTGCGCCGTGAAGATCTCGACACCGTCAGCCCGACGGTCACCGCCGCCGGCGCCGCCGCCGGCGCCTGGTACCGCACCGACAGGCCGGTCACCCTGACCGCCAGCCGACGAGCCCGGCGGCTCGGGCGTCGCCTCGATCACCTACACGCTCGACGGCGTCGAGACGACGGTGCCCGGCGCGAGCGCCCTCGTGAGCGTGCCCGGCTTGCCGAACGCCGCCCACATGCTCGTCTTCCACGCCAGCGACCGGCCGCCAACGCCGGCGCCGACCAGACGCTCTCCTTCACCATCGACACCACCGGCCCCGTCACCGCCGGCAAGGCGACCAGCGGGCGCGTGGGCCGCGCCGTCGCCCTGCGCTACAAGATCGCCGACAACCTCAGCCCCAAGGCGACGGCGATCCGCATCGTCGTCAAGAACAGCCGCGGCAGACGGTGAAGACCATCCGCCCGACGGCCAGGAACACCGCCACCTGGTACCGCGCCAAATGGACGCCCAAGGCGCGGGGCACCTACCGCTACTACGTCTACGCCAAGGACCTCGCCGGCAACGCGCAGCGCATCCGGGGCAGCGCCAGGTGGTGGTGCGCTGAGGCGCGGGAACGTCTGATTCGATCCGTCGGTCGCCTCAGCGTTCGGCGGCCGCGAAGAGCCTGCCAGAGCGCGGCCAGCTCGCTCACCGGCACCGCCTCGACCTTGTCGGCCAGCGGGTAGCGCCTGTCGCCCGGATACACGACGGCGACCCGCTCCAGGCCGAGGTCGGCCAGCGCGTCCTGATCGACGGCGTCATCTTCGGCGCGTCGGTCCGCTTGCACTCGACGCCAGCAGCCGGTCGCCCCGGCGCAGGATCAGGTCGATCTCGGCGCCCTGGTGAGTCGCCCAGAAGAACGCCTCGTCGTGCGGCTCGGCCAGCAGGACCTGCTCGATGACGAAGCCCTCCCACGAGGCGCCGACCTTGGGATGGGTCAGCAGCGCCTTCGCCGTGGCGATGCCCAGCAGCGTGTGCAGCACGCCGCTGTCGCGCACGTACACCTTGGGTGACTTCACCTGGCGCTTGCGCAGGTTGGCATGCCACGGCTGCAGTTGCCGGACCATGAAGGCGTCGGTGAGCAGGTCGAGGTAGCGGCGGCACGGTCGACTCGCTCACGTCCAGCGTGCGCGCCGCGTCGGCGGCGTTCCACGTCTGCCCGTGGTAGTGGGCGACGATGGTCCAGAAGCGGCGCAGCGCCGTGGCCGGCACGCGCACGCCCCACTGCGGCAGGTCGCGCTCCAGCAGCGTCTGCATGAACTGGCTGCGCCACGTCAGGCTGTCCCCCTCGCTCGCGGCCAGGTAGAGCCAGGGGAAAGCCGCCGCGGCGCCAGAGGTCGTCGACGGCGCTCCGGCGCCGACCTCGTGCAGCGAGAAGCCGCCGATGATGATGCGCTCGACGCGGCCGGCGAGGCTCTCGGAGGTCTGGCGCAGCAGGTCGCCGGAGGCGCTGCCCAGGATCAGGAAGCGCGCCGGATTCGGGCCGCCTGTCGGCAAGCACCCGCAGCACCGGGAAGAGGTCCGGCCGGCGCTGGACCTCGTCGATGACCACCAGGCCCTCGAGCGGGCGCAGGGCGGTCATCGGCTCGTCGAGACGCGCGAGGCTCGCCGGGTCCTCGAGATCGAAGTAGTTGACAGAGTCGGCGGCGAGGAGCTGCCGGGCCAGCGTGGTCTTGCCGCACTGCCGCGGGCCCTGACAGCACGACGACCGGGCTGCGCTCGAGCGCAGCACTGCATGGCCGCCAAGATCTCGTCGCGCGCGATCATGGTCGAATAGCTTACCATGAAAATCCTTCACATAGTGATGGATTTTCTTGGTTGTCAACTCGTTCACTGGCGGGGCGCCCTGCGAGCCTTCCGCGGGGCTTCCGAAACCACAGGCTGCAATCCTCTTGGAACCCATATCTGCAACCCATATCTGTGCGACCCAAATCCGTGCGCTCACGTGGGACTCGCCGGGGCTCGGCGGGCCGCTCGGTGACGACGCGACGTGCCCGTACTCCTCGAGCGTGCGGTGGATTGAGACGCTGCCCTGCTCGAAGTCGAGGTCGGGCCACGTGATCGCCAGCAGTTCGCCGCGGCGCACGGTAGGGTCTGCCGAGGCGGGTCGAGAAGAAGGGGCGGCGGGGCGGGCCCGAGGGCCCGCCCCGCCGGCGCGCAGAAGGGGACAGAAGCGCGCCTAAGGACGGCGGAGCGCCGACGAGGGACAGACGCGCTTTCTCAGCGGTCGTCCTGGTCGTCGTGGGAGAGGCTCTCGTCGTCACTCGAGACGTCGTCGGGGGAATCGTCCTGGCTCCCGTCCTCACCGGCGTCGTCGTTCGAGTCGTCGTGGTTTCCAGCGTCGTCCGAGCTGTCGTCGATCGCGTCGTCCGAGCTGTCGTCATTGGCATCGTTCGACTCGTCGGCGCTATCGTCGTACACATCGTCCGAACGGTCGTCGACCGCGTCGTCTGCACTGGCGCTGTCGTCGAGGGCGTCGTCCGCACTGTCGTCGAGGGCCCCGTCGGAGCTCGTCTCGAGCGTACTCTGCGCCGAGGTGGCGCTCGAGGGGCTCGAGTCGTCGCCGCTTGCGAAGGCCACGGCGGCGGTGAGGCCGGTGGCGATGGCCAGTGCCGCGAGAATCACGATCAGCTTCGTCTTCATCTGTCTCACCTCTGGGGATCAGGCGGCTCGACCGCCGGGGAATCGTTGTCACGACGTGGGTATGCCCAGACGAGATGAAGCGAAGATGAAGCGTCCGGCGCCGGAGCACTATCGCCGGACGGACGGCCGGCCCAGCGGCAGCAGCAGCGTGGCGGTCGTGCCTGCGTCGGCCCCGCTCACGAGGGTCAGCGACCCGCCATGCGCCTCGACGATCCAGCGGGCGATGGGCAGTCCCAAGCCGCTGCCCGACCCGCCCGGGCTCGAGCGGTAGAAGCGCTCGAACACGCGGTCAAGCTGGTCGCGCGTCATTCCGGCTCCACGGTCGGCGATCTGGATGCGGGCCTGGTCGCCGTCCGACATCAGGCGCACCGCGACGCGCTCCCCGGCCGGCGAGTGCTCCACGGCGTTCCTGACCAGGTTGAAGAGGGCGCGCTGCAGGGCGTCGGGGTCGGCGACTGTCGGCAGCGCGTCGCGGCCGCCTTCGCGAACGATCGCCACGCGGCGCTCCCCCGCGTAGGCCTCGAGCTTCTGGACGGTGGCGTCGACCAGCGACGACAGATCCAGAGCCTCTCGGGCGAGACGCTCCTCGCGGGCGTCGATGCGCGACAGCGTGAGCAGGTCTGAGACAAGGGCGCTCATGCGGTCGACCTCCTCCAGGCTGCTGTCGACCGCCGCGGACAGTGCCGCGGCGTCCGGAGGGCCGCGACGCGCCACCTCCAGGTCCGCCTTCACGATGGCGAGGGGGGTGCGCAACTCGTGCGAGGCGTTGGCGATGAACCGGCGCTGGTTCTCGAGCGCCTCGCGAATGGGCTTCACGGTGCGCCGCGCGTACCACAGGCCGGCGGCGCCGACGACGATGAACACGACGGCGTCCGTGGCGATCACCTGCACGCGCAGGCGCGAGATCGCGTCGGCCACCATCTCGCGCTCGCGAGCCTCGTCGTGGACCGCCCTGTCGTAGACGTCGTGGATGTCGCGCGTGAACGAGGTGTAGAGCAGGACGCTGGAACTGACCAGCAGGAGGACGATGACGATCGCGAAGACCCCGGCGAGACGCAGCGTCGTCCGCTCGAGCGGATCGCGCCGCCGCGTCTCAGGCGCGAAGGACATACCCCGCCCCCCGCACCGTGTGGAAGAGCCGCGTCTTCTCGTGCTCGTCGATCTTCTTGCGCAGATTCTTCATATGGACGTCGACCACGTTGCTGAACCCGTCGAACTCCAGGTCCCAGACGTGGTCCATGATCCGCTCCCGGGACAACACCTCGCCAGGGTGACGCATGAAGAACTCGAGCAGAGCGAACTCCTTCGCCGTCAGAGCGATCTCGCGGCCGGCGCGCGAGACACGATGCGACGGCGGCTCGAGCATGAGGTCACCCACCTCGAGCTGCGGGGGGAGCGCCTCACGTGGCCGTCGCAGAAGGGTGCGGATGCGAGCTACCAGCTCCTCGAAGGCAAACGGCTTGACCAGATAGTCGTCGGCGCCGCTGTCGAGGCCGGCGACCTTGTCGCTCGTGGAGTCTCGCGCCGTGAGCATGAGGACGGGAAGGGACACACCCCGGTCGCGCAGCCGGCGGCAGAGCGTGAGGCCGTCCAGTCCCGGCAACACGATGTCGAGAACGGCGACATCGTACTGCTCGTGCTCGTGCGCGAGTCTCGCGAGCGCGCGCTCACCGTCGTGCAGCACGTCGACCGCGTACCCCTCCTGCTCGAGGCCGCGTCGCAGCGCGCGGGCGAGCTTCTCCTCGTCTTCGACGACCAGCAGTCTCACGCAGGCGGTATTCCCACCCAGGGGCTGCGCGACTCCAGACGGGCCGCTCGGCGGAAACGGCCTCAAGCGCAAGGCCGCTCCCAAGTGAGGAAGGGGT